>CAVSUZ010000003.1:0-851555 GCA_963731335.1 uncultured Pseudomonadota bacterium | reverse complement strand
CGGCCGAGAACGATGTGGGTGGCGTGCTCGGTCGCCTGATGTTCGGTGACGCGGTAGCCAAGGGCCGGCAGGTCGATCCCAGCGAACATCGCTTCGCCTTGCCCAAGCACGACCGGGGAGAATGCGAAATGCAGTTCGTCAATGAGTCCGGCGCGAAGATATTGGCGCACCGTCTCGACGCCACCGCCGATCTTCACGTCGCGACCATTGGCGGCAAGCTTCGCCTGTTCCAAGGCCGCCTCGATCCCGTTGGTCACGAAGAAGAAGGTGGTGCCGCCTTCCATCTCGATCGGATCGCGCGGATGGTGCGTCAGCACGAAGGTCGGCGCGTGATAGGGCGGATTGTCGCCCCACCAGCCCTTCCAGCTCTCGTCCGGCCAGGGACCGCGGATCGGCCCGAACATATTGCGGCCGAGGATGAAGGCGCCGAACCCATCCATCGAACGGCGCCCATAGTCATCATCGATACCGCCTGAGCCGCCGCTCTTGCCGAACATTGCCTGGAAGGAGCGCGTACGGATGAACCACGGGTGCAGCTCCCGCCCACGCTTGCCGAGCGGATTTTCGAGACTTTGCTCAGGCCCCGCTCCGAAACCGTCAAGCGAAACGGAAAAACCTGCAACGCGCACTCTCGTCATGACGCCGCCCTCACTCCCACTCGATCGTCCCAGGCGGCTTGCTCGTAATATCGTACGTCACCCGATTGATCCCCCGCACCTCATTGACGATCCGGCTCGCCACCCGCGTCAGAAACCCCATGTCGAACGGATACACATCCGCCGTCATCCCATCCGTGCTCGTCACCGCCCGCAGCGCGCACGCCTGGTCATAGGTGCGCCCATCCCCCATCACCCCCACCGTGCGCACCGGCAGCAGCACCGCGAACGCCTGCCAGATCGCGTCGTACAGCCCGGCCGCCCGGATCTCCTCCAGGAAGATCGCATCCGCCCGCCGCAGCAGCTCCAGCTTCTCCCGCGTCACCGCGCCCGGAATGCGGATCGCCAGCCCCGGCCCCGGAAACGGATGCCGCCCGACGATCGCTTCCGGCATGCCCAAGCGTCCGCCCCAGCGCCCGCACCTCGTCCTTGAACAGCTCGCGCAGCGGCTCCACCAGTTTCATCCGCATCCGCTCCGGCAGCCCGCCGACATTGTGGTGCGACTTGATCGTCACCGACGGCCCGCCGGTGAAGCTCACGCTCTCGATCACGTCCGGATACAGCGTCCCCTGCGCCAGGAAATCCGCGCCGCCCAGCTTCGCCGGCCTCCTCCTCGAACACCTCGATGAACAGCCGCCCGATCGTCTTCCGCTTCACCTCCGGATCGGTCACGCCCTCCAGCGCCGCCAGGAACAACTCCGACGCATCGCGATGCACCAGCCTGATGTTGAACCGGTCACGGAACGTCGCTCACCACCTCGTCCGCCTCGCCCGCCGCAGCAGCCCGTGATCGACGAAAATGCACGTCAACTGCTCGCCGATCGCCTCATGGATCAGCACCGCCGCGACCGACGAATCCACCCCGCCCGACAGCCCGCAGATCACCCGCCCGCCCCCCACCTGCGCGCGAATCCGGGCGATCTCCGTCTCGCGGAACGCCGCCATGGTCCACGACCCGGACAGCCCCACCACACCATGAGTGAAATTGCGCAGCAGCGCCGCGCCGTGCGGCGTGTGCATCACCTCCGGATGAAACTGCACGCCATAGAACCGCCGCGCATCATCAGCAATCGCGGCGAACGGCGCGTTGTCCGTCGCCGCCACCGCGCGGAACCCCGGCGGCATCCGCACCACCCGGTCGCCATGGCTCATCCACACCTGCTCGCGCGACCCCACCGGCCACACGCCGTCGAACAGCGCGCACTCGTCCGTCACATCGACGAACGCCCGCCCGAACTCCCGCCGATCCGATCCCTCCACCGCCCCGCCGAGCTGCTGGCACAGCAACTGCTCGCCATAACAAATGCCCAGCACCGGCACGCCCAGTCGGAACACCACCTCCGGCGCCAGCGGCGCATGCCGCCTCATGCACCGAAGCCGGACCGCCCGACAAAATAACCCCCCGCGGCTCCCACGCCGCGATGCGCTGCCGGCTCCGCATTGCACGGCCAGATCTCGCAATACACCCCGGACTTCGCGCAGCGCGCCGCGCAATCAACTGAGTGAACTGGCTGCCGAAATCCAGGATCAGAACACGTTCAGACGCGATCATCCCGCCCGCTCCAGCGCCTGATCCAGATCGGCGATCAGATCGGCCGCGGTCTCCAGCCCGACGGACAGCCGGATCACGTCATCCCCCGCACCCGCCGCGGCCCGCTGCTCATCCGAAAGCTGCCGATGCGTCGTCGATGCCGGATGCAAGATCAGGCTGCGCGTATCCCCGATATTCGCCAGATGCGAGAACAGCCGCACGCTCTCCACCAGCCGCTTCCCCGCCTCGTACCCGCTCCGCACGCCGAACGTGAACACCGCGCCGGCCCCGTTCGGCAGATAACGCCGCGCCAGCGCGTGATACGGACTGTTTCCAACCCGGCATACGAAACCCAACCCGACCCGCGGATGGCCCTCCAGAATACTCGCGCCACCGCCAGCGCATTCGCACAGTGCCGGTCCATCCGCACATGCAGCGTCTCAATCCCGGTGATCGTCAGGAACGCGTTCATCGGCGCCATCGTCGGCCCGTAATCCCGCAGCGCCACCGCGCGCGCCTTCGTGGTGAACGCGAAATCACCGAAATTCTCGTAAAACCGCAAGCCATGATACGCCGGCTCCGGCTCGGTCAGCGCCGGAAACCGCCCGCCCCGAGACCAGTCGAACTGGCCCGAACTCCACGATGATCCCGCCCAGCGAATTGCCGTGCCCGTCCAGGAACTTGGTCGTTGAATGCGTAACGATATCCGCCCCCCATTCGATCGGCCGGCACAGATATGGCGTCGCCAGCGTATTATCCACGATCAGCGGCACCCCCGCCTCGTGCGCGACCTCCGCGATCGCCTCCAGATCAACGATGACCCCCCCGGGATTAGCCAGGCTCTCAACAAAGATCGCCTTGCACTTCGGCGTCAGCGCCCGCCGAAAATTCTCCGGATCGAGCGGATCGGCGAAATGACACGTCCACCCCAGCTTCTTGAACGAAAGCCCGAACTGCGTCAGCGATCCGCCATACAGATTCTTCGACGCGATGAACTCGTCCCCCTGCTCCATCATCGTGGCGAACACCAGGAACTGCGCCGCATGGCCCGATGCCGCGGCCAGCGCCGCTCGCCCGCCCTCCAGCGCCGCCACGCGCTCCTCCAGCACCGCCACCGTCGGGTTCGTCAACCGCGAATAGATATACCCGAACGTGTGCAGGTTGAACAAAGACGCCGCATGATCCACGTCGTCGAACACGTAGGACGCGGTCTGATAAATCGGCGTCGTCCGCGCGCCCGTCGTCGGATCGGGCGCCGCGCCCGCATGCACCGCCTTCGTCTCGAACCCATATGTCACATTCTGCGACGGCATGCTCGCGCTCCACGCCGCTCCGGCGGCCGGGTCGGCGCCTCCGGCGCACGGTTGCGAATGATACCGGAATTCACCCCGCTCCAGGACAACTCGCCGCCCAGCCGCCCGTACTCGATCTTCGGGCAGCGGTTCATCACCACCTCGATCCCCGCCGCCTCCGCGCGCTCCGCCGCCTCGTCGTTGCGTACGCCAAGCTGCATCCACACCACCGGCGCGCCGATGGCGATCGCATCATCCACGATCGGCGGCACCGCCTCCGAGGCCCGGAACACCTCCACCATGTCGATCTTGTCCGGGATTTCCCGCAAATTCCCGTACACCCGCTCGCCCAGCAGCTCCTGCCCCGCCAGCCCCGGATTCACCGGGATCACCCGATAGCCTTTCCCCTGCAAATACTTCATCACGAAATAGCTGGGCCGGTTCCAGTTCGCGCTCGCGCCCACCAGGGCGATAACGCGCACCGTCGACAGGATCCGCCGCAGCTTCGCGTCGGAATATGCGATCGGCTCGAATCGCGCTCATCGGGCTATCCGCTCCATCCCGCCCATATAGGGCCACAGCACCTGAGGGATCAGGATCGACCCGTCCGCCTGCTGGTGATTCTCCATCACCGCGATCAGCGCCCGCCCCACCGCCACGCCCGAGCCGTTCAGCGTGTGCACATACCCCACGCCCTTGCCCTCCGTCGGCCGGAACCGCGCATTCATCCGCCGCGCCTGGAAATCCCGGCAGTTCGAACAAGACGAGATTTCCCGCCACGCCTGCTGCCCCGGCAGCCACACCTCCAGGTCGAACGTCTTCACCGCGCCGAACCCCGTATCGCCGGACGACAGCAGCACGCGCCGGAACGGCACCTCCAGCGCCCGCAGCACCGCCTCCGCGCACCCCGTCATCCGCTCCTGCTCTTCCACGCTGCGATCGGGATGCGTCACCGAAACCATCTCGACCTTGTAGAACTGGTGCTGGCGCAGCATGCCGCGCGTATCCCGCCCCGCCGCCCCGGCCTCGCTGCGGAAACACGGCGTCAGCGCGGTCAGCCGCCAGGGCAGCGCGCTCTCCGGAATGATCTCGCCCATCGCCATCGCGGTCAGCGGCACTTCCGCCGTTGGAATCAGCCACCGCCCGTCCGTCGTGCGGAACATCGTGTCGCCGAATTTCGGCAGCTTGTCGGTGCCGTACGCCGTGGCGTCGTTCACCAGCAGCGGCACGTCCATCTCGGTATAGCCATGTTCGCGCGTGTGCAGGTCGATCATGAACTGCCCCAGCGCCCGCTCCAGCCGCGCCAGAGCGCCCCGCAGCACCACGAACCGCGACCCGGCGAGCTTCGCCGCCGCGGCGAAATCCATCAGTCCCAGCGCCTCGCCCAACTCGAAATGCTGCTTCGGCTCGAACCCCAGATCGCGCGGCGCGCCATGCACCGCCACCACCACATTGGCCGACTTCGTCCGCGCCATCCGGCACATCGGGATCGAGCCAATTCGGCAGCACCTCCAGCAGTCGCGTCACCGCCTCATCCAGCTCCGCCGCCTGTCGCTCCAGGCGCCTCGGTCTCGCCCCGCAGCCCCGTGGCCTCACTCTTCCAGGCTGGACGTATCCGCCCCCGACCGCTTCCCCGCCCCGATCTCCTTCGCCAGCGCGTTCCGCCGGCCCTGCAACTCCTGCAGCCGCGTCTGCACCGAGCGCGCGCTCGTTGTCGCGGGCGAGAATCTCCGGCGTGACCGGAGCCAGCCCCCGGCGGGCCATGGCGGCGTCAAATCCGGCGGGATCGGATCGGATGGAACGGATGTCGTGCATGATAGGGCGCTTTTGGCACAACGGGGCGGGTTTCGGAACGGGCCAGTTGCTTCCCGCGAGGACGGAAACCAGCAGCGGCTCGCCAGCAGAAATCCTATATCGAAACTATGACCCGCGCGGCCCGCCCTCGCACTCTCACACCTCCGCCCGCTTCGGTGCCACGATCCGCGCAGCGAACACCGAAATCTCGTACAGCGCGATCAACGGCAGCGCCAGGCTGCACTGCGTGATGACGTCCGGCGGCGCCAGCACCGCCGCGACCACGAACATCCCGACATACGCATACCGCCGAAACCTGCTCAGCCCCGCCGGGGAGACGATGCCAACCTTCGCCAGCAAGGTCAGCGCCACCGGCAATTGGAACGTGATGCCGAACGCGAAGATCAGCTTCATCACCAAATCCAGATACTCGCTCACCCGCGGCAGCAGCTCGATCGGCACGCCGCCGCCCCCGGTCGGAGACTGGAAGCTCGCGAAGAACTTCCACGCGAACGGAAACACAACGTAATACGCCAGCGACGCGCCCATCAGGAACAGCACGGGGCTGGCAAGCAGGAACGGCAGCAGCGCGCGTTTTTCGCTGCGATACAGTCCGGGCGCCACGAACATCCAGATCTGGTTGGCGATGATCGGGAAGGCGATGAATGCCGCACCGAACATGGCCACTTTGATCTTGGTGAAGAACACCTCATAGAGCTGCGTGTAGATCAGATGCGGCGCCGGCATGCCGTTGGTCACCAGCACATGCGCCAGCGGCTCGGCCAGGAAGAAGTAGATCCGGCCGCTCAGCCAGTAGCACACGCCGAACGCGATCAGGAACCCGGCCATCGAGTACATCAGCCGGCGCCGGAGCTCGATCAGATGATCGAGCAGCGGCATGGGCTTGTCGTCGATCGGGTCTTCGATGTGATTAAGGCTGTCCACGATCAGGCTCTACGGCTGCGGCGGAGCGGAGGAGGGCGGCACGAAGGCCGGCACGTCGTTGCGCGGTGCTGTCTCCTGCGCTTCCAGGACAATCTGCGGAGGAATGAACGCCGGAGCCTCCGCCGCGGCGCTTCGGCTTCTGCGGGTCGATCCATCTCCGCCACGTCGGATTGGGACAGCGCCTCGGTCTCGGCGGACGCGGCGGGGGACGAAACGGTCGCACTGAACGGGTCGGACAGGCTGTCACGCAGGCTGTGATCCGGATCGACATGCTTCTCCACCGCCGAGGACACGTCGAAATTGCGAATTTCGTTCAACGACTGGCGCACCTCCTCGAGGTTCGCCTCACGCATCATCTCATCGACGTGGGTCTGGAATTCAGACGCCATGCGGCGGGCCTTCTTGATCGTGGCAGCGAACGCCTTCAGCGCCACGGGCATATCCTTGGGGCCGATGGCGATCAGAGCGACCACCGCGATCACGGCCATTTCGGACCAGGCGAAATCGAACATCGTGCGGGTAGCTAGACCAGATCGCGCTTGACTGGAACCGCTTGCCGTTCCAGCGGCGCGTGAATTTGGTCGGGAAAAAACATTAGCACTCCGCCGCTTCGGGCGGGAGGGGCGTGGCTTCGTCAACCACCGCCGCCCCCGGTTGCTCCGTCAGCAGGTCCTCCCGCGGTGGCAGGTCCCGCAGGTCCTTCAGGCCGAACTGCGCCAGGAAGGCCGGCGTCGTGCCCCAGATCGTCGGCCGGCCCGGGCGTTTCCCGCCGTCCGCGAGGCGCGATCAGTCCTGCCTCCAGCAGCGCGTCCAATGTCTGCTGCGCGAGGCTGGCGCCGCGAAACGTCTCGATCTCCGCCCGGGTGATCGGCTGGTGGTAGGCGACGATGGCCAGCGTCTCCATGGCTGCCCGCGGCAGCCGGCGGGGCACGACACCACCTTGCGCAATTGCGCCGCAAGATCGGGCGCGGTGCGGAACATGTAACCGGCGCCCGCCTCCACCAATTCCACCCCGCGCCCGGCATAGCGCTCCCGCAACGCCGGCCAGCACCGCCTCGGCATCCGCCTCGTCCGGCAGAATCTGCGCCGAGTGCGCGTGCGCTGACCGGCTGGGCCGATGCGAACACCAGCGCCTCGGCCAGGCGCAGCCAGTCTTCGTTCAGGCTCACGCCGGTCCTGCCCCGGTCGCAGCAGGATGGGGCCGAAGGCGCGGTCCTGGCGGAAGCTGATTGCGCCGTCCCGCGCCAGTTCCAGCCCCGCCATCAACGTGCTGGCCAGCGCCGCCCGGCGTTCGGCCGGGTCGATCAGGTGCCCCGGCAGGAAGCGCTCCAGGCTGGTCCAGTCCGGCAGCGACCCCAGCATCGCGGAAAGCCGGATCAGCGCCTCCTTCACCGTCCACACGGTGAGGCGTTTCGGCGCGTAGCGCCGGTTCGCGGCACCGCGACGCGCGGCACTGAGATAGGCGCGGACCAGCCCGGCCAGATCAAGCGCCGAGCCGCGAGCGGTCGATTTCCGTGTGATCCTCCGGCGCGCCGCGGGCGAACACGTCCTGCCCCAGCACCGGCCGCGCATTCAGCCAGGCCGCCGCCGCGCGGATCGCCTCCAGCGCGCGCAGCCGCTCGGTCAATAAGCCCGCCGCTTCCTCGCCCTCCTCGGCGTCGGCGCTTCCCGCCGGCACGAGCAGGCGCGATTTCAGCCAGGTGAGCCACGCCGCCATCACCAGCCATTCCGCGGCCAGCTCCAGCCGCACGCCTCGATCACCGCCAGGAACTGCTCCACCAGCGCCAGCACCGAAATGCGCGCGAGATCGACCTTCTGCTCCCGCGCAAGCTCCAACAGCAGGTCCAAGGGTCCCTCGAACCCGTCCAGGTGCACCACCAGGCGGGACGGATCAGAGGCTGAGCTGTTCATACGCGGTCCCGACCGGATGGCCGGACAGCCGAAGCACGATCGACAGCGCCCGTGGCAGCAGCGTTCCCAGCACCTGATGGAACGGATCGAAGCGGATGCCGAAATCCCCCAGCATGGCGGGGAGCAGGAACACGACAAGCAGCACGATGACGATGCCAAGCCCCTCGACGCGGGCCCAGACGCGGGCGAGGGGCAGCGGCAGCAGACCGACCACGATCCGCCCGCCATCCAGCGGCGGGATCGGGATCAGGTTGAACAGCCCCAGCACCAGGTTGCTCAGAATGAAATAGAACAGGAACGTCCCGATCACCGGGTGCTGGCTCATGGCAGCGTCCAGGTAACCGAGCGCACCGGGATAAAACAGCCGCGGCCGAGGCATCAGCGCGGCGCCGATCCAGGCCAGCACGAAGTTCATCGCCGGCCCGGCCGCCGCCACCACCATCATGCCCCGGCGAGGGTTGCGGAACTTCCACGCCGCCACCGGAACCGGCTTGGCCCAGCCGAACATGAACGCCACCCGCCCGATCGTCAGCAGTTGGGAAATCAGCAGAAACCCGGGCAGCAGGATGGTGCCGAACTTGTCGATATGAACCAGCGGATTGAGCGACAGCCGCCCCGCCACTTTCGCCGTGTCGTCCCCGAGCGCCAGCGCGGCATAGCCGTGCGCCGCCTCGTGCAGCGTGATCGCCAGGATCGCCGGAACGACCGCGAGCGCGAGCTGAACGACGACGCTGTTCACGCCAGCAGCCGATCCCGCTCGGCCGCGAGACCCTCGCCATCCAGCGGCACGCGGCGCGCCTCGGCCCATTCCCGCCCCAGCGCGAGCCGCGTCTCCGCATCCCGGTGAGGGGAGGGCAGCTCTCCAGCACAGCGGTCGTCGGGCCGGAATCCCCGCGCAATACAGCGCGATGTCGCAGCCGGCCTCGAGCGCCGCGCGAGCGCGTTCCGCGGGTGTGCCGGTCAGTGCGTGCATGGCCAAATCGTCGGTCACCAAAACTCCTTCAAACCCGATCCGCCCGCGTATGACCTGCTCGATGATGCGGGCCGACAGGGTGGCGGGGTGTTCCTGATCCCACGCCGGGTACAGAATATGGGCTGTCATTGCCCATGGCAGGTCCCGGTTCAAGAGAAAGGGCAGAAGATCGGCGTCCTCGTCCTGCCCGCGCACCACCGGCAAGGCGTGATGGCTATCCACGCTGGCCGCGCCATGCCCCGGCAGGTGCTTCATCACCGGGATCATCCCCGCCGCGCCCAGCCCGTCCGCCTGCGCCCGGCCCAGCCGGGCCACCTCGCGCGGATCGGTCCCGAACGACCGGTCTCCCACCACGTCCGAGGCGCCCGGCATCCGCCGGTCCAGCACCGGGGCCGCCACCACGTCGAACCCCATCGCCGCCGCGTCCAGCCCGATCAGCACACCGGACAGGAACGCGGCACGTGCCCCACCCCGGGCCAGTTGGCCGCGGATGGGTGGGCACGCCAGTGCGGCGGCCGCAGCCGCGCCACCCGGCCGCCTTCCTGATCCACCATCACCAGCGCCTGCGGCTGCTCCGCGCGGATATCGGCGATCAGCGCCCCAAGCTGCTGCGGCGTCTCCACGTTCCGCGCGAACAGGATCACCCCCGCCGGGGCGTGCCGGCGCAGCAGCAGCGCCTCCTCCGGCGCGAGGCGCGGGCCCGCAAGCCCGATGATCGCGGCTTTCACCTTCCCAGTGTAGCGAACCATGGGCAAGTCGGCTGAGGCCGCCCCCACCGTCATGGCCGGGCGAAGCATGCCCTCGGGCCGGCCTTTGGCCGGACCCGGGGGACCCGGACATCTACGCACCAGCCCTCCACCACCGGCTTGCACTCCATGCCGAACCGACCATCATCGGAGAGCAATGGAGCCGCAAGGATGACCAAAACCGAGCGTGAGACGCTGATCCGCCGCTACGCTGCCGCGGAGATCTCCTGGTCCACCCTGCGAGCGCGCGGCTTCGACAACTACCTTGATGTCCTCGCCGCCCTTGGCGCGCTGGGGCTCCGCCCGCCGATCGCCCCGATGGATGGCCCGAACGTCGCCGCCCGCGAACGAGGCCGTGCCGCCATCCGAGCGGCGCTCCAATCCACGCGGTGACGCGCCGCCTTGGCCTCCCGCCTTGGGCTCATCGTCACCGACGCATCCCCGCTAATCACGCTGGCGGCAGGTGAAGCGTTGGAGTGCCTTACCATGCCCAGCGTCCCCGTCATCATTCCCGACATGGTTTACGCCGAGGTGACGGAAGACCTCGCGAAACTTGGCGCGGACCAGGTCGTCCAATGGGTCCGTCGCCATCGTGGTCAGGTGGAAATCGCTCCTACCTCCGTCTTCGCTGAATATCAGGCACTGCGGGCAATAAACCCGCGCACCCGTTCGCGGGGCCGGGGAGAGCAGGCCGCGCTCGAGACCCTCAACGCGGCGGTCGCTGCAGACCCAGACCTGGAAGCAATTTTGTTGTTTGAGGATGCCGACCTCCGTAAGCGGCGCTTCGTGCGCGCCTTGCCCGAGCATGTCATGGCGCTCTCCACCGGCGACCTCCTACGTGAACTCGAAGCGGCCGGTCGCATACAATCGGCGGATCATATTCTCGACATGGCCTTCGCGAACGACCGCAACGTCGGAGCACAGCGAGATGCCCAAAGCGACGACGAGGCACGCGCGCTGCTCCGCGCTCAACTGCGCGGCCGGGACCGCTCGGGGCCGGAACGCTGACGGTCAGTCCAGACCATGCTCACCCTCCGCCACGTGACGCGGCAGTTCCCAAATCTGCAAGCCCTGCGCGACGTCTCCGCCCGCATCGACGCCGGCGACTTCGTCGCCCTCGCCGGCCCTTCCGGCTGCGGCAAATCCACCCTGCTCCGCCTCATCGCCGGCCTCGATCAGCCCGATGCCGGCGCGCTCGACTGGGACGACGGGCACAAGCCGGAACCCGGAGACATCGGCTTCGTCTTCCAGGACCCCACCCTGCTGCCCTGGGCAACCGCCGCCGACAACGTCTTCCTGCCACTGCGCCTGCGCGGCTACACCCGCAGCCGCGCGATGCCCGACATACACGCCGCCCTCACACAGGTCGGCCTGCAAGGCTTCGAAAACGCCCGTCCCCGCCAGCTCTCCGGCGGCATGCGCATGCGCGTCTCCCTCGCCCGCGCCCTGGTCACCCAGCCCCGCCTGCTGCTGATGGACGAACCCTTCGCCGCCCTCGACGAGTTCACCCGCCACAAGCTGCAAGAGGACCTGCTCTCGCTCTGGCGCGCCCGGGCCTGCACCGTCGTGTTCGTCACCCACTCGATCTACGAGGCGGCATTCCTCGCCCGGCGCATCCTGCTCATGACCCCCCGCCCCGGGCACATCGCCCAGGAGGTCCAGGTGGACCTGCCGGCCGGCCCCTCACGCCGCACCGACCCGCGCTACACCGCATTGGTTGCGGATGTTTCCGAACGCATGCGTGCCCTGATGCAGTAAAGATTTCGTCCTGCACGCCGAGCTTTTTCATCAGCGCCTGCCAGCGGCGCGCGCGAAACAGAACTCTCATACCACCTCACCTCCTTCCGGCCGGCCTTGCGGAAGCTGATCGCGTGCAGCGCGTCGCCGTGGATCGTGACCACGGCTGCGTGCAGACGCTTCCCCAGGAACGCCAATGGCCTGAGCAATGCGCCTGCGGCGTAAAGGCGGCGCCAGGTGAGCAGTCGGGTAACCCTGTCCGGTCGATCAGAGGCCGCTTTGTGACACTTCAAACTTGCGCCGACACAGTGTGGTTCCAATTCTCGCGATACTGCCGCGGTGTCACGCCGATGCGCCTGACAAACGCCCGCTGCATCGCAACCGCCGTCCCGAACCCGCATCGATCGGCAACCAACTTCAGGGAAAGCCTGGCCTGCCCGCCGGACCGCTTGAGATACAGCACCAGATAGCGCGCGATGTTCAGCGCCAGCTTCCGCCCCTGATCCTCCTCGACAAGCGCCAGCGCCAGGTCGATCCCCGCCGAAATACCCGCCGAACTGTAAAGATCGCCATCGCGGATGAAAATCGGGTCAATGTCAACGATCGCCGCCGGATAGCGCCGCGCCAACTCGGCGCCGAAATCCCAGTGGGTCGTCACGCGTTTCCCGTCCAGCAGCCCGGCCGCGCCCAACGCGAAGGCGCCCGTGCAGATCGAGCCGAACCGCCGCGCCCGCGGCGCGGTCCGCCGCAACCAGTCCAGGATCTCCGGCTGCGTCCCGGCATCCGGCCCGCCGCCGCCCGATACCAGCAGCGTATCCACCGGCAGCGGCAGCGCCGCCATTGCGCAAGCGGGCATCAGGGCCAGGCCGATCGGCGTCGAGACCGGTGCCGCGGTCAGCGCCACCGTCACCACGTCATACAACTTCTGCTTGCTGAGGAAATTGGCAACACCAAACACCTGCAGCGGACCCGCCACATCAAGCGGCGCCACACCCGGATACATCAGCATCGCGATAACGCGCACCGAGTGGCCGACAGGCCTTGCTGCCACTTCTGTCTCCGCCGTCATTTGTGCGGACGATCGCCATCCGTACCCGTTTGTCTCGTCATGTGTCGTACTGTGCGAATTCGTGCCAAAACTAGCACTTATCCTGCCAAATCCAAGGCAATGCTGGCCTCAAGTAACGAACCTGGTGTTTACTGACACCGACCATTGACCCCCGCGGATTCCGGTCAGCCGACCCAGCGAATGCCGGCGGCATGCGCCCGTGCGTGTCCCGAGGTTTCCGAAGCGCACCAGAGGTAAGCATGGCCGTTTCCGATCCGTTTGCCGCCGGACGATATGACGCTGTCTTGCAGTCCGCGCGCCAACAACGGGCGGAACACATCCGCGAATGGCGCTGCTGGCGCGGCCGGCGAACGGAGGCGGCCACTGACGCGCAAGGCGGGCCGGCGCTGCCGATGGTCTTTCTGCCGCTCGCCTGCGGCTATCTGCTCTCCTATGTCTTTCGCACCATCAACGGGCCACTGGCTGAACAGTTGATAATTCAATTCGGGCTGGATGCCGGTTGGCTGGGGCTGCTGACATCGATGTATTTTCTGGCGTTTGCGCTGTCGGCGATTCCGATCGGCATGGCATTGGACGCCTACGGGCCGCGGGCGGTGCAGGCGTGCCTGATGACGGTCGCGGCTCTTGGGGCGCTGGTGTTCGCGTTGGCTCCGTCCGCCCCCTATCTGATGATCGGGCGCGCACTGATCGGGCTTGGCGTGGCCGCTGGGCTGATGGCGGGTCTCAAGGCACATGCGTTGTGGGTATCGCCGCGCCATCTGCCGCTTGCCAATGGCGCCTTGGTCATGTTCGGCGGTCTCGGCGCCATCGCCGCGACGCTACCGGTCGACGTCGTCGATTCGCTCATCGGCTGGCGCGGAACCTTTCTGGTGCTCGCGGCCATTGCGATGGCGATCGCGATGTCGGTGTTCGTTTGGGTGCCGCGGCATGCGGTCGGCGGCGAGCGATTGTCCGGTCACCACATCATGCGGGGATTTCTCGATGCGGTCACGGACTCGCGGTTTCTGCGCATGGCCCCGCTCTCGGCGTCAGTCGTCGGTACCGCCTTCGCCCTGCACGGCCTGTGGGCGGCACGCTGGCTCACCGATGTTGATCGGTTGAAGCCACGCGGCGTACTGGACGGTCTGCTGGCGATGGGCGTTGGGCTCACCTTCGGTGCCCTGGCGATTGGTGCGGCGGCAACCTGGCTCACTCGGGTCGGCCTCAGCACGACGAAGATCTTTGGCGGCTTCTGCGCCATCTTCATCGCGCTTCAACTCGTTATTGAATCGCACGCCGCGGCGCCCGCGACATTGCTCTGGGGGTTGATGGGTGCCTGCGGTGGCATGACGGTTCTGAGCTACTCGATTCTCGACGAGATGTTCCACCCGACACTCGTCGGACGTGCCGAACAGCGCCCTTAACGTACTGCATCTGACGGCGGCCTGGTTCGTGCAAGCGGGTATGGGAATCATCGTTGCGCGCTGGCCGGCAAGCAGTGCCGGACATTATCCCGTGATGGGGTACCGCATCGCCTTCATCTTGCCGCTCATGTTACAGGTTGCCGGCCTGCTGTGGTTCCTCGGCAGTCAACGATCCGGTCGCACCGTATCGCGATTGGATGCGCAAGAGCACGCGGTGGCGGATTGAGGGGCTTGCTCATTGGCGTGGCTTCAAGCCGCCGACAGCGGCCGCGCCACATCCTCCAGCGGCCGCCGCTCCGCCCGCACCCCGAACGCCGCCGCCGTCCCGGCGCCGACCAGCATCAGCGCCCCGCCCAGCAGATACCCCCACATGATCGACACCCGCGATCCGCTCTGGATCAGCGCCCCGAACAGCGCCGGCCCCACCACGCCCCCCAGCGCCGTGCCGAACGCATAGAACAGCGCGATCGCCACCGCCCGCACCTCCAGCGGAAAGCTCTCGCCCACCGTCAGATACGCCGAACTCGCCGCCGCCGAGGCGAAGAAGAAGATCACCGTCCACGCGCCCGTCTGAGCCACCGCCGACAGCCCGCCGGCCGCGAACAGCCACCCCGTGATCGCCATCAGCACCCCGGAGATCGCGTAGGTCGCCGTGATCATCGGCCGCCGCCCGATCGTATCGAACAGCCGCCCCAGCACCAGCGGCCCGAGGAAATTCCCCGCCGCGAACGGCAGGATGAACAGCCCCACGCTGTCCGACGGCACCTTGTAGAACGTCGTCAGAATCAGCGCATAGGTGAAGAACACCGCGTTGTAGCAGAACGCCTGGGTCGCCATCAGCACCACGCCCAGGATGGTGCGCTGCCGGTACTGGTGACCAGCGCCACGAACCCCGCGGCAAACCAGGACCGCACGTCCGTCCGCAGCCGCAGATGCTGTTCCGGCGCCGGCGGCAGAGGCCGCCCCGTCTCCTGCTCCACCCGCGCCTCGATCCCGGCCACCACCGCCTCGGCCTCCCGCACCCGGCCGTGCGTCATCAGCCAGCGCGGGCTTTCCGGAATCCAGTGCCGCAGGAACAGCACGATCCCCCCCAGCACGCCCCCGAAGATGAACGCCACCCGCCAGCCCCACTCCGGCGGGAAGATGCGCGGATCGAGCACCAGCAGCGACCCCGCCGCGCCGATCGCCGCCCCGATCCAGAAGCTGCCGTTGATCACCAGGTCGGTGAAGCCGCGCCGCCGCGCCGGAATCAGCTCCTGGATCGCGGCATTCACCGCCGCGTACTCCCCGCCGATCCCCGCCCCGGTCAGGAACCGGAACAGCGCGAACGACCAGAAGCTCCACGACGCCCCGGTGGCCAGCGTCGCCGCCATGTAGATCCCCACCGTGATGCTGAACAGCCGCTTCCGCCCCAGCACGTCCGTCAGGTAGCCGAACACCAGCGCCCCCGAGACCGCGCCGATCAGATAGGCCGAGGCCGTCGCCCCCACCTGCGTCGGCGTCAGCCGCAGCACCGGGCTCTGCGTGATGGCCGCCCCCGAGCGACCCGACCAGCGTCACCTCCAGCCCGTCCAGAATCCACGCAATGCCCAGGCCGCAGATCACCAGCCAGTGGAACCGCGCCCAGGGCAGCCGGTCGAGCCGCGCCGGAACGTTCGTCTCGACCGTATTGGCCGCGGTGATCGTCGCGGACAAGCTACTGCCGCGGCGCCTTCTCGGGCGGGTTTCGCCCGGTCTCGAACCACTTGCCCGTGCGTGTCCTGGGTCGGGAACGAGCCGGTCATGCGCTCGGCGTTCTGCCGCGCCGAATCGCTGCGCCCGAACGCATTCGTGCTGCGGTCGCCGAACGCCGTGGTGCCGAACGCATCGCCCCCGGCCCGGTTGGCCGGATGAGCGCCGAACGCGTTGGTGTTCCAGTGCCCGCCCGCCGATCCGCTGGCGCCGTTCTGCACCCGCCGGCGCCGCGCCCGTGCCCTTGAACGCATTGGTGTTCCACCCCCGCTGCACCGTAGGCGATCGATGCACGTTGGGCTGTGCCGGCGGAATTCGCGGTGGTGTTCGGATTGCCCTGCGCCAACGCCGGCGTCGTAAGTGCCGCGAGGCCCAGGACGGCAAACAACGTGCGCATTCCCCGCCCTCTCGTCATCCCCGCGAAAGCGGGGACCCAGCGGGAAACCGAGACGCACTGGCCATACCCGGTTCGCGGTCTCGCCACCGTTCCCACCATTCTCTTCCCACCAACCATCGTCCGTCTCCTTCGCAGGTGAAATGAGCAGCCCCACCGGCGGTTGCGCCCGATCACGGGATCGCCACGTGCCCCGTCAGGATACGCCTGCGCCCCTCCGGCGTATCGAGCAGCAGCGCCCCGGCGCCATCCAGTCCGGCAAACACCCCCGTCTGACCGGTTTCCGAAATCCGCAGCCTGGTGCCGATCGGATGGGCGCGGTCCAGCCAGGCCTCGCGGATCGGCGCGAACCCCTGCTCCCTCCAGGCGGCCCGCCATCGGTCGAACACCCCCAGCAGCGCCTCGCGCAGCGCCGCCGGGGAAGGAGCGGGGAGGGGGCCATCTCGGCCGCCAGGGACGTGGTGGGATAGGGCGCCGCCGGCGTATGAGCGACGTTGACGCCGATGCCCAGGAGCGCCGCCCCATGCGCATGCTCGATGAGGATACCGGCCATCTTGCCGCCGGTGGCCAGCACGTCGTTGGGCCATTTGAGCTGAGCCGGCCGGGGGAGATGGCGGTCGAGCACCTCGACGAGCGCCAGGGCGGCAACGAAACCGAGTTCGGGCGTGCGGGACGGGAGCAGCGGCGATCGGAGCAGGATGGTGAGGTGAAGGTTACCGGGAGGGCTGAGCCAGGTGCGGCTATGGCGGCCTCGGCCGGCGGTCTGGGAGTCGGCTGACACGACGGTCCGGTCCGGGGCGCCGAGGGCGGCGAGCCGGGCGGCCTCGTCCTGGGTGGAGGGGAGGGAGGGGTGGTGGTGCACGCTCAGGGGATCGATGTTCCGGGGCCAAACTGCAAGCATGCCAGGGGAATCGGAACTGAAGCGACACAAGCCGCATAATTCGGTAATTCGCCCTTCATTTTTTGCCTCCTGCGATTGTAAAAGAGGTCAGAATTCACACCCAAAGGGGATGAACGGGGGAATGTTGAAGCGTCGGGTCCTGGAACAGACTCCAGGGATCGGGGTGACGTCCGAAGCGCCGGCGGCACATGAAGTCAGCCGTTCCTGCGGGCTCCGTCCGTCGCGCATCAGTTCATCCCAAGCCGCGTGATCGAGCGAGTCCGACGGCTTCGGCGAGTGCATCCCCGCCGTTTTTTTCCGTGGTGATACCGATCTACGACCGCACGTTTGAGTTGGAGCAGGCCGCCCGGAGCATCTTCGAGCAGAGCGAATCGTCGTGGGAACTCATTCTGGTTCTGGATGGTTCTCCGCCGGAGACCCGATCGGTGGTGCGCGAGATCGCGAAGGACCGTCGCGTCCGGGTCTTCAGCTACGAGGAAGCGAGCGGGAATGCCTGTCGGGCGCGCAACCGGGGGATCCTGGAGGCACGGGGAGAGTTCATTGCTCTTCTGGACAGCGATGATGTGGCGTTGCCCAATCGCCTGGAGTCCACGCGGCGCATCGCCGACAAGACCGGAACGGACGTTATTGCTGGTTGCGCCATCTACAACGTGCAAGGCGGATCGCATACATCGGTTCGAGCCGGCGAACGAAGCTACGCAATACCGCTCAGCCTTGGTTGTCTATACCGCCTCAATCCCTTCGTGACCTCGTGCACGTCAATTCGCCGCTCATCGTTGCTGATCCATGGCGGATTCCGGCCGGTCATGCGCTACCGAGAGGATCAGGAACTCTGGCTTCGGCTCTATTTTCGAGGGTGCCGCTTTCATTTTACTGATGAACTGTTCGGGATTTACCGTATCCACGATGGCAACCTGGAACCCCAGGTCAACAACAATCCCGATTACTGGGCGAAAGCGGTCCGGTCGGAGTATCGCCTCCCCTTCAAAGATTGGGGTGTCGGATCTGCCCGGCCGGCGGCTTGAGACCCATGGACATTCTGTACGTCGTGCCCGGCCTGGGAATCTCTGGCGGCATAAACGTCGTGATGGAACACGCGAACGCTCTCTTGAGCCGCGGCCATGAGGTCGCGATCGCCACGATGGACGAAGCCACGGGTGTTCAATGGCGCGATAACCGCTGCCCTGTGCTGCCCCTTGCTTCCACCGCAACGGGAGCGGCGGCATCAGCCAGAACGCGGGATTTCGTCATTTTCACCGGCTGGCAGACCGTCTACGCCACGTATCTATGCAATCTCCCTGCCAAAAAATATGTGTACTTTGTCCAGTCGGACGAAGCACGCTTCTATGACGACAGAAGCGCCGAACAACTGCTTGCAAGCGCCTCCTATCAAGTCAACTGCAGCTACATAACCGAGGCAAAATGGATAAAATCGTGGCTGTCCACTTATGGGCATGACGCATTGTACGCCCCGAACGGCATCGATCATCAACTTTTCTATCCGAGGACGCCGATCATTCCCCGCTCCGGGGGGAAGCTTCGTGTCCTTATAGAGGGACCGCTGGCAATCGGCTTCAAGAAGGTCCGAGAAGCGTTTGCTGCCGTGCAGAACCTCGACGTGGAGGTGTGGGCGGTCTCCTCGGCTGGCGTCCTCGAACCCTGGATGAAGCCGAGCATGTTCTTCGATGCAGTACCAATCAGCCGCATGCCGGAAATCTATTCTTCCTGTGACGTGTTGTTGAAACTATCGAAGGTTGAGGGATTTTTCGGCCCCCCTCTGGAGATGATGGCATGCGGCGGTACAGCGATCACCTCCGACGTGACGGGTCATGACGAGTTCATGCGTGATGGCGAGAACGGCTTCGTTGTCCCTGACGGAAACCCCGGACTTGTCCGTCAGCGCCTGGAGATGCTGATGAAGGATCGGGGCCTTCTCGATCGGCTGCGCAGCAACGCACTTGCCACCGCAAAGGAGTTCAGTTGGGAACGTTCGGTCGACAGCGTGGAAGCATGGCTCCGTGATCGCGCCGCAACCGTTTCTCATGATACGTGGAGTTCGATGCTCGGTTCCCCGTCGCGGGCGTCTTCTTTCGAGCTATGCGCCCGAACCTTCGCGCAGGTGTTCCCGAAATCCATCGCGCAGTATCGGCTCGACAATCTGGAGGCCACATTCGATCCGAGCGACATCTGGTACGGCGTGATCGTAGGATGGAGTTGGCCGGCCAGCCTCGCTCGCATTCACATCGAATCAGCATCCGTGCTTGATTGCCGAATCACACCTCAGGTTCGTCCGGACGTCGCGAATTCGGGCTGTTGTCCTGTGGGCGCAAGTCCCGGCTTTCGGGCTGAAATTCTCTTTGCCAGGAAAAGCGATGTGCCTGGATCGATAAAGGACAGCATCGTCTATGAATTCAAGGACGGAACCCGGGCCCAACCGGGACAGACGTCAGCTTCAGGAACCGCTTTTCTGGACAACTGCCGATTCTGGCAATGCTGGGACGTGCGTCTCGGATCGAAGATGATGCTCGGTCCGGACTCCACGTTTCGCTTGAGCTTCACGGGAAAGCCTGCAGCGATTGCTTTGGCCGATCCGCAATCCGAGCTATCGATTCGCCAGCCTCGCGTGGCTGGATAATCGCGCGGTCTCCGGACGAAACTTTGTTACTCAAAGTGATCATTTTCTGCTCTATCACGCGGCAGAGCATCCCGACACGCCACTTTATTTGTTCGGCCCGGAGATGACCGAGCCCGCGCTGATATGCGCCTGGACTGAGCGAGGGTAGAGCCTTGCCCGACAAAATCCAAGATGGCCGCGACGGCCCCTCCGTGCTTGCCGATTGTGACAAGGCCGTTGTGGTGCTGGCCATGAAGCGCACCGGCTCGACTGTGCTGTGCGAACAACTGCATCGCCGTGGGATCGGATTCGGAGACGAGCATATTCTTGAATACCTCACACCATCAGAGCTTGGGGAATTCTCAGACGGAATTGCACCGGAAGGCGCGCTGGAGCGGTTTGACCTTTCTGGGTACTTGAAGCGTGGTTTCCTGAACGGCACCTACTGCACCAAGCTAATGAGCAACTATCTGCCGGCGTTCTGTGCCATGGTCGCATGGCCCGCTCCGGTCGAATCCGAACGTCAATCCTTCGAGCTCTTGAAGCAGGTATTCGGGTCGGCGACCTTCTTGCTTCTGCACCGTCGGGATCACCTCGCGCAGGCGGTGTCCCGGCTTGTGGCCTTGGATACCGGCGTTTATCATCGCTCATCAGGAAAGGAGGCGTATGTCAACACGGCGACCCATGTCGCAGACGACTACAATTCGGTGGTCATTTTCTCTTACCGGAAGATCAGGACCGAACTGGAGCGTATGGAGAATGAGGTGCGTCGGTTGCAGCGGGTGAAGGCCTATCTCCGGACCGAGGGGATCGCCGCGGTCGAATGCGCTTACGAAGACACGCATTTCTCTGTCGAACAAGGTGTCAGCGGATCCTGCATTGCGCTTCCGCCACGACTCTACCCGCTGAATTCAAGCCTGCGCCGAACCTCAACCCCGTTCAACAATCTGCTCGCCAGCGTGTACTGCGCGTGTGATGAACTGCTGCGGGAATCGAGGCCTGGGGCAGAAGACGACTCGACTCTAATGAGCGTCACGCTGAAAGCGATCGAGACCGTGGCCTCCGATTTTCCCGAATGGGCCGCCCGCCAGTCGTGCTTTATCTCCCGGGAGCGATACCTCTGAGCCATGAACAGAGGCTGACCCATCGATCCAAATACCTCCCACCGCCGCCGCCTCGCAGCACCCTCACCCCTCCTCCCTTGCCCCACCCCCGCCAGATCATGATATGAACCCCCGGGAGGTCGGCGGCGGACGGGCGCCTCGCCAACCCGGTCAGGTCCGGAAGGAAGCAGCCGCAACGAGTTATCGCCCGGGTTGCTGAACCGGCCTCCCACTCGCACCATCATTGGAAAGGTCGCCGCCGCGGCGGCTGGAGCCCCGCATGTCCGGCCTGTTCCCAGCCGAGCCACAGGACGCACCCCCAACCCCCGACCAGCCGGCCGCGCCCGGCACCCCCTACCGCGTGCTGGCGCGCAAATACCGGCCCACCCGCTTCGACGACATGATCGGGCAGGAGGCGATGGTCCGCACCCTGCGCAACGCCTTCGCCACCGGCCGCGTCGCCCACGCCTTCATGCTCACCGGCGTCCGCGGTGTCGGCAAGACCACCACCGCCCGCATCATCGCCCGCGCGCTCAACTGCACCGGCCCGGACGGCACAGGCGGCCCCACCGCCGATCCCTGCGGCGTCTGCCCCGACTGCCTCGCCATCCTGAACGACCGCCACCCCGACGTCACCGAGATGGACGCCGCCTCCCGCACCGGCGTCGATGACATGCGCGAGGTGATCGAGGCCACCCGCTTCCGCCCCATGCAGGCGCGCACCAAGGTCTTCATCATCGACGAAGTCCACATGCTGTCGCGCAACGCCTTCAATGCGCTGCTGAAAACCCTGGAAGAGCCGCCGCCCCACGTGAAGTTCGTCTTCGCCACGACCGAGCTGCGCAAGGTCCCGGTCACCGTCCTGTCCCGCTGCCAGCGCTTCGACCTCCGCCGGGTGCGCCTGGCCGAACTCGCGGCGCATTTCGGCCGCATCGCCGAACAGGAAGGCGTGCAGATCGAGCCCGCCGCCCTCGATCTCATCGCCCGCGCCGCGGACGGTTCAGTGCGTGACGGACTGTCCCTGCTCGACCAGGCCATCGCCCAGGCGGATGGACCTGTCACGGCCGGCTCGGTCACCGCGATGCTCGGCCTCTCCGACCGCGAGGCGGTCTTCGACCTGCTCGAGGCCGTGCTCGCCGGGAAGCCGGCCGTTGCCCTCGGCATCACCGAACACGCCTACGAGCACGGCGCCGATCTGGGCGCCATTCTGGGCGATCTGCTGGACCTGCTGCACACCGTCACCCGCCTGAAGGTCGTCCCCGCGTTGCGTGACAGCCCGGAACTGCCGGAAGCCGAGCGCACCCGCGGTGCCGCCATCGCCGACCGCGCCGGCGTGCCGGTGCTGGCCCGCGCCTGGCAGATGCTGCTGAAGGGCATCGCCGAGGTCGAAGCCGCCCCCGACCGCCGGGCCGCGGCCGAGATGGTGCTCATCCGCCTCTGTTATGTCGCGGACCTGCCATCCCCCGGGGACCTGGTCCGCAAACTCCAGGACGCACCGGCCGCCCCGGCACCGCCCCCTGCCATGTCCGTCGCGCCCTCCGGAGGCGGCGGAGCCCGGGCCGTCGCCGGCGGCGGCATCGTCGCCGGAGAGCCCGCCCGGCGCCTCACCTCCTTCCGCGAAGCCGTCGCCCTCGTCGCCGACCAGCGCGAGGCCCTGCTCCACGCCCACCTGCTCCATTCGGTCCACCTGGTCCGGTTCGCCCCCCCGGTGATCGAACTGCGCCCCGAACCCGGCGCCCCCCGCGACCTCGCCGCCCGCTTCGGCGCCCTGCTCTCCCAGGCCACCGGACTGCGCTGGACCATCGCCCTCTCCACCGCCGAGGGCGAGCCGACCCTCGCCGCCCTGGGCAACGCAGCCGACAGCGCGCGGCGCGTGGAAGCCGCCGATCACCCGCTGGTCCGCGCGATCCTCGAGGCATTTCCCGGCGCCCGCATCGACGCGGTGCACGACGCCCGCGTGGACGCCTATGGCCTGCCGGCCGAACCAATCGACATGGAGTTAGACGAATGAAGAACCTCGCCGGCCTGATGAAACAGGCCCAGGAGATGCAGGAGCGCATGCAGGAAGTGCAGGCGAAGCTCGAAGCCATGGAGATCGAGGGCGCCTCCGGCGCCGGCATGGCCCGCGTGGTGCTGAACGGCAAGGGCGAGATGCGCCGGGTGATCCTCGATCCCAAAATCGTCGATCCGAACGATCTCGAGATGCTGCAGGACCTGATCATCGCCGCGCACGCCGATGCCAAACGCAAGGCCGAGGCCCACAGCCAGTCCGAGATGCAGAAGCTCACCGCCGGCCTGCCCATCCCACCCGGCATGAAGCTTCCGTTTTAGTGCTACCGTCATTGCGAGGCCCGCGTAGCGGGCCGCGGCAATCCAGGCCCACCGCACCCAACGGCCCCGTGTAGCCCCCATGGGCGGTCCCGAAGTCGAACACCTGATCGGCCTGCTCGCGAAACTGCCCGGCCTCGGGCCGCGCAGCGCCCGCCGGGCCGCGCTCCGCCTGCTCCAGGACGCCGAGACCCGCATGCTGCCGCTCGCCCAGGCCCTGGTCGAAGCCGCCCGCGCGGTCCAGCCGTGCAGCATATGCGGCAATCTCGACAGCCGCGATCCCTGCGCCATCTGCGCCGACCCGCAGCGTGAGGCCGGCCTGATCTGCGTCGTGGAAACCGTCGGCGACCTCTGGGCGCTGGAGCGCTCCGGTGTCCACGGCGGCGTCTATCACGTGCTCGGCGGCACCCTCTCGGCGCTCGGCGGCATCGGCCCCGAGGACCTGACCGTCGGCGCTCTCCAGCGGCGAATTGCCCAAGGCGGCGTGCACGGTGGCGTGCACGAGGTGATCCTGGCGCTCAGCGCCACGGTCGATGGCGCAACGACGGCGCATTTCGTCGCCGACCGGCTGCGCGGGTCCGGGGTGACGGTCACCAGCCTCGCGCAAGGCGTGCCGATCGGCGGTGCCCTGGACGTGCTGGATGACGGCACGCTGGCAACGGCGCTGCGGGCACGGCGGCCGGTTTGACCGAATCCGTGACAATATGAAACGCGATCCAGGTTGCGCAGGCAGGGGAACCACCCAACGTAGTTCTGCGATACGTCGCTGTAACCATGGGATTTATCCGATGCGTCGTTTCCTTTTGATATTTGCACTCGTGTCCGGTGTGGCCCTCTCGCAGGGCGCGATCGCCGCCCCGGTCCTTGGCGGGCCGATCACAACCGGGCATCCGTCGGTGACGGACGTCTATTACTATCGCGGGCACTATTACCCGTACCGCTATCACGGCCACTATTACCGCCACCGGTACAATCGGCACGGGCACTACTACTATTACTGATGGCTACACCAAGCTCCCCTGCGGTTACGAGGAAGCTGTTGAAAGATTCGCAAGTACCGGCTGAGACAGTCCGGATCGTAGCCATGTAACACCAGGCGCCGGTCCGGGAACGCAGCTTCGCCCGGGCCGCGCGTCATCCCCGGTAACGCAACGCATTGACCAGCAGGGCGAAGGCCGGCGTCGGTTGGCGGCGGCTCGGGTAATAAAGGTGATAGCCGGGGTAGGGCGGACACCAATCGGCGAGCACCCGGATGAGCCGCCCGTCGGCAAGATGTGCCCGCACGGTGTCCTCGGGCAGATAGGCCAAGCCGAATCCCGCCAATGCCGCGTCGTGCATCGGGGCGGTTCCGTTGAACGTGAGCTGCCCCTCGACCCGCACCCTCAGCTCGCGTCCGCCCTTCTCGAACTCCCAGGCGTACAGGCCGCCATGGGTCGGCAGACGCAGGTTGATGCAGGTGTGGGCGGTCAGCTCCTGCGGCGTCTTCGGCTTCCCCGCCGAGCCAAGTAGGACGGTGCGCCGACCACCGCTGAGCGCATGTCCGGCCCGATGCGGACCGCGATCATGTCCTTCGCCACCATCTCGCCGGAGCGGACGCCGGCGTCGAAGCGCTCGGCGACGATGTCCGTCAGGCCATAGTCGATGACGATCTCCACTTTGATGTCCGGGTAACCCGGCAGGAGCTTCTCCAGGGCGGGCCAAAGGACGGCCCGTACCGCATGGTCGTGCGCCGTAAGGCGGACCGTGCCCGCGGGCTTCTCGCGCAACTCGCTGAGCGCGGCCAGCGCCGCGTCGATCTCGTCCAGGGGTGGCCCCGCGGCACGGAGCAGGCGCTCCCCCGCCTCCGTGGGCGCGACGCTGCGCGTGGTGCGGGTCAGTAGCCGCAGCCCGAGCCGCGCTTCGAGGCCGCGGACCGTCTGGCTCAGCGCCGACTGCGACACCCCGAGCTGGGCTGCCGCCCGGGTGAAACTCCGTTCCCGGGCGACCGCGAGGAAGGCGACGATGTCGTTGAGGTCCGTGCGGGGCATTCAGAAGGCCGGCTTCTAGGTCCATTCGGACTTTAGCGCCTAATCGGCCACTTCCGCACCCTCTACATCGTCAGCCAACACAGCGAAGGAGAGCAGCGATGCAGACGCGCAAGCTCGGCAGCAGCGGCCTGGAGGTCTCGGCCATCGGCTTTGGCTGCATGGGATTGAACTATCACCGGGGCGTGGCGCCGGACCGGAACGAGATGATCACGCTCGTCCGCACGGCGGTCGAGCGCGGCGTCACCTTCTTCGACACGGCCGAGGCCTACGGCCCTTTCACCAACGAGAGCCTGGTCGGCGAGGCGCTCGAACCCTTCAAGGGCCAGGTCGTCATCGCCACGAAGTTCGGCCACGACCTTGGCGACCGTGGATCGTCCAACGGGCTCGACAGCCGCCCCGAACGCATCCGCCAGGTCGCCGAGGCCTCGCTGAAGCGCCTGCGGGTTGACGCCATTGACCTGTTCTACCAGCACCGGGTCGATCCCAGCGTGCCGATCGAGGACGTGGCGGGCGCCGTGCGCGACCTGATCGCGGCGGGCAAGGTCCGGCACTTCGGCCTGTCCGAGCCCGGCGTCCAGACCATCCGGCGCGCGCACGCCGTTCAGCCGGTCGCGGCGATCCAGAGCGAATACTCCCTCTGGTGGCGTCAGCCCGAGGAGGCGGTGCTGCCGGCCTGCGAGGAGCTGGGGATCGGCTTCGTCCCCTACAGCCCGCTCGGCCGGGGCTTCCTCACCGGGAGCATCGACGAGACCACCCAGTTCATCGGCAGCGACAACCGCGGCAGCCTGCCGCGATTTTCACCGGAGGCACGCAGGGCGAACCGGCCGCTCGTCACCCTGCTGGAGGACGTCGGACGCCGCAAGGGCGCGACGGCAGCGCAGATCGCGCTGGCCTGGCTGCTGGCGCAGAAGCCGTGGGTCGTCCCGATCCCGGGCACCACGAAGCTGAACCGGCTGGAGGAGAACATCGGCGCCGCCTCCGTCGAACTCACGCCCGATGATCTCCGCCATCATCGAGGACGCGGCCTCGCGGATCACCATCCAGGGCGACCGCTACCCCGCAGCCGTGGAAGCCCTGTCGGGCCGGTAAGGAGGAAAGCGATGAATCCGACCTATGACTTCCGGGGCCAGGTCGCCCTTGTCACCGGCGCCAGTTCCGGCATGGGACAGGCGACGGCGAAGGCCTTCGCCGAGGCGGGCGCCGCCGTCGTGCTGGCCGATATCAACGAGCAGGCGGTGCGGCAAGCGAGCGAGACGCTGAACGCTGCGGGCCACCGGACGATCGCCGTGACCTGCGACGTGGCGGATGAGGCGCAGGCCGCGGCGATGGTGACGCGTGCCGTCGGCGAGTTTGGCCGGCTGGATATGGCGTTCAACAATGCAGGCATCCAGGTTCCGCCCAGCGACCCCGCAGACGAGACGGCCGAGGACTTCGACCGCGTGAACGACATCAACATGCGTGGCGTGTGGACCTGCATGAAGCACGAGTTGCGGCAAATGCGAACGCAGGGCAGCGGCGCGATCGTCAACTGCTCCTCGCTGGGCGGGCTGGTAGGGCTGCCGAACCGCGCCGCTTATCACGCCTCCAAGCACGGCGTGATCGGCATGACCAAGAGTGCCGCGATGGATTATGCGCCGCGGGGCATCCGCATCAACGCGATCTGCCCGGGCGTCATCGATACGCCGATGGTGTCGGACATGCTTGAGGGCCAGGCGGAAGCGATGAAGGAGATCATGCGCGACCAGCCGATCGGCCGGCTGGGGCGTGCGGAGGAGATCGCCGCGGCCGTGCTGTGGCTGTGCAGCCCCGGCGCCAGCTTCGTACTTGGCGTGGCCCTGCCGGTGGACGGCGGCTACACCGCGCACTGAAGGCTTGCTCGACAGATTCTCCCCACGACGGCGCATGCGCAGCTTCGTATGCAGCCCATGACAAGCCCCGCTGCCACCCGTCGTTGGGCGTGGGAAGCGTCAGAGCCTGCGTGGATTGCACCAACCGATTCTCCTCCCAATAGAGGACCACCCTCGATGAATGCAGCTCTCCTGAGAATCGCGGTGTGCACCGCCGCGATCAATGTCGCAGCGGCCAGCACAGCAGGGGCAGCCCAGCCGCAGGCCAACGCTCCCTTGGCGGACCAGCAGATCACGCAGGCTGGAACGCAGGCTTCCATCGCCCCACCGACAGGATGGGGCAAACGCGTGCAGGTCATCCATCCCGGCGACCTTGTCTGGTGCCCGCCCGCCGTCAAGCACTGGCATGGTGCCGCTCCGACCACGGCGGTGACCCTCTTGACCATCACCGGCACGGTTGACGGCAAGAACGTGAACTGGATGGAGAAGGTCAGCGATGCGCAATACAACGCCCGCTAGGCCGCTGAGGGTCTCCATTGTCGCTCTCGCCGTGACATTCGGCTCTTTTGCCGCGTTGTGCCAAACGGCCGACGCGGCCACTACCTCCAACCAGGAGCGTCCGTCGATGACTTCCGAACAAGCGCTTTCAAAGCAGCAGCAGGCGATCGCGCCGATCGCAGCGTTCGCGGCCATCGGCGACATGACGCAACTCGATGCCGCCCTGAATCAGGGGCTGGACGCTGGCCTCACCGTCAGCGATGAAAGGGAGATCCTGGTGCAGCTCTATGCCTACGCGGGCTTCCCCCGAAGCCTCAACGCACTGGGCGAGTTGATGAAGGTGCTGGACTCGCGCAAGCAGCGTGGCATTGAGGACCCGGCTGGCCGCGGCCCGAGTAAGCCGATCCCCACAGGCGAAAAACTGCTTGAGGTGGGAACAGCCAACCAGACGCAACTTTCGGGTGCTCCGGTGAAGGGGCCGCTGTTCGAGTTCGCCCCCGCCATTGACGAGTTCCTGAAAACCCATCTGTTCGGCGACATCTTCGCGCGCGACAACCTCGACTGGCAAAGCCGCGAGCTGGCCACGGTCGGAACACTGGCGGCGATGTCGGGGGTCGAATTGCAATTGCAGGCTCATATCCGGATCAGCATGAACGTCGGTCTGACCGCCGCGCAACTACGTCAAGTGGCCCAAGTGCTGACCGACAATGACCTGACAGCAGCGGCTGGACGTGTCGAAGAGGCGCTGAACAAGCAAATGGCGACGACCGCGAAGTGACGTTGGATAGATGAAGCCGGGCTCGTCATGCACCGCATTGCGCCTTCTCAAGCCGTGAGGTTGGCCAATCCGCGCTCTGGTGCCGATTGCGCTCTAGTACAAGCCGGCGCTGACCTTGACCTTCTCTGCCCGGCCGCCCCCATCGTCATGGCCGCCCTCGTGCTGCCTTGTGCCGGCCATCCACGACTTTCTCACCCACCGCGCGGTTCGTCCGTGCATCGGCAACATCAGTCATCGTCAATGCTGCTTGGTATAACTCTAACTCTATAGGCGTGGCAGCGCGACGCGTCTTCCCCATGTCATTGCGAGGCCTGAAAAGCTTGCACCCGCGAAAGCGGGTGGCCGAAGCAACCCCCATCAATCGTTCGATCTCTCGTGCGTCCGGGATCACGATCTCACGGCAGCCATTTGGCCAGGATCGCCTGGTGCTCACCGGTCAAATTCAGCAGGCTCAGCCACTGATCGACATAGGCGGCGAAGATCACGTCGCGCGGCATCCAGTAGCCGAGTTCCGAATGGTCGAACGGCGCGTTCGGATGCACCGGGCACAGCACGCCCTGGTGCAACTTCGCCTGTAGCCTGGTCTCGACGGAATTGGTGATCATCAGATCGGCCTTGCCCTGCGCCAAGGCGTCGAAGATCGTCGCGTTGTCCTTCCAGGGAACGATCGTCGCCTTCTCCAGATGCGCCTTGTCGAAACTCTCATTGGTGCCGCCGGGATTGACGATCACGCGCACATCCGGCTGATCGATTTGCGCCAGGGTTTGGTATTTCGCCTCATCCCCGCAATGCGCGATCGGGGTCTTGCCGCTGGAGAACACCGGGATGGAGAACAGCCCGACCTTCTGACGCGGAAGGGTGATGGTGATCCCACCCATGGCGATATCGAACTTGCCGCCCAGCAGATCGGCTTGCAGCGTGGGCCAACTGGTCTTGACGATCTCCAGCTTCACGCCGAGCGACTTCGCGAGGCTGTTGGCCATGTCCACATCGATCCCCTCCACCTGGCCGGAGGCGTCGGCGATCGAAAACGGCCGATAGTCCTCGGTCAGCCCGACGCGGAGCGTGCCTTGCTTCGAGACGGTGTCGAGCAGGCTCGGCGTTTGGGCGGGCGCGGGCACCGGCAAGGCGGTGAAGAGCAGGCAGGCGAACGCAGCGACAAGACGGAAGGGAGTGCTGGTCATTCGGCTCTCCAGCTTTGGGTTGCGAAGCGTTGCGGGTGCGATCAGCGAGCCGGGATATACCCAGGTTCCGCAGCGGCTGGGTATACCGCGCGCAGGGTGTGCCCGAGGGGCCAGGAAAAACTAAATGATTACCCACATTGCCGCTCCCCCGCCGTGCAGACGTGCTCGCGAGCAAGCCCCCCACGCCAATACACGCACTAAACGCACCGAACAAGCAGTAATTCACAGAAGAACTCATAACAATAGACTCCCACACTCAACATCTCCACCAGAATATACGGGGACCAACTCACCACAGTTAGAGCAGAACGCAGAGAAGATTACCAGCAACCGCAATCCCACCACGCTCGGCCCCCCCTACGTCCGTACGCCGCCGCGCCAGATCGCGCGGCTTTCTTGGCCCCTTGCGCCCCCGGCCAGCGCGGCTCTCTCCTCCCCGCGCTCACTATGACCTGCGCCCACGCAACGATTTCACAAGCCACTAGCTGACGGATGAGGTAAGCAAAGAATCAAGACAGCTCAGATGCGATAGAAAGGTACATGTAAAAGGTAAACACTCATACCCGTAAGGCAACTAGTTAGCGGCTGGAGGTCAAAAAGAACGAGAGAAGCTTAAAGTTCCTGAGTACCATACAAGCCAGTATGCACCTAAACTCACAACAAAATAACACTAAAATACCCGCTCTCGCTGCCCTAACTGTAATCTACAGAACGAACCCCCCTCTTCCTCGTCGCGCGTTCTCCCAAGACTATCCCCCCCACTTGCTAACACAATTCAACATCGGACCGTCCACGCACCCCCCCCTCTGCGGCGATCTCCGTTCCCCAGAACACAAAAATCTCCCCCCCCACTCCTCTTTCTCCCCCCCCCCCTCCCGAATTCCTTGACACGCTGCCCTCTTGTGCTTCCATCCCGCCGTGACCGCCCCGGCACACATCGCCGAGCCAACCCGACACCCCGATCCCCACCCGGGTCAGGCGACCGCCGCCGCATCCACCCGCACATCCCGCCTGCTCGGCCTCGTCCGCAAGCTCATCGCCTTCGGCTCGGAACTCGCCGACAAGCTGAAACGGAACCCGTCCCCCGAAACCATCCGCTGGGAAGCGACGCGCTTCGGCACCCTCAACCTCGCGCTCATCCTCGCGCGCATCACGCGCGGTCTCCAACTCGCCGCCGCGCTGGAAGCCAAGCTCGCCCTTCGCGCCGACCGGCCCGATCCGGTGCGCGCCACGACGCCGCGGGCCACGTCCCCGCGCAAGCCGCGCAGCCCTCGGCAGAAAGACCCGCATCCCGATCTCCCCGATCTCCCGACAGCCGAGCAAATCGCCGAGCACCTCCGCAGCCGGCCGCTCCGCGCCGTCCTCGTGGAACTGTGCAGCGACCTCGGCATCGTGCCGGCCGACCCGCTGTGGCAGGAAGTCGTGTTCGCCGTCATGGATTACGGCGGCGGCATCCTTCCCCTGTGGAAGGATGCCATGAAGCGCACCGCCATCAGCAATTTCGTCTCGTCAAACGTCCGGCTCGTATGGCCCAAGCTGCCGCAAACATGGGAACTGCCACTGCCGCCAGTCGCGGTGGCATCCACCGGTCCGCCCTGAACACGTCCGGACAAAGCCTGATCGCACGGGGCCGGCCAGAGCGAGATCGCGCGGGGCCGAGGGTCGGAGCGCGTGAATCTCGCTCTGAAACAAAAATGCACCGCCCCGCCATCGGCGTTGGTTCCGACTGATGCCAGTCGCCGCATGAAGCCCCGGGCCGTCGTCGTCGTGCTGGACGGGCTGCGGCGAGACATGCTGGGGCCGGACACGACGCCCGAACTCCACGCCTTCGCGGCGAACGCCACCGCCTTCGCGGCCCACCGCTCCGTCTTTCCGTCCGCCACCCGCGTTGTCTCGTCCTGCTTTGCCACGGGCTGCCTGCCCGCGACCCACGGCCTTCAGGGCAATTCGGTGGCGTTGATGGAGGACGGCCGGCTTGTGCCCCAGGATGTCGGGCGGCCGGATTTCATGGATCACTGGCGCCGCGTGCGCGGCCGGACCTTTGCCGTGCCCACGATGGCCGAGCGCCTCGCGCGCGCCGGCCGCACCGCGATGGTGTTCAGCAATGTCTCCCCCGGGGCGGCCCGGGCCCACGATCCGGACGGGCATGGCTGGGTCTTCCATCGCGCCTGGTCCCACGCCCCCGGTCTCCGCCCGGTTTCGGACGGGGTCGCCGACATCACGCTGGACGCGGCCGGCGATCAACGCCTGACCGGCTACTTCCTGGATCGCGCGCAGAATGCCGATCTTGCAGTGCTGTGGCTGGGTGAGCCGGACCATGCCCAGCACGAACATCCGCTCGGCTCGCCCGAGGCGATGGCCGCGATCGCGGCTGCGGATGCCTGCTTCGGCCGCGTCCGCGCCGCCACATCGCCGGACACGCTCTTGATCGCCTGCTCCGATCACGGCCACCAGACCGTCGGCGCCGTGATCGACATCGACGCGGAATTCACCGCCGCCCGCCTGAAAGCCGCCCCCGAGGACCCGAGCCTGCTCTCGGTTTCAAATGGAACGTCTGCGCTGATCTACCTGCACCCGGACCGCGCGACCGATGCCGAGGCTGTGCTCGGCTTCCTCCGCGCCCAGCCCTGGGCTGGCGCCGTGCTCGCAGGAGACGATCTGCGGCGGTCGGCCAGGCGCCCGAGGGCGGCCTGCTCTGCGCCGTCTCCATGCGCAGCGAAGACCGGACCAACGAATACGGCGTCCCGGGAATCAGCGCCGCCGCCCGACCCGCCACCGGCAAGCCGGACCGGCTGGGCTGCGGCCAGCACGGCGGGCTGGGCACCTACGAGCAGATGCCATTCCTGCTGATCGAAGGAGCCGGCTTCGAGCCCGGCGCCATACGCATTCAACCCAGCTCGGTCATCGACCTCGCCCCCACGATCCTTGGCCACTTGGGTCTTCCCGCAGACGGCTGTGAGGGCAGGGTGCTGCGGACCGTGCAGCGGGGCTAAATCTCGCCCCCTCACCAAGGCACAGTCCGCCCAAGGTAATCGAGATATTCCAGCCCCGGCCTCCCCAGTTTGGAGACCAGCACGTTCACCAGGTTCGGCACGCTCTCCTCAATGCTGAGGCGCGCATCCGGACCTCCCAGCTCGGTACGCACCCAGCCCGGAGCCATCAGCACCATCGCCCGCCGCGTTCCGCCCTGCCGGGCCGCGAAACTCCGCATGAACATGTTCAGCGCCGCCTTGCTACCGCGATAGACCTCCCGCATCCCCGTTTCGTTATTGGCGATACTGCCCTGCCCGGACGACATCACGCCGATCAGGCCCCCGGCGGGCACCAGGTCCTGCAGCGCCTCGATGGCGCGCATGGGACTCAGCGCGTTCGTCATCATCACGTGCATGAACTCTTCCTCGGACACGTCTCCGATATGCACATGCTCGTCACGCGTGGTGACCCCGGCGTTGACGAACAGTATGTCCAGCACCCGGCCCGACAGGCGCTCGTGCAGGGCCGCGATCTGGTCCGCCTCGTTGATGTCCAGCGTCTCGATCTCCACCCGCCCTTCGTGCGCCTCCGCCAGATCGTGCAGTTTGGTCCGGCTCGCGCCCCGGACCGTGCCGATGACGTTCCACCCCTTCTTCAGGAACTCGGCAGCCATCGCGTGGCCAAGTCCGCGCGAGGCTCCGATGATCAAAATCGTGCGCGTTGATCGATCCAGGAAGTCAGGGGACACAGGCTCGATCTCCTTCATGGTTGGACGGCCGGTAATGCTGATCAGGTTGGCTGGCCGAGAGCTTGAAACAGCGGCCCGAGCCAGGGTTCGAACGTCTTCCAACGACCGATTGCGTTCCGGTAAACCGGCTGACGGACCTGCGCTACACTGGCGGTCCGCACCGGCCGTTTAGCCTCCACGAAATTCAGGCAGTTATCCGTCCAGTCCAGGCCACAATATGCGATCATGCGTCGGGCCTGAGGTTCGAAATCGGTCACCAGATCCTCGTAGATCACATCCAGCAGGTCATTCGCGGGCAGCACATCCTTCCAGTGCCGCATCAGATTCTGGTAGCCGCGATGGTACTGCCCGAGTCCGTTCAGATCGCAAGGCAGCCTATGATCTCCGGTCAGCAGGTTCGCAAAGCAGGAGACGCAGGTATCGACCGGATCGCGGACGGTGTGAATGATCCGCGCATTCGGAAGGATGATGCGGATCAGTCCGATGAAGAAGAAGTTGAGCGGCATCTTGTCCGTTATATGCGTCGCCCCGCCGGCTCTCGAAGTTATGCGACCTCACATAGAATTCGCCGATCCGCCGCAACTCGGTCCCCGAAAGAGACACGACGCAATCGGGAAAAGTGTCGGACCGAAGCGCACGCGCGACCAACTTCCCTCTCCAGGTCCAGGAGTTCACCTGCGCCGAAGACGCGCGGATGGCTTGCCAATATCTGCTCAACGAGGGTCGTGCCGGACCGAGGCATGCCGACGATAAAGATGGGGGCTTCCGAGGGGTAACCGGCGCGGCTTCGCGCGTCGATGAAGCTTCGGGAGAATACTTGCTCGATCCGGGTAAATTGTTGCCGGATTTCCTCCAGGCTCAGGGTCATTTGTCGCGCCTTGAGCTGATTTCCCTCTGTGAAGCACGCCATGGCCTTTTCCGGCTGATCCAGATCGGTGAACACCTTTCCCAAGGCGAAAAGAAGCTGCCGTTGGTCGATCTCCGTCAAGGTATGTCTCTGAGCTGCCAGCTTCTGCATGGCAGCGATCTGCGGTTCATCGCCAGAAAATCGCTTGCATTCCGCCAGATGGCGGTATGCGCGCGCGTTTCTCGGCGCCAGTTGAATGGTGCGTTTAAAAACGGCGCACGCTTCATCCATCGGCCGATTTCCTGCAACGCAATCCCCAGATTGAGGTGGCGCGCTGGCTCCGGTGCCATCGATCGCAATGGCGCGGCGATAATGCATGATCGCCTCCTCGACCCGGTTGAGCGACTGAAGCGCAATGGCGAGGTTGTTGTGTCCCGCGGCGCCTCAGGGCGAAGCGAGATGGTCGTCCGAAAATGCTCGACGGCACTCTCCACGCGACCGAGCGCGAGCAGGCTGAGTCCGATGCTGTTGTGGAGATCGGGGTCCTTGGGATGGACCGCAAGCGCCTGCTCGAATTCCACCACCGCCGCGGGTGATCGCCGATCCGGGCGAGCGCTTCAGCCAGCAAGCGGCGGGACGGGTGATGACCTGGGTCCAGGTCGAGCGCCTTCCGAAACTGAAGCGCAGCATCGCCGGGCGACCAGCCGCCTGAAACGCCAAACCGAGATTGTGTTGCAGCGCCGGGATGTCAGGCTCAATCCGTTGTGCGGCGAGATACGAGGCAATCGCCTCATTGTGCCGCCCAAGCGCATGAAGGGCGGCTCCGCGGTGAAATGGACCTCGAAATCGCCTGCGCTCAGCAAGAGAGCGCTATCCAGTTCGGCGAGCGCTTCCTGGTGGCGGTCCAGCGCGTGCAGGATGGTCCCGAGATAGGTTCGGGCCAGAACCACGTTTGGGTCTGATGACTTGGCCCGCTGCAAAAGCCGGAGCGCGTCGTTCAGGTCATTTTGCTGGGCGCGGAGAACGCCAAGATGAAGGAGAGCTTCGGGATTTCCGCGGCTCGATCGGAAGCACCACTCTGTAGAGACGCTCCGCCTCCTCCGCTCTCCGCGCTGCATCAACGCAAAAGCCTTGTCGAGGTCTCGACAAGGCTTTCCTCAGCACGTGCTTCGTGGGAAGTTCAGGACGCTTTGCGCCGGCGGACCAGGCCGATCCCGATCAACCCAGTTCCGATGAGCGCCAGCGGCGCCGGCTCGGGCGTGTTGACCACAGTCCGCTCCCCGAACACGGACACGCCATAAAGGCATCCGCTGCCGCACGTCAGGAACGTGTTGTCGATCGCGCCCGTGCGCAATATTCACCTCCCACATTCGCCCCGTGATGTCGTCGCCGGTCCAGAAATCGATGCCGTTCGGGTCGAGGTTCAGCGAAAAGTCCCCGCCGCCGTTTCCGGGAAGCGTATAGGTGTCGATGATATCGCCCGGCGGTGTTCGAGCAACACGGTATCGATGCTGTTGGCGACCAGCACGTCTCCCGCATCCGTGCCGGACGGGAATTACACGGAACGCGAAGATGTGTGTCAGGGCTGCTTCGGTCGCCGCGGAGGTGAAGTCCGGGTTTTGGGTCATCGTCGCCAGATTGAAGCTGCGGATTGCTGTGCCTTCGCCATCGTAAAGGATATTGTTTCCGGTCCCTGATTGCAGTTCGGTCCAGTCGGTTCCGCCTGTGCCGTTTCCGCCCTGAACGCTATACGAATTCGTCAGCGCGCCCGTGGCGGTATTGAACTGGTTGATGGTGGCCGCGCCCGGCCCGCCGACAAAGGAGCTTCCAGAATAAGGTCCGCTGGAGGCGATCACGATCGACTCCGGCGTGTTGTTCGAGGACATGAAGGAACTGTTGATCAGGTTCCCCGATGTTGTCGAATTTGGAAATCGTACCGGATCCAAAATTGGTGACATAAAAATTGCCCGTCGCGTCAAAGGCAGATCCTGTCGTGAATGGCGTCCCGCTTGCGTCGTTCAGCGTGCAGACCAACGAGCCCGTCGGGGTGTACACGTTGACCGTGGAATTGCCCACTGACGCGAACACATTGCCCTTTAGTATAGGGCGCAGCGCACGTGGCCTGTGCGCCAGAATAGATACCCCAGCTCGCGGTCAGCGCTGTGGTGGTGAGAAGACCGATCAGCAGTTCACGAATTTTCATTGGATACTCCCCCTTTTTGGGCCTGAACCGGAGTTAACATCGGCGTAAGTGGAATCGGAAGCGTATTTGTCGATTGACCAATCACCAATATGTGATTCGATCTCGAATGGTTCGATACGCGGCCGAAGGTCTGTCCGTTGCGACTATGCAATCGGCACTGCCAGTTCCTGCACCAGCTTGCGCCGCATGGCCGCGGCGAAATCCGCATAATCCCGACACGTAACGGCAAAAGAATCCAGGCCCGCCGATCACCTCCCGCTGGTAACTCTCCAGCAGGTCCGGTTCCTCGTGCAGGATGCACAGGCCGTTGATCGTAATCCCCGCCGCTGCCATCCGGTCGCGAATCGGTCCGGGCGCGATGCCCGCGTTCGACCGGCCGTCCCCGATCACATCGACCACCTGGCGCGTGGCGCTCGTGGGTGCACCGGCCAGCAACCGCAGGGCGAGCAGCAAGCGCCTCGCCGATGGCCGTCTCTCCGGGAACCACGGAGCGCGGCATGTTCTCCGCCGCATCGGCGAACGCCGCTCGCCTCCTGCGCGGATGCGATCCGTGTCCAGCCCTCGAATCACATCCTGTGCGCCGACACCGGACCACAGATCAGACAGCGCGCATGCTGGTCTTCGCCGGCCCGGAGATCAGCCCGCGAATGACCGCCGGATCGCGCAATGCCGGCGCCGATCCCGCCGGCGATCAGGTTGAACTCGTCATAGGTCACGCTGGCCGAGCCATCGACCGCGAACACCAGGGCAAGGTCCGCGACGTCCATGCCCCATTGAACGAAAACCGGCCGCGGCGGACAATCTGCGCCACCGGAGGAGACCCCAGCATGCCCGAAAGCCCGCAGGACCGCGCCGCACTGACCGAAACCCGCCTGCCGCTGAACGGCCTGACCGTGCTCGACCTGACCCTGGCCCGCGCCGGGCCGACCTGCGTGCGTCACCTGGCCGACTGGGGCGCCGACGTGATCCGCATCGAACCGCCGCCGCAGGGCGAGGACATCGCCGGCAACCGCCACGGCTTCGACTTCCAGAACCTGCATCGCAACAAGCGCGCGATCCGGCTGAACCTGAAAGACCCGGCCGGGCACGAAGCGTTCATGCGCCTCGCGCGCACCGCCGACGTCGTGGTCGAAAATATGCGCGCGCAGGTGAAGCACCGGCTGAAGATCTCCTATGACGACGTCCGCGCCATCAACCCGCGCATCGTCTATGCGTCGCATCAGCGGCTTCGGCCAGGACGGGCCCTACGGCCACCGCGCCGGCGTGGACCAGATCGCCCAGGGCATGGGCGGACTGATGTCCATCACCGGCGAACCCGGCCGTGGCCCGATGCGCGTCGGCATCCCCATCGACGACCTCACCGCCGGCAACCTGCTTGCGCTCGGCATCATGATGGCGCTGTTCGACCGCGAGCGCACCGGCGTCGGCCGCTGGGTCACCACCAGCTGCTGGAGGCGCAGATCTTCATGCTCGATTTCCAGGGATCGCGCTGGCTGATGGACCAAGGAGGTGCCGAAGCAGGCCGGCAACGACCATCCGACCGGCATCCCCACCGGCGTCTTCCCCACCACCGACGGGCATATCAACATCGCCGCGAGCTCCGGCCGGCTCTGGGACCGGTTCTGCGACGCCATCGGCCGGCCGGACTGGAAAACGCACGAGAAGTGGAAAACCCAGCAAGGGCGCAGCGAGGATCGCGCCGCGATCAACGCCGCGATCGGCGAAATCACCCGCACCAAGCCGGCCGCGCACTGGATCGAACTGTTCGAGGCGAACGGCATTCCCTGCGGACCGATCTACACCATCGACCAGGTGTTCGCCGATCCGCAGGTGAAGCACCTGCGCATGGCACGCATGATGCACAGCCCCACCATCGGGGATAAGGAAGTGGTGGCGTCGGCCATCAACATCTCGGGCTTCTCGAAGGATATTCGGGCGCCCACGCCGGAGGCCGGCTCCTCCACCGATGAGGTGTTGCGCAGCGTCGGCTACAGCGATGGCGAGATCGACGATATGCGCCGGCGGGGAGTGATCTGACCATGGAAACCGTCATCGCGTCGCCGGACCCGCGACTATGCCGGCGGCAAGATGCGCGCGGCGCAGGAGGACGGCATCGGGCTGATCACCTTCAATCAGCCCGAGAAGCGTAACGCCATGTCGATCGAGATGTGGCAGGGCTGGGCGAAATCCTCGACGAATTCCGCGAGGATTCATCGGTCCGCGTGGTGATCCTGACCGGCGCGGGACCGAAGGCGTTCGTCTCGGGCGCCGACATCAGCCAATTCGAGAAGAACCGCTCCAATGCGGACGCACAACGGGAATACGACCGGCTGACCGGCAGCGGACGAGCCAAGCTCGGCGCGTTCGAAAAGCCGATGATCGCGCGCATTCGGGGATTTTGCCTCGGCGGCGGCCTGGCGATCGCCATGCAAACCGATTTGCGTATTGCCGGGGAGGACAGCGAGTTCGGCATTCCCGCGGCGCGGCTTGGAATTGCCTACGGGTTCGACGGATTGCGCAAGCTCGTGCAGCTCGTCGGCCCGGCCCACGCGCGGATGATCCTCTACACCGGCCGGCGCATCGACGCGCAGGAGGCGGAGCGCATCGGGCTGGTGAACCGCGTGGTTCCGGATGAAGAGCTGAACGAGGCGGTGCTCGATGTGGCGCGCACGATTGCCGACAACGCCCCGCTCTCCGTCGCGGCTTCCAAGCTGACCATCAACGAGGTGCTGAAGGAGCCGGCGGAGCGCGACATGGACGCGATCCGGCAGGCGATGGCGGTGTGTTTCGATAGCGAGGACTACAAGGAGGGGCGGCGCGCCTTCATGGAAAAGCGCCCGGCGCGTTTCACCGGCCGATAGGACTGATCGCGTCGCGCGGATGCCGCGGCGCGTATGAACGCACACGTTCAGGCGATGCGCATGGCAGGTGCCGCGATCGGGCGCTTGTGAGATCAGCCCCGGCCGCATAGGTGGAGGCACCGTGAGCGAGAACACCGTCACCGCTGGGCGGCTGCCGGCCGTCGAATCGACCACCTTCGCCATCCTGGTGTCCCTGAGCTTCTGCCACATGCTCAACGACACGATGCAATCGCTGGTACCGGCGATCTATCCGGTCCTCAAGACGTCGTATGGACTGGATTTCGGTCAGATCGGTCTGATCACGCTGGCGTTTCAGCTCACGTCCTCGCTGCTACAGCCGCTGGTCGGGCTCGCGTCGGATCGGCGGCCGATGCCCTATTCCCTCCCTGTCGGCATGGGCTTCTCCCTGATTGGCCTTCTCCTGCTCTCGCGAGCCGGCAGTTTCGGCATGATCATGCTGGCCGCGGCCTTGGTGGGCGTGGGCTCTTCGGTCTTTCATCCCGAATTGTCGCGGGTCGCACGCATGGCCTCAGGCGGCCGCCACGGCCTGGCGCAGTCCTTGTTTCAGGTGGGCGGCAACACCGGATCGGCGCTCGGTCCGCTGCTGGCCGCGTTCATCGTTGTGCCGTTCGGTCAGCGCAGCATCGGCTGGTTCATCATCATCGCCCTGGTCGCCATGGCGGTGCTGACCCAGGTCGGTACGTGGTATGCCCGCAAGGGCGCAGCATCACGCGGCAAGCGGCGCATTCAAGCAGTCTTGCCCGGCCTGTCGCACCGGCGGATCACGTGGTCGCTCGTCGTCCTGTGCTGCCTGATCTTCTCCAAGTATTTCTACACCGCGAGTCTGAACTCGTACTACACGCTCTATCTCATCCAGAAATTCCACGTCACCACCGAGTTGGCGGAGATCCACCTGTTCATCTTCCTGGCGGCGATGGCGGTGGGTACCTTGGCCGGCGGGCCGATCGGCGACAAATTCGGGCGCAAGCTGGTCATCTGGTTCTCCATCCTGGGGGTGTTTCCGTTCACCTTCATGCTGCCGTTCGCGAACCTGTTCTGGACCGGGCTGCTGACCGTGGCGATCGGCCTGATCCTGTCCTCGGCATTCTCCGCGATCCTGGTGTACGCGACCGAGCTGGTCCCGGGGAAGGTCGGCACGATCGCGGGGCTGTTCTTCGGCTTCGCGTTCGGCATGGGCGGGCTCGGCGCGGCGCTGCTCGGGCAATTGGCCGATGCGACGAGCATCGAGTTCGTCTATCGGGTGTGCGCCTTCCTGCCGGTGATCGGGCTCCCTCACGGTGTTCCTGCCGAATATCGAACGAGGACGGGTCAGAGCTTGAGGAGCGGTGCTACCCGCGCAGCGCGGATCACACGTCCAGACACTCCTCGCTCAACGGCTTGCGCGCCTGCATGTTGAACCGGCCGGCATAGATCGGCGGCTGGCCCGTGGTCGGACCGGGGTACTGCACCAGCAGCCACGTTCCGCCCGTCTCCGTCTGCATCTCCTCCTCGAAATGCGGGTCGGGGTGGAAGATCATCGTGCCGGGTCCATAGGTCTTTCCGCCGATCACGAACTCGCCTTCCAGGATGTACCATATCTGGGCGAAATCATGCCGGTGCAGCGGATACCCGGTGCCTGGCTGGTAACGGACCAGCCCGGCATTCGGCACAAGCGGCCGTTCGGCCGTTGGATGGAACAGCATTTTGCTTTGCGTGCCGTCGAAGCGCAGCGTCTCCCACTCGTGCTCATCGACATGCACAGCCTCGAACCCATGATCCCCGGGCTGCCGGCGTGGTGCCGCTTGGCTCATGAACGCCTCCTCCTGGTTCACACCCGCTTGACGTTCCAGAAGATCACGAAGCCATTCAGCACGCCCGTGATGTCCTTCTGATAGGACGTGACATAGCTGTACTGGCCGAGCGGAATGTACGGAACGTCCTGCAGCGCCTGGAGCTGGAGTTCAACCGCGATCTTCTTCTGCGCCTCCTCGTCGGGTGCGTTGATCCATTCGGTGCGCAGTTCCTCGATCTTCGGTGCGGTCGGGCCAGCCCATCGTGCCGGCCTTGCCATTGCCGCGCAGGAAGGTGTGGCCCACGGGGTTCGACTGATCGAGGCCGGACCAGAACGTGTTGAAGATGCTCCAGCCGCCCTTGTCCGGTAAATCCTTCTTCGCCCGGCGCTGCACGACCGTGCCCCAGTCCATCGCCTGATAATCGACGTTCAGTCCCCATCTTCTTGAGCTGGTCGGCGCAGACGTCGGCTTCGGCCTTCAGAATGGGAAAATCGGTCGGCGCCAGGATGACGACCTTCTCGCCCTTGTAGCCAGCCGCAGCGATTTCCTGTTTCACCGCGTCGTAGTCCCGCTTACCGGTGAACACCTGCATTCCGGCGTCGCTCGCCATGGGCAGGCCGGGGCAGAAAATCCGGTGGGCACGTGCCACATCTTCGGATCGTCGCCCGCCACCGCGATCATGTATTCGGTCTGGTCGGTCGCCCTTCAGCACCGCGCGGCGGATCGCCGCGATTGTCGAACGGCGGCCAAAGTTGATTGAGCCGCATGCAGGCGATCAGTCCCGTGGGATCGGTCACCCGATTGATCTGCCCGGACAGCAGCGGAATCATGTCGTTGGTGCGGGTTCTCCCACCAGTCCATTTCCTGCTCTGCATGGCCGCGGCCGAGGTACCGGGATCCGGGATACGTGCCACTCCACCCGGTCGAAATTCACGACCTTCGGCCCGGACGTCCATTCCGGCGTGCCGCTCTCGCGCGGCTTGTAGCCGTCGAAGCGATCATAGACGGCGAGCGAGCCGACCACGCGTTCCTTGGCGTTCCACTTGAACGGGCCGCTGCCGACCATTTCGGTCAGCGCCTTGAACGCATCGGTCTTGCCAGACGCTCCGGCATCATCGCGCACAAGTTGCTGCCGGGCTTGCCAAGCGCCTCGGGGAGCAAGGCGAACGGCTGTTTCAGGCGGAACTGGATGGTCTTGTCGTCGGGAGCGGAGACTTCGTCGGTATAGGCCATCAGGGTCTGGCCGAACGGATCGCGCTTGCCCCAGCGTTGGATCGAGGCAACGCAGTCTCTCGCCAGCACCTTCTCTCCGTCATGCCACATCAGCCCGTCGCGCAGCGTGAGCTTCCAGCTCTTGCCGTCATTCTCCGTGCTATGGCCGGCGACCATCTGCGGCTGTGTCTTATAGGCGTTGTCGATCCCGTACAGGGTATCGAAGATCATGAAGCCGTGGTTGCGCGAGACGTACGCGGTTGTCCAGATCGGGTCGATGATGGTGGGATCGGCTTGCGGGATGAACTTGAGCACGCGCGTCTGCTGCGCGCGGCCGATGCGGGGCGCGGCGAGCGACGCTGGCCGAAGCCGCGCCGGTCGCGAGGAAGGTGCGGCGTTTCATGCAGGTTTCATCCTTTCGCGCGCATTCTCGGTCTGCAGGATGGTGCTTAGCACGTTATCCGGCGTGATGCGCCGCATTCCGGCTCGTAGATCCGGCGCGCCGTCGGGGGGCAGGATGGGCACAATACGCATGGCGTGTTCGAGCGGCGTGGTCGCACCGAACAGCCCGTAACTCGGAATCCCGGCGGCCGCGGCGAGGTTCATCACGCCGGTATCGTTGCCGACGTAGAAAGCGGCATCGGCGCACAGCGCCGCGAGTTCTCCCAGTGTCCAGGCAATGACCGGCACCGCTTCGGCCCGCTCGCCGATGCCGGCACGGATCTGCTCCGCCAGCATCGCTTCGGCGACGCCGCCGGCGATGGCGAACCGACGCCAGCCGGCGTCCGCCAGGCCGCGGGCGAGCTGGATGAAGCGTCCGGATCCCCACTGCTTGTACGGTTCGGAACTGCCGATGCCCAGGATGACGAGCGGTCCCTTGCCGGGGGGCATGCGCCGCGCCACGGCCTCGCGCGTGCGTGCCGGCACCACGAGCCTGGGGTCCGGGTCGGCCAGCACGATGCCTGCGGCTTGCAGCCACGCCGTCGCCTGGGCGTGCGGGTGCTGGCGCAGCGCCGGCCGGGGCAGGCGAGGCGGGCAATTGAGGAACAGCCGCTGCAACCCGGCACCATAGCCGTAGCGCTCCGGAATTCGGGCGGCGGCCATGACCAAGGCCAGGGTACGGCTGTGGTGCAGCAGCACGGCGCGGCGGAAGCCGCATGCGCGCAGCGTCCGAGCCAGGCGGGTGACACCGTCCGCCCCGTCATGCTCGCCGTGACGGCGCTCGGGATTGCGGTCCATCCACAGCACCTGGCTGACCGCCGGATCGGCACTGAATATCTGGTCGGCGGCCGAGCGTGGCTTGGCGATCAGCGTGATGGGCGTGCCCCAGTGCGCCGCGAGCGCGCGGATGTGCGGAATGTGCCAGATCATGTCGCCGATGCCGGGCAGCGGCTGGATGACGGCAGTGCGGTCAGGCAATTTCGGCCTCCGCCAGTGTGGGTGCGGTGGAGCGGCGCGGTGTGTCTTGTGCCAGGATCACGGGGACGCGCCAATGCGCCTCCGCCAATCCCCAGCCCAGCGTCAGGAAGAACCAGCCGCCCAGCGGCATGTTCACAAAATCACTGGTGGAGGCAATTGGCCAGACCTGAATCAGCACGGCCGCGAACAGCCCGACGCGAAGCGGGTCCGGCCGGCTCCAGAGCCCCCGGGCGAGCGGTGTCATCCACCCGATGACGGCTGCGCAGAACAGGATCAGGCCGGGGAAGCCGCCGTCGGTCAGCGCCTGGAAATAGAAGTTGTGCGGGTGCGACGCACAGATCGCCGCACCGCCGCCGTCAAGCTGTGAACCGTCGAAGGTCGGCCCGAAATAGCGGGGCAGCGGGCAGCCGGTGCGGAATCCGTCGAAGCCCCGGCCGACCACCGGCCGCGCCTCGGCGATATGCCACGCCCTGGCGTAGAGCTGGCCGTACTGGCTGGTCGGGAAGTCTGTCATTTGATGCGAAAACTTCTGCACCAGCCGATGGTAGGTTGGCGGCGAAACAATCGGCGAGGCGGCGACAAGGACGATCCCGGCGATCCCGGCGGCAAGCACCAGAAGACGCAGGCGGGGCAACAGCAGCGCTGCAGCGACCAGGCCGAGGCCGGTCAGCATCAGCGGCATGCGTTGGCCGATCAGCACCATCACCAGCACGGCGACCACGGTGAGCGCGAAGGCCGCCGCCGTTGCACCGGCGCGGCGGCGTAGCAGGAGCGCGGCAACGGGTGGCATCAGCACCGGGAACAGGATGCGGACCAGGGCCGGTCCGGCGCGCGGCTTGCGGAACGGACCGGTGAGTTCACCGTCGCCCCCACGTTTGTATCCGAACAGGTCGCGACCGGTGGCGAATTGATGCACGCACTCGACGCCGACCCAAATGGCGCACACCGCGACGATACCGAACAGCCAGCGCCGGGCGGCGGCGGAGCGGAGAACCCACGCCTCGAGCGCGGCGGCGAACAGGATGAAGCGGATCACGGCAACGGCTTCGGCGAACGAATGCCAGCCGCCCGGCCCAAGTCCGATGGCCGGAAGCGGAGCGGAGCAAATCACCAGCCAGGCCCACCAGAGCAGGGAAAGTCGAAGCCAGGGGGCGTGGAGCCAGGTCCAGGCGTGCAATCGAGCAGACTGCACAAGAAAGCCCAGCGACGTCAGCCCGATGGTCGCCTCGGCAACGCTGGGGGCGTGGAGGAGCAGCGGCGCCGTGGCAAGCGCGAGAACGAGTCCCACGCGGTCGAGAGTCGCAGTCACCACCGGTTCCTGCCAAACGCGGCGATCCGGGGCAAGCCGCGTTCAGCAAACATGACGGCCGGTTCAGCCGGACCAGTCAGACAGGTTGGCTGGGATTTGTCGGTTCAGAAACCCAGGCCACCGAGGAACCGGTCCCGGTTGGCGTGACCCTGCTCAGCCGAGGCCTGGGCCGATTGGGCATTGGCCGCCGCCTGCGACTGCTGCGCAGCATAGTAGTTGCCGTTCCGCGCCTCCCACTGGGCAGCCTGGGCGTTCCGCTGCGCCGCGTACACGTTCTGATCCGCCTGCCGCTGACGATAGTTGGCGTAGCCCTGGTAACCGCCCGGGCCTGGCGTGCAGCCGGCCAGTGCGCCGGCAGCGGCCAGGGCGAGAACCAAGCCGAGCATTCCTGATCGCATGTGTGCCTCCTGCGTGAAATCCGGTTGTTTCCCGTCAACAACGGGGAAGGTCGGCAACGGTTTCCCGCCATTGCCGGCCACCTCGCCGGGCACTACGACTAGCCGCGGACCCTTATCGCCCTCGGAGCATGGAATGCAGAACACCGAAGAGATCTGGCGCCTCGTGGACGCGCACAAGGACGCGTACGAGCAGCTCAGCGACCGCGTGTGGGGAATGCCCGAACTTGCCTACACCGAACACCGTTCGTGCGCCGAGCACATCGCCATGTTGGAGAAGGAGGGTTTTCGCGTCACCCGCGACGTGGCCGGCATTCCCACCGCTGTAACGGGCGAAGCAGGCGAGGGCGGGCCGGTGATCGCCATTCTGGGCGAATACGATGCGCTTCCCGGATTGAGCCAGGAGGCCGGGATCGCGGAGAAGCGCCCGCTCCCCGGTGACGGCCACGGCCACGGTTGCGGGCACAACCTGTTGGGTTCGGCGTCGCTGCTGGCCGCGGCCGCTGTGAAGGATTACCTCGAACGAAACAAGCTACCCGGCCGAGTGCGCTATTACGGCTGCCCTGCCGAGGAAGGCGGGGCCGCCAAGGGCTTCATGGTGCGCGCCGGAGCTTTCAAGGACGTGGATATTGCGATTTCGTGGCATCCGGCCGCGTTCTCCGGTGTGAACGAAGCGGTTTCACTCGCCAATACCCGCATCGACTTCACCTTTCACGGCCGTGCCTCGCACGCCGCGGCGGCGCCGCATCTCGGCCGCAGCGCATTGGACGCGGTCGAGCTCATGAGCGTCGGCGTGAACTATATGCGCGAGCACATGCCGTCCGACGCGCGCATCCATAGTGCGATCCTGGACGCCGGCGGCATCGCGCCCAATGTGGTGCAGGCGCGCGCCAAGGTGCGTTACCTGGTCCGCGCGGCGGATCTGCCGGCGCTCCGCAAGCTGATCGAACGGGTGAAGAAGATCGCCGAGGGCGCCGCGCTGATGACCGAAACCCGCATGGAACAGCGCGTCATCAGCGGCGTCTCCAACCTGCTCGGCAACACGCCGATGGAAAAGGCGATGCACGACAACCTGAAGCGCCTGGGGCCGCCGCCGTTCGATGACGCGGATCGCGCGTTCGCCGCAAAGGTTCAGGAGACATTGTCCGATGAGGATATCGAGTCCGCGTTCCGTCGCGCGGGAATGCCGGTGAAGAAGAATGTACCGCTCTGTGACGAGATCATCCCGCTCGAGGCACGCGGTGCGAAGATGGTCGGCTCGACGGATGTCGGCGACGTGAGCTGGGTGGTGCCGACCGTGCAGGCGCGGGGAGCGACCTACGCTATCGGCACCCCGGGCCACTCCTGGCAGCTCACGGCGCAGGGCAAGACGGACGCCGCGCACAAGGGAATGGTGCACGTGGCGAAGGTGATGGCCGGCACGGCGATCGACGCGATCCGCGACGAGACGCTGGTCGCGCGTGCCAAGGCGGACCTGGCGGCGCGGACGAAGGAAACACCGTATGTGTCGCCGTTGCCGGCGGAGATCGATCCGCCGATCGATATGTCGAAGGCGGCGTAAGGTTTTCGCCGGGCGGGTCCGTCAGGCTCGCCCGGCGCCGCCGGCTGCGAACCGTACCGCTTCCTCGGCCGCGCGGAACAGCGCCTGAGCCTTGGCCCGACACTCCTCATACTCGGCTTCCGGATCGGAATCCGCCACGATGCCGGCGCCCGCCTGCACGTACATCGTACCGTCCTTCACCAACGCGGTACGCAGCGCGATGCAGGTGTCCATTGTGCCGTTCGCCGCGAAATAGCCGATGCATCCAGCGTAGATGTTGCGCCGCGCGGGCTCCAGCTCCTCGATGATCTCCATCGCGCGGACCTTCGGCGCGCCGGACAGCGTGCCCGCGGGAAACGCCCCGACCAGCACATCCAGCGCGTCCAGCCCGTCTTTCAGCCGGCCCTCCACGTTGGAGCTGATGTGCATCACGTGGCTGAAGCGCTCGATCACGAAGCTTTCGGTTACCCGCACGCTGCCGATTGCAGCCGCGCGGCCCACATCGTTGCGCCCGAGATCCAGCAGCATGAGATGCTCCGCGCGCTCCTTCGGATCGGCCAGCAGTTCCGCTTCCAGCGCCTGGTCTTCCTCATAGCTGGCGCCGCGGCGGCGCGTGCCGGCCAGCGGCCGCAAGGTCACGATCCCGTCGCGCAGCCGCACCAGGATTTCGGGGGCTCGACCCGACCACCGCGTAGCCGCCGAAATCGAGGAAGAACAGGAAGGGCGACGGGTTGATCCGCCGCAGCGCGCGGTAAAGAGCAAACGGTGGTAGCGCGAACGGCGCCGAGAAGCGCTGGCTCAGCACGATCTGGAACGCGTCGCCGGCGGCGATGTAGTCCTTGGCGCGACCCACCGAGGCCAGGAACGCGTCTTTCGACATGTTCGAGTGCGGCCCAGGAAATGCCGGAAGGCTGACCGGCGGGGCAGGGTGGGGCAGGGGGCGATCCAGCGCCGCCTGTGCTTCCGCCAGGCGTGCCTGGGCCGCGCGCCAGGCGGTTTCCGCCCCGACGTTCGGCTGCGGATAGACCGGGGTCGCCAACGTCAGATCATCGTTCACGTTGTCAAAGATCGCGAACAGTGTCGGCCGTATCAGCAGCGCGTCCGGCACGCCGATATCGTCCCGGTTCTTCTCCGGCAGACGTTCCATCAGCCGCACCATGTCGTAGCCCAGGTGGCCGACCAGTCCGCCCGCCATCGGCGGCATCCAGTTCGGCACGTCCATGCGCGCCTCGTTGATGATGGCGCGCAGGCTTTCCAGCGCGTCCCGCTCCTCCTCGACAAAGGCGTGCGGCGCCGACAGGGCGTGCCGGTTGAGTTCCGCTTTGCCTGCCCGGCAACGCCAGATCAGATCAGGTGCCATGCCGATGATGGAGTAGCGGCCCCGCGCGGCGCCCCCCTCGATACTCTCCAGCAGGAAGCTGTTCGGCTGGCCGTGCGCGAGCTTCAGGAATGCGGCAACCGGTGTTTCCAGATCCGCCACGCTGCGGCGCCAGAGCAGCGTGCCTCGTCCTGCCTGATAGGCGGACTGGAACGCCGCAAAACCTGGCGGCAGCATCACGTTCATCGTTCGTCCTCCTTCAAGATCCGGAAGCGAAGCTGTCGAACACCGGCTGATTGATCTGAGGGGTGGCGCGGTCGCGCAGCGCACGGGCGATCGTCCCCGTGACATCGGCGGTGAGCGACTGCTTCAGCGCGCCGCTGATCGCCTCATACGCCGTCTTGTCCTGTTCGGGCTTCGGCGTTTCGATCTTGTCGGGCACCAGCACGATGTATTCCTCCGCGGTGCTGACCATCGTCGGTTGCTTCGCCTTCAATCCGAACAGCGCCTGCTGGACCTGCTCCGGCACGGAGTCCGACACGCTGTCGCGGGTGACCAGCCCGGTCTGTCGTACTGTCGCGCCGGCGGTGGAGGCCGCATCCGGCAGGGACTCGCCGCCCTGCACCGCCGTCAGTACCCTTCGTCGCCTGCTCTTCGGCCTCTTTCTGCCGCGCCGCCGCGCTCCAGTCCGCCGTGACCTGGTCCTTCACCTCGGTGAACGGTTTCACGTGCGGTGGTGTCACGGCTTCGACGGATAAAGCAAAGAACGCCGACCCGCCCGGAGGAGGAAGCGGCACTTCAGTAAGCTGGGCCGGCGGCTGATCGGGCGCCGTCTTGAACGCTGCATCGATCAGCGCCTGGCGAAGCTCCGGCGGACCGGGGATGGGCGCGGGGTCGCCGTTCGGCGTGTTGCCGTGTGCATCCAGCGTGCCCTGCACGCCGACCAGGCCGATCCCGCTCGGCAGCTTTTCCAGCCCGACGCCGGTGCCGAGCGTATCATCGACCTTGTTCACCACGTCGTAGATTTGCGAGGCGGCCTTCTGCTGCAGCACCTGGTCGCGGATCGTATTCTGCACATCGGCGAAACTCTGGCTGCTTCCCGCAGTCGCCGTGATGACCTTGAACACGTCCCATCCCAGCGTGGTCTTCAACGGACCGCCGACGCTGTTGGGCGCCGCGGCGAACGCGGCGGAGGCCAGCGTGGGATCGGGCACGCCCGCCTCGGTCGTGTTGTCCAACGCCACTGCATTGCCGCCGTTAGCCTCGGTCTGCTTCTGAATCGCCGACCAGTCGGCGCCGCCGCTCCAACTCTGGGCCAGCGCCTTGGCCTTGGACTCGTCCTGCAGCACCGCGATCTGCAGCGAGCGGCGGGCCGGCACGACATACTGGTTGCGATGCGCCTCGTAATAGGCATGCAACTCATCGTCCGACGCGGTGAGGGTCTTGGCGAGCGTATCCGGCGTCAGGACCACCGCCTTGACGCGGCGGAATTCCGGCACCTGGTAACTGGTCGGATGGTTTTGATACCACCGCGTCAGCTCCGCCTCGGTGGGTTGCGGCGGGGCCGGCTGCGCCGCGAACGGGAATTCCGCCATCAACGCCGAGCGTTGTTCCTCCTGGAAGGCGAAGACCGCGTTGGTGAGCAGGGGCGGGGCGGTCACGCCGGCTGTCAAGGCACCGAGAAGTTGCTGGCCGGCGATCTGCTGGCGCATGAGATCGACGAACTGCGCTTCCGCCATGTTGTTGGAGCGCAGCAAGGCCTCCAGCCGGGTGCGATCAAATTTGCCGTCCGTTCCATGGAACGCGGGCATCGCGAAGATGGCAGCGCGCAGCGCATCGGTCGGCACAACGAGGCGAAGGCGCGCGACCTCCTGATCCAGCGCGATCTGCCCGATCATCTGATCCAGCGTCTGATCCGCAACCTGCCGCCGCATCGCGGGCGTGACGTCCTGGCCTTGCGGCAGCTTGCGTTCCATCAGCCCCATGTTGCGCTGGAAGGCTTCCTGGAACTGTGCCGGTTCGATGGTCTGGCCGCCCAGCTTGGCGACATAGGTGCGCGTGCCGACCTGCCGCACCACATCGCCCACGCCCCACACGACGAAGGAGATCACCATGATGCCGAAAAAGATCCGGACTGGCCAGGTTTCGAGATAGCGGCGAAGGGCGGTCAGCATCGAGCGGTCCGGTGTGGCGGGCCGCAGGATATACGGTCCGCCGCACGGCTTTGCCAGCGCCCCCCTCAGGCAGCTCGGCGCCTCAGCATCCGCCGGGCCGCCACCACCTCCGGCCCGGTGACCACCAGCGGCGCGCAGCCCTCGGCCTCCCACAGCCGGATCGCGAAGTCCGGATGCAACACCGCCGGCCCGGCGCCGTTGTCGAACATCCGCCTCCCCCCGGTATCGAGGAAGCTCTCCGCCGGCAGCCCCTCGGCCAGCACCACGTCGTGGCGTTCCAGCTCGATGTGGTAGTACGTCACGCTCTCCACCGGCACCTGCGCCACCGCCTCGCCGTCGAGCAGACAGCGCACCGGGATCAGCACCTCCTCGAGATACAGCGCATGGTCCGGCGAGACATAGAGATCGCGCGCCGGCAGCCCCGGCCCGAACGCCCCGCCGCGCACCCGCACCGGCCAGACCTTGCGCGGCTCGCGGATGGCGGGCGCAGGCGACCCGGCGGTGGCCGATCCACACCATGCGCGAGACCCCGCCGCCCACCACCACCGGCACCGCATCGCCCACCTGCAATTCCTCCACCGCGACCTCGCCGCGTGCGGTGCGGATGCGGGTGCCGGCGGCGAAACACGGCAGCGCCCCCAGCCCACCCTGGGAGTTCACCGTCTCCAGCGCCGTCAGGTTGGTCCCGACCACCGCCGGGGAAACATCCAGCGAGCCGATCACCGTGCCGCTCTGCGACGGCCCGCTCCACAGCTCCAGTTCGTTATCGCCGTCGGACTCGCCGCCCATGACGAACGCGTGCTGCCGATCGCCTCGATCGTGCCGTAGGTCACCCCGGTGACGCCGCCGCTGCTGTCGGTGGTGATGGTGACACTCTGCAGCAGCAGTTCGGCCGCGGTGTTGAAGTTGCTGATCACCGCGTCGAAGCCGGCGATCGAGCCGATGGTCAGCACGCCGAAGCTGTGGCCGTTGTGGAAATCCACCGCCTGGCTGTTGTCCACCGTGGCGGCATTGACGAACAGATTGCCGAAGCCCTGCACCTGCAGCACGCCGCCGGTGCCGCTGCCGCCATCGGAGATGGTCGGGCTGGAGACCAGCAGCGTGCCCATGGAACCCAGGCTGACGCCCTGGGCGAAGTAGGTGCTGGTGTTGATGATCTGCTGGGTCGCCACCACGGTGCCGGAGGGGCCGGTCGGGCTGGTGTTTTCGATCACCGTCGGGTCGACCAGGCCGCCCAGCAATTGCAGCCGCCCGAAGGCCGAGGTCGCCAGCGTGCCGGCGACGTTCAGCGTGCTGCCGGCGCCCACCACCACCACGCCGTCGGTGATGGTCATGCTGTTGGCTGACCTGAAGCTCGCTGAGCGAACCCTCGAGGTCGATGACGCCGGAGCCTCCGGCGGAGCCGACCACGGCGTCGGCGGCGTGGATGATGCCGCCGCCGTTGATGTCGAGGTCGCCGGTGCCGGCAGCCCCCGCGACCAGCGTGCCGCTGAGTGTCACGGTGCTGCCGGCGCCGACCGACATGTTGCCCGTCGCGGTGGATTGGTTGCCGATGATCAGGTCGGTGGCCGAGACGCTGCCCCCGGCGGTGACGCCGAGCGAGCCGGCCGCGGCGTCGCCGACGATCAGGCTGCCGCCGATGGTCCAGGTGGAGGCCGGGCCGGTGACGCTGACCGACGAGCCGTCGGTTCCGGTGTCGGCGGCGATGTCGGCGGCGGGGCCGGAATAGCCGTCCCCGGGTTCGTAATCACCGTCGCCGCCCTGCTCGATAACCGCCGTGCCGACGCCGCCGGCCTGGCCGGTGTTACCGCTGCCGCCGACCACGAACTGCCCCGTGTTGGTCAGCTCCGAGCCGGTTCCGGTCACCGTCAGGTTGCCCGTCGATGAGCCTGCCCAGGCTGACCGCGATACCCTCCCTGCGGCTTGAGCGTGCTGCCGCCGGAGATAACCGTGCCATCGTTCTGAATGATCAAGGCGCCGGTGCCGGTCACGCCCACATCGATCTGTCCTGTGGCGTGATAGGTCGACCCTGGATCGGTGACGGTCAGGACACCGTCGGCCCCAGCGTTGCTGCCGATGGTGGTGGCCGCATCAGCAGCGAACGCGACGCCGCTCAGTACCGGTGCCTCCTTGGCTGACCGTCAACCGGCCCTGACCATTGGTCGCCACGCTGATGTAATGCGTGCCGACATTCAGTAGCGCGCCTGCGCCGCTCACATTCACCGTCGCCGTCGATCCCGCATAGCCGGCCATTTGCAGCGCCGCAGTACCGGCGGCCGTGATGTTGGTCCCGTTGATATCGACCGTCCCGCCGCCCCGATATTCACCGTGCCCGATCCGGCGCCGTAGATTGTGTTGCCGGAGCCGACGGTCATTTGCCTCTGAGCCGTCACCACGGCGGACGAGACATTCAGGATGCCCGTCACCCCCGCGCCCCCGACGCCCAGGTTTGCATCGCTGATCAGCGTGCCGTGCGAGGTGACGCTTGCCTCGCCGGTGCCACCGGTCGGATTGCCGCTCGATCCCGAACCCACGCCGATGGCCAACCCGCCGTTGTTGGTCGCATCCAATGCGAAAGTCGCAACAGCACTGTTCTGCACACTCAGCGTGCCGAAACCGCCGCGTCCGATATGCGCAAAGCCCGCAATGTTCAGACTGGATCCCGCATCGGTCACGGTGATGGCTCCGGCACCGGACTTGCCGAGTGCCAGCGCCGAGTTGCCGGTCTCGTCGGGCTCGCCCGCATCCACCGTCCCTCCGCCGGAAATCGTCAGCGCGCCATTCCCACCGTCCGAGTTGTCGGTTCCGCCGACAGCAAGCGGACTGCCGTTCAGGTTCAGCAACGCCCCAACTCCATTCACCAGCACCGACCCCGGCCCCCCCATCGCCGATGGCCAGTTCCCAGTCGCTCCCCTGCGACGCATGGGTGGAAACCACCGTCCCACCCGCGTTGATAATCAGCGACCCCTCGCTGCCCGCATTGGACGCCACACCGTTGAAGGTGCCTCCCATTGCGATCCGGCCACCGGAATTCACCACCACCATACCCGTCCCGTTCAAGGCGTCGGTGAAGCCGGTCGTGGTCGTAACCGTTCCTCCGCTGACGGTCAGCGTGCCCAGCCCGGACGATCCGACCTCCATGGTGTCGGCCGCCCACGTGCCGCCCGTGTTGATGGTCGCGAAACCTGATGCGCCGGCGTTGGCGCCAAGGACGGCGTCCCCCTCGGTCGTGAGAGCACCATTGGTGATCGACAGCGACCCGGTTCCCGAACTGCCGAACCCTCCCAGCGCAAGCCACCCGCCGCCACCGGTACCTGTCACCTCGGTCCATGTCGCGCCGTTGATTGTCAACGTCCCGGATTGATCGACTTGGCCGATCTCATCGCCCTCAGTGGTGACCACAGCGCCGCCCTGCGCCACGACCGCCGCGCCCGACTCTGCCCGATGAAGCCAGAACCACCCGCCGCATTTAGCGTGCCGCCATTGATGGTTACATTAGAATGAAATCCCACCGCGAACGGCGTATATGGTGGGCTTGGCTGTCCCGCCAGCGTCAGCGTTGCACCGTTCAAAAGCCAGCCGCCGCCGGTTCCGTCGAAAAAGGCCAGGATCGCGCTCGCCGTGCCCGTCAGCGTGCCAGTAGATCCAATGCTGTTGTAGAAATGGGCGACCACCGTGCTCGATGGCGCGGTGCCCGTGTTCCAGTTGGAACCGGTTCCCAGATCGGTGCCCGATCCGCCGCTGCCGCTGCCGGCCCAGTTCTCCGAGTTCGCGTTGACCTGAATGTAGTGGTAGCCCGAGCTCGAATTCGACCCCGGTGGAAAACGAGGTCGGTGAACCGGACGCAAACGAGGCGTTGGTGAGCAGGATGCTGCCGGTGGTGGTAATGGCGGTGATGGTGCCGGCATTGTAGCTGGCGCCGGTCACCACCTGCCCGGCACCGAACTCGATGCGATCGCCGATGTTCAGGCTCTGAATGCCCATCGAATATGATGTCGCGCCCGAGGCCAGCAGCAGCACACCGCCGTTGCCGAACTGAATGGCCTGTGTACTGGCGACCGATCCATCCAAGCGCAGCACACCGTCGGTCTCGATCGTCTCGAACCCCACACCGCTGATATTGCCAGTGAACTCCAGTGTGCCCGTCGTGATCGTATTGCGCGCGTCGATCGTGCCGTTGTTCAGCACGGCCGCGTTGACGAAACCGTTGCCGATCAGCGAATGGCCGCTTTCCACCATGATGTCGCCCGGGGCGAACAGGCCGAGCGTGCCGATATCGATGCCGGAGGAGCCATCGACCGTCAGCATCGAACCCGACCACACCACGACATTGCCGGCCGCCTCGATGGAACCTCCGCCTTGCACCAACACGGTGCCTTGTGTGTTCGACAGCGGACCCGACTGATAACCGCCGAGGTCGAGATTCTGGCCGTTGTTGATCTGTAACAGGCCGCCGGACAACACGGTCACCTGACCCGTGCCGCCCTGGCCCACCGTCGCCGAGTGACCCGTTCCGTTCAGCACGATCTGCGATCCGGCGCCCGTCACCGTCACCGTGCCGTTCGCGCCGGCGGTATTGCCGACGCCAAGACCGCCAGCGCCGATCAGAACCTTGCCGCCCCCCTCCACCTCAAGCGTGCCGTTACCGCCCTTCCCGACACCGATGCCGCTGCCAGTCGAGGCGATCGTTACCAGCGCGCTCGGCCCGTTCACGATGAGTGTTCCGGACGCACCCGACGTCTGGCCGATCCCGATTCCCGATGTGCCCGTGGTCGCAAAGGTCCCGCCGGTAATATCCACCAGCCCGGTCCCGCTATTGCCCACGCCCATGCCGAATGTCGTCGTCAGCAGCCCGGCGGTGATGTTGACTGTTCCCGGAGGCTCCGGCAGAAGTGCCCACCCCGATTCCGCCTCCGGTGAACGTGGTTCCGTTGCTCAGGAACGTGCCGACATTCCCGACCGATACCGTTCCGCCTGCAACGTTCAGCGTGCCGCTGCCCTGTCGCCCACCTGCAGATATCCGCCGCTCGCCAGACCGATATTCCACACCCCGCCGGTGTTGATGTTGGCAACCCCCGCGCTATCCGCGGAATTGCCCATCGCGACGTAGCTTGTATCAGTCAGGGTCGCGCCGCTGGCCACGGTCAGCGTCGCCGCCCCGGCATAGGTCGGGACCGGCGCGTTCGCCGTCTCCCCGTTCGTCCCCAGCAGCATGTAGCCGCGCGAGTACAGCGTGTCCTTCGGATCGCCGGCGTCCGTCCAGTTCGTCCCCGCGCCGGTCAGCGTCAGGCTGCCGAACCCGGCCGGATCGGAGCCCAGCACCGAGTATGTGTCGGTGACCGTGCCACCCGCTTGCACCGTAGCGCTGCTCGGCGTCCCGCCGGCATTGTTTCCGATCGTGATATCGCCGCCCTCGCTGCCGGACACCCCGTTCGGGCCGGCGAGAACTGCTCCGCCATTCACCAGCAGCGAACCGGTAACGACCGCGGCAAGTTCGCCGGAACTGGCGTTGAGGGGAGCCGTGCCGCCATTGGCAAAGTCAGAAACGTCATGACCGGTCAGGACAACGGTGCCGCCGGTGTTCACCACCAGCGCGGTCGCGGGTGAGGCCTGGCGCAAAGACGTGCTCGTCAGATGCCCGCCCGACGCCACCGTGACAGTACCGGCGGCGTCCATGATCCCCATCGGCGAAACCGACAGCGAATTGCTCACTTGCAGTGTCGCGGCGGAATTCTGCAGCACCAGCGACGACAGGCTGATCGCGGCCAGAATCGTTCACGACACCCGCACCGCCGATCACCGCCGCGCTGCCGCTCGCCGGCGCCGGCCCGGCGCTCGTCCACGCGGTCTCGGTGCCGCTCGTCGTCAGGATCGTATCGCCGGAAACGGTGCCGATCGTGAAACTGCCGGAGCTGTAATTGCCGCTCACGAACACCAGCGTGGCGACCGTGCCGGTCCCGTTGAGCAACGTCAGCCGGCCGTCCGAATTGTAACTGACGCTGCTCACCCCGAGCGCGCCGAGATCAATCGTGTCCCCGGCGGCAAATCCGGCGATCCGGCCGCCGAACTGTGCCGCCTGGTCCAGCTTCACAACATCATGGCTGCCGTCTGCGAACAGGAATGTCGGACCGCTGCCGCCTGCGCCGGAGGGGAACCCGGTGTTGTTCTCGAGCGTCCCCCCGTTCTCCACCGCATACAGGCCCCCGATCGGCGCCATCCCCCCGGCGATCGCGCTTCCGGTCGTGGTGATCAGCAGCGAGCCGCCATTCGCCACCACGCTGTTGCCGTTGAAGAACTCCGAGCCGGATCCCACCGCGATCGTCATTGCGTTCCCGGCATCGACAGCAATGCTGCCGTAATTGAAGAAATAGCCCGCCGCGCTCGTGCCGGTCTGCACCGCTAGGGTGAACGTGCTGCCCACCGGTCCATCCGCCAGGATCGTGCCCTGATTGACGAACACGCCCTGGGCCAGAAGCTCGCTCTGTTCCTGCGTGGTCTGGCCCGTCACCGCGCTGGTGATCGTGCTCGTCTGCCCGATGGTCGGAACGGCGTAGCTGAAGACCCCGCCCGGGAACTGCACCACCGCCGGACCGGCAGTCCCGCCGACCTCGATCGTCCCCCCGATGACTTGTCCGGTTATGATCGAGGTGCCGTTGGTGACGAGAGTGGTGCCCATAGCCGCTTCCTTCCCGTTCTATGACGGTAGTTTCACGTTGGACCGCCACCGGCGTCAAGGATTATGTGCTTCTTGTAACAACCCGGGTGCCCGATTGCACACATCAAGATATCTTTATATACGGCCTCTCGATTTAACCGCAGGAACCCAGCCCGCCATGCCCCAGATCACCGACTATAAAGTCAAGGACATCACCCTCGCCGACTGGGGCCGCAAGGAAATCGCCATGGCCGAGGATGAAATGCCCGGCCTCATGGCCATCCGCGCCGAATACGGCCCCTCCAAATCCCTCAAGGGCGCCCGCATCGCCGGCTGCCTGCACATGACCGTGCAAACCGCCGTCCTGATCGAGACCCTGCTCGCCCTCGGCGCCTCCGTCCGCTGGTCCTCCTGCAACATCTTCTCCACCCAGGACCACGCCGCTTCCGCCGTCGCCGCCGCCGGCATTCCCGTCTTCGCCTGGAAGGGCGAAACCGAGGAGGAATTCTGGTGGTGCATCGAACAGACCGTGCGCGGCCCAGACAACTGGACGCCGAACCTGATCCTCGATGACGGCGGGGACCTCACCAAGCTGATGCACGACAAGTATCCGGACATGCTGAAGCACGTCCGCGGCGTGTCGGAGGAAACCACCACCGGCGTCCATCGCCTGCGTGACATGGCGCGTGACGGCACGCTGCTGGTGCCCGCCATCAACGTGAACGACAGCGTCACCAAGTCGAAATTCGACAATCTCTACGGCTGCCGCGAATCGCTGGTCGATGGCATCCGCCGCGGCACCGATGTCATGATGGCCGGCAAGGTCGCCGTGGTGAACGGCTTCGGTGATGTCGGCAAGGGCTCCGCCGCCTCGCTGCGCAACGCCGGCTGCCGCGTCATGGTGACCGAGGTCGATCCGATCTGCGCATTGCAGGCCTCCATGGAAGGCTACGAGGTCACCACCATGAACGACGCCGCGCCGGCGGGCGACATCTTCGTCACCGCCACCGGCAACGTTGACGTCATCACAATCGACCACATGCGCGCCATGAAGCACCGGGCCATCGTCTGCAACATCGGCCACTTCGACTCTGAAATCCAGATCGAGGCGCTGCGCAATTACACCTGGGTGAACGTCAAGCCGCAGGTCGATGAAGTCGTCTTCCCCGACGGCAAGCGCCTGATCGTGCTGTCCGAAGGCCGCCTGGTGAATCTCGGCAACGCCACCGGACATCCCAGCTTCGTCATGAGCGCGTCATTCTCCAACCAGGTGCTCGCGCAGATCGAACTGTTCAACGCACCAGGCGGCAAATATGACCGCAAGGTTTACACGCTGCCGAAGCAGCTCGACGAAAAAGTCGCCGCGTTGCATCTCGCCAAGGTTGGCGCGAAGCTGACGAAACTCACGCCCAAACAGGCGGATTACATCGGCGTCGCGGCGTCCGGCCCGTTCAAGCACGACGAGTACCAGATTACCGATTCCAATCCCCACGTTGATGTGAGCCGGACACTCTGGATTCAATCTGGCGATGGCGCGGGCGACTGACCTATCTCGTCGCCCGCGTCCTGACGAAGGCTCTGCATGCACTACGACGAAGCCGCCCGCACTGAAGCCGTCCGCCGCATTCTCCGCGGCAACCGCGATGAGAATGAGGCACGCGATCTGCTGTTCCTGGAAAGCTGGGCCTGTCAGCCCGCCGCCGACATCGCGGCGATGCTGCGCGCACGGCAGATCCGCCGCGCCAATCCCGGGCTGGTCACCGAAATCCGCGAGGAGCGTCGTCGCGGCCACCCGCTGACCGAAATGGAGCGCGCCGGCCTGCGCCGGAGCTGACCCGTGAGGGCCCTTACCCCGGCCACAACCACGCCGCACCCCGCACGCCCGACGAATCACCGTGCCTGTTCCGCACGATCGGCGTGTTCACCACATCGCTGAACACACGGCTGCGCACCAGGTCCGGCAACGTCTCGTACAGATGCCGCATGTTCGACAGCCCGCCGCCCAGCACGACCACGTCCGGATCCAGCACGGTCAGGATCACCGCCAATCCGCGCGCCAGCCGATCAATGTGCCGATCCAGCGCCGCCTTCGCCGCTGCATCGCCCGCTGCCGCGCGCGCCGGCAGGCCCGAGGCATCGTGCGCCGTCGGGCCGTCGCAGTCGCGCGCCAGCGCCGGACCCGCGACATAGGTCTCCAGGCAACTCCAGTTGCCGCACCAGCAATGGGCCCCGGAACCTCGTCGACAGTCGGCCAGGGCAGCGGCATGTGCCCCCACTCGCCGGCGATGCAATGCGGCCCGCGATGCACCTGTTGGCGCACCACGATCCCGCCGCCGACGCCGGTGCCCAGGATCACGCCGAACACCGTCTCGTAGCCCGCGCCGGCGCCGTCGATCGCCTCGCTCAGCGCGAAGCAGTTCGCGTCATTCTCCACCCTCACCTCACGCCCCAGCCGCGCGTTGATGTCGCTTGTCGAACGTGTGCCCGTTCAGCGCGATCGAGTTGGCGTTCTTCACCAGCCCCGTCGCCGGGCTGATCGTGCCCGGAATGCCGATGCCGACCGGACACGTCTCGCCGATCTCCGCCTCCGCCATGCGCACCAGCGTGGCAATGCCGTCCAGCGTCGCCTGGTATCCCTGCGGCGTCGGAATCCGGTGCCGGTATCGCTCGGTCCCGTCCGGTCCGAGTACCGCCACCTCGATCTTCGTGCCGCCCAGGTCCACGCCGATGCGATACTCGCTCATCGCGGAACCATGCCGCGCGCCCCGTGCTGACTCAACCGGCGCTTGCTCAACCGGCGCCGGATCGTCCAATGAACCCCATGACCGAGACCACGCTGGACGTGAAAGGACTGAACTGCCCGTTGCCCGTGCTGCGCGCCAACCGCACGCTGCGCACCATGGCGCCGGGCGCGCGGCTGCGCGTGCTCGCCACCGACCGCGCCGCTGTCGCGGACTTCCAGTCCTTCTGCCGCGAAACCGGCCACGCCCTGCTCGCCTGGAGCGAGGATGGCGGCGTCTTCAGCTTCCTGATCCGCCGACGTGAAACCGATCCGCCGGCAAAGGACTAGAGCAGGATCGCGCGAGGCCGAAGGTCGGAGCGCGTGAATCCTGCTCTCAAGACAACAAATCGGAGCGTTGCAGGCCGACGCTGTCGGCCTGAAACTGCTCCGATGACAACGGCCCTCATCTCCCACCCCGCCTGTCTTGGCCACGACGCGGGCGAGTGGCATCCCGAATGCCCCGACCGCCTCCGCGCCGTGCTGGCCGCGCTGGAGGCCGAGGAATTCGCCCCGCTGCTGCGCGAATCCGCGCCGCGTGCAACGCGCGAGCAGCTCGCCCTGGCCCACCCGTCCGAGTACGTCGATGCGATCCTGGCGATCCGTCCCGCCGAAGGCGAACGTGTGCAGCTCGACGCCGATACCGCAATGTGCGCCGGCAGCGCCGAAGCCGCGCTGCGGGCGGCCGGGGCTGCCGTCGCCGCGGTGGACGCGGTGATGCAAGGCTGGGCGAGAGCCGCCTTCGCGGCCGTCCGGCCGCCGGGCCATCACGCCGAACCACGCCGTCCCATGGGGTTCTGCCTGTTCAACAACGTCGCCGTCGCCGCGCATTGGGCACGCAAGGCGCATGGCCTGCGCCGTATCGGCGTGGTGGACTTCGACGTGCACCACGGCAACGGCACGCAGGCCATGTTCGCCGACGATCCCGACCTGTTCTATGCGTCTTCCCATCAGAGCCCGTGCTATCCCGGCACCGGCGCGGCGCACGAAACCGGTTGCAGCGGCAACATCGTCAATGTGCCGCTGGCGCCGGGTGCGGATGGCCCCGCCTTCCGTGCCGCCTGGGATCGCACCATCATCCCCGCGCTGGACCGCTTCGCGCCCGAGCTCATCATCATCTCCGCCGGGTTCGATGCGCACCACGCCGACCCGCTCGCCCAACTCAGGGTGCGGACCGAGGATTTCGCCTGGCTCACCGGCGAACTCGTGGCTGCGGCCGAGCGGCACTGCCACGGCCGCGTCGTCTCGGTGCTGGAAGGCGGCTACGACCTCGGCGCCCTCGCGGACTGTGCCGCTTCCCATGTACGCGGCCTGATGCGGTCATCCGGGGCATGACAACCGGGGTCGGCGTTTCTGTCTCCTCGCTGGTGTGCCGGCTGGGTGGCGCGACGATTCTCGACCAGCTCAACCTCGAGATCGCGCCCGGCGAGTTCATGGTGCTGCTCGGCCCTTCCGGCTGCGGCAAAACCACGCTGCTGCGCGCCATCGCCGGGTTCCAGCGGCCGGACGCCGGAGAAATCCGCATCGGCGATCGCGTGGTTTCCGGCGCCGGCCGCTTCATCCCCGCCGAGCGTCGCGGGCTGGGCTTCGTCTTCCAGTCCTATGCCCTCTGGCCCCATATGTCGGTGGCCGAAAACGTCGGCTTCGGGCTGCACCGCCATCCCGAACGGGCCGTCCGTGTGGCTGCCGCGCTCCGCGCGGTGGGATTGGAGCATTTCGGCGATCGCCGGCCGGCGACGCTCTCCGGCGGACAGCGTCAGCGGGTCGCGCTGGCTCGCTGCCTCGCCAAGGCGCCCGGCCTGATCCTGATGGACGAGCCGCTGGCGAACCTCGATCCCGCGCTGCGTGGCGCCGTTCAGACCGAACTCGCGGCGGTGCGGCGCGACACCGGAGCGACGATCCTTTACGTGACGCACGACCGTGCCGAGGCGCTGGCGCTGGCCGACCGTATCGCGCTGATCGGCGAAGGCCGCGTGTTGCAATGCGACACGCCCGCCGCGCTCTACGAGCGTCCCGCAACCCCCGATGTGGCGCGGCTCCTCGGGGCGACCCTGCTGCCGTGCACCGTGCAGCGATCGCTCGGCGACGGCCAGGTTCGCGCTGCCGTGTTCAATTCCAGCTTTGCTTTGCGTTCGCCGCCCGGCATCGCGCCCGGCCCCGCGGTGGTGAGCCTCCATCCGCACGACATCGCCCTCGGCCCCGGCATTCCCGCTCGGCTGCAATCCGCACGCTATCAGGGAGATCACTACAGGCTGCGGGTGTGCCTGGCCGATGCGACTGAACTCGATCTGCCGCACCATGGGGACCCGCCGCCGGACGGAGCCGCGGTCGAGGTCGCGCTTCGTGACGGCTGGGTCTTGCGGTGAGTCAGCCGGGCCTTCCTGTGGCGATCCCACGTCTCCTCGAACCGGCAGCGAACAATCCGGACAACTCACGCGCTACGACGTGCGGACAACCAACGCGATCCCAACACACGCCCGATACCCTGCTTGTCGAAGGCCAAACCTCGGTCTAGGTTGAGGGGATCAGTTGCGAGCGATTCGCAAGCGGGAGTGCAGTGTGGGGAATGATTTCAGCCAGATCACGCGCCGGTGCGAGCGCGCGGTGATCACCGCGTACCGCGATCTCCGCGGGCGCGGAACCGACGACATGGCGGCGTTCCAGGCTTGCACCACCCTGTATCGAATTCACCATCCCGAGGCCTCGCTCACCGAGGCGCGGCGTCTGGTCGCGGAATGGATCGACCACCACGTGGTGCGCGGCGATCGCTCGCCGACGCGCGGGTGTGACTGCGCCTAGCTGGAGCGAGATCGCGCGAGGCGGACGCTCGCAAAACAAGGCGTAGAGCGGTGTCCGACGGAGGACAATCGGATCAAATTCTAAAACCAACCGGCGCTGACCTTGACCCTCTCCGCCCGGCCCCATCGTCACGGCCGGCCTTGTGCTGCCTTGTGCCGGCCATCCACGCCTTTCTCACCCACCGCGCGGTTCGTCCGTGCATCGGCACCCGGCGGTTCAGGCATTGTCCGGGGAAAGGCGGCCGCCTTTCCCACGCCTGGGAGAAGCCAGCCGCAATATCACAACGACCTGATCCCAGAAGAAAGACCGCCCCGGGTTCGGGGACTGTCGCCTCACCGCCGTTGCCGAAATCGGCAGTCACCACCGGATCACTGCCGCCAAGGCCGCCGAAGTCGTAGTCAATCGTAAGATCTGTGCTGAACGGCGTGGAGAAACTCCCGGAACTGCCGACCGAAGGAAGCAGCCCGGCGAATATCCCGGTTTCATCCGAAGCGACCACTATCCCGCCGCGGATCTGAAAATCCACGCTCCCCTGCTCGGCAGGCAAGATAAACGGGTTGGTCATGTCGATCGTGAAGGTGAAGTCGTTGGCATTCACGCTGAACGTATCGGACGCCCAGGAGAAAGACCCCGGACCGATCAGCAGCCCCTCAATATCCTCCAGGTTCTCGATCGTGTGGACGCCGGTGGTCGTGTCCAGGATGTCGAACGATATCGGATCATGAACTGAAACGCTGCCCTGCCCGCTGACCGATGATGACATCGCCGGTCCCCATGCGATACGGCCACTGCGCATCAACCTGCCGCCCCGCACCACCACCGCCGAGCGTGCGGAGGAAAAGGCTTCCCCCATCGCAGGAACACTCGCCACGCCATCGACGTGGATCTGTCCCGCAACGTTGCCGGGCGCGAAGGCTGTTGTCTTGACCGAGGAGTGTGCAACCGCGCTGGCGCCGCTGGTTGCTGTGGACGTGCAGGTCTGCGTCTGAGCGGGAACCGGCATGGCCACCGAACCTTTTTTCGGCCCGCATCGCGTCCCGGGAAATGCCGCGCTGGTGAACACCTGATAATTCCATTGACCCGCAACAACACCACCGGCGGGCGTGAAATTGAAGGTGTGTGTCACGTCATACGGAGCTATCGGGTCTGCGATCGTGCCCGCCTGCGCTGCCAAAGGCCAATAAGCGACGAAAATCCCGGCCGCACATGCGAGCGCAGGGAATTTTGCCCGGCCAGGGCGCGTCGAAAATCTGGCCAATTCGCCCTCCCTTGATTAAGTTTTGCATGGAAATGCTCAATGATATTTTTATCAAATGCAAGAAGAATCTTTCGTTTTATAGCGAACCAAATCCCAGCCCACCCTCGCCCGAAACGGCGATGTTGCACAGGACCCACCTGGACTGCACCTTATACTGAGACACGGACGATGTTATGAACCCTGACGCCATCTGACCGGTCGCCGCTCGCGGCAGTCCCGGCGCAGTTCAGCCGACGTCGGGCGAAAGGCGGCCGCCTTCTCCAAGCCTGGAAGAAGCTAGCCCCAATATCACAAAACCTGATCCCAGAAGAAAAATCGCCGCGGGTTCAGGAACCGCGGCCTTACCGGCGTTTTCGAAATCGGCAGTCACCACCGGATCACTGCCGCCAAGGCCACCGAAGTCGTAGTTATGTCGACCCCAAATTCGAAGTTCTTGGCGTTCACGCTGAACGTGTCAGACGCCCAGGAGAAAGACCCCGGACCGATCATCATCCCCTCAATGTCCTCCAGGTTCTCGATCGTGTGGACGCCGGTCCTCGCGTCCAGGATGTCGAACGAGTCCAGGATGTCGAACGATATGGGATTACGAACTGAAACGCTGCCCAGTCCGCTGACCGATGATCATATCCCAAGTCGCGATGCGATGCGGCCGCTGCGCATCAGCCCACCACCCTGCAGCACGACAGCGCGAGCGCCAGAAATAAAGCAGCTCCCGCTGGATGCCGAGTTCACGCGACAGCGCCGTGATGTTCGTCGCTGCTTCCATCCGTTCGACCGCCGCAAGCTTCAATGCCTGCGGATAGACCCGGTCCGGACCTCGTCATCTGCCCATCCGTTCTTCTCCAGAACGGTGTATAAGGTCAGGCGTGTCGCAGTTTAGGGGGGCAGTCCACCCGCCCGAAACTGGCGGTGTTGCACAAGATTTCCCGGCCAAAACGGCCGTCTTGCACAACATTTTCGGCCGCCCCCGGCCCTCAGCTCCGCTGCACGAGCTCGATCTTGTACCCGTCCGGGTCCTCCACGAACGCGATCACCGTCGTCCCGAACTTCACCGGCCCGGCCTCCCGAGTGACCTTCCCGCCACCCTTCCGAACCGTCTCGCACGTCCCAGCCACATCCGGCACGCCGATCGCCAGATGCCCGAACGCCGAGCCAAGCTCGTACCGATCCACCCCGGAATTGTACGTCAGCTCCACCTCCGGACCATCGCCATATCCCACGAACGCCAGCGTGTACTTCCCATCCGGCACATCCCGGCGCCGCAACTCCTTCATCCCGAGCAGCTTCGTGTAGAACCCGACGCTCCGCTCCAGGTCGGCCACGCGTAGCATCGTATGCAGGAACGTGCTCATCCACCCTCTCCCTCGAAATCTGCGCCCTAACCCCAGAAGGAATACCCCGGCTTCGTCCGCCATGGCCACCATGGCCTCCCGGTCCGCCAGGATCGTCCCCCCGGCCTCGAACGCCACCCCCCGCAACCCGGCTCCCACCACGCCCCGCACCGTCTGAACCCCCACGGTCGGCAGATCGGCCCGGCGCTCCTGCCCGGGCTTCACCAGCTTCACCAGCACGCCCCCCGGCCCACCCCGAGCCAGCCCCGCACATCGGGCCAGCATCGCATCCGTCCCCTCCGCCGCTTCCACCGCCAACACCATCCCCTGCTGCACCACGCAGCCCTGTCCCACATCCACCGCCCCCAACGCCCGAGCCACCGCCACGCCCGCGTTTGATATCCGCCATCGCCCGCGCATCCGGCCCCACCTTTGTCAGCAGACCCGCCGGAGCCAGTGCCCGACGCAGCACCTCATGCGCTCCAACCACCCGGAAGCCCTCTTCCCGCCGAACACCCGGATCACCGCGGCGAGCAGTCCGTCATCCCCGGCAAACGCCGCGCGTCCGACCCGCGCCCAGCAGCCGCGCCCCCTCGGCATCCGGTCGGATATCCAGCAGGGAAGGGCGCCTCACCGGCCCCACCAGCACCAGCTCCCGGCACCCATGCTCCTTCAACGCCCGCAGAATCTGCCCCGCGGCCATCAACCGGAAGAATGCATGAGGATACGGCGCCAGCACCGCTGGATCGGCGAAACCCCTCCAGCCCGACGATGAACACGTCCTGCCCGGCGGCCCGGGCCGCGGCCAGCCACCTGACCCGGCAGCGTCCCGCCCCCGGCCAGAATGCCCAGCACTTTCCGCTCCATCAGCGGGAATTGCGCTGGATCAGCCCGAGCAGCCGTGCAACGCGCGCCCCTATTCCTATTCGCAGCGCAGCATGACGATATAACCGCCAAGGAGACCCCGGCATGGCAACCGTCCGCTGGCAGCCCGCCCGTGTCGTCGCCCGGCCCCCCTGGCCGGTTCCGCCGCTCAGCACGGCGCTGCCCCGAGGTCTCGCCTGCCGCTGCCCAGCCTGCGGCGAAACCCCGCTCTTCGCCGGCTTCCTCCGCGTCACGCCCCGAGTGCCCGAACTGCCACGCTCCCCTCGGCCTGGCCCGAGCCGACGACGCACCGCCCTACTTCACCATCCTCATCGTCGGCCACATCGTGATCCCCCTGCTTCGTCATCATGCAGAAATACGCCGACCCGCCGACCTGGGAGCTTTCCGGCCATCTTCCTCCCCCTCACGCTCTTCCTCGCCCTCGGCCTGCTCCGCCCGGTCAAAGGCGCCGTCGTGGCCGCGATGCTCACCTTCAACATGCTCAAGGACGCACCGGCGGGCTGATGTCCGTTACCGTCGGCGCAGTCTCCAGGCTGGCCCGCGTCATCCTGGAAGGGGAGCCGCTCACCCGCTACCTCCGCCCTCCAGCAGGCCGACCGCGATCAGGCCGTCCACGACCTGACGCAGGAGAGCAGCTTCGCCCCGATCCATCGTACCGCCGGCCCCTACATCCTCCACCTCTCCATCCAGGATGGCCGCCTGATCCTGGACATCCGTGATCCAGAGCGACCAGCCCGTCCAGGCCTTCGGCCTCTCCCTCAGTCCCTTCCGCCGGCTCATCAAGGACTACGCCCTCCTCGTCGAAAGCCACGAGAAGAGCGGTGCAGGAGGGTAGGGAAGCCCGCATCCAGGCCATCGACATGGGCCGCCGGGGACTGCACAACGAAGGCGCAGGCCTGCTCATGGAACGCCTCGAGGGCAAGGTGCGGATCGACCTCGCCACCGCCCGCCGTCTCTTCACCCTGCTCTGCGTCCTCCACCGTCGGGCCTGAAACTCCGGATGATGATCGACGGCACCCCTTATCGCAGCATCTGGCTCGATCAGGACGGCTGGTCCGTGCGCATCATCGACCAGACCAGGCTGCCCTGGCGCTGGGAGATCGTCCGCCTCACACGCTCGACCAAGCCGCTCACGCCATCCGCACCATGCAGGTCCGCGGCGCCCCCCTGATCGGCGCCACCGCCGCCTATGGCCTGTGCCTCGGCCTCCGCAGCCGACCCCACCGACCTGGAACACGCCGCCACCACCCTGGCCGCGACCCGCCCCACCGCCGTCAACCTCCGCTGGGCGCTCGACCGCATGCTCACCCGCCTGCGCAACACGCCGCCCGCCGAGCGTCTCGCCATCGCCTACCGGGAAGCCGCGGCCATCGCCGACGAGGACGTCGCCCAGAACGAATCCATCGGCCGCCACGGCCTGCCCCTGATCGAACACGCCGCCAACGGCAAGCCCCGGGAAGTCAACGAATATCCTGACCCACTGCAACGCCGGCTGGCTCGCCACCGTCGATTGGGGCACCGCCCTGGCGCCGATCTACATGGCCCACAACGCCGGCATCCCGGTCCATGTCTGGGTGGACGAAACCCGCCCGCGCAACCAGGGCGCGGCCCTCACCGCCTTCGAACTCGGCAAGCACGGCGTGCCCCACACCGTGATCGCCGATAACGCCGGCGGCCACCTGATGCAGCACGGCGACGTGGACCTCGCCATCGTCGGCGCCGACCGCGTCACCGCCACCGGCGACGCCGCCAACAAGATCGGCACCTATCTCAAGGCCCTCGCCGCCAAGGACAATGGCGTGCCGTTCTGGGTCGCCGTCCCCTCCACCACCATCGACTGGACCGTCACCGACGGTGTCCGCGACATCCCCATCGAGCAGCGCAACCAGGCCGAGGTCACCGACATGACCGGCCGCGCCCCGGACGGCTCCATGACGACCATCCGCATCACCCCCGAGGCAGCCCGGCCGCCAACCCCGCCTTCGACGTGACCCCCGCCCGGCTCATCACCGGCCTGATCACCGAACGCGGCCGCTGCGACGCCACCGCCCAGGCCTGCTCTCGCTCTTCCCCGACCATCTGCTCATTGCGAGGCCCGAAGGGCCGAAGCAATCTCCCGCCCTGAAGTCCGCGCGAACGATGCCAACCCCGCGCACACCCCCTCCTTCCAGGACCTCATCCTCCGCCTCCAGCACTTCTGGAGCGCCCAGGGCTGCGTCGCTCCTCCAGCCCTACGACATGGAAATGGGCGCCGGCACCTTTCACCCCGCCACCACCCTCCGCGCCCTCGGCCCGACCCCCTGGCGCGCCGCCTACGTCCAGCCCAGCCGCCGCCCCTCCGACGGCCGCTACGGCGAAAACCCCAACCGCCTGGGCCACTACTACCAGTTCCAGGTCATCATGAAGCCCAGCCCGCCCGACGCGCAGGACCTCCTCCTCGCCAGCTACCGCGAGATCGGCCTCGACCCCCTGCTGCACGACTTCCGCTTCGTCGAAGACGACTGGGAAAGCCCCACGCTCGGCGCCTGGGGCCTCGGCTGGGAGGTCTGGTGTGACGGCATGGAAGTCGGACAATTCACGTATTTCCAACAGGTTGGCGGCATTCCCGTCGCCCTGCCCGAGCTTCGAGATGACCTACGGCCTGGAACGCCTGGCCATGTACGTCCAGGACAAGGAGAACGTCTTCGACCTCGACTTCAACGGCGCCGGCGTCGACCTACGGCGACGTCTTCCTCCGCGCCGAACGCGAATACAGCGCCTTCAACTTCGAACACGCCGACACCGCCCTGCTCACCCGCCACTTCGCCGAGGCCGAGGCCGAATGCGCCTCCCTCCTGAGCCGCCACCTCGCCCTGCCGGCCTACGACCAGTGCATCAAGGCCAGCCACCTCTTCAACCTGCTCGATGCCCGCGGCGTCATCAGCGTCGCCGAACGCGCCAGCTATATCGGCCGCGTGCGGAACCTTGCTAAAGCCTGCTGCGAGGAATGGGTCGCCGGGGAGTAGTGACGAATGGATGCGCGTCTCATGGAAAACGACGAAGTTCAGCGGCTCGCTGACGACCTCTCCCGCCTGACAGGACAAGACACGGACACCGCCGTCGTTCAGTCTCTTCGGGAAGAGGCTGGAGCGCGAAGAGGGCCGAGCGCGATCGGAGGAACGTCTTCGGAAGCTCCGCAAAATCACGGCTGAAATTCGCAAATACATGGCTGAGCCGAAGATCACCTCCGACCATAGTTGGCTGTATGACGAGGATGGCCTGCCGCGGTGATTGTCGATACCTCCGCTCTGATGGCGGTTCTGCTTAACGAAGAGGACGAGGACCTCTTCGCGCGAACCATGCTTCAGGCCAACTCGCTGAAGATGTCGGCAGCGAACTGGCTGGAAGCCGCCATCATCGTCGATCAGCGTCCCCATCCCGGCGCCGGGTATGTGTTCGAAGACTACATAGAATTCTCAAGCTGGAGATCGTGCCTGTCACAATCGACATCGCGGATCTGGCCCGTGTCGCTTACACGCGTTCGGCAAAGGGCAGCACCGGGCGCATCTGAATTACGGGGATAGCTTCGCCTACGCTCTGGCCAAGCATACGGGCGAGCCGCTCCTCTTCAAAGGTAACGACTTCGCCCAGACCGACATCCGTTCGGCCATACCCCGCTGAGATGCCCGAACTCTTCCTCGAACTCTTCTCCGAAGAAATCCCCGCCCGCATGCAAGCCGGCGCCGCCGCCGACCTCGCGCGCCTCCTCACCACCGCCCTCGAACCCCTTGCCCCCACAGCAATCCGCACCTTCCACGGCCCCCGCCGCATCGCCCTTGCCGCCGACATCCGCCCCGAACTCCCCGCCACCGCGATCACCGAACGAGGCCCCCGCACCTCAGCCCCCGAGCAGGCCCTCGCCGGCTTCCTCCGCAAGCACGGCGCCACCAGCAACGACCTCCGCCAGGAAGGCGACTACTGGGTCCTGCACAAATCCGCCCCCGCCCGCCCGGCGGCCGACCTCATCGCCGAAACCCTCCCGCCGCTGCTCTGGCGCTTCCCCTGGCCGAAATCCATGCGCTGGGGAGGCACCAGCCAGTTCACCTGGGTCCGCCCGCTCCGCCGCATCACCTGCCTGCTCGACGGCACCATCGTCCCCTTCGACCCTCCGCCAGAACGGCGACGATGACGCCCACGGCCTCGCCGCCTCCGACGAGACCGAGGGCCATCGCTTCCACGCCCCCGGCCCGTTCCGCGTCACCTCCTGCGCCCAATGGGCGGAAACCCTCGCCGCACCACCGCGTCATCGTGGACGCCGCCGAACGCCGCACCCGCATCGCCGACGGGATCGCCGCCCTCGCCACAGCCCGCGACCTCACCGTCATTGACGACCCCGGCCTGCTCGACGAAGTCGCCGGCCTGGTCGAATGGCCCGTCCCCCTGCTCGGCCGCATCGACCCCGCCTTCATGGACCTTCCGCCCGAGGTCATGCAGGTCTCCATGCGCGTCAACCAGCGCTACTTCACCCTCCGCACCCAGACCGGCGACCCCGCGCCCTTCTTCGGCTTCGTCGCCAACATCGAGGCCGAGGACGGCGGCACCGCCATCATCGCCGGCAACGAACGCGTCCTCCGCGCCCGCTTCGCCGACGCCCGCCACTTCTGGGACCTCGACCGCAAGACACCCCTCGCATCCCGCGTCCACGCCCTCGACTCCATCACCTTCCACGCCAAACTCGGCTCCCAGGGCGACCGCGTCCGCCGCCTCCGCCGCCTCGCCCGTCTCATCGCCGAGCACATCGGCGCCGACCCCGCCCAGGCCGACCGAGCCGCCGAACTCGCCAAAGCCGACCTCACCACCGGCATGGTCGGCGAATTCCCGGAACTCCAAGGCGTTATGGGCCGCTACTACGCCCTGCACGACGGCGAACCCGCCGCGGTCGCCGACGCCATCCGCGACCACTACGCCCCCAAAGGCCCCAACGACCCGGTCCCCACCGCCCCTGTCTCCATCGCCGTCGCCCTCGCCGACAAGCTCGACCAGCTCGCCGGCTTCTTCGCCATCGGCGAAAAACCCACCGGCTCCGGCGACCCCTACGCCCTCCGCCGCGCCGGCCTCGGCATCATCCGCATCATCCGCGACAACCGCCTCCGCCTGCGCACCTGAATCGCCGCCTCCTCGAAACCGGCTCAGCGTATCCCAGTCGCAATCAGGACCGGAGCCTCGACCCACGCGAACCTGTTCTCGACTTCATCGCCGAACGCCTTCGCGTCCAGCTCCGCGCCGAGGGCGCACGCCACGACGTCCTCTCCGCCGTCTTCGCCGCCGGGCAGACGACGACTTCGTCCGCCTGCTCGCCCGCACCGACGCCGTCGCCGCGCTTCCTCGCCACTCCGGACGGCGCCAATCTCCTCGTCGCCTACCGCCGGGCCGCCAATATCCTCCGCATCGAGGAAAGCAAGGACGGCCCCCACGACGGCCCGCGCCGACCCCGCGTCTCCTCCGCGAGCCCGAGGAACACGCCCTCGACGACGCGCTGGCCCATCGCTGAGCGCGAAACCGTCTGCTCCTCGCACGAGAGGACTTCCCGGCCGCCATGGCTCTGACTCGCCCGCCTGCGTCCCGCTCGCTGGACGCCTTCTTCGACCGGGTCACCGTCAACGCCCCCGCGACCCGGACTCTCGGCGTAACCGCCTCCGTTGCTCTCCCGTGTCAGCGCCGCCATGGACCGCATCGCCGACTTCTCCAAATCGAAGGCTAACGAAACCCCTCCGATGCCCTACGCATCCTCTGTGGCCCTCTGCGAATCTCTGTGCCCTCCGTGTGAAACCCTTTCTTTCCCGAGCACCCGCCCGCCGACGAATGACCAAATGGGTCCACTCCTTCGGCGCCGGCCACAACGAAGGCCGCGCCGACATGCGCGACCTGCTCGGCGGCAAGGGCGCCAACCTCGCCGAAATGGCCTCCATCGGCCTGCCCGTCCCGCCCGGCTTCACCATCACCACCGAAGTCTGCACCGCCTTCTACAACAACGACCGCAGCTACCCCGACGACCTGAAGCCGCAGGTCCAGCAGGCCCTGACGCCGCATCGAGCAAGCCGTCGGCCGCCGCTTCGGCGACCAGCACAAGCCGCTGCTCGTCTCCGTCCGCTCCGGCGCCCGCGTCTCCATGCCCGGCATGATGGACACCGTCCTCAACCTCGGCCTCAACGACACCACCGTCGAAGGCCTCACCAACGACGCCGGCGACGCCCGCTTCGCCTGGGACTCCTACCGCCGCTTCATCCAGATGTACGGCTCCGTCGTCCTCGGCGTCGAACACCACCGCTTCGAGGAAATCATCGAGCAGACCAAGCTCGAAACCGGCGTCGTCGAAGACACCGCCCTGACCGCCGAAGACTGGCAGCGCGTCGTCGACGCCTACAAGGACATGGTCCAGCAGGAGACCGGCAAGCCCTTCCCCAGGCGCCCGAGGAACAGCTCTGGGGCGCCATCGGCGCCGTGTTCGGAAGCTGGATGAACCCCCGCGCCATCACCTACCGCCGCCTGCACGACATCCCCGCCGAATGGGGCACCGCGGTGAACGTCCAGGCCATGGTCTTCGGCAACATGGGCGAGGACTGCGCCACCGGCGTCTGCTTCACCCGCGACCCCTCGCACCGGCGAAAACATCTTCTACGGCGAGTTCCTGGTCAACGCCCAGGGCGAGGACGTCGTCGCCGGCATCCGCACCCCCCAGCCGCTCTCCAAAGCCCGCGCCAAGCCCGGCGAAACGCCGCATGGAGACAGGCGATGCCCAACGCCTACGCCGAACTCGCTCAAAGTCCGCGACAAGCTGGAGCAGCACTACCGCGACATGCAGGACATCGAGTTCACCGTGCAGAAGGGCAAGCTCTACATGCTGCAAACCCGCAACGGTAAGCGCACCACCCCCGCCAGCCTGCGCATCGCCGTGGAAATGGCGCAACGAGGGCCTGATCGACCGAGCGGAAGCCGTCCGCCGCGTCAACCCGACCGCGCTCGACCAGTTGCTGCATCCCACGCTCGACCCCAAGGCCCACCGCAAGCCGCTCGGCAAGGGCCTGCCCGCCAGCCCCGGCGCCGCCTCGCGGCGCCGTCGTGTTCAGCGCCGACGAGGCCGAATCCCGCGCCGCCAAGGGCGAAGCCGTCATCCTGGTGCGCATCGAGACCAGCCCCGAGGACATCCACGGCATGCACGCCGCCCGCGGCATCGTCACCACCCGCGGCGGCATGACCAGCCACGCCGCCGTCGTCGCCCGCGGCATGGGCCGGCCCTGCGTCGCCGGGGCAGGGGGCCTCACCGTCGATTACAACGCCCAGACCATCCGTTCCGGCGGCAACACCGTCCACGCCGGCGACACCATCACCCTCGACGGCTCCACCGGCGAGGTCTTCATCGGCAGCGTCGCCGATGATCGAGCCGGCCCTCTCCGGCGATTTCGGCACCCTGATGGAATGGGCCGACAGGCCCGCCGCATGAAGGTCCGCGCCAACGCCGAAACCCCGCTCGACGCCGAGACCGCCCGCAAGTTCGGCGCCGAAGGCATCGGCCTCTGCCGCACCGAGCACATGTTCTTCGACCCCGAGCGCATCGGCGCCGTCCGCCAGATGATCATGGCGCACGACGAATCCGGCCGCCGAGCCGCCCTGGCACGCCTGCTGCCCGTTCCAGCGCGACGACTTCGTCGCCCTCTTCCGCATCATGGCCGGCCTGCCCGTCACCATCCGCCTGCTCGATCCCCCGCTGCACGAATTCCTGCCGCACGGCGAGGCCGAACTGGCCGAGGTCGCCGAGGCGCTCGGCACCGACATCGAGGCCATGCGCCGACGCGCCGCCGAACTCGCCGAGGCCAACCCCATGCTCGGCCACCGCGGCTGCCGCCTCGGCATCACCTATCCCGAAATCTACGAAATGCAGGCCCGCGCCATCTTCGAAGCCGCCCTCGCCGTCGCCAAGGAAACCGGCTCGGCCCCCGTCCGGAGATCATGATCCCGCTGGTCGGCCATGCGGAAGGAACTCGAGATCACCCGCGCCCAGGTCGACAGCCGTGGCCGAAGACGTGTTCGAGGAAGCCGGCCGGCACCTCGACTACACCGTCGGCACCATGATCGAGCTGCCCCGCGCGGCGCTTGACGGCCGATGCCATCGCCGAGATCGCCGACTTCTTCAGCTTCGGCACCAACGACCTGACCCAGACCGTCTTCGGCCTGTCACGCGACGACGCCGGCAAGTTTCTCCCGACTATGTCGAAAAGGGCATCCTGCCGAAGGACCCGTTCGTCTCCCTCGACATCGAGGGCGTCGGCGCGCATGGTCCGCATCGCCGCCGAGAAGGGCCGCGCGACCAAGCCCGACCTCAAGCTCGGCATCTGCGGCGAACACGGCGGCGATCCCGCCTCCATCCAGTTCTGCGAACAGATCGGGCTGGACTACGTCTCCTGCAGCCCCTACCGCGTGCCCGTCGCCCGCCTCGCCGCCGCCCAGGCCGCGCTCGGCGCGCAAGCGACGACCGCACGGCTGTGACCGACCTTAAGCAGCCCGCGCGCAATCTCGCCGTAACCGCAAAGGCCAAGACCGTCCGAATTGCCGCCCTTCGAGCGGCGGTGACACAGCAACGCGCAGAGGAATCCTTCGATTGCGCAACTTTAATCTCGCCGATAAATGATTTTCGGCAACAATTCGCCCCTAATCGGAGGCTGGAATGAACCGAAAGCAACTCATCGCCGGGGTAGAGTATCGTGGATGTCTGGCTTGCTACGCATGCGGGGGCCGTTGACAACGATTGGGACGAAAGTGCTGGCTTCGCACTCCCGTGCCCAGGAATATGATCTCCAGGGGGAACTTACCCGATACCGGCACGAATACGCACTGCAACAACGGGCGGGGCATCGTGCAGGTCGGCCAAAGTCGTTTACTACACGACGGCCGACGACAAATTCCGTGTATGCCTACAATTTTGTCACCAACACGGTTCCTTCTGGAACCGCTCTTCTCCCGTGCTGCCTTCAGGGTTGACAACGACGCTATGACGGAACCAATTTCGACCTTGGCGATTATTCCGTAACGAATAACGTCTATAAATTATACCCCGACTCCGGAAATTTGCTTGCCACGATACCGCTCGGTCTGTGCACGAGTTATTGCGACGGTCCGAGCATGCCATGGCGATCTCGTGTCTAACCGTACGACGGTGGATTTGGGGGCGCCAACACCTACGACGTCTACAGCACGACGGGCGCGCTGATCCAACACCCGTTTATCGTGGGACACAATCCGTCGGGCGAACACCGGGATAGCATATGACGGAACAGACTATTACGTGTCCAACATATTTGCCGGAACGATAAGTGTCTTCGACTTCAGCGGAAATTGGCGGCGCGATTTCACGCTGAATGGCACGGTCGGGGATGTCGAAGACCTGTCCGTAAACTATTCCCAGGTCATTCCCACGCCCGAGCCCGGCGTCGCTTGCCCTGTTCGGCTCCGGGTTGATCGGGTTGCTCGCGCTGCGCCGCCGGATGAAACACTGAAAGCAATCTTCCGCTTCGTAACGTTCTGAGGTAAACGCAAAAGGCTCAGCGGAAAAAATCCGCTGAGCCTTTTTTGTCGTCCGTTACTATCCGATACGCCGTGATCGAACTGCCTTGTGCCGCGCTGACCGCCGGTGGATCGCCGGAACCAGCCGACGTCGTCAGCTTCGGCACAACGATCTGACTGAGACCACCGTCGGCCTGTCCTGCGACGACGCCGGCAAATTTCTTCCGCCCGATGAGGAGAAGGGGCATTTTGCCGAAGGTCCCGTTTGTTTCACTGGCCCATCGACGGCCTCGGAGCAGTGGTGCGGATCGCAGCAGAGAAGGGCAGGGGCGACCAAGCTCGGCATCTACGGCGAACACGGTGGCGATCCCGCCCCCATCCAGTTCTGCGAGCGGGGCGGATTGGATTACGGTCTGCAGCCCGTACCTCGTGCCTGTGGCGCGCCTCGCCGCTGCTCAGGCCGCGCTCGGCATCACAGGAGACCGGATGGCATAGTTCCGCCACGCCCGGCGCTGCCGCAGCATAGCCGTAGCTCGTGGCCGCCGCTGCGACCCGGCGGAAATCGGCCGGCTTTACAAACGCGCGCCGGTATTGGACGAGGTGAGAGCCCCATACGCAGCAAGGAACACCACGGATGGACGCCCAGCGGGAGGCTCAGGCCCGCCCCGGCATTTCGCCAGACTACGATGCCATCATCATCGGCGCCGGCATCTCCGGCATGTACCAGCTCTACCGCCTGCGCGAGCTCGGCCTCCGGGTGCAGCGTGTTCGAAACCGGCAGTGACGTCGGCGGCACCTGGTACTGGAACCGCTACCCCGGCGCCCGCTTCGACTTCCGAAAGCTACTCCTACGGCTATTCTCTTCTCGCAGGAGCTGCTGGATGAATGGCACTGGGTCGAGCACTTCTCCCCCCAGCCCGAGACCCTGCGCTATCTGAACCACGTCGCCGACAAGTTCGACCTCCGCCGCGACATCCAGTTCCACAGCCGGGTCACCGCCGCCCACTGGCAGGAAGCCACGCGAACCTGGGACGTGACGCTGGAAGACGGCACCCGCCACACCGCCCGCTTCCTGATCACCGCCGTCGGCCCGCTCTCGGCCCCGACCATGCCCCGCATCGAGGGGATCGAGACCTTCCGCGGCCAGTCCTGCCACACCGCCCGCTGGCCGCACGAACCGGTCAGCTTCGAGGGCAAGCGCGTCGCGGTCATCGGCACCGGTGCGACCGGCGTGCAGACCATCCAGGAAGTGGCCAAGACCGCCGGCCACCTCACCGTGTTCCAGCGCACGCCGAACTGGTGCGCCCCGCTGCACAACAGCCGGATCGACGCGGCGGAAATGGCCGAGATCCGGCCCGCTACCCGGAAATCTTTCAGCGCTGCCAGGAAACCTTCGCCTGCTTCCTGCACACGCCCGACCCGCGGCGCACCTTCGACGTCAGCCCCGAGGAACGCGAGGCGTTCTGGGAAAACCTCTATGCCCACCGCGGCTTCGGCATGTGGCAGGGCAACTTCCGGGACATCCTGACCGACCGCGACGCCAACGCGGCCGTATCCGACTTCGTCGCGCGGAAAATCCGCCAGCGGGTCAAGGACCCCGAGGTGGCCGAGAAGCTGATCCCGAAAAACCACGGCTTCGGCACACGCCGCGTCCCGCTCGAGACCCGCTATTACGAGGTTTACAACCAGGACAATGTCCAGCTGGTGGACCTCACTGAAACGCCGATCGAGCGCATCACCCCGGCGGGCATCAAGACCAGCGACGCCGAATACCCCTTCGACATGATCATCTACGCCACCGGCTTCGACGCCGTCACCGGCAGCTTCGACCGCATCGACATTCGGGGCGTGGACGGGCTGCGGCTGAAGGACAAATGGGGGGGCGGGCCGCAGACCTTCTCGGCGTTCTGGCCGCCGGCTTCCCGAACATGATGATGGTCATGGGGCCGCATACCGCGCTCGGCAATATCCCGCGCAGCATCGAATACAACGTCGACTGGGTGACCGGCCTCATCCGCCACGCGCGGGATCACGGCCTGACGCGCGTGGAGGCAACCGAGGCCGGGGTCAACTCTGGACCGACCACGTCCAGTCCCTGGGCGTTGGCCTGCTCTCCAACGAGGTCGACTCCTGGATGACCGGCGTCAACCGCAACGTGGAGGGCAAGCAGACCCGCATCATCGCCCGTTACAGCGGCAGCGCGCCGGCGTATCGTGCACATTGCGACCAGGTTGCCGCGGAAGGCTATCGGATGCTCGGACAGAGCTGAACCGGCACGCGCAGGCATTCGCCCCACGAAACGCGCCTGCTTGTCTCCGCCCTCGGCCCAGCGTAAGCGTCCGCCGCCTTCGCGGAGACGTGCAGTGCATCTGACTGAGCGCCGCCCGTTCATTGTTCGTCTTGCCGAATAGGCGCAACCTCCTGTCGCGCCCAGCTTTTCTGCTCTGAAGGGGAGCGGATGACCGTCGCGATAACCGCCGCAGGCGTCCGCCAACGCCCACTCCAGTGGCCGGCCATGATCGCCGTGCTCGGCGTGGTGTACGGCGATATCGGCACCAGCCCGCTCTATGCCTTCAAGGCCAGCCTGGCGCTGTTCAAGCGACGTCATGCTCAGCAACACCGAGGTCCTCGGCGTGCTGTCGATGATCTTCTGGGCGCTGTTCCTCATCGTCACCGTCAAATACGTCATGCTGGTCATGCGGGCGGATAACCATGGCGAAGGCGGCATCCTGGCGCTGATGGCCCTGGCCCAGCGCGCCTGCAGCCGTCCCTGGAGCCGGTCGATGCATCGCCCTCGTCGGCATCGCCGGCGCCTCACTCTTCTTCGGCGACGGCGTCATCACCCCGGCAATTTCGGTGCTATCCGCCATCGAGGGCCTGGAGGTCTCCTCACCCGAGCTTCAGCGCTTCGTCCTGCCGCTCGCGGTGATCGTGATCGTGGCGCTGTTCGCCGTGCAATACCGTGGCACCGGCAGCGTCGGGCGGCTGTTCGGCCCGGTCATGGTGCTCTGGTTCGTCGCCATCGCCCTGCTCGGCGCCAGCAACGTCGCCCGCCATCCGGTCGTGCTTCTGGCCCTGTCGCCCAGCTACGCGATTGATCTCTGCATCCGCTACAAGGCGCTGGCCTTCGTGGTGCTCGGCGCCGTGGTCCTCGCCGTCACCGGGGCCGAAGCGCTCTACGCCGATATGGGGCATTTCGGCGCCACGCCGATCCGCCGGAGCTGGACCTTCTTCGTCCTTCCCTCACTGGTGCTGAACTATTTCGGCCAGGGTGCCCTGGTGATCAGCCACCCGGGCGCGGCGGACAATCCGTTCTTCCTGCTCGGCCCGCGCTGGGTTACCATGCCGCTCGTAGTCCTCGCCACCCTGGCGACCATCATCGCCAGCCAGGCGGTGATCTCCGGCGCCTATTCCATGACCCGCCAATGCCTACAGCTCGGCTTCCTGCCGCGCATGACGGTGCGGCACACCAGTTCCCGCGAGGAAGGCCAGATCTACGTGCCCCAGGTGAACCTGTTCCTCGCGGTCGGGGTGCTGCTGCTCGTGCTCGGCTTCCGCACCAGCGACAGCCTGGCCTCGGCTTACGGCATCGCCGTCACCGGCACCTTCCTGTGCACGGCCTTCCTGGCCGCGGTGGTGTTCCGCCGGCAGTTCCATTGGCCGCGTGCACTGGCGATCGGCGTCTTTGGTTTCTTCTTCCTCATCGATCTGACGTTCTTCGCCGCGAACACCATGAAGGTGGTCGAAGGCGGCTGGGTGCCGCTGGCCTTCGGCCTGGCCCTCATGGCGCTGATGACCTCCTGGAAGCGGGGCAGAGACCTGCTCTTTGCCCGATGGCGGCAGGACAGCCTGCCGCTGGCCTCCTTCCTGGCCCGGCTGCCGCAGTCCCGTACCGTCCGCGTCCCGGCCTGGCGATGTTCCTGACCGGCAACCCGGAATACGTGCCGGCTGCCCTGCTCCACAACCTGAAGCACAACAAAGTGCTGCATGAACGTGTGTTCTTCGTCACCGTCCATAACCTGGATGTGCCGGAGGCCGGACCTGGGCGGCGGCTGGAAACCGAAGAACTCGCGCCGGGAATCCAGCGCGTCATTCTGCGTTATGGGTTTATGGAAAGTCCCGATATCCCGCACGACCTGCAGCTTCTGCGTGACCGGGGCATTCCCTTCGATCCCATGCAGGCCAGCTACTTCCTGGGGCGCGAGGTGATGGTCCCAGCCACCGCGCCGAAACTGCCGCTCTGGCGGCGCTGGCTGTTCCTGTTCCTGGCACGCAACGCGGTTCCGGCGACGGAATTCTTCCGGATCCCGTCCGATCGCGTGGTCGAGCTGGGGGTTCGTATCGCGGTGTAATCAATGGCCGAGGCACAACTAAGCCGTATCGTGGCACTGCTCGCGCGCGGTCCGGACGAGCCGGCGGGGACACGCGAACCGGCATCGAACTGACCGTCTGCCTGAACGGCCGGGGACAACTGGACCCGTCCGCGTGTCTGGAAAGCGCCGGCCGGGTGCGGCGGTTCTGGCGCGACCGGCCGGACTGGCAGGGTACGCTTCAGCACCTCGACGAGGGCCGCTGGGGATTGCAGGCGGCCACCAACGCCGACGAGCCTCTCCGCGAGCTGGACGCTCCGCTCCTCCGGCCCGGCGAGTACCTGACGCTCCGGCGCCCAAACGGCGAGGAACTGGTGTTCCGGATCGTCAGCCTGGAGAACGCCTGAGCCCTATCCCGGCGTCCCTACCTTGCAGCTTCGCAGGAAGTTGGCCCGCTGGATCGACCCCGAGACGATATAGCTGTGATCCGACCCCGTGGTGATGAACCGGCTGCCCATGCCGATATACCGCGTGGCGTCTTCCTCGCCGTTGATCCCACCCATCCCCAGCACCTTGCCGTGCTTCTGGCACGCAGCCCCGACCCGGGCATAGGCATCGACCAGCTTCGCATGCCCCATCTGCCCGGCGATGCCGAGTTCCGATGTCAGGTCGAAGCTGCCGATCAGCAGCACGTCGATGCCGTCGGTGGCGGCGATCGCGTCGGCGTTGGCCACCGCCTCGGGGCTTTCGATCATCACCACGGTCAGGATTTCGGCGTTGATCGCCGCCTGGGCTTCGGCCACCGCCGGCGGCAGATAGCCATAGACGGCCGGCGGGCCGCCCCAGCTCCTCCTGCCCTGCGGCGGATAGCGGAACGCGCGGGCGATCGCCTGCGCCTGCGCTGGCGTATCGACGTGCGGTACGACGATCCCCAGCGCCCCGTTGTCGAGCAGTCGCGTCGCTTCATCCAGCGCCCCGGCACAGACCCGCACGATGGGCGAGATGCCGGTCGGCAGCGCGGCGATGCAGAGCTGCGTCGCTTCCTGCACGCTGAACGCCCCATGCTCCATGTCGATGAACAGGAAATCGTGCCCGCCGGCCTGGGCGAGCAGGGGCGCGGCAATGGAGCGGATGTGGTGCAGGCCGAAGCCGAGCGCGATGCCACCGGCCGCGAGTTTCCGTTTCGCCGTGTTCTGAACCAGGCTCATCCGCGTTCCCCCTTGGAATGATAGGGCAGGGCAGCATGCGGCTGCGAAGGGGTCAATTCGCCTGGCCGGGTGCCTCGTCCGCATTGCCCGCGGGATCCCGCATAATGACCCGGCGGAACTTTGACACGAATCGCCCCCCCGTCATTCCCGCGAAAGCGGGAAACCAGCGGAGCATCACGCCCCGCCGACAGAGCCCGGCCGACGGTTCCGCTGCTCTCCGTCGTCGTGCCGGTCCACAACGAAGAAGCATGCATCGACGAATTCCACCGCCGGACCCACGCGGTTCTGGCGGCGATGCCGGTGCGGTTCGAGATCATCTATGTGAACGACGGCAGCCGCGACCGGTCCCTGGCGCGGCTTGAGGAGCTGCGCCGATCCAGCGGCAACGTCTCCGTGGTGGACCTCAGCCGGAACTTCGGCAAGGAAATTGCCGTCTCCGCGGGCCTGGATTTTGCGGCCGGGGATGCCGTGGTCATCATCGATGCGGACCTGCAGGACCCGCCCGAGCTGATCCCGGACCTCTATGCGAAATGGCAGGAGGGCTACGACAACGTCTATGCCCAGCGCCTGTCTCGCGCCGGTGAAACCAGGGTGAAGCGCGGGACGGCTCATGCGTTCTATCGGCTTCTGAACCGCATCAGCGATCATCCGATCCCGCTCGACGCCGGGGATTTCCGTCTGCTCAGCCGTCCGGCGGTGGCCGCGCTCGGCCAGCTCCGCGAACGGCACCGGTTCATGAAAGGCCTCTATTCCTGGGTGGGCTTCCGCCAGATCGCCATTCCCTATCATCGGGACGCCCGATCGGCGGGACAGACGACGTGGAACTACTGGCGTTTGTGGAATTTCTCGCTGGAGGGGATCACGTCGTTCAGCACCCTGCCGCTTCGCGCGACGAGCTATGCGGGGCTTGTGGTGTCCTGCCTTGCCATTCTCTACGGACTATTCATAGTCATACGGACTTTGATCTACGGCAATCCGGTCGCCGGCTATCCATCCCTGATCGTGATCGTGCTGTTTCTCGGCGGAATTCAACTGCTGAGTCTCGGGATAGTGGGGGAGTATTTGGGAAGGGTCTTCAACGAAACGAAGAACCGCCCGCTCTACTTCATCAAATCCTACTCTCCGAGCGAGGAGGCCGCGATGCGGTCCGGCAGCGCCCAGTCTCGTGTCAGCCTGCGCTGAATTCGTAAGCGTAAAGCCCCAGCCCCATTTCCCGTGTATCCGCTCCGCGGCCGACATCGATCGGGCGGACGGGGTGGGCGATCTTCAATTCCAGCAGCATCGGAGCGGCGGGATCGGGGCGGGGAGGGAGGTCCGCCCTCAACTCCGACCGGTGTCCTTGCGGGACATCCCATGCGGTGACCGGTTGATGATCCATCAGCAGGGTCACGTGCTGAGTGGCAGCATGGGCCGGCGCAAGCGCATCCGCCCACAGGGTGAGACGCAGCGGCTCCGATGAAGCGGGCACCACCCGAAGCAGCAGGAATGCCGCGTTTCCATCGGTCCAGGACGCCACGCCGGCAGGGTCGGTCCAGTTGAGCCACAGTGGCTTGGCCCCGTCCGGCTTGCCGGTTTCCATGATCTGGCCAAGCGGAATCTCGGGTGTGCGGAGCGGGGACAGCGCCGGAAGCAACGCGAGCAGACCGGGATCCGCACTGCAGATCGCCAGTTCGCCGCTGGTGCGGCACAGGTTTGCGCCGTCCGGCACCAGCAGCCTCGCGAGCGCGGCACCGTTCAGCAGCACACGCAGTTCCCCCGGGCGGAGCGGCGTGCCGACGATCTGGAGCGGATCGCAGAGCGGATGCGGCGGGATATGCGCGGTGTACATCGTGTTGGTGCGCAGTTCATATTCGGACGCGAGCACCAGGAGGTTCATGTAGGCCTGGTCGCGATCCACGGGCGCGCCGCATTCGAAGCGCGGCCAGACGGTCAGCTCGGCTGACTTCGCCAGGATCGGGCGGAGCGCCGGGACGTCGATCGCCCAATCACCCTTGCCGTGAAAATCGTCCCAGAAGCCGGCTCGCAATTGCCTGGTGTCGGCGACCTGCAACACCGTGGCCGCGGCGAAAATCCCGATTGCGGCTGGCCGGGGCAATCGGCGCGCAATGAACACCACGCTGCCGATCAGCAGCATGTAGGTCACCGGCCAGAAGAATCGCCCGCTCGACCGGAAGTCGTTGAAGATCGCCGGCACGCGGCCGAGGTTCGCGATCTTCCGGGGCCCGAGATAGACCTGATTCGAAATGGCAAACACTGTCAGGCCCACCAGCACAAGCACCAGGCCGGCATGCCGGCGCAAGATTCTCCAATCCGGCCGTAGCACGAAGCCAACCGCGGTGACCGTGCAGAGCAGAAACAGCCCGGCGCCCAGGTACTGATACCCCTCGTACTGTCCGCCGGTGCCGTCTGCCGGGCGGGTCCATCCCGGAAACAGTGACGACAGCCACGGCACGAAGGGCGACAGCAGGTTCATGGAGTAGGTGCCGTAACCGCCGCTTGGCGTCCCGCCGCCGTAACCGAACAGGATCGCGATCCAAGCGGTGAGTCCCAGCGCCACGACATAGGGAAGCGCCACTCGCTTCCAGGTTCGGTCGTTGTTGAGCAGGAGCGAGATAGGCGCGGCGGCCAGCACGGCCGCGACCATGGCGAGAAGATACGGATGGATGAACAAGGCGATGATCAACAGCGCGACCGGCGCGAAAGCGGCAGTGCGTGATGATCCGTGCACGGTGCGGAAGTAGCAGCCGAGCGCGAACAGGATCAGGAAGTGTGAACAAAGCGCCTGGTGCCCGATCCGCCACAACATGGTCGGCACGCTGACCGACATCACCGCCAGCACCAGTGCGGGCAGGAACCGCCGCTCTCCCGCGCTGCGCAACGCGAACACCGCGGCCAAGGGCTGGATCAGCCAGCAGATTGCCAGCCAGAGATAGATCTCCTGGAAGCCCGGCGGCAGCACTGACCGGAACAGCTTGGTGGGGACCAGGATCAGCGGAATCGAGTCGGTGAAGATCACGCTCACTCCGTCCGGCCAGCGTAGCGGCTTCGCGACGAGAAGCGGCCAGCGCCAGTGATCTCCGATGAAGTATCGCTGGCCGATGATGTGCTGAGCGCCATCACCCGTGATCCCGAAATTGTACGTGTCGAGACCGAATGTGCGGTCCACCGTGCAAAGCGAGAACACGAAGACGAGCCCGACGAACAGGGCAATGGCATAGCAGATCGGGGCGGACGACAGCGCCCGGCGCAAACTCACAATCGGATCACCACGAAATCGAAAACTGCCAGACACAGGCGGCGTGGAGGCTTCCCGCCTCCGGCTTGTGTCGGCACGCGTCTAGCCGGTTTGTCCTGGTGTGAAAAGCGGGCGGGCGGGTTGACAGCCGTGGTGCCACTCCGGAAGCTCCGGCACAATCGGCTGCCGTCACGGAACAGCTACAGTCTCAATGGAGGATCGGGCATGACAGGCGAAGATGGCGTTCCGCTGGGCTTGGGCATCATGAGGCGGCGTTCTGTGCTGCGCGGAGCAGGCGCCGCGGCGATTGCGAGTTCGCTGCCGTGGCACCCGGGCCGCGCCGCCCCGGCGAATCTGATGCAGTCCGCTCCCGAAGCGCCGTACAAGTCGCCGATCACCCCCGAACGCGTCGCATTCCTGAAGACCAAGCCGTTTCGCGGCAAGACGATCAACTTGCTGGTCGAGAAAGGCTCGGTCGGTGAGGGGCTGAAACATCACGTCCCGCACTGGGAGGAGGAAACCGGCGGCCGCATCAGCGTCGCCGAAGTGCCGATCGATATCCTCTACACGCAGATCTTTTCCGACCTGACCAGCGGCCTGCATCGCAACGACGCGTACATGACCGCCGCCTGGTTCTACGGCGACTTCTTCACCACCGGCACGCCGTACATCCAGCCGATCGAGCCGTTCCTGAGCGATCCGCGCTATCCCTACTGGGACCCCGAGCAACTTCATCCCGGCGATGGGCGAACTCTATAAGTGGGGCGGCAAGCTCTATGGCGTGCTGTTCGATGCCGACGCGCAGGTTCTTTACTATCGCAAGGACGTCCTGGCGATCCGGACAACCAGGCGAAGTTCAAGGCCAAGCACGGCTACGACCTGCCGGTTCCGCCCACCACGATGGAGCAGATGCACGACATCGCCGATTTCTTCACCGGCTGGGACTGGAACAAGGACGGCGCGAACGACTGGGGCCTCGCGCTGCACGCCAAGGTCAATGCGCAGGGCTTCTTCCATTTCCTGACGCTCGCGGCGCCCCTACATCTGCTCGCCCGGACAACAAGTATTTCTACTTCCATCCCGAGACGATGAAGCCGCTGATCAACTCGCCCGGCCATCTCAGGGCGCTGGAGAACTACATCAAGTTCCTGCCCAACGGCCCGCGGGAGGAGATCAGTTGGACCCTGGGGCAGGGGTGGAACCTGTTCCTGTCCGGCAAGGTGGTGATGGAAGCCACCTGGGGCGATCTGCCGACCCTGGCGCAGGATCCGAAGACCTCGGTGGTGCAAGGCAAGATCGGTGCGGCCCCGGTACCCGGTGTCGCCGGAAGCCTACGACCCGATCAAGGGCACGTTGGAACAAATACAAGCTCAATCAGGCCGGCAACGTGAACGGTGGAAGCTGGCACTGCGTGATCTCCCGCTTCACGCAGGAGAAGGAGGCCACGTACGACTTCCTCGCGTTCATGGCGAACCGCAAGAACGCGTTCTACAACGTGACGCATGGCTTTACCGGCGTGCAGCCGGGCATGCGCGACGAGTACCTGCCGCCGGCCGGCACCGCCACTCTCGCCGAATGGCACGCGCAGGGCTGGAACGAGGACGACGCCAAGGCCTTCCTGGACGCCTACTATGCCAATCTCGCGCTGCCGGTGCAGGAACCGTATCTGCGCATCCCCGGTGCGGCGGATTACTGGCACCAGTTGGACATCCGCCTCTCCGCGCTGCTGGCCGGCCAGACCACGCCGCAAAAGGCGCTGGATGACACCGCCGCGGCGTGGGAGGAGATCACCAATCGCTACGGGCGAGACCAGCAGAAGGCGCTGTATCTCGCCTCCCTCGGCACGTGACGGGGGATTTCGCGCTCAGCACGCGGCCCGGTCGCCGCCGCATCGACCATGATCCGGCGCGCCGGGCAGCGCCGCTTCGGCGATGAGGTCGTGTTCAAATACCTGATGCTGGGCCGGCGATCATCTGGGTGGTCGGCCTGACCTTCTATCCGCTGGCCGAGGTGATCCGCTACAGCTTCGCCAATTACATCCTCGGCCGCGGCATTACCGGCTATGTCGGCTTCGGTAACTACGCTTCGGTGCTGCAGAACCGGGCAGTTCTGGAACAGCATCGTCGTCACGCTGATCTATGTCGTCGGCACCATCCCCGTCGAGGTCGTGCTCGGCTTCATCCTCGCCTGGGTGGTCAATCTGCACGCGCCGGGAACGCGATTCTTTCGGGCGCTGATCACGTGCCCGCTGTTCACCATGGAAGTGGCGATCGGCTATCTCGGCATCACCCTGTTCAGCTCCCAGGGCGGGCTTGTGACGCTGGCTGCTGGCACAGGTCGGCATCTCCGTGCCGTGGCTCTCCACCGCCACCTGGGGCCTCACCGCCGCCATGATCCTCGAAGTCTGGCGCTGGACGCCGTTCGTGTTCCTGCTCGCGCTCGCCGCGCTGAGTTCGATCCCGGAAGAAATCTACGACGCGGCCGTTCTGGATTGCGAAAGCCACTGGCAGGCCATGCGGCACATCGCCATCCCGCTCGCCTGGCCGGTCATGAGCATCGCCATCCTGCTCCGGCTGATCGAGGGCTTCAAAGCCTTCGGCCTGCCCTTCGCCATTACCAGCGGCGGTCCCGGCACCAGCACGCAGCTCTTCAGCATCTACGACTATCTCACCACCATCCAGTTCTTCGATTTCGGCCATGGCACCGCCATGGGCATCATCGTGCTGGCAATGATCTCCGTGCTGATCACCGTGTTCTTCCGCCAGATGCGCCGGCGGATTGCCTGAGCCATGGCGGCGACGAAGAACGTTCTGTGGCTGCGTGCGCGGGGCCGCTCCCGCATCGGCATCTACGCCATCCTGATCGGGGCCACCGTCTGGGTCGCGGTACCCTTCCTGTGGGCGATCCTGAATTCCATCAAGAGCCTGACCGAGACCTTCCAGGCCGGCGCGATCATCCCGTTCCTTCAATTCCAGCCCACGCTCGATTCCTGGCGCCAGGCGCTCACCGGCACCGGCGTCCTCCACGCGCTGCTCTCCAGCATCGTGGTCAGCGGCGGCGCGACCATCCTGGTGCTGGTGATCGGCATTCCCGCCGCCTACAGCCTCGCCCGCTTCGAGTTCCCCGTCTCCTCCCGCGACATCACGCTGTGGTTCCTGTCGCAACGGGTTCTGCCGCCCGCCATCATGCTGGTTCCGTTCTATCTGATGATGGTGTTCTTCGGCCTGATCGATACCTGGACCGGGCTGATCATCTCCTACTCCACCTTCAGCCTGGCCTTCGGCGTCGTCATCATGCGGGACGTGTTCCGCGACGTCAGCAAGGAGGTCGAGGAAGCCGCCAAGGTCGAAGGCGCCACCGCCTGGCAGATCTTCGTGCTGATCGCGCTGCCGCTGTCGTTGGACGGCATCGTCGTCACCGCCATCAACGTGTTCGCCTTCGGCTGGAACGAGGCGCTGTTCTCCTCCGCCTTCACCTCGCGCAACGCGCAGACTCTGGCGTCTTTCATCCTGGCTTCCCGCGGCACGCGCGACATCGACTTCAACCTCGCCGCGGTGAACACGCTGCTGGCGATCGGGCCGCCGGTGATCCTGTCGTTCTTCTTCCAGCGCTATCTGGCGCGCGGCCTGTCGTTCGGCGCGGTCAAGGGATAGCCCACCCACTCGGTCATTGCGAGCGCAGCGAAGCAACCCAGAGCCGGCCCCGGGCGCAGACCCGGGGCCGGCCGCATCGAGCGTGTTGATACGTCTCCTTGCGATCCCTAATCTCGCACCATGAGCACCGAGCTGACCGACGTGCTGCAACGCCATGCCGCGGTTCCCCGCCACCGCCTGACGCGAGACGATTACCACCGCCTGGGCGCGGCGGGCATCCTGGGCGAGGCGGATCGCGTCGAACTTCTTGATGGACAGTTGGTTGACATGTCGCCGATCGGACCGAGGCACGCGCTTGTTGTGGATGCGTTGGGACAGTTGCTTGTCATAGCTGTCGCCGGGCGGGCCTGGGTGAGAGTGCAAAACCCGATCGCCCTCGATCCCCGCTCGGAACCGGAGCCCGACATCGCCTTGATTCGACAGCCCTGGCAGGGCTACCCCGATGCACATCCCCAGCCGCCAGACATTTTCCTGGTGGTCGAAGTCGCCGACACAAGCCTGCCTATAGACCGCGGCGCCAAGCTGGAACTCTACGCAAGAGCGGGGGTGCGGGAAGTGTGGATCGTCGATCTGACTGAAGACGCGGTGTTCGTCCATCGCAAGCCGCGCGGCGAGGGCTATGAACATGTCTCAAGGCTCGCGCCGCCCGACGTGCTGGACATCGAAGCTCTTCCGGGGGTCGCCATTCCCTCAGCGTCGCTCTTCCCGCCGGGACTTTTTCAAACCGCCGTTTGAACATCCGTCGCCCCCCCAATCCGCTGGCTCCCCGGTGATCAGGCGGGCGCCTCGGCCATAGGTCAACCAGGCCCACACCCAGTTGACATAGACCACCGCGCGATTGCGGAACCCGATCAGCAGGAACAGATGCACGGCGCTCCACAGCAGCCAGGCGACGATGCCGGTCAGGTGGAAGCCCCTGATGTCCGCGACGGCCGCCGAGCGGCCGATCATGGCGAGCGCTCCGGCATCCCGATAGACGAACGGACCCGGGGATTTTGCTCCGGCAACCCGTGACAGGATCAGTCGCGCGACGTAGCGCCCCTGCTGCTTGGCGACCGGCGCGAGACCCGGCAGTGGCCGCCCCCCGGAGCCGGCGAACGAGGCCACGTCGCCGATCGCGAACACCTCCGGATGACCGGACACCGAGCAATCCGGCTCGACGGCAACCGCACCGTGCCGGGCCGGCGCAATGCCCAGCCACGCGGCGGCCGGCGTGGCGGCAACACCGGCGCACCAGAACACGTTCGCCGCCCGCAACCGCTCTCCCCCGAACGTCACGCCAGCCGTGTCCACGACATCCACCCCGGTGCCGGTCCGCACTTCTACCCCCAGATCGCGCAGCTTCCGCTCGGCGTACGCTGAGAGCGCCTGGGAAAAGCCTGCGAGCAGACGCGGCCCGGCCTCAAACAGCACGACCCGTGCATCGGCGGGATGGATGTGGCGGAAGTCGCGGGCCAGTGTGAACCGCGCCAGTTCGCGGATCGCGCCCGCGAGTTCCACGCCGGTTGGTCCACCGCCCACGACAACGAACGTGAGCAGATGCTGCGTCTCCGCCGGATCCGCGGCACTCTCTGCGTATTCGAAAGCGGCGAGCAGGCGGGAACGGAGCGCCGCGGCATCGTCCAGGGTCTTGAGGGGCCATGAATTGCGGGCCCAATCGGGATGACCGAACCAACTGTCGGAAGATCCGCTCGCCAGGATCAGAAAGTCGTAACCGATGTCGCCCACCTCCGCGACCGAGATCGTCCGGCGAACCGGATCCGCACCCGTCACCTCGCCCATCAGGACTTCGACGTTCTGATGCCGCTTGAGAATGGCGCGGATGGGCGTCGCGATGTCGGCGGGCTCGAGCGCCGCCGTGGCGACCTGGTAGAGCAGCGGCTGGAACAGGTGGTGATTGGTGCGATCAATCACCACGACGCTGACTGGCGCGCCAGCCAGCCGCTTCGCAGCCTCCAGCCCGCCAAATCCGGCGCCGACGATCACGACGCGCTTCCGGCTGGCGTCCATTTGGCCTCCTTCGCGACGCTTGCTTGTTTGACATCCCGCTACACCCGCCCCATCCTCTCGACTACCGAGGGGGGTCCCGCCGAATTCGGGACTGAGAGTCCGGCAGGGGCGCGTCGCGCCGGCGCCGGTGACCCTTGAACCTGATCCGGGTCATGCCGGCGGAGGGACGGGACACGCAGCGCAGCACCCCACCCAAGCCCGGCCTGCCCCATTGCGGGAGAGAATGCGCATGAACGCCCAGTCCAAGATCGCCGCCCGCCCGTCCTCCGTCACCACCGGGCCCGTTGCCGGATCGCGGAAGATCTACACCTCGCCCGAGGGGAGCCCCGACCTCGCCGTCCCGTTCCGCGAAATCGCGCTGCACCCGACAGCGAACGAACCGCCGTACCGCGCCTATGACACGTCAGGTCCGTTCACCGATCCTGCCATTGCGATCGATCTGGAAGCCGGCCTGCCGCCGGTCCGCCGCGAATGGCTCGCCAAGCGCGGCTTCGAGCGTATCACCGCCCGCGAAATCAAGCCCGAGGACAATGGCGGCGCCTCCGGCGACAAGCTGGTGCCGCTCTGCCCGGCCGATCATCCGGTCTATGGCGGCAAGCCGGCCCAATTGGTGACGCAGATGGAATTCGCCCGCGCCGGGATCATCACGGAAGAAATGATCTACGTCGCGCACCGTGAAAACCTCGGCCGCGTCAAGGCGCTGGAGGGTGCGGCCGAGCGTCGCGCCGACGGTGAGGATTTCGACGCCGCCATCCCCGAATTCATCACCCCCGAATTCGTCCGTGATGAAGTGGCTCGCGGCCGCGCCATCATCCCGGCCAACATCAACCATCCGGAGCTGGAGCCGGTCATCATCGGCCGCAACTTCCTGGTGAAGATCAACGCCAATATCGGTAATTCCGCCGTGACCTCCGGCGCTGCCGAGGAAGTGGAGAAGCTGGTCTGGGCGATCCGCTGGGGCGCTGACACGGTCATGGACCTCTCCACCGGTCGTAACATCCACAACATCCGCGACTGGATCCTGCGCAACGCGCCGGTGCCCATCGGCACCGTGCCGATCTACCAGGCGCTGGAAAAGGTCGATGGCGATCCGGCGAAGCTCGATTGGGAGGTGTTCAAGGATACGCTGATAGAGCAGGCCGAACAGGGCGTGGATTATTTCACCATCCATGCGGGTGTGCGGCTGGGTTATGTTCCGCTGACCGCCAAGCGCGTCACCGGCATCGTCTCCCGCGGCGGTTCGATCATGGCCCGCTGGTGCCTGTCGCACCACAAGGAGAGCTTCCTCTACGAACACTTCGGCGACATTTGCGACATCATGCGCAAATACGACGTGTCGTTCTCTTTGGGCGACGGGTTGCGTCCCGGCTGCATCGCCGATGCGAATGATCGTGCGCAGTTTGCCGAGCTCGAAACGCTGGGCGAGCTGACCAAGATCGCCTGGGACAAGGGCTGCCAGGTGATGATCGAGGGCCCCGGCCACGTGCCGATGCACAAGATCAAAGTGAATATGGAAAAGCAGCTCGAGGAATGCGGGGAAGCGCCGTTCTACACGCTGGGGCCGCTCACCACCGATATCGCGCCGGGCTACGATCACATCACCAGCGCCATCGGCGCCGCGATGATCGGCTGGTTCGGTACGGCGATGCTTTGCTACGTCACGCCGAAGGAGCATCTCGGTCTGCCCAACCGGGACGACGTGAAGGCTGGCGTGATCACCTATCGCATCGCGGCGCACGCGGCGGACCTGGCGAAAGGCCACCCGGCGGCGAAGCTGCGCGATGACGCGGTCAGCCGCGCGCGCTTCGAGTTCCGCTGGGAAGATCAGTTCAACCTGTCGCTCGATCCCGATACGGCGCGCAGCTTCCACGACGAAACGCTGCCCAAGGACGCCCACAAGGTCGCGCATTTCTGCTCCATGTGCGGGCCGAAGTTCTGCTCCATGCAGATCACCCAGGATCTGCGGGTGGAGGCGCAGCGGATGGCGGGCCTGGAGGAGAAGAGCAAGGAGTTCGCGGAGAAGGGGAACGAGATCTATCTGCCCGCAGCGGAATGACGCACGGGCGCGATAGGCTTCACGAATGATGCGCGCGCTGGGCGGGTTTCGAGTGTGTTGCGGCCAGCCGCGCGGATTTTGAGGTTTCCAACAACGCGGCGACGCGCTCCGCCAGTTGGGTTCCGTCGATCGGCTTGCGCAACAGAGAGAACGTGCCGCTGACCGCGCCGCCGATGGCGATCTCGGCCGCGTTGCCGGCGAAGCCGGTGAGCAGGATCGCAGGGAGGCCGGACCGCTGGCGTTGCGCCTGCTGGATCAAGGCGATGCCACCCATGCCCGGCATCGAGAGATCGGAGACGATCAGGTCAACAGCTTCACCGCTTTCAAGGAGCGCAAGCGCGGCCTGGCCGCTCGGCGCGGTCAGCACGCCGTAACCGGCTGCCTCCATCTGTTCGGCGATGGTCTCCAGCACGATGGCATCATCATCCACGAGCAGAAGCCGGGCACGATTTCCGCCGTCGGCGAGCGGGGAGTCCTCGCCGACAGCTTCAGCCGCAATCCCGGCTTCCGCGACCGGGAACCACAGCGAGATCGTGGTGCCCTGGCCGGGCTTGCTACGGATATCGAAGCCGCCGCCGCTCTGGGCGGCAAAGCCGCTGGCCATCGCCAGGCCAAGCCCGGTTCCTTGTCCCACCGGCTTGGTGGTGAAGAACGGTTCAGCGGCGTGGGCGAGCGTGGCATCGTCCATGCCGAGTCCGGTATCGGTCACCGCCATGCGGACGTAGGCACCGGGCGCCAGTTGCGCCCGCTGGGTGGCTTGGTCGTGGCCGACCGTCTCCGCGTAGGCGGCGAGCGTGAGCGTACCGCCTTCCGGCATGGCGTCGCGCCCGTTGGTAGCCAGGTTGACCAGCACGGTCTCCAACTGGCCGCGATCAGCCATCAGCATCGGCAGGTGCGGCGCGACCTTCAGCCGGACCTCGATGCCGGCGCCCAGCGTGTGCGCCAGGATTTCATGCATATCGGTCAGGAGTTCCGCGGGGTTGACGGGTTCGGCGCGCAGATGATCCCGTCGTGCGAAGGCAAGCAGCCGGCGCGTAACACCCGCGCCTCGCCCCGCGGCATCGGTGATCAGCCTGGCCAGCCGGCGGACGCCTTCAGGATCAGCCGGACGTCGCTCGATCAGGGCGCCGCCGCCCTGGATCGCCTGCAGCACGTTGTTGAAGTCATGCGCAATTCCGCCGGCGAGCTGACCGAGCGCCTCCATGCGCTGCGCATGGGCGAGTTGAAGCTGGGCCGCTTCCCGCTCAGCCACCTCCTGCTCTACCCGACGCTTCAGGTCCTGATTGAGCTGGCGAAGCTGTTCTTCGCCGGCACGGAGTGCTTTTTCAGCCTGTCGCCGCTCGATGGCGATCGCGGCGGTGCGCTTGACTATGTCGAGCCAGTGCAGGTCCGAGGGGGTGGGATCACAGGGCTGGCGGTAGTAGTTGGCAAAGGTACCGAGAATCTTGCCTTCCGATCCGATGATCGGGGTGGACCAACCGGCGCGCAGGCCATACGGGCCGACGAAGTCCGCAAAGCCGGCCCATCGCGGATCGGCGGCAATATCCTGCACGAGGATCGGGGTCTGCGTCGCCACGGCACGGCAGCAGATGCTGATCATGGAATCCACGGCCACACCGGCGACCGCCGCGTTGAATTCCTCCGGCAGGCTGGGCCGATTCCGTTCTCAAAATGGGTGCCTGCTTCATTGAGCAGAAGCACCGAGCCGAGCATGCCGTCGGCAGCGTGCCGTTCGGCCAGAAGGACCACGAAGCTCAACACGTCTTCCAGGGGCGCCCCCTCACCGAGCATCTGGAGCGCGTGTTTCTGACCGGCGGCCAGGGCCTCGGCCTGCTTTCGCTCGGTGATGTCCACCAGCATGTTGACGGCGCCGACCAGCGCACCGGTTTCGTCGCGCAACGGCGTGGGATACGGAATGAAGGGCACGCGCGTGCCGTCGGGGCGCTCGGCGACCGCTTCGAGGCCGCGGACCGGCCGGTTTTCCTTCAGCGCAACCGCCATGGGGCACTGATCGTGCGGCATCGGTGTGCCGTCCGGCTGATATAGCCGCCAGGTGACACACCATTCGTCGGTGCCCAGGGTCGGACGGCGTCCGGCCAGGTCCACGGCCGCCTGATTGTAGTAGGTGATGCGGCCGGCGGCGTCCGTTGTGTAAACGGCGGCCGGGAGTGCTTCCAACAGGTCACGAAACCGTCGCTCGCTGCTGCGCAATTGGGCGGCGCGCTCGGCGACGCGTGTTTCGAGGCGTTCATTGGCGCGGCGAAGCTCGTCACGAGCGTGCTTGAGGGAAGCGCTTTCCACCACGTTCCAGGCGCCGTCATCGCAGGTGATGGCGAACTGGTGGTTGCGGATCACCTCGAGTGCGTCCGCACCGGTGCAGCGGCCGAGATGATAGCTGCACATGGCGACGATGCGATGATCGTGGAAGCAGTCGTTCACCTTCGTCTCGTATTCGGCGAAACTCCGCCACTGATCCCTTGTGGCGATCCAGCATGTGTTGCCGCTTACCCGCAGGCCGGCATAGCCATTGGCCAGCGCCCGCTCCTTGCGGGAAATCCAATCGTTCAGGACGGCGTCGAGATCCTGGCCGGCGCCGGCGCGGAGGTACCATTCATCATGGTCGATGATCTCGATCTGGCCGGAGCGAAGCCGGTCATCGAGATCCGGCATGACCGCAAGCAGGGCGGCGCAAGCAGCGTCAGCGCGAAACGGTTCCGAGGTGACCCAGATGCACTGCTCATTGTTCTCGAGCCCCGCTTTGAAGAACGGGACCAGGGCGCCGGCCAGTTCTTCGGGCGTCTGGTAGAACTGGCAGAAATGGGAACCCCAGGGCACCTCGCCGATTTCAGGCAGGCCGGTGCGGGTTTTTTCAAGCAGCATTGGGTCTCCGCGGCCGGAAGCGGCCCGGGGTGGGTGTGGCTGTCGGAGGAGTTAGACCTGTCGGGCGGCCGATGCCACGATGGGTGGATCACGATTAATGGAACGGGGCACCGGGATCGGCTACGCCCGGCATGCCGGGTACCAGCGTCACGGATGGCGATCGGCGTTTTCCGCCCCCATACCCACCCTGTGGTTAACGAACCGCAGCGTGTACGCCGGCGAGATATCCAGCCCTTTCGGATACACCCCGACATCCGCCATCGACTGGTAGAATCCCTTCCACCGCGCATCCGTCATTGCCCCGATACCCATCGTCTTGGCATCGCCTGAATCCACAACCCCATAGCTCTTCATCACGCCGCGCCCGTAATCGATCAGCGCTTGCGGCATGTCCGGATTGGCCTTGCGGATCAGCCCATCCCCCGGCGCCGGATCCTCATACAGGTACGAGTACCACCCCTCGATCGAGGCATCGACGAACCGCTGCACCAGGTCGGGATCGTCGGCGACCAACTTCGTGCTGGTGGTAATGATATTCGCGTACCCCTGAAACCCCGCATCCGCGATCGGCAGCACCACCGGTTTGAAATGCGCCTGCTGCTCGATCAGGTACGGCTCCGACCCGAGATACCCTTCCTGCACCAGATTCTTATCCGCCAGGAACGGGGCGAGATTGAACGTATATGGCCGCACCTGGCTCTCGCTGTAACCGAACTTCGCTGCCAGGAACCGCCACCAGCTCGCTCGCGCCCCGGCCCCCAGCGCGATCGGCTTGCCCTTCAGTGCCTCGAAGCTGTCATCGCCCACGCCCGGATGCGCGATCAGCACCGACTCGCTCTTCTGAAAAATCGCCGCGACCGCGACGAAGGGCAGCTTCTCCTGCACGAACTGCACCGCCTGTCCGCCGCCCAGGTTGAACTGCACGCGCCCCGCCATCAGCAGCGCCATGTCGTTCACCTGAGGCCCGCCCTCGACGATCGTCACGTCCAGCCCGTGCCGCGCATAGATGCCGTTCGCCAGAGCCTGGTAAAAGCCGCCGTATTCAGCCTCGGCCTTCCAATCCAGGCTGAACGAAACCTTGTCGTTGGCAAACGCGGGAAGGGCGGCGAGGAACGCGAACGCCAGTGCCCACCCAAGACGCATCAACCCCGCCCGACCCACGGCATCTTCGTCGCCATGATGGTGATGAACTGCACGTTGGTATCCAGCGGCATGTTGCTCATGAACAGGATCGTCCGCCCGACATGCTCCACGTCGAAGCGCGGCTCCTTCGCCATCTGCCCGTTCGGCTGCATCTGCCCGCCTTCCGAGCGCGCCGTCATCGGCGTCGCCGCATTGCCGATGTCGATCTGCGCGCAGGCGATGTCGTATTGCCGCCCGTCCAGCGCGATGGACTTCGTCAGGCCTGTCACCGCGTGCTTGGTCGATGTATAGGCCGCCGAACCCGGCCGCGGATTATGCGCCGAGATGGATCCGTTGTTGATGATCCGCCCGCCCATCGGCCGCTGGTCCCGCATCAGGCGAAACGCCGCGTTGGCGCACAGGAACATGCCGTGCAGGTTCACATCGACCACGGCCTTCCACTGCTCCCACGTGTAGTCGCCGAAATTGGTCATCGGCGAGCCGCCGCCGGCGTTGTTGAACAGCACGTCCAGCCGGCCCCATTTCTCCTTCACCTTGGTGAACAGGGCCGCCACCGCCTCCGGGTTTCGCACATCCGTCGGAACCGCCAGCGCCTCGCCGCCTTTCGCCATGGACGCCGTCTCCTCCAGCGCGTCCTTGCGCCGGCCGGCCAGCGCCACCGCATATCCATCCTTCAGCAACTCGAGCGCCGAGGCGCGCCCGATCCCGCTTCCTGCGCCCGTGATGACCGCAACGCGCTGTGCCATGATGCTTCCTCCCGTTCTCGATGGCATCATTGTGCGAACCACGCCCCAGAGGAATCGAATGTCGAGATCAAGTGTCTCGGTCGATCCTCGGCGCCAGCCGGATGACGGCGCCGTCCTGTCGGGTGAGTTCAATGATGGTTTCCAATCGCACGAGCCGGGCGCCCATGTCCCGCACTTCGTCAGCCAGCTTATCGATCGTGCCGGTCAGCGACTGCAGCCGTTCATCCAGCAGCATGATCGATCGGATGGCGCCCAGAGCCTCGCCATAGAGGCTCATTGCGCAGGGCGCATCCGTCGCAGCGAAGCAAGCGTCGCGTCCAGCTTGTGCTCGGTCGCGTCGAGCCGGCGCAACGCTTCGGCATGCGTGCGCGAGAACTGATCCAGCAGGGCCCGCAATTCTGCCGCTTCGGCCGCATCATTGGCATCGTAACGTACTCACGGCCCGGCGCACCAGTTCGCCCGCGGAGATTCGCCCGGCTTTCCGCGCCTTGGCCTCCAACTCGGACTTCTCCTTGGGGGACATCAGGACGACAATGCGAGCGGTGGCTGACATGTGCATGATGATGTGCATCCGGCGTCGCGCTGTCAAGGCAACTCGTAGCCGATCGTCCGCTCCTGCTCGATCGTCCGCTGCACCGCCGGCCGTGCCATCATCCGCGCGTAATGCGCCTCCAGCCCCGGAAACTCGTCGCGCCGCACGTCCGACCAGTTCACATAGCGCCAGTACAGCCGGAACAGGTGAATATCCGCGATCGAATACGCATCCCCCACCGCCCACGCCCGTCCGCCCAGCCGCTGCTCCGCCAGCGCAAACGCCTCCTGCATCCGCTCCAGCCCCGCCCGCCGTGCCGGATGAACGGTCGAGGCGATGAACGACATCCACGACACCACCTGCGCTTCGGCTTCCGCATCGCCCGCCGGCAGCAACTCGAGCCGCCGGGTACGCCCGCGCCAGATAGAACAGAATGCCCGCGACCTCGGTCAGCGCCCGCCCCTCGATCAGCAGCACCGGCACCTTGCCTTCCGGATTGACCGCCAGCAGCGCCGCCGACCGCGTCTCCTTCCGCGCAAACGAAACCACCCGCCCCTCGAACGCCGCGCCCACCTCATGCAGCGCGATATGCGCCGCCATCGAACTGGACCCCGGAGCGTAATACAGCGTCAGCATCCGCATGACGTACCCGGCGCCGGCTTGACCCGCAAGCCGGGTCGTCGCAACGCTCGGCTCGCAACGCCGGGGAAACAGGATGCGCTTCGCCGCCATCGGGCTGGATCATCGCCACATCTACGACCTGGTGGCCGGACTGCGTGATGCCGGACAGGAATGCGCCGGCTTCTGCCCCGAAACCAGCGATCCGCGCGTGCTCGCCGGCTTCCGCAAGCGCTTTCCCGGTATCCCCGCAAAGCCACGCGACGCACTGCTCGACGACCCTCCATCGCCTTCATCGTCACCGCCGCGATTCCCTTCGACCGGCCCGCCATCGCCATCGCGGCCATGCGTCACGGCAAGGACGTGATGGTGGACAAGCCCGCGGTGGCCACCCTCGCGCAACTGCAAGAGATCGAGCGCATCGTCGCGGAAACCGGACGCATCTGGTCGGTCTGCTTTTCCGAACGCTTCCTTACCCCATCCACGCTGAAGGCGCTGGAACTGGTGCAGGGCGGCGCCATCGGCCGCCTGGTGCAAACCATCGGCCTCGGGCCGCATCGCCTCAATCGCGCGCTGCGCCCCGCCTGGTTCTGGGACAAATCCACCTATGGCGGCATCCTGAACGATATCGCGAGCCACCAGATCGACCAGTTCCTCGCCTTCACCGGCGCCGACAGACGCCACGATCGTATCCGCCACCATCGGCGAATACGGCACCGCCCCCGGCTTCGAAGATTTCGGCGAGATCACACTGCAAACCCCGCAGACGCGCGGCTACATCCGCGTCGATTGGTTTACCGCCGACGGCCTGCCCACCTGGGGCGACGGCCGCCTGTTCCTGCTCGGCACCGAGGGCACGATCGAACTGCGGAAATACGTCGATATCGCCGGGCAGGACGGCACCGACCATCTGTTCATCGTCAACAAACCGCCACCCGCCGCATCGGCTGCGAAAAAATCGCCTGTCACCTACTTCCGCGACTTTCGCCGCCGACGTCGCCAACCGCACCGAAACCGCCATGAAGCAGCGCCACGCCTTCACCGTCTGCCGCCTCGCGGCACAAGCGCAAGCCAGCGCGACCGGTTCATCCCGGCATGATCGGCATCGCCGTCATCGGCCTCGGCAACGCGGTCGAGCCGCACGCCAAGAGCCTGCACGATCTGCGCGACCGCGCACGCGTCGCCTGGGCCGTCGCACGCAGCGAATCGCGACGCGACGTCGCAGCGCGCCACGGCTGGCCCTTCACCACCGACCTGCACCGCGCGCTGAACGATCCGGCCGTGCACGCCGTGCTGATCCTGACGCCGGCCAACCAGCATCTGCCCGTCGCGCAGGCGGCCTTCGCCGCGGGCAAGCACGTGCTGTGCGAAAAGCCGCTCGACGCCTCACTGCAGGCCGCCGAGCGCATGGTCGCACTCGCCCGAGCCGCCAACCGCGTCCTCGGCGTCGTGCTGCAAATGCGCTTCCGCCCGGGCAGTGTCCGCCTGCGCCAGGCAATCACCGACGGTCGAACTGGGCGACATCGCCGCCGCGACCGTCACCGTGCCCTGGTGGCGCCCGCAATCCTATTACGACCAGCCCGGCCGAGGCACCCGCGCGCAGGATGGCGGCGGCGTGCTGATCACCCAGGCGATCCATGCGATCGACCTGTTCCGCTTGCTCGTCGGCATCTCCACCATCGACGCCGCGCGTACCGCGCAAGACGCCGCTGCATCGGATGGAATCCGAGGACTACGCCGCCGCCCTGCTTCCGCCTCGGCAACGGTGCGCCCGGCACGCTGTTCGCCACCACGTCCCTCTATCCCGGCCGGCCGGAATGCATCGAAATCATCGGCACGCAAGGCGCGGCGCGGCTGGAAGGCGGCAGCCTGGCCTGCGTTTCCTCGATGGCCGTGAGGAAACGCTGAAGGATGAAGGCGGCTCGGGCGGCGGCGCCAACCTGATGGGCTTTTCCCACGAGCCGCACCGCGCTCTGATCGCCGACTTCCTCGACGCCATCGAAACCGGACGCGATCCTGCCATCCCCGGCGAGGAAGCGCTGGCTACCCAGCGCGTGCATTGCCGATATCGAGGCAAAGGGCAGCAGCACATGAAGACCTGATCGCCTCGCCGAGCAGCATCGGCGCCCGACTGAAACAGCGTGGCGAAACCATCGCCGTCGCGGAATCCTCGACCGGCGGGCTGATCTCCGCCGCGTTGCTCGCCGTGCCCGGCGCGAGCATGTATTTCATCGGCGGCGGGTGATCTACACCGCCAAGGCCCGCGCCGTGCTGTTGGGGCTCGGACCCGCCTTGCCCGACGGCATGCGCGCTTCCACCGAAGCCTATGCCGCCCTGCTGGCCAGCACCGTGCGGCAGGCGTGCGGCACCACCTGGGGACTGGCAGAAACCGGCGCAACCGGTCCCACCGGCAACCGCTATGGCGACGCGCCCGGGCATAGCTGCATCGCCATCGCCGGCCCCGATCAGCGATCGGTCACGCTCGAAACCGGCAAGACCGATCGCGTCGAGAACATGAACCTGTTCGCCGCTCGCGCTCTGCGGGAATTGGCGAAAGCGCTCGAGCTTTCGATGCGAAATCTGAACGGGATGCGACGAGCCGTTCCTACCCCGCCGCGCGGCCTTCTTCCTCCCGTCGGTCTTCCTGGTGGCGCAAGGACGCGTCCACGGCACCCGCCGCGCTCCGCACGTCGAACCCGTCGCCCAGGAACGTCCGCAAGCGTTCCGCCGTCTTCATCGGAGCCGCCAACGCTTCATCGTAGCTGACCGACAGAGCAGGGATGTCTGTGTGTCGGTCGAGCCAGGTTTGAGCCCGCACGAGCTGGCCCGTGTAGGCGCGCATCAACGCGCCGTCGCTCAGCCTCGCCCCTTCGCGCTGCAGCCGGGCCAGCATGGCCCGCTGGGAGGCGATCACGTGCCGCAGATCGCGCCGCATGAAGACAATCCGGTAATGCTCGGCCGGCGGCAGCGACGGCAGCAGCGGCGCCACGATCTTCACCGCCTTGCCCCGCGCCTGCTCCAGCCACGACGCATCGTTCTGCAGGGACAGAACCTTCGCATGCTCGAAATAGCCGTGCGGATTGCTCTCATCCGCCGCCCGCGCATCGTCCGCCAGCACCGTCACGCCGCCCGCTGTCAGCATCCGCATCATCATCGACGTGCCGGATCGGGGAGGCCGCTGACCACCGTGATCACCCGGCTCTCGTCCATAGGCGCCGATACATCGCGCGAGAACAGGGCAGGGGCCTCGGGCGCGGCTTCGTCTTCCGTCTGCCGTGGTGCCTGCTTCCGCCGGGACCGCAGCAACTCCGCACGCGCCATGTGAACGCTGGCCTCGCCGAGCCGCGCCGGATCACGCCGCAGCACCGCCGCCAGCGACTCATGCGCCGCCACCATCCCCGGCGCCTGCGCCAGCGCCACCCGCAACTCGCGCTCGGCGCCCGCGCCATCACCAAGCCGGCTCAGCGCCAGCCCGAGCAGACGGTGCAGCGCCGGCTGAAGATAAACCAGGGAGAGCGACTTGATGGCGGCGTTGGCGGCCTCCTGCCAACGTCGCGCGCGGACATGCAGCCGCGCCTCCAGTCCCAGCGCGCTCCAGTTTTCCCGGTCGCGCCGCAGGCTGACGCGCACCAGCTCCAGCGCCGTCTCATCTTCCCGCAGCCGCGCATACCCCTCCGCCAGGAACAGCGACAAAGCTGCGCGCATGCGCCGCCGGGACGCCAGTTGGTCCAGCAACCGCCGAGCCTGCGCCTGGTCGGCCGCATTGCGGCGTGACAGCAGCAGCGAGCAGCGCATCAGCATGCGTTCGCCGACGAAACCGGTGGCTTTCTCGAACAACTGCCGACGTTCGAACATCTCCCGCCGTGCGGCTGCTTCCTTGCGTTCGTCCGCCTCCGCATCGGCGTCCCGCCGCCGCTTCAGCTCCGCCTGGGCGCGGCGGGCGATCTCCGGACAGGCAGCATCGAGCCGGTCGAGCAAACGTTCGCACGCGCGATAGCGGCCCAGCGCATGGAGGCACCGGAACAGGTGCTGGTGATAGCGGATCTGCTCCGCATCGTCCTCGACCAGCGCCTGCAACAACGCGGCGGCCTGGAGCAGCTCGCCGGCATCCATGTGGCTGCGTGCCAGATTGTAGCGACGCTCCGCCATGCAGTCCCGCACCGCCGATCCGGAGTCCTCTCCCGGCGGAGCGACATAGCCCAGGTCCACGAGTTGCTTCAGTGCCTCAACCGATTCCGTTGCGTCGAAGCGGGTTTCCGGCGGGTGGCGTCCGTCACGGCCGGGCACGTCGTCCCAGCTTGGGATTCGCGCCGGCAGCGCCTGGGTCTCGAAGGCGTTGATCAGCACCTTGCCGTCCATGTCCGCGCCGGCGGGCAGACCAAAAAGATGCAGAGCGGTCGGCGTGACATCCAGCACGCTCGCACCATACAGGCGTTCGTTGCGCCGAATGCCCGGACCGCTCAGGCAGAAGATGCCGAAATCCCGGTGCTCCACCGCCGGCCCCGCGGCTTCGGCCGGAATGTGGTCCGGCAGCAGCCGGTCGGAGTGAAACCCATGATCAGACAGCACCATCACGGCAGTGTCCGGCCCGGCCAGGCTGACCAGGCGGCCCAGCATCAGGTCATGAGCACGATAGGCACCTTCGATCACATGCTGAAGCAGCGCGGGATCGGCGCCATCGGGCGCGCGGGCTCGCTTTCCCGCGTGGTAGCGCATGAAACGGTGGGAGAAATGGTCGATGCCAGCGAAGTAGATCGCCGCCAGGTCCCACGCCTCGTGCTCCACAAGCTCCGTCGCCACCGTATGGATGCTCATGATCTCGGCAATCAGGCCGGCCAGATCGTGCAGGGACTTGTCTTTCTCCTGGTCGATCGCCGCGGCCTCGGGGATGAATAGACGCAGCAGATCGCCGGTGATCTCGGTCGGATGCACCCGGAGGTCCGCCAGCTCCGTTGAACGCGCGGCGGGAGAGATCGTGCGCGCGGCAAGCGGCCGGTCCGGCGAATCCTCCGTTGAGAAGGGAAAATGGTTGGAGACCATCACGCCATCGATCGGCTCGGCGGGATGCGAGGGCCACCAGCCAACGACGATGCTGCGCTTGCCGTTTTGATTGAGGATGTTCCACAGCGCCTTCGTGGTCCGCCCGAGATTCGTGACGGGGCGAACGCCCAGCCCGTCCTCGGTGGGCTCGGTGAAGCCGTGGATGCCGTGCTTGGTCGGACGCTTCCCGGTGGCGATGGAGGTCCACAGCATGGGGCTGAGCGGCGGATACAGCGTGGCATGGTTGCCGTGCACGCCGGATTGCATCAGGCGAGCCAGGTTCGGCATCTCGCCGCGGGCGATCAGCGGATTGATGACCTTCCAGTCCGCCGCATCCCAGCCGACCAGAAGCAGACGGGTCATGCGTCGGGTTTGCGCCGGCCCTTGCGCCATTCGCGCATGCCAAGTGCACCAAGCGCGAGTGCGCTCATGGCCAGCGGCAGGTCCTGCGGTTCCGGGACCTCGCCAGCGCGAATCCGATCTCCCGACGGGTCATAGGCATAGCCGTCAATGGTGAAGTCCGGTTCGCCGGTGACAGCATAGCTCAGGCTCAGTTCCAGCCAACCATAGTCCGTCTGAGGGCCGACATCGAAGCGGAACAGCGCGTACTGGTCTGTATAGGGTGCGACAACAACGTTCGTGCTGATCTTGCTTCCGGACGCCTTCAAACCGGTCTGGTGACTGACTGGACCGAAAAAGCTGAACTGGATGTTGCGCGTTGCGTACGCCATCCTGTTTAAGACGACCTGCACCGCCGTCGAGAAGCTAGGGTGGGAAGCGTTGATCCTCGCGCTCCCGCCGACCTTTAGCGTCCTCACTGTCTGATGCGCGGCGAGCGGAGTACCTGAATGGATCTGGTCAAACGTCTGGCCTTTATGGGCAAGAAAAGGTGCGAAATTTACGCCAACCGGCGCCGCGGAAAATGAGCGACTGCGAAAGGACCATCGCAACGTGCCATTGTCGATTGAAATATTATCTGTTACTGTAGCAGACCTTTCTCCGCGGCTAAGCGTGATTTTATCACCACCTGGAAGTGAGATCGGCAGTAAAGCGGGCCCATGAGAGATGATGGCCGCCAGGGCGCTCACCGGGCTTGCCGCGGATGCAGCGCCTGCAAGTACGGTCAGAGATGTCCATTGGCGCCGCCCTCGCAGCTTGGTTTGCACTGCCATGAGCCCGTTCCTCCATGTTAACGCGCACCGGTGGATTTGCCCCGGCCCTTGCGCCATTCGCGCATGCCAAGTGCACCAAGCGCGAGTGCGCTCATGGCAAGCGGCAACTCCTGCGGTTCCGGCACGAAACCGGCAGGGATTGGCCGCCCCGAGGTGTCATACGCGTACGCACTGATGGTGAAGTCCGGACCGCCGGTAGGCGGATAGCTCAGGCTCAGTTTCAGCCACCCGTAGTCCGTCTGGGAGCCGACATCGAAGCGGAACAGCGCATACGCGTTGGAATAGGGTGACGGATTCGTGCTCGATACGATGCGGCTGCCGGACACTCGGATACCGGTCTGATGATGAGCCGTGCCCAGGATGCTGGTGACATAATTCCGCGTCTCATAAGGCATATGGGACCGGATGAACTGTCTGAGCGTCGATAAGTTCCTATGCGAGGCATTGGTTCTTGCCGTCATATGATTTTTGAAGGTCGAGATCTTCCGTCGTGCAACAAAAGATTGGTACCTATCTGAACCAATCTGGTTGAAGGTCTGTCCTTTCACCGCGAAATGGGCCGCGAATGTCACGCCTTGCAGTCCTGCGTTATACGTGTGTTTGATCTCTGTCGCGAATCGCGTCGCCCCGTTCCCGAATGGGAACTGATTCGTGTCAACGAAATAGCTGCCGCTCTGGCGGAGCGTAATGGCATGAGCGCCCGGCAGCGAAACCGGAAAAGCTGCCGGTCCATGAGAAACAATTGTTGCGAATGCGGTCGCCGGGGTTCCGGTAAGCGCCGCGCCGGCAAGCACCGACAGCGACGTCCATTCACGTCGCCCTGGCGTCCTGGATCGCATCGCCATGAACTGGTTCCTCCGTCCCAACGGTTTTATGGAGTGTAATGCGTTCCGAGCAGGGGCGGGGACTGGCACGAAAAATTGATCATGACTTGACCATTAACCAATTGATTTTTGATGACCCGACGCTTGGGTCAGCACCGACCTGCTGGAGCAGCACCTCGGTTGAAATCAAAAAAGACACTTCATGCGTCGGGTTTGGAACGAGCTTTCCGCCATTCGCGCACTCCTATCGCGCCGACGGCAAGCGCGCAGAGAGCAGGCGGGAGTTCGCGAGGTTCAGGGATAGAGCCAGCCGCAAGGGGGCTGCCGTCGGGATCATACGCGTAAGCGAGAAGTTGAAATTCAGGCGGCCCGTGCTGTTGGTTCGTTACATTGTACTCCAACCAGCCGTAATCGCTCTGACCGCCAACATCGAACCGGAAATCCGCGTATTGATCCACGCCGAATCTGAACAGCTCCCTTGAACGCGATCTTATGACAGATGTGTAGAACCCGACGGGTCGGCCTGATTGAAAAGAATAACCCGACCGTAGCTGGAAAAAATTGGTGTAGGGTCCCTTATAGTGCAAGGCGAAGTCGAAACGCGTGACTCGAGCCTTGATTTTCGTGATCGTCTGGCCACTGCTGGTTGACTCCGAGCAGCAGCCCCAAACCCGAAATAGCCCGAGGTCTTGGCCGCTACTCCAAGCACGGACGCGGCACCGACCCGACCGAACACCTCTCCTCTCTTAGCTGGGGTATACGCTACTCCTTCCAACAGAAGGCGCCGAACCTGCCGGTGTGTCGCTTCCCCATCTCCAAATCCCCTAAAGCGAACTATTATCGTAAAAGAAATAACTTGTCGTGGTGTGACCGAGGGCAATCGTGGCGCCGCCCGGCAGGCCGATCGGGAGACTTAGATGCGGCCCATGGCATGAAACACCGTCGCCGCCTGAGCGCCTCCACAACTTGCCGCCATCGCAGCACCGGCGACCGCAGTGAGCGACACCCACTCCCGGCGAACTCGTTTTGACGTCCTCGTCATGACCGTCCCCCCTAAGGCCGGTCACGACAGTGCTCCATTCATACCGCTCCTACAACGTCAATCCCACATCTAACGCACCCCCTGCACCACCTCGAACCCCTCGAACTCCGGGTGCCCCAGATACATCCCCCGGTTCGCCCCCGCATTCGCGTGCGCCGCGCGGAACGCCTCGCTCCGCGTCCACGCCTCGAAATCCGCCTGGCTCGCCCAGATCGTGTGCGACGCGTACAGCACATGATCCTCCCGCTCCGGCCCACGGAGCAGGTGAAACTCCACGAACCCCGGCACCTCCCGCAGATGCGTATCCCGGCTCTTCCACACCTGCTCGAACGCCTCGCCGGCTTCCGGACGCACCTTGAACCGGTTCATCGCAATGAACATACCCGCCCTCCTGTCCCCAAACCGGACCCGCCGCTACACTGACCGCTCACGACTGACCACCGACGACTGAATCATGGCCGGACATTCGCAGTTCAAGAACATCATGCACCGCAAGGGCGCGCAGGACGCAAGGCGCGCCCGCCAGTTCGCCAAGGTGATCCGGGAAATCACGGTCTCCGCCCGCCAGGGCCTGCCCGATCCCGCCTTCAACCCCCGGCTGCGGGCTGCCATCATCGCGGCACGCCAGGTCAACATGCCGAAGGACACCGTTGACCGCGCCGTCAAGAAGGCAACCGGCGGCGGGGGAGGGGAGGACTACGCGGATGTCCGTTACGAAGGCTACGGCCCCTCCGGCGTTGCGATCATCATCGAGGCGTTGACCGATAACCGCAACCGCACCGCCTCCGACATCCGCTCCGCCTTCGCCAAATACGGCGGCGCGCTGGGGGAAACGAATTCGGTCAGCTTCCTGTTCAACCGCCTCGGGGTGATCCGCTATCCGGCACGCGCCGCCTCGGCCGATGACATGCTGGAGGCCGCCATCGAGGCCGGCGCCGAGAACGTCGAAAGCGACGCCGAGGCGCACGAGATCACCGCCGCCGCGGACGACTTCTTCGCCGTGCGCGACGCGCTGGAATTACGCTTCGGCGAAGCCGAAAGCGCGCGGCTGGACTGGCGTCCCACCACCACCGTCTCGCTCGATGAAGAGAAAGCCGCCGCGGTGATGAAACTGATCGACGTGCTGGACGAAAGCGATGACGTGCAGAACGTCTATGCGAATTTCGACATCCCCGAGACGGTGATGCAGAAACTGTCGGCCTGATCCTCAGCGCCGCTGGGCGATCGGCCAGCTCGCCAGCTTCTGCAGATTGTCGGGCTGTGCCAAGCGCATGCTGATCTCCGGCCGCCGGGCGGACACGTCGCCCGCGGCCATGAAGGCGACGCGCATCGTGGCGCTCCCCGCAAGCGCCAGCAACGCCGCCGCGCGGGACAGCATGGGGGATCGTCCTCCGCCGGCAATCGAAAGCACCAGCAGCCCGATCGGCACGATCGTTCCCAGCAGCGTCGCACCGATCTCATCCGCCATCCCGGGCGCGCTCTCCATCGCCTTCGCCACGCCGGTGCGGTGATACGCCTCGTCCGCCGAGATGGTCGCTGCCAGCTCCAGCGACAGCGCCGCAAGCGTGATCGTGTCGAGATCGCGCGCAATCCGGCCGCCGGTTTCCCCCAGCGACAGCGCCGCCGCACCTGCCGCGACCGAGGAGCCGGCAAATCGTACCGCCGTCGCGCACGGCGCCGCCGCCCACAGCGGCGTGCTCGTTGCTGACAGCAGCGATGCGGTGTACGTGCCGAGCCCGGCGCCCGTCGCCGCCAGAGGCACCTGCGTCGCGCGCGCCATCCGGCGCAGCCCCAGCCCCTCACACGCCGCTGTCACCGCGCTGCAGCCGCCGAACGCAATCAGGATCCAACTGCCGATCGACATCGGCGAGGTGATCTTGAACAGCCGCAGCATATTGTAGAACCGCTTCGGCGTGTGCAGGTCGGCGATCAGCCCGAACGATCCGACCATCGGTCCAAGTAGGGACAGCAACCGCCCGCGCCGCACCACACGCGCGCCCGCATCGCCGCGCACCACATCCAGAACCGTGGAGATCAGCGCCGCCCCGCCGGACAATCCCGCAAGGAAGATATATCCGCCCACCAGCCAGTTATTGAACGGCGCCGCCTTCACCTGCTCTCGCCCGTAATAGGTCGAGCCGTCCCAGCGAGACGGGCCGCGCGTATCGTCCAGCATCACCGATCCCTCATCGGAACGCCGCCACTGCGAATGCCGCGAGACCCGCCATCGCCGCCAACCCGGAGAGCAGGCTCGGCACCACACGATTGGCCGGGCCGCGTGGGGCTGTGCGGCAGGTTATACACCTCAGGCGATGCGGTCAGCAGGAAGAAGGCGTGCAGATGCTCCAGCCCGCCTGTGGCACCAGGCGTTCCCGGCGCGCCGTAGAGATACGCATCCGTCCGCCCCACCTGGTGCAGCGCCTCCACCCGCGACGCGGCGCGCGCGTGCAGTTCGTGCAATTCACCGAACTGGATCGAATCGGTCGGACAGGACTTCGCACAAGCCGGCTCCAGCCCGCCCTTCAACCGGTCGTAGCACAGCGTGCACTTGTGCGCCTTGCCATCCTCCACATTGATGTCGATCACGCCGAACGGGCAGGCCGGCTGGCAGTAGCCGCAGCCGTTGCAGATGTCCTGCTGCACCACCACCGTGTCGAACTCGGTGCGGAACAGCGCGCCGGTGGGGCACGCCTCCAGGCACGGCGCGTTGTGGCAGTGCTTGCAGACGTCGCTCATCATCAGCCATCCGGTCTGGAAGGCACCCTGCGCGCCATCCCGAACGCCATGCTCGATGAAATTTACGTGCCGCCAGGTATTGGAGGAAAGCCGGGCCGTGTTGTCGTAGCTTTGCCCGGTCAGATGCAGGTCATCGGCCGGCAGGTTGTTCCATTCCTTGCACGCCACCTCACAGGCCTTGCAGCCGATGCACAGCGTCGTGTCGGTAAAGAACCCGTAGGACTGGCCGGCAACCACCTTTACGCCGGCTGTCAGCTCCGCCTCATCCCGGATCATGTGGTCCAGCGACGATTCCGGATATTCCAGCGCGCGCGGATGCATCTCCATGGGCGATCCTCATTCCAGCCGGGTTATGCCACGCGCCAGCAGTCCGATGATGTCCTGCCCCGCTTCATACTCCACGCACACGCGCGCCTGTTCATGCTGCAGCGGCGGAAGCTGCTCTGGCTCAATCGCCGCCTTATAGGAAAGCAAAAACATGTGACACACGCCGGCGCGATCCAGCAACTGGAAGCGGCCCTCTTGCACGATTGTGACAATGCCTTCGATGGACTGCATGCCGGCCTCCTTGATACCTTGCCATCTTGATACCGGGAATGGAACCGCATGCGCGAGAACTGGTTTCGCCATCATCCATGTCTCTAGCGGGGAAGAGCGATGAAAAAACTGCGCCGTGGCGTGGCCCAACGGGCGGCCGGTTTCTTCCGGGACTGGTCGCTGCCGCGCCAGTTGGCCGGGGAAGACGTGATGGGCCCCGCAGCCATCAGCGAGGCATCCCGCACGCTCCGCCCCCGCTTGGAAGAGGCCGATCGCATCGGCACCTCCATCTGCCCGTTCTGTGCCGTCGGCTGCGCGCAACTGGTCTATGCCAGGAACGGCAAGCCCATCCATATCGAGGGCGATCCGCGCAGCCCGGTCAACCAGGGAACGCTCTGCCCGAAAGGCGCCGGCACGCTCGGCATGATGCTCAGTTCCAAGCGGATCAACACCGTGCTGTACCGTGCACCGTATTCCGATCAGTGGGAGACGAAGCCCCTGGAATGGGCGATGGACCGCATCGCCGAACGGGTGAAGCAGACGCGCGATGAAACCTTCGCCGAACGCCTCGCCGACGGCACGCTGATCAACCAGACCCTCGGCATCGGCTCGCTGGGCGGCGCCACGCTTGATAACGAAGAAAACTACCTGATGAAGAAGCTGTTCGGCGGCGGCCTGGGTATGGTGAATATCGAGAATCAGGCCAGAATCTGACACTCCTCATCGGTGCCCAGTTTGGGCACCTCCTTCGGACGCGGCGCAGCGACCATGTCGCTGTGGGACCTCGCGAATGCCGACGTGATCACCATCATGGGCTCCAACATGGCGGAAAATCACCCCGTGGCGTTCCGCTTCGTGGTGGAAGCCCAGGCGCGCGGGGCAACCGTGATCCACGTGGACCCCCGCTTCACCCGCACGTCGGCGATCGCCGACATCCATGCGCCGATCCGCTCCGGCAGCGACATCGCCTTCCTCGGCGGCATCATCAATTACATCCTGGAAAACGATCTATGGTTCCGGGACTGGGTGATTCCCTACACCAACATCGCCACCGTCATCGAGGACGGCTTTCAGGACAGCAGTGAGACGGATGGCGTGTTCTCCGGCTTTCAGCCGAACAATGCGGACTACAAGACGGACACCTGGCAGTACAAAGGAGAGGTTGTCGCCTCGCCGCTGGCCGAACATCAGCCGCCGCTGGCCACCAAGGACGCCGAGCGCGGAGAGGCGGAACTGACCCGCCACCCCCCGCAATCGGACGAAACGCTCCAACATCCCAACTGTGTCTATCAGATCATGCGCCGCCACTTCGCGCGTTACACGCCCGATATGGTGGAGCGTGTGACCGGATGCCCCAAGGAAAGCTTCCTGCGCATCGCCGATGCGATTGCGCGCAACTCGGGGCGGGAGCGCACCGGGACCTTCTGCTACGCGGTCGGCTGGACGCATCACTCAACCGGCGTGCAGATGATCCGTGCGGCCTCCATCATCCAGGCGCTGCTCGGCAATATCGGCCGTCCGGGCGGCGGCATCATGGCGCTGCGCGGTCATTGCAGCATCCAGGGCAGCACCGACATTCCGACACTCTATAACATGCTGCCGACCTACCTGCCGCAGCCCAACGCGATGCAACCGCATCACTCGCTGAAGCAGTTCCTCGAATCGGAAACACCCGCTACCGGCTGGTGGTACAATCTCCCCAAATACGTCGTCAGCCTGCTCAAGGCATGGTACGGCGATGCAGCCACCGAGGCGGACGATTTCTGCTACGACTATCTGCCGAAGCTGACGGGTGATCTTTCGCAACTGCCCATGACGCTCGCCATGGCGGATGGCGTCGTCAAAGGCCAGTTCGTGCTCGGCCAGAACCCCGTGGTGGGCGGCGCCAACTCCGATCTGATCGAACGCGCGATGACCAAACTGGAATGGCTGGTGGTGCGGGACTTCGCGATGACCGAGACCGCCGATTTCTGGCAGAAAGGCCGCCTGGTCCAGCGCGGAGAGCTCCGTCCGCGCGACATCGGCACCGAAATTTTCTTCCTCCCCAGCGCGATGGCGGCCGAGAAAGAGGGCACCGTCACCAACACCAGCCGGCTCGTTCAGTGGCATGACAAGGTCTGCGACCCGCCGGGGACAGCCGGTCCGACCTCTGGTTCGTCTATCATCTGGGCCGCCGGCTCAAGCAACACTACGCCGACAGCACGCGTGATCGCGACAAGCCCATCCAGGCGCTGACCTGGGATTATCCGGTCAGCGGTCCCTTGGTCGAGCCGGATGCTGCTGCCGTGCTGCGTGAAATCAACGGCTGGCGTGTCGCCGACGGCAAGCAGTTGCAAAGCTTCGAGGAGATCAAGGACGACGGTTCAACCGCGGTCGGCGGCTGGCTCTACACCGGCGTCTTCCCGGACATCCACGACAACCGATCGCGCTCGCGCAAGCCGGACGGCCCTTCGGGACCCGGCAGCCATGCCCAATGGTCGTGGTCGTGGCCGGCGAACCGGCGAACCATGTACAACCGTGCCTCGGCGGACCCGGACGGCAAGCCGTGGTCGGAGCGCAAGAAGATGATCTGGTGGGATGCCGATCAGCGCGAATGGACCGGCAACGACGTGCCGGACTTCACCAAAACCATGCCGCCGGACAAGCGACCGCATTACTGGTTGCATCCGAAGGGAATGGAGGCGCTCGGCGGCGCCGATCCGTTCATCATGGAGGCCGATGGCAAATGCCATCTGTTCGAACCGTCCGGCCTGAAGGACGGACCGCTGCCCACGCACTACGAACCGGTCGAAAGTCCTGTTCGCAACGCCATCCATCCCGGCCGTCAGATCAATCCGGCAGCCAAGCTTTGGCCGCGCCCCGGCAACGAGTATCATGAACCGGAAGACCCGCGCTTCCCCTACGTCTTCACCACGTTCCGGCTGACCGAACTGCATTGCGGCGGCATCGTCACGCGCGTGATGCCGCATACGGCGGAGCTGCAGCCGGAGGCATTCGTGGAAATCTCGCCGGAACTGGCGGACGAACTGGCGATCGCGAATCTGGACTGGACGGTTCTGTCCACGGCGCGCGGCGAGATCGAGGCGAAGGCTCTGGTCACCAGCCGCCTGCGGCCGTTTCTGATCGATGGCCGGCGCGTGCACCAGATCGGAATGCCCTGGGTCTTCGGCTGGAACGGCTATGCGCATGGCGACATCGCCAATGTGCTTCTGGCGATCCATGGCGATCCCAACACGAGCATTCACAGCACCAAGGCGCTGACCTGCAATCTACGAAAAGGACGATTGGGTCATGGCACCTGACCCCGCCGAACCGGCACGCCAGGCACTGGCGGCGATCGACGCCCTGCTCGCGGAAAAGCCGCGCAAGGTCGGCATCGATTTTTCCCAGGCGACCCGACGCATCGTTGCGTTCCGTGACGCGCTGATCGTCCGCAATCGCTGCGCCGCGTCCGGGCCCGATCAGACGCGGCTGGAAAAAGCCAATGCGGTGCTGGCGGCGATTATCGGCGGCCACTTTCCGCTCGGCGACGTCCCGTGGGGCCACATCGAAAAAGCGCGTGATCAGTTGGCCGCCATCGCGAACGACTGATACGGTTATTGCGGGCTGAACCCCTGGATCCATGACAAGTGCCGCGTCAGCGGGTCCATCATCCCGATCCCAAACAGCACGATCAGCCAGAACACCGCCGCAACGCCGAAGCCCCGCGCCACCACAGGCATCCGGCCGATCTGCATGAAGCAGAAGACGACCAGCGCGACCATGGCCAACGCGAATATCAGCAGGGTCGGCCGCATGCCGATCGGCATGTGCACGGCGCTGAGCATGAATTCTCCGCCGGCGATCGCCAGCAGCGCGACCCAGGTCAGTGTCAAGCGGATGACCGGTCCCCTCATGGCGCCCGTCCGATCAGGTAGATCAAGGGCCACAGGCAAATCCACACCACATCGACAAAGCTCCAGAAGATGCCCACCACCTCCACGGGGGTGTGGTAGGCGGCCGAGAAGTCACGTCGCCAGCCGCGCCAGATCACGTATGCCACCAGGCCCACCGCCACTGTCATATGCGCGGCGTGCAGCACGGTGGCGGCCCAATAAAACGTCCAGAACAGCTTCGCGCCGCCTTCCAGCGCGCCCTTGATCTTGAAGTCCGGATCGCCGACCCAGGTGTGGTCATCAAAATCCAGGTGCCACTCGTATCCCTTCAGGCACAGGAAACACACGCCCAGCAGCACCACCACGCCCAATGCCACGGTCATGGCGCGGTCCAGCCCGGATCGGATCAACGCCACCGCCAAGGCGTAGGCGAAGCTGCTGGTGATCAGGATGCCGGCGTTGATGCTGCCGATCCACACCTGCGTCTCGGCGCTGCCTGCGTCGAACCCCGCCGTGTTCCAATAGCGGCTGAACATCCAGGCCAGGATCAGCGCGCCGAAGAAGACCGCTTCCTGCGCCAGAAACAGCCACATGCCGCACAGCGCGGTCTCGGCCTGATGGTACATGCTGGCATACTGGAAGTCATGCGGCAGCGTAAGCGCCACGCCGGGTGCGTCCGCCAGCTCCTCGGCTTCAGCCATGGTAGCCCCGTTGCTCCAGTCGCTCGGGCTCCTTGTAGTCGTACGGCGGAGCCACCACGACGGGCGTGGCCAGGAAGTTCTTGGCCGGCGGCGGCGAGGTGGTCTGCCACTCCAGCCCCGTTGCATCCCACGGGTTGTTGCTCGCGCGCGGCCCACGTAGCAGTGACCAGGGCAGGTAGATCAGCGGCAGGATGTAGCCCAGCGCAAGAATCGATGCGCCGGCCGACGACATCACGTTCAGCACCTGGTAGCGCGGGTCGTAAGTCGCGACCTCTCGCGGCATGCCGGTGAAGCCCAGAATGAACTGCGGCGCGAACGTCATGTTGAAGCCGAGGAAGATGATCAGCGCGGCGGCACGGCCCCACATCTCGGGATACATGCGGCCCGTCATCTTCGGCCACCAGAAATGCAGCCCGCCGAAGAACGCCGAGACCATGCCGCCCACCATGATGTAGTGGAAGTGCGCAACCACGAAATAGGTCTGGGTCAGGTGAACATCCACGGGCAGGCAGGCCAGCCACAACCCGGTCAACCCGCCGATGGTGAACAGGCCCACGAACCCGATCGCATACAGCATCGGCGCATCGAACCGGATGAAGCCCTTGTGCATGGTGCCGATCCAGTTGAACACCTTGATCGCAGAAGGCACCGCGACGATGTAGGAAAGAAATGAAAATACCAGGCCGGCGTACAGCGATTGGCCGGACACGAACAAGTGGTGGCCCCACACGAAGAAGCCGATCGTCGCGATGGCAATGCTGCACCAAACCACGAATTCGTAACCGAACAGCCGCTTGTGGCAGAAGCACGGTATGATCTCGCTCACCACACCCATGCCCGGCAGGATCATGATATAGACTGCGGGGTGGGAGTAGAACCAGAACAGGTGCTCGTACAGGATCAGGTCGCCGCCCGTGCTGGGGTTGAAGAAGCCGATGCCGAACAGCCGCTGGAACGCCACCAGCAGCATGGTCATCGCCAGCACGGGTGTTGCCAGAACATAGATCACGCTGGTCGCGTAGTTCGACCATATGAATACCGGCAGCCGATGCCACGTCATGCCGGGCGCCCGCATGGTGTGAATGGTCACCATGAAGTTCAGGCCGGTCGCAATCGAGGAAAACCCTACCAGAAAGATCGCGGCGGCGGACAGCAGGACATGGCTTTGGCTGTAGTTCGTCGATAGCGTCGGATAGAACGTCCACGTCACGTCAACCCCGCCTACGAACATGACGTAGAATTGCAGCAGACCTGCAAATATGAACAGTACCAGCTCAGCAGGTTGATCTTCGGGAAAGCCAGGTCACGCGCGCCGATCATCAACGGAATAACGAAATTGCCGAGCGTCACCGGAACCGCGGGAACCAGGAACCACCACACCATGATGATGCCATGCATGGTGAACATCCGGTTGTACGTCTCCTCCGAGCCGAGCATGCCCTCGGGAGAAATCAGGTTCCATCGGATGAAGGCCGCCCCCATGCCACCGATTAAAAAGAACCCGACGATGCTGATCAGATACAGCACCGCGATACGCTTGTGGTCGGTGGTCAGCAGCCAACTGCTCAGCTTGAATTTGTCGCCGAGATAGCTTTCGGCCAGTTCCCGGCTTTCGATGACCGTGCTGCTCATGGACCCGTCTCCGCGCCCAGCAATTCGATGTAGGCGACCAGCTTCTGCAAATCGCCGTCGCTGATCACGCCATCGAATGACGGCATGACCGGCTGGTAGCTTGCCACGACCTGCTTCTTCGGAAACAGGATGGAATCCCGGATATATCCCTCGTCCGCGATCACGGTGGTGCCGTCCGATAGCGGCACCGGGCCGCCGAACACGCCGTTCAGCGAAGGCGCGCGCACTGTCCCGCCGCCCTCATGGCATCCGCTGCAACCCAGGCTGATGAAAAGCTGCCGTCCCGCCGCGACCAGCGTTTGCGACGCCCGGTTCTGTTGCAGCCAGCGCTGATACTCGGCCGGCCGCATCACCACCACCTCGCCCCGCATTCGCGAATGCTCGGTGCCGCAGAACCGCGTGCAATCCATGATGTAGGTCCCCGGAACGTCGGCGATGAACCACATCGTCTCGTAGCGTCCGGCAGCACGTCGTGACGCACCCGGAAAGCCGGGATGTAGAGATCGTGGATCACGTCCTGCGATGTCATCACGAGCTGGATTTTCTGGCCCACCGGCACGTGCAGCGTGTTGATCTCCCGCTGGCCGCCGGGGGATTCGAATTTCCACATCCAGCGCTTGCCGACTACCGAGATTTTCATTGCGTCCGGCGGCGGCTGGTATTCATCCAGGTAAACGCCGGCCCCCCAGTAGAACAGGCCAAGGAACACGACGAAGGTCGCCGTCGTCCACGCAATCTCCACGCGCCACGTGCGCTCCGCGATCTCGCCACGGTCGATCGGGCTATTCGCCCGGTAGCGGATCATGAAGCTCCACATCAACCAGAACACCAGAAACAGGATGCCGGCGCTGATGACGAGCAGGCATATCATGATATGATCGACGGTGACGGCGAAGTTGGAAGCGACGGGAAGATGGAAATTCACGGCGCTTGCCCGGTTTTCGCCGCTGGCTGCGCCGGCCAGCCGGCAATGCCGCGTTTCGCCACATCCTCCATCGCCCGCGCGATCGGGATGTGCACGATGCCCTGCGATCGGTCCACCCATCCATAACTGGTGAGCTGGTGCATCTCCTTCGCTTCGAAGGTCTGCAGGTCGTGCCTGGGATTGGTTTGCAGGACAGGACCCGGGAAGCTCGTCGCGGTCGTGGTGACGGCGGAGCCTTCGGGGCCCCTGGGAAACAGTCCCCATACCGCTAGGCCGATGGTGCTGAGCGACCCCACCAGCAGCAGGAAGGCCAACCCGATGAACCGGCCGGTTACGTCGCGCGGCTCGTGCCGCGCCGCGGGAATCACCAGCTTTTCAGCCATGTTGGCGAACCAGGTCGCGGACCGGCGAAAGCTGCGGCAAGCGCAGGCACAGACCGACCGAGCAGCCGATCACCGCCAGCATCGCGCAGATGTCGAGCCATGACAGGCTGCGATCCGCGGCAGGCACCACCAGCCACCATGCACGCGGGATCTCGGCGAAGACCAGCATGCCGGAGACGAACAACACAGCCCGGCGGGAGCGCTGCACCTGCGGCCACAGCAGCAGCAGAAACGGAATGAGGAAATGGAACAAGAACACCAAGGCGGCGACAACGCCCCAGCCATGCTCGATGCGGGCGACGTACCAAGGTGCCTCGGCTGCCAGATCGGAGTTCCACACGATCAGCAGTTGCATGAAAACGAAATAGCCCCACAGCACCGTCAATGCGAGCAGCAGCTTGCCGAGATCGGCGATCACCTTCCGCCGCGGCTGGGTGATCAGCAGAAGCAGGAACGTCGCCACCGACAGCGCCAGCAGCACCGCTTCCGCCGCGATGATCATCCCAAAGACGCTCGAGTTGAAATGCGGATCGAGCGACAGGGTCGCGTCGAAGCTCGCGAACGTCGCGGTCAGCATCAGCATGATCAGCCCCGCGGGCGACAGCCGATAGAGCCATACCCCAGCCAGCGGCTGCCGCAGGGCTTGCAGAACCAGCGCGGCAAGCCCCATCCACAACGCCAGGTACAGCACGCCGCGGCCGCACACGAACGGCACGTTCAGGTAACTGGTATTGCCGAGGTCACGCGCAATCTCCGGCCGTGCCCAGGGATACAGCGCGTGCAATTCGGGGATCAGCGGCAGCACGGCGATCACCGCCACGGGAAGCGTCAGTACCCCGAGCGTGAGTTGCGGCCGAATTGCGTAGCCCCAATCGCCGCCGCTGATCGAATGGATCAGCAGCAGCGCCATGCTGCCCAGCGGCCAGCCGATCCAGCACGCGAGGGCGGCGAGCCAGGCGTGCGGGAACAGGTGCGGTGTAACGATCCAGCCAACCACCGATCCCAGCAACCCCACCCCGCAAACACCCCACGCCACCTGCTCATGCCGTTCCATTGTCATGGCAGCTTGCTCCGCTCCGCGGCATCGAGCTCGGCGAGTTGCGTGTGACGGCTGACCTGCAACGCCCGGATATACGCCGCGATCGCCCAGCGATCAGACACCGGCACGCGATCGGCATAGGAATACATGATGCCGTACCCGTTGGTGATCACATCCACGAAGTGCTGCACCGGCGCGGCCAGCAAGCGTGCCTCGGTGTAGTCCGGCGGATGGGGAAATCCACGCTGCACGATCATGCCGTTGCCGTCCCCCAGCTCGGAATGGCAAGGCGTGCAGAAGATGCGGAATTGCTGCTGCCCGCGCTGTAGCAGCGCCGGCGTCACCGGCGGCACGGGCTGCGGTCTGCTGTCGTATTTGACCGCGCCTTCCACCTGCGGCGCTGGGCCGGGCGCCGGAGCGTACCGTTTCTGTCGCGGCTGGTTGCTCATGTCGTCGCACGCCGCCAGAAGCAGAAGCATCGAAAGCACCGCCACGCGCGTCATGCCGGAACCTCCTCCAGCTCTGCCGAGAGATGCTCGACTGAAAGCGGATGGTAGGATTCCAGGATGCGGCGCGCCCGTTCCAGCGCCTCCCGGTCATCAGTGTGGACCGCGAGTACCCATTGGTCGCGCGATGCGTTGCGCATCGCCGCTGCTTCATCGACCGGATCCCATAGCCGCGATAACCCGCCGACGATTACGTAGCCGAAGAACCCGGCGGAGATGGCCCACAGGATGCCCATCTCAAACGCGACCGGCACAAACGCCGGCCAGGAGAATTCGGGCCGGCCGCCGACATTGACCGGCCAGTTCACCACGTCGGAATAGGTTTCCAATGCGAAGGTGAACGCCGCTCCCAGCATGCCGGCCAGAAAGATCACCAGCGGCAGGGGGGAGTTGCTCCCTTCCTCGTCTTCCGGCAACGCAGCCGGGGTGTAGGCTTCGATCTGCCCCAGATTCTCCGATCGCAGCCGCGCCCGCGCATCGATCAGCGCATCCTGCGAGGCAAATGCGGCAACCACGGCGCTCATGGCTGCTTTTCCAGCATCGAGCGCATCTCCGACATCGAGATCACCGGAACCAGCCGCACCACGAGCAGAATGCCGAAGACAAAGAACCCGACCGTGCCGATCATGGTCGAAACATCGAACCACGTGCCGTGAAACAGACCCCAGGCCGAGGGAAGATGGCTCCGGTGCAGGCTGGTGATGACGATCTCATACCGCTCGCACCACATGCCCAGGATCACGCCCATGCACACCAGCAACATCGTCACCGGATTCATGCGCAACCGGCGGATCCACATCAGTTGCGGCAGCAGGAAATTGAAAACGATCGTGCCCCAGTAAATGTACCAGTAGTACCCGGTGGTCCGCTCAGCGAACATGGTCCGCTCGGCCATTTCGGCGCCGTACCAGGTGGTGAAGGCGTCCATCATGTAGGAATAGGTCAGTGCCAGGCTGCTGGTTGCCAGCAGCCGTCCCAAGACGTCGATATGCCGGCCGGTGATGAACTCCTCCAGCCGCAGCAGCCGCCGCAGCGGCAGAATCAGGATGATCACCGTCGCGAAGCCGGACAGGAATGCGCCGAAGATGAACAACGGCGGAAACTGCGTGGAGTGCCAGCCGACCGTCGCCCCGCCGGCGAAGTCCAGGCCGACGATGCTGTGCACCGAACAGACCAGCGGGGCCATGATCGCCGCCAGCACACCGTAAGCCGCGTGCCAGTGCCGCCACTGCCGCGTGCTGCCCCGGAACCCCATCGCCAGCACGCCATAGAAAATCTGCTTGCCGCGCGTGCTGGCGCGGTCACGCAAACTCGCCCAGTCGGGCAGCAGGCCCAGATACCAAAAGAGGATCGAGGCGATCACGTAAGTCAGCAGCGCATAAAAATCCCAGATCAGCGGACTGCGCCACTGCGGCCAGTAGCCCATGGTGTTCGGATACGGAAACAGCCAGTAGAACAGCCACGGGCGCCCGAGATGCAGGACCGGATAGATGCCCGCACAGGCAGCCGCGAACAACGTCATCGACTCGGCGATGCGATTTGTCGAAGTCCGCCACTCGACGCGCATCAGGTAAAACAGCGCGGAGATGAACGTGCCGCCGGAGGCAATGGCGATCCACCACACATAATTCACCAGCGCGAAGCCCCACATCACCGGCCAGTCCACGCCCCAGACCCCGATGCCCGCGTAAAACAGCCAGACGATCGACCCGAACAGAACGGCAGTCAGGAAGCCCGACACCAGCACCGCGGCCCACCACCAGATGAACGCCCGTTCCCGCAGCGCCAGGGCGCATATCCGGTCCGTGACGGAGGCCAGCGTGGGACCGGGCAGCACCACCGGATCGGTCGCGCGTGGCCGTACCTTCCCCGACATCAAGGGCCGAGCGCTGTCGCTCACGCCGCGGTCGCCGGAATCTTCGGGTTGGGATTCCGCACCAGCGCCTCATACGTCGTGCGCGGATGCGTGTGCTGGTCCGACAGCAATTCGTAATCCAACGGACTGGCGCGCCGCTTCGATACCTCACTCTCCGGGTTGGCCTTGTCGCCGAAGGTGAATGCTTGGGTCGGGCAGGCGGATTGACAGGCGGTGCGCACCTCCTGCGGACCGATCGGTCGGTTCTCCCGGTCCGCGGCGATGCGCGCCGCCGCGATCCGCTGCAGACAGTAGCTGCACTTCTCCATCACACCGCGGCCGCGCACCGTGACATTCGGATTCCACGAAACCGCCGGCCGATTCTGCTCCGGACCGAACGCGAAGAAATTGAACCGGCGAACCTTGTAGGGGCAGTTGTTGGAGCAGAAACGCGTGCCGATGCAGCGGTTGTACACCATCACGTTCAGCCCCTCGGAATCATGTACCGTCGCGCCGACCGGGCACACCAGCTCGCAAGGCGCCTTCTCGCAGTGCATGCACAGCATCGGCTGAAAAAAGGTCTCAGGCTGCTCGGCGGTGCCCTCATAGTAGCGGTCGATGCGCAGCCAGTGCATCTCACGCTCGCGCAACACCTCTTCCTTGCCGACCGTGGGGATGTTGTTCTCGGCCTGACAGGCGATCACGCACGCATTGCAGCCGATGCAGGCGTTGAGATCGACGCTCATCGCCCATTGCTGGGTTCCGGCGGGCTTGCGGTTGTAGATTTCCGGCCTCTCCGGCTCCTTGGCGAAGCTCGGGCGGGCACGGAAGTCCCCCAGCGTCGCATGCTTCACGATGTCATCGACATTCGGAAACAGCACGGCGTGATGCACCGTGCTGGCGAGTTCGTAGCGCCCCGCACCCTTCTTCAGAACCACCGCTCCGGTGCGCCCGGTCAACGGATAAAAGTCGAACCCTGCTCCATGTCCTGCCCCCTCCGCCACACGGCGCCCATTGCCGCACCATGCCACCACAACGTCCGGTGCCTGCCCAGGCTCGATCCACACCGGCACGCTCATCCGCTGCTGATCCATGCTCAGTTCCACCATGTCGCCGTTCTTCAGATGCAGCGCATCAGCCAGTATCGGAGGAACCAGCAGAGGATTGTCCCAGGTCAGCTTGTTGAGCGGGCGCGGCAGTTCCTGCAGCCAGGGATTGTTCGCGTACCGCCCGTCCGATACCGATGGATCGGGCCGGAACAGAATCCCAAGGCCGCCGGGCGGCTTTGCCGCGGCTGCCTTGGCAGCCTCGGCTTTCAGCGTCACGTCGGATCGGGCGCTCGCTGTGCCGGGGACCACGCCAGCCGCCAGCGTGTCGTGCCAGCCGGATGCGAAGTCGCCGAGCCGGTCCTTCCACGTGGCCTGCACCAGTTGCAGCGGCGACGGCGCGAGCGGCTCGACAAACAGCGCCAGCATTTCGACCGCTGCGAGCCCGTCGTACAACGGCAGCGATTGCGGCTGCAGGATCGTGGCCGTGCCGTCATGGCCACGGGCATCGCCCCAGCTCTCCCAGTCGTGCGTCATCGGAGCGGCCCAGGTGACCGCGCGGGCCGTCTCGTCCGGTTCGCGGCTGAGCGCGAAACTCGTCCGTACCTGCGACAGCGCCGCGCCGAAGCCCAGCGATCCGGGCGCGGTGAAACACGGATTGCTGTCGAGCACCAGCAAGGTGCTGACCCGGCCGGCATGCATATCCGCCGCCAGTGCGGACAATGATTCGCCCTGCAATTCCGGCCTGTGCGCCACCGGCGCGATCAGCTCGTAGGTGTGGCCCCGGCCGCCCAGCGCTTCGTTCATCGCATGCACCAGCGCATGCACCTCGCCCGGCTGGTCCGGACCCGCGTGAATGAAGGCGCGGCCCTGCGCCGCCTTCAGATCTGCAATCACCTGCGCCAGCCAACTGGGCCCCGATCCGGGTGCCCCGCCACCCAGAACACCTTCAGCGAGGGTCGTGACAATCTCGTGCATCGCAGCGGGCCCGGCGGCAAAGCGGTGATCGGCTACCGCTCCCAGCACCGTCGTTCCGCCCTCCACCGCGTACACTCGGCTCATTGACCGCGTGCGCGTCGGGTTGCGTCGAGACGCGAAGTCGCGGGCGAACCGCACCCATCCCGGCGCGCCGTCGATCAGGTCGCTGTCGAGGCCCAGGATCACGTCCGCCGCATCCAGACGCGGCAGTACGTCCACGGTCGAGCCATACGCAATCTGCGCGCCCTTCACCGCGGCATCGCGGTTGAACGGTTCCCATTGATGCCATCGCGCCTGGGGATAGGCTTTCAGCAACCGGTCGAGTTGCACCGCTACGGACGGCGAGGTGATTGTCCCCGTCAGGATGCGGAATCCCGCGCCGCCATCGGCGGCGATGTCGGAGCGCACCGCGGCAATTGCACCCAGCAGGTCCTGCCGATCCGACAGGATGCCATGCCCCACCACCTGCGCGTCCCGCGCGGGGTCGTAGAAGCTCAGCACCTCGGCTTGGGCGAACGCATCGGTCGCGCCGAGACTGGATGGATGCTTCGGGTTGCCCTCCACCTTGATCGGCCGGTCCATCTGGTGCGTCACCACGGTGCCCAGCGCGTAGCCCGCGTGCACATGTGCGGTCGCATAGTGATCCGGCTGGCCGGGTACCAGCCCCGGCGGTACCCGCACCGCCGGGATCAGCACGCCAGACGGCTCGCCCGAGGTGCAGGCCGCCAGACCGCCCATCGCCAGCGCGGCGCCCAGCAGACGCAAAACCTGCCGCCGGCCCTGCGGCCTGTCCCGGGCGGCGGCCAGCGCCTCCTCCAGCAGCGGAAACTCCTGCGCCGCCCGTTCCAGGAACGCCGGATCCCCGGCCCGTTCTTCAAGGCTGCGCCACTGACGGACGTTCATCGATGACACACCGAGCAGTCGAGCAGGTCGCGGTTCGGCACGTGGTACTGCGCCATCAGCGCGGCAGGCGAAGGCGTGCTGGCAGTGCGATGCCACTCCGTGTTGTAGATCTGATCCGCCGGGCGCAGGCGCGGCCCGGGATTGGCATGACAGTCGATGCAGAACGTCATTTCCATGTCCTTGGCCTTGTATGTCAGGTCCATGCGGTCCACCGCGCCGTGGCACTCGGAACAGCCAACGCCCTTGGTGATGTGGATCGCGTGATTGAAAAACACGTAGTCCGGCAGGTTGGTCACGCGGTGCCAGACCAGCGGCTTGTTATCCGCCAGGCTGTCGCGGACCGGCGCGAGCATCGCGGCGTTGGTCCAGATCTGCGAATGACACGTCATGCAGACATGGGTCGGTGGCATGCTGCCGGTCGCCGCGTTTTCGATCTGGATGTGACAGAAGCGGCAGTCGATCCCCAGCTCGCCGACATGGTGCCGGTGACTGAACGGCACCGTCTGATCGACGGTCCACAGGTGATTCCGCTTGTAATCGGTCCGCGGGGCGCCCCACCACCAGCCGATCACGGCGAGCATCCCCAGGGCTGCCGCGGCAAGCCCGGCTTTCGCCGCCAGATTGGCTGCAGGCCTGAAAACCGCCATCCCGTCCACACGTGCCGCGTGCGATAACAACAAACATCCGGCTGCGTTTCACGGGACTCAAACGCCCGTGATTGTGATGACAGCCCCTTGAGCACCTATCTGATAGGCTGACTTGACGACTGCTCATTCCTCGAAGGGAAAATCCTGATGGCATCCCGTCCTGCCTGGCGCGGGCACCTCCGGCTGGCCCTGGTCTCCTGTCCCGTTGCCCTGCACACGGTGCACCGTAGCGCTGGGGACCTGCATTTTCATTTCATCAATCCCAACACCGGCAACCGCATCCGCATGGTCACGCAGGACGCCGAAACCGGCGAGGAACTCTCGCGCGGCGACCTCGCGCGCGGCTTCGAGTTCGAAAAGGATCGCTATGTCCTGCTCGACACCGAGGACTTCGAGAAGGCGCGTATCGAATCCTCCTCGGTCATCACTGTGGAGAAATTCGTCCCAGCGTCGGACATCGCGCCCATCTACTTCGACGCGAGCTACTACCTCGCGCCGGACGGTGAAGCCGGACAGGACGTTTACGTCGTGCTGCGCGAGGCGATGCGGGAAACCAACCAGGCGGCCCTCTCGCGCGTCGTGATCGCCCGCCGCGAACGCCCCGTCGCGATCTTTCCACTGGAAGCCGAGGACGGCTTGGTCCTCTACACCTTGCACGAGAAGCGCGACATCAATGATCCGCGTGCACTGTTCGATCCCGTGGCAGACGAAAAGCCCGACCGCGAGATGGTAGCGCTCGCGCGGCAGCTTATCGAACGCCAGGAAGCCCCGTTCGAGCCGGCAAATATCGAGGACCGCTACGAAGCACGGCTTCGTGAGGTGATAGAGGCAAAATTGCACGGCGAAGGTATCGAGGCGGAGGCGCCAGCTACACCGCGGCGAGACAACGTCGTCGATCTGATGGCAGCACTGAAAGCAAGCCTCGGCCGCGCCGCGGACAGCGCCCGTACGTCAGCGAAAGAGGCCCCCAAAACCGCCCGGAAATCGGCACACAAGCCGGTGAAAGCGGCGGCATCGTCGCATCGGCCCGCGCGCAAACGAGCCTGAGCAGGCGATCGTATTCACGCTCGCGTGAGCCGTCGCGATTTCACGCGCATTCGTTGGCGTCAGTCATTGCGTTCCGCCACGGAATGCATCAGGTCCGAAACCAAGCCCTGCCGCTCGTTTCGGCAGGCGGCTGGCCCACCTCACGTGAAGTCATAGGAGTACCAAAGCATGCTCACAGTACGCCACCTCGCCTCGTGTATGGCGATCAGCGCTCTCGCGGCCATGACCGCCTGCTCGTCGCTCGGGATGGGCGGAAACAATCAGCAAGCCGCCGCCACCGCGCCGCCCCCGGCGCCCGCTCCGATGGCTGCCCCAGCGCCGCAGAACGTGGAACTCAGCCCCGCCCTGATCCGTCGCGTCCAGACCGCGCTCAAGCAGGACGGTATGTACCGTGGCCGCGTTGACGGCGTGTGGGGCCCGATGACCCAGCGCGGCGTCACCCAGTTCCAGCAGAAGAACAACCTGCAAGCCACCGGATCGATCGATGGGCCGACGCTTGACGCCATGAACCTCGGCGGCGGCAACATGAGCGGAAGCAACATGGGCGCCGGGAGCAACATGGGCAGCGGCAGCAACATGAGCGGCGGCAGCAACATGAGCGGCGGCAACAGCATGGGTTCCGGCGCCACGGGCACCAGCGGGACCATGAACGGCAGCGACAATATGTCCGGAACCGGAATGAACGCGGCCCCGAGCGGCGGCACCGGCTCCGGCACAGGTGGTGGCACCGGCACCTCCACCGGCCATCCGTAGCCAATACCGAGCAAGAAAAGGCCGCCCCCCGCAGGGGCGGCCTTTTTTATCTGCGAGTGCCCGCTCGGGGAACGCACAAGCGTTCAAGCGCGGATTGCCCCGCAATCACATGGCGGCACGCCGCGTTCCGAGAAATCTCGGACTACCCGTTCAACGCAGCGATAACGATCGTGACCACCCCTAGCGCCAGGTTCGCCAGGATCAGGCGACGAATGCGCTCTGCCGCCTCGGCCGCGCGCGCGCTGCTGATGGCGGCACGAAACCGCCGGTAAGGTCCGAAAACCGCCATCAGGAAGATCGCCGCCATAATCAGGCCCAGTGCCTGCATCACATTGATATTCCACGGCAGCCGAGCGAAGCCGCCCCACACGCCAACGATCATCGCATAGCCGGACAACAGCGCGATCGGCATCGCGTGCCAGATCACCAGAAAGAATCGCCGAAACACCCGGTTGTGCAGAGCGATGCGTTGCGCTGGCTCCAGCGCCGCCAGGCTGGGCCGCAATACGACGACAGCGAAGAACATGCCGCCAACCCAGGCGACGATGCACAGGATGTGGAGGGCGAGCACCCAGTCCCACGGGCTTGGTAAACTCATCGAGGTAAACTCATCGGTCAGGTCAACTCCCGCAATTCGCTGATCATCGCGCGCATTTCGTTTGCCGCGACCGAGCGCGGCGACGCCTCGGTTATGCCAAGCCCGGCGGCGAAGGCCAGGGCAAAACCGGCTCGGTTGCCCAGCGTGGTCGCAAGCGTCGGCCAACGCCGAGCAGCTATTTCAGCCTCCACGACAGTGCGCAGCCGGGACGCGGCGGGAACGCGGTTGCGCACCAGCCGGGCCGGCCGGCGTTCCCCCTCGGCGAGTTCCAGCGTGCCCTCCGCGGCCCACAGGTCAGGCGGACTCGGCTGGACCGGCACCAGCACCAGGCTGGCCTCGCGGATCGCCAGCCGTGCATCCGTGTCGATGCGCGGCGGACTGTCGATCACCACCATGTCGTGGGTTCGGCGCAGCCGGTCGAGCTCGGTGGCCAGCCGCCACCCCGAAAGATCGGAAAAGGTCAGCACGGGCTTGCGATCCCCGCGCAAACCGATCCAGCGAACCAGGCTCTTCTGCGGATCGATGTCCAGGATCGCGACGCGGCAATCAGCGGCAAATGCCGCGGCGATGTTGGCGGCCAGCGTGGTCTTGCCGGTGCCGCCCTTCTGCTGTGCCACGGTGATCACGACGGCCATGCGCAACTCGACTCCGGTGCGGCATTTGGCACAGAATCAGAAACCGGCGACATGGTATAGAGACCCGCCATGAATATCGTGCTGCGGAAGCCGCGGATGACCCGGGAGGAATTCTTCGCCTGGGCCGGGGTATCCGACGAAAAATACGAGTTCGACGGTTTTCAGCCGGTCGCCATGACCCGGCCAAACATCGCTCACGCCCGGATCGCGGGGAACCTTCAAGCGGCCCTGCGATCTCGGTTGCAAGGCGGTCCTTGTGACGTTTACTCGGAAGTGGGGGTCGCCACGGTCAATGACGCGGTGCGATACCCGGATGCGGTGATCACCTGTACGGCAACTCCGGGAAACTCATACCTCATTGAAAAGCCGGTGATCGTGTTCGAGGTCATCAGTCCTGGAAACACTGCGACCGACCGGATCATCAAGGTTCGCGAATATCTCGCCGTCCCGTCGATCCACACGTATGTGATTGTGGAGCAGACCGGTCCGGGACTGACGTTGATGCGACGGTCAGGGAACGCCTGGGCGACGACAACGCTGGTGAGCGGCGAGACGCTTCGGCTTGAACAGCCGAACCTCGAAATTCCGGTGGACGAGATCTATGAAGGATTGTTTCCGCCGGACGAGAACCCGGCCGGTCAGCAATCGCCCGAAGACGCTCGCTGAACGTGGCCGAAGCGAGCTATGACCCGCATCGTCGTCATCAATCCGAATAGCTCCGTCGCATGCGGCGCCGGCATCGAGGCAGCCATCGCGCCCTTCCGCACGCCCGGCGGCGCGCGCATCGAGGTCGTGTCCCTGCCCCAAGGACCATCCGCCATCTATTCCTGGCGGGACTGGCACGCCGCCGTCGAACCCCTCTGCCGGCGCATCGAGGCCGAAGCCGCCGACGCATACGTGATCGCCTGCGCCTCGGACCCAGGCATTGAGGCCGCCCGCGCCCTGACCGACCGCCCGGTGCTGGGCATCTTCCGCTCCGCCGTCGCCGCCGCGCTCGCCCGCGCCGAACGCTTCGGCGTGATAGCCATCGTGGACGCCTCCAAGGCCCGGCACTTGGCTGCCCTGCGGGCCATGGGCGCCGAGGCGCGCCTCGCCGCCGAAATTGCCCTCAATGTCTCGATGGAGACGCTGCTCGAACCCGAAACCGCCCGGGCCAGCCTGATCCGCGCAGCGGAAGAGTGCGTCCGGGCGGGGGCACAGACCGTGATCCTGGGATGCACCGGCATGGCCCACCACCGCGACGCAGTGTCCCGCGCTGTCGGCGTGCCCGTAATCGAACCCTGTCAGGCCGGCGTGGCCTTGGCGTTACACGCGGTCGTCTGATTCTGCATCACCGCTTCGGCGCCGGCGGCATCGCCGTGTCGGTCGCCTTCGCTGGCGAACCGTCGAGATTGAACACCTTCACATCCGCCGCCGCCCGCGCATCCGCCACCGCCTTCTGCACCCCCTCCTTCAGAATCTCCTGCCGCAACTGAGCCGAGGCCTGCTCGAAGCTCGGCGGCGGAGACTGGCGATGCCCGAGAACCTGGATCACGTGCCAGCCGAATTGCGTATGGACCGGCGTTTCCGTGTATTGCCCATCCTTCAGCGCGAATGCCGCGTCCGCAAAGGCCGGTACCATATCGTCCTTCTTGAAGAAGCCCAGATCGCCGCCATCGGCCGAACCCGGGTCCTTGCTGTACTTCTTCGCCAGCGTGGCAAAATCCGCTCCCTTGTCGAGTTGCGCGATAACGTCCTTCGCCTCTGCCTCGGTAGGAACCAGGATATGCCGCGCGTGAACCTCCTCGGTGCCTGACTTGCCCGCGTATTCCGCGTCATATCGGGCGTGTAGCGCAGCCTCGGTCACCTGCGGTGCGACCTGCTTCTGCAGGTACGCATTGTCCAGCACCTGGTCGGTCGCCGCCTGAATCTGCTGCTGCACGCCCGGATCGTTCTCCAGCCCCTGTTTGCGCGCGGCGTCGGCCAGCGCCTTCTCGCTCACGATGGACTCGATCAGCTTGGGGTAGAGCATCTCCGGCGGCAGGGCGCGGACATTCGCCGGCAGGCTCTCGGCCGCCTGCTTGACATCGCTCAGATGAACCGGCTTGCCGTTGACGGTGGCAACCACCGGATCGCCGGCCGGCGCCGATGTGCCGGCGGGCGGCGTACCGGCGGGCGGCGAGGTTGGGGCGGCCGTTTGGGCCAAGGCCGGAACCGCCAACATCAGCAATGCGGCGGAAAGGCGGGCGGAGCCGCCAAGACGAGCGGGCATTCGTACTCCAAAAACAAGGTGCGGGGGGACTGCCACGACTTATGGCGGAAGGCGGGCCGGGGGACAAGGCAGCGGAAGCCAATGGACGAGCGACCGTTTGGCAAGAAACCAGCCGCGCGCCCCGTCGGCACCGCCCGGCACTGCTGTTTGCGTTGACCCTGGGCCGGGTGGGTCCTATCTCCGCCCTTCCGCCGTTTCGCATCGCCGGCCGCTCGCGCCCGGAAAGGTCTGAATGCTCGCCGCCATTGCCCGTGCCGTCCTGGGGACCGCCAACGATCGGCATGCTGAAGGCGTATCGCCGGCGGGTACCCCAGATCAATGCGCTTGAACCGGCCCTCCAGACCCTGTCGGACCAGGCGCTGCGGGTCAAGACGACCGAGTTCCGCGAAAAACTGGCCGCCGGCGCCACCTTGGACGACCTCCTCCCCGAAGCGTTCGCCGTGGTGCGGGAGGCCGCCGTGCGCACCCTCGGACAGCGCCATTTCGACGTGCAACTGATCGGCGGCATGGTGCTGCACGAAGGACGCATCGCCGAAATGAAGACCGGCGAGGGAAAGACCCTCGTCGCCACCCTTCCGGTCTATCTGAACGCTCTCGCCGGCAAGGGCGTCCACGTGGTCACGGTGAACGACTACCTGGCGCGCCGCGACGCCGATTGGATGGGCCAGATCTATGGCTTCCTCGGCCTCTCCGTCGGCGTGATCGTGCACGGGCTGGATGACGTGCAGCGCCGCGCCGCCTACGCCGCCGACATCACCTACGGCACCAACAACGAATTCGGCTTCGACTACCTGCGCGACAACATGAAGTACCGGCTGGAAGACATGGTCCAGCGGGATTTCTTCTTCGGCATCGTCGATGAGGTGGACTCCATCCTGATCGACGAGGCACGCACCCCGCTGATCATCTCCGGCCCGGCCGAGGACAGCTCCGGCCTCTATCGTAGCGTCGATGAAGTCATGAAGGAGCTGGTGAAAGACCCCGAGACGTACGACAAGGACGAAAAGTTCCGCACCGTCTCCCTTACCGAGCCTGGTTCCGAACGGGTCGAAGACATGCTGCGTGAAGCCGGCGTGCTGATCGAAGGCAACCTCTACGACATCTTCAACGTCTCGGTGGTTCATCACGTGCAGCAAAGCTTGCGCGCACACACTCTGTTCACCCGCGACGTCGATTACATCGTGCGCCAGGGCAAGGTGGTGATCATCGATGAGTTCACCGGCCGCATGATGGAGGGCCGCCGCTACTCCGATGGTCTTCACCAGGCGCTGGAAGCCAAGGAACACGTCGAAGTGCAGGCCGAGAACCAGACCCTCGCGTCCATCACCTTCCAGAACTACTTCCGGCTCTATCCCAAACTCGCCGGCATGACCGGCACCGCCGCCACCGAAGCCGACGAATTTGGCGAAATCTACAAGCTCGACGTCGTCGAAATCCCCACCAACGTCGCGGTGAACCGTAAGGACGAAGACGACGAGGTCTATCGCTCCGCCGAGGAAAAGTGGGAATCGGTCGCTAACCTGATCGAGGAATCGCGCAAGACCGGCCAGCCCATGCTGGTCGGCACCGTCTCGATCGAAAAGAGCGAGCACCTCTCCGGCATCCTGAACCGGCGTAAAGTCCCTCACGCCGTACTGAATGCGCGCTTCCACGAACAGGAGGCGGAGATCGTGGCGCAGGCCGGTGCCCCTGGAGCCGTCACGATCGCAACCAACATGGCAGGGCGCGGCACCGACATCAAGCTCGGCGGCAATCTCGAAGTGCGCCTCAAGACCGAACTGGAAGGCATCGACGATCCCGGCCTGCGCGCCACGCGCGAGGCGGAAATCAGGGACGACATCGCCCGCGCGCATGAGCAGGTGAAAGAGGCCGGGGGGTTGTTCGTGATCGGCACCGAGCGTCACGAAAGCCGCCGTATCGACAATCAGTTGCGCGGACGCTCCGGGCGGCAGGGCGATCCGGGGCGGTCGCACTTCTTCCTGTCGCTGGAAGACGACCTGATGCGCATCTTCGGCTCCGATCGCATGGGCGGCCTGCTCGAGAAGCTGGGGCTGAAGCCCGGCGAGGCGATCGTTCACCCGTGGATCAACAAGGCGCTGGAAAAAGCCCAGAAAAAGGTCGAGGCGCGTAACTTCGACACCCGCAAGAATGTGCTGAAATACGACGACGTGATGAACGACCAGCGCAAGGAGGTTTACGCCCAGCGCAAGGAGTTCATGCGCGCCACCGATGTCTCCGAAACCGTGGCCGACATGCGCGCCGAAATCCTCGCAGCGATGGTCGCCCGCCGTGTGCCGGAAAAGGCCTTCGCCGAACAGTGGGAACTCAAGGAACTCGCCGAAGACGTGAAGCGGGTGCTCAACGTCGAACTTCCGGTCGAAGACTGGGGCCGCGAGGAAGGCATCGACGAAACCCAGCTCCGCGAGCGGATCGAGCAGGCCGCCGCAGACTTCATGCAGCAGAAGGAACAGCGAATCAGCTCCGAGCTGATGCGCTTCATCGAGAAATCCCTGCTTATCCAGACCCTCGACGCGGTGTGGAAAGAGCACCTCTACGCCCTGGATCACTTACGCCAGGGCATCGGTCTGCGCGCCTACGGCCAGAAAGATCCCCTGCGGGAATACCAGGCCGAAGCCTTCGCGTTGTTCAACGCGATGCTGGACGATCTGAAAGAGCGTGTCACGTCGCTGCTCGCGCGTGTGGAACTCGCGCCCGACCGTCCGCCCGAGGCCGACTTCCAGCCGCGCCGCCAGCCGATGCTGGAGCAGCATCCGGAACCCGTCGGCGCCTATGGCGGGGAACTGGATGCCGAGGTCGCCACCCTTGCACCGCTTTCAATCGCCGCTCAGCCCCTGGTGGCCGAAGCGGTCGATCCGTCCGACCCCACCACCTGGCGCGGCACGCCGCGCAACGCGCCGTGCCCGTGCGGTTCCGGCAAGAAATACAAGCATTGCCACGGACGCCTGGCCTGACCTTGCGCATGACCTTGCCGAAGGACCGGGAAGACCTGCCTGTATCGCTGGCGCTGAGCGGCGCCAGCAACGTGCGGGACCTCGGCGGCTGGCCGGCAGCGGGCCGGCAGGTGCGCCGTGGCCGCGTCTTCCGCGGCGCCTCGCTCGGGCGGCTCACCGAGACCGATTGCGCGATGCTGCGCGGCCTCGGCCTGCGGGTGGTGTGCGATTTCCGCGGCACCGCCGAGCGCACGGAATCCCCGTGCGCTCTTGCCGGAGTCGAGGTCCGCGCGTTGTCCATCGAACCCTCCGTGGGCGCCAGCCTGCAGGACATCCTGGCCACCCGTGAGGCGACCGGGGAAGACACCGACACGCTGATGCGCGCGGCATACGTGGCCTATGCGACCGAATGGTCCCATCGCTATCGGGCCCTGTTCGACGCGATCCTGGAGACCGACGGGCCGGTGCTGTTCCATTGCACCGCCGGCAAGGACCGCACCGGCTTCGGCGCGGCGCTGCTGCTGACCGCGCTTGGGGTGCATTGGGACCTGGTCGTGCACGACTACCTGGCAAGCAACGCACTGTGGCGCGCCGATGGTGCGATGGCCGCCGGAATTCCGCCCCACGTCGCCGCTGGGCTGCTCACAGTCCGCGTCGAGTTGCTGCAGGCCGCATTCGCGGCGATCGCCGAAACCTTCGGCGGGTTCGACCGCTATGCCGCGGCGCAACTGGGCCTGACGCCCGCGCGCCTGGCCCGCCTGCGTGATATGCTGCTGGTCTAGAGCGCGATCGCTTCAGGCCGCAAGCCAGTGACGCGCGAATCGCGCTCCCTGCTAAGGGGAACAAGGCATGGTCCGCTCGATCTGAACGGATCATGCCCCAGGGCGCGGAAACCGCGCTCTTGAACAGGACTCGTCGGGGGAGTGGCGAGTGAGCAGGGGCGAGCGCATTGCCGCCGGCAGCGTGGGCATCGGTTGCGCGGTTCTGGGGCTGAAGACCGCGGCGTGGCTGGTCACCGGCAGCGCGGCGTTCTTCTCCGACGCGCTGGAAACCACCGTGAACGTCGCCGCAAGCCTGATCGCCCTATACGCCGTGCGGCTGGCCGGAAAGCCGGCCGACGCCGGGCACCCGTACGGTCATCAGAAGGCGGAGTTCTTCGCCGCGGTGATCGAGGGGGTTCTCATCGTGGTCGCCGCGCTGTTGATCTTCGCCAAGGCCTGGGCGGCCTTCCGCGCGCCGCATGTCCTCCTGCTCCCGCTGCGCGGCATCGCATTTTCGGCGATGGGGACCGTGCTGAATGCCGGCTGGGCTCTATTGCTCTTGCGCACAGGGGCGGGATTGCGCTCGCCGGCCCTCACCGCGGACGGCTGGCATCTCATGGCCGACGTCGCCACCAGCCTCGCCGTGATCACCGGGGTCGGACTGGCCGTGCTCACCGGGCGGATGATCATAGACCCGATCGTGGCGGCCCTGGCGGGCGTTTACGTGCTGTGGTCCGGCTTGGGCATGATCTCATCCTCGGTCGGCGGCCTGATGGATGCCGCGCCGGACCCGTCAACCGTGACGCGGATCCGCGAAATCCTGGCCGACAGTGCCGCCGGCGCCATCGAGGCCCACGATCTGCGCATGCGGCACGCCGGGCGCCTCACCTATGTCGAGTTCCATCTGGTCGTGCCCGGAGCCATGACGGTCGCCGAGGCCCACGCGATCTGCGACCGGATCGAGGGGCGGCTGAGGGCGGAGATGGATTACCTCGTGATCACCATCCACGTGGAGCCGGAAGACAAGGCCAAACACCACGGCGTGCCGATCCTGTGACCCTCGATCTGTTCACGCCCGAGGCGGTCCGCCAGCGCTGTGCATCGATGCTGGCGCTGGCCGAGGAAGGCCGGCTGCGGCACCTCCGTCTCGTGCCGGAGAAACTGGACGATGCCGCCGCCTTCGTCGCGCAGGTCACCAGGGACCGGTTTCCGGACCTGAATGTGCCGCTGCACTCACGCTGGCGCCATTTCAGCGCCGGCGGAGTGGATCGTAGCGGACTGTATCCGGCCGATCCGGCCGGCCGGCTGGAACTCTGCACCCTGAGCGTCCTGCTGGATGCCGGTGCCGGTCCGCGCTGGGAGTACCATGAACCTGCAACCGGACTGGTGTTGCGCCGGTCGGAAGGGCTCGCGGTGGCCAGCCTGCACGCGTACCGCACCGGTCTCCTGCGCGCAGATGCCGCCTTCCTGACCGCGTGTTCTGACCATGCGCTGGCCGACACATTCCAGGCGTCCGCGTCCAATCCGCTGGACGGGCTGACCGGACGGGCCGCGCTCCTGCGCCGGCTCGGTGCGGCGCTCCGCGTCGCCCGGGTAAAGCGTCTGGCCGAGCTGTTCGCCCCGCTGCGGACCGGTCCGCGGGTTCCGGCGCGGGACATCCTCCTTCTGGTGCTGCACGCCCTGCGTCCGATCTGGCCAGGCTCGAACGGTGACGTGTGGGACCATCCGGACCTTGGCCCGGTGCCCTTTCACAAACTGTCGCAATGGCTGAGCTATTCGCTCGCGGAAACCCTTGAAATTGAAGGAATTGCCGTATCGGCGCTCGAGGCGCTCACGGGCTTGGCCGAGTATCGCAACGGGGGGCTGATGCTCGATTCCGGCGCGCTCGCGTTCACGGATGCCTCCCTCGCTTCCACGTCCCTGCCCGTTGGTCACCCCGCGATTGTCGAATGGCGGGCGCTCACCGTGGCGTTGCTGGATCGCATGGCGCCGATGATCCGGACCATACTGGGCCCGGACGCCGCCGCGCTCAGCCTCGGCCAGATTCTGGAAGGCGGCACCTGGGAAGCCGGGCGCCGGCTGGCACTCGCGCGCCGCGGTGACCTCTCACCGCCGATCAACATCATCAGCGATGGCTCGGTGTTTTAAGGATTGAATCAAATGAACCTGACAATCGTGGAGCACCCGCTGGTGCAGCACAAGCTCACTCTGCTCCGCCGCCGGGAGACATCCACCGGAGCCTTCCGCCTGCTCATGCGCGAGCTCAGCCTGCTCCTTGCCTATGAGGTCACGCGCGACCTGCCGCTCGAATTGGTTCGCATCGACACGCCGATGGAGCCGATGGACGCCCCGCTCCTCGCCGGCAAGAAGCTGTGCTTTCTGCCAATCCTGCGCGCCGGGCACGGAATGCTGGAGGGTATGCTGGATCTCGTGCCGTCCGCCCGCGTGGGCCACGTCGGCCTCTACCGGGATCCGCTGACGTTGGTCCCGGTGGAATACTACCTGAAACTGCCGGACGACATCGCCGATCGCCTCGTGATCGTCATCGATCCCATGCTGGCAACCGGGCACTCGGCCATTACCGCGGTGCAGCGCCTGAAGGAAGCAGGTGTCGGGCAGATCAGTTTCTGTTGCTTGCTCGCCTCGCCGGAGGGGCTGACGGCTTTCACCGAGGTGCATCCCGGTGTCCGCGTCTATGCCGCCGCCGTGGACCGGCAGTTGGACGAGCATGGTTATATCCGGCCCGGCCTCGGCGATGCCGGGGACCGGCTGTACGGGACGAAGTAGGGCAGGCGTGATTCATAGGACTGACCTATGATTATTTTCCTTGACAGACAAAACGTGAACAGGCACAAACCGACCGTCGGCGGGCGAACTGCGCCCGCTTCAACCTTGAAGGGCCGCTGCCATCCCGCAGCGGCCCTTTCTGCATGTACGGAAGGACCCTTCCCATGGCCTTTTCACTTCGGAACCTGTCGGTTCTGGCTTATGCGAACGGCTTCACCCTCTGGCACTACAAGGGCGGCGACGACACTATCGGTGACGTCACCGCCGAAGACTATTTCGACGACGGGCGCGAACTCCTCGCGCAAGGCGACGCCCTGATGATCTCGGCCACCGACGGCGCACGCATGGTTTGCGTGGCGGAATCCGGCGAAGCCCCGGTGAAGTTGGCCCAACTCGTTTAGCCTCTTCGAAGCTCGTCCTGCTCCAACGAGGTCGCATCGGCCGGCTCGGGCTGGATTTCACCCGGCAGGCTCCGTCCGCCCTGGACGCGCTGCGCTTCGCTATCGAAGCGGTGAAGCGCGCGCGGTCCCCGGCGCGGAGCTGGTGCGAACTGCTGAAGCATTCGGCTTCTCCCGACAGAACATGCCCAAATGCGTCACCGGCCGCCGTGCCGGTCCCGCCTGCTGGAGCTTGCCTAACGCCTAGGTTAGCGTACAGACCGGCCGTCCCACCCAGGATCGCCCGATGCCGCTCGACCTTGAACAGCGCTTCCGCCGCATTCCGCTCGCCTTCTTCCCCTCGCCGGTTCACAAGCTCCAACGGCTCTCACGCGAACTCGGGATCGAGGTCTGGGCCAAGCGGGACGACGTCTCCTCCGGCCTCGCGTTCGGCGGCAACAAGATCCGCAAGCTGGAGTGGCTCGCCGCTGATGCCCTGGCCCACGGCGCCGACACGCTCGTCAGCATCGGCAATATCCAAAGCAACCACACAAGACAGGTGGCCGCGGTCGCCGCCGTGCTCGGCCTGAAGTGCCGGCTGGTCCAGGAGGAATGGACCCGCTGGGATGATCCCATCTACGCCCGGGTCGGCAACATCCTGCTCTCCCGCCTCATGGGCGCGAAGCTGGTGCTGGAAGGCGAGGGCTACTCAACCGCCATCAAGGACACGTGGGAGCGTGCGCTGGAGCAGGTGAGACGCGAAGGGGGCAAACCGTATGCCATTCCCGCCGGCGCGTCGGACCATCCGCTCGGCGGGCTGGGCTATGCCCACTTCGCCGACGAACTCGCCCGTCAGGAACAGGAACTCGGCCTGTTCTTCGACACCGTCATCACCGCCACCTGCACCGGATCGACCCAGGCCGGCATGGTGGTCGGCTTCCTCTCCCAGGACCGCAAGCGCCGGTTGATCGGCATCGACACGGCCGCGAACGTCGCCATGACCCGCGCGGCGGTCACCAAGATCGCCCGCGCCACCGCCGATCTGCTCGAACTGCGCCGGCCCGTCCGCGACGACGACATCGAGATCGACCCCCGCTTCTGCGGCCCCGACTACGGCCTGCCGGACGACCCGACGATCGCGGCCATCCGCACCGCGGCCCGGCTCGAAGGGATGATCACCGACCCGGTCTATGAGGGGAAAAGCCATGGCGGGTCTTATCGCCATGGCCCGCAACGGCGAAATCCCGCGCGGCGCGCGGGTCCTGTACGTGCATCTGGGCGGCGGGCCGGCGTTGAATGCTTATGCGAAGGCGTTTGATCCGCCGTGAACCGATAGGGAGAATGAGGTCATGCTGACCCGTCGCACACTGCTTCGAACCGCGCCGCTTCTGGCCGCACCGTTCATCGCGCGCGCCGCCGACACCGAAGGCAAGGCAACGCTCTACACCAGCCTGGATACCAAGATCGTCGACGCGATCCTCGCCGCGTTCAAGCAAACCACCGGCATCACCGTATCGTATTTCCGGGCCGGCTCCGCCGACGTCACCTCGAAGATCCTGGCTGAAAGCGACGCGGGACAGGTCCAGGCGGACGTGGTCGATGCCTCCGACGTCGGCGCCTTCATCCTGATGAAGCAGCGCGGCCTCCTGCTGCCGTACCGCTCCCCCGCCGCCAACAGCGTGGCCGCCGCCTTCCGTGACCACGACGATACCTGGGTCGCCGACCGGCTGACCCAGGCGGTGATCCAGTGGAACACGCAGAAGCTCGGCGACCGCAAGCCGACCTCCTGGAAAGACCTGGCCGACAACCGCTTTCGCAAGCAACTGGCGTTCTTCAGCAGCCCGACCGGAGACGGCGCACCCCGCCTCTACACCCTCGCAAAATATCTCGGATGGGACCTGCTCAAGCAATACGCCGCGCTCGATCCGCTGCGCGTCGCCACTCCCCAATTGATCACCCAGGTGCTCGAGAGCGGCGAGCGGACCGCCGGATTCCTGCAGAACGACAACATCGCCTGGCGATCGCGCATGCAGGGCAAGCCCACCGATTACCTGTTCCCCACCGAAGGCCTGCCCACCGAGCCCGGCGCCGTCGGCATTCTGAAAGCCGCCCCGCACCCCAAGGCGGCGCGTCTGCTCTACGATTGGTGGATGGGCGACGAAGGCCAGAAAATCCTCATCGACGGCGGCAAGTATTCCAGCCGCGCCGACCTGCCGCCGCCCAAGGGCGAGCCGCCCCTCACGCAGCTCAAGCTGATGACCATCGACTACGCCGACTACCAGAAGAACCGCAGCGACATCCTGCAGAAAATGACCGACATCTTCGGCGGCGAATGGGGAGTGTAATTGCCCCTCGTCTTGGCCGAAGGCCGGCCATCCACGGCTTTGCCGCCTGCCGCACGAAAACTCGGCCGGATGAGCCGCCTGCTATAATACCAGCGCACATTGGCAATGACCCATTTCGTCATGGCCGGCGAACGCCGGCCATCCACGACTTTGCCGCGACCCACAAGGTCCGCCGCGCATCACGTCACTGCTTCCAGCCTCGGAAAGATAAGTCACTCTCAATGTCGGCTGGTATACCCAGAATCCGCAGGATTTTGGGTATACCGCGCGCAGGGTTGGCGTGGCGGCTGCGTGCGAAACAAGAGTTAACCCAACTTCCTGCGGAAGTTGGGTATATAACACCCCCACGATGATCGCGCGGCTGGTCCTGGGCGCCGCCGCAGCCATCCTCTTGCTGCTGGTCGGCTATCCCTTCGCCTGGCTCGTGCTCGGCGCCTTCGGCATCCCGGGCCACGCGGGCCTCACCCCGCTTACCCGCGCACTCGCCCGCCCGCAAACCCTCGCGCCCGTCATCAACACCCTGATCCTCGCCGGCGGGTGCGGCACTCTCAGCGTGGTGCTGGGCGTGCCGCTCGCCTGGGCCGTCGCACGCACCGACATGTGGCTGCGGGGTACCGTGCGTGCACTGGTGGCACTCGCCTACATCACCCCGCCCTACCTGACTGCACTCGCCTTCATCATCCTGCTCGGCCCCGACGCCGGCTACATCAACCGCGCCATCGCCTGGGCCACCGGCGCTGCGCGCGGGCCGTTCAACGTGTTCAGCATGACCGGCGTCATCGTCGTCATCGCACTGCACGCCTTCGCCTTCACCTTCTTCCTGACCGAATCCGCGCTGCGTTCGCTCGACGCCGCGCTCGAGGAAGCCGCGCAGATCCTCGGCGCCGGGCCGCGCGCCGTGACCATGCGAATCACCCTGCCGATGGTGGCACCTGCAATCACCGGCGGCGCGCTGCTCGCGGCAGTGGATTCGATGGCCCTGTTCGGCCCGCAAGCCTTCCTCGGCCTGCCCGCACGCATCGTCTTTCTACCCACCCGAATCTACGGCGTGCTGGGCGGCTACCCGCCGCGCTTCGCCGAGGCGTCCGCGCTGTCGCTGATCCTCGTCCTGCTGACCCTTCTCGGATTATCGCTGCAACGGCGCCACCTCGGACGGCGATCCTTCGTCACCGTCGGCGGGCGTGGCGCCGTTCGCCGGCGTACCGCCCTCGGCGCCTGGAAATGGCCGCTGCTCGGCTTCTGCCTGTTCGTGGTTACCTTGGCCGCGGCGGCGCCGGTGGCCGTGCTGATCCTCGCCTCATTCAGCAAAGTATGGACTTCCCCGCCATGGCCCGCGAACCTCACCATCGCGCATTTCGTCACGGCGCTGTTCGGCGACCAGGTCGCCGCGCGCGGCATCCGCAACAGCTTCATCCTGGCCGGCGCCGCCGGCCTGCTGGCAACCACCCTCGGCTTGCTGATCGCCTACCTCGATCAGCGCGGCACCGTGCGTGGCCGCCGCGCGCTCGATTACCTGGCGACCATTCCGCTCGGCCTGCCCGGCACGGTGATGGCGGTCGGGGTGCTGCAGGCGTTCATCCGCCCGCCCTTTCGCATCTACGGCACGATCTGGATCCTGCTCGCCGCCTATGTGGCGCGTTTCGTGCCGCTCGCGCTGCGCAGCGCGCAGGCCGCGCTTCACCAGATCGACCCGGGATTGGAGGAAGCGGCACGCATCCTGGGCGCCACGTGGACCACAACCCTGGTGCGGATCACCGTGCCGCTGGCGCGCTCCGGCCTGGTCACCGCGTTCCTTCTCGTCTTCATCCCCGCCTTGACCGAGCTCAGCGCCACTATCCTGCTCTACTCCAGCGGAACCGAGACGATCTCCGTCGCAATCTTCCGCATCAACGACCTCGGCCAACTGGAAGTGGTCGCGGCTTTGTCGGTGTTCACCATCGCCATCATCCTGCTGGTCAGTCTGATCCTGTACCGCCTCGCAGGCCGCGGCGTCGCGCAACCGAACTGACTACCGACGGCCTGAAAGGCCGACGGTAGTGCGCGCAGGGTTGGTGTGGCGGCTGCGCGCGAAATCAAGAGGCACTTTGACTCCCCATCGGTGACAGCGCTAACATCCTTGCATTGGGAGGAGAAGCGATGGCTTCCCACACCATCGTGGAACGATGGCGAAAGACCTCCGCAGCCCCGGCCAGGCGGGTGAGAACGCAAACGCGGATCATGCCGCGGCTGGCGCTGCAAATCGCGCCGTGGCTCGCGGTCATCGCCCTCTGGTACCTGGTGCGCCTGTCCGGCCTGGTCCGGCCGTCCTTGGTGCCGATGCCGCACCAGGTGCTCGCCAAGTGGATCACACTCGTCGCCGACAACGGCTTTCTGCTCGACATGTACATGTCCACGCAGCGCGTGGTGATCGGCGTCGCGCTCGGCATCGCCGCGGCCGTACCGGTCGGATTTGGCCTCGGCTGGTACCGCCCGTTGCGCAGCTTCATCGACCCGCTGATCAACTTCTTCCGCGCCCTGCCGCCCATCGCGCTGATCCCGCTCGTGATCGTCTATTTCGGCATCGGTGAACTCGCGAAGGTCGTCATCCTGTTTTACGCCTCGTTCTTCGCCGGCGTCATCGTCATGTACGAGGGTATCTCGCAAATCAGCCCGATCTACATCCGCGTCGCCCGCGCCCTCGGCGCCCACGATCTGGAAATCTTCTGGCGTGTCGTCGTGCCGCTCGCGGTTCCGCACGTGCTGACCGCGCTCCGCGTCGCGCTCGGCGTCGCCTGGGCAACCCTGGTCGCCGCCGAGCTGATCGCCGCCCAGCGCGGCCTCGGCGCGGTCATCCAGAACGCCTCGTCCTTCTTCCAGATCGACACGATCTATGCCGGCATCATCACCATCGGCCTGATCGCGCTTGCCATGGACGTCCTGATCCGTCGCCTCAGCCGGCGCTTGGTATCCTGGCAGGAACGGATGGCGCCATGAACGAAATGGCCGAACGCGTCGTCTTCGACCGTGTCTCCATGCAGTTCGAACTGGGCGACGCACCGCTCACCGTGGTGGACGACGTGTCCTTCGCCGTGCGCAGCGGCGAATTCATCGCCCTGGTCGGCCCGTCGGGCTGCGGCAAGACCACCATGCTCAACATGTTGGCCGGCTTCATCACCCCGACCGGCGGCCGAATCCTGCTCGACGGCCGCCCGATCAGCGGACCCGGCCCCGAGCGCGGCGTGATCTTCCAGGAATACGGCGTCTTCCCCTGGCTGACTGTGGCGGAGAACATTGCCTTCGGCCTGAAATTGCGCGCCAACCGTGTGAAAGAACCCGAGCGGCGGGCCATCTGCGACCGCTATCTCGCGCTGATGCGCCTCTCGGAATTCCGCAATGCCTATCCCAAGACGCTCTCGGGCGGCATGCGCCAGCGCGTGGCTCTCGCCCGCGCCTATGCCGTGAACCCACAGTTCCTGCTGATGGACGAGCCGTTCGGCGCGCTGGACGCGCAGACCCGCAGCGCCATGCAGGACCTGCTGCTCGAAGTGCTGCAAACCGAGGGAAAGACGGTCTTCATGATCACCCACTCGGTGGACGAGGCGCTCTATCTCGCCTCACGCATCCTCGTGATCTCGGCGCGTCCGGCGCGCATCCGCAGGATCATCGACGTGCCATTCACCTATCCGCGGACCGAGCCGTTGCACGCAACCCCGGAATTCGCCCGCCTGCGCGAGGAGCTCCGCGATCTCGTGATGCAGGAATACGCGGCTCAGGAACGGCAGGCCCGCGTTCGCCTGTCTGAATAACATCATGCAAAGGGGAGGGGAGACCAATGAGCAAACTGCACCGACGCACGACGATCAAGGCTCTTGGGTCAGGTTTGGCGCTGGGCGCCCTCGGTATGCCCGCCATCGCTCGCGCCGCGACCGACATTCGCGTGGGCTATCTGCACACCCTCGCCGTTGACGGCCAGCTCTGGCTCGCCGACCACATGGGAACCTGGAAGCAGCAAGGCCTCTCGCCGAATTTCCTCCGGTTCACCACCGGCCTGCAATTGTTCCAGGCGATGATCGGCGGTTCGATCGATATGCTGGTGACCGGCGCGGTGATCTCCAACTTCCCCGCCCGGGGTCAAGGCAAGGCCTTCCTCATCAACGATGTCGAGTTCGCCACGGCGCAGCTTTGGGTCAATCCCGCCAAGGGCGTCTCCAGCTTCGCCGACCTCAAGGGCAAGCGCATCTCGACCACGCGCGGCACCACAGCGCACGTCTTTCTCGACCATGCGCTGCGCGCGCATGGTCTGGTCCCCGACAAGGACGTGGAGATCATCAACCAAGGCATGTCGGAGGCGGTAACGTCGTTCATCTCCGGCGCCGTGCCCGCCGTCGCGCTCTGGGTGCCGTTCAACATGGCCGTGCGCAAGCAGCTTCCGGACGCCAAGATGCTGGAAGATGCCTCGGCGTATTATCCGGAAGCCGCGATCGTCGATGGCTGGGCCGTCGAAGAAGCCTATCTGAACGCCAACAAGGACACGATCAAACGAGTCATCGAGGCCTGGATTCCCGCCAACGATTTCCTGGTCAGCAAGCCCGACGAAGCTTTGGAAATCATCCAAAGTAACTATTACAAGGACGTGCCGCTGGCCGATCTGCAGGAGCAGTTCAAGGCTGAAAAGGTCTTCCCCAGCAAAAAGTGGGCCGAGCTGTTCAAGGACGGCACGGTCACCGGCTGGCTGCAACGGGTGACGGATTTTTACGTCTCCGTCGGCGGCATCAACAACCCGGTGCCTGCGAAGGACTACTTCGTGCCCGACATTTATCTGAGCGTGGTCGGAACATAGCCGATGCGGCGCGCGGCGTCGATTGCCTTATCATCATGCTGCCGAACGCCAGCCACGTCCACGGCGCGTTGACGCTACCTTCCGTCATGGCCGCACTTGGCGCGGCCATCCACGACTTCGCGTCGAAGCCCGCGCGACGATCTCAAAACCGAGGTCAACAATCGTTCGCTCCGGCTGCCGCCCGGCAAGCCGCTCCAGGATCAGGCTCGCCGCCATCGCCCCGATCTCGTACCGCGGGATGCGCACCGTGGTCAGCGCGGGTACCGTCTCCGCCGCAAGCTCGACATCGTCGAAGCCGGCAATCCCGAGATCCGCCGGGACCGCGATGCCGCGCCGATGGCACTCGAACAATCCGCCGGCCGCCAGGATGTCGTTGGCATAAAAGATCGCATCGATGGCACGGTGAGCCGCGAGCAAATCGCCCAGCGCCGCGGCGCCGTTGCCCAGCGTGAAGGACGCCTCGCGTTCCAGCCCGCGGTCCGCCGCCAGGCCCAATTCGCGGACCGCTCGGCGGTAACCGCGGATGCGCCCCGCCGTGCGGTCGTTATCCGCGACCGGCGCCGAAACCAGCGCCACCTTGCGATAACCGACCGCCGCGAGGTGGCTGACCATGGCGTACGCGGCCGCCTCGTTGGAGAAGCCGACCTGCATGTCGATCGGCTCGGCCGTCAGGCTCCACGTCTCCACCACCGGGATATCGAGCCGCCGCAGCAGCGCCTGGGTGCGCGGGGCGTGCGCGTTGCCGGTGATAACCAGCGCGCGCGGGCGATGAGCCAGGAAGGCCGCGACAAGATCAGCCTCCACCTCAAGCGAATAACCGCTGTTGGCGAGCAGCAACTGGTAACCGGCGCGGCTCAATGCGTCGGTCATGCCCTGCACGAGATCGGCGAAGATCGAATTGACGATCGTGGGGACAATCAGGCCAACCACCCGGCTGCTGTTCGAGGCGAGGCTGCCCGCCAGGTGGTTGCGGATGTATCCTGTCGCCTCGACCGCAGCCCAGATCGCCTCGCGCGTCTTGTCGGCAACCTTGTCCGGCGAGCTGAGCGCGCGTGATACGGTGATGCTCGACACCCCCGCGACGCGGGCCACGTCCTCCATCCGAACGATGCCGGCCCCGCGTCGCCGCCCTTTCGCGTGGTCCGCCCCATGGTCCGCCCCATGGTCCGCCCCATGGTCCGCCAATGTGATCGCCGTCCGCATCACCCGCGCTGGGCTTCCCGTCATGGCCGAAGGCCGGCCATCCACGACTTCTACTTTCCCACGTCAGCCCTCAATGCACCATCACCGGCACCATGTCGTGCTGCAGGATCGCCGCCAGCGCCACGTCGCGATTGTCTGCGACCGCCATCGGCGTTCCATCAGCCCCATGGATGGCAAACCCCGGCTCGCCGTTCACCGTCACAGCGCGCACGTAGGCAATCTGCGACACACCGAGCTGCGCGAGCTGCGCTTGCGTCAACTGGCGGATGTTCACCATGACCTGTCCAGTGTTGCCGTCTGTCTCGTGATTCGAATCCACATTCATTGTCTTGCTCCTCTGCACCGGCCCACGTCCTGCGGCACCTGGCGCATCCCGAGATGTTCCTGTTCGCCCTCCGAACCGCTCTCCCTCACTTAGCCTGGGCATTTGTCACAGCCTGGAGCTGTCCGTTGCCGGACCGCTGCCCGATGCTGATCGTCTTCACCCGAGACTCTGGCTGCGGACGCACCAGGTCGATGTGCAGCAACCCATTGTCGAGCCACGCCGACTTGACCTCGATCCCCTCCGCCAGCACGAACGCGCGCTGGAACTGCCGGGCCGCGATTCCGCGATGCAGGAACACGCGATCCTGACCTTCATCCGCCTGCCGTCCCCGGATCACCAACTGGTTGTCCTCCTGCGTGATCTGCAGGTCGTCCATCGTGAACCCGGCCACCGCGAGCGTGATCCGGAGCCCGTTCGGGCCCGGTCTGCTCGATATTGTAGGGCGGGTACCCGTCGCTGGTGTTCTTGGACGCCCTCTCGAGCATCTGCTCGAGATGGTCGAACCCCAAAAACAGCGGCGAGGTGAACAGGCGGGTGGTCATCAAGCCTCCTCCTGGCGAGCGAAGCGTTCGACGCCGGGACCCGTTCGCGGCATCCCGACCAAGCCAAATGTGGTGAAGGAGAGGGGTGTTTTGCAAGAGGTTTCGGCGGCCGCCGCGCGTTGATAGCCGCCGCCCCGCGGCCTACATCACCTTCGTATGACTGAGCTCGCCGCCGATCTGCTGCCGATTCTGATCGCCCCCCATCCGGGGCTCAAGACCCGCGCGCGCCCGGTCGGTCCCAAGGACGATGGCCAGATCCGCGAGCTCATTCCCCGCATGTTTGCAACCATGTATCGCGCCCCCGGAATCGGCCTCGCCGCGCCGCAGGTCGGGGTCGGCTTGCGCATGGCCATCATCGACCTGATGAAGGACGAAAGGCCCGATCCGATCATCCTCATCAATCCGGAACTCGTCGCCGCCAGCGAGGACCTCGCCACCCGCGAGGAGGGCTGCCTGTCGCTGCCCAACCAGTTCGCCGACATCACCCGGCCCGCGCGCGTCAAGGTGCGCTACCTCGACCAGCACGGAACCCGTCACGAGATCGACGCCGAGGGCCTGCTCGCGGCCTGCGTCCAGCACGAGATGGACCACCTGAACGGCGTGCTGTTCGTGGACCACCTGTCCAATCTCAAGCGCAACATCATCCTCCGCCGCCTCGTCAAGGAGCGGCGGCAGAAAAAGGATTCCGACCGGGACTAAGGCGATGCGCCTGGCGTTTATGGGGAGTCCCGGACTTCGCCGTGCCCGCGCTGCTCGCGCTGCGCGCCGCTGGCCATGACATCGCCGCCGTCTATTGCCAGCCGCCGCGCCCCGCCGGCCGCGGATACGCGCTTCGCAAATGCCCGGTGCACGTCGCGGCGGACCGGCTCGGCCTTCCCGTCCGTACCCCCGCCCGCCTGCGCACCAACCCCGAAGCGCAGGCCGAATTCGCCGCGCTGAACCTGGATGCCGCCGTGGTGGCCGCCTACGGCCTGATCCTGCCGCCGGCCATGCTCGCCGCGCCCCCGCGCGGGCTGCCTCAACATCCACGCCAGCCTGCTCCCCCGCTGGCGCGGCGCCGCCCCGATCCACGCCGCCGTGCTTGCCGGCGACGCCGAAACCGGCGTCACCATCATGCAGATGGACCCGGGCCTCGACACCGGACCCATCCTCCTCGCCGAAGCCGTCCCGATCCCTCCGCGCGCCACCACCGGCGCCGTGCATGACGTGCTGGCCGAACTCGGCGCCCGGCTCATCACCCGCGCGCTGGCCGAGAACCCGCCGCCCCACCTCCAGCCCGCCGACGGCGCGACCTACGCGCCCAAGCTCACCCGCGAGGACGGCCGCCTCACCTGGTCCGCTCCCGCAATCGAGCTGGATCGCCGCGTGCGCGCCATGGACCCCTGGCCCGGCGCCTTTACCACCCTGGGCAGCTCCCTGCTCAAGGTGCTGGAGGCAGCGCCGGAACCCGCCTCCGGCCCCCCGGGCCAGGTCCTCGACGATGCCCTCCTGGTCGCCTGCGGCGAAGACGCCCTTCGGCTCACCCGCGTGCAACTCGCCGGCGGCCGGCCGCTCCCCGCCGAATCCTTCCTGCGCGGCCACCCGGTCCCGCCCGGCACCATCCTCGGCCCATGACAGCCCCACCCACGCGTCCCGCGGGCAGCGGGTCCATGCGACCTGGGTACTCCTCGTCGAATACGACGGCGCGCCCTTCGTCGGCTGGCAGCGCCAGACCAACGGCCTCTCCGTGCAACAGGTGATCGAAGACGCGGCCGCCCGGCTCTCCCGCGGCGAGCCGGTCAGCACCGTCGTGGCCGGACGCACCGATGCCGGGGTGCATGCCGCCGGCCAGGTGGTGGAGCTTCACCTCAGCCGACAGATCAGCCCGGATCAACTCCGCGAGGCGCTGAACTACCACCTGAAACCACATCCCGTCGCCGTGCTCCGGGCCGCTCCGGCCCCCGCTGGCTGGAGCGCCCGGTTCTCCGCCCTCCGCCGCACCTATCGCTACCGCATCCTCAACCGCCGCGCCCGTCCGGCACTCCAGGCCGGCCGGGTCTGGCACGTCCCGGCGCCGCTGAATGCCGACGCCATGGCAGAAGCCGGGCACACCCTGCTCGGCCGGCATGATTTCTCCAGCTTTCGGGCGGCGAGTTGCCAAGCCAGCGGCCCGGTCCGCACGCTGGACCGGCTGGACACGCTCCGCACCGGCGACATCATCGAGATATGGGCCGAAGCCCGCAGCTTCCTGCACCACCAGGTGCGCAACATGGTCGGCACCCTGCGCCTGGTCGGCGACGGGTCACGCCCCCCCGACTGGATGCTGCAGGTGCTGAACGCGCAGGACCGGCGTCGCGCCGGGCCGACCGCACCGCCCGACGGCCTGTGCCTGATGCGAGTGGATTACCCGGAGCAGCTCAGGCCGTGGTGATGATCCCCTCCGATTCCCTGACATGCTTCGTCACCCGCGTGACAAGCAGGCCAATGAAACCGGGATCATGTCGGACAATCGAAGGGTCGTCAGGATGCAGAGTGTGAACGTCATGTGCGCGGAGTTGGTGCGAACATGATCTCTCCGCGCAGCCCGCTCCCGTCCGGGGACGATCCTGCCCCCCAAGAAAGCCCGTTTGATAGCGGAGTAGCGGCGCACATCCTTGCCGTGGAAGACGACGCCAGCATGCGTCGGCTTATCACGCGGATCCTGACCGAGAATGGCTTCCGGGTGACCGGCGTTCGCAATGGCCCGGAAATGTGGGAGGCGTTGCAGCAACTGCCGATCGATCTCGTGCTGCTTGACGTCATGTTGCCGGGCATGAGCGGCCTGGATCTTTGCCGGGCGCTCCGGACCCGGAGCAATGTCCCGGTGGTGATGGTGACCGCGCGCGGATCGGAAACCGACCGGGTTCTCGGGTCGAATTGGGCGCCGATGATTATCTGCCGAAGCCGTTCAGCGGCCCTGAACTGATTGCCCGGATCCGGGCGGTGCTGCGGCGCTCCCAGGTAAAGCCGGCCGCACCGGCAATGCCCAGGCGCCGGGTGCATTTCGCCGGGTGGACGCTCGATCTGGCGCGCCATGAGTTGACCGCGCCCGACACTTCCGTCGTCGATCTCTCCGGCGCGGAATACGACACGCTCGTGGCCTTTCTTGAACACCCGCAGCGTGTGCTGACCCGGGATCACTTCCTGGAGCTGGCGCGCAATCGCGTCGGCGACGTGTTGGATCGTAGCGTGGATGTGCTGGTCAGCCGGCTGCGCAAGAAGATCGAGAGCGATACCGACCAGCCCATCATCAAGACTGTGCGCGGCACCGGCTATCTGTTCGTCCCCGACGTCACCCGGTCCTGATGCGACCGCTGGCGTGGCCGCGAAGCCTGGCCGGCAGGACGCTCCTGCTGATGCTGATCACGGCATGTGTCGTCTGCCTGAGCAGCGTTCTCGCCTACAGGCTGGTGATCTCCGAATCAGGCTCAGCATGCCCGACTGGCCCAGGTTGCCGACCGGCTGAAGACCGCAATGGACACGCTGATCGCGCTGCCCCCGCAGGAGCGGGCGACCGCGGCGAGGGCACTCTCGTCGCCCGGCCTGCAGATCACCTGGAGCCCGAAATCCCTCGTGGAAGATGCGAGCCAGGGAACCGCAGACCTCCAAAACCTGCGCAGGCAGCTATCCGAAGCAAATCCCGAGCTGTTCAACCAGGCCGTCCATCTGCGCTGGGACGAACACGCCTTTGGCCATGCCCGCAGCATCGTGCTGGGCGAGGCGCAGCTCACCGACCGCTCGTATCTCGTGTTTTCGGCAGCCCTCGTCCCGATCGCCGCCCCGCTGTTATCCGGCACCCTCTTTGTTGCGTCATTGGTTCTGGTCAGCATCTTCGCGGTGGCCATCTTTCTGCTGCACACGCTCAACGCCCCGCTCCGCCGGTTGGCAATAGCGGCACATCAATACGGGACCGGGCAGGTGAAGGTGCTGCCGGAGCAGGGACCGCAGGAGATTGTGGAGGTAGAGCGTGCGTTCAATGCGATGCAGCATCGCATTCATCGGCTCATCACCGATCGCACCCAGGCGCTTGCCGCGGTTTCTCACGACTTGCGCACGCCCATCGCGCGCCTGCGCTTGCGCTGCGGCTTGCTGACCGACCAGGTGCTGCGCGCCGAATGCGAACGCGATCTCGCCGAGATGGAGGCGATGATCGACTTTACTCTCACCTACCTTCGCGGGGAGGACGATGCCGAGCCGCCGCGCGCCACCGATCTGGTATCGATGCTGACGACGCTGGTCGATGCAGCCGTTGATGCGGGCGCCGAGGCCAGCTTGTCAGGGCCGCCGCATGCCGTTGCCGTGGTGCGTGGCCTCGCAATGAAACGAGCGCTGGGGAACCTGATCGGGAACGCCGTGCGGTACGGCGGCTGTGCCCGCGTCAGCCTGGAGCAGACCGCCGGCGCCATGCGCATCACGATCGACGACACCGGGCCTGGTATCGCGGACACCGACATCCCTTACGCATTCGAGCCTTTCCGCCGGCTCGGCTTGTCCCGCGACCCGGACACCGGCGGCGTCGGGCTGGGCCTGACCATCGCGCGCCAGGCCATCGAGCGGGAGGGCGGCTCCATTCGCCTGCACAACCGGGCGGAAGGCGGCTTGCGCGTTGAAGTGCGCCTGCCGCTCCGCGGCTGACATAGTTTGTCGTAGGGCTGACACGCGCGCGACAGCTTCGCGGACCACCTCCTTCACTGCCCATGACGGGCAACAACGCCTCATGAAAGGAGCGGTCGTGAACGACCTCAGCGCCGTCCCCACCATCCCCGAAATCTGGCCCGCCCAAAGCGCGAGTTCCCACGTGATGCGGCACACGATGCGCAAGCCGGCGCGCCGCTGGCCCCCGTCCCCACCCCAGCCAAACCATGAACGCATCGCTGAACTGGCGAATGACTTGCTGGAGACCGCCATCAAACTGCTGATCATGGTGGAATTGGCGCGACCCGCCTCGTCCCGATCGAGCGCAACCGGAGGTCTCCCGAATGTCTGACGCAATCCTCTCCCGCAAAACCGCCGCGCTGCCGCAGTTGCTGCTGTCCGCGGATGATTACGACCACCTCTTGGCGCTCGCCCGCATGACGGCGGGGTCCCATGCAGCAGAAAACGCCCAGCGCCTGCTCGACGAGTTGTACCGTGCAAACATTGTCCCCTCCCGCTGGGTCCCCAACGACATCGTCACAATGAACGCACATGTCGAATACCGGAATGAGGACACCGGAGCCGTTCGGTGCGTGCAACTCGTCTTCCCTCACGATGCCGATCCCGACAAGGGCCGCATCTCGGTCCTGTCTTCGGTCGGCACCGCCCTGATCGGACTGGCAGCCGGCCAGTCCATCACCTGGTCGGGTGCTGTTGGGCCGCGGCGCAGGCTGACCGTTCTGCGGGTCAGCGACAAGCCGTTTGACTTCGATACGGGCGACGCTGCGTAACACGGCTCGAAACGCCACCCGCCGCTTCAAGGCGGGTGGCGTTCGTTCCACACCGTCATTCCCGCGCAACGGGAAACCAACGGAAGGAACGGTTCACGAGGGCCGTGCCGCTGTCGCGAGACCCTCGATGGCGCATCAATCCGCGAACGGCATCCTGCTGACCCGCAGCACCGTGATCCGGCCATGGCGCCCGCCCGGCGTCAGCCAGGAAATCGATTGCCCCTCCGTCAACCCGATCAGCGCCGCCCCGATCGGCGAAAGCACCGAAACCCGCCCACGACTTAGATTGGCCTGATAGGGATAGACCAACTGCACGCGACGTCGCTTTTCGCTTCGGTGATCCTGGAACTCCACGAACGAATTCATCGCGATGACTTCGGACGGCAGCCATTCCGTTGGCAGGATATCGCCGCGAGAAAGCTCATCGAGCAGAAACCGCGCATCGTTCGACGGATAGTGTGCAAGAGCGGCTTTCGCCAGATGCAGCAGCCGATCGTGGTCCTCGGCCGAGAAAACAACTGGCGGCTGCTCCACATGAGCTTGGGCGGTCATGGACACGACGGTGTTCTCCTCTTTCGACAGGTTCGATTGCCCTGACGTGGCCCGTCCGATATGTGCCGGTGTGTCGCCGCCATGACAAAGTGTGTCAACTATTGGAAACAAATGGCTGGCATCCGAAATTACCCAGGATGCGCACGGCGGGGGAAAGAAAATGAGAAGCGGTTATCACTGGGGCTCGACCGCATCTGCCGCGGTCCTGTTCTCCGCCATTCTCGCCGGCCTGCTTCTGGGCAGCTTACTGACGCTGCTGGTGGAGCTCGGCTGAATCCGGACCCAGCGGCCGCCAGAACCGTGCCACAAATCCCCGCGCATCCGCCGCCTGCACCTGCCGCACCGGCACCGCCCGGCCGCCTTCGCACTGCCATTCATAAATCGACGCGTGGCCGGTGACATACGCCGGGATCATCGCCGGATCGCCATTGTCGCGACACCACCGATCGGCGCCGGGAATGTCACGCCGCGTATCCGCCTTGCCGCACGGCAGGTTCGCGCCGACGCCGCACCCCATCACCACCCCATCCGCACACCGGACGAACCCGGTATGCGCGATGTATTCCGCCGGCGCGTGCTGCAGATCGAACGCACGACGGAACGCCGCAATCAGCTCGGCCGGCACAGGCCGCACCTGATCGTCAGTGCCGACGCGCCGGCAATATGCCGCCGAGATGCCGGACGCCTGCGCCGACGAGGCGGTCGCCACGACCAGGACCACAGCCGCCAAAAGCCTCATTCCGGCTCACCGGAATGGAGCCGCGACTCCAGGCTCGCCTGTACCCGCCGCACCTCGTCATCGGGTGGTTCCGGAGTTTGCACCGCCACGCCCGGCGGAACAGCATCACCCGGATCATGCTCGGGTTCTTTGTCGGTCCGCCGGCGCAGTTCTTCCACTAGCACCTCCAGCCGCGCGATCCTCTTTTCCAGATCATCCCGCACCGGCCGCTTGCGCGGCGCAGCTTTCTTCCTCGCCGGCGGCGCTCCCTTCTTCTTTGCCGCCTTCCTTTTCCCCTGCCTCAGCGCCATGGGCCATCCTCTCTGCAGAATGTGTGCCGCCGGACGGGCACCCCATCAACCCGGCATGGTCAGGATCGGTTTCACCGCCGCGCCCGAGTTGCCGTCGTCGATCGCCTGATTGATCGCGCCGAACCGCTTCGCTCCTGCCCCGCTTCGCTCCTGCCCCACTTCGCTGCTGACAGAACGCTGTCAGCAGCCCCTTCCCACCTTGCCGCACATGGACAGCCTCGATTTCGCACTCCCGCCGCCCATCAGCGCCGAACGCCCCGCGCGCGAGCGCCTGGTCCTGCTGACACTCTGCCTCGGCGTGCTGATCGCCCAGCTTGATACCTCCGTCGTGAACCTCGCCATCCAGCCGATCGGCCACGCCTTCCACGCCTCGGTCGGCGCGCTGCAATGGGTGCTCGACGGCTACAACCTGTCCTACGCCGTCCTGCTGCTCACCGGCGGACTGGCCGCCGACCTCTACGGCCGCCGCACCGTCTTCCAGGCCGGCGCCGCCATTATCGGCGCCGGCTCCATCCTCTGCGCCGCGGCCCCCACGATCGGCTGGCTGATCGGCGCCCGCGTCGGAGTCGGCCTCGGCTCGGCCCTGCTCCTGCCCGCCTCGCTCGCCATCGTCCGTGTGGTCTGGCCCGATCCCACCAGGCGCCGCTGGGCCTCGGCATCTGGGCAAGCTGCAACGGCCTCGCCTTCGCCATCGGCCCCACCATAGGCGGCGCCCTCATCGCCTGGTTCGGCTGGCCCAGCGTCTTCCTGATCGCCGTGCCCGTCGTCGTCGCGGCGTTGATCCTTGCTGTTCTGGTCGTCCCGAACTCAGCCGATCCGCACCATCGCCGTTTCGACCTGCCCGGCCAGTTGCTCGGCGCAATCGGACTCGGCGCCCTGGCCTTCGCGGCGATCGAAATCCACCAGGGCGGGTCCGGCTGGATCGCACCGCTCCTCGCCGCCACCCTGGCGCTGCCCGCCTTCATCGCGGTCGAGCATCGGGCCGGCGACGCCGCCCTGGTGCCGCTCGCGCTCTTCCGCAGCACCCGCTTCTGCGGCGCCGTTGCCGCCACCGCGTCCATGACCTTCGGCATCTACGGCATGATCTTCCTGCTCCCGCTGCTGTGGCAGAGCACCGGCGCACTCACACCCCAAGGCGCCGGCATCGCCCTGCTCCCCTGCGCCTGGTGTTCTTCCTGGTCTCCTCCCGATCCGGAGCGCTCGCCGCCCGGCTCGGCATGCGCTTCATGACCGGCGGCGGCACCGCGATCATCGCGCTCGGCCTTGCGGTGCTTGCTCTCACCCACGCCGGCCGCCCGCTGTTGCTCGCCGAATGCGGCCTCGCGCTCACCGGCATCGGCATGGGATTGAACACCGGGCCGCTGATGTCGGTCGCGACCGACGCCGTCACCGCCGCGCGCTCCGGCACCGCATCCGCGCTGATCAACGTGGCGCGCATGAGCGGCGCGACGCTTGGTGTCGCGGTGCTGGGCTCGGCATTCGCCTTGTTCCACGGCGGGCCGGAGGGTTTCCGGCTTGCCATGCTCGCCGGCGCACTCATCCAGGCCGGAGGCGCAACAGCCGCTTGGCTGCTGATTTAAGGCCGGGGCAGGGAAGCAAGGCTGCTGCGTGCCGGCACGCCCCGCGGCAGATGTTGGATCTCGCCTCGCGCCGCCGCCTCGGCTTCCTTCTCGGTGCAGCCGATCTCCTTGCAGCGTTCACGGGTGAACAGGGCAGGGGCCTTGCCGTCGAACGTCACCGTCTGGTGCTCGCCATGTTCGGCGAGAACCGGAGAGACCCGCACCGGCCCCTGTCCCGTCGTCAGTTCGAGTGCAATCGGCCGCCGCGTGCACACCGTATCAGACCCGAAGACATGCAGTGTCTCCCGCATCATCGCCTTGCCGCTACGATCGACCAGGCAGAACGTGACCGAGCCGGGACCTTTGATCACAATGTCCATTGCCGGTCTCCCTTCAGGTCTCGTCAAAATACGCGTGCGCCCCGAGCTTCCGAGCCACCTGGAAGATGTTCTGGGGCGCGGTAAATCCTACGTCCCGAAGCTCCAGAAGTGCCGCCAGTCCGTGCTGCACCGGCGGCGAGGGCACCGATGTCGGAGCAAAGAAATCGGTCTCGTTATTCCCCCCGGTGAACACCCGCAGCGTCGCAAAACCGTTCGGCGCGTCATCGATCGGAATGGCGGCATTGGCGCCGAACACCCCGCCCATCTTCTGCACCGTGATCTCCCGGACGGTGATCGTGCCGCCCTGCAAGAAATCGAATGTCTCGACCAGGAGTTCGGGGACACTCGAAATCTCCGCACTGTTCTGCTGATCCACCACCACTTGCAGCATCAGGTTCTTCAGCGCCATGAAAGGCCTCCACGACAGTTACGGGATCGGCGGGGCAGGAATCCGCATCTCCCCCGGCTGCAAATAGAGATCGTACTCCAGCGTATACCACGGACCCTGCACGTCCGCCGCGGGCGCCTTGCCCGATTGCTCCTTGAATCGCCCCACCAAGCGACCGCACCACGCTGAATGTCACGTCGCTGTCCAGATGCTCGTCATCATCCGGCAAACACCTGGGTAATCAGCGTCTGATATCCCGGCTTCGTCACCATGTAATGGAAATGCGCCGGCCGGTACGGATGCCGGCTCGTCGCCCGCAGCAAGTCCCGACCGGCCCATCCATCGGCACCGGATACCCCGCCGGCTTCACCGTGCGGAACGAGTACCGCCCCTCCGCATCCGTCGTGAACAGCCCGCGCAGATTATAGTCCGCCTGATCCGCATCCTGGTTCTCATAGAAACCAACCGGCGAGGCGTGCCACACATCCACCTCGGCGCCCGCAATCGGCGTGCCATCCACATCCATCACCCGGCCGGAAACAAACACCGCCGGCCCCGGCGTCGGCGAATACACAATCGACTCCCCGTTCTCCCGCCGCGGCGCGTTCTTGCGCCAGAACGGCCCGAGCAGCGCCGGATCGGTCCGATGCGCCCCGATCCGTATTGTTCAACAGCGTCGCCAAGGTCGAAAACCCAAGCGTATCCGCCGCGATGATCGTCTCGTTGCGATCGGCGCCCGGTATTCTTGCCCCAGCTCCGCGATGAACTTGCACACCAGCGTAGTACTCCTCCTCGGTCGGACGCACCTCACGCAGAAACGCGTGCACGTGGCGGATCAGGCTGGTCATCACCTCCCGCAGCCGCGCGATCGGGCGTGCCGGACAGCGCCTCGATGCACCGCATCGGTAACCTGAGCCTCGTTATCCAGGATCATCGCCGCCCCTCATGCCGGATATTCGCGCTCTGCTGCGGAATACCGGTCTGCTCGTAACACACCCTGGCAAACGCGCCACGCCGTCCTTGATGACCTGCTTCGACGGCAAAGCGAAACACAGCCGCAAATGCGACTTCGCCGCCTCGGCATCCACCGCCCATTCGGGACCGGGATTGAACACGATCCCCGCATCCGCCGCCGGCTTGATCAGCGTGCGCACATCCACGCCGTCCGGCAGTTTCATCCACAGGAAAATCCCGCCGCGCGGCCGCCACGTCTCCATCGACGTGCCGAACTCCCGCTCGATCGCCTCCTGCATCGTGTCCAGCTTCTCCGCGCAGCACGGCCGACAGCGGCGTCACGTGATCGCCGAAATGGTTGGAGAAAAACTCCGCCACGATCATCTGATCCAGCGCGCCGGTGCCGCTGTCGCCCTTGTTGGCGATCATGTGCCGCAGCACGGCCACTGCGCGATCGCGTATCCCACGCGCAGCGCCGGCGCCAGCGACTTGGAGAACGACCCGATATGGATCACCTGGTCCGGCGCCAGCGCGATAAGCGCAGGCGGCGCATCCACGTCGTGCCACAGCAGATCGGCGTAGCATTCGTCCTCGAACACCGTGCACGCCGTACTGGCGGCGCAGCCGCAGCAGTTCGCTGCCGCCGCTCCAGCGGCAGGATGGAACCGGTCGGGTTCTGGATCGTCGGGATGGTGTAAAGAAACTTCGGCGTCACCCCCGTCGCCTTCTGCTCCTTCAGAATGCGCCCCAACTCGTCCGTCCGGATGCCGTCCTCATCCACCGGCAGCGCCACCAGCTTCGCCCCCAGCTTGCGGAACCGGTTGATCGCCCCGGCGTAGCAGAACTCCTCCAGCAGCACCGTATCGCCGGCGTTGAGCAGCAGCCGGCTGACGATATCGATCCCCTGGCCCGATCCGGTGGTGATCAGCACGTCATCGGCCGAGATCTGCATGCCGCGCCGCTCGTTCGACTTGCGGCGACGAACTCGCGCAACCCGGAATAGCCCTGCGGCCCTTGCGCCAGGTTGTACATCGCCAGCGCAGCACCGTCCCGCCGCAGCACCGTCGCCGTCGCGGCGATCAGACCCTCGATCCGGAATCCGCTCCGGATCGTTGTGACCGCCCACGAAATTGTAGGGCGGAAACCCGGCAAACTTCACCGCCGGCTCTGCAAGTCCCGAAACGAAGCGGCCGGTGATGTCGAACTCGCTCATGCGCAGGCTTCTCCCCGTCATGGCGGGGCTTGGCCCGGCCATCCACGACTTTAAGCTCCCCACCGCATCCCTTATTCGCGTGTGGTGTGACTTGCGGCATCGTGCGCGCCCCGCCCCACGCAGGCAAGGTTGCTTGCCCCGCGCCGCCGCCGTAATTTGCCCCCGTTCATCGGCGGAGAACGCCATGGCAGGCCGCATCGACGCGAAACTGGCGGAACTCGGCATCATCGCTGCCAAAACCGATGGCACCCATCGCCAATTACGTCCCCTACGCCGTCAGCGGCAGCCTGGTCGTGATCTCCGGCCAGCTCCCCACCATCGACGGCAAGGTCGTCGCAAACCGGCAAGCTCGGCAGCATCGTCTCGATCGAACAGGGTGCGCAGGCGGCGCGGCATTCGCTTCATCAACGTGCTGGTGCATCTCAAGACCGCCTGCGGCGGCGACCTCGACCGCGTGCGCCGCGTCGTCCGCCTCGGCGGCTTCATCGCCTGCACGCCGGAATTCTCGCAACAGGCGCAGGTGATGAACGGCGCGTCCGATCTGGCCGTGGCGGTGTTCGGCGAGGCTCGGCCGGCACGCGCGCACCACCATCGGCGTGGCGGCACTGCCGCTCGACGCCTCGGTCGAGGTCGAAGGGATGTTCGAGATCCTCTGATGCCCGACGGCTCGGCAGCGCTCACGCTGACGCTGCACCCGCGGATCGCCGACATTGCCGCCGCCGACTGGGATGCCTGCGCCGGCAACCGACAATCCCTTCGTCAGCCACGCCTTCCTCTCGCGCGCTCGAAGACAGCGGCTCGGCCGGCGCGCGCACCGGCTGGCTGCCGCAGCACGCGGCGCTGCGCGACCAGGCCGGCGCGCTGGTCGCGGTGGCGCCGATGTACGCCAAGTCGCACAGCTACGGCGAATACGTGTTCGACCACGGCTGGGCGCACGCCTTCGACCGCGCCGGCGGCGACTACTATCCCAAACTGCAGGTCTCGGTCCCGTTCAGCCCGGTCCCCGGCCCGCGCCTGCTGCTGCCGGCCCGGTGCCGGCATCTCCGCCGCGGCGCTGGCCGGCGCGCTGGAACAGGCCTGCCGGGAACTGAATCTTTCGTCGGTGCACGTGACGTTCTGCCCGGAGGCCGAATGGACCGCGCTGGGGGAAGCCGGCTGGCTGCAACGCCTCGGCATGCAGTTTCATTGGGAAAATGACGGCTATGCCAGCTTCGAGGATTTTCTGGCCGCGCTGTCGTCGCGCAAGCGCAAAGTGCTGCGGCGGGAACGGCGCGACGCCAATGCCGCCGGCCTGACCTTCCTCGCGCTCACCGGCGCCGACCTCACGGAAGCGCGCATGGGACGCGTTCTACCGCTTCTACACCTCGACCGTGGACCGCAAATGGGGCAGCGCCTATCTGACGCGCCGCTTCTTTTCGCTGCTGGGCGAGCGCCTGGGCGACAAGGTCGTGCTGATGATGGCCGAGCATAACGGCCGGCCGGTTGCCGGCGCGCTCAACATCGCCGGCGACGAGGCGCTCTACGGCCGCAACTGGGGCTGCCGCGGCGACTGGCCGTTCCTGCATTTCGAGCTGTGCTACTACCGCGCCATCGATTGGGCGATCGCGCACGGCATGCCACGCGTCGAGGCCGGCGCCCAGGGGCGGCACAAAATCCAGCGCGGCTACCTGCCGAAACCCACCTACTCCGCGCACTGGATCGCGCATCCCGGCCTGCGCCGCGCGATCGCCTCATTCCTCGACAGCGAGCGCCGCGAAATCCGCGCCGAGATGGCCGCGCTCGCGGATGACTTGCCCTTCCGCCACGATGAGGGAGAACGACCATGACCGATGCCAGGAAACCGCGTCTCGTCGGCATCAACCACGTCGCGATCGAGGTCGGGGACATCGACGAAGCGCTGGCCTGGTACGGCCGCATCTTCGATTTCACCCTGCGCGGCAAAAACGAAACCATGGCCTTCATCGATATGGGCGACCAGTTCATCAACCTGACCGCCGTGCCCGGCCCCGCACGCACCAGCATCGAGCACCGCCATCTCGGCTTCGTCGTCGATGATCGCAGCCGCATCCGAGATCTCGCGCAAGCCGCCGGCGCCCGCTTCGTCGAGGGGCCGTTCCTCGACTTCCTCGATCCCTGGGGCAATCGGATCGAGGTCATCGAGTATTCCAACATTCAGTTCACCAAAGCCCCACACGTGCTGCGCGGTATGGGTCTTTCTCTCACCAAGAACGACAAGGCAAAGGCTGAACTCGCCGACAAGGGCATGGCCGAGTCCTGACGGCGCCTGTCATCGCGAGGCCCCGCAACGTGGGGCCGTGGCGATCTCGTGGTGCAGTGCCCCTCACCCCACCGCCACATTCTCCAGCGTATACGGCGAGTAAAAATTCAGCCCGCCGGGAAAATTCGTGAACCCCGTCACCCCCTTCTTCATCGCATACCCCTGCTGCCGCCAGCACAGCGCCACCAGCGGCACCTCCACCTCGGTCGCCACCTGCTGCAACTGATCGTAGATCGCCTTCCGCTTCGCCGGATCGAACTCCGCCCGCCCCTTCGCCAGCAGCTCGTGAATTTGCGGCGTCGGCAAATGGAAGCTGCGCGAGTTGTCCGGCGGCAGCGTGCCGTCGATATACGCCGTCAGCCCGTCCGGATCGTTGTCGTCCGGCGTCTGGCCCTGCACGCAGAATTCGTACTGCCCGCGATTGCCCATCATGACCCGCGTCGCCCAATCCGGCAGATCGAGCTTCACCTGAATGCCGATTGCCGCCAGATCCTGCTGCACCACCTCGGCGGTCGATTTGTGCATGCCGTACTGCGCGGTCGAGAGCAGCGTGCAGGAAAACCCGTTCGGCACACCCGCCTCGGCCATCAGCTTCTTCGCCGCGTCCAGATCATAATTCCACACATGCGCATACTGCGGATCATAGAACGGGCTGGAGCTGATGATCGGCAGCCCCTCCAGCACCTCGCCGCGGCCGAAGAACGCCGCCTTCACGATCTAATCCCGCCGGATCGCGTGCGCCACCGCGAGCCGCAGCCGGCATCCTTGAACGGCCCCGATCCGCCGTTGAACGCCAGCGCCATGTATGGCCCGTTCACGGTGCTGAGGTGCAGCCGGCATCCTTCTCGATGGCGTCCATGCTCTGCCACGGCACGTACTCGATCATATCCACATCGCCCGCCTGCAACGCCGCCACACGCAGATTCTCATCGGCATAGGCGACGAAGTGCACCCGCTTCATCTTGGGAAGCCCCGGCTTGTAGAATTTCGGAAACGCCGCCAGCTCCAGCCCCACGCCCCGCTCCTGCGAGGTCAGCGTGTACGGCCCGCCCCCCACCGGCAGCGCGTTCCCCTTCGCATCCTTCGCCACCACCGGGCGAACGGCAGCGCCATCAGCAGCGGCAGCGTCACCGTCGGCTCCTTCATCACGATCCGCACGGTCTTCGGATCAGGCGTCTCGACCGACTGGATGCCGCCCAACTGCCCGCGCAGATACGCGGTGGATTTCGGCCCCGTGATCTGCTCCAGCGACCATTTTACGTCGTCGGACGTGACCGGCGCGCCGTTATGAAACACCGCGTCGCGCAGCGTGAAACGCCACCCGGTCTCGCCGTCCTGCGCCCACTTCTCCGCAATCTCGCCTTGCAGATTGCCGTCCGGCGCGAAGGACAGCAGACCGCGGAACAACTGCGTCTTCACCGCCAGCGCCGCGGTGCCGACATTGGTCCAGGGCTGCAAGCTCGGCGGATAGGACGACAAGCCGAACGTCAGCGTATCCCCCGCCGCACGCGCAAGATGCGGCACGAACGGCAACACCGACGCACCAGCCAACACGCCGCGACGACCAATCATCCGATCTCCTCCTCACCGAGATCATCCCGGATGCAAGCTTTGCGGTGCGTCGCCGATCCGCGCAAGGCCGGCACCGCCTCGGCGCAGGCCGCGATCGCCCACGGGCAGCGGTGCGGAACACGCAGCCGGACGGCGGATCGGCCGGGCTGGGCGGCTCGCCAGGCAGCAGCAATCCGCCGCCGCCGCCGCGCCGGATCGAAGCTTGGCGCGGCCGACAGCAGCGCCCGCGTATAGGGATGCCGCGGATGCGCCAGCACCTCGCGCCGCCGGCCCTTCCTCCATCACCCGCCCGAGATACAGCACGATCACCCGGTCGCACAGGCTGCGCACCACCGGCAGGTCATGGCTGATGAACAACAGTCCAAGCCCCAGCCGGCGAGCGCAAATCCGCCAGCACGCGCAGCACCTGCGCCTGCACCGACACGTCCAGAGCCGACACCGGCTCATCCGCCACCAGAAAATCCGGCCCGGTGGACAGCGCGCGAGCGATGCCGATGCGCTGCCGCTGCCCGCCGCTGAACTCGTGCGGATACGGCTCGGCGTGCGCCGGCTCCAGCCCGACCTGCCCGCAACAGCGCCGCCACCCGCGTCGGCCGCTCGCGCTCGCGGCGCCAGGCGATGGATCGCCAGCCCGTCGGCGATCTGATCGCCCACCCGCCGGCGCGGATCCAGGCTGGAATACGGGTCCTGAAATACCAGCTGCATCCGCCGCCGCAGTCGCTTCAGCGCGCCCGCCCGGCCCGCGCCGGAGTCGATCCCGTCCACCAGCACCCGCCCGGCGCTCGGCCGGCACAGCCCCAGCAGCAGCCGCCCGATCGTGCTCTTGCCCGACCCGCTCTCGCCCACCAGCCCGACCGCCTCGCCGCGACCTACGTTGAACGACACGTCCGTCACCGCCTGCACCGGCCGGCCTGCCGCCGCCACAATCCGCGCCCGGGAAATGCCGGCTCACATGCTCCGCCGCGACCAGCGCCGTCATGCCAGAGCCTCGCCGGCACGCAGCGGCGCGCTCACCGCCAGCGCATGCAGCGCGCGGCCCGGCGCGGTATGCCTCCAGCGCCGGAGGCGCCCGCCTCGCAGGCGTCGCGCCGGTGCGCGCAGCGCGGCGCGAAGATGCAGCCCGGCGGCAGTGCGTGCGGCGGCGGAATGGTGCCGGGAATATCCTCCGGCAATCGCCCGTCCTCACCTGGCGCGCTGCGCAGCAACGCCGTCGTGTAGGGATGCCGCGGCGCGCCGAACACCGCCGCCGCGCCGCCCTGTTCCACGATCTCGCCGGCGTACATCACCGCGATACGGTCGGCGATCTCCGCCACCAGCGGCAGGTTGTGGGTGATGAACAGCAGCCCCATCGCGCGCTCGCGCCGCAGATCGCCCAGCAGTTCGATGCATCTGCGCCTGGATTGTCACATCCAGCGCGGTGGTCGGCTCGTCCGCAATCAACAAATCCGGCTCGTTCGCAATCGCCATCGCGATCATCGCGCGCTGCCGCATCCCGCCCGACATCTCGTGCGGAAACGCGCTCGCACGCCGCTCCGGATCGGGAATGCCGACCTGCTGCAACAATCCCGACAGCCCGCTGCCATGCCGCGCGCGCCCCGGCCGGCTGATGCGCCCGCAATGCCTCGGTGATCTGCGCGCCCACCCGGTACACCGGATTAAGGCTGCTCTGCGGGTCCTGGAACACCATCGCCATGCGGTTCGCCGCGCAACCGCCGCAGCCCCGCTTCGCTCAGCCGCAGCACCTCCTCGCCGTCCACCCACGCCGCGCCCGCCGCCACCCGCGCCGCCGGCGGCAGCAGCCCCATCACCGCCAGACCGGTCAGCGACTTGCCCGATCCGCTCTCGCCCACCACCGCCAGCGTCTCGCCCCGCTCCACACGCAGCGACACGTCACGCACCGGACGGATCACGCCCGATGCGGTCTCGATCTCCACCGTCAGCCCGCTGATCTCCAGCACCGGCCCGCGCGGCGCGGCCAGCCCCGGCGCCAGCGCCTCCAGCACGCGCCCAACCGCCGCGCCGACGCGGCGCCTGATGCGCATCCACCACGTCGCGCAGTGCATCGCACAACGCGTTCATCGCCAGGATCGTCAGGCTCAGCGCCAGGCACGGCCACACCAGCAGCAGCGGCGCCTGCGCCATCGTGGACCGCGCCGCCGCGATCATCAGCCCCCAGGACGGCGCCGGAGGCACCACGCCCAGCCCCAGGAACGACAGCCCGGATTCCAGCAGGATCGCCGACGCCACCGCCAGGCTGAACTGCACCAGCACCGGCCCGCCGATATTCGGCAGGATGGTGCGTGCCATGATACGCATCCGGCCGGCCCCCAGCACGCGCATCGCCTCGACATATTGTTGCGAACGTACCGACAGCACGCCCGCATACGTCACCCGCACGAACCCCGGCAAATACAGCAGCGCCAGCACGGGAATCAGCGTCCCCGCGCCCGGCCCCAGCAGCGTCACGATCAGCAGCGCCAGCAGCAGCGGCGGAAAGCACAGGACGATATCCATGCTGCGCAACGCCAGAAGCTCGGCGAGGCGCCCCAGATAACCGCCCGCCAGCCCCAGCGCCGTCCCCACGATGCACGCCGCCGCCGAGGACGCAAACGCCACCGTCAGCGACACCCGCGCGCCCCAGATCAGCCGCGCCAGCACATCGCGGCCGAATTCGTCCTGACCGAGCCAATGCCCCACCGACGGCCCCGCCAGCCGATGCGCGATGTCCATCCCCGTCGGCTTCGGCAGCGGCAGCACCGGGGCCAGCACCGCCAGCGCCACGAGCGCGGTAACCGCCACCACCGGGGGGCGCAATGCGTCTCATGCGGGCGCAGAGAGAAGGGAGAGACGGTTTTACGCACGCGCGGATCGAGCACCGCGTACAGCAGATCGACCGCAAGATTCAGCGTCACGAACAGCACGGAAATCACCAGCACCACGCCCTGCACCTGCGGATAGTCCCGCGCGTTCACCGCATCCACCAGCATCCCCGACAAGCCGGGATAGTTGAACACGTATTCAACCAGCACCGTGCCACCCAGCAGTCCGCCGAGATTCAACGCGACCACCGTCAGCACCGGCATCAGCGCGTTGCGCAGAACGTGTCGCACCACCACCTGCCGCCGCTTCAGGCCCTTCGCGCGCGCGGTCCGAACGTAGTCCCGCAGCGAAACGTCCAGCACCGCCGCCCGCGTCATGCGAAACACGATCGCATACAAACCCAGCGCGATCGTCACCGCCGGCATCGCCACCAGCGCGAAATGCCGCCCGAGCGACTGCGATGGCGCAACATAACCGCCAGCCGACACCCGATGCAGCTTTTGCGCGAATACCAGAACCAGCAGCGTGCCAACCACGAACACCGGGACCGCCAATCCCAGCGCCGCCGCGCCGGATGCCACCCGATCGAGCAACCCGCCACGGCCGCAGCGCCGCAGCCAGCCCGGCCGGCACCCCGCTCAGCAGCGCCAGCACCCCCGCCACACCGATCAGCTCCAGCGTGCGCGGCAGGCGTTGCATGATCTCATCCGACACCGGGCTGCCGTCCTGCAGGCTGTCGCCCAGATCGCCGTGCAGCAGCTTGTCCATACTGCTCACGTATTGCACGCCCAGCGGCAGTTCGAGGCCGAGTTGCTGGCGCAACTGCTCCACCGAAGCCGGATCGGGCGCGACCCCGCCCTGCGACAGCAGCAACTCCGCCGGGTCGCCGGGCACCATGCGGATCGCCAGGAACACGATGCTGGCGACGATCCACACCAGCACGATCGACACGCCGATCCGCTTCAGCACCCAAATCATGAACGCGCCGTACACCGTCCGTGCGGTTTCTGCGTCGATGCGTCGCTCAGCCAGATCACGCGCAACCGCGGCCGGATCGCGCAGGGCAGGGGGACCGTACCCGCCGGCGCCGGGAGTGATGATCTCCACCACCTCGCCGGCCCGCAACACGCCCGAGCCATGACGGAACGGCTCCACGCCCGGTCCCGTCACCACGTGCGACATGCCGCCGGACGATCCGCCCGCCAATCCCCATGGCGCCGACAGCATGCGCGAACTATCGACCCGCAGCCGGCATTCCGCCTCGGCGCGGTACACCCGGCGCAGCCCCATGCCGCCGCGGAATTGCCCGCAGCCGCCCGAGCCATCCACCAACTCATACTTCAACAGCGTCAGCGGATACTCCAGCTCCAGCGCCTCCAGCGGCAGGTTGGACGTGTTCGTCATGTGCACGTGCACGCCGTCCAACCCGTCCTTCGTGGCACGCGCCCCGAACCCGCCGCCGATCGTTTCCAGATAGACCCAGATCGCGCCGGTCCGCATGCTCGCCCGACGAACGTCGCCGAGGCGCACGCCCCGTTGCACGCCGCGATCACCCGCTCCGGGACCACCTGCGCCAGCGCGCCGTGGATCAGATCGACCACCCGCTGGCAGGTCGAAACCCGCCCGTTCACCGCCGCCGGGTGGATGCAGTTCAGCACGGTGCCTTCCGGCGCCGTCACCGTCAGCGGCCGAGCCAGCCCCGCATTCGGCAGGATGGTCGGATCCACCACCGTCTTCACCGCGTAATACACGGTGGACAGCAGCGCGGTATAAACCATGTTCAGCCCGGCGCGGATCTGCGGCGGACTGTCGAACTCCAGCCGCATCGCGTCGCCGCCACGGTGATGGCGCAGGACATCGGCAGGTCCCCGTCGATCTCCGGCGTAGTCGAACACGTCGGAGAACCGGTAAGTGCCGTCCGGAATCGCCGCGATCCCCGCGCGCATCTTGCGCTCCGCATAGTCCAGCAGCGCATCGCCGGCCGCCATCACCGTATCGGCGCCCGTATTTGCCGCACAGCGCCGTCATGCGCTCCACGCCCAGCCGGTTCGCCGCCATCTGCGCCCGCAAGTCCGACAGGCGTTCGCGCGGCACCTGGCAGTTCAGCAAAATCAGATCCTGAACATCCCCCCGCAGTTCACCCGCGCGATACAGCCGGATCGGCGGGATGCGCAGCCCCTCCTGGTAGATATGCGCGTGGCCCCGGTCGGCGAAATCCGCGTGATGCGCGGTGTTCACCGCCCAGGCGATGATCTCGCCCTCGAAGAAGATCGGTTCCGCCAGCACGATATCCGGCAGGTGCGTGCCGCCGCCCTCGTACGCATCGTTGCCGATGAACACGTCCCCCGGCCGCATGTCCGAAACCTTATGGCGCTTCAGGATCTGCGGAATGATGCCGATGAAGCTGCCGAGATGCATGGGAATGTGCTCGGCCTGGCACAGCGTCTCGCCGCGCGTATTGAACAGCGCGGTCGAGCAATCCCGCCGCTCCTTGATGTTGGTCGAATAGCTCGCGCGAACCAGCGCCTCGCCCATCTCCTCGGTGATCGAGGACAGCGCGCTGCCGATCACCTCCACCGTCACCGGATCGATGCGCGGCCTCTCGTCGTTTCTGATGTCCCTCATCCCCACTGCCGATCTTCCCCGCGGCTCATTCTGGGCCGCCGCCATGGCCGCCGGCAAGACGGGGCAATGTCATCGCGAGGCCCGCGCAGCGGGCCGCGGCGATCTCGTCGCCGAGGTCGCACTGCCGCTGCCCACCGCATCCGGCACGCGCCGGCTCATCCTACCCCCGAGCCACCGCCGCCAGCACCGTCCCCTCCGTCAGAATCTGCGGCAGCAGCACCGGATCGCCCGCGCCCGCCGGAAAGAACACATACAACGGCACGCCGTCCCGCCGGTACTCCCGCAGGAACGCCGTCACCGCCGGATCACCCTGCGTCCAGTCACCCCGCAGATACGCCACGTGGCCCCGCTCGAACGCCCGCTGCACCACCGGCCGATCCAGCGCCACATGCTCGTTCACCACGCACGTCACGCACCACGCCGCCGTCATATCCACGAACACCGGCCTTCCCTGCGCACGCAGATCCGCCAAAAGCGCAGGGGAGAATGCCTCGGCTGCCTGGCCTGCCGCTCCCGGACCTCCAGAACCCCGCCAGCACCGCCGCCGCCACCACGCCGCCCGCGAGCACCCCGGGCCAGCGAGGAACACGCCACTGCACCCGCCCCGCCATCCACGCCAGCACCGCAGTCACCGCCAGCCCGGCCACCGCCGCTGCCACCGCAGGACGTGACGCCTCCTGCCGCATCACCCAGACCAGCCAGACCGCAGCCGCATACATCGGCAACGCCAGCACCTGCCGGAGCCGCTCCATCCAGGCACCCGGCCGAGGCATCAGCCGGCTCAAATGCGGCACCGACGACAAAACCGCGTAGGGCAGGGCCATCCCCAGCCCCATCGCCACGAACACCAGCAGCCCCGTGCGCGGCTTCTCGGCCAGCGCCCCCGCGATCGCCGCCCCCATGAACGGCGCCGTGCACGGTGTCGCCACCGCCACCGCCAGCACGCCGGTGAAGAACGCACCCGCCCCGCCGCCGCGCGCCGCCAGCCGCTCCCCCAACACCGGAATGCGCACCCGCACGCCCGCAACCCCGGACATCGCCAGCCCGATCACGAACAGCAGCCACGCCATGAACGCCACGAACACCGGCGACTGGAACTGGAATCCCCACCCCGCCGAGGCGCCCGCGTCGCGCAGCGCCATCAACACGCCACCCAGAACCGCGAAACTCCCGACCACCCCGGCGCCATAGGCTAACCCGTGCCGCACGCCGCTCTCCGTCGCGCCCCGCGCGAAACTGACCACCTTCATCGCCAGCACCGGAAACACGCACGGCATCAGGTTCAGGATCAACCCGCCGAGAAAGGCCAGCCACACGAACCGTCCCAGCCCGCCTGACCCCTCCGGCAACACGCCGGGCCGGGCCGTGATCCGCGCCACCATGCGCCCGCCGGATCGGTCCCGCACCACCAGCAGCCCGGCGACCCCATGCGCCGCATCAAACCCCTTCGCCAGCGTCAGCCCCAGCACCACCCCGTCCTGCTCCGCGGACAGCGGCTGCGCCGCCGCGTCCTGGATCATCCCGGGTGCGTCGGGAATGAACGCCGCCTCGGCCACGCTGGCCTGTCCCAGCCCGGGCCCGTGCACCCACAGCCGCCCGTCCGATGCCAACACCACCCGCCACGGAGCCTCCACCGGCTCCGACGCCACCGCCCGCGCGATCAGCGGTGCCTGCGCCGACGCGGCAGGCGTGCCGGCCGGCAAGTCCACCCGGAACACGCCATGCTCCGGCACGCAGATATCTTTGCAAACCAGCCAGTTGGCCTCTGCCGTTAATGTCGCGCCTCCACTGCCCGGCGTCACCCGCATCGGCAGCACCACCTCGCCGGTATAGGCGTAGGTCATCAGGTCGCCTTCGCGCACCCGCTCCGGCGCCGGCCACTGGACCGGCCCGACCGTCGTGCCCGCCGGCCCGTGCAAGGCGATCTCCGGCGCGACCCCCGCGTCCCCCGGATTCCGCCAATAGGTGTGCCACCCCGGCGCCAGCCGTAGCCGGAGCGCCGCCAGGAACGGCTGCCCCGCCGCCACACCGTCCGTATCCGTGATCAGCGTCGCCACGCTGCGCGAGGTCGCCACCGGCGCGCTCTCCGCTGCCCACGCCGGCCGCGCGCACACCAATGCCAACAGTATCAGAACAATCGAAACGACGCGTAGCACACTCTCGGCTCGCCGCACCGCCGCCCCATCGTCATGGCCGGGCCCGGCCCGGCCATCCACGGCTTCGCTTCCCGCCGCACCGCCCATTCCCGCTCTATCTCACCCCTGGCAGCATCGGCACGCTGAGTCACTCTCAACCGGTCGCCGATACTACCCCCGAATGCGCTGCACCGTCGCCGTCGTGGAATGCCCCGGCACCAGCTTCGCCAGGATAACACGCCCGCCCCAGCCCTGCACCAGGTCCGCCCCCACCACCTGGTCAAGCGAATAATCCGCGCCCTTCACCAGCACATCGGGCCGCAACTCCCGCAGCAATTGCTCGGGCGTGTCCTCCTCGAACACGCACACCGCATCCACCGTCGCCAGGCTCGCCAGCACCGCCGCCCGCGCCGCCTCCGGATTCACCGGCCGCGTCGGCCCCTTCAGCCGAGCCACGCTCGCATCACTGTTGATCCCCACCACCAGCCTGTCGCACGCCGCCCGCGCCTGCTCCAGCAAGTGGATGTGCCCGGGATGGAGAATGTCGAAGCACCCGTTGGTGAACCCCACCCGCCAGCCCCGATGATGCCAGCGCTGAATCTGCTCCGCCGTCGCCACCCGGCTCAACACCTTGCGCAGCGCGCCGCCCCGGGTGGACGTGGCCTCGAGCAGATCGCTCTGATGCACCACCGCCGTGCCGATCTTCCCCACCGCGATCCCCGCCGCGACATTGGCAAGGCGCGCCGCAACCGGCAGTTCCACCCGAGCCGATACCGCCGCGGCCAGCGTCGCCACCACCGTGTCTCCCGCCCCCGACACGTCGAACACCTCGGCCGCCTCCGCCGGGAAATGCTGCACCTCGATCTTCTGTGATCAGGCTCATCCCGTCCTCCGAGCGGGTCACCAGCACCGCGCCGAACCCGAAATCCCGCCGCAGCCGCTGCGCCGCCAGCACGATCGCCTCTTCCGTATCCACCGGCATCTTGGTGGCCTCCGAAAGCTCGCGCCGATTCGGCGTGACGATGTCCGCCCCGGCATAGGGCGCATAATCCCGCCCTTTCGGATCGACGATCACCGTTCGCCCCAGCTTGCGCGCCGTCTCGATCAGCCGCGGCGCGAGACCTCCGGTCAGCACGCCCTTGTGGTAGTCCGACACCACCGTAACCCCGGTCGCCGCAATCGCATCCCGCGCGATCGTCACGATCCGGTCCGCCAGCTTGGCGCTGATCGGCGTGATCTGCTCGCGGTCCGCCCGCAGCAACTGCTGGCCGTTGGCGATGTAGCGCGTCTTCATCGTCGTGCTCCGGCCGCCCTCGACCAGCAGCCACGGCTCCACATTGGCCTGCCCGCCGATCAGCCCCGTCAGATCCGATCCGGCCTGGTCATCCCCGACCACCGAGATGAACGCCGCCGCCGCCCCCAGTCCCGAGACGTTGCGCACCACGTTCCCCGCACCCCCGGGCATGGCGATCTCTTTCTCCTCCGCGAGCACCACAACCGGCGCCTCGGGGCTGATCCGCCCGACATGGCCATAAACGTAGCGGTCCAGCATCACGTCCCCGACCACCAGCACGCTGCCCCGGCCAAGCCGGTGGATGGCTTCAGCCAGATCAGGACCATGGCCGGGTCCCCCCGCCGGCGGATCGGATGAGGATATGTGATTCATGCCGGGACGCCGTAACAACAGCGCAAGGACGGCGCAAGCAAACTCTACCTCTGGATGAATCCCACCTCATCCCGCTCCAGCACCGCGCAAGTCAGCCATCCGCCCGCGAACGCCCCGGTGTCGATCCCGATGCGGTTCGGCCGCACCTCGGGTTGCCCCATCGGCGTATGCCCGTGCACCACCACCGCGCCGAAATCCGCCTCCGACTGCAGGAAAGGCAGCCGGATCCAGATCAGATCCGACCGCTCTTGCCGCTCCAGAGGCACGCCGGGCCGCACCCCCGCATGCACGAACAGGTACGAGCCAACGGCATGGGTCAGCCGCAATCCGCGCATGAACGCGATATGCTCGGGCGGAATCCGATCCCGCCATCCCGGCGCTTCCGTCCGGGGCACCCCCCAACTCGCCAGCGTCGCCCCGCCGCCGTTCATCAGCCATAGCGCCAACCCCTCGCGCGTCCGCTCTTCCAGCGCCGCGAGACACAGGTCCTCGTGGTTGCCCAATAGATTGACGGTTTCGCTGATGCCGGCGGGAACCTCACCACCCGCAAGCAGTGACAGAACCCCGGCACTCTCCGGTCCGCGATCGATGTAATCGCCCAAATGCACCAGGGTCGCGCTTGGCACCGGACGCACCCGCAGGTCGTCGGCAATGGCCGCGTGAACGGCCCGCAGCGCCTCCAGGCACCCGTGCACGTCACCCACAGCATACACCCGCTGGCCCTCAGGCAACCGCCCCGCGCCCCCACCGTCATCGCGAGGCCCGCGTAGCGGGCCGTGGCGATCCAGGGCGAGCCGCACTCACTCACCATCACCGTGGCCGCCCCGACGCAGCGCCCCGTCATCGCGAGGCCCCGAAGGGGCCGTGGCGATCCAGGGCGAGCCGCACTCACTCACCATCACCGTGGCCCCCCCCCGACGCAGCCCCCGTCATCGCGAGGCCCCGAAAGGTCATGACGACCCAGGACGAGTTGCACTCACTCACCGTCACGTCGGCCCCCGACGCAGCGCCCCGTCATCGCGAGGCCCGCGCAGCGGGCCGTGGCGATCCAGGGCGAGCCGCACTCACTCACCGTCACCGTGGGCCGCCCCGACGCGGCCCCCGTCATCGCGAGGCCCGCGAAGGGGCCGTGGCGATCCAGGGCGAGCCGCACTCACTCACCGTCACCGTGGGCCGCCCCGACGCGGCCCCCGTCATCGCGAGGCCCCGTAACGGCCATGACGACCCAGGGCGAGCCGCACTCACTCACCGTCACGTCGGCCCCCCGACGCAGCCCCCGTCATCGCGAGGCCCGCGTAGCGGGCCGTGGCGATCCAGGGCGAGCCGCACTCACTCACCATCACCGTGGCCCGCCCCGACGCAGCCCCCGTCATCGCGAGGCCCGCGTAGCGGGCCGTGGCGACCCAGGACGAGCCGCACTCACTCACCGTCACGTCGGCCGCCCCGACGCAGCCCCCGTCATCGCGAGGCCCGCGTAGCGGGCCGTGGCGATCCAGGGCGAGCCGCACTCACTCACCGTCACCGTGGCCGCCCCGACGCGGCCCCCGTCATGTATGGACGGCCCCCTGTGGGCAAGAGCAGATCGACAGAACGGCGCCACGGTCTGGAGCGGTCATGTATTCGGCCTGTTGGTGCGGCCTGATGCTGACCGCTGGCCACGATGGGTGACGCGGATCGGGTTCCAAGCATTGCGGCGCGCTGAGCGGCGCGATGACAGAACGGAGTGTCCCGACCCAGATCCTGACCTTTGTGCCGTCGCTGCTGTTTGCTCCTTGCCGGGTCACCGGCCAGGGGAAACGATCGGTGCCGCTCCTCTGACCGGAAAGGGAGGTTTCTTGGTTCGGCTGAACGCGCCGTTTCTTCGTCCCGGCCTGCACTCCCATCGGGCACCGGGCGCAGCCGCGGTCAATGATCGCCGCAGGCGACCGGCGCAGCCGGTGCGCAGCATCATTGACGGCGGCGAGCCTGGTGCCAGGCTGGGGCAGGCAGGGGTGCATCAGCTCAGGCCGCGACCTGCGCCGCCGGCCGGCGATACGCCTCGCCTGACACCAACACCGCCCAGGCGATCCGCGCGGTTTTCGCCGCCTGTGCGATCACCGCAACCTTCACCGGCCGGCGCGCCAGAATCCCGCGCTGCCACTCTGTGGCGCGATCACCGTGCGTGCGCACATGCCGCATGACCGTGCTCGCCCCCAAGGCGAACAGCGTGCGCACCGCGTCTCGCCCTGCCGGCTGATCCCGCCCCCGCGCGACTTCCCGGCCGTGGCATGCTCGCGCCGGGTCAATCCGCACCATGCAGCGAAATCCCGCGCACAGCGGAACTGCCGCCCATCCCCGATCGCCGTGACCACCGCGTGCGCGGTGATCGGCCCAACCCCCGGGATCGTCATCAGCCGCCGCATCACCGGATTGGTGCGCACGACCGCCTCGATCCGCGCTTGCAGCACGGTGATGGAAGCCGACAGCGCCTCGATGTGTCGTGCCATCAGAGACAACGCCTCGCGCAGCACCGCGGGGATCTCCGCCGCCTCATCAGCCAGCACCGCCAGCAGCTCGGCAAAGCCACGCTCGCCGGGGCGCGCGACGATGCCGACCTCCGCCAGCAGGCTGCGAACGCTGTTCATCAGTTGCGTGCGCTGACGGGTCAGCAGATCGAGCGAGCGTTCCAGCCCGCGCGCGGCCTGCTGCGCCACGGTCTTGATTGCCACGAACCGCATGTTGGCGCGGCTCACCGCCTCGCAGATCGCCTCGGCATCGCGTGCGTCGGTCTTGTTGCGCTTCACATACGGCTTCACATATGCCGCCGGGATCAGCCGCACCTCGTGGCCCAACGCGGCGATGATGCGAGCCCAGTGGTGCGCCGAGCCGCACGCTTCCATGCCGACCACACATTTGGCGAATTTGGCGAAGAACGGCTCGACCTCCGCACGACGCAGCTTGCGGCTCAGGATCGTTCTGCCGCTGCGATCAGCCACATGCACGTGGAACACGGACTTGGCGATATCCAGGCCGATTGTGGTAGCTTCCATACGGACGGTCTCCTTTGCTGGGTGTTTGGACATCCCACTTTGGCACATCGATGCCGTCGGGAGGCCGTCCACCCAGCATCGCGAGGCCCGCGTAGCGGGCCGTGGCGATCCAGGGCGAGCCGCACTCACTCACCGCCACCGAATTGCACCGGACTTAAAACCCATCCCCAATCGGCGTCCAGTTCACCATATCCTCCGGCCCGGACCGCCGCGGCGCATCCCACGCCGCAAGACCCGTCCGATGCCCGCCCACCGCCGCCGCAGCCTCCGCCGCCGAGTTCGAACGGCCCCGCCCGCCGGCTCCGAAAACTGACCATCCAGCCGTCATCCGTCTGCTGCAGCCGCAGCTTGCCGATCGGCGAGTCGTATTCGAACGGCGCCAGTGTCCTGCCCCTCAGGTTGGCCGCATCAGGCGGCGAACCTAAGCGATAAGCAGGCCACTGAAAACAAACCCTAACACTCCCCGAATCCGCGCCATCATCCGGGCGCCTGGAGCACACCCTTCGCGAGAACGTCACAGCCCCGGCCACCGCTCCTTCAGCCGGTACCACCCCAGCCCGATCCACTCGTGCAGCCCGTAGTAGCTGTCCAGCCACGCCGCCGGGCGCGGCAGCACCCCCTCGGTCGTATCGTCCCACCGCACCACCGCCGGTACCGCGTGCAACCCGAAATGCCGAAACGCCAGCAGCGCGCGCGGCATGTGCCAGGCATGCGTCACCACGAACACGCTGTGGATGCCGAGCGGCGCCAGCATCGCCGCGCTGTCCTCGGCATTCTCCCACGTTGTCCGCGATCGTGCCTCGATCCACCGAGGCGCAACCCCGAAGCTCTGCGCCATGCTGGCCGCCATCAGATCGCCCAGCGCGCATGATCGTCGTTCCGCAGCCGCCCGCCCGTAACCAGCACCGGCAGCCCGGTCCGGCGCGCCAGCCCCGCCGCCGCCGCCTCGCGCTCCAAGGTCAGCGGCCCGACCACCCGATCGGCCCCGGACCGACCACCCGCTCGGTCTCGCCGCTCAGCACCACGATCGCCTGCGGCGCCTCGCCCGCCACCGTCCGCGGCACCTCGTCCTCCAGCGACACCAGAATCCGGCTGGCGACGAACGGCAGCGACAGCAACAGCATCAGCACCAGGCACACCGAGCTGATCGCCAACCCCGAGCGCCGGTACCACTTGCTCAGGATCAGCCCGAAGATCCCGATCAGGATCAGGTTCGGCGGTGGCACCGCCAGCGATGCGGCGACCCAATACACCTCGTTCGCGATCAGGAGCGATCCATCCAGCGCAGCACCTGCGCCAGTCCGTCGCGCAGCGCGGTCGCCGGCACAATCCCCAGCATCTGCCGCAGCCGCGTCGCATCCCCCACCGACTCGCGGATGTCCCCCGGCCGCGCCGGCCCATGCTCGATCACCGGCCGCCCCCCCAGCAGCGATCCAATCGTCTCCGCCAGTTCGTTCACCGACGTCGCCCGCCCGGTGCAGACGTTCAGCACCGGCGACATCCGCCGGCCGCGCGTCCATCGCCGCCAGCAGCGCCGCAACCACGTCCGCCACGAACACGAAGTCCCGCGTCTGCCCCCCGTCACCATGGATCTGCACCGCGCGCCCCGACCTCACTCGCTCGCAGAAGATCGAGATCACCCCGGAATACGGCGATCGCGGGTCCTGCCTCGGCCCATACACGTTGAAAAATCGCAGCCCCGCCGTGGGAACCCGATGCACGTGCGTCGCAACCCGCGCATGCAACTCGCAGCCCAGCTTGTCGGCCCCGTACGCCGACAGCGGCCGCAGCGGCGCCGCTTCATCGATCGGCCGCACCGGGCAATCCCCGTAAACCGCGGCCGAGGACGCATACACCACCGGCACATCCCGCCCGCGCAGCGCATCGAGGATGGTGATCGTCGCCGTCAGATTCGCCCGATGCGTGCCAAGCCAGTCCTCGACACCCCGCGCCACCGAGGCAATCGCCGCCAGGTGAAAACATCCCGAAATGCCCGCCGTCGCGTCCCGCACCACCGCCGGATCAGCCGCATCCCCCACCAGCAGTTCGGCCCCCGCCGGGACATTCTCGCGGCGCCCGGTGGACAGGTCGTCCAGCACCCGCACCCGCGCTCCACGTGCCAGTAACGCGTCGCACACATGCGATCCGATGAAGCCGGCGCCTCCGGTAACGAGATACATACGCTGGAAACCCTGACGGTTCTGTGAAATTCTACGCAATAAAGCAAACGATGGGACCCGGGGATGAAAGCTTCGAAATCGGCCTTGTTAGGCGCGGCGATCGCGATCGCCGTCGCCACGGCGGCGCACGCAACCACCTTCCGCTGGGCCAATGATGGCGATGTCGGCGCCATGGACCCCGACACCCGTCAGGAAACCGTCCAGCTCTCCTTCCTCGCCAATATCTACGAACCCCTCGTCCGACGCGACGCCGATCTCAAACTGCAACCCGCCCTGGCCACAAGCTGGGAACAGACCGGCCCCGCCGTCTGGCGCTTCCATCTCCGGCCCAACGTCAAGTGGCAGGACGGCTCGCCCTTCACCGCCGATGACGTCGTCTTCTCCCTCCACCGCATCCTCGCCAAGAGCTCGTCCATGCGCGCGCCCATGAGCATGGTGAAGGAAGCCCGCAAGATCGACGACCTGACCGTGGATTTCGAAACCACCCACCCCGATCCGATTTTCGTCCAGGAACAGACCAACTTCCTGATCATGAACAAGGCCTGGTGTGACGCCCATCACACCGACGACCCCGTCGTCACGCTCGGCGGCACCGAGGACAATTTCGCCGTTCACAACGCCATGGGCACCGGCCCCTACCGCCTCGTCTCGCGCGAACCCGACCGCAAGACCGTCGTCGAACGCAACCCCGGCTGGTGGGACAAGCCGTCCGGCAACGCCGACACCATCGAATTCGATGTCATCTCCAGCGCGCCCACGCGCGTCGCCGCCCTGCTCTCCGGCGAGGAGGACATGATCTACTCCGTCCCGCCGCAGGACATGAAGCGCATCGCAGGCCTCGCCCGACCTCAAGCTGATCGAGCATCCCGAGCTGCGCACCATCTTTCTCGGCATGGACCAGTCGCGCGACGAACTGCCGTCCAGCAATATCAAGGGCAAGAACCCCTTCAAGGATGTCCGCGTTCGCCGTGCCTTCGCCCTCGCCATCGATGAGGACCTGATCGCCAAGCGCGTCATGCTCGGACTGGCCCACCCGAGCTGGATGATGTGGGGACCCGGGGTGAACGGCTACGACCCCAAGCTCGACGTCCGCCCCACCCCCTCCGTCGATGAGGCGAAGAAGCTCCTCGCCGACGCCGGCTATCCCCAGGGGTTCTCCGTCGCCTTCGATTGCCCGAACGACCGCTACGTCATGGACGAGCAGATCTGCACCGCGATCTCCGCCATGCTCGCACGCGTCGGCATCAAGGTCAGCCTCAACGCCCAGACCAAGGCGAAATTCTTCGCCAAGATCCTTGCCCCGAAATACGACACCGACTTTTACCTGCTCGGCTGGACCCCGGCGACCTACGATGCCCACAACGCGCTCTACACCCTCTTCGGAACCCGCAATGGCGAACGCGGCGAGGTCAATGTCGGCGGCTATTCCAACCCGGACCTCGACAAGCTCATCGACATGATCGGCGTCGAATCCGACGAGCAGAAGCGCAATGACATGATCGACCAGGCGGCGAAAATCATCCAGGATGATGTCGCCTCCATCCCGCTCCACCAGCAGGTCATCGTCTGGGCCACCAAAAAGAACGTCAGCGTCGCCCAGCCGGGCGATGACTTCTTCCCCTACCGCTATATCAAGATGCAATAAGGTTTCGCGACACACGAATAGACCGCCGCTCCGTCATCACCGCGACAGCGGGGACCCGGCGGGGTATCAACGCTCGCTGGCGATACCCGGTCCGCATTGCCGCCATACACCATCGCACCGACCCACCGGAGGCCTCATGCCCGCGCCACATCTCAGCCCCACCCTCGCCCTCTGTGCCGCGCTGGCAGCCGCCGTCGTCGCCGCCCCCGACGCACCGGCCCACGCCGCCGCCATGCCGATGGATTGGAGCAGCATCGTCCGCCAGACCATCCCCGCCGTCGTCAACATTGCAATAGAAACGATCACCGACAAGGATGGCACCCCGCAGCGCTCGCGCGATGTCGGGACCGGCTTCATCGTCGATCCGTCCGGAGTCATCCTCACCAACAAGCACGTCATCGCCGGCGCCTTCCGCATCACCGTCACCATGACCGATCGTTCGCAATGGAACGGAACCCTGATCGGCGCCAGCAGCCTGCTCGATCTTGCCGTCGTCAAGATCGATGTCGGCCACCCCCTGCCATACTTGAAATTCGCCGACAGCGACAAAGCCGAAGTCGGCGAGCCGGTCCTCCTGATCGGCAATCCCCTTGGCCTCGGAACCTCCGTCAGCTCGGGCATCGTCAGCGCCGTCCATCGCAGCCTGATGAACACCCCGATCGACGACTACATCCAGACCGATGCGGCACTCAACCATGGCAATTCCGGCGGCCCGATGATCGACCGCGACGGCAATGTCCTCGGCGTGGATACCATCCTGGTCACCAACGCCGCCGGGGAAGGGTCCAACGGCCTCGGCTTCGCCATCGCCAGCAAGTCAGCCGACTACACGCTGCGCCACTTCCTCCACCCCGGCAGCGTCACCGTCGGCTGGATCGGCGTCCATATCCAGGAAATCACCCCGGCCTTGCAGCATGCCTTCAACCTGCCGCAAAACACCGGGGTCCTCGTCACCCAAACCGACGCTGACAGCCCGGCCGCCCGCGCGGGCCTCAAATTCGGCGACGTCATCACCCGCTATGGCGATGCGACCCCGGCCTCCGACCGCGTCTTTATGGAAGACGTCATCCTCACCCCGCTCAACAAGACCGTCTCCCTCGGCTTCATCCGCGACGGCAAACCCATGACAGCGAACGTGGTCGTCGAGCAGTGGCGGAACATGTCCATGGCGTCGAACATCACCAGCACCATGGAAAACGCCGATGCCGCCGCCACCCCCGATCTCGGCCTCATCCTTGCGCCGATCTCCAGCGCCGCCAAAACCTTCTACAACCTGTCGGAGCCGGACGGCGTCGTCATCGCCGCCGTCAATCCGGCCTCCGAGGCGTTCACCAACGGGATCAAGGCCGGAGACGTGCTGCTCGCCGTGCAGAACCAGCCGGTCGCCACCCCCGATCAGGCCATGGACGCCATCGCCCACGCCAAGGCCAACAAAACGATTCGTCGCCCTGCTGCTCGCCAATACCGACGGCAGCCGCCGGTGGGTAACGCCTCTATTCCGGGCGGCTTCCGACCGCCGAGGCTTCGTCCAGCTCCCAGGCGCACGGAGCCGAGGCCGCAGCACGCAAACCCTGATCCCCCGTCATGGCCCCCGAAGGCGGGCCCTCCCGCCTTTACCCCCGCAGGCAAGGCAGGCCGCCGCGCATAAAACCCGGAATGGGGGTACGTCGGATCGGCGGTCGCCCGTTCAACCTCACCCCGTCGCGCTATACAACCGCCCGATGCCCGCCGACCCCCGCGCCGCCTCCGACCTCATCGGCCACGACGCCGCCCAGGCCGAGTTCGACCGCGCGCTGCGCCTCCGGCCGCCTGCATCACGCCTGGCTCATCACCGGCCCCGCCGGCATCGGCAAAGCCACCTTCGCCTACCACATCGCCCGCCGCCTGCTCGCTCAAGGCGCCGCCCCCCGAACACTGACCCGAACGCCGTCGCTCGCCGCATCGCCGCCGGCGCCCACGCCGACCTCTTCACCCTCGAGCGCACCTCAGCCCCACCACCAAGCGCCTCCGCACCGAAATCGCCGTGGACGACGTCCGCGCCGCCGGCGACTTCCTCCGCCTCACCCCCGCCGAAGGCGGCTGGCGCATCGTCGTCGTGGACCGCGCCGACGAGCTCAACCGCAACGCCGCCAACGCGCTGCTCAAAATCCTCGAGGAACCCCCCAAAGCCTCGCTCCTCCTCCTGGTCTGCGCCGCCCCCGGCCGCCTGCCCCCCACGGTCCGCAGCCGCTGCCGCCGCATCGCCCTGCGGCCGCTCTCCGACGACGCCATGGACACGCTCCTCCGCCGTCTGCTCCCCGACGCCGACGAAACCGAGCGCCTCCGCCTGATCTCCCTCGCCGAAGGCTCACCCGGCCGCGCAATGGCGCTGGCGGAAGGGGAGGGGATCAGTGTCGCCGCCATCGTCGATGACGTGCTGAACGCCGTCCCGGACCTCACCCCGCTCACCGCCCACGGCGTGGCCGACAAGCTCTCGAAGCCCGAGGCCTTCACCCCCTTCATGGAGCTGCTGCGCGCCGCCATCGCCGCCGCCGTGCGCGAATCAGCCCGAGGCCACGCCGAACCCGCCCAGCTCCGCCTGTCCGCCGTCCACGGCCCCGCCGGCTGGACCGCCATCTGGCAATCCCTCGGCACCATCCAACGCGACACCGAGGCCCTGGCCCTGGACAGGCGGCAGGCAATTCTCCAAAGCCTGTCGCTCTTGAATTCAGGCGGCCCCAAACCCGGCATGAGCCAGCGCTTCTACGTCACCACGCCGATCTATTACGTGAACGGCGCCCCCCATATCGGCCACGCCTACACCTCGATCGCGGCCGACGTGGTGGCACGCTTCAAGCGGCTCGACGGCTACGACGTCTTCTTCCTGACCGGCACCGACGAACACGGCCAGAAGGTGGAAGCCGCGGCGCGTGAGGCCGGCGTCGATCCGCAGAACCTTCACCGACCGTATCTCCGCCGACTTCCGCGACATGGCGGACAAGATGAACATCTCCTACGACATGCTACATCCGTACCACCGAGGAACGGCACAAAGTCTCCTCCCAGGAACTCTGGCGCCGGATCGAGGCATCCGGAAACATCTATCTCGGCCATTACGAGGGCTGGTACGCCGTCCGCGACGAGGCCTTCTACGACGAATCCGAACTCGCCACCGCGACTGACGGCACCAGGCTCGCACCGTCGGGTGCGCCCGTCGCCTGGGTGCGCGAACCGTCATACTTCTTCCGTCTCAGCGCCTTTCAGGACAAGCTGCTGCAACTCTACGAAGCACAGCCTGACTTCATCCTGCCGCCCGGCCGCCGCAACGAGGTCGTCAGTTTCGTCCGCGGCGGACTGAACGACCTCTCCATCAGCCGCACCAGCTTCCGCTGGGGCATCCCCGTGCCCGGCTCGCCCGACCATGTCATGTATGTCTGGCTCGACGCGCTGAACAACTATGTCACCGCCTGCGGCTTCCCCGACGAATCCGACGCCGCTCTGGAAATTCTGGCCCGCCGATGTGCATGTCGTTGGCAAGGACATCATCCGATTCCATGCCGTCTATTGGCCGGCCTTCCTCATGGCCGCCGGCCTGCCCTTGCCGCGCCGCGTATCGGCCAACGGGTGGTGGACCGTCGCCGGCGAGAAAATGAGCAAGTCCCTCGGCAACGTCATCGAGCCGCGCAAATTCGCCGCCATCTACGGCCTCGACCAGGTCCGCTATTTCCTGCTCCGCGAGAAACCCTTCGGCGGCGACGGCACCATCAGCGATCAGGCCCTCGTCACCCGCATCAACGGCGAACTCGCCAACGAACTCGGCAACCTCGCCCAGCGAACGCTCTCACTGATCGCCCGCAACTGCGACGGCAAGCTTCCCGCGCGCGCCGAACCCACCGCCGAGGATCAGGAACTGCTCGACGCCGCCGCCGCCCTTCCCGCGCTGCTGCGCGAACGTATCGACCGCCAGGCCTTTTACGAAGCCCTCGAAGACGTCTGGAAAATCGTCCGCGCCGCCAACGCCTATATCGACCGCCAGGCGCCCTGGGCCCTCCGCCGCACCGATCCGCCCCGCATGTCCGCGGTGCTGCGCGTCTTGACCGATACGCTGCGCGTCATCGCCACCATGCTGCAACCCGTCATGCCCGGCTCGATGGCGCGCATGCTCGACCAGCTCGGCGTGCCAACCGACGCCCGCACCTTCGCCGACCTCGCCACGCCGCTCCCCCACGGCATCGCCCTTCCGCCGCCCGCAGGCGTCTTTCCCCGCTACGTCGAAGCCAACTGAACCGCTCGCCGTTCGCACACAAACGACCCACATCGTCATCGCGAGGCCCCGAAGGGGCCGTGGCGATCCAGAGCCTGCCCCGGGCGAAGACCCGGGGGCGAACCGCACTCACCCTGCAGCCCGCGCCATCGTCGCCGAATACGCGAACACCCCCGGCCAACCCCCCGTGTGCACCCACACCACCGTCTCGTCCCGTCCGAAACGACCCGCCCGGGCCAGACCCGATCAGCCCCGCCATCCCCTTGCCGGCATACACCGGATCCACCACCAGCCCCTCGGTTCGCGCCGCCAGCCGCATCGCCTCCTCCGTAACCGCATCCGCAACCCCGTACGCCCCCGCACTCCACTCGCCGGCAACCTCCACAGCATCATCCCGCCAGCGATCCGCAATTCCCAACAGCGCCGCCGCCTCCCGCCCCACCCGGCACACATCCGCCCGCACGCGCTCCGGCTGCGCATCCACATCGATCCCGATCACCCGCGCCCCATGGCCCAGCGCCAGCAATCCGGCCAGCAACCCCGCCTGCAGTCCCCGCGCTGCCGCTGGCATGCACGATCCACCGCACATCCGGCACGCCGCGAACCACCTCTTCCGCCGCAGCCACGTACCCCATCGCGCCCAGCGCATCCGACGCACCATACGGCACCGAGATACGGCCGACGCCCATCCGCCCTTAACCGCGCGACGATCGCCCGAAGCCGCCCGTTCCGATCCTCATCCCACGGAATATCGTGAATGACCGCACCGAACAGCCGGTCCAGCAGCATGTTGCCCGAGCGCTCGTATCCCGGCTCCACCACCGCAAGCCGCCCGCGCATGATCCCCAGGTGGCATTCGATGCTCAGCTTCGCGCAGGCCGCTGCCACCTGGCGTACGGTATTCGACTGCACGACGCCGCCGCACACCACGCAATCCGCGCCCTCCGCCAACGCGGCGCCCAGCGAAAACTCCAGCTTGCGCACCTTGTTGCCGCCGCCGCCAAGCCCGGTGCAGTCGTCCCGCTTGACCCACAGCGAACCAAGCCCCACCGCCGCTCCCAGGCGACGCATCGGTTCCAGCGGCGTCGGCAAATGCGCCAACCGCACGCGCGGCAACGCACGCAAGCGTGCCAGCGGCTCGCTGCCATTGAACGTCGATCCCATGCGTGCCCTATACCAAGGCTTGGTGACCGCGACTTATGCGGTCGCCGAGACTTGGTATGCGCGCGGGGTTGGAGGGGCGGCCGCGCGCGAAGCAAAACTCCTATACCATGGGTCGCGGTCAGCGAGCCATGGTATAGGACAGAGCAAGCGGGGTAGGGCAGGGGCCCTCACCCCACCCGAAGGACCCGACCGTGCTCGATCAACTCCCACTGCCACCTCGACTACTTCACCGACACCGAACGGCCCGCCATCCTCGCCCGCGCTGCCGAATCCGGCGTCTCCGAGATGGTGACAATCGGAACCAGCCTGGAACAGGCCGCCACCGTGCTCCGCCTCGTCGAAACCATCCCCAATGTCTGGGGCTGCATCGGCGTCCATCCGCATCACGCCGCCGAAGCGCCCATCCCCGAACCGGAAACCCTCGCCGGCATCGCCGAGCACCCCAAGATCATCGGCATCGGTGAATCCGGCCTCGACTACTTCTACGACCGCGCGCCCCGCGACGTGCAGCAGGAAAGCTTCCGCGCCCATATCCGCGCCGCCCGTCTCGCCAATCTCCCCCTCGCCATCCACGCCCGCGACGCCGACGACGACATCGCCCGCATCCTGCACGAGGAACGCGAAACCGGCGGCGACTTCGCCTTCCTCCTCCACTGCTTCTCCTCCACCCGCGCCCTCGCGGAAACCGCCATCACCATGGGCGGCTACGTCAGCTTCTCCGGCATCCTGACCTTCCCGAAATCCGATGCCCTGCGCGACATCGCCCGCGACCTCCCGGCCGAGCGCATCCTCGTTGAAACCGATGCCCCCTACCTCGCGCCCGCCCCCGTTCGAGGCAAACGCAACGAACCCGCCAACGTCCGCCACACCGCCACCGTCCTCGCCAAAATCCGCCGCCTCAGCCTGGAACAAACCGCCGCCCTCACCACCGGTAACTTCCTCCGTCTGTTCCGCAAGGCGGATTGATATCCCTTGACGCCGACCGTCCGTCAGGGCCGGGCGAAGTCCCGGCCATCTGCGCACCGACGGCGGCTGCGCGCATGTTCGTTTCCCACCGGCGGCCCCAAACCGTCATTGCGAGGAGCGCGCAGCGCGACGCGGCAATCCAGGCGAACTGCACCGACCCCCGTTTTCTTGTTAGGCCCGCGCAGCTTGCCACGGCAACCCAGCCAACCGCACAGACCCACCAATTTCTTTCTGGCGCCTATGGGGCTTTCACTCCAGGCTTGTCGCAGCCGTCCACGACGTCCCGTCCCGTCGCGCCGTTCCGCCATCTGGCGCGCCTCACCCGCCGCACCACACGAAGCGCGAAGCCATTGCACCACTCCCGTGCTTCCGCTTCGCGAGCAACGTCGGCCGCCATGGAACGATATCCGTCATCCAGCGACGGCGTGCGGAGGCTCTCCGTGGACCTGGTCACCCGCCGTTTGCCCATCATCCGACACGATGCCGCATCATCCCTCAGCCGCGCAAACCCCCGCGTTCCCGCCCCGCTCCTCCCGGTATAGACACTCCCGAGCTCGGAGAACCGAATGCGCATAACCCTCCTCGGCTGCGGCGGCTCCGCCGGCGTGCCGATGCTGGGCGGCCCCGACGGACACGGCGAGTGGGGCCGCTGCGACCCCGCCGAACCCCGCAACCGCCGCACCCGCGCCAGCATCGTCATCGAAGCACGCGCCGGCCAGCGGCTGCTCGTCGATACCTCTCCCGATATGCGCGCCCAGCTTCTCGCCTGCGGCATCGCACATATCGACGCCATCCTCTGGACCCACGCCCACGCCGACCACATCACCGGCCTCGACGACGTGCGCATCCTCAACCGCATCGCCGACCGCCCGCTCGACGCCTACGCCACCGAAGCCACGCTCGAGGAGATCGAAACCCGCTTCGGTTACGCCTTCCGCCCCTGGAACCCGCCCGGCTTCTACCGTCCGGTCTTCCGCGCCCACGCGATCCATCCAGGTGAAACCATCCAGGCCGCCGGCCTCACGATCCGCACCTTCGCCCAGGACCACGGCCGGGTCACCACCCTCGGCCTGCGTATCGGCGCCTTCGCCTACTCCACCGATCTCGTGAACCTCGATGAACCAGCCTTCGCCGCCCTCGACGGCATCGACACCTGGCTGGTCGGCTGCTTCGGCCTCACCCCGCACCCCACCCACGCGCATCTCGACCGAGTGCTCGACTGGGCCCAGCGTGTCGGCGCACGCCGCACCATCCTCACGCACATGGGCACCGACATGGATTGGGCATCTCTCACCAGCCGTCTGCCGCCCGGCATCGAGCCGGGTATCGACGGCCTCGTCCTCACCATCGGCTGACACGAAATTCCATGTGCAACGACTACGGCAACAACATCCCCTACACCGCCTACCTCGAAGCCTTCAGCGAACTCCGCATCCCCGTCCGCTTCCCTGACGCCGCCCCGAATCTCGAACCCCGCGACGACATCTGGCCGACCGACACCGCCCCCGTCATCCGCCTCACCGACAGCGGCATCGAGTTCACCCAGCTCCGCTGGGGTTTCCCGCCGGCACGTCCCAAAGGCGCACCCATCATCAATTTCCGCTCCGAAGGGCGCCGCTTCCCCAAGGGACGCTGCCTCGTCCCCGCCTCGCACTTCTTCGAATTCACCGGCACCAAATCCCCGAAATCCAAATGGCAGTTCACCAAGACCAATGAGGATTGGTTCTGCTTCGCCGGCCTCTGGCGCCCCATCCCCGACAAAGGCGACGCCTTCACCCTGCTCACCACCGCTCCCGGCGCGGACATCGCGCCCATCCACAACCGCCAGGTCGTCATCCTGCAACGCGCCGACTGGTCCGCTTGGCTCGATCTCACCAAACCGGAATCCGAACTACTGCAACCGCTCCCGTCAGGCTCCCTCACCGTCCGCCCCGTCAGAACATGACCTACACGACCATAAGGCCGAGATGTTCCTCCATTGGCGTAAAATCGCGATCATCGTGCAGCAACGAGTGATGATGTTCGATGCAGAAGGTGCCGATGATGACGTCGGCTGTCTTGCGGATCGTAACGCCCAGTTCCCGCAGCTTGCGATAATTTCGCGCGGCACGAGGGGCGAGGGGCGCGTCCAGAAGCGGCACGACAGCGTACCGGCGCAAGCCGCGCTCGATGCGCGCAGCATGGACCTCGTCTCGGGCGCCCTGGAGAACCTCAAGCAGAATGAGGTCGCCGATCAGGAGAGGCTCCCTGCCCGCGGCCGCCACGAGCCGGGCGGTCGCCGCCGTCTGATGGCCCCGCAGATGCGCAATCCAGACCGAGCTATCGACCAGAATCACGACCGGCGTGCCCGGCGACCTTGACGCATTTCGTCCAGATCACCCTCCCATCCGAGTCCTTTGAGTTCTCTCAGCGCCTTCGCCTGCTCGCGCACGCGAAGCAGCAATCGCAATCCCTCTTCTACCGCGGCTCGTTTGGTCGATAGGCCAGATACCGCCAAGGCTTGCGCCAGCAAATCGTCGTCGATTTCGATGTTGGTCCGCATACCGACCCCCCGGTCGATGTGTATAGATAAGATAAAATATACACATGGCAGTTCGTCTGCAAGGGCGGCCTTCGCGCGAATCTCTACGCTCGTCGGCATACCGTCATTCGACAACGCACGTCACACCACGCAGAATTCAGCCCCACCCACGCACGCCGCACTACCGCCTCATTCCGCCTCAGGATAATTCATCCCCATGGGCACGCCCGATTTCCTCCACGGCGGCGGCGAACTTGGCGCCTTGATGCGCACCACCGATTGGACACGCACCCCCCTTGGCGCCCCGCCCCAATGGCCCGGCAGCCTGAAAACCCTGGTCCGCGTCATCCTCACCTCCCGCCAGCCCATGTTCGTCTGGTGGGGCGAGCACCTCATCAACCTCTACAACGACGCCTACCGCTCCATCCTCGGCGGCAAACACCCCGCCGCACTCGGCCAGCCGGCCTCCGTGGTCTGGCGCGAAATCTGGGACCAGGTCGGCCCCCGCGCACAACAGGCCTTGCGCGGCAACGAAGGAACCTATGACGAGGCGCTCCTCCTCATCATGGAGCGCAACGGCTACCCCGAGGAAACCCACTACACCTTCAGCTACAGCCCGGTCCCGGGCGACGATGGCGCGATCGGCGGCATCTTCTGCGCCAACACCGAAGATACCCAGCGCATCATCGGCGAACGCCAGGTGATGCTGCTGCGCGAACTCGCCGCCCGCACCGCCGAGGCGCGCACCGCCCAGGAAGCCTGCGAACGCGCCGCCGCCGCGCTGGAAACAAACCCCAAGGACCTGCCCTTCGCCCTCCTGTTCCTCGCCGACGGCGAAGGGGCGAGGGGAGGGGAGCCGGCCCGCCTCGCCGGACGCGCCGGCGTTCCCCCGGCCAGCGCACTCGGCAACCCGTCCGCCTGGCCCCTGACCGACATCCTGCACGGCAAAGGACCCGATCTGCTGGACGCGCTCGGCACCCGGTTCACCGACCTGCCCCGCGGCGATTGGGACCGTCCGCCCGAACGCGCCGCCCTCCTGCCCATCGCCGCCTCAGGTCGCGAACAGCCCGCCGGCGTGCTCGTCGTCGGCCTCAACCCCTACCGCCTCCATGACGACGCCTATCGCGGCTTCCTCAGCTTGGTCGCCGGACAGATCGCCGCCGCTGTCGCCAACGCCGGCTCCTACGAAGCCGAACGCCGCCGTGCCGAGGCCCTCGCCGAAATCGACCGCGCCAAGACCGCCTTCTTCTCCAACGCCTCCCACGAATTCCGCACCCCGCTCACCCTCATGCTCGGCCCCGTCGAGCAGATGCTCACGACCCCCGGCCACGAAATCCCCGCCAGCCGCGAAGACCTCGAACTCATCCGCCGCAACGGCCTGCGCCTCCAGAAGCTCGTCAACACCCTGCTCGACTTCTCCCGCATCGAGGCCGGCCGCCTGCAAGCCAGCTACGAACCGATCGACCTCGCCGCCTTCACCGCCGACCTCGCCAGCACCTTCCGCTCCGCCATGGAGCGCGCCGGTCTCGACTACCAGGTCCACTGCCCCCCGCTGCCCGAACCGGTCCATGTGGACCGCGACATGTGGGAAAAGATCGTCCTCAACCTGGTTTCAAACGCATTCAAATATACGCTGACCGGCCAGGTCACCGTCCGCCTGCGCACCGGCAACGGCCGCGCCGAACTCACCGTGCAAGACACCGGCGTCGGCATCCCCCCAAACGAACTGCCCCGCATCTTCGATCGCTTCCACCGCATCGCCGGCCAGCAGGGCCGCACCCACGAGGGCACCGGCATCGGCCTCGCCCTGGTCAACGAACTCGTGCGCCTCCACGGCGGCGAGGTCGAAGTCACCAGCACCCCCGGCCGCGGCTCCGCCTTCCACGTGCGCGTCCCCATGGGTCGCGCCCATCTGCCGCCGGAACGCATCGCCGAAACGCCGGTAGCCTCCGCGCGCGGCGTGCGTGCCGAGTCCTTCCTCGAAGAGGCACTCCGCTGGCTGCCCGGCGAAACCTCCATCCCCACGCACGGAGATCCGCCACGATCTCTACGAACCGGAAACCGAACACGTCCAAGGCCAGCGCCCGCATCGTCCTGCTCGCCGACGATAACACCGACATGCGCGAATACGTCCGCCGGCTGCTCAGCCCACGCTTCGACGTGCGCACCGCGCCCGACGGCGAAGCCGCCCTCCGCGCCGCGCGCCACGCCCGCCCCGACCTCGTCATGACCGACGTCATGATGCCGCGCCTCGACGGCTTCGGCCTGCTCCGCGCCCTGCGCGCCGATCCCGACCTGCACGACGTCCCCGTCGTCCTGCTCTCCGCCCGCGCCGGCGAGGAAGCCCGCGTCGAAGGCCTCGAAGCCGGCGCCGACGACTACCTCGTCAAGCCGTTCTCCGCCCGCGAACTCGTCGCCCGCGTCGAAAGCAACGTCACCCTCTCGCGTCTGCGCCGCCAGGCCGCCGCGCGTGAGCGCGCCCTGCGCGAGGAAGCCGAAACCGAGCGCCGCCGCTTCGAAACCGTCGTGCAGAACCTCACCTTCGGCGTCGGCGTCTTCGAGCCCGGCGGAAACCTCGTGCTGACCAACGCCGCGATGGAACCCATGCTCGGCCGTGCCCCGGGCTCGACCGCACAACTTCGCCGATTTCTCACAGTGGAGACTGCTCCTGCCCGATGGCTCGCCCATCCCGCTCGACCGCTCTCCCGTCTGGCGGGCGCTGCACGGCGAAACCGTCCGCGACCAGACGCTGCTCTACCGCCGGCCCGACGACACGATGCGCTGGCTCCGTGCCACCGCGATTCCGCTCACCGACGCCGCCGGAGCCGTCACCGCCGCCATCTGCATCTATGCCGATGTCGATGAGGAAGTCCGCAGCGCCCAGGCGCTCCGTGATCTCAACCAAACCCTCGAGGCACGCGTCACCGCCGAAATCGCCGAGCGCATGAAGGCCGAGGAAGCCCTGCGCCAGGCCCAGAAGATGGAGGCAATCGGCCAGCTCACCGGCGGCATCGCCCATGACTTCAACAATCTGCTGCAGGTCATCGTCGGCAACCTGGAATCCCTGCGCCGGCGCGCCGCGTCCGGAATGGTGCCCCAGAGCGTGGTGGAACGGTTTACCTCCAACGCCCTCCGCGGCACCGAGCGCGGCGCGCAACTCACCCAGCGCCTGCTCGCCTTCGCCCGCCGCCAGGCGCTCCAGCCCCGCGTGCTCGACGCCAACAGCGTGCTGTCCGGCATGTCGGACATGCTCCGCCGCACTCTCAGCGAGAATGTCCGGCTCGAAGTCGCCCTCGCTGCCAGGCCGGCTCCCGTCCTCGCCGATCCCAACCAGCTCGAAAACACCCTCATCAACCTCGCCGTGAACGCCCGCGATGCCATGCCCGAGGGCGGAACGCTGCGCCTCGAAGTCGATACCGCCCATGACCCCGAGGTGGGCGAGGCCGTCGCAATCGCCGTCAGCGACACCGGTATCGGCATGCAAGCCGACGTGATCGACCATGTCTTCGAGCCGTTCTTCACCACCAAGCCGCCCGGCCAGGGCACCGGATTGGGGTTGTCGCAGGTCTATGGCTTCGTGCGGCAATCCGGCGGCACCGTCCGCATCACCAGCAGCCCGGACCGCGGCACCACTGTGCGGCTGCTGCTTCCTTCGGCCGAGGGGATGCCGCTCGACCGGCCCGACGGCGTCAGCGCGACACCGGTAAGCGGCGGAAACGAAACCATCCTGTTGGTCGAGGACGATCCCGAAGTCCGCGCCCAAAGCGTCAGCGCCTTGCGGGAACTCGGCTACCGCGTGCTCGAAGCGCCCGACGGTCCCGCCGCGCTCGCCTTGCTGCGCACCCATCAGGATGTCCGCCTGCTTTTCACCGACATCGGTCTGCCCGGCATGAACGGCCGGGTCGTGGCCGAACAGGCTCGCGTGGCCCGTCCGGGCCTCGGCGTGGTCTTCGCCACCGGATACGCCCACGAAGCCCTCACAGCCGCCGAACTCGCCGACCCCGCCACGGCGCTTCTGACCAAGCCGTTCAGCTACGCCGCGCTGGATCAGCTGATCCGCACCGTCCTGGCCCGCGGCTACGTCTCTGCCGCCTGACTCGACTTTCCATAATATCCCTTCTACGACTTTCAGCCCAGCGTCGCCCCGCCGCCATCGCGAGCGCGCCGGGCCGTGCCTGCCCCGAGCGAAAGCCGGGGGCGATCCAGGCGTGCCGACCCAGCGGACGCCAGAGGCGCACGAAGACACCCGTCATCGCGAGGCCCGCGCAGCGGGCCGTGCCTGCCCCGAGCGAAAGCCGGGGGCGATCCAGGCGTGCCGGCCCAGCGGACGCCAGAGGCGCACGAAGACACCCGTCATCGCGAGGCCCGCGCAGCGGGCCGTGGCGATCCCCGAGCGGCGTGCCGCGGCGACCCGACCGGCGTGCACGCCCAGAGGCGCCACGAAGACGACCCCCGTCATCGCGCGAGGCCCGCGCAGCGGGCCGTGCGTCGACCCGGTGGCGTGCCGGCCCAGCGGACGCCAGAGGCGCACGAAGACACCCCGTCATCGCGAGGCCCGCGCAGCGGGCCGTGGCGATCCAGGCGGCTCGCACAGCACCCGCGCTCACAACGTCTCCCACAAATCCCGCCAGCCAGGGTTCATCGCCTCGATCAACGTCAGCTTGTTCCTCCTCGACCCGGTGGCGTGCCGGCCCAGCGGACGCCAGAGGCGCACGAAGACACCCCGTCATCGCGAGGCCCGCGCAGCGGGCCGTGGCGATCCAGGCGGCTCGCACAGCACCCCCGCTCACAACGTCTCCCACAAATCCCGCCAGCCAGGGTTCATCGCCTCGATCAACGTCAGCTTGTTCCTCCTCGACCCGGCCTTGATCTGCTTCTCACGCGCAATCGCCTCACGCATATCCACGTGCTGTTCGTACCACACCAGCATCACGCAGCGATAACGAGCGCCGAACCCGCCAACGACCGGATGCTTATGCTGCCACGCCCGCCGTACCAGGTTCGAAGTGACACCTGTATAAAGCGTGCCATTGCGCTGACTCGCCATAATATACACCGCGGGCTGCTTCTGCTCCGCCACTTCACCCCTCAGCTTTCAAGCCGTACCCCAACTCACCCCCGCCCCGCCACCTCCTCCAGCCCCTCCCGCAGCGCCTCGTCCAGAATCCCCGCCGCCCGATCGATCTCCTCGTGCGACACCGTCAGCGGCGGCGCGATCCGCCACACCGAGCCGCGTTCCGGGCGCCGGCGGATGTTCATGCTCAGCCCCTTCTCGAAGCACTTCTGCGTCGTCAGCGCGCCGAGCGCGTGATACGGCACGCGCGACTCACGGTCCTTCACCAACTCCACACCCAGCAGCAGCCCCACGCCGCGCACGTCGCCGATCGCCTCGTAGCGCTGCTGCAGGTCCAGCAGACGCGCCCGCAGGTAATCGCCCATCACACCCGCCCGCTCCACCAGCCGCTCCTGTTCCAGCACCCGCAGCACCGCCAGGCCGACCTCGCCCAGCAGCGGGTCCGACACGTGGCTCGTGTAGTAGGTGAAGTGCTTGCGATGGATACTATCCTCGATCGCCGGCGTGGTGATCGTGCCCGCCAGCGGCAGCCCGCCGCCCAGCGTCTTCGACACGCTCATGATGTCCGGCACCACGCCGAAGAACGCCGACCCGGTGCGGTGTCCGATCCGGCCGAACGCGGTCTGCGCCTCATCGAAGATCAGCAGCATCCCGCGCTCGTCGGCGGCACGCCGCAGCGCCTGCATGTACGCCTTCGGCGGCACCAGCACCCCGCCCGCGCTGATCACCGGCTCGATGATGATCGCCGCCGGCTTGCCCGCCGACTGCATGTCGAACATCCTGCAGCCCGAGTTCCAGGCACGCCAGCGCCTCCTCGTCCTCCGACCCGCCCTTGATGTACGGACGATACGCGTTCGGCTCCGGCATCACGAACACCCCCGGCGCCGGCACGCCGTAGTCCCTGCGGTCGCTGGCGAAAGACACACCGCTGGCCCCGCCGGTAGGGCCGTGCCACGAACCGCCCACCGCCAGCACCTCGTAGCCGCCGGTGTGCATCTTCGCCATCCGCAGCGCCACCTCGTTGCTTTCCGAGCCGGTGTTGACGAACACCGACTTGCTCAGCCCCGCCGGCATCCAGTCCCGCGCCAGCGTGCGAGCCAGCTCCGCCACCACCTCGGGGATCATCCCGCTGAACATGTGGAAGGCCTTGGTGCCGGCCCGGTTCACCGCCTCCACGATGGCCGGATGATTGTGGCCGATCGTCGCGCACATCTGGCCCGAGGTGAAATCCAGAATTTCCCGTCCGGTATCGTCCCGTACCACACGTGCCCTTCGCCGAGACGAATAGGTTGGGAAACAAGTCCCCGCCGTAGCGCACCAGGAACTCCTTGGCAGCGTCGCGCAGGCTGGCGTCCATGCGGCTTTCTCCTGCAGAATGGCTTCTTCAAGCCGGGCCCGTTATACCCGTCCTGCCCGCCATATCGGAGCCACTCATGTCACTCTCGCTGTTCGATCTCGCCATTCCAACCTGCCTGCGGATGCTTGGCTCGCTTTCGACAATTCTCGACAAAGGCGCCGCACACGCCGAGGCCCACAAGATCGATCCCGCCGTCCTGCTCCAGGCGCGCCTCTACCCCGACATGTTTCCGCTCGTCCGCCAGGTGCAGATCGCGAGCGACGCGGCCAAGGGAGGCGGCGCCAGGCTCGCCGGCATCGACGCACCCTCCTGGCCCGATACCGAAACCAGCTTTCCCGACCTCCAGGCGCGCATCGCCAGGACACAGGATTTCCTCAAAAGCCTCGACCGACACCAAAATAGACGCCGCAGCCGACGCGGCGAGATCACCTTCAAGGCCGGCAAAACGACCCGCACCATGACAGGCGCGGACTACGTCACCGCCTGGATGTTCCCGAACTTCTTCTTCCACGTCACCACCACGCACGCCATCCTGCGTCACAACGGTGTGGCGATCGGCAAAATGGACTTCCTCGGCAAGCTGCCCGGCACATCGTCGGTTTAGAGACCGTTTGAGAATGCGCTCCGGCGAGTCAGAGGCGCCCTGGGGCGCCGGCCGGCGGTGATGTCCGAGCACCGGAGCGGAGCGACCTTGAGGTCGTGAGCACCGGAGCGCAGGAAATCGCCGTCGGATGACCGCCGGAGTAGCGTTCGCAACGGTCTCTGAGCCTACCCCTTCACCCCGCCCATCGTCAGCCCCGTGCTCATGTACCGCCGGAACGCGTAATACACCACGATCGGCGGCAGCGCGTAGATCACCGCCGTCGCCATCATCAGGTTCCACGGCGCCTCGTCGCTGTTCAGGAACTGCCCCAGCGCCACCGGCACCGTCATGTTCCCCGGACTCGACAGCAGCAGATACAAATACAGATACTCGTTCCACGCCAGCAGCAGCGCATACGTGCCAACCGCCACCATCGCCGGCGCCATCAGCGGCAGATAGATCCGCCAGTAGATCCCCCACGGCGACGCCCCGTCGATCCGCGCCGCCTCGTCCAGCGCAGCCGGAATGCTCGCGCTATATTCCGTGAAAATGAAGATCGCGTACGGCGTCGCGAACGTCACTTCGACAAAAATCACCGCCCACAGATTGTCACCCAGCCCGTAGTTCTGCATCACCCGGTAGAACGGGATCGCCAGGAACGACATCGGGATCACGTACGTCAGCAGCGCCGCGTTGCTGATCACCCACGCCCCGCGAATCCGCATCCGCGCGATCACGAAGCTGGTCAGCGTCCCGATCGCCAGCACCAGGAACGCCGTCGCCGCGCCCAGATACAGGCTGTTCCCCATCTCGTGCCAGAAATGCTCAACATACCAGTAGTTCTGCGTCAGAATGTCCCAGAACCCCATCAGCGTCGGGTGCGCCGGAAACAGATCGCCGCTGAACACCGCATCCTTCGGCCGCAGCGCCACCTCGACCATGTTGTACAGCGGCAGCACCGTCCAGATCAGGATCACCAGCCCGATCACCACCTGCCCCGCCGTGTGCAGCCCCCGCCGGCCGCCGCGATCCGACCGCCCCGCTCATAGCTGCACCTGCGAACGAGACGAGCTTCCGCATCAGCACGATCACCAGCGGAATCAGCAGCGGCAGCGCCGACATCACCGTCGCCATCCCCAGATACGGATTGCCGATCTGGAACGCGTTGCGGATGCCCAGCGTCGCCAGCACGTTGGTTGACAGCGACGGGCCGCCCCCGCTGACGAAATACACCGTGTTGAAATCGCCCAGCGTCCAGATCGTCGAAAGCAGCGTGCACACCAGATACAAATTCGCCAGCAGCGGGAACGTCACGTAAACGAACCGCTTCACCCCGACCGCGCCATCCACCTCCGCCGCCTCATACACGTCGTTCGGAATCGCCGTGCGTCCCGCCATCAGGATCACCGTCCAGAACGGCGTCCACTTCCACACATAGGCCGCGATCACCGTGCCGAACGTCAGCCAGCGCGCCGTCAGCCACGATGGCCCGTCGATCCCGAACAGCCAATACAGCAGGTTGTTCAGCAGGCCCCACTGCCCGTCCAGCATCCAGTGGATGGAAATGAAGGTCGGAATCGCCGGCGCCGCCCACGGCATGATGAACACCAGCAGCAGCGCCTTCACCCACCAGCTCTTCTGCATGAAATAGCCGGACAGCAGCAGCGCCAGGAACAGGTGCAGGTTCACCGCGATCGCCAGGTACAGCACCGTGTTGACCAGCGTGCGCAGATAGATCGGGTCGGAAAACAGCTCGGCGTACAGCGCCGGACGGTGCCCCAGCCACAGCCCGTACCCCACCGGATACAGCACGAACAGGAAGAACACCGCCGCATAGGGCACCAGGAACGCGTAGGCCCAGGCGGCGTCCGATCCCTGCAGCCGCCGCGCCAGAACGGCACCCGGGCATGGCGCGCCGGCACGGCCCCGGTCCGCGCGGCGACCGACGAACTCGCCATGCCCGCCCTACCCCGTCAGGAAATCGGATACTTCGCGAACAGCGCCTGCATCCGCTTCAGCCCCTTCGCCACCGCGTCCTCCGGCTTCATGCCGTTGATCACGTCGGACTCGGCCACGCTCCACAGATGTTCGTTATCCACCTGCCCCCAGGCCGGGTTATACACCGAAGGCCACACCGCGGTCGGCCCCAGCACGCCCTGCGTGATCGCCGCAACCCGCGTCGGATCCGACTTGATCGAGCCAGTACGGGTCGTTCTTCACGATCGACGGCATCACCGGCAGCCATCGCGCCTTCGCCTGCTTCAGGTAATTGTCCAGGTTCGCCGGCTTGATCAGGTATTTCAGGAAGTCCTTCGCGCCATCGACCTGCGCCGCCCCCTTCAGGATGAAGGCTTGCGGCACGCTCAGCAGCACCGAGACCTTGTTGCCCGCATTGTCCAGCGGCATCGGCAGCGTCACGATGTCGTGGTAATACCACTGCTTGTTGTCGATCACCGCCGTGGAAATCGAAATCGTATCGTTCGGCGTCATCACGACTTCCTTGGCGTGGAAGGCGTTGTTGTTGTCCGGATCGTTCCAGTTGATCGCGCCCGGCGGCACGTAACCCTTCTTGTACGGCGTGGTCAGCATCACCAGCGAATCCACCAGCGCCTTGCGCACCTTCGGATCGTCCGCATGCAGCTTGCCGTCCGGCGTCACCAGCCCGGCCCCGCCATAGGCAATGAACGTCTGGTTGAACAGGTTGTACGGATCGGCGCCGTTCGTGGATAGCGTGAACCCCAGCCCGATAGACGTGCCGCATGCCCTTCTTGCGCAGCTTGTCCTGCACCGGCTCGAAGAAATCGAAGAACTTGTCCCAGGTCTTCGGAATGTCCGACATCTGGTAGCCGGCCTCTTCCACCAGCGTGCGCCAGATCGGCATGTTCAGCGCCTGCGCCTTCAGCGGCACGCCGTAGAACGACCGCTTCTTATCGACGTTATTGTAGTATTGCGCCGACTTCAGCGCCGTCTCGCTGAACTCGTTCTTCTGCGTATCCACCACGTCGGACACATCGACCAGCTTCCCGTCCCACGCCGCCTGCGGCATCGTCTGGGCCGCAGCCGTGATCGGAATAGATCAGGTCCGGCACCTGTCCCGTCGCCGTCGCCGAGATCACCTTCTGGTCCAGCGCGTTGCCCTCGACCATCGACAGGCTCATCTTGTAGCCGCTCTGCTTTTCCCAGGTCGCCACCATGTCGTGGAACGCCTGGTCCTCGGCCGGATAGAAGCCCTGGTTCCACCACACCGTCAGCGTCTTGTCCGCCGCACGCGCGATATAGGGCCGCGCCAGCATCGTCGAGGCCGCAAGCCCCGCCGTTCCGCCAAGCAAGCTCCGCCGTCCGAACCTCGGCATCGCATCCTCTCCTTGTGATTTTACCGCCTGATTGCGTCCGCTTTGCCACGCCCTGACCGGCGTGGCTACCCCCCTCCGTCACGACCGCGCAGTTCCGTCACCCGCCGTCCCCGCGTACGCGGGGATTGACCCCGCCATCCACGCTTCGTCACATCATTCCACCCGTAACAACCCCCTGCCCTACTCCGCCCGCCGCGCTACAGATACGTCCACCCCACCAGCAGCCCCACCACCGAGTATCCAACCACCGGCCCCACCACCAGCACGTGGCTCACCGACAGCGTCGCCACCAGCCCGGCGCGCAGGAACGCCTCGGCGATCAATCCCAGGCCCCATACCAACGTCATCACGGTCATCATCCGCCGCAGACCGGTATCATCCGAAACATCCCCCATCTGCTCGCCTGCCGTCTGCTCCCCCTGCCGGGCCATCGCCGCCTGGGTCAAAACCCACACCAGCGGCCGCCGCACCAGCACCGATCCCAGGAACGCCAGCCCGATCAGCCCCGTCACCAGCGATTCCCGCATCAGCAGCAGTTTCGGCGATCCCCCCAGGGCAAATCCGATCAGCGACAGCCCGATCCCCCCCAGCACCAGCATCGAAATCGCATCCACCCGCCGGCGCCGCGCGAACTCGCCCAGGCTCCACAGAATCGGCGGAATCGCCGAGCACATGATGGCATGCGCCTCCCCGACCCCTTGCCGCTTCGCCGCCCAGTACACGCACCAGGGCAGGCCCACGTTCACCCCGAGCTCCACCCCGAACATCACCTGCCTTTCGGTCGTCGCGTCAGAATGCCCCGTAGCCCCTCCCAGACTACAATAAACTTTGACGGGACAATCCGATTCGCCTCCATGACAGCGGAAATCGACGTCCCGATCCACAACTATAGGATATGACGAAAGCGCATCGCACACCACCATTCATCTCCTTTGTAAGATCGTTCCGCAAGTTTTCGCCTTGTGATCCACGTCTGATGCCAGCTGTTGCGCGATTCACCTTGAGGCTCTGCCATGATCGTCAGAAATTCGAAACGAGGGACACCGATGTCCGGTTTTCGTCTTCCCATGGATGCACCCCCTCTCGTCGAACCCTGCCAATGTCCGATTTCGGTTCATCCGTTACCGGTCGAAGCCACTGGCTACACGTGGCACGGCGGCACGATCAATTACGACAGCCCGGCCTTTTGGGCTTCCGTCCCTTCCTTCGAAACGCTCTCACTCGGCACATCACCCACCACCGGCACCGTGCCGAACGGCAGCCATGTCAATGCGGGCCTCGTTGCTGGTGAAATCTCCCCCTTCTATTTCTCGTTCTACAGCGCCCGACCCCGCGCACGGCGATCCCTTACATCAACTCGAATAATTATCCGGTTGACGTGCTGCTGAATTCCGGCTCCGTCGAACTCAATAATCTGATGCTCACTGGCTTCAATACCTTCGCCGATGCGCCGCAATTCCCGACACTGGACGTGGAAGGCGCAACCCTCGACGTCATCGGAGCGGTCATAGACACTGGCATCGTAACGTTCCCAACTATCGATGCCGCCATTTTCGGTAACTACAGCAGCGCCATCGCAACCGGCGGCGGCACCATCGATATCGGCTCAGGCGGCTCCGTCGTCCTCGACGGCGCCGTCCCCAATGATATCATCGTCCACTTCAACGACTCCGCCGGCAACACGCTCGAAATCGGCGTCTCCCCCGAAACCAACACCTTCGCCGGAACCATCACCGGTTCCGTCACCGGCAACACGCTTTTCCTGCCCGACGTCCCCCTCGTCGCCGGAGGCATCACCACCACCGCCTCCTTCAACGTCAGCACCGGCATCCTTGAACTGATCGTCAACGACCCCACCACCATCGACATCGCAATCCCCAGCTTCAGCACCGTCTCCGGTCCGGTCGATCTCGTCGCGTTCGGCAGCGGCGTCGAGGTCGTCACCTGCTTCGTCCAGGGCACCCGCATCGCAACCCCGTCCGGCCAGGTCCCCATCGAAAACCTCCGCGTCGGCGATCACGTGCATCACCGCATCCGGCCAGCACGAAGAAATCAAATGGATCGGTCATCGCAGCCTGTCCTGCGGTTCCCACCCCCACCCGGAACAGGTCTGGCCCGTCCGCATCCACGCCCATGCCTTCGCCCCGAACCAGCCCGAGCGTGACCTGCTCCTCTCCCCCCAGCACGCCATCTTCATCGAGGACGTGCTCATTCCCGCCAAATGCCTGGTCAACGGCCTCAACGTCACCGTCGAACGAACCCCGGACGTCGAATACTTCCATATAGAACTACATCGCCACGATGTCATCCTTGCCGAAGGCACTCCCCACCGAGACCTATCTGGAAAACGGCGACCGGGCGAACTTCGAAAACGGCGGCCTGCCCGTCCGCCTCCATCCCGATTTCGCCTCCCTGACGTGGGAAAATCGAGGGTTCGCACCGCTCATCCTCACCGGCCCCGAACTGAACTCACAGTCCGCGCCCTCCTCGCCCGCCGGGCTAGCAATCAGCCGGTTCACCTCTCAGAGCAGCCGCTAGTCACCCTGTTTGCGAGAGCCCGCGTAGCGGGCCGCGGCATCTCCACGCACGACCGACCGGGCGGCGAGCAACCGAGCAGCGTGTCTTGCGCTCCTGCGATTCCGGATAAAAGACGGGTCAGTATCACTTGATACCAGCGGCCTCTGCATCCCCCGTTCATGGCCGGCCTCGGGCACGATCGGTTGGTCCAGACTCACCCCGAAATCGCTGATGTTGAACAACATCGACCCCCTCAAAGGTTAATGTTGACCAACATCACCCCGAAAGGGTTAATGTTGACCAAGATTCCCCCGAAAAACCGAGTTTTGCACAACATTTCCGGCCGAACCCCCGTCCTGACCAACTTAGCGCCCGATTCGCCCGTGCCAGCACCGCCTCGAACAGCACCTGGCACCCCGCCTCGGCCTCCTCGGGCTTCATGTCCTCCGCCTCGTTGTGCGACAGCCCGTCCTTGCACGGCGTGAAAACCATCGCCGTCGGCACACTCCGCGCCACATACACCGCATCATGCGCCGCGCCCGAAACGATCTCCCGCGACCCATATCCCAGCCGCTCCGCAGCCGCCCGCACCAGCCCGACACATTCAGAATCAAAAGGCTGCGCCGGAATCCTGAACAATCGGTTCAACTCCAGCCGAACCCCGCAATCCCGCGCCACGAACCCCGCCTCCCGAGGAAACTGCGCCTCGATCCGGTCCAGCTCGCCCTCATCGGGATGCCGGAACTCAACCGAAAACCGAACTTCGCCCGGTATCACATTGCGTGAATTGGGAGATACGTGCATCTCGCCCACCGTCCCCCGGCCATCCTCCCCCCGCGCCCGCATCATCCGATCCACCAGATCGACCACCCTCGCGGCACACAGCAGCGCGTCCTTCCGAGCCGAAGGCGGCGTCGTCCCGGCATGACTCTCCTGCCCCACAGCCACCGCGTCGTACCAAACCTGAGCCTGAGCCCCCGTCACCACCCCGATCAGCTTCCCTTCCCGCTCCAGGATCGGCCCCTGCTCGATATGCAGCTCGAAATACCCATCCGCCGGAAACGCCTCGGCCTGCTCCGCCCCTAAAAACCCAATCCCTTCAAGGGCTTCCCGCACCCGGACACCCTCGACATCCGCCAGCCCGTAGGTCTCCTCCAGCCCGAACACGCCGGACCACACCCCCGACCCCATCAGGCTGTGCCCGAACCGGCTGCCCTCCTCGTCCGTCCAGTTCACCAGCTCGATCGGCGCCTCGGTCACGATCCCCAGATCGTTCAGCGACCGCATCACCTCCAGCCCGCCCAGAACCCCCAGCGCCCCATCGAACTTCCCGCCCGAGGGCTGACTGTCCAGATGGCTCCCCACCAGCACCGGCAATCGCTTGGGATCCCGGCCTTCCCGCCGGGCGAACATGTTGCCGATCGCATCCACCCGGACCGACAGCCCGGCCGCTTCGCACCAGTCCCGAAACCGCTCCCGTCCGCGCCGGTCCACATCCGTCAAGGTCAGCCGCCGAACCCCGCCCTTCGCCGTCGCCCCGATCTCCGCCATGCGCATCAGGCTGTCCCACAGCCGTGCCCCGTCGATCCGCTGGTTCGTTCCCGCCATGCGGAGCATCTTGCCGGACACCCGCCCTTCCTGCAAAGCGTTCGGCCAGCATGCCCTCAACCCTCCGACCGCTCGCCCTCAGCCTCCTCCTGCTCTCGGGCTGCAAACTGATCGACCAGACCACCTTCGCCCCGTCCCCCTCCCGCAACCCCGCTCTCCTCCCCCAGTCCGGCCCCTCGGCTTCTCTGCCCGTCGCCCGAGTGGATACCCGCACACCCCTGGCGGTCATCGACCAGAACACCCCGGTCTCGGCCTACGAGTCCGTGCTCCGGGCCGCGGTTCAGGCCGCCCGTGCCCGCGACCCCGGCGTCAACTTCGATGTCACCATCGTCGTCCCCGCCCAGGGCAACCCCGCCGCTGCCCTGACCCAGTCCCAACCCCAGGCGGCCGAGGTCATGCATGCCGTCATCGCGGCCGGCATTCCGGACGACCACGTCCATCTGAGAGCGGCCCCCGACCCCGCGCTCCACGCCGCCCAGATCCGCGTTTACGTGGGCTGACGCCATGGCGCCGCTCGACCATTCCCGCAGAAGGCGTTTGATCACCGGCCACCTGGCCGCCGGGATCGCCCACGATTTCAACAACTTGCTTGCCACCCTTCTGGGCAGCCTGGAACTCATGGAGCGCCGTCTCAACCGCCTCCCGCAGGAGGAACAGGACCGCTTCGCCCGCCTCATCCGCCGCTCGACCGACGCGGTTCAGAAAGCCGGCGGCATGACCTCCGGTCTGCTCGCCTTCGCCCGGCGCCAACCCCAGCAGATCCAGCCTGTCCAGCTCGCAGCCCTGATCCCCGAACTGCTCGATCTCGCGCACGGAGCGCTCGGACGCCGGGTGCAGACCACCACCAGCTTCCCCGATGGCCTTCCCCCGATCCCGGCCGACCGCGCCAGGCTCGAGCTCGCCCTGCTCGGCTTGATCCTGGCCCTCCGCGACGGCATGCCCGAGGGCGGCCATCTCGCCATCACCGTCACCGAAGGCCCAGCCCACCTGGACCTCTGCATCAGCCACTCGGCCAACCTGCCCGACCACGTGCAGGCCGACCTCGCCGAGCTGCTATCCGAGCTGAATGCCGTCCTCAACGTCGAGGACACCCGGGCCTCCCTCCGCCTGCCCCGGGCCTAATCGCGGCCGATATTGCTCCGGTCCTGTCCGGGCCAAAGAGGCGCAACACCTGCACAGCCCCGGCAGTGGCGTCCAATCCGGTGTCCGGCAACACGCGGTACACGACGCGGTAGCCTTCCACCGTGAACTCGCGACGTCCGCTGGCTCCCCTTGGGTGACGGCATGGATGCTCCACGAGGCGGTCGATCGCATCCCGGATATGGCGAAGCCTACGCCACGCCCGAGACCCAGAACCGGGCTGGGACAGCCATCTGAACGCAAGCTTGAAGTCCCGCCGAGCCGCAATCGTGTAGCTCAACACCCGCACTGGGGAATCAGCTCTGCTTTCGCGGCTCCGGTGGCGGCAAGGGGTTCCCCGTGAGCAGGCTATCGATCCAGGCGTTGATGTCCGCTTGCGGGATCAGCAGGCCGGCATCCGCTTCAGCCTCGGCTTGCTGGATCAGGCGCAGCTCACTTAGGGCTGCCTCTTCCGCGGCCACGGCCGGCTCAGCATCATCCTGGTGTTTCACCAAGTCCACGGTCGCACAACATGGAACGCGATCAACCCGGGTTCCAGTCAAAGCTCCACACCCGAACCCCGGCACCGCCGCCACCGCTATCCCTCCTCCACCGCCCACTCTACCAGCCGCCCCTGCCAGGCGATGAACGGTCGATCCTCCAGCACCCACCCGACCTCGCCGGCAAACGGCAGCCAACGCCCGTGATGCCCGCGATAGTCGGTATATCGTCCCCGCCACGGGCGTTCAACGAAGCCGCCGCCCTCCTTCCGGGGACGGTCCTCGGCCGAAACCCACCCGATGCGGCCGTCTTCGTTCAGCCGCAGCTCCACTTCCCCCCGAGCGAGCCCCCGTCCGGCGGCCACCCGCAAGGTATGCTCATCGACCGCTGTCCACTCGAGCGCCCGGTTGCGCACCAAGGCATCCGGCGCCCAGGCAAGCTCCGCCAGGTACCGCATGATCTCGCCCTTCGCCGCAGCCTCGCCGCCCTGCACGCGGGCCAGCCTCACCCAATTCAGTGCCCGAACCGCCAGCGTCGCTTCGCCGTCCCGAAACGCGTCCACCACCGAGACACAGCCGAGCGGTCCCACGGATGCACGCCAGACGAATTCCGGCCGCTCGACGCTGATGCTCTCGATTGCACGAAACCGCATCCATCGGCTCCCAGGTCGGTCGCGCATGGCGCCGTGCTGTCGCAACCTCACGCCGGTCCCACCCGCCTCCGCACCCACCCCGAGACGCGCTGCAAGCCGTCGCACCTCCGCCGGTACCGGCGGCATCCGTCACCACCCGAAATCCGCCACCGTCGCCACCGGCGCCAGCCCCGCCACCCGCGCCTCCCCCTCCGCCTTCACCACGTCGAACCGCCCGTTCGGCCCCCTCAGGCTCGCCCCGTGCAACCCGCCCAGGACCCAGCAGGACGCCAGTCCCACCCCGGTGGCCCCCGCCACGTCGGTCCGCAGCGAATCCCCCACCGCCAGCACCCGCCCGGCCGGCACGTTCAGCGCCGCCAGCGCCTGGTCGTAGATCGCCGGATCGGGCTTGCCCAAGGCGCGCACGTCCCCGCCCAGCATCTGATACCGCAACGCCAGCGACCCGGCGCACAGGATGCGCTGTCCGCCGCGGATCACCTCCAGGTCCGGATTGGCGCAGATCATCGGCAGACGATGCGCCACGCAGTCCTGCAGCAGCTCCTCGTATTCCCGAATATCCGTGGGGCTCCGTTCATCCGGCCCGGCATTCAGCACGAAATCCGCATCCTCCGGCGAGTCAGCCGCCGAGTAGTCCAGCCCCTCCAGCACCGGCCGGTCCCGCTCCGTCCCCAGCAGCAGCACCCGCCGCCCGAGGCTCGCCCACCACGCATCCGGCGGCTCGATCAACGACCGCCGCACCGCCTCGCCGCTCGTCAGGATCGCGGTGTAGAGCGAATCCGCGATCCCCATCCCCTGCATCATCCGCTGCACGGTTTCGTTCGGCCGCGGCGCGTTGGACAGCAGCAGCGTCCGCCGCCCCATCGCACGCAGCCGCTCCAGCGTATCCACCGCTTCCGGAAACGCGTGCACGCCGTCGTGGATCACCCCCCACAAGTCGAGCACGAACCCCTGGTAACGCTCAGCCAGCGGTGCGAACCCGCTCAAATGCTCCATGCCGCCAAACGCTCCGCCCCGGTTCCGATCGCGTCCTGAATGCGGGGGAAACCCTCCGCCCGCAAGGCGTGCGCCAGTTCACGCTTGATTCGGCCGATCACTTTCGGCCCCCCATAGGCGAATGCCGTGTAAAGCTGCACCAGGCTCGCCCCTGCCTGAATTTTCAGCAGCGCCTCCCGCCCCGAGGACACGCCCCCCACCCCCACCAGCACCAGCCGATCCCCCGCGATCAACCGCGCCCGGGCCAGCATCGCGGTCGAACGAGCGAACAGCGGCGCCCCCGACAGCCCGCCGGCCTCGCCCTTCAACCCCGATCGCAGCCCCGGGGGCCGCCCCACCGTGGTGTTCGACACGATCAGGCCGCTCACCCCGGTGCCCAAACACGTCTCGATCACCCCGCGCAGCCCCGCCTCGTCCAGGTCCGGCGCGATCTTCACCAACAACGGCGGAGGCTCCGGCACCTGCGCCGCGATCGCCGCCAGAATCCCCCGCAGCCGTGCCTCGCCCTGCAAATCCCGTAATCCCGGCGTGTTCGGCGACGACACGTTCAGCACGACATAACTCGCCAGCCCGCTCACCCGAGCCACCAGCGCCGGATAATCCTGCTCCGGGTCGGCCCCCTCCTTGTTGATGCCGAGATTGGCCCCCACCGGCACACCCACCCGAGCGGCACCAGCCGCGCAACAAACGCCTCGATCCCCCCGTTGTTGAACCCCATCCGGTTGATCACCGCCTGGTCCTCGGTCAGCCGGAACAGCCGCGGCCGAGGGTTCCCCGGCTGAGGCCGCGGCGTCACTGTCCCCGCCTCCAGGAACCCGAACCCCAGCCGCGCCAGCCCCGCGCAGCGCCATCGCGTCCTTGTCGAACCCGGCCGCGAGGCCGATCGGATTACCGAACCGCAGCCCCAGAGCCTCGATCGCCAGGATCGGGTCATCCGCCCCCGCCCCCGGCATCGGCCAGCGCAGCGCCCGGAGCGCCAGCCCGTGCGCCGCCTCGGGGTCCAGCCGTCTGAGCAGGGCCATCAGCACGGCGGAGATGTGCTACAGCGCGGTCCGATGTGGAACCAGCCGTACCTGGAAACCTGCTGCCGCTCGGCCCTGCACCGCCTGGTCCTGGCCGGTGATCCCGGCCGTCCGCGTTCGGAGAAGGACGCCCCCTGCCTCGACCGCCTGACGGAACTCGGCTTTGCCGCGCCAGGCCCCGACGGCCGCTACCGGCTCACCCCAGCCGGCCGGCAACGCCACGACGCCGAGATCGGCACCCCGGCGCGACGCTGACGCCCCCGTCACGAGCGCCCGGACCATCCCACCCGTCATGCGCCGCGCTTGTCCCGGCCATCCACGACTTTCTCCCCAACCGCACGTCAACGCCGCCCGGCACCCCGGCGCGACGCTGACGCCCCCGTCACGAGCGCCCGGGCCATCCCACCCGTCATGGCCGCGCTTGTCGCGGCCATCCACGACTTTCTCGCCCAACCGCACGTCAACGCCGCCCCGCGCTAAATTCGTCCCGGCCTTCTGCAGGATTCCGTAGATCTCCTCCAGCAGCCGGCCATTCTGATTCTGGTTGTCGTCCGGCTGGCTATTCAGGCCCACCACGATGACCGCGCCATTGCTCGGGAAATAGCCGTACAGGACCCGGTAGCCCAACGTCATCCCCTGGTAATACCAGAACGACCCGAGCGCCGGCCGAAACCCCGCGCCGACCCCAAGCCCGAATGCCGCCGGATCCTCCTGGGACGCGTGGTCAATCGGCTCGCCGGTCCGGTCGGATACGACCGTCATGAGTTCCTTGCGTTGGGTGTCGGCGAGAAGCGGCCCCTCATACAAGGCGCGTGCCCAGCGCCCGACGTCCTGCATCGACGAAACGATCCCGCCCGCGGCCTGCATCCACGAGACGCTGTCGTTCTTCATATCGTGCCCGAGCAGCGGCGCGAGCAGAGCGTTATCGCCATCGTGGCTGAAGAAATAGCCGGAGACCATGCGATCGCTGACGGATGGCGGGTAGTGTTCTGGCTCGTAGTAGGTGTCCTTCAGCCCGACCTCGTCGCACAACTCACGCACCACCTGCTTGGTACGGCTTCCCCGCAGCCTTCTCGATGATCATCTGCGCCAGGATGTAGTTGGTGTTCGAGTAGGTCCAGCCGCTGACAGGCTTGGGTTCCCCATCATGCGGATACACCGACGCAACCAGTTCCTCCGCCGTGAAGTCGTGATTCGGATCGGCACCCATGATTTTGCCGATCGATGGCTGGCCGTCATAGCCCGGAATCGGGCTCGTCATGTCGAGCAACCGATGGATCGTCACGTCCTTCCACGCCGGATATTGCGGCAGCCACTTGCCCAGCGTGTCCTCGATGGTCAGCTTGCCCGGCCGCCTCCAGATGCAGGATCGCCACCGACGTGAACGACTTGGTGATGCTGCCGATCTGGAAAAGATTGGCCGGCGTGACGTTCGTGCCCGCGTTCGCATATTCCGTCGTGCCCGCGGCGAGGTTGATCTCCTGGCCGCCCTTCAGGCTGACGCTCAAGGACGCCGCCGAGATGTGCTCGGGTTCGGCCCGCGTCTGCACATACGTCGTCAGCGCCTTGTGCAGCGAGGCCATCAGGGCCGAGTCGCTCGTTTCCGCGCGGGTAAACGACATGCCCAGCAGGATCAGGGCAGCCGCAGCCAGAATCGATCGGTGCACGCATTTCCTCCCGGGGTCTGATGCCAGCCCGTGACGCTCTAGCGTGCTGACCGCGGGTGATGGAAGCGCGTTGCCCTCCAGAGATCATTTGAGAATGCGCTCCGGCAAGTCAGAGGCGCCCTGGGGCGCCGGCCGGCGGTGATTTCCGAGCACCGGAGCGGAGCGACCTTAGGGTCGTGAGCACCGGAGCGCAGGAAATCGCCGTCGGATGACCGCCGGAGTAGCATTCGTCGAGCGATGTCTCAGAAAATCTGCTCCCCGTGCAGCACCAGATCCAGCCCCTCGCGCTCCTCCTCCTCGCCCACACGCAGTCCGACGAGCGCCTTGGTCACCATCAGGATCACCAGTGTCATGCAGCCGCTATAAACCAGCGTCGTCACCACCGCGATGCACTGCGCCTCGAACTGCGGCAGCCCGCCCACGTTCGTCCCGCCCGACAGCGGCCCGAAGGCAAACACCCCCGTCAGCAGCGCCCCGATGATCCCGCCCACGCCATGCACGCCGAACGCATCCAGGCTGTCGTCGTAGCCCAGCAAATGCTTGAGCGAGGTCGCCGACCAGAAGCACACCACGCCCGCGGCGATGCCGATCAGCAACGCCGGCCCCGGCAGCACAAACCCCGAGGCCGGGGTGATCGCCACCAGCCCGGCCACCGCCCCCGACGCCGCGCCCAGCACCGAGGGCTTGCCCTTCGCCGCCCACTCCGCGAACGCCCAGGCCAAAGCCGCTGCAGCCGCGGCGATCTGCGTCACCGCCATCGCCATGCCGGCACGCCCGTTGGCCGCCAGGGCAGACCCGGCATTGAACCCGAACCAGCCGACCCAGAGCAGCGACGCGCCGATCACCGCATAAGACAGGTTGTAGGGCGCCATGTTGTCGTGGCCATAGCCAACCCTCTTGCCCAGCACCAAGGCGCACATCAGCCCGGCGATCCCGGCGTTGATGTGCACCACCGTTCCCCCGGCGAAGTCGGCCGCACCCGGCAGGCCGAACACGCCGGCCCCCAGCCAGCCCGTCGCGCTCCAGACCCAGTGGGCGATCGGCGAATAGACCAGCAGCGACCACAGCGTCATGAAGATCAGCAAGGCGCTGAACTTCAGCCGGTCCGCGAAGGCGCCGGCGATCAGCGCCGGCGTGATGATCGCGAACGTCATCTGGAACATCATGTACACGGTCTCGGGGATCGTGGTCTGCACCGTGCCCCCGAGGGCGAACGGCTTGTCCCAATTCTCCCCCATGCCGTTCAGGAAGAACCGCGACAGATCACCGATCCACGGCGTCCCGTTGGTGAACGCCAGGCTGTAACCCGCCACCATCCAGACGATCGTCACGACACAGCACACCGTGAACGACTGCATCATGGTCGCCAGGATGTTCTTCTTGCGCACCATGCCCGCGTAGAACAGCGCCAGGCCAGGAATCGTCATCATCAGCACCAGCGCGGTGCTCGCCAGCATCCACGCGGTATCGCCGCTGTCGATCTTCACCGGCGCCGTATCCGCAAGTGCCGGCCCCGCGGCAATCAGCGCAGGCACGGCGAGAGCCCCTATGCGCGCAACCCGCTTGAGCTTCATCGTCCCCAGGCACTGCATCAGAGTGCCGCCATGTCGAGTTCGCCCGTGCGGATGCGCACCGCGCGCTCCACATCCATGACGAAAATCTTCCCGTCCCCGATCTTGCCCGTGTGCGCCGACCGGCTGATCGCCTCCACCACCTGCTCCGCCAGCCCCTCGCTCACCACCACTTCGATCTTCACTTTGGGCAGGAAGCTCACGTGGTACTCCGCGCCCCGGTAGATCTCTGTCTGTCCCTTCTGCCGGCCGAAGCCCTTCACCTCCGAGACCGTCAGGCCCTGCACCCCAAGCAGCATCAGAGCCTCACGCACCTCATCCAGCTTGAACGGCTTGATCACCGCCATGATCAGTTTCATTGCTACCTGCCCCATTCCCTCGCCCGGGGCTTTCAAGAACCGTGCCGCGCACTCCGTCATTGCCAGCGGCACCACCCGCGCTTCCGACTCACCCGTGCGCACCGCCACCGCGCTGCGTCATTGCGAGGAGGGTGCGAAGCACCCGACGCGGCAATCCAGGCCAGCCGCACCGCCCGCGCTTCCGGCTCACCCGTGCGCACCGCCACCGCGCTGCGTCATTGCGAGGAGGGTGCGAAGCACCCGACGCGGCAATCCAGGCCAGCCGCACCGCCCGCGCTTCGACTCACCCGTGCGCACCGCCACCGCGCTGCGTCATTGCGAGGAGGGTGCGAAGCACCCGACGCGGCAATCCAGGCCAGCGGCACCGCCCGGGCGCTTCCGACGCACCCTGCACAATCCATGTGCACATGCTGCTTCCGGCGACAAAAAGGGGCGCATTCCTCCCGGAACACGCCCCACGCACTCCGTCCGCAAAGGCGAAATCGCTACACCGAGTAATACATCTCGAACTCCACCGGATGCGGCGTATGCTCGAACCGGTACACCTCGCCCCACTTCAGCTCGATGTAACTCGCGATCTGGTCGATGCCGAACACATCGCCGGCCAGCAGGAACTCATGGTCGCCCTCAAGCGCGCCGATCGCATCCCGCAGCGAGCCGCACACCGTCGGAATCCCCTTCAACTCCTCCGGCGGCAGATCGTACAAATCCTTGTCCATCGGATCGCCGGGATGGATCTTATTGCGGATGCCATCCAGCCCCGCCATCAGCATCGCCGCGAACGCCAGATAAGGATTTGCCCCCGGATCGGGGAACCGCACCTCCACCCGCTTCGCCTTCGGACTCGTGGCATACGGAATCCGGCACGACGCCGAGCGGTTCCGCGCCGAATAGGCCAGCAGAACCGGCGCCTCGAACCCGGGGATCAGCCGCTTGTAGCTGTTGGTCAGCGGATTGGTGAACGCATTCAGCGCCTTGGCGTGCTTGATGATGCCGCCGATGTAATACAGCGCCATCTCCGACAGGTCCGCATACGCATTGCCGGCAAACAGCGGCCGTCCGCCCTTCCAGATCGACTGGTGAACGTGCATCCCCGACCCGTTGTCGCCATACACCGGCTTCGGCATGAAAGTCGCCGTCTTGCCATAGCTGTGCGCGACGTTGTGGATGCAATACTTGTAGATCTGCAGGCTGTCCGCCATCCTCACCAGCGGCCCGAACTTCATCCCCAGCTCGTGCTGGCTCTGCGCCACCTCGTGGTGATGCTTCTCGATCACCACCCCCATCTCGCCCATCGTGGACAGCATCTCGGCGCGCAGATCGCTCTCCGAATCCACCGGAGGCACCGGGAAATACCCGCCCTTCACCACCGGCCGGTGACCCATGTTGCCCTCGGCGTACTCCTTCATGCCCGCCTGCGGGCCTTCCATGCTGTCGAGCTGGTACATCGCGTAATTGCCGCCCACGCCGAAGCGCACGCTGTCGAAGATGAAGAACTCCGCCTCCGGCCCGAAGAATGCCGTATCGCCGATGCCGCTCGATTGCAGATACGCCTCCGCCTTCTTCGCCGTCGAACGCGGGTCCCGGCTGTATGGCTGGCCCGTGGACGGCTCCACGATGTCACAGAATAAGATCAGGCTCGGCTTGGCCGCGAACGGGTCCATCACCGCCGTGTCGGCATCCGGCATCAGGATCATGTCGAACTCGTTGATCGCCTTCCAGCCGGCGATGGACGAGCCGTCGAACATGATCCCCTCGCTGAACACCTCCTCCTCGATCGTGGACACATGCTGCGCCGTGTGCTGCCACTTGCCGCGTGGATCGGTGAACCGCAAATCCACATACTCGACCGAGTGCTCGGCCAGCATCTCCATCACCTTGCCAACGCCGTTCTTCGCCATTCCTCAGTCCCCAGTTGCGACGCCGCCGGCGCCGTTTGAAAAGGCGCGCCACCGGAGGCGCGCCTGGAAAATCCCCGCCAATCCGCCGATCAGATCGCTGCCTCACCCCGCTCGCCGGTACGGATGCGGATCACCTCCTCGACCGTCGAGATGAAAATCTTGCCGTCGCCGATCCGCCCCGTCCGCGCCGCCACCATGATGGCCTCCACCGCGCGTTCCACCACCGCGTCTTCGCACACCACCTCGATCTTCACCTTGGGCAGGAAGTCCACGACGTATTCGGCCCCGCGATACAGCTCGGTATGGCCCTTCTGCCGCCCGAACCCCTTGGCCTCCAAGACCGTGATGCCTTGCAGCCCCACCTCGTGCAGCGCCTCCTTCACCTCGTCCAGCTTGAACGGCTTGATCACCGCCTCGATCTTTTTCATCGACCCCTTCCTGCCCTGGCTGGGATTGCATGCGCCGTGCCAAGCGCCGTGTCGCGCGAAGCGGAGTGCTGAGCGCCGCTCTTAGCCCATGCCCTGGGCTTCGGCCAGTGCGTTTGCCCAGTGCGTTTGCCCGCGTTTTGGGCACAACACCGCACCCACCGTTGACCCCGCGCAGCCCCCCCGGTATCGCCGCGCGCACGCCAACGGCCGGGGAATTCCTCACGTGAAAAGCGTCAACACCCTGCTCGGCGGACTGGGCACCACGATCTTCACCGTGATGTCCGCCCTCGCCACCGAGCACAACTCCATCAACCTCGGCCAAGGCTTCCCCGACATCGACGGACCCGAGGATATCCTGCGCGCCGCCGTCGGACAGCCTGTTCGACGGCCGCAACCAATATCCCCCCATGCCCGGCGTGCCCGAACTCCGCCACGCCGTCGCCGCCCACAACCGCCGCTTCTACGGCCTCGAGATCGACGGAATGGCCCAGGTCATCGTCACCTCCGGCGCCACCGAGGCCATCACCGCCTGCCTCATGGCCGTGCTGAACCCGGGCGACGAGGTCGTCCTCATCGAACCCCTCTACGACACCTACCTCCCCGTCGTCCGCCTGCTCGGCGCAACGCCCCGCCTCGTGCGCCTCGCCCCCCCGGACTGGACCCTGCCGCGTGCCGACCTGGAATCTGCCTTCGGCCCGCGCACCAAGGCCATCCTCTTCAACACGCCGATGAACCCCACCGGCAAGGTCTTCACCCGCGACGAACTCACCTTCATCGCCGGCCTGCTCGCCCGCCACGACGCCTACGCCATCTGCGACGAGGTGTACGAACACCTCGTGTTCGACGGCTTCCGCCACATCCCCCTCATGACCCTCCCCGGCATGGCCGATCGCACCATGCGCATCGGCAGCGCCGGCAAGACCTTCTCCCTCACCGGCTGGAAGATCGGCTACGTCACCGCACCCGCCGCCCTCGCCCCCGTCGTCGCCAAGGCCCACCAGAACCTCACCTTCACCTCCGCGCCCAACCTCCAGCGCGCCGTCGCCGTCGGGCTGGCCAAGGACGCGGCCTACTTCCGCGGCCTGGCCGACACCCTGCAATCCAAGCGCGACCGGCTGGCCGCCGGCCTGCGCGCCCTCGGCATGCACGTCCTCCCCGCCCACGGCAGCTACTTCATCACCGCCGACTTCCGCCCCCTCGGCTTCAATGGCGACGACGTCGAATTCTGCCGCCACATCACCATGGAGGCCGGGGTCACCGCCGTGCCGGTCACCGCCTTCTACGACGCCGCCGATCCGCCCAGGCACTATGCCCGCTTCGCCTTCTGCAAGCAGGACAACGTCTTGGACGAAGCGGTCAGCCGTTTGCGTGCCCACTTCCTTTCTCGCGACTTGCCCCGCGCCAGATTGACGGGAACCGGCGGCGGGACGTAATTCACCCGCGCCGGCAGCGGCTTGCAGGGGATCGGCAAGATGGCGGGCGTAGCTCAGTTGGCAGAGCGCCAGGTTGTGGTCCTGGATGCCGTGGGTTCGAATCCCATCGCTCGCCCCATCCCCCTTCGTCATTCCCGGACCACCCCTCGGTCATCCCCGCGCCCTCCGTCATCCGCGCGCCCTCCGTCATTCCCGCGAAAGCGGGAAATCCAGCGGATTTCCAAGCCTTGGTGGCGATGCCCGGTTCGTACTTCGCCGCCACCGCGATTTCTCCACCCATCCCTTCCCCTGAATGATCGCCGGCCTCGCCCTCGCCGGCGGCGCGTCCCGCCGCATGGGAGGCGCCGACAAGCCCCTCCTCCCCCTCCGCGGCCGCCCCCTGATCGCCTACGTCCTGGACCGCCTGCGCAGCGAAACCGCAGCCGTCGCCATCAGCGCCAACGGCGACCCCGAACGCTTCGCCCCCTTCAGCCTTCCCGTCCTGCCCGATGGCCCCTTCGCCGGCCGCGGACCTCTCGCCGGCATCCTCGCCGGCCTCGACTGGGCCGCCGCCCTCGGCGCCACCGCCCTGCTCACCATCCCGGCTGACACGCCATTCGCACCGCCCGGGATTGCAGCCGCCCTCGCCCCACCCCCAGCCTGCGCGGCAAGCCTGGGACGCACCCACCACCTCGTGGCGCTATGGCCGGTCGATGCAAGACACGAACTGCGCATCGTCCTCTCAGCTCACGGCCCATTCTCCGCACACCGCTTCGCCACCACGCTCGGCGTGCGACACGTCGCCTTCCCCCAAACCAACGGGCCGGACCCCTTCTCGAACGTCAACACGCCCGAGGACCTCTCCCGGATCGACCCAGAGAACGCCTAAGAATAACAGACCTGCCCACCGCACCCACCCGACCAACGAACCGCGACTTTCCGGCTAATTGGACAATGTCCTTCTCCGAGCCGCTTTCTTCGTGGCCTCCGTGTGGAACCTTGCAGCCGAGCAAACCGTAAGCCCCCACGATCATGCTCGCGGTCAGCCTCGGCTCCCAAGCCAGCGCGCCCAGCCCACTCCGCGCCGATGACCCTGTGACAAATGCCGGCTAAACTGCCGCGGCGACATGCAGCCGCCGGGTCAGCGCGCTCACCACCACAAGCACCACGATGTTCGCCACCAGCGCGACGATCCCCACATTCAAATCCTGAATCGCCTGCGGCAGCCCCGGCGCCCACCCGCCGATCGTCGCGTGCGTGAACGTCAAGATCGCCGCCACCACCACGCCCACCAGAATGCTCAGGAACGCCGCCGGTGTCGTCACGAATGGCCGCGGCAGAACGCTCGCCACCACCACCGGAAACAGTTGCGTGACGAAGCTGTACCCCACCAGCAGCATGGTCACGATCGTCGCATTGCCGGTGATCGTGAAATACACCCCGATCAGCATGATCACCGGCACCAGCCACTTCGCCAAAGCCACCGTCTGATCGCCGGTCGCCGACGGCCGCGCCAGCCCGATCAGATTCTTGCTCAGCAGCATCGCCGCCACCATCGCGATCAGCGACCCGGGCACCAGCGCCGTGAAAATCCCCGCCACCCCGACGATCCCCACCACCGCGGGAGGCAGCTCCTTCACCACCAGCCGGAACAGCGCGAGGTTGGTGTCTCCGCCCTTCAGCCCGGGGACCGCCAGCACCGCCGCAAATCCCACGAAGAACACGAACAGCAGGATAAGCTGATAGATCGGCAGCACGATGGCATTGCGGCGAAACACCTTCGCGTCGCGCGCCGTGTAGCACGCTGCAAAAGAATGCGGCCACATGAAGAACCCCAGCGCGGTCAGGATCACCGTGGAAACAAACCACGCCACCGACTGCCCCTTCGCCGCAAACACCAGGAAGCCAGGCCGCGCCGCGTCGATCTTGTCGAACATCGCGCCGATGCCGCCATACAAATGCACCGGCAGATAGATGCCCAGGAACAGCACCACCACCAGGATCAGGATGTCCTTCGCCACCGACGTGTACGCCGACCCCCTGATGCCCGAGATCATGATGTACACGGTCACGATGACCGCCCCGATCCAGATCGCCGCATCCTTGGGAATCGCGCCATAACTCGCCAACGAGACGATGATGCCCAGCCCCGTGAGTTGCAGCACGAGATACGGAATCAGCGCGATCAGGTTCACCACCGCGACCAGCGCGCCCAGTGCCTGGCTGTCGAACTTGCTGGTGAAGAAATCCGGCTGCGAATGCAGCCCGTGGTGCTTGGCGTACGTCCAGATCGGCGGCAGCAGAAAATACGCAATCACATACGCCAAAGTCCCGTACGCCAGGATGTAATAGGCCGGCGCGCCCACCCCATACGCGAACCCCGAGCCGCCGAGAAACGTGAACGTGGTATAGATCTCGCCCGCCAGCAGCAGAAACACGAACACCCAGCCGAACCCGCGTCCCCCCACCGCCCATTGCTCAACATCCATCGACCGCCCGCTGCGCGCCGCAACGCCCAGCCCCAGCGCCACCAGCGCCCCGACCGCCAGCAGGATCAACGAGGCGATCATGGTGTCGGCTCCTGCTTGTTCGCGGGATCGAGCAGGTAAACGATCCCCATGATCACCGCGGTCAGCACCACCCACACGGTGATCCAGCCGAGCGGAAACGGCATCCCGAGAATGAACGGATGCACCTTGTTGTGCACGATCGGACCGATGAGGATGCCGATGAATGGCACCACCGCCAGAAAATGGATCGGCTTCATGCCGGACCTCCTTGCGCGAGCGCGACACGTCCGACTCGGACGCAATCAGGAGCCTGTGACCAATTCGATATCCTTGCCAACCAGGAACCTCAACCGTCTGGCGAAACCCTTCCGCCGACCCCTCGAATGAAGCAGAAGTAAACCTATGCCGCAGCTACGCCTCAACGGCTCGATCGCACTCTCGGCCTTCCGCTTCGGACCGAGCGTCACATAGCTTGGCACTCCAGACCGCGCTTATGGTCGTGGCCGGAGCCCTCGCCGGCGGCTTCGTCTCCGGCCTCGCCGGATTCGGCACCGGCCTCATCGGACTCGGCTTCTGGTTGCAGGTCCTCTCGCCCGGCCCGGCCTCCACCCTCGTGGTGGTCTGCTCGGTCGTCTCGCAAGCGCAGACCATACCGGTGATCTGGCACGCGATCGACCGCGTCCGCCTCTGGCCCATGCTGCTCGCCGGATTGCTCGGCGTCCCGCTCGGCACCCACCTGCTCGCCCACATGGACCCGGCCGCCTTCCGCCTCTGCATCGGAGTCTTTCTTCTCGCCTTCTCGCTCTTCATGCTGCTCGGCCGCATCCGCACGCGCCTGGTCTGGGGCGGACGCCCCGCCGATGCCCTCATCGGCTTCGCGGGCGGCATCCTCGGCGGCTTGGCCGGCCTCTCCGGTCCGCTGCCCACCGTCTGGGCCACGCTGCGCGGCTGGGGCAAAGACGAACGCCGCAGCGTCTTTCAAACCTTCAACCTCACCATCCTGCTCGCCGCACTGGTTTCATATGCAGCAGCCGGAGTCATCGACCGCACCGTCGGCTGGCTCATCCTGCTCGCGCTTCCAGGCACGCTGGTCGGATCATGGATCGGCGTCCGCGCCTACGGCCGGTTGAGCGACCAGGTCTTCCACAAGACCGTGCTGATCCTGCTCCTTGCATCCGGCACCATGCTGGTCTGGGGCAGCGTGTAATACCAACCGACGCTGACCTTGAGCTCTCCGCCCGGCCGCCCCCATCGTCATGGCTGGCCCCCATCGTCATGGCGGGCCTTGTGCCGGCCATCCACGACTTTCTCACCCGCCGCGCGGTTCCGCGTGGTGTACAGCACGTTCGCTTCTGCTGATGTGGCGGCCGTGGCGTTGTGGGGCGGACCTGGCCAAGATTCCGGCCGGCCCGCTTGGGCCGGCTGGAATGCCAGCGGAGGGAACGTGCTTGCGTCATCCGCAAATCCACCAGCCGGGCTGCCACGCAGCGCCCGGTCTTGACTCCGTCTCGCCCCGACGAGCAGCGTTGCCCGAACGCGACAACGGGAGCAAAGCACATGATGCTCAAACGCCGTACAAGGCAATTCATCCATCTTGTTGCTATCGCAACCGGCCTGGCGATCGCCGCTCCGGCGGCCCATGCGCAAGACCTGCTGGCAAAGATCGCAAAAAGCGGCGTCCTCCTCATCGGCACCTCCAACGACGCGCCCCTCAGCTACGTCGATTCCAGCACCAGGCAGCCCGCCGGCGTCATCCCCGACATCCTGCGGGAGTTCCTCAAGCGCCAGAACATCAACGCCTCCGTCACCGTCGAAGCCATGCCGTTCGCCAGCCTGATCCCGGCCGTGCAAAGCAACCGCATCGACCTGATGGGCGACGCCATGTACATCCGGCCGGCACGCCAGAAGGTCATGGATTTCACCGACATCGTCTTCTACAACCCGGAATCCCTCGATGTGCCGAAAGGGAATCCGCTCAAGCTGCACAGCCTGGCGGATCTGTGCGGGCATGCCGCCGGCACCTACCAAGGCACAACCTATATCGACCTCGTGAAGAAGGCATCGGCCGCCTGCCCTTCCGGCAAGCCGATCGATCTCAAGCAGTATCCCACCATCCAGAACGTGTTCGCCGACCTCGCGGCCGGCCGGATTGACGCCGCGGTCGTGGACGGCTCGCTCTCGGCCTACGCCATCAAGCAGAACCCGGCGCTGAATTTCGAACTGGTGGCCGACTACAAGCCCGAGGACAAGATCTCCACCGGCTGTGCCCTGGCCGTCAACAAGGGGGACACCGCATTCGTCGAGGCCTTCAACAAGACCTATGCGGCGATGAAGCAGGATGGGACGCGCGGCGCGCCTGTTCGAAAAATGGGGGCTGACGCCGACCGATTTCTTCCTCAACCCATAGCCGCCCGCCCGCGCCTCGAACGGCCCCCCGGTGTTCGCCGATGCCATCGCCTGGGCGCCGGACCTGCTCGACGGGCTGCGGATCACCATCCTGCTCACCTTCGCCAGCATGGCACTCGCCATGCTGCTCGGCCTGCTGCTCGCCCTCGGAAGGCTCCGGGCGCACGACAGCCCGATCTACTGGGGAACCACCGTTTTCGTCGAGCTGATCCGCGGCTCCCCGCTGTTGTTGCAGTTGTTCTATATCTATTACGTCTTCCCGTTCGTCGGCATCCGTATGCCGGCCATCGTCTCCGGCATCATCGGCTTGATGATCAATTACGCCGCCTATCTCAGCGAGGTGTTCCGTGCCGGAATCCTCGCGGTGGAAAAAGGCCAGTGGGAAGCCGCCGAGGCAATCGGCCTCCACCAGCGCCTGATCCTGCGGCTGGTCGTGCTGCCGCAGGCGATCCGCATCGTCCTGCCGCCGGTCGGCAACTACTTCATCTCGCTGTTCAAGGACACCGCGCTGGTATCGACCATCTCAATCGGCGAGCTGATCTTCCGCGGCCAGTTGATCGCCGCCGATACGTTCAAATACCTCCAGGTTTACACCATCATCTTCGTGATCTACGTGGCCATCAGCATTCCTGCCAGTCTCGGCGTGAAGGCGTTGGAGCAGCATCTTGCCGTCTCTCGCAGCCTGCCACGCGCGCTGCGTGGCTAGAGCGAGATCGCGCGACGTGAACACGTCAGAGGCCGGCCCCCATCGTCGTGGCCGGCCTTGTGCCGGCCATCCACGCCTTTCTCACCCACCGCGCGGTTCGTCCGTGCACCGGCAACATGAGCCATCCTCAATGCCGCTTGGTCTCACATCGCGGTACTGCGCATCAGGATTTGGCCGGTTTGCTCCCTCACCGAGGCGTGGAAGCTGAGCGCCTCAGGCGCGAGGTCGTATTCGGGCCGACGCTCCGGAAGAAAATTGCCGTGTGCATCGGCGCCGCGGACCAGAGTGGCGGAATCGCGGGCTCCCACAACCTGGCGTACGTAGGTCGGCACATAGCGAATAGCGAAACCGATGCGACGGCGGCCGGAGGGGTTCGGCTCGGAACCGTGGATCAGGCGCACGTGATGGAGCGACATTTCACCGGGCTGCAACTCCAAAGTGACGGCGCGATCCGGATCGACCTCCACTGCGATTTCCTGGCCGCGACTGAGCAGGTTGTTGGCGGCGAAGGTGTCGCGGTGCGGGACCTGGGCCAGCTTGTGGGTGCCGGGCACAACACGCATGGCGCCGTTTTCCGTGGCACTGTCTGAAAGCGCGATCCAGGCTGTCACGATGTCGGCCGGCTCCAGCCCCCAATAGGTGGAGTCCTGATGCCAGGAGACGAAGCTGGAATCATGGGCGTTCTTGATGAAGAAGCTGCTGCCCCAGCACAGGATGTCGGGGCCGATGATCTGTTCGACGGCGTCCAGGATGCCTGGGTGGCGGATCAGTTCGTCGGCCCAAACCAGGGCAAGGTGGGTCTTGCTGCGAAGCAGCGGCTTGCGCTCCGGATAGCGGGATTCGAATTCTTCCAGCCGGGCGCGATAGAGAGCGGCCTGACTGCCGGGAAAGGCGCGGATCGGCGCAAAATACCCGTTCGTTCGGTAGAACTCGACGTCCGCCGGCGAAAGCTGCTGGTGCTGCATGGTTCGGGTCCCTTCACAAGCACACGCAAGCTTACTGGATCCCGCGGCAGGGTTGAATGCGTGTCGCGCAACGCCGGCGCGCCCCGACTGTTTACTGACGGGAACAGCGCGCGGGGAGCTGAATGGCGAAAAAGGCGAACTCACGCCTCGCGGTGATCGCCGCGCTGCTCGGCAATATCGCCGTCGCGGTGTGCAAGTTCGGCGCGGCCTTCCTTTCCGGCAGTTCGGCTATGTGGAGCGAGGCCGTGCATTCCGCGGTCGATTCCACCGACCAGGCGCTGATGCTGCACGGGCTGAAACGGGCGCAGCGGCCAGCCGACGAACTGCACCCGTTCGGCCACGGGCTGGAAGTGTATTTCTGGAGCTTCGTGGTGGCGATGATGATCTTCGCGGTGGGCGCCTGCGTCTCGGGCTGGGAGGGCATTCGCAAGGTGCTCAGCCCGGAGCCGGCCAAGGACGTGTGGATCAGCTACGGGGTGCTTGCAGCAGCGACGGTGTTCGAAACCGCCAGCCTGTTCATTGGCTTCCGGGAGTTTCGCAAGCAGCAACGATCCGGCGCCTCCTGGCTCGCGACCGCACGAACCACGAAGGATCCGTCGATCCTGACCACGGTGTTTGAGGACAGCGCGGCGCTCCTGGGCATTCTTATCGCCGCACTGGCCCTGACGTTTGATCATTTCCTGGAATGGCCGGTGATGGAGGGGGTGGCGTCCCTGCTGATCGCGGCGTTGCTGGCGGCGACCTCGCTGTTTTTGGCGCGCGAAAGCCGCAGCCTGCTGCTCGGTGAAAGTGTCGGACCGCGTACCCGGGAGCAGATCGCGGCGCTGGTGCGGTCAGATCGCGCGGGTCGCGCGGCTCGGCCGGGTGCTGACCATGCATTTCGGCCCGGATGAGGTCCTGCTGGGACTCGGCGTGGACTTTGATGACAGCCTGCCGGGCGGAAAGGTGGAGCAGGCCACACGGGAACTCGCGGATCAAATCCGAGAGGCGCACCCGGAAGTCCGATACGTGCTGTTTGAGCCCCCGAAAGCCGGAGCGGGCTGCTAAACATGGCTCACCCATCATCTGATACAGCAGCCTGCTAAGGAGCCCGCCCCATGCGAATCCCCGCCCGGCACGGCGTCGCGGTCAAAGTCAAAGGCGGCGACGCGATCAAGCTGATCAACCCGCACGGCAACCAGGTCCTCGATACCTGGGCGTTCAACACCGCCGATCCGACCGAGTATATGTCGATGGCCCATACCCGCTCGCGCAACAGCCGGATCTTCGTCGGCCGCGGCGATTTGCTGATCACCAACCATCGCCGCCCGATCCTGACGATCGAGCAGGACACCTCCCCCGGTCGGCACGATATCCTGCTCTGCGCCTGCAATCTGTGGATCTACCGGGAGCTCGGTGTCACGGCCTACCACCGGAGCTGTGCGGACAACCTGCACGAGGCCCTGACCACGCTCGGCATCGACATACCCTGGACCCCATCGCCGCTGAACGTCTTCATGGACGTTCCGGTGGACGCGCAGGGCCGGCTGGACCGGGTCGCGCCCGCCTGCGAACCGGGGGCCTACGTGCTGTTGCGCGCCGCGTTCGATGTCGTGCTCGCCGTGTCAGCCTGCCCGCAGGACATCACCGCCGTGAACGGACGTCAGCCGCAAGATGGCGAGCTGGAGGTGATCGCCGCCTGACCGTCTCACACCGGCCGCGTCAGGGCCATCCACGCCGCACGCAGACGCGCCGCCTCCGCCGTGAAACTCTCTCCCAGCACCTCCGCCCCGCAAATCCGATCGGCGCGGAAATGCCGGAAATCGTCCCGCAATTCGCACCACGCGCACAGCAGCGTCGCCTCCACGTAATACTCCATCGCGATCGGCCGCACGATGCGCTCGCTCGTCGTGCCCCGCCCATCGACATAGGAAAGCCGTACCTTGCGCGCGTCCCGGATCGCCGCGCGCAGATCCCCGACATCGATCGACGCCGGCGCCGGCGCCCCACGGCGCGAAACGTGGAACGGCGCCTCCAGCGACCCGCGCATCTCGTCCGGCATCACCGAGCCGATCTTGTGCAGCACGCTGCGCGCCGCTTCCGATAGCTTCGCATCGCCGGTCCGCGGCAGCAGCCGCAGCCCGATCACGATCGCCTCCGCCTCCTCGGCCGAGAACATCAGCGGCGGCAGCGCGTAGTCCCGCCGCAGCACGTAACCCATCCCCGCCTCGCCCCGGATCGGCACGTGGCGCGCCTGCAGCGTCGCGATGTCGCGATAGATCGTCCGCGCCGCCACCTCCAGCTCCGCGGCAATCGCCGCCGCGGTCAGCGGCCCGCGCGCCAGCCGCAGCACCTGGATGATGTCGAACAGCCGGTCCGCACGGCGCATTGATCAGCCCGCTTCGCCATGCTGACACCACGGTGTCAGCAGCCCCTGCCTATCTTGTCCGCATGATAACCCGGACCCACAACGTGCTGCCATTCCCTCGCGCGCAAGGAGCGTCCCGTGCCGCATCACCCCCCGATATTCCACTGGCTGCGGGCGGCGCGCCATCGCTGGCGCACCCGCGCCCTGCTCGCGGAAATGGGAGACACCATGCTGAAGGATATCGGCCTGACCCGCGCCGAAGCCCAGATCGAGGCAGACAAGCCGTTCTGGCGCCCATGAGGCGCCCATGATCGGATCAACGCGGACACTCGGCATGCTGCTCGTCGGGTTGTCCGCGCTGGCCTACAGCACGGCGGGATTCTTCACCCGCCTCATCCCGCTCGACCCCCAGACCATCCTGTTCTACCGCGGCATCGTCGCCGGCGTGTTCATCGCCGCCTGTTGCGCCGCGCTCGAACGAAGCAACGCGGTCCGCGCCATCGGCGCCATCGGCAAGGCCGGGCTGCTCGCCGCCGCCTGCTCGGCGCTCGCCACCATCCTCTTCATCAACGCCTTCCGCCTCACCACCGTCGCCGACGTGGTCATTCTCTTCGCCACCGCACCCTTCGTCACCGCCGCGATCAGCCGTGGCGTCTATGGCGTGCGCGAAAGCCGCGCCACCCTGCTCGCCAGCACCGTCGCGCTCACCGGCGTTATCATCATGATGGCCGGCGCCGGCACCCGAGGCCACCTGCTCGGCGACGTCATGGCAATCGGCATGACCGTGCTGATGTCCGATCATGATCGTCATCGTCCGCCAGCACCGCCAAACCTCGATGCTGCCCGCCGCCGCGCTCTCCGCCTTCCTGTGCGCCCTCGCCGTGCTCCCCGCCGCCCTGCCGTTGCACGTAACCGGCCACCAGATGGTCCTGCTCGTCCTGTTCGGCACCACCCAGTTCGGCCTCGGCCTGATCCTGCTCACCATCGGCAGCCGCATGGTCTCCGCCACCGAATTGGCCCTGATCAACACCCTCGAAGTGCCCTTCGCCGCGCTTTGGGTTTGGCTCGCCTTCAGCGAGGTCCCCGCCGCCACAACCATCATCGGCGGCCTCATCGTCTGCGCCGCCGTGCTCGGCAATATGCTGCTATCCGGTCGCAGAGAAGCGCCGGTCACGGCGTGACCGCGGCGCGCCAACTGCCCGGCTGACCCGCGCTGAGTGCGGTGCCGATGAATCACGGCCGAGGATGACGGAGCAGCATCATATGTTAGCGTCTATGCGCGAAAGCGGGGACCCGGCGCTCTATACTCCCCCGCCATGAACTTCCGTCAGTTCGAGGCCCTCTACTGGATCGCACGGCTCGGCAGCTTCCACGCCGCCGCCCGCCATCTCGAAACCTCGCAGCCCGCCGTCTCCGCCCGCATCCGCGAGCTGGAGCACGAGCTGGGCGTCGCCCTCTTCGACCGCTCGGCGCGCAAGGCGCGGCTCACCGCCGAAAGGCCACGAACTCACCGCGCTATGCCGCCCAGGTCATGGCGATCGCCTCGGAAATCCGCCAGCGCATCGGCACGCAAGGAGGCGCTGGCCGGCCACGTCCGCCTCGGCGTGCCCGGCATCGCCGCGATGACCTGGCTGCCGCGCGCTGCTTGATCGTGCCGCCCGTACCTATCCCGGGCTGACCCTCGAGTTCACCGTCGATTCCAGCGAAATCCTCCACGACATGCTGCGGCCGCGGCGGTCTGGAAGTCGCGGTGCATGGCCCGCCACCCCGGCACCCAGGCCGTCACCACCGAACCGCTCGGCAAGGTCCAGATGGTCTGGCTCTGCAACCCCTCCCTCGTGCTGCCGCTCGCATCCCGTCTCGCGCCGCCGAACTCGCGGTCTGGCCGGTCATTTCCGATCGCGACGGAACCCACCTTCACGCCGCCGCCATGGAGTGGTTCCGCAGCGAAGGCGTGGAACCCGCTCGCCATCATGGCTGTTCCAACCTCCCCACGCGCATCCACCTCGCACTGATCGGCATGGGCGTCGCGCTTGCCTCGCCCCTCGCCGCCAGCCGCGAACTGGCCGACGGACGGCTTCGTCAGGTCGCCACCCTCCGGCCGCCGCCGGCGCTGGAATACGTCATCGCCTACGCCGATATCGGCCTGTCGCCCGCCGGCCGGCTGATCGCCGAAATGACGAAGGCACTGATCCTGCAGCGGCCCGATTTCCACTCCTACTACCAGCCCGAGGCCGATCGCCTCGCCGGCTGATTATCGGTCCTGATAAACAATTATGATCGGTTCACCCGGCATACGATAAAGGTTGAAAAAAGAACCTGTTCGTTGGCACACTCCCCGGCAATCGCCAACATGCAGGCTCCACCCGTGACCATCGCTTTTCCCCGCCGCCCGCTGCTCGCTGCCGCCCTCGCCCTCCCCGCCCTGCGGCGCGCCCGCGCCGCGGCAGTCCGAAATCCGCGTCGGCTTCACGCAAGACGCGCTCACGCTCGATCCCGCCAATCCCGGCAACCGCGACACCGAAACCATCATCCGCAACATGTACGACGGCCTGCTCACGCGCGACCCGCCATGCAGGTCGTGCCGGAAATCGCACACGCCTGGACCGCAGCCGGACCCGCTCACCTATGATCTCACCCTGCGTGACGGCGTGCGCTTCCATGACGGCTCGCCGCTCACCGCTCGAGGACGTGAAATTCACCTTCGATCGCGTGCTGGCCGGCAAGATCGGCGGCCAGACCAATCCCGCGCCGGGACCTGCTCGGCCCGCTGGCGCGAGTCGACATCGTCGGACCCGCTCGCCGTGCGCTTCGTGCTGTCCAAGCCCTGGCCGCTGCTGCCCGCCATGCTGCCGTTCCAGGAAATCGTCAGCCAGGCGTTCGTCGAGAAGGTCGGCGATCAGGGCATGGTGACGCAGGAAAACGGCACCGGCCCGTTCCAGCTTGCCGCATGGCGTCACGGCGATTCGCATCGTCATGGAACGGTTCGATGCCTATTACGGCGGCGCGCCCGAAATTCCCGCCCGTCGGACCCGCCCGCGTCGCCCGGCTGATCTATCGGATCATGCCCGACAACGCCGCGCGCGTGGCAGCCCTGCTCGCCGGCGATGTGGACATGATCAACAACCTGCCCGTCACCGCGATCCGCCAGGTGCAGGCCAACGAGGGCACCCAGGTCGCCGCCGTGAACGGCACGCGCACCTTCTTCCTCGCCATCAACAACGCCAAGCCGCCCTTCACCGACGTGCGGGTGCGCCAGGCGCTCAACCACGCCGTCGATCGCAAGCTGATCATCGCCAGGCTGCTCAACGGCCTGGCCGCGCCGCTCAACGGCGTGCTCAGCCCGGACGCATTCGGTTTCAACCCCGACCTTCCCGAATATGCCTACGACCCGGCACAGGCCAAAGCGCATGCTCGCCGCCGCCGGCGTGCCCGATCTGCAGCTCACCATCGATACCGATGGCGCCGGCAAGGAAATCGCCGAGGCCATCGCGTCCATGCTCGCCCGCGCCGGCATCACCGCCAAGGTGCAGGTCTGGGATACCGGCGTGCATCGTGCCGATCTGGCGCGAGCCCGGAGAAGCGCAAGGACCACGACCTGTTCTACACCTCCTGGGGCAACGCCTCGCTCGATCCGTCCGACATCATGATGCCGGCCATCCACGCCGGCGGCCGCGGCAACACCGCCGGCTACGCCAACCCGAAGTCGATGCGCTGCTCGATGCCGCCGAAACCGAAACCGACCGTGACAAGCGCAAGCGCTCTATCTCCAGGCTGCAGGAGATCATCCACGCCGACGCGCCCTGGGTCTTCCTGTGGCTGCCACAGGATATCTACGGCGTCTCCCGGCGGCTGAAAGGCTTCACCCCCTCCGCCGACGGCAAGATCGATCTGTCCCGCGCCACCGTCGGCTAACTGATGTGGCTAAGCCGCCACGCCTCTCCCACCTGCTCACCGTGCTGCTCGGCACCAGCCTCGCCGTCTTCGCCATGATGTGGGCGACCCCGGGCGACCCGGTGCAGATCATGCTCGGCGACCAGCGCGTCTCGCCCGCAGCAGGTCGCCGCAACTGCGCCACGAAATGGGCCTCGACCTGCTCGCTCCCCGACCGCTTCGCCGCGTTCCTCTGGCGCGCCCTGCACGGCGATTTCGGCCGCAGCTTCTTCCACCACCGCCCGGTCATCGACGTCATCGCCGAGCGCCTGCCCGCCACCATCGAGCTCACCCTCGCCGCCGCCGTGCTCGCGCTGCTGATCGGCATTCCGCTCGGCCTCTACGCCGGCACCCGGCGCGTCCGCCTGCCCGACCGCATCGCCAGCCTCGCCTCGCTGATCGGCGTCTCGATGCCCGGCTTCTGGCTCGGCCTGCTGCTGATGCTGCGTGTTCTCCGTCACGCTGCATTGGCTTCCCGTGTCCGGCCGCATCGGCTAGCGGCGACGCAGCCCGCCGCCGTCACGCATCTGCTGGTGATCGACAGCCTGATCGCCGGCCGCCCCGACATGGCCCTCGACGCGCTGCGCCACCTCGCGCTTGCCCGCCATCACGCTCGCCCTGCCGATGGCCGCGGTGCTGATGCAGGTCACCCGCACCGCGGTCATGGAGGTGATGCGCGCCGACTACGTCGTCTTCGCCGAGGCCAAGGGCCTGCCGCGCCGGCGCATCCTGTTCCTGCACGTGCTGAAGAACGCGCTGGCGCCGGCCGTCAGCGTCGCCGCGATCGAGATCGGCGCGCTGCTCGGCGGCAACATGATCGTCGAGACGATCTTCGCCTGGCCCGGCGTCGGCCGCCTCGTCGTCGAGGCGATCTTCGCCCGCAACTACCCGCTGGTGCAGGCCGCCGTGCTGCTCTACGCGGCCGTTCTCGTGATCCTCAACTTCGCCGCCGACCTGCTCTACGCCGTGCTCAATCCGCGGGTCGCGCGCATGAAGGCAAGAGCTGTCATCAACCCACTGACCGCGTGCGCATCACACCACCCCAGACTGTCATTGCCCAGGCCCGCCGCGTCCCCCCTCGTCATAACGTCGAACCCATGAGCGCCAGCCTCGCCGCCTCGCCCGGCACGCTCGCCCTCCGCCGCTTTCGCCGCGACTCGCCCTCGCGCTCGCCTGCGCCGTCTTTCTGCTCGCGGTCGCCGTCGTCGCCGTCGCCGCCCCTGCTGTCGCGCCGCACGATCCGGCCGATGCCGATCTGCTGCGCCGCCTGCAGCCGCCCGTCTGGATGGCAAGGCGGCGACTGGTCCTATCCGCTCGGCTGCGACGGGCTCGGCCGCGACATGCTCTCCCGCCTGATCTACGGCGCGCGCATCTCGCTCGGCATCGGCGTCTTCGTCGTGGCGCTCGCCACCGCCATCGGCGCCGCCGCTCGGCATGCTGGCCGGCTTCGCGCGCGGCCTGCCCGACGCGGTGCTCTCGCGCATCGCCGACATGCTGCTCGGCTTCCCCTATCTCGTCTTCGCCATCGGCCTGATGGGCATGATGGGGCCCGGGCCTTCCAACATCATCCTCACGCTGGTGCTGAAGGAATGGGTGGTCGCCTTCCGCGTCGCCCGCGGCGAAACGCTCGGCGCCCGCGAGCAGGACTACGTCGAAGCGGCGCGCGCGCTCGGCTGCCGCGCGCCGGTCGCATCATGCGCGACGAGATCATGCCCAACATCCTCTCCCCCGTGCTGGTGGTCGCGACGATCCGCATGGCGCAGCGTCATCATCATGGAGGCGAGCCTGTCCTTCCTCGGCCTCGGCGTGCAGCCGCCCGACGGTCTCCTGGGGCGGCATGGTGGCCGACGGGCGCGAAGTTCCTGGCCGACGGCTGGTGGGTCGCGACCCTGCCCGGTCTCGCCATCCTGGTCGTCGTGCTCGCGACCAATCTCGCGAGCCAGGGCCTGCGCGAGGCGTTCGATCCCAGGCTGCACCGGTGAGCACGGCCCTCGCTACAGCATCCGCGGGCTGCGCGTGCGCTTCCCCGGCCCCGGCCGGGCCGCTGCGACGCGGTCGATGGCGTCGATCTCGATGTGCTGCCCGGCGAATGCCTGGGCGTCGTCGGCGAATCCGGCTCCGGCAAGACGGTGACGTTCCTTGCCGCGCTCGGCCTGCTGCCGCCGCCGGCGACGCGTCACGCGTGAAACCATCGTCTGGAGCGGCCGCGATCTCGGCCACCTGCCCGCCGCGGCGCTGCGACGCGCTGCGCGGGCGCGACGATCGCGCTCACCCTGCAGGACGCGCTGACCGCGCTCAACCCGGCACTCACCATCGGCACGCAGATCACAGGAGACGCTGGCCGCCGCAACGCCAGCTCCGCAGCCGACGCCGCCCGCGCGCAGCGCAGCTGCTGCGCCGGGTCGGCATCCCCGATCCGGCACGGCGCCTGCGCCGCCTATCCGCACGAACTCTCCGGCGGCATGCGCCAGCGCGCGATGATCGCGATCGCGCTCGCCTGCGCGCCCGCGGCTGCTGATCGCCGACGAGCCGACCACGGCGCTGGACGTCACGGTGCAGGCGCAGGTGCTGGAGCTGCTGCGCACGCTGCGCGCCGAGCTGGGCATGAGCCTGGTGCTGATCACGCACAATCTCGGCGTGGTGGCGGAACATTGCGACCGCGTCGCGGTGATGTATGCCGGCCAGGTGGTCGAGACCGGCCCGGCCGCGCGGGTCATCGCGCGCCCCGCGCATCCCTACACCGCGCGGCTGCTCCGCTCGCCTGCCGCCGCTCGACCGGCCCGACGCTCGCGTTGCACCCCGATTCCCGGCCGCATCCCTGATCCCGATGCGACTGGCCGGCCGGCTGCCGCTTCGCCGACCGCTGCCCGCTGCGCATCGCCCCCTGCGACTGCGCCAGGCGCTGCGCACTGCCCGATGGCGCGGTCCGCTGCTGCCGCGCGGACTTGGCGTGACGTCGCTGTCACCGCCCGGTGTCGCAGTGACCGGCGTCATCGCCGTCGCAGCCGCTGCTGCGACATCAGCGGCGTCACCAGCGACTTCGCCGCGCGTGCCGTCGCTGCTGGCCCGCTTCGTCGCGCCGTGCCGCGCCCGTAGTCCGCGCCGTCGATGCGTGTCGATCTCGACGATCGCGCCCGGCGAGTGCCTCGGCCTGATCGGCGAGAGCGGCTGCGGCAAGTCCACGCTCGGGCGGCTGGCGCTCCGCCTGCGCGAGCCGAGCGCCGGGAGCGTCCGGTTCGACGGCATCGACCTCGCGCTCGCTCGCACCGCGCGCGCTGGCCGCGCTGCGGCCGCGCATGCAGATCGTGTTCCAGGATCCCGTATGCGTCGCTCAACCCGCGGCGCAACGTGGAGCGAGATCGTCGGCCTGCCGCTCGCGCCTGCACACGCCGCTGCCGGCGCGCCGAACGCCGCGACCGCGTGGTGGAGGCGCTCGACCTCGGTCGGGCTCGGCCCCGGAGCATCTGCGCCGCTATCCGCACCAGTTCTCCGGCGGACAGCGCCAGCGCATCGGCATCGCCCGCGCGCTCGTGCTGCGGCCCCGATTTCGTGGTCTGCGATGAGCCGGTCTCCGCGCTCGATGTCTCGGTGCAGGCGCAGATCCTCGAGCTGCTGGCCAGCGCCTGCGCCGCGAGTTCGGCCTCGCCTACCTGTTCATTTCACACGACATCGCCGTGGTCGCGCATCTCAGCGACCGCATCGCGGTGATGTATCTCGGCCGCATCGTCGAGGTCGGGCCCGCCCGCGCCGTGATCCGCGCGCCGCGCCACCCCTACACGCAGGCCCTGCTCTCGGCGGTGCCGCGGCTCGGTCGCCGCGCCGCGCATCCGCTTGACGGCGATCCCCCCTCGCCTCTCGCGCCCCCTGCCGGCTGCGCCTTCCACACGCGCTGTCCCGCCGCCATGCCGATCTGCCGCACCGTCGTCCCGCCTGGTCTCCGAGAAACCGGCACGGCGTCGCCTGCCATTTTCGCCGCACCCGATCCGCACCGGCGCGCAACCCCCATGCTGCGAGAGCATCGTCCGCGAGGAGAGTGCGAGCACCCACCGCACCCAATCAACATCCCCGCCGCGCATCCACGCCCGACCCGGAGAACGTGCGGTAACCCCAGCGCACACCGCACCCAAACACGAGCGTGAAAGCCCGTGCCATGAAGTCGATGAAGATCATCTCCCCCAACGGGCATCTCGGCTTCGCGCCGATCAAGCCCGAGAGCTTCGGATCGGCGTCGCAGGCGCGGCCGCATTATATCGCCGCCGATTCCGGCAGCGACGATGTCGGGCCGGTGCCGCTCGGCTCCGACACCTCCACCAGCCCGCTCGCCTGGCAGACGCATGATCTCGAGGTGATGCTGCTCGGCGCTCGCGCCGCATCGGCGTGCCGATGATCATCGGCTCGGCCGGCGATACCGGCACGCAACAGCCGCGTCGATCTCTATGTCTCGGCATCATCCGCGACGCTCGCGAGGAAACACCGCCTGCCACCGTTCCGGCTCGGCTGGTACTATTCGGAAGTGCCGAAGGAGCGCCTGCCGCCGGCCATCGCCGCGGCGAGGAGATCGCCGGCCTCGACGGGCGGCCGCCGCTCACCGAGGCGGAGCTCGCCGCGACCGACCGCATCGTCGCGATGGCGGGCGTGCATCCCTACATGGCGCTGCTCGAGCAGGGCGCGGACGTGATCATCGGCGGCCGCAGCAGCGATTGCGCGGTGTTCGCCGCGCCCGCCATCCATCACGGCTTCCCCGAGGCGCTCGCCTATTATCTCGGCAAGGTGCTGGAATGCGCGTCGTTCTGCGCCGAACCCTATGGCGCGAAGGAGACCGTGCTGGGCGAGATCACCGCGCGACGACGTGCGGGTCACCGCGATGCATCCCGTCCAGCGCTGCACGATCGCCTCGGTCGCGGGGCATGCGATGTACGAGCGCTCGAACCCGTTCTACGAATATGTCGCCGGCGGCCTGCTGGATATGTACCGAATGCAACTACGAGCAGGTCGCCGAGAAGACGTCGCGTCACCGGCCCGCGTTTCCACCCGGCCGAGCAGTTCCGGGTGAAGCTGGAGGGCTCCGGCAAGGTCGGCGAGCGCTATGTCGGCCTGGTCGGCATGCGCGATCCGTATTCCGTCGCCAATGTCGATCAGATGATCGACTGGGCGCAGCCAGCAGGTGCGGGAGCGCTTCGGCGAAACGCGGCTACGAACTGCACTACACGGTCTATGGCCGGGACGGCGTGATGGGCGCGATGGAGCCGAACCGCGCCCGCCCGGCGCATGAGCTCGCGGTGCTGGTGCAGGGCATCGCGCCGACGAGGCAGATGGCCGAGGAGGTCTGCCTGATCGGCACGCGGCAGATGTTCTATGCCCGGCTGCCCGAGGTGAAGGGCACCGCGGGCTCCGTCGCCTTTCCGCTCGATGAGGTGATGCCGGCAAGCCCCGCCTATCGCTGGACCCTGAACCACACCTTCGCGGTGCCGGACGGCCTCGACCTGTTCCCCACGCATCTCGAGACGGTCGGAGGCTGATCGATGGCCATGACCACCCTGGCCGCCCTCGCCAAGACGGTGCGCAGCAAGAATGCCGGCGTCGACAAGATCACCTTCGACGTGATCTTCCGCGACCGCGCCACCTATGAGCATGTCCGGCAACAGCCGCGTGCTGACGCGCGAGCGCGTCACCGCGCTGTTCAACGTGCCGGACTCGCGCATCTCCGATTTTGTGGAATTCGATCCCGGCTGCGCCATCAAGTTCACGCTCTATCGCACCGTGCCGAGCGGCAGCCCCGGTGATCCCGACATTTTCGGCTGCCAGCAATACGCGCCGCTGCTCGACCTGCCCGTGCCGCTCCCGTGACACCGGATTTTCGCGCCCGGATTTCGCGCCGACGGATGCGCAGCTTGCCGCATTCGCCGCACGCGAACCCGACATTCAGGCCTTCGTCTGCGCCGATACCCACGCCGCCCGCCGCGCACTTGCGGGCCATCCGCCGGCCCGCTCGCGGGTGCTCTGATCGGCATGAAGGACATCATCGCCACGCGGACTTCCCCACCCGTTGCGGCGACCCGGATCTGCCCGATACCGCCATCCCGCGCCGTGACGCCTGGATCGTGCACGCTTGAACGGCACGCGGCGCCATCATGCTCGGCAAGACGGCGTGCACCGCGCTTCGGCATTCCGGTTCCCGGTCCGACCCGCAATCCGCACGACCCGCGTCGCACCCCCGGCGGCTCCTCCAGCGGCTCGGCCGCCGCGGTCGCCGCCGGGTTTGTCTCCTTCGCTATCGGCACGCAGACCGCCGGCTCCACCATCCGCCCCGCCTCCTACTGCGGGGTCGTCGGATTCAAGCCCAGCTTCGGGCTGATCAGCACCGACGGCGTCCAGCCGCTGTCCACCACGCTGGATCATTCGGCCTGTTCGCCAATTCGCCCCGCGACGTTTGGTTTCTGACCAGCGCAATCGCCTTGCGTGCACCCGTCGCCCTCGCCCCACGTCGCCCCACGCGGTTGCTCGCCCTCGACATCCCCGAACGGGCATGCACCTATAGCGATCGGGTCCCAGCCTTGTCGCCGCCTTGCGGGATGCGGGAGTTGATACCGATCTGCTGCCGCTTCCCGTGCCCTGGTCCGACTTCACCCGGCTGCAGCAAGATCTCTGCTACTGGGAGGCTGCTCGTCTGCTCTTGGGACACAGCACGGTCCCGCTCGCACCCGCGTTGCAGGCCCTGCTCGACCCGTATCTGGATCAGGGCCTTGGGTTCTATGCTGATGCGCTCCGCCGGCGGGCAGATTAGCAGGCCAGGTTTGACGCGCTCGCCCGAGGATACGACGCGATGATCCTGCCGGCGGCGACAGGCCCCGCGCCGCTGTAGGACGATACGGGCGATGCGGTGATGAACAGGTTCTGGACCGCGCTGGAGGTTCCCGCCATGACGATACCGCTGTGGCGGACCGACACCGGGTTGCCGCTGGGCTTGCAGATGCTGGCGCGGCTGGGAGGCGACGAGCAGTTGGTCGCGGTGGCGGAGTGGATGATCACCACCCGCGTTTGAAACTCGCCGGGCCCGCCCCATAACCCGTCCCCATGTCCCGCCCATGTCCTCCGAACGCGCCCTGCACGGCCGCACCGCCCTCGTCACCGGATCAACCAGCGGCATTGGCCTCGCCATCGCCACCGAACTCGCCGCCCAGGGCAGCGCGATCGTCCTCAACGGCATCGCCGCCCCTGACCATGCCGAGCATCTGCGCCACGACCTCGCAGCCGACCACGGCACTGCCGTCACGTTCGATCCGCCGACCTCCGCGATCCGCCGGCCATCGCCGCGATGATCGAGCGCGCCGGCCCCTCGATATCCTGGTCAACAACGCCGGCATCCAGCACGTCGCCCCGCTCGAGGCGTTCCCCGACGACAAGTGGGACGCCATCATCGCGGTCAACCTCTCCGCCGCATTCCACGCCAGCAAGGCCGCGCTTCCCGCGATGAAACAAAACGGCTTCGGCCGCATCATCAACATCGCCTCGGCGCACGGCCTGGTCGCCTCGCCCTTCAAGTCCGCCTACGTCGCGGCCAAGCACGGCATCATCGGCCTCACCAAGGTCACCGCCCTCGAAGTCGCCGAACATGGTATCACCTGCAACGCCATCTGCCCCGGCTATGTCTGGACCCCGCTCGTCGAACAGCAGGTCACCGACCAGGCAACGGCCCACGGCATCACCGAACACGAAGTGACCGAGCGCATCTTTTTCGCCGGCCAGCCCACCAAGCGCTTTGTTCAGGTCAGCGAAATCGCCGCCATGGTGACCTTCCTCTGCTCCCCCGCCGCAGCCTCGATCACCGGCGCCGCGCTGGCGATCGATGGGGGATGGACGGCGCGATAAAACCAACATCGTCATTGCGAGCCGCCCCAGGAATCCCCGCGAAAGAGCGTGCGAAGAATCGCACGAACCACCCCTCCGTCATTCCAGCGAAAGCGGGAACCCAGCGGATTATCGAACCCCATTGGCGATGCTCGTTCTGTACTTCGCCGCTACGGATTCCTTCAGCCTTCAGTTTCACAGGACTACGAGATGCTTTTCCGCCCGCCCGCCACGCCCAGGCCGACGGCGACTTGCGAACGCATGGTTTCATCTGCCCCCAGACGGCCCCGTCCGAAATCACCCCCCGCCCGCACCGACCCGAACCGCCCGATACCCCAAGCGCCCGCCACGCCCGGCCAGCATCAGCACCGCCAGCAGCGGCCGCACCACCATGGCCAGCACCACCGCACCGGATCGCCCACACCAACCCCTGCCCGACCCAGGCCGGCAGCCCGATCAACCGTGCTGCGTATCCGCCCAGTGCCGTGATCACCGCCGGATGACGAATCGCGACATACCCCACGGCCAGCACGCCGCCCGTTTTCCACACCCATCCGCTTCCCCTAACCCGAGCCACCGCGTCGCCGAACACTGACCGGCCAGCCGTTTCATGCAGCAACATCCGCCGCTGCCACGCGCGGCCAAACTCTCCGCCCCGCCACCACCAGCAGCGGAGCCTGCACCGCATCCACCCCGCCGATCCCCAATCCCCCGGTGTGACACGCTCGCCCGAGGCGCGCTTTCGCTCCACCGTCTCCAACCCGCCGGCAAGAAAATCCTCCACCGCGGCACTTGCGGTCGGCAACACCAGCCGATGCGCCAGCTCCGTCCCTGTCCACCGCGAATTGACGTAGATAGTCCGTACCCGGCGTGTTGATCTGCCGGATCACGGCGCGTCCTGCTGCTTCCGCAAGCCAGCTGACGGCTGTTTCACGGGTGCGTTTCGGCGCCCGGAAAGCAGCGGCCGATCACCGGGAACGTCGTGTTGTGTCCCCACCTCATGCAGCATCGACTGGAACGCGGGGTCACCGCTATACGCCCCGAACAGCACAACACTCAGCTCCGGATACTGCGCCTGGGCGGCTCGCCCATTGGGCGCCGCCGTCCTGGATCCGAGCCAGCGTTGACCGCCCGGGCCAGGGATCCCGGTTCGGTTCCAAGGCAAGCGACGGCGAACGCCCGAAGGCGAGCAGGAAAAGGCCGAGCAGGGCGGGGAGAGGCCGTCGTGCCATGGAGGTTTCTTTCGCTGTGTTTGCAGCCGTGCGAACTCTCGCATGGGATTGCTTCGGCCCGCTACGCGCGCCTCGCAATGACAGCGTGTGGCGAGCGGTCGCCCGCTCGCCCTCACAATCACGCGCGGTAGGTTACCGCGCGCCGACCAGTTCCGGCATCCGCGCCGAGGTCTGCATCCGGCGCTCCGCGATCTGTTGCTTCATCGCCTTCTGCAGCTTCTCGAACGCGCGGACCTCGATCTGCCGCACCCGCTCGCGGGAGATCCCGTATTGCTGCGACAGCTCCTCGAGCGTGGTCGGATTGTCCTTCAACCGGCGCTCGATCAGGATATGCCGCTCACGATCGTTCAGCGTCTTCAGCGCGGTGTTCAGCAGCGCCTTGCGCCCGGTTAGCTCCTCCCGGTCGGCGATCGTGCTCTCCTGGCTTTCCGCCTCATCGACCAGCCAATCCTGCCATTCGCCTTCGCAGTCCGACCGAACCGGCGCATTCAAACTGTGATCCGGCGCCGCCAACCGACGGTTCATGCTGATCACGTCCTGCTCCGGCACATCCAGCATCGTGGCGATCTTCGCCACCTGCTCCGGCTTCAGATCGCCGTCCTCGATCGCCTGCATCTGGCCCTTCAGCCGCCGCAGGTTGAAGAACAGCTTCTTCTGCGCGCCGTGGTGCCCATTTTCACCAGCGACCAGGAGTGCAGGATGTATTCCTGGATCGCGGCGCGAATCCACCACATGGCATAGGTCGCCAGGCGGAACCCGCGGTCCGGATCGAACCGCTTCACCGCCTGCATCATCCCCACATTGCCCTCGGAGATCAGCTCGCCGACCGGCAAGCCATAACCCCGGTAGCCCATGGCAATCTTCGCCACCAGCCGCAAATGTGAAGTGACCAGTTTATGGGCCGCTTCCATATCCTGCTTGTCACGCCACCGCTTGGCGAGGTCCAGTTCCTCCTCCGGCGACAGCATGGGAAACTTACGAATATCCTGAAGGTACCTGGAAAGATTGCCTTCAGGTGCAATATTGAGGACGGCAGAGGCCACAGCCGGCTCCTTTCGTCTGGGCGGCGTTCAAACCTGCCCAATCTGAACCTGCCCGTCTTGGCGCAGGTCGTCATGGCACACGCCTATCAACGCCGTGGACTGAAACTCAGCCCATTCACTGGCAAGCTTGTGACGTCCCGAAGAAAGGCCCCTCCCTCAGGCAGCCAACTCGCCGGACGGCGTCCCGAAAAGGACCTTGCCCCGTCCTTCTCGGCAACCCGGTCATATAGGACCAAACCGGTCCTGTCAACATTATTGACCTTTCAGACCAGCCGCGCGTCCATCCTCATATATACCCCGGCCAACCCCGATGCTGCACTGCACGATACGTCAGCATTGTGGCACCCCGGATCAATCGAAAAGTGAGCGGATAAGGCCCGCCATGTCCTCCGGCACAGGCGTCTCGAAACTCAACGCCGCACCCGTCACCGGATGACGAAACCCCAGCCGGGCCGCGTGCAAAGCCTGCCGCGGAAAATCCAGCAACCTCCCGCGGGCCGGCTCCGGCACCCCCCGAGCCACCGCCGGAACCCGCCGCAGATACACCGGATCACCGACAATCGGATGCCCCCTGGCGCTCAGGTGTACCCGAATCTGGTGCGTCCGCCCCGTCGCCAGCCGGCATTCCAGCAGACTGACCGCCGCATGCCAGACCTGCACCGTCCGATATCGCGTCAGCGCCGGCTTCCCGCCCGGCCGAATTGCCATCCGCTTGCGATCCCTGGGATCGCGCCCGATCGGCCCCTCGATCGCCCCCTCCGCCGGAACCGCCAGCCCCCACGCCAGCGCCACATACGCCCGGTCCAGGTCCCGGGCGGCAAACGCAGCCGCCAGCCCCGCCATCGCCGCCTGGCTCTTCGCCACCACCATCACCCCGGACGTGTCCTTGTCCAGCCGGTGCACGATCCCCGGCCGCTGTTCCCCGCCGATCGCCAACGTCTTCCCCGGCATGCGCGATCAGCGCGTTCACCAGCGTGCCGGTCTCATTGCCCGGCGCCGGGTGCACCACCAGCCCCGCCGGCTTGTCCACCACGATCAGGTGCGCGTCCTCATACAGGATCGGCACCGCGATGGCTCACCCAAGGGACCGCCGGCCTGGGCCGCCGGCACCGCACCAGGTACGTCACGCCCCGCCGCACCGCCTCGGCCGGCTCGCGCGCCACCACCCCGTCCCGGCTCACCTCGCCCGCTTCGATCAGGGCCTTGACGCGCGAGCGAGACATCGTGCCGATGCACCCGGCCAGGAAACGGTCCAGCCGCTCACCCGCCGCATCCGGCGGCACAACGGCGAGGATCTCATCCGGGCGCGACATCGATCGGCCAAACACGAGGGGTACGCACATGCGGGCGCTGCTCGCACTGACCGTGGCAATGGGCGTGCTGATCCTGGTCGGTTCCACCGCCCTCGTCGCCCTGCTGATCAAGCGCTCCGAATTCCGCGGCCCCCGCGTCGGCCTTTTCCGTCACTCTGGATGAACCCGCCGGCACCCGCATCACCAGCCTGACCACCCTCGGCGACCGCATGGCCCTCCAGCTTCAGGGCGGCGGGCCCGATCGCATCCTCCTCCTCGATCCCCGCACCGGCGGTGTCACCGGCCGGATCGCGTTGCAAAAGTAAGCGCCGCTTCTCCCCAACACCCTCCGCAAAGGTCACCACCGCTTGATGCCGCAACTCCCAACCCCGCCCAGCGACCTCCCCCTCGACCTGCCCCTCGACCTCATCGGCATAGCCGAAGCCACCGACAAAAGCTCGCTCGCCGGCGATTACCTGCGGCACTACGCCCGCATCTTCGCCCCCCTGCGCCATACCGCGTTCACCCTGATCGAAATCGGCGTCCTCAACGGCTCCTCCGTGCGCACCTGGGAACGATACTTCACCCAGGCCCGCATCGTCGGCGTGGATATCGACCCCCGTTGCCGCGCCTGTGCCTCGGATCGAATTGCCATCGAGATCGGCTCCCAGAACGACCCGGAGTTCCTTCATCGCCTGGCCTCCGCCTACGCTCCGCTCGTCGTCATCGACGACGGCTCCCATCGGTCGGACGACATCATCTTCACCTTCGAGCGTCTGTTCCCCGCCCTTCCCCCCGGCGGCCTCTACGCCATCGAGGACCTGCACTTCCACCTCCAGCCGCAAACCGCCGGCCGGCTCCAGGGCGAATCCCCGATCGCGGCGCATGACTATGTCACCGCGCTCGCCCGCGACCATCTGGGCGACGACCTCTATCGCCGCGGCCTCCCCACCCTCCGCCAATACCTGCTCGCTGCCATCGGCTGCGTCGAATTCATCGGCCAGGCGGCCGTGTTCCGCAAACGCGACCAGTCCGACCCGTTGCAGGAATTGCGCCGGATGCAGCCCTGCCTCCGTGCCGCGAACGACTGGCTTAACTGGACCCGATACGGCGAACGCTTGCTCCGGGCCGGCGGCAGCCTCGCCGAGGCAGCCGAGGCTCACCGCCAGGCCATCGCAGCCAACCCGAAGGCCGTCATCCCCTATGAGCGTCTCAGTGAGGCGCTCGAGGGCATGGGCGACATCCAGGGCGCCTTGACCAACCTCGAAAGCGCCCGCGCCCTGGCGGACCGCCCCGACCTGGTCGAGGCCTTGAACCAGCGTATCGCCCGGCTGCGAAGCGTCAAATCCGACCCGCTCCCATGATCCTCGGCGCTACAGCGTGCGCGTGACCTTCCGCAGATGACGCGGCCGATCCGGGTCAAGCCCACGCCGGCGCGCCAGGGCCTCCGCGAACGGATAGAACGCCGTGATCGCCACGATCGGATCCAGCAGCGGATGCAAAGACGGCGGTAACGCAAGCTGGAGCCCGGCCTCGCTCCCCCGGGCCGAGGCCATCAGCACCCGTGCCCCCGCCGCTGTCATCGGACCGGCCAGAGCATGCGTATCCGCCCCGCCCGCATCATCCAGCGCAAAACCCAGCACCGGAAATCCCTCCCCCAGCACCGCAAACGGCCCGTGCCGGATCTCCGCCGCACTCATCGCCTCGGCATGGATGGTGCACGTCTCTTTCAGCTTCAGTGCCGCTTCGTGCGCGATCGCCAGTGCCGGGCCCCGAGCCACCACGAACGCCCCCCCATCGAACGCCCCCCCATCGAACGCCCCGGACCCGAACGCATCAAGCCCGGCCGACCAGTCGCACCCCAGCGCTGCCTCCAGCCGGTCCGGCAACTGCGCCAAGGCGCCGGCCAGTGCCGCGTCCTCGGTCCACGCCGCAACCAGCCGTGCCACCGCCACCAGGCTGAGAATGAAGCTCTTGGTCGCCGCAACCGCCTTCTCCGGCCCGGCCCGCTGCGGCAGCACCCACGCGGCCTCCCGCGCCAGGTCGCTCGCCGTCTCGTTCACCAGCGCCACCGTCAGCCCGCCTGCCTGCCGCGCCGCTCCCACCGCCTCGACCAGATCGGGGCTGGCGCCGCTCTGCGAAATCGCCAGCACCAGCGCCGCGGACAGATCGATCCCGGCATCGTAGCGCGTGATCCACGACGGCTGCACCGAGGCGGTGGCCCGCCCCGCCCGAATCGCAATAAGACCCGCCGCATACAGCGCCGCGTGATCCGAGCTGCCCCGCGCAATCGTCGCGACAAATCCGGGGGGCCGCCGTCGCAACGCCCGTCCCAATCCGTCGTACACGCCCCCGTCCTCGTCCAGCGCCGCCCGCACCAGGCCCGGGGCCTGCCAAATTTCCTCCAGCATCAGCGACATCGGCCCGCCAACTCAAATGCGGGCTAGATAATGAACCGCCGAAGCCCATCCTTCAGCAGCCGGGCATGAAAATTGAGCAGCAAACCGAGGCGAAGGCCTCGGCTCCCCAAGCCAGCACGCCCGGCGAACCCGATCACTCGCTCCGTCAATTCGCGCGCCACCAGCATGTCCTTCTCCGTGCCGCTCCGCGCTTCTCCGTGACCTCCGTGTGGAACCTTGCAGCAGAACAAACCGTAAGCCCCCACGATCATGCGCGCCCGCCCCTCCTAACTCTTGAAAAGTCATCATAACTAACTCTAATAATCGTCCATGGAAACCAGCTCCCCCTCCACCCTCCTCGACTGTGCCTGCCGCCACCATACCCGCGAGCCTCTGCCGCGCCCTCCCCCCCGCAGCCACCGACCTACAGCGCGACGACCGCAACAAGGCCGCCATCGCCCAGATCGCCGCCCTCCAACCCGCCAACATCCCCGAGTTCGATCTCGCCGGCCACTTCGTCGCAGCCTCCCAGCGCGCCCAGCGCTGCCTCGCCCAGGCCGATGAACCCGGCCTGCCCCTCGCCGACGCATTCACCTGGACCAACAAGGCCGCCCTCATGATGCGTCAGGCCAACAGCGCCATCCGTGCCCTGCTCCGCCTCCAGGCCGAGCGCCGCAAAATCGAAGCCGACCAGGCCGCCTACAGCCGTGGCGAGCGTCTCGAGCGCCGCCTGATCGTCATCATGACCGAGGCCCTCGCCGAACCCGGCGAGCGCCAACCGCCCGCCCCGGATCACCGCGAGACAGAAAGCGCCGTGGCGGCCTGCAACCCGCCGCACCCAACCACCCGGCCTGTCTCAACTCACGATCCTGAATCCCACACGAAAAAAACTGAGACCGGCCTGAGACAACCCGCTCCTCCCTCCACCCCTGTCACCGCAAGCCCGGCCCAGCCTATTCCAAGTCACCACGAAGCTCGGCCCCGAGCGGATCGCTGTGGTGGCCCAGAGCCTGCCCCGAGCGAAAGCCGGGGCCAGCAGCACACCGCCAGCCGTCTCACCCCACGATCCTGAATCCCATATCAAAAAAACTGAGACTCGCCCGAGACAACCTGTTCAGCCATCAAGATGGCGCCCGCAACGCCCCGGATACGACATCCCCTGGCCCGGCGGCTCCGAAACAACATAACAAATCGCAGGTACCGAACTCACCCAGCCCCCACTGTGGCAGCCGCGCGCCCCACGATACGATATCCGCATGAGCCAAAGCGCCACCCCGCCCTACCTCGCCGCCACCGGCCTCAAAAAACGCTTCGGCGGCCTTCAGGCACTCGACGGCTCAACCTTCGCCATCACCCAGGGCCTCATCACCTGCCTCGTCGGCCCCAACGGCGCCGGCAAGACCACCATCTTCAACGTCATCACCGGCTTCCTCCGGCCCGAGGAAGGCTCGGTCACCTTCCGCGGCAAATCCCTCGACCGCCTCTCCCCCCAGGCCGTCGTTCATGCCGGCATCGGACGCACCTTCCAGAACCTCCGCCTCTTCACCGACCTCACCGCCGAGGACAACGTGCTCGTCAGCCTCCCCCACCAAAGCGGCGAGGAACCGATCAGCGCCATGCTCCGCCCGTTTCACATCGGCCGCACCCAGCGCACCCGCCGAGACGAAGCCCGCGCCTGCCTCGACCATGTCGGCCTCGCTGATCGCGCCGCCCAGCGCGTCCGCAACCTCTCCTACGGCGAGCAGAAACTCCTCACCATCGCCCGCGTCCTCGCCACCGGCGCCGAACTCATCCTGCTCGACGAACCCGCCTCCGGCCTCGCCGCCGGCGCCCTCGAACAGCTCATCGCCCTGCTTAGAAAGTTGCAAACGGAAGGAAAGACCCTGCTCGTCGTGGAACACAACACCCGCGTCGTCCAGCAGATCGCCGACGAGGTCCTCTTCCTCCACCAGGGCCACCTGCTCGCGCAGGGCGAACCCGCGAAAATCATCGCCGATCCCGCCCTCGCGGAAATCTACTTCGGCGGCGCGCTGGACCAGGATCGCGCGAGGCGGGACGTCGGAGCGCGTGAATCCCGGCCTCAAAACCAATGAGCCTCGCATTACGCAACATCACCGCCGGCTACGGCCCGAAGACCGTCATCTCCGGCGTCTCCTTCGCCATCGCCCCCGGCGAAATCCTGACACTGCTCGGCCATAACGGCGCCGGCAAAACCACCACCCTCAAAACCATCATGGGACTGCTGCCCGCCCGCGCCGGCGACATGTCCTTCGACAGCCGCCCCCTCGCCCGCATGCAAGTCGCCGAGCGGGTCGCCCTCGGACTTCGCCTGCTCCCCGAAGGCCGCGGCATCTTCCCCGACCTCTCCGTCGCCGAGAACGTCACCGTCGTCGCCGCCCGCCTCTGTGGCCCTCGGTCGATCCTCACCCCCGCCAACATCTACGCCCTCTTCCCCGCCCTGCACGAACGCCGCTCCACCCGCGCCGGATCACTCTCCGGCGGACAGCAGCAGATGCTGGCGCTCTCGCTCGCGCTGCTCGGCACCCCCCGCTGCCTGATGCTCGATGAACCGTCCATCGGCCTCGCCCCCAACCTGGTCGAGCGACTCTTCGCCCAGGTCCGCGAGGTCTGCCGCGACCATTCCGTCAGCGCCCTGCTGGTCGAACAGAACGTCGCCGCCGCACTGAAAATCGCCGACCGCGTCGTGATCATGAACAACGGCGCCATCGTGTTTGACGGCACCCCCGACGAAGCCCGGGCCGCCAACGTCTGGCACTATTTCTGATGCGCCTGAGCCCCCGCCAGCACCGCGCCCAGCACCTCGTTCAGCCCCGCCAGGTCCATCTTCACATCCGTCTCGTTGGACACCGCGACAACCCTCCCCGCCCCGCGCAAGATGAACACCCGCTGATCCGATGCGCCCGAAAGCCACGCGGCCTCCGGCGGCAGCGCCGGAAACCGCCGGTCCGCATTGGTCCAGAACGTCGCGGCATAGGACGTGCCCCCGTGCATCGCGCTCAACGCGTAATCCACCCACCCGGGCGGCAACACCCGCTCGCCGTTCCACACGCCGTCCCGCAGATACAGCACCGCAAGCTTCGCCCAGTCGCGCAACGTCGCGAAGGCCGAGCCGGAACCGATCAGATTCCCCGCGATATCGCCCGACATGCGATAGCTGCTCATGCCCAGAACGTCCGGCAGCAGGCCGTAAACCGTCGCCTGGTAGGGCAGACCGCGACGCTCGATCCGCTCGCGGATGATCGCGCCCAGCACGTTGATCCCCGCATTGATGTAACGGAACACCGCGCCGGGCCGCGTCGCGACGATATTCGCCTGCGCCGCGGCAAACGCGTCCGCTGCATCGAAATAGACCGCCGCCCCCTCGAACCCGAGCGTCGAGCCGTCCTCCCCCAGGCACGCCATCGCCAACCCGCTGCGCATGCGCAGCAGATCATCCAGCGTGATCAGCCCGTGGATGCCCCGCGGATCACGCCATGCCGGAGCCGGCGCCGGAGCATGCACACCCTCGAGCCAGCCGAGATGCAGCAGCCGCCCGATCAACGACCCCGTCATCGACTTGTTCATCGACCAGCTCGGCGTCACCCGCTCAGGCGCCCCGCCCGTGCCGTAGCGCTCGAACAGCACCCGATCAGGGGCAGCAATCAGCAGCCCGTACACGCCGGGAGACGACGCGAAAAACCGGTCCACCGCATGAACCAACTCAGGCGCCACCGCTGGCGGCGTCGGCACATCATCGCCTAGCGGCCACAGCTTGCCTGACGGCGCCGCCCGAGCGATCGGCGACTCCGTCACCGCCGCCGGCCGCCCCTCGCTCGTGACGATGCCGCCCCATCCCTTCGGCGCTACGGCACCACCTACCACGTCGTTCCAAACGATACGAACTGTCCGCGCCGCCGCATCCGGCTCGATGCTGATCTCCCCGGCCGCCATCGCCGCCTCCAGCCGCTCCCGCCGAGGCGCCTGGTCGGCAATGACACTCAGCCCCGACATCGGCGGAACACCCCGCCAGCGCAGCCGAGCCAGCGCATCGCTCCATTCCAGGCCGCTGACGAACGCCATGTCCGCCAGCCGCTTGGCCGCGAAGTTCAGCTCTCGCCGTCGCAAGGCACGTTCGGTTTCATCATACACCAGCGGCGCCGGCAGCCCCGCCGTACCGAACGGCACGCGGCTGTCCAGCGTGCGCTCCCCGCCCTCCTCCGGCAGCCAGCCGGGATGAAAGACTCTGTCGCTCATCACGCCGCTCGCACCAAACGCACCCCACGCACCTCTGCCTCCTCATAGTCCGCCGCGGCGATCGCCCGATCCAGCGCCGCACGCAGCTCCTTTGCCGACTCCAGCGTCAGCTCCACCCCCGCCCGCGCCCCGGCATCCAGCGCCGTGTTGATGAAGTCTAACGTGATCACATCCCCCAGCGGCGCATGCCGCGCATGGTCATACGCGACAACCGAGCGCGACAGCGGAAACCATTCGTCCCCCCGCTTCGCCATCCCCTCCGCCGCGGCAATCTCGATGATCGACGTGCACATGCCCGGTCCTCCTATTTCGCCGCCAGATACTTGCCGAAGAACGCGAACACCTTGCTCCACCCGTCCATCGCCTGCTCCGGCCGGTACAGCGGGCGATGCCAGTAGAAGAACCCGTGCCCCGCACCGTCATAACGATGGAACTCGTAGGTCTTCCCCTGCTTCTTCAGCTCCGCCTCATGCTGATCAACCTGCTCCGGGCTCGGCGCGCGATCATCATTGCCGAACAGCCCCAGCAGCGGGCAACTCAGATCCTTCGTCATGTCGATCGGCGCCATCGGGGTCTTGGCGTTGAGTCCTCCTTGCCCATCACCACGCGCCCGCCCCACAGCTCGACACAGGCATCCACATCCTTGTGCTGGCACGCATAGATGAACGCGTGCCGTCCGCCCGAGCATGACCCGAACACCCCCACCTTGCCGTTGCACTCAGGCTGCGCGCGCATCCACGCAACGGCTGCTGCCGTGTCTCCCACCATCTGCGAGTCCGCGATGCCGCCCTCGGCACGCACCTTCGCCGCCACATCGTCGGGATTGGCGTCGCTCCCGCCGCCCTCGCGCTCATACAGGTTGGCGCAGATCGCCAGGTATCCGTGATGCGCGAACCGCCGCGTCGTCTCGATATACAGCTCGCTCCAACCCGGCAGATGATGGATCAGCACCACGCCCGGGAACGGACCGGGGCCCGATGGCTTCGCCACATACGCCGTGATCGGCGCCCCTTTATCCCCCTTCAGCGTCACGTTCTCGCACGTCATGCCCCGATAGAATGACATCGCTCGTTCTCCCTCACCTTGGCGGAAAGTCGATGCTAATCCAGCCAGCGAAATCGCTCCAGATTGAAGCGGTTCCGCTCGTCGAACTCGACCCCTTCCTGTTCCAGCAACCGCTGCTGCAGCGCGTCACCGCCGTTGCGGGAGAGCGCATAGGACACCTCGCCCTTGGCGTTCACCACGCGGTGCCACGGGATGTCGCTCCCGGGATCAAGATTGCGCAACACCTGACCGACCAGGCGGGAGCGTCTCGGCATCCCCGCCATCGCAGCCACCTGGCCATAGGTCGCAACCCAGCCTTTCGGGATGCGGCGGATCACCGCGCAAATCGCCGCGACGGCGGCGTCGCCCCGTGGTGGCGGCGTCGGTGGAGCAGTCGGAAGCCGGCGGCGCTTCAATGTCCCTCAACCGCTCCGCCCGTAATACAGCATCACGGTGTGCGTCGCCTCGGCGAAGAACAGCCAGCGCTCGGCGTAAATCCCCAGCAGCGACAACAGCGCGGCAACCGGGAACAGCACCATCGCCGCGGGATTGGCAATGATCAGCCCGATGAACAGCAGGATCGCGGGGATCGCAAATCCTCCTGCCGATCGCAATGGACCGCAGCCGTGCCGCATGCTTGCGTCCGATCGCGTATCCCATCTCGCGGAGCAGGTAGTTTTCTTCGGTATTGGGGCGTTCGAATTCGCGCACGGGGCCGAGCGCACCAAGCCCCGGTCGCGGTTTCGATGGTCGAATAGCCGGACGCTCGGTATCGATGTGCCGCCAGTACGCCAGCTTGGCTGCCATCGCGACCAGACACAGCACCACCCCCAGCGCCCCGGCAATGCGCGCACCCGGAAACGCCCAGAACGTCGCCATCGCCGCGAGGCACGCAGCGCCGCTGGACAGAGCCAGCACCAGCAGCACCGGCGGCACGAAGTTGTTGTACCACTGCCGTACCGGCTTCAGCGACGCGTAGATCATCGACTGCGCGAACACCGTCAGCATGCCCAGAACCGCCGCGATCAGCCCCAGCACGATGGTCGCGGTCGCACGCGGTCCGGCGAACCACCACGCCGCGGCAAAGCCGAGCGCCGGCAGATACGTCAGCAGCGCAAGCACCCCTTCGCGCGACAGCCAGGAGCTGCGCCATTGCGAAATCGCCCGCCACGCTCTCTCGGGATGCCCGAGATGGAACGTGGACGCCACCAGCCCCGCCGGTACTCAGCGCCAGCGCGATGATGATCGCTGGAATGCCGAACGATGGCTGCACCGGCATGACACCGGCGGCCGTCAGAACGCCGAGCCAGAACAGCATGCCGTACCCGCCGCCCGAGGCGGTGGTCAGCAGAATGACCGAGAATGCCGGGTTCATCGGCTCAGCACGCGATCGACCCAACGCAGTAGCGCGTTGGCGGGCGTGGATGGCGGCGGTTCCGGCGGAGACTCGGCGCGCGGGCGGCGCCGCGGCGGCAGGTATTTGTTAACCGGCTTGTACCCCATCTCCGGCATCAGATCGAAGCCGCCGCGCTCCGCCACGAGCTGCGACACACGACTGGACGGATCGCCCAGATCCCCGAAATGCCGCGCATGGGCCGGGCAGGTGGACACGCAGGCCGGGACGCGCTCGGCCTCGGGAATGTTCTCATTATAAATCCGGTCGATGCACAGCGTGCACTTCTTCATCGTGCCCTGGTCCTCATCGAACTCCCGGGCGCCATAGGGGCACGCCCAGGAGCACAGCTTGCAGCCGATGCAGATCTCCTCGTTCACCAGCACGATGCCGTCTTCCGCCCGCTTGTAGCTGGCCCCGGTCGGGCACACCGTGACGCAGTCCGGCGTCTCGCAGTGCAGGCAGGAGCGGGGGAAGTGGACAGTGCGGCTGTCGGGTCCGGTGCCCGCCTCGTAGCTGTGCACCCGATTGAGCCACACCCCCTGCGGATGCTCCTGGTACGCATCAAAATCCGTCAGCGGCGCGTAGTGGCCCGAGGTGTTCCACTCCTTGCAGTTCACCGCGCAGGCATGGCACCCGACACAGGTATCCAGGTCGATGACAAGACCCAGCTTCTTCGGACCCGGCTCAGGAAGCGTCGTCATGACCGCGCCTCCGCCATATAGCGCAGCGTTCGCACCGCGCGCGGCAACCGAGGCGTCCGCAGCGTCGGCGGCCGAGGCTCGGTTTCAGCCGGCGCATCGGCCTTTTCGATGCGCACGCGAAGGTCATACCATGCGGCCTGGCCGGTCACCGGATCGGCGTTGGCCTGGCGGGTTCCGGCCTGCTCCGGCAGGAACTCCGAAATCACGTGGTTGAGCAGGAAGCCCTTCTGCGATTCCGGCGCATCGGCCACCAGGCCCCAGGCGCCGCTGCGTTTGCCGATGGCATTCCACGTCCACACCGTGTCCGGATTCACCCCTTCCATCAGTTGCACCTGGCACTTCACCCGCCCGTTGCGGCTGATCACCCAGACCCAGGCGCCGTCCTGAACCCCCAGCGCAGCGCCGGTGCGGCGGTGCATATACAGCCGATTGCGACTGTAGATCTGGCGCAGCCAGGCATTCTGCGAGTGCCACGAATGGTACATCGCCGGAGGCCGCTGGGTGATCGCATGGAGCGGATAGGCCGCCTGATCCTCCTGCTGCTGTTCGAACGGCGGGTACCAGATGGGCAGCGGATCGAAATAGGTGCGGATGCGCGCGCGATGCGTATCCGGCGGCTGCACCGCCCCATGCCCTTCGGCCGCCAGGCGGAACTTCTGCAGCGGCTCGCAGTAGAGCTGCAGCACGATCTGATCCGTCCCGTCGATCAGCCCCAGGCGCTTGGCATCCTCCAGATACGCCGCGTTGGCGAACTTGTAGTACAGCGCCTCCGGCTTGTGATGGTATTGCCAGAAACATCCGTTCTCGATGTAGCGCTGAAGCTGGTCCGGGTTCGGTTCACCCACGCCCGGCTTGCTGCCGTCGGCGCCGCGAAACCCCGCCAGCGGCCCCATCCCCGGCCGCCGCTGATGGTTCACCATGTAATCGGCGTAGTCGCGATACACCCGATTGCCGTCGTTATCGACGAACCCGGGCAGCTTCAGCCGTGCGCCGAGTTCCACCAGCACGTCCTGGAACGGCCGCACGTCGCGGTCCGGCGCCAGCACCGGCTGACGGATCGCATCCGCCGGCCCCTCCGGGCTGCCGATCGGGCGATCGAGCAGCGAAATGCAGTCCCAGCGTTCCAGGTAGGTCGTATCCGGAAACACCAGGTCGGCATGCGCCACCATCTCGGAATAGTACGCGTCCGAGTAAATGATGTGCGGAATGCGGTACTCGCCCGTCTGCGGGTCCTTGTCGGTCATCATGCGCGACGCCTCCCCGGGATTCATCGAGGAGTTCCACGCCATGTTGGCCATGTACATGAACAGCGTATCGATCTTGTACGGATCGCCCGCATGCGCGTTGGCGATCAGCGTGTGCATCAGCCCATGCGCGCCGATCGGCGCATCCCAGGTGAACGCCTTGTCGATGCGAATGGGCGAGCCGTCGTCTTCCAGCAGCAGATGCTCCGGCCCGCGCGGATTTCCCAGCGCCATGCCGGACATCATCGCCATCGGCTGCGCGCCCTTGCCCACCGGCGGCGGTCCCGGCGGAATCGGCCGCGGATAGGGCGACTTGTAGCGCCACGAGCCCGGCGTATCCACCGCACCCAGCAGCATTTGCAGCAGGTGAATCGCGCGGCACGTGTGGAATCCGTTGGAGTGCGCGGAAATTCCGCGCATCGCATGCATCGCGACCGGCCGCCCGATCATCGTCTCGTGCTGCCGCCCGTTCGTGTCGGTCCAGGGCTGGTCCAGTTCGATCGCGTTGTCGAACGCGGTTTCCGCAAGCTCGCGCGCGATCCGCTGAATGGTCGCGGCGGGAACGCCGCAGCGATCGGCCACCGCCTCCGGCGCATACCGCCCGTCGAGATAGCGCTCCGCCAGCAGGTGGAACACGGGCCGGCGCGCGGCGTCCGTCCGCCAGCGTCACCTCACCCACCGCATGCTCAGCCACCACGGGCTTCCCCGCCTCGTCGCGGGCAAACAGCCCGTCATCGGCACCACCCGGATTCTGCACCACCAGCCAGCCGGCATTGGTGTAGCGGCCGAGGTAATCGAGATCGATCCGGTCGGTGCGCAGCAACTCGTGCACCAAGGAGAGCACGAACAGCCCGTCGGTGCCCGGACGGATACCGATCCATTCATCGGCCACCGCGGCATAGCCCGTCTTCACCGGGTTGACCGAAATATACTTCGCGCCGCGTTCCTTGAGCTTCGCCAGCCCGAGCTTGATCGGGTTCGAGTTCGTGATCCTCGGCGACCCCGAACATCATGAAATACTTGGTGCGGTCCCAGTCCGGATCGCCGAACTCCCAGAAGCTCCCGCCCACCGTGTAGAGCCCGGCGGTCGCCATGTTCACCGAGCAGAATCCGCCATGCGCGGCAAAGTTCGGCGTGCCGAACTGCTTCCCCCACCACCCGGTGAAGGACTGCGATTGATCGCGGCCGGTGAAGAACGCCAGCTTGCGCGGCTCGGTGGCGCGAATGGTGCCGAGCCACTCGGTCGCCAGGCGCAGCGCCTCCTCCCACTCGATTTCCTTGAACGTGCCGGCGCCGCGCTCGCCCACGCGCAGCAGCGGCTTGGAGAGGCGCGCCGGGGAGTACTGCTGCATGATGCCGGCGGAGCCTTTGGCGCAGAGCACGCCGTGGTTCACCGGGTGATCCGGGTTGCCCTGGATCCAGCGGATGCGCCCGTCCTTCAGGTGCACGCGAATGCCGCAGCGGCAGGCGCACATATAGCAGGTGGTGGTCTTGACCTCGTCGGCGACAAGCGGCGAGTAATCGATCTGCTCGACCGGGTTGAAGAACCCGCGTGTCCGCTTCGGCGGCGCACTCGTCATTCCGCGCTTGCTCCCTCGGTTTCGTCGCGCGCGGGTTGTGCGCCGGGCCGCGCACTTGGGCAAGGTGGCTGGCGGGTAATCGTCGCCGGCAGCATGCTGGGCCCGGAGGCGCCATGCATCATTTCGACCTCGATCATCTGGCCACCATCGTGGCGATCGCGAGACGGGCGAGTTTCTCGGCGGCGGCCCGGGACGTGAACAAGACGCAGGCAGCGGTCAGTTTCATTGTCGCGCGCCTGGAACGGCGTTTGGAACGGCGGCTGTTCGATCGCTCGCCCCGGGGGGTGACGCCGACGGCGCACGGGAAACTGCTGATCAGCTACGCGACACGGCTGCTGGCTCTTGAGACCGAGGCACTGGCCACGTTCACCGGAGTGGCGCCGCGCGGCGTGGTGCGTCTCGGCATGCCGGACGATTACCTGCAAACGCTCGGTCACCCGGTGATCGAGCAATTCGCCACGATGTGTCCGGGCGTGCAAGTCGAGCTCACGTGCGATTTCTCCTGCCGGCTGGAGCAATTGCTCGCCGGCGGCGATCTTGAACTGGCAGTGATCACGCGCGAGCCGGCAGGGCCGCGGGGCGAGCTGTTGTGGCGCGAGCGCCAGGTTTGGTGCGGCCCGCCGGACGCTTCGCCGGAACATGAGACCCCGCTACCGCTGGCGCTGTTTTCCGCCCAATGCAGGGCCCGCCCGATGGTGCTGCGGGCCGTGGCTCAGGCCGGGCTGCAATGCCGGTTGGCCTATGCCTTCTCTCACCTATCCGCGATCATGACGGAGGTTCAGCGGGGCCGCGCACTCACGGTGCTGCCCGAATCTTCTGTGCCGACGGGGCTGCGCCGGCTTGGACCCGAGAGCGGTCTGCCGGAACTGCCACCGCTCGAGATCGCGCTGTTGCTGCGGGATGGCGCCAACGTTCCCACGCGAATGCTGGCGGACATTCTTCGGAAGCAAACGTCGGCGAGCGCGCGCCACGCTGCGTAAGTGTCAGGCAATCGCATCGGCCGCGGCGGCGAACCCAGCTTCCAGCGCTGCCAACGCCTCGGTGTCATGCGCGAAGGACAGAAACATGCGGCCGAAAGGCGTGGGCATCAGGATCACGCCGTTGCGGCGCAGCGCCTCGTGCAAAGCGCGCGACCACGTGGGGCGAATAAGGTCCAGCGCCTTGGCATAGTCGGCGGGTGGTGAGGTGGCGAACCACGGGGTGAACACGCTATCCACGCCGGAGGTGCTGAAGGGGACATCCCTGGCCGCAAAAATCTGTGCGATGGATGCGCGCAGCTTCGCGCCGCGCGCCAGCAACGCGGGGTAATCCACCCGGCCCAGTTCCGCCATGGTGGCCAGCACGGCGGCGCACGCCACCGGGTTGCCGCTGTACGTGCCCGCGCGGTTCACTCGTCCATCGGCGACGGCTTGCATGATCTCGGGACGGCCCAGCACGGCAGCCACGGCGGCGCCGCTGCCGATCGCCTTGCCCACGGTCGCCAGATCAGGGTCGAGGCCGAAGTGATGCGCGGTCAGTCCGGCATGCAGGCGGAAGCCCATCAGCACTTCATCGGCAATCACCAAAGCGCCGTGGCGATGTGCCGTCCGCTGGAGATGCGCGAGATAGCCGGGGGCGGGCCGCGACGCAGCCGGCGTTGGCGAGCACGGGCTCGACCACCACGGCGGCGATGTCGCCGTGCTCGGCGAACAGCGCCTCGGTGTCGGCCATGTCGTTGTAGCGCAGCAGTGCGGTGTTGCCAGTGACGGGGCGGCGATTGAGCTGCGGCGCGGCTTCGGCCGAACCGGCATTGCCGAACGCGATGTCGTCGTACCAGCCATCATAGCCGGCGGCCATCTTGGCAATGCGCCGACGGCCGGTCAGCGAGCGGGCAATACGGCTTGCGAGATGCACCGCCTCGCTGCCCGTGTTGACGAAGACGATGCTTTGCAGCGGCCCAGCCTGCGCGGCAAGCGCCGCGGCGGCGGCTTCCTCGGCGGGGTGGGCGAAGGCGGGCAGCCATGCCGCGCGCAGCGCGCGGCGGCAACCGCTTCGACCACCGACGGCGGCGCGTGGCCGAGCACCGTGCGCGCCGAAGCCCATCGCGGTATCGACGTAACGGCGTCCCGCGGTGTCCCACAGATACGGGCCGGATGCGCGGGCGACGAGAAACGGTTCACCATCCAACAGCGGCAAGGCGCGGCCGGCGCTGGAGATGCCGCCGACGAGATGCGAGTTCACAGACCAAAGAAAGCTCCCGGAAGCCATTGCGTGAAGGCGGGAAAGACGGCGAGCAGCACGATGCAGGCGAGGCTCGCGAGCCAGAACGGCATCAAGCGGCGCGACACCGCCCACATGTCGATGTGCGCGACGTTGCAGACCACGAAGATGTTCGTGCCGATCGGCGGGGTGAACAGGCCAACGCCGAGAGTGACGATGAACAGCAGCCCGATCTGGTAATCGCCGAAGCCGGCGGCGTGCGCGATCGGCTGCAGAATCGGCGCCAGGATGATCAGCGCCGGCCCGAGATCGAGCCAGAAGCCGACGACTTTCAGCAGCGCCAGGATCAGCGCGATTGTCGCCGCCGGCGACGTATGCAGTCCGACGATCCATCCCGCCGCCGCCATCGGCACCTGCTCCACCGTGAGTATCCAGGCGAAGGGCGTGGCGACGGCCATCACCATCATGATGGCGCCGGTGGTGGAGAGCGCCTCCAGCGCGATGCCTGGCAGCGCGCGCGCCGGAAGCTCCCGATAGACGAAGAAGCCGACGAGCAACGCGTAAACAAGGGCGAGCGCGGCGGCCTCGGTCGCGGTCGCGATGCCGCCGACGATGGAGCCGAGCACCAGCAGCGGCATGAGCAGGGCGGGCAATGCGCGCGATTACGTCCTGCGCAAAACCGCGCAATCGTGGGACGGTTGGCGAGCGCGGCGAAACCGCTGCGGACGCCGACGATGTAGGCCATCAGCATGAAGCAGGCGCAGACGAGCAGGCCGGGAAGGATGCCGGCCATGAACAGACCACCGATCGAGGTGTTGGTGATGACGCCATAGAGGATCATCACCACGCTGGGCGGCACGATGATGCCGAGCGTGCCGGAGGCGGCGGTGACGGCGGAGGAGAAGTCGCGCGGATAGCCACGCGCCTCCATGGCCGGGATCATGATGGCAGCGACGGCGCCGGTATCCGCGGTGGCTGAGCCGCTGATGCCACCATAGACCAGGGCGGTGGCGACGTTCGCGAGGCCCAGTCCGCCGCGAAGCCGGCCGAAGATCGCCTCGGCCACGCCGACGATGCGGCGCGTGAGGCCGCCGTGGTTCATCACCCCGCCGGCCAGCAGGAACAGCGGGATTGCCGACAGGGTGATGGAGTCAGCGCCGTGCAGTGTCTGTTGCGCCATCCAGGACAGCGGCAGGCTCAGGCCGCCGAAGGCCAGGGTAACGATGACGGATGCGGCCATGGCCCAGACGACCGGTATCCCGACAAGCAGCAGAGCAAGAAAGCTGCCGATGAGAAGCAGGGCGATCATGCGCGGTGGCGAAGGATGAGGCGGCGCAACGCCATGATGCAGAGCGAGAGGCCCAGAGACGCGGCACGGCGGTGCCGCGGCACGAAGCCGGGCAGCGCAGCAGCGGAGACGGCACAAAGGCCGTGCGACGGAGCATGGCGATGCCGCTGGCGAGCAGCATGGCGCCGATGGCGAGGAGCACGAGGTCGGCCAGATAATGAAGCCATGACGCGAATTCGCGGCGGAGCGGCGTCGCGCAGGATGCCGAAGGCGGCGTTGTGGCCCTGCGCCTCGGCGAGGACGGTGCCGAGGAAGGTCACCCAGAGGAAGGCGATGGCCGCCACCTCATAGGACCATTCGAAACCAAGCACGCCGAAGTAGCGCGCGATCACCGCGAGCAAGGTGGTGCCGACCATGATCGCAAGGGCGACCAGGCCGGCGAACGCCATGACGCGATACGCCAGGGCGGAAATCGGCATTACGCGGCGGCAGCGGCCTTGCGGATGGCATCCACCAGCGGCGCGCCCCAGACCTTGCTGTATTTGTCGTACACCGGACCGACCAGGGCGCGGAACGGTGCCTGATCAACAGTGTTCACCTGCACGCCGTGCGCCTTCAGGTCGTCCATGACCTTGGCATAGACGCTGTCGAGCTGGGCCGCGGTACCAGGTGACAGTATCGGTCGCAGCGGCGTCCAGCGCGTCGCGCTGTTCCGGCGGGAGGGAGTCGTAACGGTCCTTGTTCATGAACCAGAAGTTCGCCGTCCAGATGTAGTTGGAAATGGTGAGGTATTTGGCGACCTCGTACCATTTCTCGTCGTAAAAATCGCGCAGTTCGGGTTCCACGCCGTCAACCAGGTGGGATTGCAGCGCGGTATAGACCTGCCCGAACGGCACGGCCTGGGGCAGCGCGCCGAGCGCGCGGATGGTGTCGAGAATCACCGGGATTGGCGGGGTGCGGATCTTGAGGCCCTGCATATCGCTTGGGGGACTCGATCGGATGGCGGGTATTGGCGAAGTCGCGGAAGCCGGAATCGAGGAAGCCAAGCATGCGGTAGCCGCGGTCCTGACCCATGGCGAGAAGCTGCTTGCCGACCGGACCATCGAGCACGCGGTGAACGTCGGCGAGATTGGAGAACAGGAAGGGCAGAGCCACGACGTTCAGCCGTGGATCGATCGCATCCACGACGCCGCCGAGGCCGATATCGATCGAGCCGGAGCCGACGCCCTCGGCAATCGGCCCCTCATCGCCAAGCTGGCTGTTGGGGAAGTCCTGCACCACCAGCGCACCGTTGGTGCGCTGGGACAGCGCGTCGGCGAAGTGATGCACGGCCTGGTCGATCAGACTGCTCTGGCTGCTGGCGTGGGCCAGGCGGAGGGTTGTGGCGGCGCGGGATGGTTTGGGTAGCAGCCCGGCCAGTCCGGCCGCGATGCCGCCCTTCGCCAGTGCTCGCCGTCCGATGCGCGCCATTGCCTGCTCCTGTATTCCACAGCGGCGGCGAGTAAGAGGCCACTCGGCGGGTGGCGTCAAAGCAGGGGAAGGGCGTGGGACGATCAGAAGTTTCGTGCGAGGTATAAGGGATTTTTATGACTTAACCTTTCACACCCCCCGCCATCAGCCCCCCAACAAACCACCGCTGCAGCACCGCATAGAACACCATCGGCACCACCCCGATCAGCGTCAGGATCGCAAACAGCTTCCCTGGATCCGTCATATACGGACCCTCGTAATACAACGGCGCCAGCGGCAGCGTCTTCATCCCATCCTTCGTCAAGATCACCAGCGCCAGGAAGAACTCGTTCCAGGTGTATAAAAACTGCCAGATCGCCACCACGATGAGCGCCGAGCGCACCAGCGGCGTGATGATCCGCGTCAGGATGGTGAAAGTCCCTGCCCCGTCGATCGTCGCGGCCTCTTCCAGCTCGTTCGGGATCGCCTCCATCGCCTCCTTCAGGATCACCGTGGCGAACGGGATGCCGATCGCCGCTGTCGGCCCGATCAGCCCGAAATAGGTGTTGGTCAGGTTCAGATACCGCAGCAGCACGGTGATCGGGATCAGCAGCGACGCCAGCGGCAGCAGCAGCGCGGACAGCACGATCAGCAGGATGATCCGCCCGCCGGGGATCTTCAGCCGCGCGATGGCGAACGAGAGCGCCACGCCGGCGATCAGGGTCAACACGACGCTGCCCCCCGCGACGATGGCGCTGTTCAGGAAGAAGCGCCCCAGCCCGCCGTTCGCCAGCACCGTGGCGTAGTTATCCAGGCTCGGGTTGGCCGCGAACAGCACCGGCGCGAAGCTCTGCGTCGCATCGCGCAGCGAGATGTCGAACATATACACCGTCGGCAGCAGGCTGATCGCGGTCGCGATGATCAGCAGCACCAAGGCCGCAAGACTGCGCTCAGACCGCGGCATCGGCGGTCCGCGACGCAACAGCGTATTCGACCGCGATCAGCACCAGCGCCAGCACGAACAGCACCACCGCGATTGCCGAGGCATAGTGCATCAGATTCTCATCGAACCCGGTCTGGAAAATATACGTCGCCAAGGTCTGGGACGCATTCGCCGGCCCGCCCTGCGTCATCAGGTAGATCAGCGGAAACTGCTGCAACGCCTGGATCGTGCCCAGTACCACCAGCGACACTGTCGTCCCCCGGCACAGCGGCCAGATGATCGCGCGAATGCGGGTAAATCCCCGCGCCCCATCGATGGCCGCGGCCGCCAGCAGTTCGCTGTCGATCCCGGCGATGCCGACGCAATACATCAGCACAAAGAACCCGCTCCATTGCCAGACATTCACCACGATGATGGCGATCGTGGCGGTGGACGGGGTCCCCAGCAGGGCGGGAAACGCGCCCGGTATGCCAAGCGCGTTGAACAGACCGAACAGCAGCCCGTAATCGGGCGCATAGAGCGTGGTGAACACCAGGGCGATCACCGACGGCGTGACCACCATCGGCAGGAACAGCAGCGTGCGGAAGATGGCCCGCCCGCGCGGCAGATAGAGTTCGATCAGCACCGCGACAGCGAACCCCACGATGAGCCTCCAGCACCACCGACAGCCCGACCCAGATCAAGGAGTTCTCCAGCGCGGTCCAGAACACCGGATCGTTCGCGGCCGTGGCGTAGCTGGCGAAGCCGGCCCGGCCATGCTCATCGGCCAGGCTGTTCACCGCATTGGCGACGATCGGCTCCAGGATGAACACGGCAAACAGGATGGCGGCGGGGAGGATGTAAAGAACCGCCTGCCAGGGGCGGGTGCCGAGGCGAAGGGTTCGCGCACGGCGCCGGGGCGGTCGGTGTGTACTCACCCGAGATCGCCACGGCCTGCTGCGCAGGCTTCGCGATGACGGGATGGGACTTCGCGAGGCTAATAAGAAGGTGGTGAGCCGGTGCGGTTCGCTCCCTCGCTTCGCTCGGGGCACGCTCTGGGTCGCCACGGCGCGCGACCATGCTCCCCTGGGGGCCTCGCGATGACGAGTACACGCGTTTTCATCAACGGCCGGCCGGCCGCAGGCCCGGTGGGAACTCGCGAGGCCCCCGATGACGGAGGTCAATTGGAAGCGGACGCTTGCGCCTGCGCGGCTTTCTGCACCTCCGCCATTGCCTGCTCCGGCGTCTTGGTGCCGGCACCGACCGCCTGCAGGTTGGCCGCAAGCGTATTGAACACCACGGGATTGCCGATCTGATGCGGCTCCGCGGTGGCGAGTTCCTTGATGTAGAAGTCGTAAAGCTGCTGCACGTCCGGCGGCAGCGTTCCATTTGGCTTCAGCCCGTTGAAGGCCGGCAGGTCGTTCAACTGATCCAGCGCCACCTGCTCCGCCACGCCGCTGATCGAGCTCCTTGAGCACGATCTTGGATGCGGCCTCGACCTCGGGTGACTTCGCGGCGTTCTTCGTCAGACCCCAGCCGAAATCAACCCCGCCAAGCGCAGGGGTGGCCGCACTGCCGGTCTTCAACGGCGGGAAGAAGAACTTGCCGTAGCCGGACATGGTGGTGAGGCGCTCATCCTTCGAAAGATGCGTCTCCTGCAACCACCATGAGCCGAGGGAGATCATGCCGACGCGCCCGGCGGCGAACAGGTTCGCGCCTGTCGGATATTGCTGCGCGCTGAGGGCGCCGGGCTGGAAGACATGGCGGGTGAAGAGCTGTTGCCAGATCTTCGCGGCTTCGAGCATGCCGGGCTGGTCCCAGACCGCCGCCCCTTCCTCGGCGGCGAGCAGGTTTTTCAGATCGGTCTGGGCGGCGATCTGCATGTACACCCAGTCCACGAAGTTCGGGGCGCCGCCGCCCATGTAGAAGCCGATGAAACCAGCCTTGGTGAGCTTGCCCGCGTCATCCACCAGTTCGTCGAAGGTGGCCGGGGGCGAGGTAATTCCGGCCTTTTCGAAGGCGGTGCGGTCGTACCAGATGTTCAGCACCTCGGCTTCCTGGGGAAGCATGTAGAAATGCGCGTCGTTCTTGGGATTGCCGAGGCGGGCCTGTTTCAGCAGCGCGGGAGCGAAGTTCTTTTGCCAGTCGCTTCCCCACGCCGCAGCGGCGACATCGTCGAGTGGCTGGAGGTCGGCTCGGTATGCCTGAGTTTCGGCGCCGGCGGGTAGGCCGATCAGGTCAGGTAGGGTGCCGGACGCCTGGGCGGCTTTAAGCGCGGTGGAATGGGCCGAGTGAGGCTGGATGGTCGCCTCGACATGGATGTCGGGATGCGCCTTCTCGATCTGCGCCACCATCTCCTTCATGGTCGGGGCGACGGGGGTCCACGACCAGAGCGTGACGGTGGTCGCGGCCGGCGCGGTGCCGGCACTCGCGAACAGGATGCCCAGGAGCATGCCAAAGCCAAGGCTCAGGGCGGGCAGGTAGCGCGGCATGCGGTTTCCTCCGGTTTTCTTTCGGCCGAGGAGGAATAGGAAGAAACGGCGGCGTTGCGAAGGGGCCCGTGGCTTGCGGCGTGTGGCTTGCGGCGCCGCGCCACCGGCGTAATCTCCGGGTCATGACGGATTTCAGCAAAGGCGCCGCCTATATCCACGGTGGCTTCGTGCCGATCGCCGAGGCCACTATCTCGGTGCTCGATTGGGGTCTGACGCGCTCCGACACCACCTACGATGTGGTGCATGTCCGCCACGGCATGTTCTTCCGCCTGGAAGACCACCTGGACCGCTTCGCCGCCAGCATGCGCAAGCGCCGGCTTACGGTGCGGGAGGATCGCGCGCGGATCGAAGAGATACTGCACCGCGTGGTCGCACTGACCGGCTTGCAGGACGCCTATGTCGCGATGGTGGCTCTGCGCGGGCGCCCCACCACCCCGGGATCGCGCCGGCCCGCGGACTGCGAACCGCACCTTGTTGCCTATGCGCTGCCCTGGATCGACGTCATCACGCCCGAGGTGCAGGAGCGCGGCGCCCATATCTGGATCGCCTCCGTCCCGCGCGTGCCCGACGCCAGCTTCGATCCCACGGTGAAGAACTACATGTGGGGCGATCTGGAAAGCGCGCTGTGGGAAGCCCACGACAACGGCTACGACACCGCTGTGCTGTGTGACGCGCAGGGCCTGGTTACCGAGGCCCGGCTTCAACATCTTCGTCATCAGCAACGGCGTGGTGTACACGCCGCGCCACGGCTCATTGCGTGGCGTGACGCAGAAATCGGTGCTGGAACTCTGCGCCGAACTCGGCATCCCGGCCGAGGTCGCCGACATCCCGCGCGCGAAACTGGAAGCCGCCGACGAGGTCTTTCTTGCGACCACCGCCGGCGGGGTCATGCCCGCCTCACGCGTCGGCACTCATATCATGGGCAACGACCGGCCCGGTCCGATATCGTCGCGCGTGAAGGAACACTACTGGCGCCGGCACAAGGAGGGCTGGCACGGTCCTCCCGTACGCTATGGTGCCATGCAGTAGCGCTCGAAAGCACCGTTTCCTCCTCCTTAACCACTCCCTGCGTTTCATGCTGCGCAGGAGGTGTGAACCGTGCGGCGCTTGGCGTGTCTCGACGGGCTGCGGGGCGTGCTGGCCACCTATGTGCTGCTTTCGTTCACATGGCGCCGTTCGCCGCGCTGCCCGAGTGGCTGACGCACCCTTTTTCCCACGGCGAAGCCGCGGTCGATGTCTTTTTCATCCTCAGCGGCATGGTGATCGCCCGCTCGCTGACGCGCTTCAACCACCAGCCCGCACCGTTCCTGCTCGCCCGGCCGTGCGACCTGCTTCCTGTTTCTTCGTCGTCTTCCCCTCGGCCGTCGCGATCCAGCCGCTCGGCCGCGGGTTTCGACCGCATGCCCTGGATCGGCCCGGGCAGCGCCGCCCGCTCCATCTGGTCAGACAACTGGCCCGCGCACTGGGCGCCGGAGATCGCCGCCCACCTCACCATGACCCACGGCCTCTTTCCCGCCCTCGTGCCCTGCCGAACGCCTGGGTCAGCTTCCTCGGCGCCGCCTGGAGCCTCAGCACCGAGTGGCAGTTCTACGCCGTCATGGCGGTGCTGGCGTACCGCAACAAGTCGAGCCGGCACGGCATGCTGTTGCTGCTCGCACTCGCCGTTGCCGCGCTCGCCTGGTCCTGGCTGGCCGCCCCCGAATGGCAGTTCAGCCGTGCCTTCCTGCCCAACAAGGCGCAATATTTCGCGCTCGGGCTCGCCTCGGCCGAGTTGGACCGCAAACCCGGTCCCGCCTCTCTGCGGCTGTATGGCGTTACGCTGATCACCGTGCTCGCCCTGTGCTGGGCCTGGGGCGGGCCGCCCAAGCTCGCTGCTCCGCTCGTCTGGAGCTTCGCTCTCGCCGCCGAACGCCGAGGCGGACCGCTCGCCGCCATTCTCCGCTCCCGCACGCTCCTGTGGCTGGGTGCGATGTCTTACCCGGTGTATCTGGTCAACGAACCGGCGCAGAAGGCCCTCGGCGTCATGCTCTCCGCCCTCTTCCCGGGTCAGCCGCTGGCCTTCACCGCGCTCTGGATCCCCCTCGCTGTCGCCCTGCCGATCCTGATCGCCTGGATGCTGCACGTGCATGTCGAGGTGCCGGCGCAGCGCTGGGCCCGGCGCATGTCCCCCCGCCCGGCGATGGTCTGATGCGTTGGAGCAAACCGCCCGCTTGACCGCGCGCGCCACGGGCCGCAAAGCCCCGGCACATGGGCAAGCAGATCCGCCTGAATGCCTTCGACATGAACTGCATCGTCCATCAGTCCCCCGGACTGTGGACCCACCCGCTCGACCGCGCCGACACCTACAACACGCTGCAATACTGGACCGACCTCGCCCAAATCCTCGAGCGCGGCAAGTTCGACGCCCTGTTTCTCGCCGACGTGCTCGGCATCTATGACGTCTATCGCGGCTCGCCCGACGCCGCGCTGGAAGGTGCGGTCCAGGTGCCGGTGAACGACCCGCTGATGACCATCCCGGCCATGGCGATGGTCACCCGGAACCTCGGCTTTGGCGTCACATGCACCCTCTCCTACGAACACCCGTATCCCTTCGCCCGGCGCATCAGCACGCTCGATCACCTGACCCAGGGCCGCATCGGCTGGAACATCGTCACCGGCTATCTCAACAGCGCCGCCAAAGGCATGGGCATGCCGCAGCAAACCGGCCACGACACGCGCTACGACATCGCCGACGATTACATGGAGGTCTGCTACAAGCTATGGGAAGGCAGTTGGGAAGACGGCGCCGTGCTGCGCGAGCGCGCTTCCGGCCGCTTCGCCGATCCCTCCCGCATTCATCGCATCGAGCATGACGGACCGTATTTCCGCCTCTCCGCCATCCATCTCTGCGAACCGTCGCCCGCAACGCACCCCGGTCCTGTTACCAGGCCGGCGCATCCACGCCGCGGACGACAGTTCGCCGCCCGCCACGCCGAATGCGTGTTCATCAACGGCCCGTCGAAACAGGTCATCGCACCCGATCGTGGCCGACCTGCGCCGGCTGACCAGGGAAGCCGGCCGCGACCCGTCGGAACTGATCATCTTCGTGATGATGACCGTGGTGACCGACACCACCACCGGCGTGCGCATGACAAGCTGGCCGAGTACCGCCGCTACGCCAGCGAGCAAGGCGGCCTGGTGCTGATGTCGGGCTGGACCGGCGTCGATTTCTCCAGGCTCGACCCCGATGAGATCGTCCGCTTCGACCGGAAGGACGCCCAGACTTCTGCGCTGGAGGCCTTCACCACCGCCGACCCCAACCGCACCTGGACGGTGCGGCAGATCGCCGCCCACACCGCGATCGGCGGCCGCAGTCCGCTGGTCGTCGGATCCGCTCGCCGAGGTGGCCGAGGAACTGATCGCCTGGGTGGACGAGACCGGCGTGGACGGCTTCAACCTCGCCTACGCCATCACGCCAGGCACGTTCACCGACATGGCCGACCTCGTGGTGCCCGAGTTGCAGAGCCGTGACCGCTACAAGCGCGACTACGCCCCGGGTACCTTCCGGGAGAAACTGTACGGTGAAGGCCGAAGCCGGTTGCCGGCAACCCACCCGGCCGCACGATACCGACAGGGACCCCGCATGAACGCAGAAGAACTCCGTGCCGCCCAGGCGCCGATCAAACAGCGCTACCGCGACGAGGCGGCCTCGGCCCGCGTGCCGGCCCGCGCCGAGGCCGTGCTGGATCTGGACGACATCGCCTGCGCCGTCTCGTCGTGGCACGGCGGCACACATGCCGGCCTGCATCGTGCCACCGGCGGCTCCGGCGATCTCGCCTGCTCGGCCGACATGCTGCTGGAGGCGCTCGCCGCCTGTGCCGGGGTCACGCTGAAGGCCGTAGCCACCGCCATGGGTATAACCCTGAGATCGGCCAAAGTGATGGTGGACGGACACTGGGACGCGCGCGGCACGCTCGGGCATCGACCGCACCGCGCCGATCGGGCTGACCGATATAGCCATTCGCTTCGATCTCGACTCCGACGCGCCGCCCGGACCGGATCACCCGCCTGATCGAAACCACCGAACGCTACTGCGTCATCCTCCAGACGTTGCGCAATCCGCCGCCGATCTCGCTAATCCAACCTGACGCCAGGGGCGCCGCATCCTGAGGCCGCAAGCCTCGGCGCCCTTCCCGCTGCTGGTCGCCGTCACCGCCAGCGGCACGCTCGGTATGCACCTGATCATCCCGGCGCTGCCCGCCGCGGCCGACGTCGCTGCACGTCTCCCCGGCCACCATCCAACTGACCATCACCCTCTATTTGGTGGGGCTCGCGATCGGGCAGTTGCTCTACGGCCCGCTGTCCGATGCGCTCGGTCGCCGCCCGGTGCTGCTGGGGGGATTGTCGCTGTTTACCGCTGGCCGGTTTCGCGACCGCCGCCGCCCCCTCGGCCGTCACACTGATCGTTGCGCGGGTGCTGCAATCGGTCGGCGGCTGCAGCGGGCCTGGTGCTCGGCCGCGCCATCGTGCGGGACACCGCAACCACGGACCAGGCCGCGGCCCGCCTCGCGCTATTGACGCTGGTGATGTCGATGGCGCCGGCAATCGCGCCGGTGATCGGCGGATACGCCACTGCCTGGTCCGGATGGCGAACCGCCTTCGGCGTGCTGGCCGTGATCGGGCTGGCGACCACGCTGATGACCTGGTTCGGCCTGCCCGAGACCACATCCTCGCGCCGCAGCTCGACAATCAGCGGCGTGGCGCGCCTGGTGCGGTCGCGCGCGTTCTGTGGCTTCGCCATCGGCGGCGCCTGCACCACGACCTCGTTCTACGCCTTCATGTCGGCCTCGCCCTTCATCTTCGAGGACCGGCTGCACCAGCCGACGCAGCGCATCGGCGTCTATTACCTGCTGCTGATGGTCGGGCTGGCGGCCGGCGGGTTCACGGCCAACCGGCTCGCCGGGCGGGTCCGCATGGACCTGGTGCTGCGCATCGCCAACCTGATCGCGATCGCCGCGGCGTCGTGGTTCCTGCTTGGCGTGGTTCACCGGCACGTTCAACCTCGCCACCGTCGTCGGCTCGGTGGCGCTGTTCATGATGGGCGCGGGCATCGCCAGCCCTTTCGCCCTCACCAGCGCCGTGTCGGTCAATCCCCATGCGATCGGGGCCGCGTCGGGCCTCTATGGCTTCGTGCAGATGATCTACGGCGCGCTGTGCACCGTGCTGGTGGAGACGATTGCCCCAGGGTCGATCACCACCGTGGGGGCGGTGATGCTGGGCTTCGGCGATCGTGGGCCAGGCAGCGCTGTCGGTCGCCCTGCGCGCCCGACCACGAGGCGCAGCGTGATGTTTATTCCGTCGGAGCCATCGACTTGATCAGCTCGAACACCTTCTTGCGGATTGAGGGGTCGCTGATCCGGTAGTAGGCCCGCACCAACTCCAGCGTCTCCCGCCGGTTCATGTTCTCTTCTTCGAACCCGTCCTGTGACTCGGATACGCCCACCGCCCGCTTGCCGCCGAACGCCGACAGGCTGTCCGGCAGATCGTCGAAGAAGAAGCTGATCGGAACGTCCAGAACCCGCGAAAGGTCGAACAGCCGGGAGGCACCCACCCGGTTCACGCCTCTTTCGTATTTCTGCACCTGCTGGAACGTGAGGCCGAGCGCCTCCCCCAGCTTCTCCTGCGACATGCCCAGCAGCGTTCGCCGCAGCCGGATGCGCGTTCCCACGTGAACGTCGATCGGGCTCGGCCGGCTATCCTTCTCGGCAGGCGGCCCATCATTCCGCTCGAGGCCCCGGGCGTGGTCCAGCATAGCATCCCCTAACAGTCAAAAGGTGCAGCCCGAGCCGCTTATACAACCGCAATTGCTCGGGCGAAATCGTAAATCGCTACTCAAAAATTATTAACCGTCTCGCGGGTGGTCCGCCAAGGAAAATTTACCAATCCCAGCGCGAAAAGCGCACCGGCCAGCACCGCCGGAAAGGCGAGCCCCCAGCCGGGCATAGATCGTCTTCGGGCAAGTCACCCGGGAGCGCCAGCACCAGACTCCCTGCCTCATCCAGCCCGAGTCGGCCCAGTTCGTGGCCGTGCGCGTCGAAACCGGCGGAAATACCGGTGTTCGCTGCGCGCATCAGCGGCAGTCCCTCCTCCACCGCACGCAGCCGCGCAGCGGCCAGATGCTGCCGGGGACCGGTCGAGTCACCGAACCATGCATCGTTCGTAATGTTTACCATCCAGCGCGGGCGGTCCGACTCGTTCACGATCTGGTGTGAAAAAATCGCCTCGTAACAAATGAACGGGGCGAGGGGCGGCAGGCCCGGAACCTGCAAGGTCTGTGGCCCCGGCCCCGGCACGATCCCCCGCCGGGCACGATCTGGATGCCGATCTGCGCCCCAGGCGGGCTGATATTCCCCGAACGGCACCAGGTGCCACTTGGCGTAGGTCGCCGCGATCTCGCCATTGCCTACCAGGGCGACCAGTTCGTTCATTGGCCGGTGCGCGGGGGTGAAATCGACCGCCCCGACCAGTGCGGGCGCGCCGCCCGTGGCTTGCATAATTGCCTGGCGCACCTGCGGGCTGGGCTCCAGAAGCCACGGGACGGCGGTTTCCGGCCAGATCACCACCTTGGGTCCCGGCCCTGCTTCCTCCACCCCACGTTCGGTCAGGAGCAGGTAGTGACGGAAGATGTCGAGGGCGCGGTCCTGGCTCCATTTCTCGCCTTCCGCGATGTCGCCCTGTACCAGCACCACGTGCAGCGGCTCGGCCGCCGGGGGCACCGGCCAGTTCAGCCGCCACAGCCCCAGCCCGGCCCAGACAGCCACGAATACCACCGCCGCGGCACGCAAACCCCGGCTGAGCACCGGCGTGCAGGCCAGCAGGACCGTCGCCAAGGTCAACCCGTGGACCCCGACCCAGGCGGCCGGCTGGATGAACACATCCCCCAGCCGTCCCGGAAACTCCCACACGCTGCCGAACGGGTTCCATGGAAAGCCGCCCAGCGCGAACTGCCGCGCCAGGTCCGAGAGCACCCACGCGCCGGCAAGCACCGCCACCCGCCGCCATCCCGGCGCGGCGCAGCGTGCCAGGGCGCAGACCGGAGCGATGAACAGGCTCAGCAGCGCGGCAAGGGCCGGCACCGCGATCGGCACAAACCACCAGAACCGAGCCGCCTCCACCAGGATCGCCTCGGTCACCCAGTACAGACCGACAAGGTTCAGCCCGAAGCCGAACCACCAGCCCCGACGCGCCGCGGCCGCCGGCCCTCGGGCACTCCCGAGCACCGTCAGCAGTCCGGGAAATCCCACCAGCAGCACGGGTAACGCGAAGATCGGCGGAAATGCCAGGCCGCTCAGTGCCCCGAAGCCGAGCGCGGCCATGTCGGCCCGCCAGCCCTGCAGCCGGCCGGCCCAGGCATAGGGGTGAAAGGCCCGCCCAGGAGCTCGGCCTGGCCTCAGTCGAGCGCGTCGCGCAGTTGGCGTTCGTAGTGGCGATAGTATTTGTCGGTGACGAGGTCGGTCTTGACGACAATGGCCACATCCGTCGTGTTGAACTGCGAATCGATCACCGCGCCGTCGCCGACGAACCCGCCAAGCCGCAGATACCCTTTGATCAGCGGCGGGAGTTGGTTCAGCGCCCGGCGGGGATCGACCGCCTCCACCGGAATGCGCCGCATGTTCACGTAGCGGTCCGGCAGCGCCCGAGGCCGCAAGGCCGGCGGCGCCAGATGATTGTGGTACAGATAAGCCAGTTCATGGGCCAGCACGTCCGGCTCGGTCCCGGGCAGGCTGGCGCAACCAAACATCAGATCCACCTGGTGGATGAACACGTACGCGGCGATACCGCGCCATAGCAATTGCATGACCGAGCGGTTGCGATACGGCGCATCCACACAGGAGCGCCCCAGTTCCAACAACTGACCCGGAAACCGGATGAGCGGCGCGAGATCGTATTCCTCGGCCGAATAGAACCGCCCCAGGCGTTCCGCGTCCTTCCGCTGGATCAAGCGGTAAGTCCCCACCACCCCTTCGGGGCCCGGCCCGATCGCGTGATCGACCACGAGCAGATGGTCGGCAATCGCGTCGAAATTGTCGCGGTCCCGCCCGGTCGCCATGGTGATGGCGTCGGGCTTCGCCCCCATCTCCTGATAGAACACCCGATAGCGTAGTGCCTGGACTGCATCCAGTTCGGCCCGTGAGCGCGCCAGCCGCACGCCAAGTGGTCCCGCGCGGAGTTCCGGAAAGTCCGGCCGGTCTCCTGAAGCGTCCCCGAGGGGAAATTCTATCGTCACCTCGAGGGCCTGGTCTGCTGAGCGCGTGAGACATCCGCGTCCGTTGCGGCCGGGCGTGTGCTTTCGCGCTTGCGCCCAAACAATTCCAGCCGCAGCGACACCAGATCAAACCCCAACCGCCGAGCCACCGACCGCATCAGCCGTTCATGCTCGGGCTCCTGGAATTCGATCACGCGACCGGTATCGACGTCGATCAGGTGGTAGTGGAGGCCATGCTCGGTCGGCTCGTAGCGGGCCCGCCCGCCGCCGAAATCGCGCCGCTCCAGGATGCCCTTCTCTTCCAGAATGCGCACCGTGCGGTACACCGTGGCGATGGATATGCGGCTGTCGATGGCGGTGGCGCGTCGATACAGTTCCTCTACGTCAGGGTGATCATCCGAGTCGGACAGAACGCGCGCGATGACCCGGCGCTGGCCGGTCATCTTCAGCCCATGGTCGATACAGAGGCGCTCGATGCGCGATTCCATTCAGTTCCTTGCAGCGCATCCGGAGAATCGTGTCGTGCTTCGCAACCCGGCGGGGCCAGACTACCGGCGCCCGCGCCCTGGCGCAAACCACCCTGCGGCCGCGCTGCCCGGCCGCCGCGCTACCGGCGCGACCGCGGCTTCGTCCCCAGTCCGATCTTTTTGGCCAGCGATGAACGGTGCTTGGCGTAGTTCGGTGCCACCATCGGATAATCCGGCGGAAGCCCCCACCGGTCTCGATATTGCTCCGGGGTCATGTTGTACGCCGTCTTCAGATGCCGCTTCAGCATCTTCAGCTTCTTGCCGTCCTCCAGGCAGACGATGTAATCGGCAAACACCGACTTCTTCACCGGAACCGCCGGCTGCGGCCGCTCCGTCTCGCCCGCTTCACGCCCGACTCCGGCGAGGGTGCGATAGACTTCCTGGATCAAGGACGGCAGCGCATCGGGCGATACTGAATTGTTCGAAACATGAGCGGAGACGATCTGGGCAGTCAGCCCAAGAACATTGGCATTGCCTGAGTGCTCTGCCATTGCCTTCCCTTCCAGCAACAGAACCTGATGTTTTTATATAAGGCCTAGATCAGCCATTTCGCAATGGTACTTGCGACACCAAATAGCGCGCCAGTATGACGATCAACAGAATAGCACCGGATCGGGTCTTGGACATTACCGCCGAAACCTGCCCCATGACCTTCGTGCGCACCCGGCTTGCACTTGATCGGCTGCACAGCGGCCAGACCCTGCTCGTGCTGCTCCGCGGGGAAGAACCCGCGCAGAACGTCCCGCGCGCCGCCCGCCAGCAGGGCCACGAAATTCTTTCCGAAGAAACCGATCAGCGCGGAACGGTGCATCTGCTGCTGCGCAAGAAATAAGACGAGTCTACTCGGAGCAGGCGCAGCGCGCCTGAAGATCGGCCCGCAGAACCAGTGCGTCCGATCGGTCCGGATAGTAGCCTGCGCGCCGCCCGACAGCCCGCAACCCCGATCTGGCATACAACCGACGCGCGGCACAGTTCGCTACCGAGACTTCGAGGAACATCCGGATCGCACCGCGCTGACGCGATCGCGCCATCGCGCCCTCCAGCAATGCGCCGCCGATCCCCTGCCGGCGGACAGCGGCATCCACCCCCATCGTCAGCAGCTCCGCCTCGTCGGCGGCCACCCGACACATCACCATCCCGCCCGCCTCATGCAGCAGCCCGAAGGTCGTCGGCAGCGCAAGCTGCAGGGCGATCGCCTCCGTTCCCCAACGCTCCCCGGGCGGGAAAGCGTGCGCGTGGATCGCCGCCATCAGGTGTGCATGCTCAGGCGTCGCCTCGATCAGCATGTGGGCGGCGGACGATAGCCACCCGCCGGCAACCGAACCTCCGGCGGATCCACATAGAGCGGCTGAGCCGGGCGCGGGGGAAGGCGCCCAGCGCGCCGGCGAAGCGCCGCCCGCTGGATGCCGAGCGCATCCGGACCGCGCGCATCCATAAGCTGCACATCCACATCCCGCGCGGCCAGTGCGGCGGCAAGCGCAATCGCCTGCTCGCCCGCGATACTGACCGGCCCGTCCGGCGTCGGCAGGCTGTCTAGCGCGTACGCCTCCACGATCCCGTCATGCTCGAGAAACACCCGTCCGCGCCGGCTGTCGGTCGCGACCCAGAGCCCGCGTCCCGGTTGAACGTCGGTCCGCTCCGCCACCGCCTCGCCGACCGTGACGCCAACCACCGGACGTCCGCTGCCCAGCGCCAAACCGTGCGCCAATGCCAGCGCCGCGCGGATCCCGGTAAAGCTCCCCGGCCCGACGGTGACGGCGATCAGGTCAAGGTCCGAGGCCGGACACTCGGCGGTCGCAAGCACGCGCTCCACGGCACAGGCCAGCCACTGCGCCTGGCCCCGTTCCGCCTCGGCCGTCTCTCCGGCCAGAATCGATCCGTCACGCAGGAGCCAGACACCCGCTCGTCGCGATGCCCCGTTCAGCGCCAGGCAGACGGCCATACGCTCAGAGCAGCTCGCATGCCTCCTCGAACGACAGGCGCGGCGAGCGCGGATACACGCCCGCCGGATCTCCATAGCCCAGATTGACCAGGAAGTTGGATCGCCAGCCACGCCAGCGCAGGAATTCGCTGTCCACCTTGTCGTTGTCGAAGCCCGACATCGGCCCGACATCGAGCCCGACGGCTCGCGCCGCCAGGATCAGATATGCCCCCTGCAGCGTGCCGTTGCGGAACGCCGTCGTCGCTGCCAGCGCCTCGTTGCGAGGTGAACCAGTTCCGCGCATCCGGATTGTGCGGAAACAGCCGGGGCAGATTCTCGTAGAATTTGGGGTCGTAGGCCACGATGACCGTCGACCGGCGCTGCCATCGTCTTGTCGTGGTTGCCCGCCGAAAGCGCCGGCGCCAGACGCTGCTTCGCCTCCTTGCTGCGCAGGAACAGGAACCGCGCGGGCGAGCTGTTCGCCGAGGTCGGACCCATCTTCAGAATGTCGTAGATTTCCCGCAGCGTGTCGTCCGAGACCGGCTCGTCCCTCCACGCATTGTGGGTCCGGGCCTCGCGGAAAATCGTATCGAGCGCCCCGCTGATCCAGCATCAGAGGTCCACCTGCTCCACCGCGACGACTTCTGGCACGTAGTGCCGCAGCATGTTCTCGATGCCATGTTTCAGCGTGGCGCGCGATGACGGGCAGCCGGAGCAGGATCCCTGCATGTGGAGCTTGACCACGCCGTCGCGATAGCCGCGAAACACGATGTCGCCGCCGTCGCCGGCCACCGCGGGGCGCACCCGCGTATCCAGCAGCTCCCGGATCTGATCCACGATGTCCTGATCCTCCGGCAGGATCTCCTCGACCCGCGCGTCCTCGGCGTCGCCCTCCATCATCGGCCGGCCGGACGTGTAGTGGTCCACGATCGCCGCCAGCACCTGCGGCTTCAGGCTGGACCAGGCAACCGCATCGGTCTTCGTCACGGTCACGAAATCGCTGCCGAGGAACACGCGGGCGACCCCCGGCAGGGCGAAGATGGCGGTCGCCATCGGGCTGCGGATGGCGGCCTCGGCGGAGGGGAAGTCGGCGGTGCCGGCGCCCATCACATCCCGCCCGGGCAGGAACTTCAGGGTAGCGGGATTGGGCGTGCCTTCGGTCTCGATGAACATTGAGTTGTCCCGGCTGCGGGTGGAAACCGGACCACGGCGGTCCTGACGGTGGCTACATCGGAGGAAAGAGGAGCAGTGGCAAGGGGGCATCGAACTGGGAAGGTATGCGCGAGACGGCTGCTTTCACGTGGCCAGTCCCACAACTCTCAGCCGTGGCCACCGCGTCATCCAGCCTTTTTCGCGCACCCGTTGCCGATATTGCTCCAGCTTGGCCGGCGCGCCGGAGGTCCGCGTCGTGGGACGCAGGATCAGACCGACAAGATCCTCCACACCAAACGGACAGAGCAGGTCCACACGCTGGCCACTCAGCCGCGCTCCCACGGCTGTGGCCGTCTCGAGCCAGCAGGTAAGCGCCGCAGATGTATTCCCGTAGGGCGGGTCGTTGTTGCGAAGGTGCATCCGCGCCTGGTTGCGCACGGACCAAGGGATGGTCGGCACCATCGCCGCCAGCATCCGTTCGATCTCATGTTCCCGCTCGCGCCCCGTTTCTGCCGGGTCGAAGAACACCACATCAACATCGGCCAGCGCACCAGGCACCGGCACGCGTCCATGCAGCACGTCCCAAACCGGATTGCGCACGAAACCCGCTGCGATCCAGGCGTCGGGCAGGTCCAGGCGCGCAACCGCATCAAGCAGCGCCATCATCCATGGCTGATGCTCGATAAAGGCGACGATGTCGCCGGCCGTCGTTATCGTCGTCGCGTCCATGATCCCGGAACCAGCGCCGGCACCTCCGCCCGATACCGCGGATACTCCGCCGGGAAGGCGCTCATCATGAAACGCTCTTCCACCCGCAGCTTGTAGCCGAACGCAACCGCTACCAGCAGGAAGCCCACCACCCCACGCCATTCACCCAACGCGATCGCCGTTCCCAGCAGCGCAAGCAGCAGGCCGGTATAAATCGGGTGGCGTGTCCAGCGGTACGGCCCGCTGCGCACCAACTCATGCTCCTGCTTCAGCGTCACCGTGCCGCTCCAGTTCCGGCCCAGAACCGCCCGGGCGTACATCGTCCAAGCCAGCCCTGCGACCACCAGCACAGCACCCAGCCACCACCAGCCATCCCAGCGCGGCAGAAACCGCCCTTGCAGCACCCGCGCCGAGCCGAACAGCCAGATCGCGATCAGCAGCGGCACGACATGCCCGAAGCGCGATCAGCATCGACTCCCGTCGAGCCGTCCGCTTGCTCCAAACCGCCAGCGCCAGCCACAGCACGACCCAGGCGATCCACAGGCCGGAGATCAGATCCAGATGAAACCGGCCCATCCTACTCGCCCGTGAAGCGCGGCTTCCGCTTCTCCAGGAACGCGTCCACCGCCTCCCGATGGTCCGCCGTCGCATGCGCCAGAGACTGCATCGTCGCCGCCATCTCCAGCAGCGTGTCCATCCGCGTGTGCCGCGCCTCCATCAGCAGCCGCTTGGTCATGCGCACGGCATACGGAGGATTTGCCGCAATCCGGTCCGCCAGTTTCCGCGCCGCGGTCAGCAACTCGGCATCCGGCACGACCTGCGAGACCAGCCCGCACGCCAGTGCCTCCTGCGCGCTGATCATGTCACCGGTGAACGCCATCTCGCACGCCTTGGCGTAACCGACGGCGCGCGGCAGCAGCCACGCCCCGCCATCACCCGCCACAATGCCGACTTTCACGAACGTCTCGGCAAACCGCGCGCTCTCCGCCGCGATGCGCATGTCGCACATGCAGGTCAGATCGAGGCCCGCACCCACCGCCGGCCCGTTGACCGCCGCGATCACCGGCACGTCCAGACGCTCGAACGCGAGGGGGATGCGCTGAATGCCCGCCTTGTAATAGTGCGGCGTCCGGTAGGGTGCGGAGGCGCGCTTCTCGGCCGCCGCTTTCATTGCCCTCACATCCCCGCCGGAGCTGAACGCGGTCCCGGCGCCGGTGAGAATGACCACGCGTGCGCTGCGGTCGTTCTGTGCCCGCGCCAGTGCGTCGAGCAGGCCGTCCACCATCCCGGGTTCGGAGATCGGATTTCGCCGCTCCGGTGCGTTCAGTGTCACCGTCACCACGGCGCCGTCCTGCTCGTACAGCACCTTATCCGTCATGCGCTTCCTCCTTAGGGCGTGTGGTGGGCGTCGTCGTCGGTGAGGCTTGATAATCCGTTGGGTCCCAGCTTTCGAGGCCGTGCAGGTGCGCCGGGCTTTGCGCCTGGTCACTGTGCAACGGGCGTTGCTGTTGGCGCGCTGGAAGGACTTTCATGAACGAAGTGACTGATGCCGAGATCGATGCCGCGCTGGCACGGGGTGAGGCCGCCCGCCTCGGGGAACCGCGGCGCCCGCCAAAGCCGCCGCTGCCCGCGCCAACGGTGCAAAGGGTGGACGCCCGCGCAGATCCGCCTGATACGCGACTGAGCGGCTGAACCCGCCATGCCGGTCCTGATCCACGCCCGTGCGGCAGAACAGGCGTGAACCCATCATCCGGCTGAACGCCGGATCGGCGTCGGGCCAGCTCTCCGCCCGCTGCAGCGGCGTGTGATCCTTCAGCGCCTCCGCAAAAAAGGGCCCGAACCTCCGCCCGCAGCGCCGCCTCCGCGGGCGTCTCCGCAGGCGGAGGGGGAAACCGGAACGCCTCCATCAGGCCCCCGCGCCCTTCTCCACCCACGCCCGAGCCGCGCGATCGGCGCCCGAGGGCAACGGCGCATTCGGATGCGCCATCCACGCCAGCACGTCGGCGATCGGCACGTTACGCCCAAGATCGCGCAGCATCAGGTGATAGTCGTTCGGATAATACGCCATCGCCTCACCGGGACTCAGGTTGTCCCATGCGGCCCGCATGGCCCGCTTCGGAACCAACTCATCCTTTCCCCCGTACAGGAACAGCGCGTGCGCGTGGAAGCGCGGCGCCGCGGCCAGCGCGTCACTCATCAGGGTCACCAGCCCCGCCACGGCGTCCATTCGCGTATGGTGGATGGTCAGCGGATCGGTGGACAGCCGATGGATCGCCGCCCGGTTGTCGCTCGCGGTCACATGCGCGACCGCCCCGGTGAACGTCATGGCGGGAAACAGCCGCACCCCCAGCCACAGCCCGGCGCGTTCGAAGATGTTCATCTCCGACCGGCCCCACACGGCCGGCGAAGCCAGGATGTAGCCGGCCACAAGCGGCGGGTTCGGCTCGGTTGCCACGCACATCAGCACCGCGCCGCCCATGCTCTCGCCCATGGCGAACAGCGGAATGCCGGGATGTGTCGCGTGCACCAGCCGCAGCATCTCCCGCGCGTCGTCCACCAGCGTCTGCGTGCCCGGCCAGTAGCCGCGCTGCAGCGTCGCGCCGAAGCCCCGCTGGTCCGGACTGATGATCTCGATCCCCGCCGCGGTGAAATCGGCGGCCGGGAACTCCCACGCATCCCGGCTGTCGTTCATCCCGTGCAACGCCAGGATCACCGCCCGCGGCGATCCCGTTAGGTGCCCAGACCCGGTAATGCAGCGCCGTGCCGTCCGGCATGATGAAGGCGTGGCTGGTCTCCTCCGGCGGATCGATCACCGGCCCCTCGGGGAGGAACTCGGCAGCGCAGCCGGCCAGCAGAGGCAGGATCAGCAGCAGAACAAGGCGGAGACGGGAACGTGGTTGAACTCACGGCCCCTATCGCTATCATTCCGGTGATTTCCGCGCCAACAGAAGGATGCCAGGTTCATGCCGGAGGGGCCGGTGGCGACGCCACCGATTGAGATCATTCACGTCAACGACCGGGTCGTGGCGTGCGACGGCGGAGACGAGCCGCTCGGCCATCCGCGCGTCTTCCTGCGCATCGAGGACCGCCAGGTGGTGTGCCCGTATTGCTCGCGCCTGTTCATCCTGAACGAAGGAGCGGACCACGCCAGCGGACATTGAGACGGGCGCGGCCGATGCCGAGGACGGCCGCTCCTTCCCATTGACCGCGTCGCCGTTGATGCCGCCTATGACTTCCGCAGATGCGTCAGAGCGTCCGAACCTGGTGCCGCCCAATCGAAGACCCGTTGACTTACGACCTCCAGCCCAGTACGGCTCGCCAGATGACGCACGATATCGGTCGTCATAAAATTCCGCCAGCCTGGATTGTCGGTGAATTTCCCCTCCGGATTGGTGCCGAAATTCGAATGGTGCAGCAACGCACGCCCGTCGCTACGAAGCACACGAGCGATCTCCTGAAAGTAGGCTGCCATCGTGAGCATCTCGAAATGCACCATTGCGTCGTAGCTGAAAACCGCCGTGACCGTTTCGTCTGAGATGTCAGGCAGGCCGCTCTGGCCTTTGACGCTAATCGGCCGCACGTTAGGATGATCTTTGAAGCGCACCGCCAGCTCCGCGAGAGCGTCCACCGACGTATCGGCAGCGTATATGAGCCGGCACCGCGACGCGATCTGGGCGGTGTGACGCCCTTTGCCACACGCGATCTCGAGGACAGTATCCAGGTTCAGATCCTCGAACTGCTGGCGGAAGAAGGAGCCGGCTTTCCAAAAACCGTCAGTCATGTCCTCCACCTTGTCGAAATACGCGTAATCGAAACCGGTTTTGGTTTTCCACATATTCACGATCTGCTCGGCAAATGCTTCACTGCGCTTCATGGCGGACCTCATAGTCAATAGTGCGGCCGAGCAGGCTTTCAGGTCAGTCTAACGGCTTATATTACTGCATTGCTCCTTCGTGATTCAATCCATGGTTTTGACGCGGTGGAGCCGTTTGCCAGGCATGCAGATATGTTACGCAATCACAAGGGCCGAAGCGATCTTCGGCCGATCCGGCGCTCGAGACCATGCGTCCCTCGGTCGGTATTGCCTTGTCCCACTGCGCTTCGCTTGCGGTCGTCGCAATGACACGGAACGCAGCACGACCCACGATCGGGGATGCCAGCCGCGATTGCACGCCCTCTCACAAGGTCCGTCTCTGTGATAGGAGAGTGTCCTTGACGAGAGGTAAGCCCTTTTTAGGCACACGGGAATGCAAGAACTTGGCTCCGCGCTCAACCGATGAACGAGATGGGGATCGGGTCGCCGCAACCGAGGATCGGCCGCTCCATCTGATCCTGATCGACGGGTCGGGCTTCATCTTCCGCGCCTTCCACGCCCTGCCGCCGATGACGCGGGAGGACGGGGTGCCGGTGAACGCCGTGTTCGGCTTCACCAACATGCTGGCCAAGCTGCTGCGCGAGCAGGTGGGGACGCATATTGCGGTCATCTTCGATGCCGGGCGGACCACGTTCCGCAACCGGCTGTATCGAGGACTACAAGGCCCACCGCCCGCCCCCGCCGGACGATCTGGTGCCGCAATTCGCGCTGGTCCGCGAAGCCACCGACGCCTTCTGCGTCCCCGCCATCGAGCTGGCGGACTGGGAGGCCGATGACCTGATCGCCTCCTACGCCCGCGCCGCGACGGAACAGGGCGGCCAGGTCACCATCGTCTCCTCCGACAAGGACCTGATGCAGCTGATTCGCCCCGGCGTGGAGATGCTGGACCCGATCAAGCAGAAGCCGATCGGCCCGGCCGAGGTGATGGAAAAATTCGGCGTCCCCCCGGAGAAGATGCGTCGACGTGCAGGCGCTGATCGGCGACAGCACCGACAACGTGCCGGGCGTGCCCGGCATCGGACCCAAGCGCGCCGCCGAGCTGATCAACGAGTTCGGTGATCTGGAGACCGTGCTCGCCGCCGCCCCGGCGATGAAGCCGGGCAAGCGGCGCGACGTGCTGATCGAGAATGCCGGACAAGGCGCGGCTGTCGTTCGAACTGGTCACGCTGCACGATGATGTGCCGCTGCCCTCGCCGGTGGATCGTTTGGTCGCCTGCGCCCCCGACCGGCCGAAGCTTGCCGGCTTGCTCACCGCGATGGGTTTCCGCAGCATCCTGACGCGCCTCGCCCCGCGAAGCGCGCCGAGGAGCAGCGACCGGAGAAATCCGTCTCCGCCGCGGCGCAGGCGCGCCGATGCAGGCCGCCGAGCAAGCCGCCGCCGGCTTCGGACCGGACTGAAACCGTCATCGACGGTGAAGCCGCTGTCCCGCTGGTCGCCCGCGCACGGGACGGCGGCGACCGTCGCCGTTCCAGTGCTGACCGACGGCACCGACCCGCTGCGCGCCAGCTCGTCGGCGTGTCGCTCGCCACCGCGATCGGATGCGCGGCCTGCTACGTGCCGCTCGGGCACGAATCGCTCGACCCGCATATCCCGACAGGCCGAGCTCGCGGCCGCTCAACCCGCTGCTGGCCGACCACTCGGTGCTGAAAATCTTCCAGAACGCAAATTTCATCGGCGGCGTTGGGCCGCGCCGGCTTCCCGCTGGCCACCCGGTCGATTACGCCACGCTGATCTGCCTACGCGCAGGAAGCCGGGCTGCACGGCCATGGGCTGGACGAACTGGCCCAGCTGCATCTCGGCCACACGCCTGACCAGCTGCGACGAGGTCACCGGCTCCGGGCGCAACCGCGCCTGCCTTCGCCGCACGCGCCCGTCGATCGCGTCAGCCGCCTATGCCGCCGAACAGCGCCGACGCCGCCTTCCGGCTCTGGTGTGCGATGCGGCCCCGGCTGCGCTTTGCCCGCGCCCTGGCTATGTATGAACAGATCGAACGCCGCCTGATCCCTGTGCTGCTGGACATGGAGCGCGCCGGCGTCAAGGTGGACGCCGACGAACTCCGCCGCATCTCCGCCGATTTCGAAACCCGCATGGCGGCGATGCAGCAGGAGATCCTCCGCCTCGCCGGACACCGTTCAACCTCGGCAGCACCAAGCAACTGGGCGAAGTGTTGTTCGACGAAATGAAACTGCCTGGCGGCCGCCGCACGAAGACCGGCGCCTAGGGCACCGACGCCGCGATGCTTCAGGCGCTGGCGGACCAGGGCCATCGACTCCCCGCGCTGGTGCTGGAATGGCGGCAGTTGCAGAAGCTCAAATCCACCTACGCCGATGCACTGATCGAGCGAGATCAACCCCGCCACGCGGCGCGTCCACACCAGCTTCGCCATGGCCGCCACCACCACCGGGCCGGCTCTCCTCCAACGACCCCAACCTGCAGAACATCCCGATCCGCACCGAGGAAGGCGCGCCGCATCCGCCGCGCCTTCGTCGCCGCGCCCGGGCATGTGCTGGTCAGCGCCGACTACTCCCAGATCGAGCTGCGCCTGCTCGCCCATGTCGCCGACATCCCGGCGCTTGCCGACAGCTTCGCGCACGGCGAGGACATCCACGCCCGCACCGCGAGCGAGGTGTTCGGCGTGCCGATGGCGGGCATGGACCCCGCCACCCGCCGCCGCGCCAAGGCGATCAATTTCGGCATCATCTACGGCATCAGCGCCTTCGGCCTCGCCCGCCAGCTCGGCATCGCGCCCGGCGAGGCCAAAGGCTACATCGATGCCTATTTCGCGCGCTATCCCGGCATCCGCGACCTACATGGAGCGCACGAAGGAAGAAGCGCGCATCCACGGCTACGTGACCACGCCGTTCGGCCGCACGTGCTGGGTGCCGGGCATCGCCGAAAGAACCCGGCGCGCCGCGGCTATGCCGAGCGCCAGGCGATCAACGCGCCGCTGCAAGGCGGGGCGGCGGACATCATCAAGCGGGCGATGGTGCGGCTGCCCGAAGCCCTGGCCGACGCCGGCCTCCGCTCGCGTCTCCTGTTGCAGGTGCATGACGAACTGCTGTTCGAAGCGCCGGAGGACGAAGCTGACCAGCTCGCCGCCGTCGCTCGCGAGGTCATGGAAAGCGCCGTCCATCTCGATGTGCCGCTCGTGGTCGAAACCGGCCACGGCCGCACCTGGGCCGAGGCGCATTAGCCGATGAGCGCATCGTTGAAGCCGTTGCACATGGACGAATTCCTTGCCTGGGAGCGCGCCGAGCCCGAGCGCTACGAGTTCGCCTGATCATCGCGTTGGGCCATCGCGTGAAGCCCCCATGCGAGACCTTCGGCCCGGAACTGAAAGTGCAGCCCGTCGGCCGCATCCGCTATCCTGACGCGAGTGTCGTGTGCCACGCGGGCAATGACGAGGACGACCTCGTTCAGCCCACCGTCGCGTTTGAAATCGTCTCGCCCTCAACCGCGCTGGCCGATCGCCGGGTGAGGCCAGGCGAATATGCCTCGATCCCCTCGCTGATGGTGTACGTGCTGCTGGAACAGGACCGGCCGGAGGCAACGATCATGCGCCGCTCCGCCTCCTGGCAACCGGAAGCTGCTTCCGGGCTGGATGGCATGTTAAACGTGCCAGAAATCGGCGTGGCCGTTCCTTTGGCGGAAATCTACGGCAGGTAAGTCTGCCATTCCTGCTCGAATGATCTTCGACCTGTACGAACTCGGGCCCCACCGCAACTTTCGGTCGCCCGCGTTTATGCCCGCATCCTCGCAAGACCTTGACCACCCCTCCCCGCCGCCCCAAGAACGAACAAACCAACGGGAAACGCGCCAATGCACCGTCTCGCCCCCCGCCTCGTTATTGCCGCCATCGCCGCGCTCGCCATAACCGGCGCCACCCACGCCGACACCATCCGCCTCGGCGCCATCATCCCCCTCACCGGCCCCGCCGCCGTCGTCGGCAACCAGGAAATGCGCGGCATCCAGTTCGCCATCGACCAGGCCAACGCCAAAGGGGCCGTCCACGGCAACACCATCGACGTCCAGTTCGAGGACAATCAGGCCAAGCCCGAGCAATCCATACTGAGCTTCAACAAGCTCGTGGACCTTCAGCACGTCCCGGCGATCTTCACCGGCTATTCCGGCCCCACCCTCGCCATGGCGCCGCTCGCCACCCGCAAAAAGGTGCTGATGCTCAACGCCGGCGCCCAGTCCGACAAGCTGCGCACCGCCTCACCCTACCTGATCAACACGCTGCCCAGCACCAGCGACGAAGTCGCCGTCATGGTGAAATACCTGATCGATCAGAACAAGACGACCGCCGCCGTCCTCTACGAAAACGACGCCGCCGGCATCGGCGGACGCGACGACTTCGTCGAAGCCTTCCCGAAAGCCGGCGGCAAAATCCTCGCCCAGGAACCCGCCCAGTTCGGTCAGACCGACTACCGCCCCGCCCTGCTCAAGCTCGCCGGCAGCGACCCTCAGGTGCTGTATATCGTCATCACCGCCGGCATGGTCCCGCTGGTCGATCAACTCCACCAGATGAACCGGCCCTGGCTGATTGCCGGCAGCACCTTCGCCGCGGACCCGCAGGCCATCGCCGACACCAACTCCACCGGGGTGATCCACACGCAGGTGGTGATCGACGCACCGCCTGACCTCGCCCAGGCGTTCCACGCCAAATACAACGCCGACATGGATTTCTTTGCCCGCCAGTACTACAACGCCGCGCAGATCATGGTCACGGTGCTGGACAAGGTGCTCAGCGAAAACAAGCCCGTCACCGGTGAAAACCTCCGCACCGGCCTGTTCGAGATCAAGCACTTCCAGGGCCTCATCCCCATGACCTTCAACAGCAACACCGCCACCGTGCCGATCGCCATCAATGAAATGAAAGACGGCAAGGAGGTTACCCTCACCAAGGCCACCGCCCAGTAAACACAGATTAACAAACCAACAATGGTTTTACTGCAGCTTCTGGTGAACGGCATCATCACCGGCTGCGCGCTGGGCGTGGTGGCGATCAGCTTCGCGCTGGTTTACTTCACCACGCGCATCTTCCACGTCGCCCATGCCGGCATCTACACACTGGGGGGCTATCTCGCCTTCAGCATGGTCACCCGCGGTGTCCCCGACCCGCTGGCGCTCATACTTGCCATGTGCGCGTGCGCCGCCGTGGGCGCCCTGATCCAGAGCCAGCTCTACGCCCGCCTCGAACGCCGCCGCGCGACCCACCTGATCATGCTGATCGCCTCGCTCGGCGCGCTCGCGGTCATCCAGAACATCATCGCCGCGATCTACTCACCCGACATCCTGAACTTTCCAATACCATGGGCCGCGCAGGTGATCGGCCTTGGCGGCCTGAGGCTCAACCTCGCGCAGATCGCCACCCTGGTCCTCAGTCTCGCCGCCTTCGCCGCTACCATGTGGCTCACCCAGGCCACCATCCTCGGCAAGCGCATCCGTGCCGTCGCCTCCAACCCCTCCCTCGCCGAAATCACCCGCATGCAGCCCCGCACCGTGCACATCTACGTCATGGCCATCGCTTCGGCCGTTGTGTGCATCGCCGGCGTCATGGTGCCGCTCGATCTCGGCCTGCAGCCCTATGGCGGCATCACCCCGCTGCTCACCGCCACCATCGCCATGATCGCCGGCGGTGTCGGCAGCCTCACCGGCGCCTTCCTGCTTTCCGTGGTCATCGTCGTGCTGCAGAACCTCGCCCTGCTGGTAATGCCCGGTGAGTGGACCATCGGCGTCACGTTCTTCATCTTCGTCGTCTTCATGCTGTTCAGGCCGCGTGGGCTTTTTGCATCAGCCTAGCCCGCGTCATCGCGAGGCCCGAGTAGCGGGCCATGGCGATCCAGGGCGAACCGCACCGGCCCACCATCACCGACATCCTTAAAGGTCCCCGATGGACTTCCTCTACACCTACCTCATCCTTGCCGAGATTTACGTCCTCCTCGGCCTCTCAACCAACCTGCTCGTCGGCGTGGTCGGCATTTTCTCCGTCTCGCAGGCCGCCGTCTTCGGCGTCGGCGCCTACATCGTCGCCGACTTCCTGCTCGCCGGCACGCTCGGCTTCGTCCCCGCCATTATCATCGCCGCCATCGCCTGCATCGTCCTCAACGTGCTCATCACGCTCCCCAGCCTGCGCGTCGCCGGCGACTACTTCGTCGTCACCTCCTTCGGCATCCAACTCCTCGCCACCGCCGCCTTCGTCAACTGGACCAACGGCACCGGAGGCGCCAACGGCCTGCCCGGCATTCCACCGCCCGACGTCTTCGGCCTGGAAATCGCCGACACCCGCGGCTTCCTGGGCCTCACCAGCGTTGTCGTCGTCGCCGGCTGCCTCGGCTTCTTCCTTCTCATGCGCGCGCCGTTCGGCCGGTTGCTCCGTGCCATCCGCGAGGATGAACTCGCCGTCGCCGCCGCCGGCAAGGGCGTGCTCCGCGCCAAGGTCGAGGCCGCGGCACTCGCCGGAGCCTATGGCGGGCTCGCTGGCGGTCTCTACGCCACCTTCCTGAGCTTCATCGACCCGTACAGCTTCGACCTGGATGCGTCGATCCTGCTGTTGACGATGATCGTGGTCGGCGGCGCGCGCACGCTTGGCGGTTCAATTCTCGGGCCGTTCCTGCTGCTCGCGCTGCCTCAGGCGCTGTCGCTCGTTGCCATCCCGAACGCGCTCGCCGCACCATTGCGTCAGCTTATCTACGGCGTGCTGCTGATCGCCTTCGCTTTGTTCCGCCCTCAGGGCCTGCTCGGCGAGCGGCTGTAGTCACGGTTCGCCTGGGCTTAAACACCTCAAACCCCTGAGACGTCCCCGGTTGCCGGTCAGGCTCATCCCGCCAGCGCCGGCAAGCCCTCCCACACCTCCGCCAGCCCCAGCCTCCGCGGCAGCAGCCCCTGCTCTTCCGAATACCGGATCGCCAGCGCAATCGCCGGCTCCAACCGGGCTCGTCCACCGCTGCCCCTGCGAGCCGGAACAGGCGCACCAACTCCGCCACGAGATCGGGGCGCTCTTCCGCCAACCGGCGGGTCACGACCACCATGTGGTTCACCGGCACGAACCCATGGCGCACCCGGAACGCCTCGGCCGCGGCCGCAGGATCGGGAAACACGGTGCGCAGCGCCGGATCATTCGGCACGTCACTGCCGACGATCACAGCATCCAGCTCGCCCGATTGCAGCATCGCCATCATCTCCTGGCCCTGCTCCGCCCGCACCACCCAGGCCGGGTCCACTGCCTCGGCCACATGCGCCGCCCTCAAACGTTACCCAGCTTATCTGCTCCGGCCGCACGCCGTGCGCCTCGGCCAGGATGCCGCGCAGCCACATCCCCGTCGTCTGGCTATAGGCCCGCACGCCGACCCGCTTACCCGCGAGACTCAGCCGGACCGCGTATGTCACTGTTCGTGCGGCATAACAGCGCGCCCTCCTGGAACCGCGCCGCCATCACCACCGGCAACAGCACCAGAGGTTTCCACCATGCCCTCGCTTGCAGAAACGTGGCGATGGCCAGCTCGCTGACATCGAACCGAAGCTCCCGCACCATCGGCGCAAACGCCCGGTTGATCGGCGAAATCTCGGCGAACTCCAGCCGCAGTTGGTCCGACGCCATATCCCCGCCTTCAGCGCCCGCGTGTGCGGATAAGACCCCAGCGCGGCGCGCAGCACCTCCACCCTCTACTCCGCCTTCCGATAAACCAAGCCCTTCGGGCCAATGCGTCCCGCATGCCGTAAATATCCAGCCCGAGTTCCCCGCCCTGCAGCCGCTTGCGGGTCTCGGCCTCCTTCCGTTCGCGCGCCGCACTCTTTCCCAGCACTCGCGCGGCCGCAAGCCGAGGCACGATCACCACCCCGTCGTCATCGGCCATCACCAAATCGCCCGGGACGCACGATCTGTCCGCCACACACCATCGGGCACGTTCATCGACCCGAGCGTCTCCTTCACCGTCCCCTGCGCCGATATCGCCCTGGACCACACCGGGAACTTCATCGCCCGCAGCGCCGCCACGTCCCGCACCCCGGCCTCGATCACCAGCCCCATCACGCCCCGAGCCGCCAGCGAACACGCCAGCAGTTCGCCGAAATAACCCGCGTCGCTCGGCGAGGTCGGCGCAACCACCAGCGCATCCCCCGACCTGGCACTGCTCCACCGCGACATGGATCATCCAGTTATCGGCCGGCGGCAGGAAACTGTCACCGCGCTGCCGATCAGCTTCGCCCCCGGCCAGACCGGGCGCATGGACGACGCCATCAGCCCGGTGCGGCCCTGTGCCTCGTGGATCGTGGCGACGCCATACATCGAAAAACCTTCGGCAACGCCGACATCGACGCGCGGCGTGCCGGTAATCACGACGCTCATGTGAAGCTTCTCCACGACGTGCGGAAACACCGCCTCGTATGCCTCTCCGTATGTTATCCTTCTTATCCGAGTTCCGCGCCGCCTGAGCGCCCCGCTGCAGCGCCACCCGCGTGTAGTACTCCCACAGATGCTCCTGCCCGGCCATGCACTGGATCGCCGCCCGCTTTTTCGCCCACACCGGGGTGATATCCAGCAGCACGTTCGGCATCCAGCCGCATTGTTCCGGGCTGATGCGGCTCGAACAAGATACACCGGCGGGGCGCCCAGCACCTTCTGGCCCGGATTGTGTCCATGTGCCTGCGCGGTGATGCGGGCGTTCTGGGCGAAATCACTCACCGCCGGATGGTCGTGGTTATAGGGATCCCGCGCGGAATGGGTCAGCATGAACGCCGGCTGGATCGCACGATACACCTCGACCAGCCGGAACAGCGCATCCCGATCGAGCGTGATCGGGATAGTCGCCGAGGTCCCAGAACTGGATGTCGGCCACGCCCAGGCATTCGGCCGCGGATTCCGCCTCCTTCTGGCGCTCCGACTTCACTCGCTCGCAGCGTCATGCCCGGCTGACGCCAGAGTTTGGCGGATTTGCCGCGTTCCCCGCAGGAGAGGCAGATCACCGTCACCGCCACGGCGTTCCTCCGCGTGCAATGCGATCGCGCCGCCAGCCCGCCAGACGAAGTCGGCGGAATGAGCGCTGACCACCAGGGCTGTCTTGCCTGTCACGACATGATCTCCTTCCCAAATTCAGGCGCAATCTGCCCTCTTACACCAGAAATCACGCCGGCGGCTTTCCGCTCTCCGCATTGCGAACCGCGCTGGCGGGGCGCAGTCTCCGACCGAAATGACATAGACCGGGAGACGCTCCATGACCTCGATCGCCCGCCGCCGCCTGCTGCTCGGCGCCGCTGCGCTGCCCCTCGCCCGCGCCCATGCGGCCGACCAGCACCCGCCGCTCGGTAGCTGGCCCGCCGGCGTGCAGGGCGACAGCGTGATGGTCGGCATCACCTGCCCGCTGACGGGCCCCTATTCCGCCGACGGCAACGACCACAAGCTCGGCTACGAGCTGGCCATTGCCGAGATCAACGCCGGCGGCGGTCCGGCGGCGCAGTGGGGGCTGAAGGGCAAAGGCGTGCTGAGCAAGCAGATCCGCTACAAGATCGCCGATTTCGAGACCAAGCCCAATGTCGCGGTGCAGGCGCAGACGCAGTTCATCCAGCAGGACAAGGCGATCATGATCACCGGCTGCGTCGCGTCTTCCACCGCGATCGCGCTGGAGGAGCTGGCGCAGCGGGAGAAGGTGTTGAACATGGTCGGCGCCAGCGGCTCGAACGACACCACCGGCAAGGACTGCCAACGCTATGGCTTCCGCTCCCAACCTTCGGCCTATATGGCTGCGACCGCCCTCGGCCCGGTACTGGTCAAGCAGCTCGGCAACAACCGCAAGGCCGCCTACCTCGTGCCGGACTACACCTACGGCCATTCGGTATTCGACAGCACCACGGTGGCGCTGAACAAGGCGGGCTGGACCGTCGCCTCCAAGCAGGTCGTGCCGCTCGGCACCACCGATTTCTCCTCCGCGCTGCTCAATATCGCCAACAGCGGCGCGGAGGTGTTCGTCAATATCGCCTTCGGCGCCGATTTCGTGGCGTCCACCAAGCAGGCCACCCAGTTCGGCGTGCTGCCGAAGATGCAGCTCGTGGTGCCGAATTTGTCGTCGTTCCAGGCCAAGGAGCTGGGCGCCAAGGTGATGGCGCGGGGCGTACGGGACGCAGGATTTCTGGTGGACGCTGGAAGACCGGTTTCCGATCGCGAAAAGCTTCGTGCAGGCGTTCAACGCGAAGAACAAATATGACCCGCGCTGGGGCGCCCATATCGGCTACATGCAGACCTACATCTGGGCGCTGGCGGTCGAGCGCGCCGGCAGCTTCTATCCGCCCGATGTCATCAAGACGCTGGAGGAGTCGAAGTCCAATCCGTGGGACAGCACACTGGGGAAAGTCTGGTACCGCGCCGAGGATCACCAGATGATCCGACCGGTGCCGGTGTGCGTCGGCAAGAAGCCGGACCAGATGAAATCGGCGGAGGATTTTTATGACATTGTTGATCTCGTGCCCGGAGAGCAGGTGATCAACCCGCCGGAGAGTTTTGGGTGCCATCTGGGGGCGTATACATAGCGGCACGCTGTACACTCAATCGCGGCTGATAAGGGCAAGGCGATACCAATTGCAGGTAAGAGGTCCGCCCGACCTCGTTCTGGCGGCATGAACTGGGCGGCCCTGCTCTGCATCACCTGCCGCAGCTTCAACTCCTGCCCTCCGCTCGGTTCGTGATGCCGAGGCGTCCGCCCGGGACCCTCGCCCCATGAATGCCATGCCGATCACAATTGGGATCAGCAGGGCGATCTGCGGCGGTTCGGGTACCGTCACGTCCGAGTAAAGCGCGGTTCCGATGCTCAACCCGTAATCAAGCGATGGAAAGTCCGGGTGCAGCCAATCCTCGGTAACGGCGAGCCGGAACGTGTCAGCCGGGTTCGCAAACCCGAAGCTGAGTTGAAGCAACTCATTGGCGAGAATGTCCGGCATGAGATCATTGAGCACCGGGTCCGAAAGGCTGAGGAAGTAATCGTCTCCGAGCGGATGGCCCATGATCACGGACCCGACCGACAATCCATCCAGCGAAACCAGAACCGAATCCGAGCCTACGAACGACTTGGCGGCGGTGGTGAATTCGACGTAAGGCGAACCGTCGCGCGTGATGTCGGGATCGTCTCGCCAGAAGCCTCCGCCCGTACGCGGGAGATCTTCCTGAAGGTTCGCAACCAGCGTCGGGTTGCCCGTGAACAACCGCACCGAGTTCGCCGCGGCGGTAAGGATGTCTCCACCTCCCGCCTGTCCCATCATTCCTGTTTGATAGGCGACCTGTACGCTCCTGGTAAGAGCCGTGGGCGTCGATATAGATGTAACCCTTCTCCTCTCTGGGGTGGGTCTTCAGGGCTGTACCCATGGCAGACAGGGCATTCTCCAGGTTCTGCTTCGTTGCGTTTGCGACGCTTAACTGCGTGATGTCGCCCATACCGGTATAACCGGCTTGCTTCAGCGCAAAGGTCGCGAGTTCGTTGGCGATCTCACTGCCAAAGTCGGTCCCCACAGAGAAGACAATTGCATGGTTCGACGACTTGCCACCGTGCACGGTGAAATTGTCGGCGGTGGCGCCCGAGGATGTGTATTGGGGGGTCGCATCAGGAAGGTCTTTGTTATTGGCAGCATCATAGAGCTGCTTGTTGGTGACCGTGTTCTTTCCTAGTTCGAGTTTCTCGACGTACTGGGCTGCAGGGCCATGGAAATAATGTGAGTCGATATGCAGCCCGGGGATATCCTTCTTGGGACCGCCCTTTGGAATATCGAAGTTGCCCTTGGTGCGTTCGACGGTCGCGCAGGTGGACGCGTCGGACATCGTAATGATTGAGAAGTTGCCGGCCAACGCCGACTTGAGCCGAGGCCCGAACTCCCCCGACTGGCACACGTTGAACACCAACTCGAGGTCCTGATACGCGGTATCAAGCTTTTGCGTGAGCAGTTTGGCGAGAGCCGTGCTGGAAATCCAGCTTCCATCGCCGGTTTTGAACGCGCTTTGATCCTCGACACGGCTGTCCTCGGCATGAGCAACCTGGGCCATCAGCAGCGCGGTCGACACAACGGCGACGCGAATGATTTGGAGGATCATTGCACAAGCTCCCGTAAGAGCGGGACGGTTTCCAACAAGACCATAATGCTACTCTCGGCCGCGCCGGTCAGCAAGTCTCTCGGGCAGCGGCGGATGCGATAGCGAGGTCTCGCCCACGCCGCAGCCCAACCCCACTTCACGGCCGTCGCCTACAAACTCAAGCGCTCCCAAACATACTCTTCGCGCAGCGGATACCTGGATCCACTCGGTCCATAAATCGGAAGCACGCGTCAGCTAGCTGTTTCGACCGGCACCACCTCCGCATCCTCCTTCGCCTGGATGCGCAGCGACGTTTCGTTCTGCACCGCAGCACCATCCCGCGGCGATCGTCGCCCCGGCCACACGCCCGTCCGCCCGGATCGGCAGCGCCCCCTCGTCCTCGCTGAAGCCGCTGGCCAGGGTCACGAACGTGCCATCCCGATCCTGCCGGGGAAACAGCCGGCTGCCCCAGGAAGGCTGTCCGCCGCGCTCGTGCGGCATGATCAGATCTGGAACAGCGTGGTCGGCTCGGTCTCCTGGTTGTACTCGGCGTGCCGAATGCCGGTCCCCGCGCACATCACCTGAATGCCCGACCGCACAAGTGATGATCTCCATCTTCCGGGTGCGGATGTGGCGGAAAGCCGTTGCCGGCGGCGATCTCCTCGTTGTTCCACACCCGCAGCGCGCCCCAGTGCATCCGTACCAGGTTATGATAGTCGGCGAAGGAGAAGTCGTGCTTCGCCCCCCAGTGTGGCGAATGGCCGTGTCTCGATCATGGCCTGGTCCTCATCCCGTGTCGCGTTGATGCGCTGCACATGGTGCGCTAAGCCGTCCCCCGGCATGTCTCCCCAAGGTCCTTCCAGACGCGCCAAGATCGCGACCCTGCTCGGGTTGTTGTGCGCGATTGGCGTCATGACCACCCTGGTGTCCTACTCCGTCACGCTCTATCGGCTGTTCTGCGCGGCCACCGGCGCCTACGGCACCACCCAGCGCGCCTCGGCCGACACCGCGCAGCAATCCGCCCGCATCGTCACCGTCGCCTTCGACACCAACGTTGCCCCCAACATGCCCTGGAAGTTCGAGCCGGTGCAGCACGACGTGAGGGTGCATCTCGGCCAGGACACGCTGGTCTTCTTCCGCGCCGAGAACCTGAGCGACCACGAGATCGTGGGCCACGCCACGTTCAACATCACCCCCCTGAAGGCGGGCGCCTATTTCAAGAAGATCGAGTGCTTCTGCTTTACCGAGGAACGCCTGGGTCCGCACCAGTCGGTGGAGATGCCGGTCGATTTCTACGTCGATCCGCGGCTCGCCAGCGACGCGAACACCCGTGAAGTGGGCTATCTGACGCTGTCCTATACGTTCTTCGAATCACTGCGGCCCAAGGGCGCCGAGGACCTCGCCCGGTTCGACAGCCGCCCGCCCGACCCGGAGGCCGGGCGCAAGATTTTCGCCACCACCTGCGCCGAATGCCACAGCCTCGACAGCAACAAGATCGGCCCCATGCTCGGCGGTGTGTTCGGACGTCCGGCCGCCAGCGTCAGCGGCTATCCCTATACGCCGTCACTCGCCCATTCCGGCCTGGTGTGGAACACCGCCACGCTGGAGACCTGGCTAAGCGGCCCGCAAAAGATGGTGCCCGGCGCGGCCATGCCCTTCACACTGCCCGACAAGCTCAGCCGTCAGGACGTGATTGCGTATCTGCGCTCGGTCTCGCCGGGCTGGCGCGTCTCGGCCTGCAAGACAGGGCAGCGCAAACCACGCCGGCGCGTGAACCCGCGGGTTAGGTCAGCTCCACCGAGGACGCTTCCGGCCCCTTCTTCCCGGCCACCACCTGCAATCGCACGACCTGCCCGGGATTGAGTTCGGTGATACCGCTGCGCCCCAGGGCCGAGGCGTGCACGAACACGTCCTTCCCACCGTTCTCCGGCGTGATGAAACCGAACCCCTTCTGAGAGTTATACCATTTCACCGTGCCCATCATCTCTTGGCCGGGTCCGGGCGGCGGACCGGGCGTGTACCCCCCTCCCCCACCGTGCGGGGGCCTGCTCCGTGGCGGCGGAGGTGCCGCGTTCGGATCGGGCGGTCCAAGTTCCAGCAGATCCGTCACCTGTGGTCCCTTTGGGCCGCGGCCCACGCGCACCTTGCAGGCGGCTCCGGGACCTGGAACCCCCTGACCCAGCCGCTCCACCACGCTGGCATGCAGGAAGGCATCGCCCGAACCATCACCGAGTTCGACGAAGCCGAATCCCTTGCCCGTGTCGTACCACTTTACCTTGGCCTCGACGTCCGGGCCCGAGGACACGATTGGCGCACGGGGTCCGCGTTGAAAACCCGCATCGCCGGTCGGCGGTGGTCGCCACCCGAGGTCTTCCGGCCCCGGCCCATCTTCGCCGAATTTGCGCTTCCGGCGATCCCGGTTGCGCCAGCCGTCACGCCTATCCATCCCTTACCCCGTCATAAGCCGCGGCGGCACTCACCGCAGCGGCCGAATGCTGGTCGGAGCGGCGGGATTTGAACCCACGACCCCCAGTCCCCCAGACTGATGCGCTACCAGGCTGCGCTACGCTCCGACGCCCCGTGCGGTGTAGCAGCCCGGGACCTCGACTGGCAATCGGAGGGAGTGAACAGCGGGTCACTTGATCAGCAGCGCGCGAAGCTCTTCGAGTTCACGCAGCGTGTCGGCGAGCACGTCGCGCAGCCGTTCGACGTCGTTATCCCGGCGCAGGCGCGGCGTGGGTGCCGACCCGTTCTGCAGCTCGGGCATCGGCAGGACCGGATCATCCGGGGCGCCCGCGCGCTCGGCTTCCGCCGCCGCACGCTCGGCCGGCGTGGCCGGCGGAATGTCGTCCGACAGCTTGCCCCCGCCCTCCCGCAGCAGACGCTGCACGCCTTTGATCGTGTAACCCTGGATGTAGAGCAGATCGGAAATGCGCCGGAGCAGGGAGATGTCGTCGGGACGATAGTAACGCCGGCCGCCGCCGCGCTTGAGCGGTTTCACCTGCGAGAACTTGGTCTCCCAGAAGCGAAGCACATGCTGGGGGATGTGCAGTTCCTCGGCGACCTCGCTGATGGTGCGAAAGGCGGTGGGCGACTTCTTGGGACGTGATCGGCCCGGGCCTTCACCGCCCCCGTCGGCGTCCCGGTCGGCGGGCTCGCTCATTCGCGCCCGGACCGGACAACCGAAGCGGCATCGTGGTCAGGCGCCAACGGACCCCCGGGGGCAGTCCGTTGATCCGGGCCCTCAACACGTGGCTCGGGCGAAATACCAGAACGCGCCTGGGCGGAATGGGAACCTCTTCCCCGGTCTTGGGATTGCGGCCGATGCGCCGTCCCTTCTGACGGACCGCGAACGTGCCGAAGCCGCTGATCTTCACGGTCTCACCGGCTTGCAGCGTGTCGGCCATGCAGGCCAGCACACTCTCAAGCAGGTCGGCAGACTCATTGCGCGAGAGTCCGACCTGAGCATAGATCGTCTCCGCGAGATGGGCCCGTGTCACCGTGTTCATGTAACGAACGCTAGGAAGCCGATACGGCCGCGTCAAGGAAAGTGGCGGTAACCCCCCTTGCGCGCCTGCCCGGCGGGTTGTCACCGGCCCGAACCGCCGCTCTCTGCGCGCCGCACGGAGCGGCCCCTATCTTCCGCTGTATTCGGCGAGCGTGTACCGCTATGCAGATCACGGGGTGAGCCGGCGGCGCCTGTCGTCCCGGGTCGCCGCCACTGAAATGCCGCCAGAAAGGCTGAAAGCTTTCGCCCCGCATGAAATCCGTCGGCTCGTTCCTGAAAGACGTCTGGCGCCTGTCTCGCCCCTATTTCCGCTCCGAGGAAAAGTGGTCGGCCTGGGTGCTGCTGCTCTCCATCATCGCTCTCAATCTGTCGATGGTCGGGCTGAGCGTGGTGCTGAACTTCTGGAACCGGCAATTCTACAACTCGCTGCAATCGAAGGACTGGCAGACCTTCCTGGACCTGCTGTTCACCTACAAGCGGGTCCAGAGCGGCGGGATTTTCGGCATCATGCCCGGGTTCTGCGAAGTCGTGACGATCTATATCCTGGTCTTCGTCTATGCGACGTACCTGAACCAATGGCTGCAGATCCGCTGGCGCCGCTGGCTGACGCGACGCTTCCTGGATGAATGGCTGGCCGACCGCGCCTATTACCGCATCAGCCTGACCACCGACGCACGGGCCATCGGCACCGACAACCCGGACCAGCGCATCGCCGAAGACATCCGTGATTTCGTCGCCACCACGCTGTCGCTGAGCGTCGATTTCCTCTCCAACATCGTTTCCTTCGTGAGCTTCGTCGGCATTTTGTGGGGCCTGTCGGGCCAGATCACTCTATGGGGCGTTACCATCCCCGGTTACATGGTGTTCGTCGCGCTGGTCTATGCCGTGATCGGCACGTGGCTGACCCATCTGGTGGGCCGCCCGCTGATCGGCCTGCGCTTCCGGCAGCAGCGGGTGGAGGCGGACTTTCGCTACGCGCTGGTGCGCCTACGGGAAAACATGGAAGGCGTGGCGCTGTACGGCGGCGAGCCCGAGGAAAAGGGCGAGCTGGTCAATCGGTTCTATCAGGTGATCACCAACTGGTGGGGCATCATGACCCGCACCAAGAAGCTCAATGCGCTGGTCTCCGGCTACAGCCAGATCGCGGTGATCTTTCCCATCGTCGTGGCGGCGCCGCGTTACTTCTCCGGCCAGATCGAGCTGGGCGGGCTGACGCAGACGGCCGGAGCATTCGGCCGCGTGCAGGACTCGCTGTCGTGGTTCGTGAACGCGTACGGCACGCTGGCCCAGTGGAGCGCCATCGTCGAACGTCTCACCACCTTCCACCGGGCGATCGTGGTGGCACGCGCCGCCAGCGGCCAGGGCCTGGTGCTCGATCCGGCCGATGACGACGCCGTGCAACTGAGCGACCTGACCCTGTCACTGCCGAGCGGCCAGACGATCCTGGAGCATGCCGATCTGCGCTTCGAGCCGGGTGAATCGGTGGTGGTGACCGGCCGCACCGGTTCCGGCAAATCCACGCTGTTCCGCGCCCTTGCCGGAATCTGGCCGTTCGCCCAGGGGCGCGTACACAGGCCCCTGCGGAACTGCCTGTTCCTGCCCCAGCGGCCCTACATACCGCTCGGCACATTGCGCAACGTGATCACTTATCCGAAGGCGCCGGACCACTATCCGCCGTCCGACGTGACACAGGCGCTGACCGACGCCGGGCTTCCGGGCCTGGTGCCGCTGCTGGACGAGGACCGCAACTGGCCGCAGGTGCTCTCGGGCGGGGAGCAGCAGCGGGTGGCCCTGGCCCGAGCCTTGCTCGCCAAACCCGAATGGCTGTTCCTAGACGAGGCCACCGCGAGCCTGGACCCGGAATCCGAGGCGCACCTGTATGAAACGCTGAAGCAGCGGCTGCCGAACGCGACCATCGTATCCATCGCCCACCGCCCCTCCGTCGCTGCCTTCCACGACCGGCGCCTGGTGCTGCGGCGCGAAGGTGACCGGCCTGGGCGGCTGGTCAGCGAACCGGTCGCAGCCGCAGCCGAATAGGACCCACCATCACCGGGCGTTGTCCCGGGCGGCGAAGAACTGGCACCAGCCGTGCGGGCTGATCTCTCCCTCGACCAGGTGACATTGGTTCGGCGGCTCGAATTGCAGGCAGATCTCGCAACGCTGCTGCCCGTTCGGATGGTCCTGGTATTTCGCCACGGCCTTCGTGAGCTTTTGCTGGGCGCGTGATCGTGCCGAGGGCAACAGCGGGATCAGCAGCGCTGCCAGCGACCACCGAAAGGCAGTGCGGCGAGGCAGCAAGCGACCGACATCCATCGGATGCTCCTTCAGAAGGGCGGCTGTCCGCAGGGACAGCCTCCGAGATTGAATTCGATCACTTGGCCACCAGGGATTCTTGCTGCTTGGACACGTGCCACAGCACGATGTGGTAGTGCGGTTCCTGCACCCCGGGATGCCCGGCGTTGAAATACAGGCTGACGTGATCGACCCGCCCGCCGGGCGAGGGCAGATCGGCCCACGTCTTCTGGTCGCTCATGTCCTTGAGCGGGATCATGTAGATCGTGCTGATCAGCTTGCCCTGATGGTCGTACGCCAGGAACGGGCCGGCGGGCAGCGTGCTGGGGTTCACGTACAGCGTGCCGATCCCTGGGATGAAGTCCGGCAGGTGCACCAGCGTGCTGACCCGCTTGTAGGGCGCCGGCGGCGGCGCCTGGCTCACGGTCTGAGCCGCAGCGGGCAGTGCGAGCAGAAACAGCAAACCGGCAATAGCGAGTCTTTGCACTGGAACCTCCGTTTTCGATAAGCGTGCATTTGGACCGGGACAGGCACAAAAAGGTTCCCGGTGAAAGTCCCTGGAACCTTTTCCGCTCCGAGTGGGTCCAATGGAGGGCGCCAGCAGAGGAACACGAACAATGACCGATCAGGTGGTCCTGGAGACGGTTCGTCACGCAACTCCCGAGGCCGCGGCGCGGCTGATGCAGACCCACAACCGCCGGCTCTGGCGTCTCGCCCGGGGCATCCTGCGTGATGAGTCCGACGCCGAGGACGTGGTGCAGGAGGCGTATCTCCGCGCCTTCACCAGGCTTGATGATTTCCGCGGTGACTCGAGCCTGGGCACCTGGCTGGCGCGGATCACCATCAACGAGGCGCTCCGACGCCTTGCCACGCGGCGCGCCTTCGCGCAGCCCGCGGAGCTGAACGAAACCGTTGCCCCGCAAGACCACTGTGATCCCGCCGCCGACACCACGCCGACACCCGAGCAGCTTGCGGCCCGGATGGAAGTAAGGCGGCTCGTGGAGCGTGCCATCGATGCCCTGCCCTCACCCTTCCGACTGGTGTTCATCATGCGGGTGATCGAGCAAATGAGCATCGAGGAAACGGCATCCGCACTGGGCATTCCCTCGGCGACGGTCAAGACCCGGCTGCACCGTGCCAACCAGCAACTCCGGCTGACCTTGGGGAACGAGTTGGGCTCGGTTCTGGAGGGTGCCTTTCCGTTCGGCGGCCGGCGATGCGATCGGCTGACCCGGGAGGTGCTGGCAAAGCTCGCCACCTGTGCGGGCCTTACGGTGTTCGGCTGATCAGGGGTCTCCGGCCAGCACCACGAAGTCCGCGTTGGAATCTCCCTGTGCCGCCAGCGCCAAATCGCGGGACAGGCGATCCGCCACACCCACGCGGTAGTGCAGCGCGTCCCAGTAATTGTCGTCTTGCATGGTAACCGGGCTTGGCCGCATGAAGTCCACGGCCAGGGCCTTCGGCAGCTTCCGGGCCATTGCGCCGACCCGCCGCTTGCATTCGGACCACACGGCATCGGCCTCGGTTCCCGCGGGCGGCAACAGCACGTGATTGAGCGGCACGAAGAACAGCACCTTGCGTGTGTCCGCCGGCAGCGTCGTCAATTCTGACGCCAGCGTTTCCAGGGCCGGATAGCGCCACGTCCTGGGCGGCCCGCTATGCGGGCCCGGGCGGCAGTTGCGGTCCCAGGCCGCGCAGATGCTCTGCCACCCGGGTCGGATCGTATTCGCTGTCGGGCGGCACGAAGCTGGTATAGCCGTCGCGACCATAAGTCGGCTGCTTGATGCCGATCAGGATGCCGAACTGCTGGCCCGCCTCCTGCACCGCGTACATGTTCATCATGTGGGTATAACCGGCCCATCGACCGGTGCCGTACATCCAGGCGGGAAACGGCCGGGGCGTGAGTGTCTCGTAGCTGTCACCTGTGACGCACCAACGGACATCGAGGCCCACCATCACGACACGCGGCCGCGGATGAGCACGGCGGAACACGTCCATCAGGCGCGATTGCTCGTACACCGTGGCGTCGTTCATCGCCAGGTTGGCGAAGCGTGCGTCGAACAGCGGATCGAGCGCGGCCGGACGCAGCAGCCGGCTGGTGGAGGTGCCGAAGATCGCGCTGTCGAACCGCGAGGAACGCGCCAGCGCGGGAAAGGAGAAGCGTGCGTTGGAAGCGACCGGCCAGCGTTCCGCGGGCGGCGCGAGCGGCAATGTGTCGAACGGGTCCACCAGGACGACGAAGCCATAGATCACGCCGATGCACAGCACGGCGGTCGCCGCGCAGAGCAGGAAGAAAATGCGCCAGGATGGGCGGTCAGAACTGGAAATAGATGAAGGCATTCGGCAGCCGTCCGCCGGCGAGCAGAACCAGGAAGGCAAGTCCGGCCCCGGCCGGCACCGCGAGCCATGTGCGTGGCGCAAGCTGGGCGAACGCCGCCCGCTGACTTGTCGGGCCGACCAGCGCCACGGCGAGGCCCGCGATGAGGACCCCGACATATTCACGGTCGAGCGACACATGCCCGCTCCCGTGCAGGCCCAGCATCGACGCCAGCATGCTGCCCGCCACGGCAAAGCTGTCGGCCCGGAACAGCACCCATCCGGCCATCACGAACAGCAGGGTCAGCGCCCAGCCGAGCGGCCGGGGAAAGTGCCAGCCCAGCCGCGCCCAGGCGTGATTAGCCACCAGCCCCAGTCCATGCAGTCCACCCCACACCACGAACGTCCAGGCGGCGCCGTGCCACAGCCCGGCAAGCAGCATGGTGAGGAGCAGGTTCGTCACCTGCCGCACTGGCCCCACGCGGTTGCCGCCGAGCGGGATATACAAATAATCGCGCAGCAAGCGCGACAGCGTCATGTGCCAGCGGCGCCAGAAGTCTCGCACCGAGACCGCGCGGTATGGCGCATCGAAGTTGAACGGCAGCCGCAGCCCCAGCATCCGCGCGATGCCGATCGCCATGTCGGAATAGCCGGAAAAGTCGAAATAGATCTGGAGCGTGTAGGCCAGGCAGGCGATCCAGGCGGTCTGCGCACCGAGAGGGTGGGCTGCCGCGTCATGGAACAGCGGATCGGCCACCATCGCCAGCGTGTCGGCGAACCCGATCTTCTTGGCCAGGCCGATCACGAACAGCGCGAAGCCGCGCGACAGGTTCTCCCACATGTCCGGCCCACGCGGATCGGCGGCAAACTGCGGGATGATCTCGTTGTGGCGGACGATCGGGCCGGCGATCAGTTGCGGGAAAAACATGACGAACAGCGAGAAATCGAGCAGCCGGTAGGCGTGCGCCTGGCCGCGCCGCAGATCGACCAGGTAGGAAATCTTCTGGAACACGAAGAAGCTGATACCCAGCGGCAGGATCAGATGCCACGCCGTCCAGTGCTGGCCGGTCAGCCCGTACCAGGTGCCGCGGAAAAAGTCGGCGTATTTGCACACCCCAAGCACCGCAAGGTTCAGCACCACGCCAAGCACCGGCACCGAGCGCCGGCCGGTCGCGGCGAACCACCAGGCGATCCCCCAGTTGGCCAAGGTCAGCGCCACCAGCAGCGGCACGAACCGCCAGTCCCACCAGCCGTAGAAGAACAGCGACGCGGCGACCAGGAACGCGTCCCGCGCGGTCCGGCTGCCCGCCAGTGCGTAATAGAGCGCGATGACGATCGGCAGAAAGATGCATACGAAGATCTGGGAGCTGAACAGCATCCGGGTTGGTCAGCCCAGCGTCTCCAGCAGGCCGGCGAGCAGGGCGGCACGGTTGGCCAGCTCGGGCCAGAGTATGTGCTCGTGGCTGGCGTGGGCGCCCGATCCGGGGCAGCCCAGCCCATCGAGCGTCGGAACGCCAAGCGCCGCAGTGAAATTACCATCCGACCCGCCGCCGCGATGCTGCTTGGGCAGTTTCATGCCGAGCTCGCCCGCGATCCTGCTCGCCTGCTCGTACATGCGGGTGATGCCCGCGGTCTCGGCAAATGGCGGGCGGTTCATCCCACCCTCCAGCGTGAGGCGGCAGCCGGGGGTGCGCGGCGCCAGTGCCTGCAGGGCGGCGACCATCGCTTCCCCGTCCGCCACGGAATTGACCCGGAGGTCGATCTCGCATCCCGCTTCCGAGGGGATCACGTTGGGCCGCGTGCCGCCCCAGATCGGCGCAGCGTTCAGCGTGATGCCGCGGTCCAGGTCCACCATGCCGTGGATCGCCTGGATCTGGTGCGCCAGCTCCACCACGGCCGACGCGCCGTCCTGGAAATTGCCGCCGGCATGGGCCCCCTTCCCTTCCACGCGCAGCGACGAACCGGCCGACACCCTTGCGGGCGGTGACGCAGGCGCCGCCCGGGCCGGCGGGTTCCGGGATGAGCACCGCGGCGGCTTGGGACGCGAGGTCCTCGATCAGGGCGCGGCTGGTCGGGCTGCCGACCTCCTCATCCGGGGTCAGCAGCAGGACGATGGGGCTTTTCGTCGGAACGCGCTGGCGCAGGATGGAGCGCACCACGTGGAGCGATAGGAAGCTGCCGGCCTTCATGTCGTAGATGCCGGGGCCGTGCGCCTTGTCGCCATCCACCCGGAAGGGCATGCCGGCGAGGGTGCCGACCGACCAGACGGTATCGAGATGCCCGGCGACCAGCACCGGTCTTCCCTGCCCCGGCGTGCGGGCGATCAGGTTATCGCCATAACCCGTCGCGCCCGGGAATACGGCGAAGATCGGCGCCGGCCTGCGCCAGTTCGCGCGCGGCGATGTCCATCAGCCGGTTGACCGCCGCCGAATCAGTGGTCGGTGTTTCCAGCGTCACCCAGGTTCCGAGTTCGCGAAGCAGGTCTTCGGAACGGCCGACATCCGTCTGCGGCATGCAACTCCCCGAGTCCGCGGTGCGGTCGTGTTTGCCTGTGGGACGGACGGATGTCCACGTGGGGTTGCCGGATCGCCCCTTTTGTCCTACATACTGTAGGACATTGGAGGCAGTCATGGACACGATCACCGCGCGGGAGGCGAACCAGCAGTTTTCCCGCATCCTCAACGCCGTGGCCGACGGGCAGGAGTTCGTCGTCACCCGCAACGGCGTGCCCGTGGCGCGCATCTCGCCCGAACGCACGGATGGCCGCCGCCAACTCTCGGAAGCTCAGCGGCGCATTCTCGAACGCAGCCGCTCCCGCCTGATCGGGGGCAGTCCCGGCGAGGAAGGCGGGCTGGACCGAGCGAAGATCTACGATGACCTCCTGGGCATCGATCCCGCCACGTGACGCGCTTCACGCTGGATAGCAACATACTGGTCTATGCCGCTGACGGCCGGGACCCGGTGCGCCGGTTGGCGGCGATCGGTATCATCGAAGCGGCTGTTGCCCTCGATTGCGTGCTGCTGCCACAGGCGCTGGCCGAGTTCTTCCACGTCGTGGTGCGCAAGCGGATGCTGCCGCAAGCCATGGCCGCCGCACAGGCCGAGGACTGGATGGCGCTGTTCACAATTGCCCCGGGACCCGGACCGAACGCGCTGCGAACCGCGATCGACGCTGCCCTGTCGGGCCGGTTTCAACTGTTCGACGCGCTGTTCCTGGCCACGGCGGCCGAGTCCGGCTGCACCGCCGCGATCTCGGAGGATATGGCGGACGGTCCTGACCTTGCCGGCGTGCGCGTGATCGGCGCCTTTGATCGAGGCAGCGGTATGAGCCCGGCCGCCCGCGCGCTCCTGGCTTGACCCTTCCTGAGGCGTTCCCCAAAAGCCCCGCACACAGCGCGGAACGACACACATGGCATTCGCAGACCTCGCCGTCGGACAGACGGCCAGCCTGGGCAAAACCATCACCGAGGCGGACATCCTGATGTTCAGCGCAGTCAGCACAGATACCAACCCGGTGCACCTGAACGCCGAAGCGGCGCGGGAGTCGGTCTTCGGCGAACGGGTCGCCCACGGCATGCTCTCGGCGGGGCTGATCAGCGCCGTGCTGGGCACCCGCCTGCCCGGGCCGGGCACCATCTACATGGGCCAGACGCTGCGCTTCCGCGCGCCGGTGAAGATCGGCGATACCGTCACCGCCACCGCCGAAATCACCGCGCTCGATCCGGCAAAGAAGCGCGCCACCCTGAAGACCACCTGCACCGTGGCGGGCAAGGCGGTGATCGAGGGCGAAGCGACGGTCCAGGTGCCCTGACCCGTTGCAGATCGTCCGCAACTGGCGCGGCCTGCCGGAGTCCCTGCGCGGCGCCACCGTCGTGTTGGGCAACTTCGATGGCGTGCACGTGGGACACGTGGCGGTGCTGCGGGCCGCCCACGCCGCCCGGCCCGACGCACCCCTGGCGGTTCTGACCTTCGAACCCCATCCGCGCGAGGTGTTCCGCCCTGACGATCCGCCGTTCCGGCTGACCCTGTCGCAGGAACGGGCCGATCTGCTCGCCGGCCTGGGCGTCTCCATCCTCTACGAAATCCCCTTCGACCAGCCCTTCAGCCTGCTCTCGGCCGAGGCCTTCGTGACCGAGGTCCTGGCGCAGGGCATCGGTGCCCGGCACCTCGCCTGCGGAGCGGATTTCGCCTTCGGCCACCGCAAGAGCGGCAACGCGGCGTTCCTGTCGGCTCGGGCCGAGGCGCTCGGCCTGGGCCTCACGCTCGTGCCGCCCGTGGCCGATGCGGAAGGGCCGATCTCGTCCAGCCGAATTCGCCGGGACCTGCGGGATGGCTACCCGGAACGCGCGGCCGTGGGAGCTCGGGCGCCCCTGGGCCATTCGCGGCGTGGTGGCACATGGCGACCAACGAGGCCGCACAATCGGCTTTCCCACGGCGAATATCGCGCTCGGGCGGCATCTGGAGCCGGCCCGGGGAGTGTACGCGGTGCGTGTCCGGCTGCCGGACGGGTCGGCACATGATGGCGCGGCAAATATCGGCCGACGCCCGACGGTGAACGAGGGCCCGGAGAGCCGGCTGGAGGTGCACCTGTTCGATTTCTCGGGTGATTTATACGGCCAGGAACTGACCGTCGCGCTGCACGCCTATATCCGGCCGGAGCGCAAGTTCGCGGGTCTGGACGCGCTCAAGGCACAGATCGCCTTGGACACGGCGGAAGCCCAGCAACTGCTGAAACAATAACAGCAATGCGTGGGCCATCGTCGATTTCGCTATTGGTGCGCATGTTTGCTGGCCCGAGCAGGTGAGGAAGGAACTACACATGCAGTCGCCCCCGAAACATCTCAGCCCTGCAGGCCGTTGGGATGGGGCAATCCTTGACGGTGGCCCCCACCCCTCCCCATAGTCCCGGTTATGGAAATGGGATACAGGCCAGCGCGAATTACCCGCCCGGCGGCTGACTGACCGCCGGGACGTTTCGGTACGCGCCTCCCATTCTTCCGGATGCCGCCATGACCGACCAGCGCGACTATCGCGACACCGTCTTCCTGCCGCGCACCAGTTTTCCCATGCGCGGCGATCTGCCGAAGAAAGAGCCGGCCATGCTCGCCCGCTGGGACAGAATGAAGCTGTTCGGCCGGATGCGTGCGGAAGCCAAGGACCGGCCGCTCTTCATCCTGCACGACGGCCCGCCGTACGCGAACGGCAACATCCATATCGGCACCGCGCTGAACAAGATCCTCAAGGACTTCATCAACCGAACCCGGCAGATGGCCGGGTACGACGCCGACTACATCCCGGGCTGGGACTGTCACGGCCTGCCGATCGAGTGGCGCATCGAGGAGCAGTACCGCGCCGCCGGCAAGGACAAGGACGCCGTGCCCGTGCTGCAATTCCGCGCCGAGTGCCGCGACTATGCCCGGCACTGGATGGGCGTGCAGAAAGACGAGTTTCGCCGCCTGGGTGTCGAAGGCGCCTGGGACCGCCGTTACGCCACCATGGACTTCCCCTCCGAAGCCGCGATCGCCGGCGAAATCGGCAAGTTTCTGCTCAATGGCGCGCTGTATCGCGGACTGCGCCCGGTGATGTGGTCCCCGGTGGAGAAAACCGCCCTTGCGGAAGCCGAGATCGAATACCACGACCACAAATCGACGCAGATCTGGGTCCGCTTTCCGACCATCACGGCCCCCGCCGCCGACCTGCACGACGCCGCGGTGGTCATCTGGACAACCACGCCCTGGACCATGCCGGGCAACCGCGCCATCGCCGCCGGACAAGACTTCGACTACGCGCTGCTTCGCGTCGATAGCGTGCAGGACGGTTCGCTTGTCCGCCCCGGCGACAAGCTGCTCGTCGCGCTGGCTCTGCTGCCGCAGTTCCTGGCGGAGACGAAGATTGCCACGCATCATGTTCTGCGGGTGATGAAGGGTGTGGCGCTGGCCGGCACCGTGTGCGCCCATCCGCTGCGCGGGCGCGGCTACGACCACGACGTGCCCCTGCTGTTCGCCGATTTCGTTACTACGGAGGCCGGAACCGGCTTTGTGCACATCGCGCCTGGCCATGGTGAGGAAGATTTCGACCTTGGTCGCGCGAACAAGCTGGAAGTCCCGGAAACCGTGGGCGATGACGGCACCTTCAACGCTTGGGTGCCGCTGTTCGCCGGCGTACACGTGTACAAGGCCGCCGATCCCGTTTGCGCCGCGCTAAAAGATGCCGGCGGGCTGCTCGGCCGCGGCACGCTGCTCCATTCCTACCCGCATTCCTGGCGCAGCAAGGCCCCACTGATCTTCCGCGCCACCCCGCAATGGTTCATCCGGCTGGACGGGCCGGACCAGATCCGCGCCAAGGCCCTCGCCGCCATTGACGCAACGCACTTCGTCCCCGACGCTGGGCGCAACCGCATCGGCAGCATGGTCGCGGCACGACCCGACTGGTGCATCAGCCGCCAGCGCGCCTGGGGCGTGCCCATTCCCGTCTTCGTCGAAAGGCGCTCGGGCGAGCCGCTGCGCGATCCCAAAGTGGTGCGGCGGGTTGTCGAGGCCTTCACCACCGAGGGCGCCGATGCCTGGTATTCTTCCCCGCCCTCTCGCTTCCTCGGCAATGACCGCAATCCGGATGATTATGAGCAGGTGATGGATATCGTGGACGTGTGGTTCGAGAGCGGCTCGACCCATGCGTTTGTGCTGGAGGGACGCGGCCTGCCCTGGCCGGCCGATCTGTACCTTGAAGGCTCCGACCAGCATCGCGGATGGTTTCACTCGTCGCTTCTGGAGGCCGTCGGCACGCGCGGTCGGGCCCCCTTCAAAGCGGTGCTGACCCATGGGTTCGTCAATGACGAACAAGGCCGCAAGATGTCCAAGTCCCTGGGCAATACCGTGGCGCCGCAGGAGGTGATGGACCAGTACGGCGCCGACATTCTGCGCCTCTGGGTCATGATGTCGGATACCACGGACGATCTGCGGATCGGCAAGGATATCCTGAAGCAGCAGGCCGAACTCTATCGCCGGCTGCGCAACACACTGCGCTGGATTTTGGGTTCGCTCGACGGGTTCACGGAAGCCGAGCGGATCGCGGGGTCGCAGATGCCGGAGCTGGAACGCTGGGTGCTGCACCGGCTAACGGAGATGGATGCACGTATCCGCGCTGCCGTCGAAAGCTACGACTGGACCGGCGTCTATCCCGAGCTGCACAATTTCTGCGCCACCGACCTCTCGGCCTTCTATTTCGACATCCGCAAGGACGCGATCTACTGCGACCGGCCGGACAGTCTGCGCCGCCGCGCCGCCCGCACGGTGCTGGACCATCTCCACCGCTGCCTGACGACATGGCTTGCGCCGGTGCTGTGCTTCACCGCCGAGGAAGCCTGGATCGCGCGGTTCGGTGAGGCCGAGAGCGTGCATCTGCAGCAATTCCCCGAACTTCCCAACTCATGGCGCGATCCCGGCCTGGCTGAGCGATGGGATTTGATCCGGATGCAACGAGGGGCGGTCACCAGCGCGATCGAGACCGGCCGGAACGACGGGCGCTGGGGATCCTCCTTGCAGGTCGCAGTCACTCTGAATTCCACCGGCCTGCTCTCTCGCGAGGATTGGGCAGAAGTGCTGATCGTTTCCAACGTGCAGTTGAAGCCGCTGCCGGACGGCATGGCAGTCCAAGTGGAACCCGCGGACGGCGACAAATGCGCCCGGTGCTGGCGCGTCCTGCCCGAAGTCGGCAGCCAGCCGGCCCACCCCGCCCTCTGCGCCCGCTGCGCCGACGCGGTGGAATCCGGCTTGATCTGCCGGGCCGCCGCGTGAGCCGCGACCGCTTTACCTGGCTCGGTGCCCTCTCGGCGCTGGCGGTCTTGGCCGCGGATCAGGGCAGCAAATGGTGGATCCTCCACGGTCTCGACCTCCCCGCCCGCGGCAGTGTCCGCCTGCTCCCGGTGCTCGACCTCACGATGGTTTGGAACCGTGGCGTGACGTTCGGTTTGCTGAACGAACTCGGCGGGTGGAGTCGCATCGGACTCGCCATCCTGGCCCTGGCCATCGTCACGGCCCTGGCAATCTGGCTGAGAAGGACCAATTCGCGCGTCGCTGCCCTGGCACTCGGCGCAATTGCCGGAGGTGCCGTGGGAAACGTGCTGGACCGGCTGCGTTTCGGCGCGGTTGTCGATTTCATCCACGCCCATATCGGCCGCTGGTCCTGGTACGTGTTCAACGTGGGTGACGCGGCGATCGTCTGCGGCGTCATCGCGCTCCTGGTCGTCAGCCAGGCCTCCGACCGGTCGCAACGTCACCAGCCCGGCATGCACAACGGCGCCTCGGTACGGTAATGCGCGCCGGGTTGGCGGACTTTGGTGAGCCACGGTCTCAGAGGCTTGCGAAACAGGCGGGCACTTCTGTAAGGAATGCCAATGGTGGCTAGGCTTCTTATTCGTTCCCACAAAGTCGTCCCGGTTCTGGTTGCGACCGGTCTCAGCCTTTCGCTTGCCGGCTGTGGCGGCATGGGGGACAGTTTGTCCCGCACCTTCGGCTTCAACCGTGATTCGCCGGATGAGTTTGCCGTCACCACCCAGGCCCCGTTGACCCTGCCTCCCGACTACAGCATTCGTCCCCCGCGTCCCGGGGCACCGCGCCCGCAGACAGTGCCCGATCAGGTCGCCGCGCAAGAGGCGCTGATGCCTCAGACCACGCTGCAAGCTACCAACACCGGCATGAGCCGGGGCAGGAGGCGCTGGTCCAGGAGTCAGGACCGCCGGCCCCCGCGAACATCCGGGCCGAGATCGCGCAGGAGCAGGGACGATTGAACGCTGCGAACCAAAGCTTCGCCAACCGCCTGATGTTCTGGCGCTCGGCGCCCGCGCCGGGGATCGCGGTAGACCCGCAGAAGGAAGCGCAGCGGCTGCGCGAAAATGCCGCCCTGGGTCAGAGCCCGCAAACCGGGCAGACACCGATCATCCAGCCGGCGCCGCGCGGGTGGCTGGCGGGAATCCTCTGAACCGGACCCGAGTCACCCCAACAGCTTGTCCAACGTGATCGGCAGATCGCGCACCCGTTTGCCGCAGGCGTTGTAGATCGCGTTGGCGATGGCGGCGCCGACGCCGGTGATGCCGATTTCGCCGATGCCGCGGGCGCCCATCGGGGTGTGGGGATCGGGGATGTCGGTCCAGATCACGTCGATCTCCGGCACGTCCATGTGCACGGGCACATGATATCCGGAGAGGTTCGGGTTCATGATGCGGCCGGTGCGTTCGTCGAAGATCGTCTCCTCCATCAGCGCGAGTCCGAGGCCCATGATGATGCCGCCGCGAAACTGGCTGGCCGCGGTCTTGGGGTTGATGATGCGTCCTGCGTCGAACGACCCCAGAAATCGGCTGACGCGGGTTTCTCCGGTGACAGCATTGACGCGCACTTCGGCGAACTGCGCGGCGAAGGAGTGCATGGACCAGTGCTGCATCTCCAGCGGCTGCGGCGCTTCTGCTGATACCGTGAGTTCGTCGCGGTGGGCGCGGGCCAGGATCGAGGCGTAGCTTTCCCAGCGTTCGGGCTGGTCCAGCTTGCAGAGACCGCCGTCTCGGCTGCCCACATCAGCGGCCTTCAGGCCGCCGAGCGGTAAATCGTTGCCGGCGAGCGTCAGCAGCTCGGTGACAAGGGCCCGGTGCGCGGCAATGACGGCGGCGCCGATCGAAGCGGTCTGCGACGAACCACCGGCCAGGAAGGCGCCGGGGAAGGAGCAAATCGCCGTACGCGACGGTGACGTCGTCGATGGACAAGCCAAGCCGTTCGGCGGCGACCACGGTGTGCACGGTCGCGGTGCCCATGCCCATCTCGTGTGCCGGGATTTCCACGCGGGCGCGACCGTCACTGGTCAGGGTCAGCCGGGCGGCGCCACCGGGCATGCGGTAATACGGATAGGTCGCGGTGGCGCAGCCCATGCCGGTGAGCCACTCGCCATCGCGGCGGGAGCCGGGCGTGGGGGTGCGCTGGTTCCAGCCGAAACGGTCGGCGCCGGCGCGGTACGCCTCGGTGAGATGGCGCGCGGAGAACGGGAGGCCGGATAGCGGGTCCTTTTCCGGTTCGTTGCGCAGGCGCAGCTCGATCGGGTCGATGCCGAGCTGTTCGGCGAGTTCGTCGATCGCGCATTCCAGCGCGAAGGTGCCGATCGACTCGCCGGGAGCGCGCATCCAGGTGTTGGCGACCATGTTCAGGTCCGTCACCTGTTGCACCAGCCTGAAACTGCCCGCGGCGTAGAGATGGCGGGCCGGAAAGGTGAACTGCTCCGGGCAGTTATTGTGCGCGGTGACGGCGGCGATGCCGGTGTGGATCAGCGCGGTGAAACGGCCATCGCCGCCGGCCGCGATGGCGACGCGCTGCTCGGTTGTGGTGCGGCCACCGACCGAGCGATAGACGCCCTCGCGCGACAGCACGAACCTGACGGGGCGCGCGGCCAGCTTCGCCGCGGCGGCAGCGAGGACCTGATGATACCACAGCGTCTTGCCGCCGAACCCGCCGCCGACATAGGGCGAGAGGACCCGCACCTGGTCTTCCTTCAGGCCGAACACCTGCGCCAGGCTCCAGGCCGTCTGGGAAAGCAACTGCGTGGCATCGTGGACGATCAGCGAATCGCCGTCCCACACCACGGTCGCGGCGTGCAGCTCGATTGCATTGTGGTTGTAGCGCGGGGTGTGGAACCGGAGGTCCACCTTGTGGGATGCCGCGGCGAGCACGTCTTCCGCCTTGCCGATCTCCACCGTTGCGGGTTCGCCGAGGATGGAGTCGGGCACGCGGGCATTTGCCTTGGCCTTGGCGAAGTCGGTTACGGCCGCTTCGGGCTGATAATCGACGCGGATCAATGACGCGGCGTGATCCGCCTGGTCCTGCGTATCAGCCAGCACCACGGCGATGGGCTGGCCGTTCCAGTGGATGCGGTCGTCCTGCATCACCGGCAGGTCGCTGGGGCCGGCGGCCTTGGGCTGTGTGCCGAACACCGGCATGGGTTTCATGCGCGGCGCGTTGTTGTGCGTCATGACCAGCGCAACGCCGGGTGCCGCGTCAGCGGCGGATGTATCGATCGAGACGATGCGGCCTTTGGCGATGGTGCTGTAGGCGACGGCGGCATAGAGCATGCCGTCCATTGTGATTTCGGCGGCGAAGCGCGCGGCGCCTGTCACTTTCAGGCGGCCATCGAGGCGGGAGACCGGCGCACCGGTCAGCCCATGCCTTTGATTGATCAGCGGATCAGGAGTGCCGCCGGGCATCCAACTATCCGGCGCGAGACCGATGGCGGTCTTCATCACGGCACCGACGGCGTTGCGGATGACGCTCATGCGGGTGCCTCGGCGAGTTCGGTCAGCACCGCGGTGACGGTGCGTTTCGCGAGTTCGATCTTGAAACCGTTGTGGCGCAGCGGCGTGGCAGCGGCGAGTTCCGCCTCGGCCGCGGCGCGGAAGCTGTCGGCGGTGGCGGGCTTGCCTTTCAGCGTCGCCTCGGCGGCCCAGGCACGCCATGGCTTGTGCGCCACTCCACCGAGCGCGAGTCGCACGTCTGTGATGGTGCCGTTCCGCTGGTCGATGGCGGCGGCGACGGAGACCAGGGCGAAGGCATAGCTCGCGCGGTCGCGCACCTTGCGATAGGTGGAGTGCGCGGCGAAGGGCAGGGCGGGGATTTCCACGGCGGTGATCAGCTCGCCGGGGTCCAGCACCGTGTCGAGATCCGGGCGTTCACCCGGCAGGCGGTGAAGGTCGGTCAGCAGCAGCGTGCGTTCGCCTTTGGGGCCGAGCAGGTGCACCACGGCACCGAGCGCGGCGAGTGCCACGCACATGTCCGAGGGGTGGGTGGCGACGCAGGCGGGGGATGCGCCGAGGATCGCATGGTCGCGATTGAAACCGTCCAGCGCGTCGCAGCCCTGGCCCGGGCTGCGCTTGTTACAGCGTGCGCCGTCGTCATCGTAGAAATAGGCGCAGCGGGTGCGCTGGAGGATGTTGCCGCCGACCGTGGCCATGTTGCGGATCTGCGCGGACGCACCGGCGAGGATGGCGCGGGCGAGAACGGGATAGCGGGTGCGCACCGCGTGATGCTCAGCGACCGCGGTGTTGCGCGTCGCGCCCGCGATGCGCAGGGAGCCGTCGGGGCGTTCTTCGATGGAGGACGGGAGGCTGGCGATATCGATCAGAGAGTCGGGCCGTTCCAGCGTTTCGCGCATCAGATCGACCAGGTTGGTGCCGCCGCCGAGATATCGGGAATTGGGGTTCCAGCGGCGGATCGCGTCGAGCGGGTCGTTGGCGCGTGCGTAGGTGAAGGGCGTCATTGCGCTGCTTCCGCGAAGGTTTCGAGGATCGCGCCGACGATGCCGTTATGGGCGCCGCAGCGGCAGAGATTACCGCTCATGCGTTCGCGGATTTCATCGCGGGTGAGCGGGGGGTTGGTGGACAGATCGGCGGTGACGTGGCTTGGGACGCCGCGGCGGGCTTCTTCGATCATGCCGATTGCGGAGCAGATTTGCCCGGGCGTGCAGTAGCCGCACTGGAAGCCGTCATGCTCGATGAAGGCCTGCTGCAGGGGGTGCAACACGCCGTTCTGGGCGAGCCCCTCGATCGTGGTGACGGCGCGGCCTTCGTATTGGACGGCGAGCGCCAGGCAGGAGAGAACGCGCGTGCCATCGACCAGCACGGTGCAGGCGCCGCAGGCGCCCTGGTTGCAGCCTTTCTTGGTGCCGGGAAGCTGCAGATGGTCGCGCAGCAGATCAAGCAGCGAGACGCGAGGATCGGCCGGCAACTCGGCCGCGACCCCATTCACGGTTATCGGCATGGCCGCTAGGTCGGCAACGCCGACCCGGCTTGCTAGGCGCCGTAAACCAATTTTGCGTTACCGCGAAAGAAGCGCCGCCGGTCGGTTTCATCCGCGCGGATCGGCAAGATGACATCGGGATTGTCGTAGTCCCAGTGCGGATAGTCCGAGGCGAAGAGCAGGCGGTCCCAGCCGAGCCAGCCGATCGCGTCCGCCAGTTGCTGCTTGTCGGCGGGTTCTTCCATCGGCTGCGTGGTGAACCAGACCTGCGAGCGGATATACTCGGATGGCGCTTTGCGCAGATGCGGTGTTTCGTCGCGCATGCGGTGCCACAGCTTGTCGAGGCGCCAGCAGAGCGACGGTGCCCAGCCGAACCCGCCCTCGATCATGACGAATTTCAGCGCGGGCAGGCGCTCGAACAGGCCTTCAAACACCATGCTGGCGAGGTGCGCCTGGAACGCCTGGGCGTGGGCCAGCATGTCTTCGAGGTAGAAGCTGGGCCAGCCGGAACTGGTGGATGGATGGCCGGAGAAGCCGAAGGCGTGCATGCCGACGGGAATGCCGGCTGCGGCTGCCGCGTCGAAGAGCGGGTGATAGCGCCGCGAGCCGAGCGGCTCGGCGGTGCGCGACATCAGGAGCACGTGGCCGAAGCCGGGGATTGCGGCGCAACGCTCGATTTCTTTCGCGGCAGCAGCGGGGTCTTCGTAGTTGACCACGATAGAGGCGCGCAGCCGCGGTTCGGGGCGGACGAGGTGCTCGATCTGCCAGTCGTTCATGGCGCTGGCGACGGCGTTGGCGAGGTCGGGGTGCATGAAGTTCTGGCTCGGCTGCGGCGGGTTGATCAGGCCGAGCTCGACGTTGAAAGCATCGAGGTGCTGCTCGCGCGTGAAGGCGAGGTTGGTGCCGGGGGGCGCGCCGTCGGGTGGCCAGGCGTCGCGTCGCGCGGCCATGGGGGCAGATTTGGGAAAGGCGGGCGCGCCGTCGGCGAAGGCGGTGCGGTGGATCATGCCGTAGGTGTGGATGTGCCGCACCCAGCGGGCCGGCATGTAGGGGAAAAGGTCGGCGATGCGAGCGCGGGCCGAGATGGAGGTCGCAGTCGGCGATCGCCAGCCGCGTCATTACTGCCGGTGGCGCTATCCTGGCCGAGCCAAGATCGACATTCATGGTGCGTGAACCATTCAGTTGAATTTGTAAACGTTCAGCGCATTGTCCCGCAGGATCATCCGCTCCTCCTGGTCCGACAGGCGGATGCGCCAGGCGGTGCGTGGGTCGTCGTAGTCCCAGTGCGGATAGTCGCTGGAATAGACGATCCGATCCCAGCCGATCCATTCGAACGTCTGGCGCAGGTCCTCGGGGTTCTCCGGTTCTTCCACCGGCTGGGTGGCGATCCACAGATTGGTTTTCATGTACTCCGAAGGCGGACGCTTCACGTGCGGCACCTCGTCGCGGCACTTCTTCCAGATGTTATCGAGCCGCCAGCCGAGCGTTGGCAGCCAGGCAAAGCCACCCTCGATCATCACGACCTTGAGCTTGGGGAAATGCTCGAACACGCCTTCCAGGATCAGGCTCGCCGCCTGGTGCTGCATGGAATGGACGTTGACGTGATGATCCTCGATGTAGAATTGCGGCCAGCCGCCGGCGGACGGCGCGTGATTTTGCGTGCCGCCGATATGCAGCCCGATTGAGAAACCGTTCGCCTGCGCGGCGCCGAGAATCTTCCAGTAGCGCTTGCGGCCCAGCGGCTCGCTGGTTTTCGACCCGAGCTGAATTTGCGCGAAGGCCGGGTCCCCTGCCCTGCTCTCGATTTCTTTCACTGCTTCGTCCGGATCGTCCTGCGGCACCAGCACCGACGCGCGCAGCCGCGGTTCCGGCACGTAGAAGGTCTGCTTCTGCCATTCGTTCATCGCGGTGCAGAAGGCCGCTGCGGCTTCGTGATTGCGGGCGATATTGGCGTTCAGCAGCGGCTCCAGCACGCCGAAGGCCACGTTGTTCGCTTCAAGGTGCTGTTCGCGTATGAAATCCACGTCCGAGCCCGGCAGACCGCCGCCCGGCGGCCACGAATCCCGCCGGCAGGTGTTCGGCGCGAACCGCGGATACGTGCCGCGCGCGGCATACGGGCCGCAGACGAACTTGTCGTATTCCGACAGGTATTTTCGCCAGCGCGCCGACAGATACGGGTCCAGGTCCCGCGGCGTCTTCATGTAGGGATGGATATCGCAGTCGATGATGCCGATCCGTGCGTCTTGTTGGACGGGGCGTTCGAGTTCGGTGACGCTCATTGGAGGGTCGTCTCCTTCAGCCGGGGGTAGGTGGCAATCGGATTATCATAACGCATCTTGCGGATCAGGTCAGGGTGCAGTCCGGGCGGGATCGGATCGTCGCCGTCGAACTGCCAGTGCGGGTAGTCCGAGGCGAATAACAGCATCTCATCGCAGGCGATCTGATCGATGATGCGGTCCAGGCTCTTGGCGTCCGGCGCGTCCACCGGCTGCGCCGTCAGCCGCACCTGCCGGCGGATCGTCTCGGCGGGCGATTCCTTCACCCAGGGCACTTCGGCGCGGACCGCGCGCCAGGTCTTGATGGCGCGCCAGAGGAAGCCGGGCAGCCAGGTCACGCCGGATTCGATCAGCACCACGCGGAGATCGGGGAATTTCACGAAAATCCCGTTCGATACCAGGCTGAGCAACTGATCTTCGAACGCCTGCTGGTTGGCGAGATAGTCGTGCATATAGTGGCTCGGCCAGCCGGTGGAGGTCGGCGCATAGCGATACATGCTGCCGGCATGCAGCCCAATGGGCAGATGGTGTTTCGCCGCAGCTTCGTAGATCGGCCAGTAGTAAGAACGGCCCAGCATCATCTCGCACGCGACGGGCATCAGCACCTGCACGAAACGCTTGTCGTCCGCCTTGCGTTCGATTTCCTCGGCGGCCAGCAGCGGGGCCTGCGCCGGCACCACGATGGAGGCGCGCAGGCGAGGTTCCTTGTCCAGCCACTGATCGGCGATCCAGTCATTCACCGCGGAGCAGATGGCGGCGCCCATCGTCTCACTGACGGCGGCCTGCCCGCCATACAGTGTGTTGCAGATGGCAACGCCGATGCCGAACGGATCGAGCGCCTGGCTGCGCATCGCGTCCAGGCTGGTGCCTGCTTTCCCCTTTGCGGGCTTCCAATCCGCCCGGCAGGACAGCGGGGCGTTCGGCGGATAGCTTTGCGTGTCGAACCCGTCGATCCCGCGCGCGACGAACGACTCCTGCCAGAACGCGTCCATATACGGCAGCAGCGTCTTCACGTTCGGCACCGACGGGTGGATGTCGCAGTCGATTACGGCGGTCACGGCTTACCCCTTCATCCCGGCATTCTTGAAGGTACGTTCCCACTGGCGGGCCACGTCGTCCAGCGCCTGTTTAGCGGTTTTCTGTCCCAGCAGCACCTGGGAGATGGCGGTGCGCAGCGGCAATTGCGCGGTACTCCAGGCCGGGTCGCGATGATCCAGCACCGCAGTCTTGAAGGATTTTCCCGCCACAGGCGCCCAGGGGTGCTTGGCCAGAACCGCCGGATCATCCAGCACCGAAGTCCGGGGCGGACAATTGCCGAGATCGATCGAGCGCAGCAGCCATTTCTTCGATGAGGCCATCTGGATGAACCTAAACGCCCATTCGGTGTTCTTCACCCCTTCCGGCACACCCAGTGACCAGCCAGCCAGATAGCTCTTGGACTGGCTGATATTGTCCTTGCCCGGCATGATGCCGAACGACCAGTCGCCGCCGGTTTTCGACACCGCGGGATTGTTCATCGCCTCGCCGTACGGCGCGAGGGTCACGGTCATCGCGTACTGATCGTTCTGCCCGCCGGCGATGATCCCGTCGAACTCCCAGGTCAGGGAGTTGGGGTTCATGACCTTGTACTTCGTCATCAGGTCGCCGTAGAACTGCAGCGCATCCACGCCTGCCGGCTGGTTCACCCAGATCTCGCCGGTCTTGGCGTCGTAGTAGCGGCCGCCGCCCGAGCGCATGAAGGGCGTGAAGCTGCCAAGCATCGCCGGCCCCTGCCGCCCCATCACGCCAAAGCCGTAGCGATGCGGCAGCCCCTGCTTTGTGGTCGCTTCGGCGGCTTTCAGCAGATCGCCGAAGGTCCGCGGCACGTCGGTTACGCCAGCGTCGGTCAGCAGCTTCTTCTGATACATCAGGATGCCGGTGGTGACGCGATACGGGATGCCGGACAGCTTGCCCTCATACGTTGACATGCCCTGCACGGCCGGGAGGAAGTCGTTCCAGTTGAAATCCGGCGCAGCGAAGGAGGCCTGCATCAGCTTGGCGTGGTCCTGCATGTGGCGGGAGACCCAGCCAGCCATGCTCGCGTCCCACTGCACAATGTCGATGCTGCCGGCACCGGAGCTGAGCTCGGCCTTCAGCCGCGCCACCAGCGCGTCGATCGGCAGCAGCGTGAAGTCGATCTTGATGCCGGTTTCTTTTTCGAAGGCGGGTGCGACCTCGTTCACCAGGCAGGCGTGCCACGGTCCGTTGTCGCCGACATAGACCAGCTTGTCCGGTTTGGACTGGGCCCGCGCCCGAATGAGCGGCGAGGCGGCGAGCGCGGTGCCGGCCAGCATCGCGCGACGACCAAGACGAATGCGGCGGCTGCTTTCCATGTTTGTTTCCCCTGGTTTATCCTTTGAGGCCGGCGTTGCGGAAATTGCGGGTCCACTGGCGCGCCACATCATCCAGCGCCTGCTGCGCGCTTTTCTGCCCCAGCAGCACCTGGGACACCGCGACCCGCAGCGGCAACTGCGCAGCCGCCCAGAGCGGATCGCGTGGATCGAGTGTCGCGGTCTTCAGCGTCTCCGCCATCACCGGCGCCCAGGGGTGCTTCGCCAGCACGGACGGATCGGTCAGCACCGAGATGCGCGGCGGGCAATTGGCGAGATCGATCGACCGCCGCAGCCACTGCTTGGACGCGGCCAACTGGATGAAGGCGAATGCCCATTCGGTGTTCCTGGTTCCCTGCGGCACGCCCAGCATCCAGCCGCCCTGATGGGTGTGGCTTTGCGCGATGAAGTCCTTGCCGGGCACCGGCGCGAAGGCCCAGTTCCCTGCCGTCTTCGACAGTTTAGGATCGTTCATCGGCTCGCCATACGGCGCGATGGTGACGCACATGGCGAACTGGTCGTTCTGGCCGCCGGAGATCACGCCGTCGAACTCCCAGGTCAGGGAGTCCGGATTCATCACGTGGTATTTGCTCATGAGCCCGCCATAGAAATCCAGCGCCTCGACGGCGGGCGGCTTGTTGATGAAGATTTCGCCGGTCTTCGGATCATAGAAATCGCCGCCGGCCGAGCGCAGGAAGGGCGTGAACGGATCGAGGATGGCCGAGCCTTGCCGCGCGATGAACCCGGTGCCGTAGCGATGCGGCGCGCCCTGTTTGGTGCAGGCCTGCGCCACGGTGAGGAATTCGGCGAAGCTTTCCGGCGGCTTGTTGAACCCTGCCGCGGCCAGCACCGGCTTCTGGTAGAACATGATGTCGGTGATGACGCGGTAGGGAATTCCCGACAGCTTGCCGTCGTAGGTCGCCATCGCCTGCACGGTGGGCAGGAAATCCGGCCAGTCGAAATCCGGCACGGCGTATGCGGCCAGAAGTTTGGTGTGGTCCTGCATGTGCGGCGTGATCCAGCCGGCCATGTTCGGGTTCCACTGGATGATGTCGATGCTGGAGGACCCGGCGCTGAGCTCGCCCTTGAGCCGCGCGGTGAGTGCATCGCCGGGCAGGAAGGAGAAATCGACCTTGATGCCGGTCTGCTTTTCGAACGCGGGGGCGACTTCCTGCTGCAGGCAGGCATGCCAGGGTCCGTTATCGCCGACATAGACCAGGCGGTCGGGTTTGGCTTGCGCACGGGCGCGGGCGGCGACCAGCGTGGCGCCACCGGCCAGCGCGGCACGGCGTGACAGTTTCATCCCTTCACGGCTCCCGAGGACAGTCCCGCGACAAGGTGCCGTTGCGCGAGGAAGGAGAACAAGATGACCGGCAGCACCACAAGCACGCCGGACGCCGTCATCGATCCCCAATCGACACCCACATCGCCCGAATAGCTCGCCATCAGCACGGGGAGTGTGCGGGTGCGATCGGTGGTCAGCACCGCGGCGAAGATGAAGTCGTTCCATGCCAGCAGCAGACACAGGATGGTGGCGGCGACGATGCCGGGGCGCACCAGCGGCAGCGCCACCGTGCGGAACGCGGCGAAGCGGCTGGCGCCATCGACCCAGGCGCTTTCTTCCAGCTCGCGCGGGAGTTCCTCGAAAAAGCCGCGCATGATCCACACCACCAGGGGCAGGCTGAAGGTGGTGTAGGCCAGCACGACGCTGAAGCGGGTTTGCGCCAGGCCGAGCTTGCTGAACAGCACGTACATCGGCACCAGCACGGCGATCGGCGGCAGCATGCGCATGACGAGCAGGGAGAAGAACAGGGGGCGGTTGCCGTGGAAGCGGAAGCGAGCGAAGGCATAGGATGCCGGCACGCCGATCGCGATCGACAGGAACACCGCCTCGGCCGAGATCACCAGGCTGTTGATGAAGGCGCGCTGGAAATCGCCGGTTTCCAGCACCGTGATGTAGTTGTGCAAGGTCGGGGTCCAGATGAACAGCGGCGGATTGGCGAAGGTCTGGATGCGGGTTTTGAACGACAGCCCGACGACCCACACCAGCGGAAACAGGAAGACGATCAGCAGCACGATCAGTGCGGCATAGACACAGGTGCAGAACAGCACGCGGTCGCGCCGCCGGCCGACACCGAGTTTCGCCATCACGCTTTCTCCCGCCGCTGTATCGCCGCCACGAAGGCAAGGCAGATCACCATGGCGATCAGCAGCATGACCCAGGAAGCGGCGGAGCCCAGGCTGAGATCGAACTGCACGAACGAGGCCTGGAAGGTATAGACCGACAGCATCAAAGTGGCGTTTGCCGGACCTCCGCCGGTCATGACATAGACGTTATCGAAGGCGCGGAACTCGAAGATCGTGCGCAGCAGCAGGGCGACGATCAGATACGGCTTCAGCAGCGGCAGGGTCACGTGCCAGAAGCTCTGCAGTCTGCTCGCACCGTCGATGGAAGCGGCTTCCAGCGGCTCGCTCGGGAGAGAGCGCAGCCCGGCGAGCGAGAGGATGCAGACGAACGGCGCGTTCTGCCAGATGCTGGCGACGGCGACCGAGATCAGCGCGAGCCACGGCCGACCGAGCCAGATGACCGGCTGTCCGATGAAGTAGTCGATGATGCCGTGATCGGGATCGAGCAGCAGCTTCCAGCACAGCGCGGCGACGATCGGCGTCATCATCATGGGCACGATCAGCGTGGTGCGGAAGAAGCCGATGCCGGGCAGTTCGAGATTGAGCAGCAACGCCACCCCAAGCCCGAGCGCGAGTTCCGCGGCAACGGTGAAGGCCGTGTATCCAATCGTCAGGGTCAGGCTGCCGATGAAATCGGGATCGGTCAGCAGCGAGACGTAATTCTCGGCACCGGCGAAGCGCCCGCCGAACAGCGTTTCATCCGCGCTCCAGCCTTCCATGCTGAGATACAGCGAAAAGGCCAGAGGCAGACCGAAGATCACCAGCATGGTGAGCGCGGTGGGGCCGACGGCGAGCCAGGCGAAGACACGATCGGTCCAGCGCACCAGACGTTCCCGCAGCGGCAGCGCGGGAGCGAATTCGGTCAGCCGGTGGCGTAGCAGGGCGGAACTCGTCTCTCCCATCCTGTGCCGTTCTCGTCGTGGCTTCCGGCATGCTAGTCTCGGTTGGCCGTAGGACGCCAGGGTACGGGGGAACGCATGGATTTTGACCTGACGGACGAACAACGTCTGCTGAAGGACAGCGTCGATCGACTCATCACGGATCGCTACGGCTTCGACCAGCGCAAGAAGTACATGGCGGAGGCGTCGGGTTTCAGCGCCGCAATGTGGTCGCAGTATGCCGAGCAAGGGTTACTCGGCCTTCCCTTCGCCGAAACGCATGGGGGATTCGGCGGCGGGCCGGTAGAAACCATGATCGTGATGGAGGCGTTCGGCCGCGGGCTGATCCTGGAGCCATTCTTTGCCACGGTGATCCTGAGCGGCGGGCTGATCCAGCAGACGGGCACCGCGACACAGCAGTCCGAGATGATTCCGCTGATCGCTCAGGGCCGGATGAAGCTGGCGTTTGCGCATATCGAACGCCGCTCCCGCTGGGATCTGACCCATATCGCAACCACGGCGAAGCATGGCGACGGAGACTGGACCATCAGCGGCGCCAAGAGCGTGGTGCTGCATGGCGATAGCGCGGACCGAATTCTGGTCACCGCGCGAAGCGAGGGGGATGGCGTCGGATTGTTTTTGGTCGATGCGAATGCGCCCGGCGTGGAGCGACGCGGTTATCCGACGCAGGACGGACTGCGGGCTGCCGAGATCACGTTCCGCGCGCAGTCCGACGGAGCCGCTGGGAGAGCCGGGGGCGGCGCTGGCGGGCATTGAGGCGGCGGTGGACCGAGCGATCGCCGCGCTGTGTGCCGAGGCGGTGGGCGTGATGGCCAGCATGCAGGAGATCACGCTGGAGTATCTGAAGACCCGCCAGCAGTTCGGACGGCCGATCGGCCAGTTCCAGGCCTTGCAGCATCGGGCTGTCGATATGCTGACCGCGCTGGAACAGGCGCGCAGCATGGCGATGTTCGCGACGATCATGTCGGAGGAAACAAACGCGGCGGAACGCCGGCGTGCCATCTGCGCGGCCAAGGTGCAGATCGGCCGCTCGGGACGACACATCGGTCAGGAAGCGATCCAGCTTCACGGCGGGATCGGCATGACGGAGGAATACAAGGTCGGGCACTACTTCAAGCGCATGACCATGATCGACCAGATGTTCGGCGACGCGGACCACCATCTGGCGGAACTGGCGCGGCTTGGCGGCCTGTTCAGTTAGCGAAGCGCCGTTCTTTCACGCGCCAGTTCACGGCCACGGCACTGATCAGCGCGACGCCGATCAGACCCATGGTCTGCAGCGCGGCGGCGTTGCCGAAACGGGCGGCGAGCGCGCCGATTGCCAGCAGCCCGAGCGGGCCGCTGCCGATGCACACGGTCAGCAGCCCCATGAGGCGTGAGCGGATGCCGCCCGGAGCCTGTTTGAGGATCAGCGCCGTCTGCATGTTGCTGAACGACGCGGTGCCGAATCCACCCAGGAACAGCAGCAGACACCCGAGGCTGAACCAGGGTGAGACCGGCAAGGCCACCTCGACGCAGCAGAACAGCGCGCTGCCGCCGGCCATCAGGAGCCTGCCGGAGACGGGCGGCTCATTCGCGGTCAGCGCCAGCCCGCCGATCAGCGCTCCGGCCGGTTCAGCCGCGGCCAGCACGCCGATCAGCGCAGGATCGACGAGGAAATGCTCGGCGCCCAGGGGCGCGACCAGCGCCGTGTAGCAGAAGCCGAAGACGTTCATGGCGATGGTCACACCCAGGACGCCGATGATCACGGGGTTTCGGCGGGCGAAGAACAAAGCCTCGGCCAGGTCGCCGGGGACGCGCATCAAGCGCAGCCTCTGCACGATCTGCAGATGACGCACGCCGAGGGCCAGGCTGCCGGCCAGGACGTAGCAGAAACTGGAGAGACCGAAGCAGCCGAGCAGCCCGGCGAATTGGTAGAGCACACCCGCCGCCAGTGGCCCGGCCATCCGCGCGAGGCTGCCGGTGACGGAATCAAGCGCCAGTGCTCGTGCCGTGAGTTCGGGTGGGACGGACTCGCCGATCATTCGCCGGCGCGTGGCCATTTCGGTGGACCAGACGATGCCGCTGACGATGGCCGCGACAGCCACATGCCAGGGGCGCGCGACCCCGGCCAGTGCCAGCAACGCAATCGCCGCGGATGCCATGCCGCTGGTGAACTGCGCGCCGATCAGAATGGCGCGCCGCGACCATGCCTCGGCCACGCAGCCCGCGAGCGCCCCCAGCAAAAGCATGGGCATGGAGCGAGCGGCAGTCACCGCGGCCACCGCGAAATCCGAGTGTGTCACCTGCAGGGTGAACAGGGCGACGGCCAGAACCTCGAACTGGCGCATGGAGTTGGACAGGGCGCCCACCAGCCAGAGGCGCAGGAACACGCGATTGCGCAGCAGAGCGCCCAGGCCGGAGCTCCGGTTCACAATTCTCCTCCCTCACTGGGAGGTCTGCGTGGACCGCCCGGCGTGCATGCTCCTAGAATGGGCCAAAGCACAGCGAGGGGAAACATCATGAATGACTCTGCGGCCCGGAAACCGGTCTATGACCGCACGGTGGAAGACCTCGGCAACATCATCGAACTCGGGCACGTGAACGTCACGGTACCCGGACCAGAGGCTGGCCACCATCTTCTACATCACCGGGCTGGGCCTCACGCGCGATCCCTACATCATGACCGGCCTGTCCAACATGTGGGTCAATGTCGGGCGGGCACAGTTCCACCTACCCGCGCGCCCGGCCCAGGTCGTGCGTGGCACGACGGGCCTTGTCCTGCCGGACCTCGAGGGTCTGCTCCGCCGTCTGCACAGCGTGCAGAAGGACCTGGCGGAGACGAAGTTCAGCTTCCGTGAAACCAATGATGGGGTGGAGACGACCTGCCCTTGGGGTAATCGCATCCGTTGCCACGCACCTGATGCCGCCCGCTTCGGACCGATCCGGCTGGGCATGCCCTACGTCGAGTTCGACGTTCCGGACAACACGCCCCTGCAGGGTATCGTGCGTTTCTACCGAGAAATCATGGGCGGCATTGCCGGCCTCGCCGACGATGCACGCGGCGGGTACGCCTGGGCCGTGCTAGGCGACGGCAATAAGGCGATCTACCGCCCGACCTCGCAATCTCTCCCCGTCTATGACGGCCATCACATCCAAATATCGCTGGCGGATTTCTCCGGCCCGCACCGGAAACTTCTCGAGCGCGGCCTCATCACCGAGGAGAGCGATCAGCATCAATACCGCTTCACCGATATCGTGGATCTCGACAGCGGCAAGGTGCTGTTCCAGATCGAGCATGAGGTGCGCAGCATGCGTCACCCGCTGTATGCCCGCCCGCTGGTGAACCGCGATCCAACCCAGACAAACACGCACTACGCGCCGGGCTACGAAGCCGCGCGCTGGGCGATGGCGTTGGACTGATTCTTAATGATTAGCTCCGAAAAAGGCGGCGCCGGCCAGGAGGTCTGACCGGCGCCTGATGAGCAGCCAGGCTGAGTGCCTGCTCAATCACACGGAGGAAAGAGATGGCTAGCACCCATCCCTTTTTCCTGCCTTGGATCATGGTGATTGTGACCATCCAGGTCAAGATCGTTGTGAAACGAAGGTAAGGGGGATCGGGGCCGGGTGCAGTGCACCCGGCCCCCCCTGTGTGTCTATTCCGCATTGCACCACGCACGTTGTGGCGCTATTCTGCCCAAATCATGGGCATCTGTAACACCGCGGGCACGGTTACGCCCCTCCGCCTTGCTGACGGGGTGTGCATCGAGATGCCTGTGATCCTCGCCCCCATGTCCGGCGTCACGGACCTCCCCTTCCGGCGGCTGGCCAAGCAGCTCGGCGCTGGAATGGTCGTTTCCGAGATGATCGCCTCCTGGGCGATGATCCGGGAAAACCGCAACACCCTCCGCATGGCCGAAATGGACGGCGCAGGCGGTGTGTCCGCCTTGCAGCTCGCCGGCTGCGAACCTGAGGCGATGGCGGAGGCCGCACGCCTTGCTGTGGACCGCGGGGCCGACCTGATCGACATCAATTTCGGTTGCCCAGTAAAGAAGGTCGCGCTCGGACAGCAGGCCGGCTCCGCCCTGATGCGTGACGAAGGCGCGGCCGCCGCGATCCTGCGCGCGACCGTGCACGCGGTCCCGGTGCCTGTCACGCTGAAGATGCGCATGGGCTGGGACCACGCCACTCTCAACTCACCGCGCCTCGCGCGCATCGCCGAAGACTGCGGCATCCGCATGATCACGGTGCACGGCCGTACGCGCCAGCAATTCTACAACGGCGTCGCGGATTGGGATTTCATCCGCCGGGTAAAGGATGCGGTGCGCATTCCGGTCATCGTCAACGGTGACATCGTCACTCTGGAGGATGCCCAAGCCGCCCTGCTTCGCTCCGGCGCCGACGGAGTGATGATCGGCCGCGGCTGCTATGGGCGGCCGTGGTTTACCGCCCATGTCGCCCACTATCTTCGTACCGGCGAAACACCGCCAGAACCGGACCTCGTCCAGCAGACCGCGATCATGCTCCGCCATTACCACGCGATGCTCAGCCATTACGGCACCGAAGCCGGTCTTCGTATCGCGCGCAAACACCTCGCCTGGTATTCGCGCGGTCTGCCCGGATCGGCGGAGTTTCGGGCCGGCGTCATGCGTCTGGCTGACGTCTCGGCCGTGCTGCGGCTGATCAACGAGTTCTTCACCCCGCTGATCGACCGCGGCGTGAGCCGCGCTGCCCCCGATCGGACCGCGGTGCTGGCCGAAGCGGCATGAACTTCGCCCGAAATCCGCTTTCGCTGCGCGGGGATCCGGCACCCGACCCTTCGTTGATCCTCGAAGCTCTCCCCCTCGCCCTCGTGCTACTCGATTCCTCCGACCGGTTTCGCCTGGCCAACCCGGCGGCCGAGCAGTTCTTCGGAATCTCCCTCCCGCAACTGCGCCATCTCTCGCTCATTGACCTGGTTCCCGCCGACAATCCTCTGTTCCTCCTGCTGGAACAGGTGCGCGAGGGAGCGGCCACCGTCTCGGCCCATGACCTAACCCTGGACAGTCCGCGCATCCACAAGCAGGGCATCACCGCCCAGGCTTCCCCGCTCCCCGAGGAACCGGGCTCAGTCGTCCTTGTGCTGCAGGACCCCTCGACCGCCCGCTCGCTCGACCGGCAGATGGCATTTCGCGGCGCCGCCCGCAGCGTGAGCGGCCTGGCCGAAGTCCTCGCGCATGAGGTGAAGAACCCGCTCTCCGGCATTCGCGGCGCCGCGCAATTGCTGGAAGAGAGCGTCTCCCCTCAGGACCGTGAACTCGCAGTCCTCATACGGGACGAAGCAGACCGCATCCGCGGCATCGTGGATCGCATGGACATGTTCAGCGAAAAGCCGCTTGCGCGCAGCGCGGTGAACGTCCACCGGGTGATGGAGCATGTACGCAAACTGGCCCAGCGCGGATTCGCCGCCGACATTCACTTCCACGAACTCTACGATCCGTCGCTGCCGCCGGTGCTCGGCAACCGCGATCAGTTGGTCCAGGTGGTGCTGAACCTGGTCAAGAACGCCGCCGAAGCTCTCGCCGATCAGCCGAACCGCGAGATCTTGCTCTCCACCGGCTTTCAGCACGGCGTGCGCGTGGCCGTCCCGGGCACCGCCCGCCGGCTCGACCTGCCGCTCTATCTCGGCGTGCGGGACAACGGCCCGGGTATTCCCGACGACATCACGCCCCATCTGTTCGATCCGTTCGTCACCACGAAACCCGGCGGCAGCGGCCTTGGCCTCGCGCTGGTGGCCAAAATCATCGAGGACCACGGCGGGCTGATCGAGGTGGAAAGCCGTCCCGGACGCACCGAGTTCCGCTTGCATCTTCCCGTTCTGGCAGACAACGGCTTGTCCGAATGAGCCTCTCTCCACCCACGGTCCTGGTCGCTGACGATGACCGCTCCATCCGCACGGTGCTGACCCAGGCGCTTGGGCGATCCGGTTACCAGGTACGCAGCACAGGCAACGCCGCCACCTTGTGGCGCTGGGTCGAGGATGGCGAGGGTGATCTGGTGATCACCGACGTGGTAATGCCGGACGAAAACGGGCTCGACCTCATCCCCCGCATCAAGCGGGTCCGTCCCGACCTGCGGGTCGTCGTCATGAGCGCGCAATCTACGCTGACGACGGCGGTGAAGGCCGCCCAGCGGGGCGCTTTCGAGTATCTGCCCAAGCCGTTCGATTTGGAGGAACTGATCGCGGTGGTGGCCCGCGCGCTGACCGCATCGCCTGCAGGAGCGCCGCGCACCAGCGAACCCGCCGAGGATGAAAAGCTGCCGCTGATCGGACGCAGCCAGGCGATGCAGGAGATCTACCGGGTCGTTGCGCGTCTCACCACCGCCGACCTCACGGTGATGATCAACGGCGAATCCGGCACCGGCAAGGAACTCGTCGCGCGCGCGCTGCACGACTACGGCAAGCGGCGCGACGGCCCGTTCGTCGCCATCAACATGGCGGCGATCCCGCGCGAACTGATCGAAAGCGAGCTGTTCGGCCACGAGCGTGGGGCCTTCACCGGCGCGCTGGCGCGCAGCGCCGGCCGGTTCGAGCAGGCCAATGGGGGCACGTTGTTCCTCGATGAGATCGGCGACATGCCGCCCGAGGCGCAGACCCGTCTGCTCCGCGTGCTGCAGGAGGGCGAGTTCACCGCGCTCGGCGGCCGCCAGCCCATCAAGGCCAATGTGCGCATCATCGCTGCCACTCACCGCGACCTGCGCGCCGCGATCCGCAACGGCAGCTTCCGTGAGGACCTGTTCTACCGGTTGAACGTCGTGCCGATCCGCCTGCCGCCGCTGCGGGAACGCACCGAAGACATCCCCTTGCTTGCGCGCCACTTCCTCGAGCGCGCCCATGCCGACGGGCTTTCGCTGAAGACCCTCGATCATGGCGGCGTCGAACGGCTGAAAAAACATACCTGGCCAGGTAACGTGCGGGAGCTGGAAAACCTGATGCGCCGGCTCGCCGCGCTGCGCCCCGACGAGTTGATCACGGCGGACATGATCGGCGCCGAATTGCACGAGGCGGCGATTGAGGCGCAATCGGCTCCCGCCGGTTCGGAAACCTTGTCGGGCGCGGTGGAACGGCTGGTACGGCAGTTCCTCGCCTCCCATGCGGGCGGCCCGGCGCCGACCGGCATCTACGACCGTGTGATCGCGGAAGTCGAACGCCCCCTCATTCGTCTCACCCTCGCCGCAACCCGTGGCAATCAGATCAAGGCGGCGGCGATGCTCGGCCTCAATCGCAACACGTTGCGCAAGAAAATTCGTGATCTGGAGATCGCGGTCGTGCGCGGGGTGCTGTAGGACCCGCGGACTGATGTCGCACCTCCCCCGCCGATACTGGACCCATTCGGCGGCCGGCATCCTGCTCGGCCGAACCGTGACGCTCGTGCTCGTGCTGTCGGCACTCACAGTCGGCATCGCCACCTTCGTCATGCTCGCCCGTGGCGAGCCGTGGGGCGTCAGTGCCGGTGCCGGGGTGGCCCTCGTGCTGGCCAATCTCAGCGTGCTGCTCATGCTCGGGGTGGTTCTCGCCGGCCGCCTCACCCGGGTGTGGGCGGAGCGCCGCCGCGGCTCCGCAGGCGCCCGGCTGCATGTCCGGCTGGTGCTGCTGTTCAGCGGCATTGCCATCGTCCCCACCATCGTGGTCGGCGGGTTCGCTGTCGCCTTCTTCCATTTCGGCATCCAGGCCTGGTTCAACGACCCGGTGCGCACCGCCATCACGGAATCATTGCAGGTCGCGCGTGGCTATCTCGAGGAGCACCGCAACAACATCCGCTCCGTCGCAGTAGAAATGGCCTCCGATCTCAACCGCACCGGCACCGTGCTGGCAATCGACCCGACCTCCTTCAGCCAGTTGCTCGCGGCCCAGAGCGCCGTGCGCGGATTGACCGAGGCCGTGGTGTACGACGCCTTAACCGGCCAGATCATGGCCTCGGCCGGACTGTTCGGCGGATTGGGCGTGGAACCGCCGCCGACCTGGGCCATCGACCAGGCCTCGAAGGGCGACATCGTGGTGCTGAACTCGGCCGACGGCACACGCGTGCGCGCTTTGGTGGAACTCGATTCCACGCCGCCCTTGCTGCTCATGATCGGCCGGCCCGTCGATCCATCCATCCTGAACTACATGAACCGCACCGAACAGGCGGTGGCCGAGTATGACCGGTTGGACCAGAACCGCTCCTGGCTCCAGGTCGCCTTCGCCTGGATCTTCGCCATCGTCGCCCTGCTCGTGCTCGCCGCCGCGGTGCTGATCGGCCTGCTGATCGCAACCCAACTCGCCCGCCCCATCGGACGGCTGATGCAGGCGGCTGAACGGGTGCGCAGCGGCGATCTGTTGGTGCGAGTGCCGGAGAGCGAGGGCGACGACGAGATCGCGGGATTGCTCCGCGCGTTCAACCGCATGACGGGCCAGCTTTCGGCGCAGCGCACCGAACTCATGGAAGCCTACCGCCAGATCGACAACCGCCGCCATTTTACCGAGACGGTCCTCGCCGGCGTCTCCGCAGGCGTCATCGGGCTTGATGTGCGCGGCCGCATCGAGCTGCCGAATCGCGCGGCCGACGAACTTCTGGGGATCGACCTCCAGGCCCATTCGGGCCAGCCGCTGGGCACGCTGGTGCCGGAATTTGCCCCCCTCGCTGATGCCGCCATGGCGGATCCGGAGCATCCGCACACCAGCGAAGTGCAGATCGGCACCCTGGGCCGGCGGCGCACCCTTCTTGCGCGCATCAGCGCTCAGATGTCCGACGACCGGCCGGCCGGTTTCGTCTTCACGTTCGATGACATCACGGAGCTTCAGGCGGCGCAGCGCAAGGCCGCCTGGGCCGATGTGGCGCGCCGTATCGCCCATGAGATCAAGAACCCGCTCACCCCGATCCAGCTCGCGGCCGAGCGGCTGAAGCGTCGCTTCGGCCGGGAAATTACATCAGACCCCGAAACCTTCACGCAATGCGCCGATACCATCGTACGCCATGTTGGTGACATCGGCCGCATGGTCGATGAATTCTCCGCCTTCGCCCGCATGCCCCAACCGGTAATCAAGGCCGAGGACGTCGGCCGCATCGCTCGCGAGGCGCTGGTGTTGCAGAAGACGGCTCGCCCGCAAATCGCCTGGCAGTCCGACATTCCCGAACGCGGCCCGATCGCCCTGTGCGACCGGCGCATGGTGCGCCAGGCCCTGACCAACCTGTTGCAGAACGCCGCCGATGCCGTGGTGATGCGCGCCGACAGCGCGAACCAGCCCGGCCGGATCGAACTCTCGGTGCACGAAATCAATGGCGAGGTGCAGATTGCCGTCGCCGACAACGGAGTCGGCCTGCCAGAACATGACCGGGACCGGCTGACCGAGCCCTACGTGACGCACAAACCGAAGGGAACCGGTCTTGGACTGGCGATCGTGAAGAAGATCATGGAAGACCACGGCGGTCGCTTCGTCCTTGACGACCGGGCCGACAGTCCCGGTGCCATCGCCACACTGACATTGCCTGCGAGGATGGCCGATGCCGCTTGACATTCTCATCGTGGACGACGAGCCGGACATCCGGCTGTTGATCGACGGCATCCTTCACGACGAAGGATACGAGACCCGCCAGGCCGCGGATTCCGATGCGGCGCTATCGGCGTTCCGCGTCCGCCGCCCCTCCCTCGCCATCCTCGACGTGTGGCTGCAGGGATCGCGACTGGATGGGCTGGGCATTCTCGCCGCCTTCCATCGGGAAGAGCCGCAGGTCCCCGTGGTGATGATCTCCGGCCACGGCACCATCGAGATGGCAGTGCAGGCTATTCAGCACGGCGCCTACGACTTCATCGAAAAGCCGTTCGAATCCGACCGGCTGCTGCACGTGGTTCGCCGCGCCTTGGAAGCCGCCGCGCTCGCCCGGGAAAACGCCGAACTGCGGCTGCGCGCCGGGCCGGAAAACGAACTCACCGGCTCGTCCGGCACCATCACCGCCGTACGCTCCCAGATCGAACGCGTCGCGCCGACCGGCTCGCGCGTGCTGATCCAGGGTCCCGCGGGATCCGGCAAGGAGGTCGCCGCCCGCAGCATCCACGCGCGCTCCCGCCGCGCCGATGGTCCCTTCGTGGTGTTGAACTGCGCCACACTGGCGTCCCACCGCTTCGAGGAGGAGCTGTTCGGCATCGAGGCCGGCTCCGACCCGAGCTCCCAGCCGCGCCGCGCCGGCGTGCTGGAGCGTGCCCATGGCGGCACGCTGCTGCTGGACGAAGTCTCTGACATGCCGCTGGAAACCCAGGGCAAGATTGTGCGCACCCTGCAGGACCAATCTTTCGAACGGCTCGGCGGATCGGCCCGCGTCAAGGTGGATATCCGCGTGCTGGCGACCACCAATCGCGATTTGCACAGCGAGATCGCCGCCGGGCGTTTTCGCGAAGACCTTTTTTATCGGCTCGCTGTCGTGCCCGTGCGTATGCCCGCCCTGCGCGAACGACGAGAAGACGTGCCGGCATTGGCCGACCACTTCATGACCCGCTCGGCCTCCAGCTCGGGCATGCCCCGGCGCACCCTCTCTGCCGATGCCATGACCGCGCTTCAGGCCTACGACTGGCCGGGCAATGTCCGCCAGCTCCGCAATCTGATCGACTGGCTGCTGATCATGGCCCCCGGCGGCGCCGGCGACCCGATCCGCCCCGATATGCTGCCGCCCGAAATCGGCGCCAACGCCCCTGCCCTTCTCAACATCGATCGCACCGCCGACATCATGGCCCTGCCGCTCCGCGAAGCGCGCGACCTGTTCGAGACCCAGTATCTCCAGGCCCAGCTCATGCGCTTCGGCGGAAACATCAGCCGCACCGCGCAGTTCGTCGGAATGGAGCGCAGCGCGTTGCACCGCAAACTCAAACAGCTCGGCGTCAACGCCGATGAACGAGAAAAAGTCACCCCATGAGCCGTATCGCCTACGTCAACGGGCGCTATCTGCCCCAGCGCCACGCCTGCGTGAACATCGAGGATCGCGGCTTCCAGTTCGCCGACGGCGTATATGAAGTGGTGCATCTCTATGACGGCAGGTTCATCGATGCCGACCTCCACCTCGCCCGGCTGGAACGCTCGCTCAACGAACTAAGGCTCACCCCGCCAATGTCACGCGCCGCCCTGATTCACGTGCTGCATGAGGTGGCACAGCGCAATCGTGTGCGGGAGGGCCTTCTCTACATGCAGGTGACGCGTGGCGTGGCGCATCGGGACCACCCGTTCCCGCGCACGCCGGTACCCCCTTCGCTCGTGGTGACAATCAAGCACATCCCGCCCTACCCGGCCTCGGTCGATTCCTGGACGGCCGCCGCGATCACCCATCCTGATGAGCGCTGGGCACGCTGCGATATCAAGACCGTGGCGCTCACGCCCAATGTGCTCGCCCGGCAGGCCGCGCGAGAGCAGGGCGCCATGGAGGCAATCCTGGTGGATTCCGACGGGATGGTAACCGAAGGTGCCGCCACCAGCTTTTGGATCGTCGATGCCGGGGGGCGCCTCTGTACCCACGCCCTCGACCGCCACATCCTGCCCGGCTGTACCCGCGGCGCGCTTCTGGCACTGCTCGCCGAACATGACATCGAACTGGTCCAGCGGCAATTTTCCGCAACCGAGCTGGTTAACGCGCGCGAAGCATTCATCACCAGCGCAACCAGCTTTATTCGTCCGATCACCAAGATAGACGGCCGGCCCGTGGCCGACGGTACGGTCGGACCGATCACACGCCGGCTGTTCTCACTCTTTGCCCAGCATGTTAAGGGTGCCGTGCGCAACGCCGCCTGAACACATTTATTCCTTTACCGGCCCCCCGCTCATTGTTATTGAGCCATTTCGCTGTCCGGAGCAGTGTGCATGGATTTCAGCCGCAGCATCATGATCGTGGGTGCGCCGCGCTCCGGCACCTCCTGGCTGGGGAAGATATTCGATAGTCATCCTGATGTGCTGTATCGCCATGAACCCGATCATGTGCTGGCCGACCCTCGCCTGCCGTTCCTCATCGCCTCTGACGAGACTGAACGCTATGTCCCGATCGCAGCCGAATATGCCAAGCGCCTGTTGCTGAGCCATAGCCTGAAATCAGCCGCCCACCTGCCCTCCTTCTCCAAGTCATACTACTCCCGACCGACCGCTCTGACCCATGAATCGTTGATCCGCGCCCTGAAATGGATGGAGAAGCTGTCGGGCCGCAGCCTTTCGGCGCTTCCCGTCCCTGATCTGTTCAACCCGGAGACCGATCCGCGGCTTAGAATTGTTGTCAAATCGGTCAGTGCCAGGGGACGGGCGGCCACGTTCCTCAAGGCGATGCCGGGCGCCCACTTCGTCTTCCTGCTGCGCCATCCCTGCGGACAGATCGCCTCCGCGTTGCGCGGGCTGCGCACCGGAAAGATGTTCGTCGATCCGTTCATCGAAACCACCCTCGCCACGCCCGCGGCCAGGCGCCTCGGCCTGCAACGTGCCGATCTGCAGAACATGCCGCTGGCAGGGCAGCTTGCCTGGCAGTGGGTCAGCCTCAATGAACTCGCGCTCGAGGCATTCGAAGGTCATGAGAATGCACGGCTCACCGTCTATGAGGACCTCTGCGCCGATCCGGTGAGCCATGCCAAGGAGTTGCTCGCCTTCGCCGGCCTCGACTGGAACCGCCAGACCGAAGATTTCATCCGCCGCAGCACCAGCTATTCGGGCGCGGAACGCTATTACAGCGTTTTCCGCAACGCCATAAGCTCCGTCAGCAAGTGGCGCTCTGAACTTCCGGAGGATGATCAGCGCATCATCCTCGACGTCGTCAGCCACAGCCGGCTCGCCGCACACTGGCCGGATATCCAGGCTGCCGGCCAAGCCGCCATCCCGGCCTGATCCGATCCAGCTTGCACCCTGGCTTGCACCTGTCTGCAATCAACCATAACACGTCGCCATGAGGCGCATCTTCTCCGGTATCCAGCCGTCCGGGATACCAACTCTCGGCAACTATCTCGGCGCCATCCGCCACTGGGCGCCGCTGCAGAACGACCACGAATGCCTATGGTGCGTGGTGGACCTGCACGCCATCACCGTCTGGCAGGACCCCGCCGCGCTCGCCCGCCAAACCAGGGAAATGGCGGCGGTGCTGCTGGCCTCCGGCATCGATCCCCGCCGCCATGTCCTGTTCGTGCAGTCCCACGTCCGCGCGCATGCCCAACTCGCCTGGATCTTCAACTGCGTCGCACGGATCGGCTGGCTCAACCGCATGACCCAGTTCAAGGACAAGGCCGGCAAGGATCGGGAGAATGCGTCCGCCGGTCTCTACGTTTATCCCGATCTCATGGCCGCCGACGTGCTTGCCTATCACGCCACGCGCGTTCCGGTCGGCGATGATCAGCGCCAGCACCTGGAACTCGCCAACGACATCGCCCACAAGTTCAATCACGACTACAACGTGACATTCTTTCCCGAGATCGAGCCGCTGATCCTCGGCCCCGCGGCACGGGTCATGAGCCTCCGCGACGGCACGAAAAAGATGTCCAAATCCGACCCGTCGGATCAGTCGCGCATCAACCTCAATGATGATCCTGACACCATCGCCCTTAAGATCCGCCGTGCGAAGACCGACCCGGAACCCCTGCCGCACGATGTCACAGGGCCTGCACAATCGGCCGGAGGCACGCAACCTGGTCGGCATCTACGCCGGACTGGCCGATGCCGATCCCGCGGACGTCCTGCGCGAGCATGGCGGCAAGGGGTTCGGCGCCTTCAAGGAAGTGCTGACCGAACTGCTGGTCGCCACGCTCTCGCCCATCGCTCAGGAAACCGACCGCCTGCTTGCCGATCCCGCCGAAATCAACTCCGTGCTGCGTGAGGGCGCCCGCCGCGCCGCCTCGATCGCCGACCCGATCGTCGCCGAGACCGAGCGGCTGGTGGGCTTCCTCCCCAACTGATTTAAGCCTCTACCGCTCCCTCCAGCGTCTCGCTGATCGGCCGGTGCAGCACCAGATCCGCCATCCCGTCCAGCCGCGTCGGCTCGCGGTTGACGATCACCAGGCACGCGCCGTTCTCCTTCGCGCGCCGCGGAAATCCGGCGGCCGGATAGACCACAAGCGACGATCCCAACACCAGGAACATATCAGCCGCCAGGGTCTCATGCTCGGCCCTGCGCATCGCCTGCGCCGGCAATGCCTGGCCGAACGAAATGCTCGCGGATTTCAAATAGCCGTCGCACGCGTCGCACCGCGGCGCTTGTCCGGTGCGCTCGAACGCCTGGAAGGCGCTTTCAATCTCGCTCGCCTGCGCACACGACAGACACCGCGCGTACATCGTGTTGCCGTGCAATTCGATCACCTGCTCATCCGGCACGCCCGCAAGCTGATGCAGCCCGTCGATGTTCTGCGTAATGACGGCACTGGCCTTGCCCTCCGAGACCAGCCGCGCCACAGCCCGGTGCCCGCGGTTGGGACGCGCCGCGCGCAGCACCGGTTGCAACGCGATCCGCCGTCGCCAGGTCTCGGCCCGCGCCTCCTCCGATTCCAGGAATTCGTCGAAATCGATCGGCGCAATCCGCGTCCACAGTCCACCGGGACTGCGGAAATCCGGAATGCCGGAGTCCGTGCTGATCCCCGCCCCAGTGAAGACGACCAGCCGGCGCGCCGCGGCCAGCAGCGCACGCAATTGTTCGATTTGCACGTCCATGGCACTACCAATACCAGTCAAAAACCCCCGGAGGGTGCCGTCAATGCGATGCTCATGGGCCAACGGCAGTGAGGCAATGATCGCGTATCACGACACCGAATGGGGGGTACCGCTGCACAACGATACCCGCCTGTTCGAGATGCTCACGTTGGAAGGTGCGCAGGCGGGACTGTCCTGGCGCACCATTCTGCACCGCCGGGATGACTACCGCCGGGCATTCCTTCAGTTCGATATCAGGCGTTGCGCCGCAATGACGGATGACGACCTCGTTCGCCTCCTGACCGATGCCGGTATTATCCGCAACCGGCTCAAAATCTACTCCGTTCGCACCAACGCCCAGGCCGCCTTGCGCGCGATTGAAGCGTTCGGCAGCTTCGATCGCTATCTCTGGTCCCTGGTACCCGGGCCCGTCGCCAATCACTGGCGCCGGCCGGAGCAGGTCCCTACCCGCACGAAGGAATCGGATGCGATGAGCAAGCGCTTGCGAGCCGATGGATTCTCCTTCGTGGGATCGACCATCTGCTATGCCTTCATGCAGGCCACCGGCATCGTCAACGACCATCTGATCGGCTGCACGAGGAACGCCTTGGCCGCATCAGCACCAGCCCAAGCAGTGACGCACCCGCCAGCAGGGTGTTCCGGTTGCGGGTAAACCACATCGTCCCGCTGCTCGGTCGTGCCTCGGCATCGAACGAACCGTGCGCCGCCTGGTGTCCCGGCACGGCGTCGAACAGGTTCGCCGGCGGATCGGGCGGCGTTGGAACCGCCCGCATCTGCTTGCTGTAGCCCTCGGCGGCGAGCACATGATCCAGCAGTCCGGGTGCGATCTTGTTCGCGAGGATCGCCTTCCAGCTCGACTTGCCCAGCCAGATCTCCCGGCGCTTGTTGAACGCGGCGAACACCACCGCCTCGGCTGCCACCTCGGGCTGGTAGATCGGCGGTACCGGCTGCGCCTTCCTCGGCATGCGCGTCATCGCCCAGTCGAATTGCGGTGTGTTCATCGCCGGCAGTTGCACCATGCAGAGGTGGATCGGCAGACGCTCATGCAGCAGTTCGCAACGCAGACTGTCCGTGAAACCACGGATCGCGAACTTCGCCCCGCAATAGGCCGATTGCAGCGGAATGGCGCGGTAGCTCAGCGCGGACCCAACCTGGACGATGGTTCCCTGTCGTCGCGCCCGCATGCGCCGCAGCGCCGCCATGGTGCCGTACACCGTGCCAAGATAGGTCACTTCGGTCTGCCGGCGGAACTCGGTCGGGGTGATCTCGTGCACAGGCGCGAAGATCGTCACCATCGCGTCGTTCACCCAGACGTCGATTGGTCCGAGCTCCCGCTCGATCGTCTCGGCCGCCGCCTCCACGGCGTCCGCATCAGCAACGTCAGTGGGGACCATGCACGCGCGCACGCCGCGGGCCCGCACCTCCTCCGCTGCGGCCGCCAGCCGCTGCGCGTCTCGCGACAGCAGCCCCACATTGCAGCCGCGATCGGCGAATGCGCGGACGATTGCCCGCCCGACCCCGGCCCCCGCACCGGTCACCACCACCGTCTTGCTCATTCGCCCTCCTTCGCATCGTCCGCATCGCGGTGAACCCGTCACCACCCGTTGCGTTGCAGCCCCGGACCAGCAGGGAGGACACCATGCCCTCAGACCGCCGTGACCCGACACGGGGCAGCGACAAGGTGGACAAGGCGAGCGAGGACAGCTTTCCCGCCAGCGACCCCCCGGCTCACACCGGCATCACCGGGCCGGGCAAGGGGCCGTCGCGCAGCCGCGACGAGCAGGCGCGGCCCAAGGGCACTCCGACCAGCGACCGTCATGCCACGGAAACCGCACATCAATGGGAGGACGAGAAGCATCCCCAGGAGAAGCACGGGTAAAGCACGCCGGAGCGCTCGTCGTTCACGGCAATTCCGCCCGCTCTTTCGCCACCTCCACGAAGTTGCCCACCGTCGCCCGTTCTTCCCCCTCCCGTGTCGCCAGTGTCACAGGCGCTCGCAGCGGCACCGATGAGTCAATCGCTCGATAGCACACGCCCCCTAGCCTGATCTCCCGCATCGACGCCGGTACCACCGAGATGCCGATGCCTGCGGCCACCATGTTCAGGTTCGTCAGCATCCGTCCGACCTCGGCTGCCACGACAGGTTGGAATCCGGCTGCCCGGCAGCACGCGAGAAGGTCGGCGTACAATCCAGGCGCGGCGTGCCGGCGCACCAGGATGAATCGCTCGGCCGCCAGCCGCGCAACCGGCACCGCCCCGCGCCCTCTGGCCAGACTGTGCGAACCGGGGAGTGCCAGCAGCATCGGTTCGTCGGCGAGAAGCCTGAATGCGATCCCGGCCGGGCGCGCCACCACCGCGCGCAGGAACACCACCTCAATGCTCCCTGCCGAAAGCATCTCCGTCAGGTCCGCGGCATTGCCTTCGTGGATGGTCAGGCTGACCTCCGGATAGCGCCGCGTGTAGCAGCCCAGAATGTCCGGTACCAGCCGGTGCAGACTGGCCGATGTCGTCAGGCCGATCGTCAACTCCCCGATTTTGCCGGCAGCCGCCAGAGCGGCGCGCGCCGCCGCATGCGCCGCGCGCGCGAGGATCGATCGTGCCTCCTGAAGGAAAACGGTGCCGGCCTCGGTCAGCGCCATTCCGCGCGGCAGGCGAACGAACAGAGGGGTGCCGAGTTCCGATTCGAGGGCCGGATTTGCTGGCTCAGGGGAGGCTGCTGAATCCCCAGCCGGGCGGCCGCACGGGTCACGTGCCCCTCCTCGGCGACGGCGACGAAGTAGCGCAGATGACGCAGTTCCATACTTTTCACGTATGAATCGACCAGATTGAGGATATTTTACATCTCGCCATCCGCATGTCACGCAGTTCATGTCAAGAACAACCGAGGAAGCTGTCCATGCGCCCGCGGATACCCGTTTTGCTCGCCGGCCTGGCCATCACGGCCGGCCCTGTCGCCGCCCAGGCGGACCCAACCGAAATTCTTTTCGTCGGCAACAGCTTTACCCACGGACGCTACGACCCCGTGCGCAACTACAACGCCGGCTTCGGCACCGGCACCGGCAATGTGCACGATCTGCTGTGCCCGACCGCAGCGGCCTGCACTGAACCTGCGACGCAAGTGGACCCCGCCGCAAATCCGCCCGTGGGGTTCCCGTCCGGACTTTCAGCGCAGTTGAGCTATCTGCAGTCCAATCCCTCGGCGCAGTACAACGAGACAGGACCCGAGGGCGGCGTGCCGGGAATATTCCTCCAATTCACCAAGGAGGCCGGACTGAACTACGACGTCTCCATTCTCGCGGTCAGCAGCGCCACGCTGACCGGCTACACCACCGGCACGTCGAAGAAATACGCCCCTCAGATAGAAAGTTCCAAGTGGAATAATGTGGTCCTGCAGGACCAGAGCTTCGAGCCCCTGCCCAGCACCATCACCGTCGGTGGCACCAGCGTCGCGACGCGGGGCAATTTCGCCAAGTTCCAGTCCGGCGTGAACCAGATCGTCTCAGGCGTGGATGCGGCCGACCAGGCGGCGGGAAAGGGCACCGCCAAGGTCACGCTGTTTGAAACCCAGCCGCTCGCGTCCTACAGCTACACCAGCAGCAATCCGAATGCGCCGATCTTCGGCAGCTCGACCAGTCCGCCCGGCGGCGTTAACGCACCCTATGTGGGCGACAACAACCCGATCGCCGCCATGGCCAGCGATCTGCACAAGGCGTACGAGCGTGCAGCGGCCAACGAGATGGCGGCCAATCCCGCCGGCAGCGGCATCAATGTGGCTCTCGCGGGTGATGCCTGGGTCAGCGCCATCGACAAGGGACTTGCCATGCAGGACCCTTACCTGAGCGACGAACCGCCCAATGAGGTCGATCTCTGGGATAGCAACCCGCTGGATGCCTGCTGCACCACGCCGATCGGCTATCATTCCAGCACCTACGGCTCCTATCTCAATGCGCTGGTGCTGTTCGATGAGATCACCGGTGTGAATCCCGAGAGCCTGGCCGCCGAGTTCGACCCGAGTGATACCGGATCGGCAGCCTTTGCTCTGGGCATCGACCCTCGGCTCGCTGAAGAGCTTGCGGTGGTCGCGGCGCAAACGGTTGAGGCCAATCATCCGGTGCCGGAGCCACGCTCGCTCCCTCTGCTCGCCGCCGGAGCAGTTGTGCTGGGCCTGGCCAGGACACGCCGCCGAAGCTGACAACGATATCGCCCGCAACACGAAACGCCGCCGCAACATCAACGGCGTTTTTGCGATCCACGGACTTGGCGCGGCGCGAAAGGCGGTGCGATAAGATCGCTGATGCGTACGCTCTACCACCTGCCGCTTTCGCCATTCGCCCGAAAAATCCGGCTCGTCCTCGCCGAGAAGCGTCTGCCCTTCGAACTCAGGCTGGAGAAAGTGTGGGAGCGTCGGCCCGAATACCTGGAGCTGAATCCGGCGTGCACGGTGCCAACGCTGATCGAAGACAGCGGCCTGGTCGTGCCGGATTCCGGCGTGATTTGTGAGTATCTCGAGGAAGCCTATCCGGATTCACCGTTGCTTGGGCGCGGCACGGCCGAGCGGGTGGAGGTGCGTCGGCTGGTTGCCTGGTTCGACGGCAAATTTCACCAGGAAGTCACCCGCAACCTGCTCGGCGAAAAGCAGATGAAGCGGCTGCTCGGACGCGGCAATCCGGACGCAACCGCCATCCGTACCGGCTACGCCGCGCTCAGACACCACATGGAATACCTCGGCTGGCTCGGCGAGAACCGCAAATGGCTCGCGGGGGCAACGATCTCCCTCGCCGACTTCGCCGCCGCGGCGCATATCTCGGCCCTTGATTATATCGGTGACGTGGACTGGACCGTCTCCGCTCCGGCGAAGGAATGGTACGCGCGCATCAAGTCGCGCCCCAGCTTCCGGGGCGTGCTGTCCGATCGGGTGCCCGGCGTCACCCCGCCGGAGCATTATGCCGACCTGGACTTCTGACCGGCGCGAGCCACAGCGCGCCCAGCGCCAGCGCCACGCCGATTGAAGCGGTCCCAACACCGGCCAGCACCGCGAATCCGAACAGCCCGAAAATCACGCCGCCCAGTGCGGAGCCGGCCGCCGAGGCCAGAGCTGTGGCGGCATTGAACAGACCCACATTCTCGCCGCGCGCCTCCGGTTGCAGCCGCACCGTCAGCACGTTCGCTCCCACGCTCAACAGCGGCCAAACCACCTGGGTCAGCGCGAAGGCGATCAGCACCAGAACTCCCGCCCAGGATGCGTGCAGGAAACCGAACACCGTCATGGCTGCATAGAGCACCAGCCGGCCGATGAACCCGGCCATCAGCACCACCCCGCCGCCGCGCCGATGCGCGAGCCCGCTCGCCCGATGATAAACCAGCAGGCTCATGCCAACCCCCGCCGCATACGCGGCCGAGGGAGCGATCGGAGCCATGGCGTAGTGCGTCACCATCACCACGGGAAACAGCACCGCGACGCCGTTCATCATGGTGTACGCCACCAGCCATACGATCAGGAGGTGCCGCACGGACGGGCTCACCCGGGTCAGATGCGCCAGCAGTTCGATCATGCTCAGTCGATGATGCCGGTGCGCGCTGGGGAACCCCGCCTCTCCACCCACCAGGGGCCTCGGTGCCGGCTTGTCGGCCGCCGCACGCGATTGCCGTGCGGGTGCCGTCGCCGCCGCGAGCCCGGCCCCCGCGCCGAGCGCCAATGCAGCACACATGAAACCAGCCGCGAGGTGGCGGCTCGCCGCAAGTCCGGCCAGAATCAGCCCGATCACCTGGCCCGTGCTGATGCAGCGTTGCAAGGCGCCCACCCGGTCATCCCAGGTCTCCTCCGGCTGGCTCTGGATCGCCAGAACGTTGCCGGCCGTGGTGGCCGCCATGCTGCCGGCACCCGCGCCGGCAGCGAGCACAATATGCAACGCGGGCGGCGCAACGATGTACGCGGCAAAGCAGGCGGCCGCCGTCGCACTGCCCCCGATCAGCAGATCGCGATGCCGCCCCGTGCGATCACCCCAGCCCCCCAGCACCGGCGCCAGCAGCCCGGTAAGCGCGAAGGCCGCGTACGTCAGACCCGCCCGCGCCCCACCCTGCGAGGCAAGTGGGAGCAGGATCGGCGCGAGACCGCTCTGGGCGAGCCCGAGCAATGCGTAGCAGAGAAACCAGGGCTCGCGGAGCATCAGCGACTTATAGCAACCGAGCGGCGGTTGACCGCACCACAGCAAGCCGCGTTACCGTTGCTGAATGGGCCAGCCTCACCACGGCTTCGTATTGGAACGCGATCGCCTCCGGCCGCCCAGGACCAGGGCACAGGCCCCGCGCGCCTGGGTCCTGCTGCCGTCCGGCAAGCGGCTCAATCTCCTCGATCCCACCCCGTTCGATTGGGACGATCGCGACCTCGCGCTGGGTCTCGCACGCACCTATCGCTGGGGAGGACATTCCGCGTGGCCACTGCCCCTCTCGGTCGCTCAGCACAGCCTGACCGTGCTGGCGATCCGCCGCCGCGCACGGCACCGATTGGACCCGGCGCGGGAACTCCGCGAGTTGCTGCATGATGCCGATGAAGGATTGCTCGGCTTCGATCCCATTTCGCCGCTCAAGCCCTTCCTGGGCGACGGATATGCCGCCTTGGCCGCGCGCCTGTGGCAGGCAGTGGAACGGCGCTACGGACTGCCGGCCTGGACGGATGCCGAGAAGGCCGCGCACAAGCGCGCCGATTGGCAGGCCGCGGCCTCCGAGGCGATGCACGTGGTCGGCTGGTCGGAGGCCGAGATGCGCGCCACGCTGGGAATCCGCCTGCCTCCCCTGGCAAAAGATCCCACCCCGCGCCCGTCCCAAGCCCGCCCATGGGAGCCCTGGCCGCCGGAGATCGCCGCCGACGCGTTCCTGGCGGAGCTGGGAAGGCTGACCACCCGGGTGCGATCATGACGCTTCAGGCGAACCAGGCCGAGCTCGAATCCGGCCGGCTGCTGTTCGCTGGCCCATGCGACTTCGTTCACGCCGCGCAGACCCTGGCGCAGCTTCCCCCGCCTTCTCTGCCCGAAATAGCGTTCGCCGGCCGGTCCAATGTGGGCAAGTCCTCCCTGCTCAACGCGCTGACCGGGCGCAAGGCTCTGGCGCGCGTGTCCGTGACCCCAGGGCGCACCAGGCAACTCAATTTCTTCGATCTCGGCAGCCGCCTGATGCTGGTTGACATGCCGGGCTACGGCTACGCCGAGGCGCCAAACCGCGTAAAGGCGGACTGGCAGGGGCTGATGTTCGATTACCTGCGCGGACGCCCCAATCTCAGCCGCGTGCTCCTGCTGCTGGATGCACGCATCGACGTCAAACCGGCCGACCATGCCGTCATGGAGCTTCTCGACCGCGCCGCCGCATCGTTTCAATTCGTTCTGACCAAGGCGGATGCGCTCAAGCCGGGCCCTTTGGCCGCCAGGGAACAGCAGATCAATGCACTCGCCCGCGCGCACGTCGCGGCCCATCCGGACGTGATTGCAACCAGCAGTCTCTCCGGGCTCGGGATCACGGAGCTGCGGGCCACGTTGAACCGTCTGGCGGTCCCGCGGCTTATGACCTTTGATTCTGGCTCAGGAAAATCCAATCTGTGACCGGCTGGGGTCGCGTCGCTCTCGCAAGCAAGGAAGACCAATGGCTGAACGAGACGGGCCCGAACGGCGCTTTCGCAAGCTGATCGAATCCGTCACGGATCACGCGATCTATCTGCTCAACCCCGACGGCTTCATCGCGAGCTGGAATCCCGGCGCCCAGCGGATCACCGGCTACACCGCGGACGAAGCAATCGGGCAGCATTTCTCCCGTTTGTTCCTGGAGGAGGATAATTTGGCCGGCCTTCCTGCCCGCTGGTTGGCGCAGGCCAGGACCGAGCATCGCTGCGAGATCGAAGGCTGGCGGAGGCGCAAGGATGGTAGCCGCTACCGGGCATTTTCGGTGATCGAACCGATCCTCGAAGACGCCGGCGAGTTGGGCGGCTACGCCGATGTCGCGCGGGACATCACCGAACGGCACCGGTCTCAACAGACGCTTCTTGAAAGCGAATCACGCTTCCGGATGCTGGTGCAGAGCGTGGTGGACTACGCCATGTTCATGCTCGACCCGAACGGGATCGTGGTGAGCTGGAACGCCGGGGCCGAGCGGATCAAGGGCTATCGTGCCGACGAGATCGTTGGGCGGCACTTCAGCCAGTTCTACACCCCGCAGGATCGCGAGGCCGGACTGCCGTTCAAGGCGCTGGCCCAGGCCGCTAGCCAGGGCCGCTTTGAAGGCGAGGGCATTCGCGTGCGCAAGGACGGCAGCCTGTTCTGGGCCTCCGTGGTGATCGACGCGATCCACGACGACAAGGGCCGGCTCACGGGTTTCGCCAAGATCACCCGCGACATCAGCGAACGGCATGGCCGCGCAGCAGGCGCTGCGGGACAGCGAGCGGCAGTTCCGGCTTCTGGTCTCCAGCGTGACGGACTATGCGCTGTTCATGCTGGACCCCAACGGCGTGGTGGTGAGCTGGAATGCCGGCGCCGAGAAGATCAAGGGCTATAAGCCCGAGGAGATCATCGGCCGGCATTTCTCCTGCTTCTACACCGAGAAGGACCGCGCCGACGGCGTGCCGCTGCAAGGCGCTGGCGACCGCCCGCACCGAGGGCCGGTTCGAGGCCGAAGTCCTGGCGCGTGCGCAAGGACGGCTCGCTGTTCTGGGCCAACGTCGTGATCGACGCGATCCGCGATGAAGACCGGCAAGCTGATCGGCTTCGCCAAGGTCACGCGCGACGTGACCGAGCAAGCGCAAGACGCAGGAGGCGCTGCAGCGCGCGCAGGAGCAGATGGCCCATGCGCAGAAGATGGAAGCGCTCGGCGAGCTCACCGGCGGCGTGGCCCACGATTTCAACAATCTGCTCATGATCGTCAGCGGCCAGGCAGAGCTGCTCAAGCGCAGCGGCACGGCCGATGAAAAGGCCTTGCGCGCCATCGATGCCATCGCCACAGCGGCTCGGCGCGGCGAGGCATTGACCCGCCGCCTGCTCGCCTTCTCCCGCCGGCAGCAGCTGCGGCCGGAATCCGTGGATGTCGCACGCGCTGGTGGAGCTCGCTCAAGGAAATGCTGTCTGGCTCGCTCGGCAAGCAGATCGAGCTGACCGCGATGGTGCCGGAGAGCATCTGGCCGGTCGAGGCCGACCTGAGCGAGCTCGAGCTGGCCATGCGTCAACCTCTGCATCAATGCGCGCGACGCCATGCCCGATGGCGGCCGGCTGACCATCCTTGACGGAAAATCGGCGGCTGCACAGCCGGGATGCAAACGCCGGACCTCACCGGCGACTTTGTCGCCATCAGCGTATCGGATAGCGGCGTAGGCATTCCGGACGACATTCTGCCACGGGTGTTCGATCCGTTCTTCACCACCAAGCCGATCGGACAGGGCACCGGCCTCGGGCTGTCCCAGGCCTATGGTTTTGCGCATCAGTCGGGCGGCGCCATTACCATCGACAGCGAACTCGGCAAGGGCACGCGGATCACCCTCTATCTGCCGCGCGCGACGCAGGAGGCGCGGCCCTCTGAAGCGGCCGAACAGGTGGTCCGCACCGGCGCGCCGCGCGTGCTGGTGGTCGAAGACAACCCCGATGTCGGCTCCGTCACCGTGGGTCTGCTGGAGGAACTCGGCCACCGCGTGGTGATGGCGCAGAGCGCGCGCGGAGGCGCTGGAAATGCTTTCGACCGATTGCGAGCTTCGACCTGCTGTTCAGTGATGTGGTCATGGCGGGCACGGACGGAGTGGCGCTCGGACGCGCGGTTCGGAAGTCGTATCCCGCCATCCCGGTGCTGCTGACCAGCGGCTACACCAAAAGCCAGGGTATCGCAGCGGCCGACTTTCCGCTGATTCGCAAAGCCCTTTGGGCTCGCGGAGCTCAGCCGTGCCGTAGCAGAGGTCCTGGACAACCGGCGCGGCACGTTGGTGCGGTTCGACAACGCGCGGCGCAACCGGTCGCGCCCCTCATCCGGGGTCCTGTCAGGCTTCTGGAACCTGACCTCTGCTATGCCCGCCCGTTCCTCAGGGCGCAGCGACGATCGCGCTGGCGCCCCACCAGTAGATGCAGGTGAACAGGAAGAGCCACACCACATCGACGAAGTGCCAGTACCAGGCTGCCGCCTCGAAGCCGAAGTGCCGCTCGGGCGAGAATTGTCCGGCCGCGCGCCCGGAACCAGCAGACGATGAGGAAGCAGGTCCCCACGATCACGTGAAAACCGTGGAAGCCGGTGGCGAGGAAGAACACCGACGGATACACCCCGCCGCCGACGAACTTGAAGGGCGCGTGGCTGTATTCCACTACTTGGCACGTCGTGAATGCGGCGCCGAGCAGGACCGTAAGCGCGAGACCGGTCAGCATGGCCTTGCGGTCACGCTCGATCAAGGCGTGGTGCGCCCACGTGATGGTGCAGCCGGACAACAGCAGCAGCATCGTGTTGAGAATGGGGATGTGGAACGGATCATAGGTGTGAATGCCCGGTGGCGGCCAGACCGGGTTGGCGAGGCCCGCTACGTTCTCGGGAAACAGTGCGTAGTTGAAGAACGCCCAGAAGAACGCGACGAAGAACATCACCTCCGAGGTGATGAAGAACATCATCCCGTAACGCAGCCCGAGCCGGACCACCGGGTGTGGACGCCCGGCGTGCGGCTCTCGCGGATCACGTCGCGCCACCAGAAGAACATGGTGGTGAACACCACCAGCGCGCCGGCCGTGAGGACGTAGTAGTCCCCGTAGTGGGCCGCGAAGATGATGCCGAGCACCACGAGCAGACCACCGAACGCACCGACGATCGGCCACGGACTCGGATTGACCAGGTGGTACGGCTGTCTCAGCCCCGAGGTCTCGAAAGTGGTGCCGCCGTGCGCGTGGTCGCTCATGCCAAAGACCGTGCCCCAGACCGTGCCAATTCAATGCGCGATCATGTCCCGCAAATCCCGCCATGGTTCAAGGGGTGTCGAAGTCTTGTCTTGCTTCGCGCGCAGCCGCCATGCCAACCCCGCCATCAGTGCTGCAGCAGCCCGCGCAGGAAACCCGGCGTGAGCGCCGTCAGCGGATTGACCGTCACGGCTGGATTGTCGAGCGATCCGGTCAGCGTATAGCCCGCCGCGATCAGCCCCCCGCCCCGCTCCGGGCTGAACAGCTCGTCCGAGGATCGGCATGCGACCCGAACAGCGAGTTGAAGAAGTACGCCGGCACCACCGTGCCCTGAAGATCTGATGGTGGAGGCCCCGAAATCGATCGCGCCTTTGGCGGTCAGACCCAGCGAGGCGCTGAACGCGCGGGCATCCGTCAGCTCCAGCACATCGCCCACATAGCGGAATGGAGCAACCAGGCGGCTGAATTGCACCCCGGGCCGCGCATTGCGTCGATCAGGCCATAGACCGTCAGCGACTGGAGCAGCTTGCCTAGCGCCGCAGCGTTCCGGACGCTGAAATCTTCCATCTCCACCGTGCCGCTCAGCGGAGCGGGGGAGCGATCATCCTGATAGCGGCCGGCAATGGCCAAGCGTCCGCCATCGACGGTAGTCACAATGTCCAGCCCGCGCAGCAAAGCCCCGGCGTCGCCCGCCGTCACCCGCAGGGTGCGCCCGCCTCGCCGCGCCGCGATCACCGCGAGGACCTGCTCACCCGGACCGGTCACGCCTTGCAGACGCAGGTCCCGAAAACGCTCCCCGTCATTCACGGCATGAAGCGCGACGTCGGAAAGCGCCTGGCCATGCGCCAGGATCACCCGGTCGAAGCGCGCGTCCATCTGCCATGGCGGCCCCGGTTCCGGCCGGGCGGCCGCGTGGCGCGCTGAATGCTCCTGGATGCTCAGTCGCTGCGACAGGTCCAGGCTGGAACCGGAAACGGTGGCCACGGTCGGGGTCGTCCCCTCGCCCAAGGTCACGCTCGCCTGCGCCCGGGTTTGGCCCAGGGTGATCCGGTCGGCTCGCAGCTCCCGCAGATGGCCATCCTGGAAAGACCCGTTGCCCTCAAGCAGAAAGCCGGGGCCGCGCACCTCGATCGCGTCCAGCCGCTGCGGTCGCTCACCGGCCAGGGTCAGCGCGACCGTTGCGTCCGCCGGAATGCCCGCCGGCTTGCGCCAGGCCAGCGGATCGACGCGCAGAGTCGCGTCCCGCAGATCCACCCGAGCCTTCACCGAGCGCATGCCGTTTCGGCGCTCGGTCAGGTTGGCGGTCAGCGGCAGAATGCCGCTCGACCAGTCCCCGGCGCTGAACCCGGCGGCGGCAAGCTGGGTCGCGGTCGGGCGTCCCTGCACGATCACCTTCTCGACCTCCTGGTCCGCCGGTCCAGCCCGGAAATCGAGAGCCGCCGTGATGTCGGCCGGAACCGTCCCAGCACGCCATGGCCCTGCAGGCGCATGCCGTCCTTGTTGGCGGTCAGCTCGAAATCGCCCTGAGACAAGGTCTGTCCGGCGAGAATGCCGGGAAGGCGCAACCCGGACAGATGGTCCTGGGTGGCTATCCCCACCTGATCGAGCCGGAGCCGGGCCAGCAGCGGCAGGGTCACCGTGACGCTCCCGTCCACCCGGCCCTCGGCGTTGCGCACCGGAACCTTGGCGCGCGCGAGCAGGTCCATGCGCGGATGAGACAGCAGGCCAAGCACGGTCGGCACCGCGCCGGTCAGGTGCAGATCCACGCTGGCGATCTGATCCGGCTGCTCGAGGCCCGTGATGCGCACGGTGCCGCCGGCGATCGTCAGTGGCGGCGCGTCCGCGCCATTGGCCGCTTGCTGGCCCGAGGCGATGTCGATCTCTAACGCGTTCGGGTCCGTGATGCGCAACACTGCCTGCCCGTCCATCGCCGCGGGCACCGGCCGAAGCCAGTGCACCGTCAATCCGTTCGCCGGGAGCGTGCCGTCGATCCGGCTCACCTGAACCATGCTCAGGTCGTCATTGGCTGCCAGTCGGATGGAGGCGTGCCCGTCATGCGCCGTGCCGTCAGTGATGTTTTCGGTCACCCACCGCCGCGCGTCGCCCGCGAGCCCCTCGGGCCACAGCGCCGGCAGATCGGCAAAGCGCAGCCGATCCAGGTCGAGCGACAGGTCGGCTGTGTTCTTCCCCGCGGCACGGTGGAGCGTGCCTGAAACGGCCAGGCTGGTTGCCGCGTCGGAAGACGGCGGATGAACCACCAGTCGCAAGCCCCGCAGGGTGATGCTGTCCGGTGTGCCGGAGGCGTGCAGCGAGGCGGCGGTCAGCGGCACGACAACGCCCATCACACGGAGGATGCCGGGCCGGGAGGTGAGTTGCAGATCGAATGCCGGTGCCCCGCTCCCGGCATCGATCCTCCCCTCGCCGTCCACCGCGGCATCCAGTCCGCCCAGCATCGCGAGCGCGGGCGACGCCTTCGCCAGCGCAGCCGGCCGCAGCCCGGCGAAACTGAACGAGATCGCTCCGCCGTCCAGACCGGGCGGGATGGTGACAGTGCCGTGCACCGGGACAGGCGTGTCGCCGACCTGAAGATCAAGGCTGGCGATTGCGGTCACTCCCTTGGCCGGTGAGCGGACCGCGTCGAGATCGAGCTGCTGGGCCTGCCAGGTGCCGTCGAGGGCGGCGGTGCCGTCTTGTATTCTCAGCCGTCTCAGCGCCTGGAGGTCGGGATTGCGCAGCAGGTTCTGGATGAGCTGCCGCGGATCTCAGCTGGGCCGCCGCCGCTTGCCCCTGCGGCAATTCGAAGCGAGGCCGCAGGAGCGTGACGAGGCTCGGTTCGAACCGGCCCTCGAACAACGGGAGGACGGCGAGCGAGACCCGTGCGTCGGGAATCTGGATGAAGGTGCCGTCGGCACGCCGGAGCGACAGACCGTACAGACGCAACTCGATCGGCGAGTGGAGGCCGGTGCTGAAATCCCTCCCACGACACGCCGGCCTTCCCCAGGCTGACCTGGGCCGGCGCCGCAACGCGGGCGAGCTCGGTGCGCACCTGCGCTGTCAACCAGGGGGATTCGAGCGGCCGGATGGAGAGCCGCCAGGTCAGCGCCGCGATGGCCAAGGACAGGATCAGGATCACGCCCAGGCAAAGGGACAGGGCGCGTGCAGTCAGGCTTCCGTATCGCCAGGCGACGGCCGGCCCCGCCAATTCAGACCGTGTGGCGGGGCGCACTCCAATTCGCGGCTGCGGCGGCGCAGCGGTCAATGTCCTCCTCCAGCATGAAGCCTTCGGCCGCCAGGCCGCGCGCCGCGGCCCGGATCGCTTCGACATACGCGTCTTCGGCCGGGTAGCGTTCGGTCACCGAGAGCCGCGGATCGCCGGTCATGCCGCGCTCTGATTCCGTGGCGGGCAAGGGAATGGTGCTACCCTCGAACCGGAGCAGGGCGCCGTGACCGAACCCGCGGGCACGCAGGTTCCAGCCGGTATAGGTGGCAAGAGGTGCCGCGACCATCGGGGCGCGCACCCCGCCGAGGTCGTTGCCGTCCTGATCCGCGGCGGGCACCAGAATGGCGTAGGCCTTGCCCGGCACCACGCGCGGCGGTTCCTGCAGAATCCCGTCAGCCTCGCCGGGGCCGAAATCGAGCAGCGGCAGAGTATTGGCGCTCGTCGGCAGCGCGACGCCCGGAATCGAAGGGAACTGGCGACGCCAGGTCTCCACGTCCACCAGCGTATCGTCCGTCCGCCGAGGGTGCTTGCTCGGCGGCGGCGGCGTGCCGTCGGTGGCCCATCGATCCAGCGCCACCAGCATGGCGCGGAACAGCATCGAGGTGGCGACCACATTCGGCAGAATTCTGCGCGATGCCGCGCTTCGGCGCCTTGGGCTGAGGGTCGGCGAAGTGCTGCGATCCCGTCCAGGCATACACACGCACGGTGTCGGGCTGCGCCAGGTCATTGCCCGCGGTGTCGGTGTGCACCAGCGAGCCGCGGCGCGCCCAGTATTCCGTGCTGGTCTGGGTGTGGATCACCAGCGGATCGGTCTGTGGACGCTTGAGGATCGCGTCCTGTTTCCCGGTCAGGTGGTCGGTGGACCATGCATAGGAGAACGGGAACCGGTCGGCGACGTTGAAATGGTCCTCATACTGCTGGCCGCCGGATACGATCGGGCTGGCGAAGCGGTGGTTGAGCCATTTGCGGCCGGCGCCGGCGACATGCGGCATGATGCCGTCGAACACGCGCCGGCCCTCCCGGTCGGCATTGAAGCCGCGATACACGAAATCGCGCAGGCAGCGCCCGGTTTGCGAGCGTCCCCAGGCGTAGGCCTTCTCCAGACCGGACGCGGGCGTATCGGGCGCGTGGCGCAGGAAGCTGACGAAGTCGCGCACCACCACGTGGCCCAGGCCCATCACCTTGGGGTCGCGCGCGGTGTAAAGCAGTTCGTAGATCCAGCCGGGCTGGAAGCCCTCGGGCAGGTGGATGTGGCGGTCCGAGGGGATGAGCGAGGTCTCGGCGCCGGCTTCCACCCCTTCGCCCTGAACGCGCTGGGCGAAGCACCAGCGGTCCGGCGGGATCTCCTGCGGCGGGTCGTAGGGATAGCGCCGACGGGTCAGCCTGGCCTGCGTCGTGTCGAGCGAGACGGTCGGATAGGAATCCGCCGCGACGCGCCCGCTGAGCGGAAACGTCGTGACGCCGGACGCGTCCGAGATGTACTCCACCCGGACGGTACCGGTGATCGGGACGCCGTTATTCGTTGCAACCGGAACGTCCAGCACGGCCCGTCCATCACCCGGCAGGATGTCGCCCTCCCAGGCGAGCCAGCCAACGGTGAAACCGCGCCGGAACAGAAATCCGTTGCCGGCATCAGCCAGCGTACTCGGATCGTTGCTGTGCGGCGCGTCGTTGAAGAACTGCAGCGCCCGCTTGTGGCCGCGATTGCCGTAATCGAAGAACAGCCGGCGGTTACCCGATCGCGGAAGCAGCAGCATGAAATCGGCGGTGCAGCGAACCTCGCCATTGGCGTCGCGCGGCGCCTTGTCCAGATCGACCACCGGTTCGGCTGGATCGACCGTAAAATGCGCGCGGCCGGACAGCCGCTCGTAGCTCCCTGCCGCACCGAATTCATGATCATCCGCGAACTGCCGCCGATCGCTGATCTCCAGCCGCACCGGCATCGTCAGCCGGGTTGCGCCAAGGCAGCCGACCACGGCGAAGCCCAGTCGCTGATGCCCTGGCGCGTTCCGTCCGGCTGCTGCTGGATCAGGTTCGGACAGGCGAAGTTGATGGGCATGACGCCATGCTCCACCACCTCGGTGGGTCCGTCGGCCTGGAGGGCGGCAATCACCGCCTCCGGCATGCGCCGGTCCACGCTGACCGAATCAGGGCTGGAGACGTCGATCCGCGGATGGTGCTGCGCGTCCTGCAGACGTCATGCCGAAATCGGCGGCATATGTCAGCGTCTGGAATACGGCGGCCAGGATGCGCCGCCCCCCCGACGCGCCGGCGGCGATCCACGGACGGTTCCCGTCGCGCAGGATGACGGGCAGCATGTTGGTCAGCGGCCGCTTGCCGGGCGCCGGCGAATTCGGCTGGCCGGGGCGCGGGTCGAACCACATCACCCCATTATTCAGCAACACGCCGGAGCGCGGCAGCACCACCCGGCTGCCCATCGAGGAGAGCAGCGTGGAGGTCACGGCAGCCATCGTGCCCTCGGCGTCGCAGACCGTGAGATGGGTGGTGCAGGTTTCGGCGCCCTTGGGCTCCCCTGGGGGTTCGGCCCCCGAGGGTTCGGCTTCACCGAGCCCGGAGAGACGCTCGGCGTAGGCGGCCTTCATGGCCCGCGCGAGCGCCACGTACCACTCTGGCGACGGCGACCGGCCATAGGGCGCTTCGGCCATCCGGTCGAGCACGCGGATCAGGGTCGGCGCCGCGGTCAGGCCGCCGGTGAGCTGCAAGGTCCGGCCGCGCCACGGCACCTCCAGCGCGGGACGGGTGGTGGGCCGGCAGGTGCGGAGATCCTCGGCTGACAGAATCCCGCCCATGTCCTTCACGTCCTGGGCGATGCTGGCGGCGATTTCTCCTTCGTAGAGATCGCGCAGCCCGGCGGCGGCCAGGCGCTCCAGCGTCTCCGCCAGGCGGCCCAGACGGAAGAAGCCGGGCGTCCCCTGATAGGGCGAGATCGGCGGCAGGCCGTCCGGCAGATAGATGCGCGCGCTTTCGGGATAGAGCCGCAGCACGGCCGCGGAGGAGGAGACTTTCAGGGTGGTGTACCAGTCGGCGGGCAGGCCGCGCCTGGCGAGCGCGATGGCCGGGGCGATGACCTCCTTGAGCGGCAGCTTGCCCCAGCGCTGATGCATCAGCGCGTACCCGGCGGTGGAGGCCGGAATGGCAAAGGACAGCGGCCCGTGGATGTTGGCGTCGCCCTCCACCTCGGGCCAGGCGAACAGGTCCTGCTTCATCCGGCCGGTGAGCTTGAATACCGATGGATTGAGATCGCGCGGCGCGACGGGCCCGTAGTCCACCACCTCGGCGCGCGCCTGGCCGGCCGGATGCACCAGCGCGAATCCGATTCCCCCCAGGCCGGAGTTCCACGGCTCCACCGCCGCCAACGCAAGAGCGGTGGCGATCGCCGCGTCGATCGCGTTGCCGCCCGATTCGAGTGCGTAGATGCCGGCTTCGGCCGCGGCTTTCGATTGCGACACAACGATCCCGCGCCGCCCCGCCGCGGTGGGTTTCGTCACCTGCCAGTGCTGGGTGAAATGCGGTTGCGGCGTGAAGCTCATGGCGCCCGGTCCTGGTTGAATCGGCGCATGGTCCGGCAGGACGGGGCGGGGGGCAAGGGTGGTGGGCGCAAATCCTGCCACCGCAGGAACCGGATAGTGCCATCCCGCTTCGCGCACCCAATGTCCCGCCGATGCACCTGAACCACGCGGATTGGCCCGCCGTTACCGCCGCCCTCAACGAAACCGGCTGCGCCACCACCGGCCCGCTGCTCACGCCCGAGCAATGCGCTGGCCTCATCGCGCTTTACCAACACGACAGCCGCTTCCGCAGCCGCGTCGTGATGGCCCGCCACGGCTACGGAAGCGGCGAATACAAATACTTCGCCAATCCGCTGCCCGATGTCGTTCAGAGCCTGCGAACCACCCTCTATCCCCGGCTCGTTCCAATCGCCAATGAGTGGCAGGCTCGCCTCAGCCTCCCGGCGCGATTTCCCCCCACGCACCAAGCCTATCTCGCCCAGTGCCACGAAGCCGGTCAGACCCGCCCCACCCCGCTGCTGCTCCGCTATCAGGCGGGTGATTACAACTGCCTCCATCAGGACCTGTACGGCGACCTCTTCTTCCCCCTCCAGGCCGCGTTCCTGCTCAGCACCCCCGGGCAGGACTTCGCCGGCGGCGAGTTCGTCCTGACCGAGCAGCGCCCGCGCATGCAGTCCCGCGCCGAAGTGGTGCCCCTCGCCCAGGGTGAGGCCGTCATCTTCGCGGTCAACCACCGCCCGGTGCGTGGATCACGCGGCGATTATCGTGTCGTGATGCGCCACGGCGTCAGCCGCCTGCGCTCCGGCCATCGCTTCACCCTCGGCATCATCTTCCACGACGCGGCCTGATCGCGATCAGCGACCCACCGGATAAATCCGCGTCACACCAGCCCCGCCGCCGCCAGCTCGTCGATCACCGGCGCGAGTTCCGCGCCATAGACCTTCCACCGCCCGATGCCGCGCGCGTTGATCGGCTGACGCACCTGCCACGCGCTCGCCGTGCGCACCCGGCGGTCCTGCTCGTGATAGCGCTCGCACGCCAGGTCGTAGGGTAGCTCTAGAAACCTCAGCACGCGGGCCAGCGTCGGTTGGAAATCCTCCACCCAATCGGTTAGCGCCACCTCCAGCACCGGCAGCGGCAACACCTCCAGCCAGTGGCGCATCAGTCGCTCGTGCTGCCCGATATACCATCCGAGATCGGCTGGATCGTGCGCGTACGGATGGTGCCCGAAGAACCGCAGTTGGAAGATCGACAACGCGACATCGCGGGGATCGCGCCGGCACAAGATGATCCGCGCACCCGGCAGCAGCGTCGCGACAAAGCCCAGCAGCAGCGCATTCCCCGGCATCTTGTCCACCACATATCGTGCCCCGGGCGCGAGAGCGTGCAGCTCGTGCAGATAGGCCCGCCCGTGCGCATCCAGAGTCCCGGAATCCTCCGCCGCCGCACGCTCCACCGCGCCGGCCGACAGCGGCGGACCGAAACGCTGCATCAGCCGTGGCAGCGCCACCCGTTCGCCTGCGCCGTGAACCTCCGGGTGTGCCGCCAGGATCTGCTCCGTCAGTGTGGTGCCCGATCGCGGCAAGCCCACGATGAAGACGGGCGTCGGGTCTGCATCGGCCGCGCGGGCCCCGCCATGAAACCGAGTGCGACCATATAGCGCGATGTTCGCGTCGATGAACGCGGCATGCTCCGCGCGTGAAAACGGCTGCAGCCGCGCCAGCAACGCATGCCCCGCAGCCCAGTGATCGAACGCCGCGCGGGTACGTGCCGCCTGATGATGAAACCGCGCCAGGTTGTAGTGCGCAATAACCCGATGCTCGAACAGCATCGCCCCTTCCGTTGCCGCCAGCGCCGCCACGCGAGCCGCCGCGTCGTCCGCCTGCCCCGTGTGGCCCGCCCGCAGCGCCAGGTTGCAGCGTGCCCATCCGATCAGCACCTCGGCGTCGCCGAACGGTGGGATGATCGCGTCCAGCTCCGCCCGCGCTGCCTCATCATCACCGGTCTGCAGCAGCGCCAGCGCCCGGTGCGCCCGCCAATGCACACCCTCGCGGCCGCGCGGCGCCACCCCCCCAAGCAGTGCCAGCGCCTCGCGCGGTCCGTCATCCAGCAGCACCGCTTCGGCAAGATTGAGCCGCGCCGCAACGCAGCCCGGATCACGCTCCAGCACGTCACGCAGCGTGGCGATCGCCGCATCATGTTCGCCCGACAGCAGTGCGAAGCTCGCCTGAGCCGCGCGCAGCGGCCCATTGCCCCGACACGCCGCTAGCCCCTGCTCGATCGCCCGCTGGGCCAGCCCCACCCTGCCCTGGCGCGCCAGCGTCAGCACCAGGTTGATCCATCCTTCGGCCATGCCGCGCCGGCGTTGCACCGCCTGCACGAATGAGCGTTGCGCCGCGGCCAGATCCTCGCCCGCGAGTTCCGCGACACCCAGCGCGTAATAGCCCTCAGCAACGTCAGGCGCCGCGCGAATTGCGCGTCGTGCCGCCGCCCGCGCGGCGGGCGCATACCCCAGCGCAAGCAGCGCCGCCGAGAGATTGATCCACGGCGCCGCATCGGCCGGCGATAGAATTGCCGCACGGCGAAACAGCGCCGCGGCTCGCACAAACCGCCCGCACGCATGCAACGCAATCCCATAGTGCAGATGCGTCAGCGGATCGTCTGGCGCGATCTGGCGCGCACGCCGCAGGAGCGGCAGCGCAGTGCCCGCATCACCTGCGCGCGCCAGCGCCAGTCCCTGCAATCGGAGTACATCCGCATCGTCGGGCACATGCTCGCGTATGGACGCAAACAGGCTGGCAGCTTCCGCGAAGCGTCCCTCGGCGTAGCACGCCATCGCATGCTCGCAATCCCGGCGTAAATGCTCCGGTAAATCTGCTTTCAAGGTCGAGCTCGCGTCCCCGCTGACATGAACGCTTCGCATATCAGCATGAGCTGTGTCATAACATATCCGAAAGGGGAGTCTGGCATGGCCACCACGATCACCGTGTCGTCGCAGTCGCAGCTCAATAGCGCGATCGAGCAGGCCGATACGGCGAGCGGCGGCACGTTCGATATCGTGTTGTCGGCCGATATCACGGAAGGCCAGACGGGTCAGCCGGCCGGATTGTATGCACTCGATCTCGCCTCCGGCGTCAGTGTCACGATTGATGGCGGCGGACATACCATCTCGGGTCTCGGCACCAACGGCGGCATCGCCGTCATCGGCGGACGGGTCAGCATCAGCGACCTCACCATCGAGGATACGATTGCGCTGGGCGGAACCGGAAGCGGCAGCGGCGGCGGTGGTGCCGCGGTGGGCGGCGGGTTATTCGTCGGCCCCCAGGCCGACGTATCGCTGCACGACGTCCTGTTCCGTACGGATGCGGCCCAGGGCGGCGCCGGCGGGCACGGTGGCAATGGCGGCACCGGCGGTCATTCCAGCCTGATCATCCCGCAACTCGGCACGGTGGGCGCCAACGGCTTGGCCGGCGCTGCCGGCGTCAGCGGAACCGGTGGGACGCCCACCACCGGAGGAACTGGGGGTCCCGGCAAGCCCGGAGCAGCCGGTGGTGTCGGTCGGGCAGGCGGTAGGGGCGGAGCCGGTGGCGCAGGCGGCAACGGAGGCTTCGGTACATCCGCCGCGACGCACGGATTCCGCGGCGGTCACGGGGGCGCAGGCGGCACTGGCGGGATCGGCGGACTTGGCGGGGCCGGCGGCAACGGCGGGGCCGGCGGGAAGGGCGGCAAAGGCGGCAACGGCGCCTTCCCCTCCACCTTCGCCGCCAGGGGACCGTTCGGCAGCTCAGGCGGCACCGGCGGCAATGGCGGCACGGGCAAGACCGGCGGGTACGGCGCCGGCGGAGGCGGAGGCGGCCAGGGCGGCCAGGGCGGCATCGGCGGTCAGGGCGCACTCGGCGGGATGGGCCACAGCCAGTTCGCCAGCTCCCACGGAACCACCGGCTATATCAGCGCCGGCGGCACCGGCGGCACCGGCGGCGGCGGCGGACAGGGCGGGAAGGGCGGTGCCGGCGGGGCCGGTAACTTCGGCGGAGGCGGCGGAGGCGGCGGCCGAGGCGGTGCCGCGGGAGCCGGCGGACCAGGCGGTACGGGTGGAACCGGAGGCCGTTACACCCGCACCAGCCCGCCTTCCACCTCACCCCCGCCGCCACCGCAAGGAGGCGCCGGCGGACGCGGCGGAACCGGCGGTGTCGCCGGAACCGGCGGCATCGGCGGTCATGGTGGCACCGGCGGCTTCGGTGGCGGCGGCGGCGGAGCCGGCAAAGGGGGGGCCGGCGGGGCAGCCGGCGCCGCCGGCAAGGGCGGGTTGGGCGGAATCAGCCGCTATCTGGGCGCGGGCTCGGCGGGCAATCCTGGCCCCAACGGTTCGGCCGGAAATGCCGGAGTGGCCGGCAGCCCCGGTCCCACCGGAGTGGCCGGGGCGGGCGGCTTCGGAGGCGGAGCCGGATCCGCCACCAGGGGCGGTGGCGGCCTTGGCGCCGGAGGCGGCATCTTCGTCGCCCAGGGTGGTATCCTCACCTTCGATGGCGGCCTCGTCACCGGATCGTCCGTGGCAGGCGGGTCCGGGGCCAATCAAGGGCAGGCATACGGCGCCGGCATCTTTATTCAGGGCGACGAAACCCTCACCCTCGCCGCCACCTCCGCCGTGCCCCTCACCATTGCCAACGAAATCGCTGACCAGCGCGGCGTCGGCGGAACCGCGGGCGCCGGCGATCTGGTCATCCAGGGCTCCGGCACCGTCGATCTGAGTGCCGCCAACACCTTCGTCGGCGGCATCACGATCGACTCCGGCACGCTCGAACTCGGCCACCCCGGGGCCGCCGGCTCCGGACCGATCGGTTTTGCGCACAACGGCGGATTGATGTTTGCCGCCACCAACGCCCCAGCCGTCCCGGTCACACAGTTCGCCACGGGCGACACGATCGTGGTCGGCAATTTCCTCGCCGTGGGCAGCTCATACACCGGCGGCACCCTCACCCTCACCAGCCTGCCGAACACGGTGACGCTAAACATTCCCGGCCACATGCTGTCGGACTTCACCGTAACCGATGATCCGCTACTGAATGAGACGCTTATCACGGCCGCCGCGCCGTGCTTCTGCGCCGGCACCTTGGTCCGCACGGTGCACGGCGAGCTTCCGGTCGAGCATCTGCGGCCCGGCGATCAGGTGCATTGTCGCGGGCGGCGCGGCTCGTCCGGTGCGCTGGATCGGTCACCGCACGCTGGACATCACGCGTCACCGCGCGCCCGATCAGGTCCGTCCGGTGCATGTGCGCCCCGGCGCGTTCGCCAACGATGCTCCGTCGCGCGACCTGTTCCTCTCCCCCGACCACGCAGTGCTGTGCGGCGATCTCCTGGTACCTGTGCGTCTGCTCGTCAATGGCGCCTCCATCGCGTTCGATCAGGCGCGCCGCACCGTTACGTATTTTCATGTGGAATTGGACCGCCACGACGTGCTGTTTGCCGAAAACCTGCCAGCCGAAAGTTATCTCGATACCGGCAATCGCGGCATGTTTGCCAATGCCCCGGGGGCCCTCCTGCTGCATCCCGATCCGGCAGAGGATCAGCGCCGGCGCGAACGCCTGTCCTGTCGTCCCCTCGCGCTTGATCCCGCCGAGGTCGAGCCCGTCTGGCGGGCTCTTGCGCGCCGCGCGGCTTCGCTCGGCTTCCCGTTGCCCGATCCTGGCGCCGTGACAAACGATCCTGGTCTCTCGCTGCTGGCAGACGACGTGCGCATTCATCCAATCCGGTCGCATACGGGCCGCTTCACGTTCGTGCTGCCTCCGGACAAGCGGCACGCACGCCTGGTATCACGTGCTGTCGTTCCGGCCCGGCACACGCCATGGAATGCGGATGCGCGCCGGCTCGGCGTGATGCTCGGCTCGCTCTGCATCCGGGCGGGTGCACGGGTGCTGCCCATCGCGCTCGATCATCCGTCTTTGCAGGACGGCTGGTGGCAGCCGGAAATCCACGCCGGCCTTCTCCGGCGCTGGACGGACGGCGACGCGGTGGTGCCGCTTCCTTCCGCGCTCGCGCACGGGGTGTTGGAAGTGGGCGTCGCCGGAACGTTGGACTACCCGGTGGCCAACCTCGACGCACCGCGTCATGGCCGCCCCGGCGTACCCTGCCGTCTTGGCCTAGCCTGACCCGGCCGATTTCGCTGACGCCAGTCAGGCGAAAACCGCTTCAGTGCAAAGGCCAGCGCAACACGATCAGCACCGTGCCGAACACCGCTACAAGCAGCGACAGCGGCAAGCCGAGCCGCCAGTAGTCGCCGAACCGGTACCCGCCGGCCCCATCACCAGCAGGTTGTTCTGATGTCCGATGGGGGTCAGGAAATCGCACGACGCGCCCAATGCCACCGCCATCAGGAACGCGTCAGGTGCGTATCCCAGATTGTGCGCCAGCGCCGCCGCCACCGGCCCGATCACCAGCACCGCCGCGGCGTGGTGCAGGAACGGCGTCACCACCATGGCTACGACCAGCAGCAAAGCCACCGTGCCGGGGCCTGACAAATGATGCCCTACGACCGTCAGCCCGTTCGCCACGAGCGTGGAGGCCCCCGTCGTGTGCAGCGCCTCGCCGACCGGAATCAGGCACGCCAGCATCACCAGCAGCGGCCCGTCGAGCGCCGCGTAGGCCTGCCGCGGTGCAATCAATCCGAGCAGAACCACCAGCACCGCGGCAATGAAGAACGCGGCCTCCACCGGCATCGCGCCGGAAACCGCGGCCGCAATCGCACCCACGAGAATGAGTGGCGATGCCCATCGCGACGGCGCATTGCCCAGCGTCAGGTTGCGTTCCGCCAGCGGCAGGCAGCCGAGCTCGCGGATCGCTTCCTCGATCTGGCTGCTTCGCCCCTGCAGCACGATCACATCGCCGATGCGCAGCCGGCTTTCGCCCAGCCGCGCGGTGATCCGCCGATCGCCACGAGCGAGCGCGAGCACGTTCACCTGATAGCGCCGTCGCAGCCGCATCGCGTGCAGCGTCTGCCCGATCAGCGGCAAGTCCGCCGTGACCACGGCCTCCACGCTTTCCAGCACGTCGTTCTTGTCATGCGGCGCGGACTGCGCGATCGCGGCGGCGCCGGCGAGTTCCAGCCCCGCCGCGGCGATCACCGGCTGCAACGCGACGGGATCGCCCTGCAGCAACAGGAGATCATCGGCGTACAGCGTCCAGTGGCTCGCCGGAATGTAGCGGCGGTCATGCTCGCGTATGATCGCCACGACCGTCACATCACCATCGCCCTGCGCCTCCAGTTCCGCCACCGTCTTGCCCACCAGTTTCGACCCCTCCGGCAGGCGCGCCTCGATCGTGTAGTCCTCGACAGTGAAGCGCTTTTCCGCCGAGGGCTCGCCCTGCCGCTCCGGCAGCAAGCGCCAGCCGAACGCCAGAAAACCGACGGCGGCCACCGATAGCGGCAGTCCCACCGCGGTGAACGCGAAGAACGGATAGCCCTTGCCCAGCGTCTCCTGCCGGACGGTGGAAATCAGCAGGTTCGGCGACGTGCCGATCAGCGTGATGGTTCCGCCGATCAGCGAGCCGAAGGACAATGGCATCAGGTACCGAGACGGCGGCCGGTTGTGCCGCTCGGCCGCCTGAACGGCGATGGGCAGGAAAATGCCGAGCGCCCCGACATTCTTCATGAAGGCCGAAAGCAACGTCACCGAGCCGGTGAGCATGAGGATCTGTCCCGACGCGCTGCGCACGGTGCGCGTCAGCCGGCGCATGACACCCTCCACCACCCCGGAATTGCCCACCGCACGGCTCAGTACCAGCACCGAGCCGATCAGGATGATAAGAGAGTTGGAAAACCCGGCGAATGCCTTGTCGGGCGCCACAACCCCGGTAATCAGGCACGCGACCAATGCGAGCGCTGCCACCACGTCGTAGCGCAGCCGGTCAGTGATAAACAGTACGAACATGGCCGCGATGATGGCCAAGGCCTCAGCCTGGTGCAGCGTCAACGCGGGTTCCTCTCAGGACTGATGCAAACGCGAAAACCGTCTGCCTGGCGCATCACGAAGCCGACAGCAGCCGCAGCCGACTCGGCCGCAACCGCGGTGGGCAGCACCCGTTTACCAAGGGTCTTTGGATGACTGGAAAGGGGTCTTTCATGTCCGACGAATATGCCGGCTGGCGACGCGATCGCCAGCGCAACGAGGAGCGGGACTGGCGGCGGCGGAACGACGAAAGCGGCTGGCGCGAGCGCGACCATTCAGGCCAGGATGTGCCGCGCTATGGCCGCTCGGAGCATGGCGAGTACGGCCGCGGTGACTACAATCGGGATTGGAACCGGCAAGGGTCCCGCCCGCAGGAACGGGATTGGCGCAGCCGGAATGACCGCTCGTCATACGGGAACGAGGATCGTGCCCGCTATGGACGCACCGGTCGCGAAGACTGGGATCGCAACACGTTCGGGCCGCGCGACTTTGGCCGCACCGGCGGCGGCGCATGGGGCTTCGATGAATGGGACCGCGACCCGGGATGGGATTACGGCTGGTCCGGCGGTTACGGCCGAGATTTCGGCGGGCGCACGGCACGTCGTGACTGGTACGACCGTGACCGCGACAGTTGGGGCGGATACAGCGGTTTTGAGCGCCGCTCACCACGCGGCGAGCGCGGCTGGTGGGATCGAGCCACCGACGAGGTCTCTTCCTGGTTCGGTGATGAGGAAGCGGGCCAGCGTCGTGCCGAGGATTCGCGGCGCGACAGCATGCATCGCGGTCGCGGCCCGCGCGGCTACACCCGCTCGGACGAGCGCATCCGCGAAGACGTCAGCGACCGCCTGACCGATAGCCCGGTGATCGACGCGTCCGATATCGATGTCATGGTGCAAGGCGGCGAAGTGACCCTGAACGGCCACGTCGATAGCCGCTACTCGAAGCGCCTCGCCGAAGACATCGCCGAGGATGTGTCCGGCGTGCGGCACGTGCAGAATAACCTGCGGGTCCGCGAGGTGCGGGATTCCATCTCCGGCACCTATTCCGGCATCAGCGAGGGAGGGCGCACGTCCGATCTCGGCAGCACCTCCGCCACCGGCGCCGGAAGCACCACGAAGACGCCGGGCGGCGTCACCGGCGCGGGGACGGCGACTGCAGCGACGTCGCGCAATACGCGTTAGTTTTCGGTTTCAGGAACCCCGGGGGCGGCCTGCCCCCGGGCCACTCACATCAACACCTGACGCAGCCGTCGGCGCGCGGCTTCGCCCGCCTCGAGTGACCACGCATTCACGATCGCCAGGCGGAATCCTCCGGGCGGCATGGCGTGCTGCTCCACCGGCCGATCTTCGTGGAACGTGATCTGAACGCTGGATACGCCAGGCATCCCACGGACCTGATCGACCAGTTCGGCCGGCGGATGCCGGTAGCGCGGGCCGTGCGGTCCGAACAGCACCACGCTGTAGCCGTCCTTCCTGTCGTTGTCCGGGTAAGACCACTCGCCGGCGGCGTACAGCCGGATCAATGCCTCGACCCAGCCGGCGCCGTACAGATCGGGCCACTGGTCGGCGAAGCGCAGATGCGCCTCGATGATCCGCCCGCCGATGGTTTCGAAATTGACCATCCCGGTATAGCCGCGCAGATGCCGGCGCAGCCAGGCACCGCACCAATCCTCGACTTCGGGGTCGGGTTCGGCGTGGATGTGCCAGTGATCGAACGTCCCGCCAGCTTCCGTCGCGCCGGTCGCATGACGCCACCAGCGCGGCTCGCCTTGGGCCACCGCCACATCCGTGCTGACATGCCGGCCGGTGAGCAGGGTGCACCAGAAATGCCCCGGCGTGAGCGCCTCCTTGTAGTCCGCGGCGGAGGCAATCACCCGGCTTCCCGTCCCCATCCCACGCAGGTTCATCAACGGCTTGGAGAACACCGGAAAGGCCGGCGGCATCACACCGTGCGGTGCCGCCTGCAATCCCTGAGACAGCGCCACCGCGAGCTTGTCATAAATCCAGCGATACGCCGGATACCATTCCCACGAATCCGCATCCTCGGTGGAGATGCGTACGTCGGGCGGGCACGGCACCGTCTCGAAATACTGGAGCCGCCAGGGATCGGCCTCGCAAATCGGCATTATCAGACCCCCGGGCGCACCAACGGGATTTCAGGCCGCAACCGGGCCGGCAGCGTCTCCAGCGACTCCGCCGTATCGAAGTCCCGCAGCACGGCGTCGTCTGCCATCTCCACCTCCACTACCGCGTCGCGGTGCTGGCTGATCAGGAACCGCGCGCCTGAATCACCGCCGATCTGCATGATCTCGGAGAAGTACGCCCGGTCCCAGATCATCGGATTGCCCTGCTTGCCGCGGAACGTGGGGAGCACGATGCGCTGGCCCTGCTCGGGCCGGTAGGCCTCCAGCAGGCGGTCGATCATGCGTCCGGTCACCAGCGGCATGTCGCCCAGGCAGACGATCGCCGCCGCCGCCGTCGGCGGCACCGCCGCGATACCAGCCTTCAGGCTGGCCGCAAGACCTTCAGCATACTCCTCGGCATGGGCGAACCGCACCGGCCGGCCGCCCAGGGCATGCTCGATGTCTTTGGGCTGATGGCCGGTCACCACGAGGATCGGCCGCGCCTTGCTCGACAGTACGTTGTCCACCACCCGGGCGATCATCGGCTTGCCGGCGCGGTCGGCGATCAGCAGCTTGTTATGCGGCGCCATCCGCCGCGACCGGCCGGCGGCCAGCACCACGGCGGCGACCATCGGCGCCTCTTTCGGCACCGGTCCCGAACGCTGGATGGCCGGCGCCTTCTCCCGCGGCAGCCCGCGCGCCTCGGCCTCCATCAGCAGCCCGCCCACGCCGAGCGCCATGATATCCGATGCGGTCATGCCAAGTCCGGCGAACAGCCGGGGCAGGACGAAATCGATCCCGTTCGGCCTGGGGCTGCGGGCACAGCCGGGCAGCACGAGCGCGGGCTTCTCGCCGATCCGGCCGAGGCAGATCAGGTTCCCCGGATCGACCGGCATGCCGAAATGCAGGATTTCCCCGCCCACCGCCACGATGGCGGCTGGCCCGACATCGCGGCGATCCACCACCGCGGATGCGCCGACCACAAGGAGCAGGTCCGCCCCTTCGGAGAGCAGGCCGCGCAGGGCATCGATTACGGGAGATTCCTGATGCGGCACACGGCGGGTGGGAAGCAACGAGCCGGTCAGGCGCTCTACCCGCTGCTGCGTGACGGTGATCGTCTTCTCGATCACGCTCTCTTTCACACCCGGCAGCTCGGTCGCCACCAGGCCCACCTTCAGCGGCTTGAAGGGATGCAGCGTCAGCGCCGGCTGGCCCTGAGCGGCGATGGCCTCGGCGACCGACAGCACCGGCCCCGGCACCGCGAACGGTATCACCTTCACGGTCGCCACCAGGTCCTTCGCCGCAACGACGCTCCGATTCTCCAGCGTCCCGAGCGTCAGCGATTCGTCCACGCTGTTGATGCGGTTCACCTTGGCGGCGTCCACCCGCAGCAGCCCCGGCACGTCAGCCGAGAGGTTCACGCGGCCGGTTGCCGCACGCGTCCGCGACAGCAACGGGCCGACCAGCGGCGCAGCCAGCCGGTCGGCCGCCACGTCCTCCGGCACATCGCCGGGCTGCAGGCGGGCGGCGACGATTTCCGTCAGGCCCGCCTCGCGCAGCGCCGACACGGCGTCCTTGTCCAGCAGTGTTCCCTTGCGCAAGGTGCGTGCACCAAGCCGCTGCGTGTGCGCGAGGATCGCGCCTTCCGCCTCCTCCAGCGGAACCGCACCGAAGTTCACGCCGCCAGCTTCTGCGCCGGCGCGGCGCCCCGGCGGGCCGCCACGAGCTCGGCCACAATCGACAGCCCGATCTCCGGCGCCGTCACCGCCGCGATGTCCAGTCCGACCGGGCCCTTGATGCGGGCCAGGGCCGCCTCGTCGTGCCCGAGTTCCCGCAGACGCGCGAGGCGCGCGGCGTGGGTCCGGCGCGGAGCCCAGCGCGCCGATGTAGAAGGCCGGCGAGCGCAGGGCGCGGTCCAGCGCCGGATCGTCCAGCTTGGGGTCGTGCGTCAGCGTCACCACCGCGGTGCGCGTGTCCGGACGCAGCGTGTCCATTGCCTCGTCCGGCCAGTCGGTGCGCACCACCACATCGGGGAAGCGTTCGTCGGAGGCGAAGGAACGGCGTGGATCGACCACCGTGACGGCGAAGCCGACCTGGCTCGCGAACGGCACCAACGCCTGGGCGATGTGTACCGCGCCCACCACGATCAGCCGCACCGGCGGATTGTGCACGAGCAGGAACCAGTCCGCGCCGCCCACCTTCACCGTGCCGCTTTCATCCCGCGCCAGGGCATGCTCCGCCGCCGCATTCAGCTCGGCGCCGGCCGACGCATCAGGCAGCAGACGCTGCGCGCCGTCGGGAAGGCGGGTCGCCAGCGCCACCGGCCGGTTCGCCCGTTGCGCCTCGGCCAGTTCCGCCAGAATGTCCGGGGTCACGCCAGCTTTTCCACGAACACCTTTACTTTGCCGCCGCACGCCAGGCCGACTTCCCAGGCGCGTTCATTGGTCACGCCAAAATCGAGAAGCTGCGGGGTTCCGGTGTCGATGGTGCGCATAGCGGCGTCCGCCACCGCGCCCTCAATGCAGCCACCCGACACAGAGCCGGCCATCTTGCCGGACTTGGTGACCGCCATCTGGCTGCCTGCCCGGCGCGGCGAGCTTCCCCATGTCTCGGTCACCGTCGCGATCGCCACCTGTTCTCCGGCGGCGTGCCACCGCGCGGCCTCGCCCAATACGTCTTCCACTTCCTGCGTCATCGCGAGACCCTTTCGTCCCTTTGGCTTTCATCGATCCGGCGTGGCAGCGCGGGCTCCGACAGAACCCCGATCAGCTCCTTCAGGCTGGCGAGGTTATGCACCGGCCGGAACTCATCCACATGCGGCAGCATCGCGCGGATACCCTGCGATTTTGGCTCAAACCCCGACCAGCGCAACAGCGGGTTCAGCCATATCAGCCTCCCGCAGGAATGATGCAGCCGGTCCATGTTCGCGGAGAGGCCCCTCTCCCCCTCATTTTCCCTTGGCCGGTCCAGTCCATCGGTGATCAGCAACACCACCGCGTTCTGGCCCAGCACCCGCCGGGCCCAGCACCTTGTTGAAGGTGGCCAGCGCTTCGCCGATGCGCGTGCCGCCCGACCAGTCCGGCACGAGCTGGGAGATCATCTGGAACGCCACCTCGGGGTCGCGCAGTCGCAATTGGCGCGTCACGTTGGAGAGGCGCGTGCCGAACAGGAACACGCTGACCCGGTCGCGATCGTTGGTCACGGCATGCAGGAAATGCAGCAGCACCTGCGTGTAGCGCGCCATGGAGCCGGAGATGTCGCACAGCACCACGAGCGGCGGCGGCCGGCTGATCCGCCTTGTGCGCGCGAGCGTCAGGATTTCGCCGCCGGTGCGCAGGCTGCCCCGGATGGTCCGCCGCAGGTCGATCGCCGGCCCCCTGCTGTCAGGCCGGCGCCGGCGCGTCCGCCGCACGTCCAAGGGCAAGGTGAGTGACCGGATTTCCCGCTTCGCCTCGGCGATCTCCGCCGCGCTCATGGCCTCGAAATCCAGCCGTTGCAGGCGCTCGCGGTCGGATACGGTCAGCGCCACGTCAACCCGTGGAGGCTCCTGGGTCTCACGCGGTTTATCGCGGGGCGAGGCGAATGCCTCGGCGACACGCCGTCCGGCCGGCGGCGGACGCTCGGGCCGACGATACTTCTGTGCCTCCAGCAGGGCCATCGCCACCGCCTGCTCTGCCGCGGTCGGATCGCGCCAGAACAGCGAAAACGCCTGGTCGAACACCTCCCGATGCTCCCGCCGATGGATCAGCGTGGTGCGCAGCGCGGTGCGTACCTGGGCACGGTCGCCGATGTCGATGAGTGCCAGCGCCCGCTGCGCTGCCTCGGCCTCGGCCGGACCCACCGGCAAGCCCGCGCGGCGCAGCAGCCGCGCGAAGTGCATGACGTTTGCCGCGATCGCGCCGACAGGCGCGTGGGAGGTAATCCCGCCGACAGGCGCGTGGGACGCAATCCCGCCCGGCTGCGTTGCCTCGGGGTTATCTGCCATCATGGCGTGCATGCCGATTCCAGGCCCGGACCCCGAGATCGCCGTTCTGCTCCCCTGCTACAACGAGGAGCATGCCATCGGCACGGTCGTGGCCGACCTGCATGCCGTGCTGCCCACGGCTCGCATCTACGTCTATGACAACAACTCCCGGGATCGCACCGCCGCGGCGGCGCGAGAGGCCGGCGCGATCGTGCGGACCGAGCGCCAGCAGGGCAAGGGCCACGTGATCCGGCGCATGTTCGCCGATATCGAGGCCGATGTGTATGTGCTGATGGACGGCGACGACACCTACGACGCCGCCGACGCCTCGCGCATGGTCGGCATGCTGCTGAACGAACAGCTCGATATGATCACCGGCACCCGCGTCGCGCCGCCGGGACCGGCCTACCGCGCCGGTCATCGGCTGGGCAACCGCATGCTCACCGGACTGGTGCGCGCCATCTTCGGTGACCGCATCAGCGACATGCTGTCCGGTTACCGGGTGTTTTCCCGCCGCTTCGTCAAATCCTTCCCCGTCCTCTCCACCGGGTTCGAGATCGAGACCGAGTTCACCGTGCATGCGCTCGAACTGAACATGCCGATCGGTGAGACCGAAACCGCCTATCGCAGCCGGCCGGCAGGCAGCGTCTCCAAGCTGCACACCGTGACCGACGGACTGCGGATCGTCCGCACCATCATCCGCCTGGTGAAAGACGAGCGCCCGTTGCAGCTCTTCTGTGCCGCCGGCGTGGTGTTGTTCGCCTGCGGCATCGCGCTCGGCATCCCGGTGGTGACGGAGTTCTGGCAGACCCACCTGGTCCCTAGGCTGCCCACCGCGGTGCTCGCCGCATCGCTGATGCTGCTGGCGTTCCTGTCGTTCGCCAGCGGGCTGATCCTCGAATTCCATCACCCGCGGACGGAAGGAGATGAAGCGCCTTCTCTATCTCAGCGTACGCGCGCCCGGTCATCACCCCCCTGGTCATCACTCGCCTGGCCATCATCCGCCGACGTAGTAGCGCACGACCATCGCGTGCACCACGACCAGCGGCGTCAGCGCGGCGAGCACCGCGATGCCGGCCAGCGCCGCCGGCCGCGCCAGGGTGCCCGCCGGGCGCCAAGCCGGCACTGCCAGGATAAAGGCGGCGGCGAGCGGGATCAGGTAACGGCCTTGAACCCCGTCGATCGTGGGTGAGCCGAGACCGGTCCAGGTGATGTACTGAACCGCCTCGATCAGGACCAGCGACACCGCAACGGCCAGCACCACGATCCAGTAACGCTGGCCCACTCCCTGCGCCGCCGCGACGAAGGCGCAGGCCAAGACCCCCAGGCTCAACCCCACGAACCAGAGCGGAATCGGCGTATCCAGCCATCCGAGCTGTCCGATGAACTCCCGCAGGTAGATCGCATCGTTGTGGATCAGGTCCATCGGGATCATGCGCGCGAACGCGCCGGGCGCATCCAGGATGTGCCTGACCTGCAGCGTGGGATCGGCTTGCGGGAACGGCACGGTAACCCGTCGGGCGACATAGAGTGACCAGAGGCCGACAACGATGACGATCGCCGCGACCGTGCCGATCTGGCTCCAGCGCAAGCGAGCGCCGGGCAACAGCACGAGCAGGGCCAGGGGGACGAGGGGCGGCCGCCCCATGGAGAGGCAGGTCAGCAGGACCGCAACGCCCGCAAGGGGCCAGCCGGTTCGCCGCTCTCCCTGCTCGATCAGCCGGTCGATCCATCCCACAGCCAGCACGGCGGTGGCGATCATCGGCCCGTCCTGGCCGACGGCCGCATCCAGCGACAGGGTCATGGGCATGATGGCGAGCGCCGCGAGCGCCAGCCGACTGCGGCAGGCCAGCATCAGCCCGAGCGCGGTGATCAGGACAGCGGAGAACGCCGTGGCGGCGCGCGCCAGTACCAGGGTCTGGTCCACCGGCATGCGCGAGATCCGGCCCACCACGGTCGCCACCACCGCCGGCAAGTAGAACCAGGGCGGGTACTGCGCGGTGTTGGCGAAGGAAAGCGGCTGCAGCGTGCGATGCCATCTGACCGATGTACTGGCGCCCAGGATCGCGCCGGTGATCGGCCGGGTCGGCGCCCGGGTTGCCTCGGTCGGATGGGCGGCTTCGAGCACGGCAAGATCCGATAAGCCTCCCGTCTGCCCCGGGCCGAGGCGATGGGCGAGCAGTTCGCCACTCGCGAGTTCGACCACGCGCAGCATGTGTGCCGGCTCGTCGGGGTTGGACCAGGGCGGGGCGAGCCAGGAGAGCGCCAGCGTGAAGGGCAGCGCCCAGACCACGTACAGCAGCGGCAGGCCGAAGGACCGGCCCATCAAGTCCCGGCTAATCAATCCGGGCGCAGACGGCTGTCACGAACCGACCTTGAGTGTGTCCACCAGGCCGCGCAGGCACGCCAGGACGGAGAGCGGCGTGAGCATGCCGGTGCGGGGGTTCTCCGGGCTGGGGACGCCTTCGATCGTCATGGTGAAGCGGGCGGCTTCGGCATCCACGCGGATCGTGTGGGTGTTTCGGGTGATCGTCGGGTCGGCCCAGATCTCCACCTGCGTCCGCTCGGGCCCGATGCCGGCGAGGGCGAGGGCGGCGGCGACGTTGACGTTGGCGGGAAAGCCCGCGGCGGCGTCGAGCGCGTTGCCGGCGAAGACCTTCCGCGGCTCGGCGATGCCCTGCACGTCGATGCCGTGTTTGGCGAGGAACGGCGCCCCGGCGAGCCCGGCCGGCGGCTTGCGGCTTTCGATGGTTATGCTGTGCACCCGGCCCTGGGCGGCGGCACGCACGGCGTCCAGCCCGAGCAGGGCGCCGGTGGGCGCGACGATGCGGGCGCCGGTGCGCTCGGCTTCCTGCACCAGGTGCATGCGCGGCAGCAGCGCGCCGACGGAAGCCGGAACCAGGATGCGCCCAGCCTGAATGGCCGGCAGCGCGATCTGTTCGAACACCGCCGCCGGAGCGGCTTCGACCACGATCTCGGCCTGTGCCAGTTCGGCTGCGGGAACCACCGCTGGCGGCGAGCGGAATCCGCCCACCCGATCGCGGGCTCGCGCCAGGTCCGCCGCGGCGACGGCGACCAGCCTGAGGCCGGGCACGCCCGCATCCAGCGCACGGGCCAGCGGCAGCCCGATTGCGCCCAACCCGCCGATCGCGACTGTTTTCATCGAGTGCGCCCGCATCGCTGTGCCGCAGGCATCCTGGCCTTGCGGGAGAGGATTGCAACCGGGGCGGCGGCATGGCCACACTCGCGCGGCCGCCCCGACGGGAGACGGGGCTGGCGGGATCAGGGAGGTTCAAAGCATGATAAGCAGACGCACCACGCTGCTCGGCGCAGCGGCCGTGCTAGGCGCACCGGCTATCCTTCGTCGCGCCTGGGCGGCTTCCACGACGGGCGTGACCGCCAATGAGATCAAGATCGGCCAGACGATGCCCTACAGCGGGCCGGCTTCGTCTTATGCTTCGGTCGGCAAGGCCGATGTCGGATTTTTCAAGCGGGTGAACGATCAGGGCGGCGTGGCCGGCCACAAGATCAACCTGCTTTCATACGACGATGGATACAGCCCGCCGAAGACAGTGGAGCAGGTGCGACGGCTGGTGGAGCAGGACCAGGTGGATTTCTTGTTCCATACGCTGGGCACGCCAACCAACACGTCCATTGAAAGGTACTGCAACCAGCGGAAAGTGCCGCAACTGTTCGTGGCGACCGGTGCCGACAAATGGGGCAACTACAAGGAATTTCCCTGGACCATCGGTTGGCAGCCCAGCTACCGCACCGAGGCGCAAATCTACACCAAGTACATGCTGAAGGAAATTCCGAACGCCAAGCTCGCGATCCTGTACCAGAACGACGATTTTGGAAAAGACTACCCGATCGGAGTGCGCGACGTGCTGGGCAAGGATTGGGACAAGCACGTGGTCAAGTCCCTTACCTACGAAACGACGGATCCGACGGTCGATTCCCAGATCGCGGAGGCGCAGTCTTCCGGCGCCGATGCCCTGCTGGTCGCCGCCATCCCCAAATTCGCCGCGCAAGCGATCCGCAAGGTGCACGACATGAAGTGGCAACCGCTCTTCATGATGACCAACGTGGCGATCTCGGTCGGCGCGGTCATGCGTCCGGCCGGGCCGGAAAACGCCATCGGCATGATCAGCACGCTCTATCTGAAGGACCCGGCCGATCCTGCCTTCGACGACGATGCGGGAATGAAGGACTTCAAGGACTTAATGGCGAAATACGTCCCCGGCGGGGACATCACGGATGCCGGCTACATCGCGGGCTACGGCGCCAGCTACACGATGTGGAAGGTGCTGGAGGCCTGCAACGGAGACTTCTCGCGCGAGAATGTCATGAAGCAGGCCACGTCCATCAAGGATGAGCAGAACCCGGCATTGCTTCCCGGCATCCTGGTGAATGACAGCCCGACCAGCTACCACCCGATCTCGGCGCTTCAGCCGGCGAAGTGGGACGGCAAGACCTGGGTGCGCTTCGGCGAAGTGATCTCCGGCGTGCAGACCTGAGTTGGGAGCGCCGCGGGTTCGGTGGGATCACGCGGCGCGCCTTCCGGCAATCGCCTGTTCTTATTCGATGGACTGAACCGGCTTATCCGAAACCGTAGGGGCTGGCGCGATGAAGATGGACCCGTTGTCTCGGCTTGCGGTTCGAAACGGTGGCGATAAGTTTGGTGCGCACCTTTACACCCCGATCTATCATAAAATGTTCCGGAAGCTTCGTGACAAGCCGATAAGGCTTTTGGAAATCGGCGTGGGTGGTCAGCAGGATCCGGATGCAGGCGGTTCCAGCCTCATGATGTGGGCGGAATATTTCCTCGCGGGCGTCATCATCGGAGTGGATATTGCATCCAAACGGCTCCAGCTACCGAGCCGGGTGAAAGTGGTTCAGGGCTCGCAGGATGACCCTGCTCTGCTGCAGCAGATTGTCACCCAATACGGACCTTTCGATATCGTCGTAGACGATGGGAGCCATCATAACGAACTCACGAAGAAGACATTCAGGCTGCTCTATCCGACACTGAGGGCTCGCGGCATCTATGCTGTAGAGGATACGCAAACGGCGTTTCATCCCAATTCAGCTGGAGATGTGACGGGCCGCGGCACGATATTCGAGGCCGCTTGCCAAGTCAGCTTGGCCATGCACTGTGCCGAGGGCGCCAAGCCCGCTTCCGAACCCTCCATAGACCCGCTGTGGTGGACTTTCGGTGCAATCACTCAGTCTGTCGAGATCTATCGGAATCTCATAACTTTTCATCGCGGGGACAACACTTACCCGTCCAACTTGTCGTTCGATCTTGATCACCCGCAGGTGAGAAGAATTTACCGCATGATCGAAGAGACAGCCCAGGCCTCTCCGGCGCCACGCGATCGTCTCTCTCGGATCGACATGAACATTTGGGGAAGGCGATATGAAGAGGCCGCGCGGCTCGCGGTACAGGCCTCGGAGCAGCACCCCCGGGACGTTCAGCTTCTGCACGAATTGATCTTCCTGATGGTATGGGCCAATCGGCCCGCCGAGAGAAAGCTGATCCAGCAGCGGCTTGATGAACTGCCAAGGAATTAGCCCTTCGCGAAATTCATCGGAGCCGTAGAGCCTCCATCCTAATGACGCAATCCCGGCGTCTCGCTGTGCTCGGCGGGTCGGGCAAATCATGTCGGCTTGTTGCCTGGCCCAGAGCTGCAGGTGATCTACCGCGTCAGGGCCCTCACCAGTCACCTTTCCCCAAAGGCCCCTGATCTACACCCAAAGCTTCCAACGAAACGTTAACGCTCCGGCGGGGCTCGCAGAGCCCGCCCAGGGGGTCGGCACGGCGGCTCAAGCTCCTGTGTTTGTCACGGCGTCGGGTTTTGCCTGTCTCCCTCTGCTGTTTGCGGGTAGTAACGCAGTCTTCGAGCGGGGACATCGGCTTTGGACGGGACGAAGGATAGCCGGCTTGCAGCGCTGGTGGCAGACGAGGCGTATCTATGGGGCAATGACGTTGCAAAGGCGTATCACGATGCCGCCCAGGCCACCATGGATCGGCAGTGGTCCACGCTGATAACTCCTTTCCTGGACCAGGCTGAGATCGACTACACCACAAGCATCGACTTCGCGTGCGGCAGGGGACGCAACGCAGAGAAACTGCTGACGCGAGCGAAGCGCGTCATCATGATTGACGTAAATCCCGAAAACATCGAATTCTGCGAGCAACGGTTTGCTGGAAATGAGAATGTCTCCATTGTCCAGAACGATGGCACAAACATCTCGGCAGTGGCTTCAGGATCGGCATCGTTTCTCTATTCTTTCGATGCCATGGTTCATTTCGACCTGGAGCTTGTCATCGAATATGTGCATGAGTTCGCCAGGGTACTCGCAGAGGGCGGCTTCGCATTCATTCACCACTCCAATTACGCGGCCAATCCTGGCCGCGACTTCAGGAAGAACCCCGGATTGCGTAATTTCATGTCGGCCGACATATTCAAGCATGTTGCAGTCAAGAGCGGATTTGCCGTGGAGGCGCAAAAGACAATCGATTGGGGGGGACAAACGAGCTGGATTGCCTGTCATTGCTCAGGAAGCCCGCCGCGCCGCCGGCGTCCTGAACCGGCGCCCGCTCCCTGGCTGCTGACCCGATCGCCGTGACACGAAAGCGCAACGCACCCCTCCCAATACCCCGCTCCCCGGTGTAGCAACACCACCATGCCTGTCGTCACCACCGAACAGCGCGGGGCGATCTCCATCCTCCGCATCAACCGGCCCGAGAAGCTGAATGCCATCTCCTCGGCTGTTGCGGTTGAATTGCAGCAGGCCATGGAGGCGTTTGATGCGTCGGAGCAGCGCGTCGCGATCATCAGCGCAACGGGCGATCGTGCGTTCACCGCGGGCGCCGACGTGTCGGACCTGCCGGAGCTGTGGCGGTGCATTCCGGGCGTGGGATTCCGCACCGACAAGCCGGTGATCGCCGCGACCACCGGGTGGTGTGTCGGCGGCGGCCTTGTCCTGGTGATGATGGCCGATCTCCTCGTTGCGGATGAAAGTACCGTGTTCTACTATCCCGAGGCGAAGCTCGGCACGACCGGCGGCATGGTCAGCTCGCTGGTCACCCGCATGCCGCATCACCTGGCGATGGAGATGATGCTGCTGGGGTCCAAGGTCTCGGCGCAGCGGGCGCATGACGTCGGGTTCGTCAACCGGGTGGTTCCGCAGGGCCGCCACGAAGCCGAGGCGATTGCGATGGCCGAGCAGCTTCTGGAGCATGCCCCGCTGGTGATGGCCACGCTGAAACGGCTGGTTGCAGAGATCATGCCGGTGGGACCGGTGGAGGCGCTGGTGGCGACCAGCCAGGCCATCGCGCGCGTGCGCGGCAGCGCCGACATGCAGGAAGGCATCCGGGCGTACAAGGAAAAGCGCAAGCCGGCGTTCCGCGGCGCGTGAACGCCGTTGCGGCCTGGGTGCTCAGTGAGCCGTATGCGGGGCTGGAGGCACAGGCGCTCGGCTTGGCCGAAGCGGCCGGGCTCGCGCCGGAGATGCGGGCATTGGTGCCGCGCAGGCCATGGCGATTTGTGGCCGCGCGGTTGTGGCCGGCCCCGCTGATCGCGCTGGAGGAGACGGTTCGCGGGCCATGGCCGCGGGTCGCGATCGCCAGCGGCGGCGTCGGGGCGGCGGTGGCCGCCGCGCTGCGGCGGCGCGGTGTGGCCGTGGCGCAGGTGCAGCACCCGCGCATGGATCCAAGGCGGTTCGATTTCGTGGTGGTCAATCCGCATGACGACCTGCGAGGTCCCAACGTGTTCGTCAGCCGCACGGCGATTCACCGGGTGACACCCGCCCGCCTGGCCGAGGCGGCGGGGCGGTGGCGGGATGCGTTCGCCTTGCTGCCTCGGCCGCTCGTCGCGGTGCTGGTGGGCGGCAGCAACGGCCGGTTCCGGCTGGGCGCGGCAGAGGGCGCGGCGCTGGGGGTGCAGCTTGCGGAGATGATCCGTCGGGACGGCGCCGGGGTGATGGTTACCCCGTCTCGCCGCACAGACCCGGCGGCGACCGCGGCAATCGCAGCGGCCGTGCGACCGCTGGGCGGGACGGTGTGGGATGGAAGGGGCGACAACCCCTATTTCGGCATGCTGGCGCTGGCGGATGCCGTGGTGGTGACGATCGATAGCGTTTCCATGATCTCGGAGGCGGTGGCCACCACCGCCCCGGTCATGCTAGCGCCGCTGCCCGGCCGGTCCCGGCGCAAGGCGGTGTTCACCGAGTCACTGCGCCATGCGGGCCGGGTGCGGGACTTCACGGGCCGGCTGGAGATGTGGCCCGTCAGTCCGCTCGATGACACGCCGGCGGCCGCTGCGGAGATGCGGCGGCGGTTGGGTATCTGAAGGGTATTCGATGCTGCGTATCCAGACATTCGACGCCCGGGCGGGGGGCAACGTGATCTACAAGGCGCTGGCGCATCCGCTGGCGGCCGAAGGGATTGCCCGGCTGTATGCGCGCATCGTCGAGGCCGGGCCGGTGGCGCTGTATGACCCGGACGGCATCGCCGAGGCACTGCTGGCGCTGTATCCGGATCTGCCCGGCGTGAGCGGCCTCTACGTGCATGACGTGACGCTGGTCGGGAAGGAGCGTGCGGGGATGATGGCGCGCGCTCTGACCGACCTGCCGCAGGCGGAGGTGCGGGCGGTGCTGGTCGCGGCCTTCGATGGCGGGCGGATTGCGGCGCGCATCGCGCACCTGCTGCCGGAGGGGGCCGCGTGCTTCACGCTGGACGAGGCCAAGCTGCCGTCGGAGATGCTGACGGTGCCCGGCCGGTATCTCGACCGGCTGAACTTCGCGACGAACTTCGTGTTCTTCCGCGACCAGGACGGGCTGTCCACGCGGCTGGTCTCGGCCAATTACTGGGCGGGCTACGGGGCGAAATCGGTGCGGCTGTGGCTGCGGCTGTTCGCCATGGATGGAACGGTGCTGGCGACCTGGGAGGAAGCACTGCCCACGGGACCGGCGGGGTTCGCGCTGGACAGCCGGGAGATCCGGGCGCGGTTCGGCTTGCCGGCGTTCACCGGGCAGTTGTTGGTCCACGTGATCGGCGCGGCCGGGCACGACGTGGTGAAATACGCGCTGGATACGTTCGCGGCCGATGACGGGCCGAGCCTATCGTGCACGCACGATGCGAACGCCTGGCCGTCCGAGCGTTATGCCGGCCTGCCGGCGCCTCGGGCCGATGAGCGGGTGATCCTATGGCTGCAGAACAGCCACGCCGTGCCGATCCCGGCCGGAGCGGTGACGTTGGACCGGATGGGCGCCGAGGAGCCTCGGGCGGTGGCGCAGGCGGTGGGGCCGTTCGCGTCGGTGGCGGTGGATGTCGCGAGCGTGCTGCCCGGGCTGCGCTGGCCGGCGCAGATCGAGGTGCGGGCGGGGCGGCATGTGGTCCGCCCGCGCTACGAGGTTGTGCAGGGGAGCCGGATGCGGATCGCGCACGTGAATGTCGAGCGCGCCGACCTGCGGGCCGATCCGGCGATCCCGCACCTGCCGCGGCAGTTGGGTCGAGGGTACCTGCTACCGTTCCCGGTGCTGGAACCGGCACGGTTCCGCAGCATCGTGCAGCCGAACCCGATGGCGGAGACGCAGGCGACATTGCCGCTGCGGCTCGACCTGTTCGCGGCGGATGGACGGAAGGTGGCGGAGCGGTTCCTGGGTTGTCTGCCGCGGAACCATGATCTCGCGCTGGACGTGTCAGAACTGGCCGGCGCGGTCGAGGGGCATGGGGAGTTGGTCTATGATTTCCGCGAGGGCGGCGAGGCCGACGGCTGGATGCACGCGCTGTTCCGCTACGAGGACCGGGCGTCCGGCCACGCGGCGGAGTCGAGCTTCGGGGCGCACATCTTCAACACGCTGATGACGTACCGGGACGAGCCGCAGTCCTATAACGGGCCGCCGCCGGGGCTTTCCACGAGGCTGTTCCTGCGGCTGGGGGACGCGGTGCGGCGGAGCTTCGCGGCGCTGATCTATCCCGCCTCGGCACCGTGGCACGCTCGATTCGGCCACGACGCTGGTTCTGCACGACGGGAGCGGAGCGGTGATCGCGGAGGCACCGCTCTCGATCGCCTGCGGCGGGTCGGCGATGGTGTGGCCCGACCGGCACTTCGATGCCGCACTGTTGGAGCAGGCGGGGCCGACGGGGTACGTGCTGGTGCGGGATGGGACGTGCCGGCTGTTCGGGTATCACGGGCTGATGGACGAGAGCGGCGGGTTCTCGCTGGACCATATGTTCGGGTTCTGACCCCTCCGCACATTGTCGTTCCTTTGCGGCAACGACGAAGGGACCGGAATTGCGAGCGGTTCCGGTGGAGCGCGGTTTGTCTTTTGGGTTGGTGCCCTGGTCAGGGCGGGCCGGTGGAGGCCGTTGCGAGCGAAGCGGGAGGCGCTTCCCAGATCTGCAACAGCCGTTCCGGCGTCATCTGCGGTGAGTCCCACGGGTAGAAGCGGGGTGTGCGGGTGCGCGCGAAATAAGCTTTGAAGAGGCCCATGCCGCTGCCGCGGAATTCGAGGATGGCGTCTTGCACGTCCGCCCACAGCGGGTTGTCCGGCATGAGGCCGAGATTGCCGCAGATTTCGGCGAGGACGGCGTGAACCGGGCGGTGACGGAGGTGGGCGGCGATCTGCTCGGCCGTGGGTAGCGTGGGGAGGGCCGGTTTCGGGTCCTGCTGCGGTGATGCGCTGCGCGGTTCGCGTGGCTTGCGCGGGGACGACGGGGCGGCGGCGGGGCGCGCCGGCTCGGGACGGGCGGCGCGGGCTTCGAGCCTGGTTTCCAGTGCCCGAGCAAGCTGCAGGGCACGGCTGATGCGGGCGAGGATCACCGCGACGTTGACGATGCCGAAGTTCAGCCCGGCCTTGATGATGGTCTCGGTCGAGGGGCGCCGTTGCAGCGTGGCGGTGAGTTCCTTGCCGTAGGTGATCAGCCGGCGGACCAGGCCGAGCAGGAGGAGGGTGCGGGTCGGGGCGACGGGGGTTTGTTCCGGGCCCTGGTGTGGGGCCGGTTTATGGGTTGGCTCGGCGGTGTTTGCCGGGGCGGTCACGGGCGCAATGAAACCACAAGGCGGGGATCGGGTGTCAAGGAATTTTTTCTTAACGGACCCGCGTCAGCCGCGCCGCAGCCGCCATCACTTCGGGCCACACGCGGCACATTGCGACCGTCGCACGCCCCAAGACCGGCGATGACAACAGCCGGTGCAACATGACGGCACGCCCGACCGGGCCGCGCGCCCATCGCGCGCATGCACGCTGGAACACCGCCGGATCATCTCCGCGCAGAAAGCACTCCGCCGCACCCGCCCCCGACATCAACGCGATGGCCACCCCCGCGCCGGCGAAGGAGGGAATAACGGCCCCCTGATCGCCCAGCCGGAACCAAGGCGCGGGCCGGGCGACGAAGCCATACGGCATGCCGGCGACCGATAACGGCTTCTCGGTCAGCGTAACCGCGCCACGCAGGCGGAGCGCGAGGTGCGGATGCCGCAAACAGGCCTGCGCGTTCCCGTCGCGCGTCAGCCAGCACAGCACGGCGCGGCCGTCCTCGACCGCCTGGAGGCCGGCATAGCCGCCGGGCAGCAGCACGATCTCCACGCCGCCGGCCAAAGCCTCATGCTGTTCCGGCGCCAAACGCAGGTAGATCTTGAAACCAACCGCCCGCTTCACGCGCGGCCGCGCGCAGCCGCGCAGGTCGTGCTTGCCCGTGGCCACGAACACCGCCGACGCGGCGATCCGTCCGCCGCCTGAGCGCACCACCGCGCCATCCTCGGTCACCGCCCGCACGGTTTCACCGCGAACCACTTCCGCGCCGAATTGCTCCGCCTGCCGGAGCAGAGCCTCATCCAGCGCGCGGCGCGACAGGCTCCAGGCAGGAAACGGCAGGCGCGCCGTGGCCGAGCGTGCGCCACGAACCAACCGGACCCAGCGCACCGGCACCGCGCCCAGGCCCGCCAAGTCGAGACCCAGCCGATGCAGCAACGCGCCGGCCTCGCCGCTGAGGAAATCGCCGCACACCGTGTCGTGCGGCCCGCGTGTGCGTTCCAGCACCAGCGGCGCCGCGCCACCCTGCGCCAGCGAAATCGCCGCGGCGGCGCCTGCCGGGCCGCCGCCGACGATCACGGGGCGCATCGGCGCGCCACACAGATCCGGAAGGGCATGTGCCAGCGTACGCGCACACCGGAGGCCGGCACGCCGGCGCGCCCCAGCACATCGCGCCATTCCTCCACGGTGAAGGCGCGCGCGATGGATACCTGGCCGTCCAGCCGAACGAAGCGGTGCCAACGCATCACGCGCGCGAGCAAAGGAAAGCCGTGATACGCAAACCAATGACGGTGCAGGTCGGCGACGAACCAGCCCTTGCGGGCATGCTCCTCCTGCCAGCGGATGAACCGCACGAGCTCCTGATCGGCCAGATGATGGGTGAACTGCGAGCTGACGATGAAATCCCACCGCCTGTCGTCGGCCAATGCGAAGAGATCGGCTTCCTCATAGGTGATCGGCAGTGTCGCCGGTGTCGCCGCCCGGGCCGCGCGGATGCTCCAGGGATGACGATCCACGCCGGTCAGCACCGCGCGCGGAAACCGCCGGGCGATGGCGCGCAGCAGATCGCCCTCGCCGCAGCCGATGTCGCAGACGGTGAAGGTGTCGAGGTCGTTGGCTTCGTTTGAAAGCCACGCCAGGACCGGTGCGTGGGTGCGCGTCAGCACGTTCACGTGGGTCAGATCGTGCAGACACCGCGCGTACTCATCGAAATCCGCGCAGCCGGTGTCCATCTGCTCTTGCTCGGTGCTGCGCGTGCGCAGACCCGAGCTCGTTCCCACCGTCTGTACGGGCGCGAGTCATGCAGCGCATCGTTTCATTGCGAGGAAACCCCGCGAATGCGGGGGACGAAGCAAACGCGCCGCATCGGTCGAGATTGCTTCGGCCTTGCAGGCCTAACAAGAAAACGGGCGGTTGGTGCGGTTCGCCCTGGATCGCCACGGCGCTTCGCGCCTCGCGATGACGAGTATGCGCTTTCATCCACCGCGGGTCGGCCGCAAATCGTGCTCCCATGATCCGGGATACTAGGCATGGTGAAATCCGAAACTTTCCACTGTCAGCCCCGGCCCAAAGGCCATGGCGATCCCTGGGGCGATACCTGGGGCGATCCCCGTCCGCCGCTCACGCAGCAGCCGAGCCAGCACGAACATCAGCGTGGCCGACGACATGTTGCCGAACGCCCGCAGCACGGCGCGTGAGTGCCGCAGCGAGTCCGGCCCCAGCCCGAGGCCCTGCTGAACGGCGTCGAGGATCGACCGCCCGCCGGCATGCACCGCCCACGCCGTGCCCGGATCGGCCGCGTGCGGACCAAGAAACGCCGCACCGCCTTCACGCAGAAAGCGCCTGATCCGGTTCGGTACCTGGCCCGACAACGCCATGTCGAATCCCTGGTCGCGGATGTGCCAGGTGATCAGCGCCTCGCTGTCTGGAATGACGGTGGCGCGAAACCCATCCAGCGCCAGTCCTTCGCGCTCGCGCGAAACCAGCGCGGCCGAGGCGCCGTCGGCGAACAGCAGGAAGCTCATGATCTTCGCCAGCTCGAACTGTTCCTGCAGATGCAGGCTGCACAGTTCCACGTTCACCAGCAGCACCAGCGCGTCCGGATCCGAGCGCACGATGTGCCGCGCCAGCTTCAGCGCGTTGACTGCCGCGAAGCAGCCCATGAACCCGACGATCGTGCGCTCCACCGTGTCCGCCAGGCCGGCGTCACGCATCACGTGAAAATCCAGCCCGGGCGCCGAGAAACCCGTGCAGCTCGCGACGATCAGGTGGGTCACCCGGTCGCGGTCACGCCCGAGATCGAGCGCCGCGATCGCCTGGCGCGCCAGGGTTCGCGCGGCATTTTCGTACAGTGCCATGCGCGGTCCGGTGGAGGGAAACAGACCGCGCCGGTAAAAACCGTCGTGGTCGTGACTCGCCGTCGGTTGGATGCGGGTGCGCCGCCAGCACCGAATAGCGGTGGGCGATATCGGCCCCCGTCACCATGCGATCGAAGATCGATCGCTCGCGTTCCTCGGGGAACAACATGCGAGCAAACGCGATGCTTGCCTCGTGCACATCATGAGGCGGTACCGCGGTGCCGATCCGGTTCAGATAGGCGGCTGGCCTGCCGTCGGTCAGGGCAACACCTTGCCGGGATTCATGATCCCGCGCGGATCGAAGGCCGCCTTCAGCTTGCGCATCAGCTCGAGTTCCACCCCGCCGCGCCACTCCGGCATCATGTACGGCTTCAGCCGGCCCACACCGTGTTCGGCCGAGAAGCTGCCGTCGAACTGCCGCACCACGTTGTTCACCGCATCCATCACCGCATGGTCCCGTGCCAGGAACGCAGACGCATCCACCCCCTCCGGCTGTTCCAGGTTGAAATGAATGTTACCGTCGCCGATATGGCCGAACGGCACGACGCGGATGCCGGGGATCAGTCGCTCGCACGCCTCGGTGGCGGCGCGGATGAAGGCCGGCACGGCGGAAACCGGCACCGATACGTCGTTCTTGATGGAGGCGCCCTCGCGCTTCTGGGCTTCGGAATGTTCTTCCCGCAAGCGCCAGATCGCCGCCCGCTGTGCCTCACTTTCGGCGATCGCCGCATCGGCGATCACCCCGCTTTCCAGCGCTTGCTCCAGCACCTGCTCCATTGCCGCGCGCAGCCCGGCGTTCTCCCGCGGGGTAGCGAGTTCCACGAGCACGTAGGCCGGTGCCGGTTCGCGCAGCGGCAGGGCGGCTCCGGGGATGTGTCGCAACACGAAAGTCGTTCCCAGGCCGGACATGTATTCGAAGGCCTGCACCGCACCCGGATCGTGCGCCTGAAACGCGGAGAACAGCGCCAGCGCCTGCTCCGGCCCGTCCACGGCGCAGAACGCCACGACGGTTTCGCGCAAACGCGGCGCCAATTTCAGCACCGCGGCGGTGATCACGCCCAGAGTGCCCTCGGCCCCGGCGAAGATCTGGCGCAAGCAATAGCCGGTGTTGTCCTTGCGCAGCCGCCGCAGCCCGTTCCACACCGCGCCGTCCGGCAGCACCACCTCGAGGCCCAGCAGCAGGTCGCGGGCATTGCCGTAGCGCACGGTGTTGTTGCCGCCGGCATTGGTGGACAGAATTCCGCCGATCTGCGCCGATCCTTCGGAGGAGATGGAGAGGGGCAAGAGACAGCCCGCCTCGGCCGCGGCCGTCTGCGCGGCTTTCAGCGTTACGCCGGCTTCCAGGGTGATTGTCAGGTCGGTCGGGTCGATCGCCCGCACGCGGTTCAACCGCGCGAGGCTGAGGATGATTGCGCGGCCGGTGTCGTCCGGTGTCGCGCCGCCCACCATCGAGGTGTTGCCGCCCTGGGGCACCACCGGCGTGGCGGTCTCGTGGCACAGACGGATCACGTCCGCCACCTGCGCCGTCGTCGCCGGCCGCACCACCGCCGCGGCCCGGCCGTGGTAGAGTTTGCGCCAATCCTCGCAATACGGTTCGCTGTCCGCGCCGGTCAGCAGACCGGTCGGCCCGACGATGCGGGTGATGGCGTCGATCAGGTCAGGCATCGCATTCCCTCGGGGGACGTCCATGCAACGGCTCTACCTGGAAGACTTGCACGTGGGCCAGCGCTTCTCCAGCGCGAGCCGGGTGCTGGATCACGAGACGATGGTGGCCTTTGCGCGGGAGTGGGACCCGCAGCCCTTTCACGTCGATCCGCGGGCCGCGGAGCAGGACTTTTTCTTTGGCGGGCTGGCGGGGAGCGGGTGGCTCACGGCGTGTGTCACGATGCGGCTGCTGGTGGACGGCGGCCTGCCGCTGGCCGGCGGGATCATCGGCAGCGGCGGCGAGCTGCTATGGAGCAAGCCGACCCGCCCGGGCGATGTGCTGCATGTCGAGTGCGAGGTGCTGGAGGTTCGGCCGTCGCGTTCGAAACCGGATCGCGGCATGGTGCAAGTGCGGTGCGTGACGCTCAATCAGGACGGTGAGGCGGTGCAGAGCTTCACGCCGAAGCTGGTGGTGCTGCGCAAGGGCGCTTAGCGCGTGCATCTTCCGGCACGGCGGCGGTTAGAGCTCCTTGAACATGTAGGTCGTGGCGTGGGTCCTTCGGCCGTCCGGGTCGAAGGCGTAGTTCGGGATGATGCCGGCGGTCGTGGAATCCGAGTGAGGCGTAGAGTTTTTCGGCGCTGTCGCCGGTTCGGGTGTCGAGCGTGATCAGCGTCTTGCCGAGGGATTTCGCGTGCTGTTCCAGGGCGAGGAGCAGGCGTGTGGCGATGCCTTTTCGGCGGGCGTGGGAGTGGACGATCATCTTGGCGACGTCGGCTCGGTGCGGCTGGTTGGGCGGCTGGCCGATGGCGAGCTGGACGGTGCCGACGGGTCTTTGATCGAGCCAGGCGACGAAGAGGACGCGTTCGCCGGAGGTAACTTCGGGAAAGACCTTCGTGCGCCAGAAGGTGAGCGCGCTGGCGGTTGTGCAAGGCTGCATGAAACTGATTGCGGCGCCGTTGTTGACGCCGTCGGCGAGGATGTCGGCGAGGTGATGCTCGACGGCGGGGAAGTCGTCGGGTGCGATGGTGCGGATATCGATGGTGTCGGGTTTCATGCGAGGGCCAGCAGGTAGGTCGCGGCCGCGCGGCCGGTTTCGAATCGAGTGGCGCCGAACAGGCGGTAGCGCAGGCAGTCGTTTTGTTTCAGATGGTATGCTTCGTTTTCCACGGTTACAGTGAGGGCGCCGCTGAGCAGGGTGAGGTGGTGTTCGAGGCCGGAGACGGGTGGTCTTCTCATAGGCGATGGTTTTCCGGGGTGCGAGTTCGCAGCGGATGAGTTCGATTGAGAGCGCTCCGCTGGGGGGCGAGACGATGGTTCGGGTGAAACCGCCGCGTGGGTCGTGCCAGGCGGTTTGCTCCTCGCGCGGGATGAGGGCCTGGAAGGGGCGTTCGACGGGCGCGAGGATGCGGGAAATCGTCATGTTGAAGGCTGCGGCGAGCGCACCGAGGGTCTCGGCTGTGGGGCTGACTTCGGCGTTTTCGATGCGGGAGAGGGTGGCGCGGCTGATGCCGCTGCGGTCGGCGAGGTCCTGGAGGGAGTGGCCACGATCGGTGCGGAGGGTTTTGAGGCGGAGGGCGAGCGGGTTGTCGGGAGGTGGTCCATACGCGGGATTTTATCCCGGATATGGGATAAGGTCAAGCCGGATCGGCGGCCAGGGCGGCGAAGCTGGTCCACCAGAGCGCGCCGGTTTTGAGCAGCCAAGCGGTGTGATGGCGCGCTGCGTCGTCGTTCCAGGGGAGCGGGGCTGGATGGATCGCGGCGATGTCGATCATGCCGGGGTGGTGCGAGGTGCCCCATTCCATCGTTGCGTTCGGGCCGGCGGTGGTGCGGAGGGTCGGTTCGAGGCGCGGTTTGGCGCGGTCGGCGAGGGTGAAGAAGGCCTCGCCGGCAAGTCCGGTGCAGCGGAGGAAGACGCCGATCTGCGGGAATGGTAGTTTCGCGCGATACAAGGTGATCCAGGCAGCGTCGCGGATGATGGTGAAGCGGCGGTTGCGGTAGCCTCCGGCGGTGTGGGGCGGGAGTTCGGGGGCGTCGGTGGGGCGAAGGGTGAGGAGGTCGCGCCAGAAGGTTCGGTCCTGGGCGAGGTCGGCGGGGGCGCGGGGGTGGGTGGAGTGGTGTTTCATGTCCGAGACTTCGGGCCCTAGACGTATCGACCAGATTAGGAGGGAGGACGCCATATCCTCACATCAGACAGGATCGTGAAAGTATGTAGTGCTGCTTAGTGAGCGGAGCGTAAAGCGTACCAGCGGTGACTGCGTAACCATGCCTCTCGACAAGCGTCAGCGCTCCATCTTCAACACTGGGCTCTAGCGGCAATGTTAGCGAGATCGTCCGCTCCACCCCCTCAGGACAATGTGCCGTAAAGCGAAATTCTCTTTGCTCGTGATAACTCGCGGGGACAATGATATCAATGTCCTCCCACTCGGGTGCCAATGTGCAATGAATGCCGCAAAACTCGCCACTCGGCATGGGAGCGCGGCTTAACAAGCATCCGGCCGGACCTAATCGTTCAAGTGCCATCTCCGGCTTTTCCCGAGTAAAGAAAACAGCCACCACTGCCGCACTTCCTTCGGGTGCAGGACTAATGCGTAATATGTTCGGTGGCAGCGCCTTCGGTGATTTTCCAAGATAGCTGGTCGGAAATACCAAGAATAATGCGTAGGAAAAGTCTGCAGGAGATGTATGTGGGCGTATCCATCGAATGTTTGCCTTTCTCGGTCCACCCGCAATTTCAGAGGTATCGGCATATCGACAGATCCGGTTGCCACCCTCGTGAAGGCTGATCTTTTGTAGTCCACCCAAGCTTCGGTTGCCGAAATAAACGTTGCCCTTTCTATCCTGTTTCGCAAACCATGGCCCGGCAAATCGTCCTGTAGCATCGCTGGCAACTGCAAAGCGTATTCCTGTCATTTAGCTGCCCACCTCAAAATCCCCGATTTGGTAACCTATTGTCTCGGCGCCGATGCCGAACTGCGCGCTCGAGAAGTGCAGCGCCTGGTCCATGATGGTCGCTGCCATGCCGACATTCGCCCGGTCGGGGCTGGCGGAGAAATAGGCGAGCATCAGTGCGGGAATCAGACGCCAGGTGATGCAACGGAAGATGTCGCGTTCGAGTCTGTCGGTGGTGTCCCATCTCGCGGTGAGGCTCATGGCCTCGGTTCGTTCTCTCCGAGCGTCGTGCTAGGCTGCGCCGCGTTCCGGCGTCGTTGCGGCGGCTTTCGCGGAAATGACGGGATGAAGCAAGGGATACGATCGATGCGGTTTGGTCTGTTCGGCGGGGCCCGCACCAAGCGGATGGCGAGCAGCAGTCATGCGGGGCTGGGCGACAGTCATTCTTATCGCGGCTTCATCGAGTATGTGATCCAGGCGGAGCGTCTGGGTTTCGACAGCGTGTTCCTGGTCGAGCATCATTTCACGGGCGCGGGGCAGGTTTCGTCGTCGCTGACGCTGCTGGCGTATCTCGCGGCGCGGACGCAGCGGATCCGGTTGGGGACGGCGGTGGTGGTGCTGCCGTGGCACAATCCGGTGCTGATCGCAGAACAGGCGGCGACGCTGGATTTGTTGTCGGGCGGGCGGTTGGATCTGGGGGTGGGGAAAGGGTACCGCGCGCCGGAGTTCGCCGGGTTTTGCATTCCCCAGGCGGAGGCGACGGAGCGGTTCGACGAGGCGTTGGAGGTGATCCGCAAGGCGTGGACGAGCGCGGGGCGGTTTTCGCATCACGGCAAGCGCTGGCATTACGAGGGGATTGTCGTGGAGCCGGAGCCGGTGCAGCGGCCGCATCCTCCGTTGTGGATGGCGGGCGGGAGTCCGGACTCGATCCGGCGTGCGGCGCGTGAGGGGTTCAATCTGCTGTTGGATCAGTTGGGGTCCACACGGCTGACGATCGAGCGTGTCGCGATATTCCGGGAAGAGTGTGAGCGTGTGGGGCGGGTGTACGATCCGTCGATGGTTGCGGCGGCTCGGGCGTTGCAGATGGTGCATTCGGATGCGGAGCGGGAGGAGGCGTACGCGACGCGGGCGCAGACGTGGAAGGTGATCGGCGATCTGTCGCGCGGGGAGGCTCCGCCGGAGGATGTGCGCGAGGATGACTCGCCGTTGTTGGGCACGCCGGATGAGGTGGCGGAGAAGCTGGAGCGGTTGCGGGAAGGCGGGGTGGAGACGGTGCTGCTGGTCGATCCGAAGGCGTCGGTTGCGGGGCTGAGGGCGTTCGCGGAGGAGGTGATGGGGCGGTTTGTGGGGGGACAGGCGGCGGCGGAGTGATTGATCAAGGCGCCGGATCAGGTGTAGCTCCCTCGTTCCAATTCAGGCCAAACCTTGTCAGTGATACAAAGGGCATCGACGTAATTTGGTCGGAACTGCTACTATTTGCCTCCACAGGGAGCCATATTCTTGACCGGCTCCCGAAGATCGCCGCAAACAATCTTCTCTCTCGTGGCACCTGTGGCCCCATTGGCTGAGGGTGATACCAACCGCCCTAAAATACCGCCCCGGTTGCGAAGTGTTTCGGCGAAATCATTCTGGTCAGATATGGAGCATGCGCCACAAATTGTAAGCCAGGACTCAGAGCCGCAGCACCTCTAGGCTTAATGATAGATCCGAATCGCAGGAGGTGGAGGTTTAGGTTCAGCTCTAACTTCAAGGTTGGATGAAGCAACGATTGTCTGAGAACTTCGGCAACGCGACCCTGACGGCCATGTCCACTCGGGGGAGAGAAAATCACCTTCGGCTGTTCCACCAACAATTCCTTTGCATTAGGCCGCCTCGGCCACTATTGCGACACTCATAGTGTATCGGCAATTGGCCAAGACGCTGCACTCTGTGAAAAGAATTCAGTAAGACCAAGGCACATACGAAGCTGAGCAGGCTTGGAAGCATTTCAACTGAGGTGCACGCAGAAACATCAACGGACGGCACGAGCAGACGATCCCAGCGCTCACATCAGCTCCAGGGCCAGGTTCAGGTTACCTTTGTCCGAGAATTTCGGCCATCGCCAGAATCTAGCATTCAACCCTCTTGCCTCAAGAGCATCTGTGAGTGTGACCGCTTCTCGCCGGGGCAACCCGATGGCAGCGACAATTGCGTATGTATCAGGTTCTTGGGTTGTCCATATCTGAAATCCGATATCAGGGAATTTCAAGGTAAGATCAACAACGGCGGCATCTGCTGGCTCACGTCCACTTACAGTATTCACAATAACATCGTAGCATGGCATTGTGTCCGGCGCGCCCCGGCATTGCGGATTAGGCGGAGTCCCTTTCCGTCTCGGTCCTTGCGATAGTAAGCTTCGTACCACTGGTCGCGCTTCACCTTGCCCTGAAGCAGCGCACTGATATTTGCGGGCACGGAGAGGCGCTCAGTTGTTGTGACAGCGGACGTCTCCCTCGTAGCCGCAGCAGCATGAGAGAAGGCACACGGCCGCCATGGCCAACTTTCTCATGTTCAGCTTACTCCTCTCTAAGTGTCCGTCCGGGGACATTCTGAATCATCTGAATCGGTTAACCCCGGGTGCTTGAGCCGGCTCGGGAGGCTGTGATTCGCTGCACGGCACTGCTGTGTGGGGTGCCTGATGTGGACGACCGAAAACCGCCCGCGCTACGACCGCGACAAGCTGCGCTATCCGAGCGATCTGACCGATGCGGAGTGGGCCGAGGTCCAACCGCTGATCCCGCCAGCCAAGCGCGGCGGCGGCAAGCGCACGGTGAACATGCGTGAGGTGGTGAACGGCATGATGTATGTGCTGAGCACCGGCTGCCAGTGGCGCTACATTCCGAAAGACCTGCCTGCGCGCAGCACGGTGAATGGGTATTTCTGCCAGTGGGGCTGGGACGGCACGCTGGAGAGGATGCACCAAGCGCTCTACGTGAAATGCCGCGAGCAGGTCGGCCGTGAGGCCAGCCCGACCGCCTGCATCGTGGACAGCCAGAGCGTAAAGAGCGCGGAAAAAGGGGGGCTTGCATCGATCCACATGGGTTCGATGCCGGCAAGCTGATCAAGGGCAAGAAGCGCCATGTCCTGGTCGATACGCTGGGTCTGGTGATGCACGCGTTGGTGACGGCGGCCGATGTGCAAGACCGCGACGGCGGCGTGCTGTTGGTGGCCACCTTGTTCGGGCGGTTTCCGTTCCTGCGTAAGCTGTTTGCCGATGGGGCCTATGCCGGGCCGATCTTCCAGGAGGGCGTTGCCAAGGCCATGCGAAGTCTGGCGATCGAGATCGTCAAGCGAAGCGATCGCGCCAAGGGCTTCGCCGTCGAACCAAAACGCTGGATCGTTGAGCGCAGCATCGCCTGGCTTGGGCGGTGTCGCCGGTTGGCCAAGGACTGGGAATGCTTCAATCATAACGCAATCGCGTTCCTCCACCTCGCGTCAATCCGCCTCATGCTCCGAAAGCTCTGTAATCCTTCATAATGTCTTCGGACGGACTCTAAGTCTCTCAAAAGCTCGTCCGAAATCACATGACGCATGCACGGCTCATAGGTAAGAAGCAAAAGATACTATCTTCCTCCTTGGCGCTAATTATCCCGCTGACACGATCCTGTTTGATGGCTAAGCAGGCAGTCGCATAGCCCGTAACATCTCTAACAAGATCGTCGGCGTGTGGGGTATACTGTCAAAGCTTGCTGTGGAGTAATTCTTAGATGAATGCCTATGTTTCGAGAGAACCCTTGATAGTATCTCAAGCGCCACGTTCCCGGAGTAGGTCCGGATGATTTCATTTGTAGACGGGATGCTTGGGCAGGACCCAGTGCCAACAATATCCGTGGGAACGACCGGTTGAGATAGTGCCCATCCGGGGAATAGGCTTATTATACTAATTGCAATCCACATGGCCGCTCTTAGCGACATTCTTGTCTCCGAATAGGGCAATTCTCTTTCGAGACTATGCTTTCAGATGCTATTAGCAGCGGGCGGATGGGCAACGGCGGCGGGGTGCGTCCTTCTGTGCGCACGCTGGCCCTCGATGGAGGACTTCTGAGTCAGGGCCATCTCCAAGTTGATCTGGTGACGCCGGACCTTCAGACAAATTTGGCGTGCTTTCTTCCACGGGTCCAAGTGGAGGCACTTTCGCACTGTCCGGCTCCGCCGCCCCTCCCGGGGGAGCCTTTAACAGAGTCATTCGCAGCGGGCAAATTCGGAAATGGCTGGTAGGTTGCCACTGGCCTCCTGACGAGGGGCAGGGTTGTCTCCATTCTCGGCTAGATCCAACCTGGACAGAACCATTTTTCGCTGCCGCGGAATTCGAGTTGGCCAATATACTTGCGGGGAGAATTTGAAAGCAAGGAAGGATCGGCAGAGTTTCCGCTGAGCCTCGGGCTGCACAGAGGGAGGCGACTTGACAATAATTATATGAGAAGGGGACCGAGGGCTGACCAGATTGCAAGCCCGTTGAATGTCTCCTCGGATGCCTTCCGAAGGTCCCTGAGCGACTACTGTAATAACCATATTGCCACTTTGATCGTAGCTTACCAAATATGGCGTATGATCTGAAGTGGACCCCGGATTTGGGACCAGCCGGCTTAAGCTACAAACCGGGCTGGCTCCGCCCGTGTTAGACGGAGCGGACCATGAGCAGAACCCGACGTAGGATTGACGCGGCACTGAAGGCGAAGATCGCGCTTGAAGCGCTGCGGGAGCAGGCCACGGTGGCCGAGTTGGCGGTGCAGCATCAGGTGCATCCGACCCAAATCTACGCCTGGAAGAAGCAGCTGGTGGAGCATGCGGAACGGGTCTTCCGGAGCGAGACCAGCGATGGTCAGTCGGGACGAGACATCGAACGGCTGCACGCCAAAATCGGCGAGTTGATCGTGGAACGCGATTTTTTGGCGCGGAGGTCCGGCAGATGAGCGCGGCGGACCGGAGAGCGATGCTCGATCGCGGCCACGCGCAGCTCTCGATGCGGCGGCAGTGCACGCTGCTTGGGCTGCCGCGCTCGGGCGTTTACCGGACGAAGCCAGAGCATGACGCGGATGAGCTGGCGCTGATGCGGCGGATCGACGCGGTGTTTGTGGCGCGACCGTTCTATGGCTCGCGCCGGATCGCGGTCGACCTTGAGCGCGGCCGGGGAGAGGGTGAATCGCAAGCGGGTGCAGCGGCTGATGCGGTTGATGGGGATCGCCGCGCTGGGGCCGAAGCCACGCACCAGCAGAGCCGGCGCCTGGGCACAAGATTTACCCATATCTGCTGCGGGATAGTGGCGATCGAGCGTGCCAACCAGGTGTGGTGCGCCGATATCACCTACATCCCGATGCGGCGCGGGTTCTTGTATTTGGTGGCGGTGATGGATTGGTGGAGCCGCGCGGTGCTGTCGTGGCGACTGTCGAACACCATGGACGCGGGGTTTTGCGTCGCTGCGCTGGAAGAGGCGCTGCGGCGCACGGCCGGCCGGAGGTGTTCAATACCGACCAGGGCAGCCAATTCACCTGCGAGGCCTTTGTCGGCACGCTGCTCGGGGCTGGGATATGCGGTGTCGATGGATGGCCGCGGCCGCTGGATGGACAACGTCTTCATCGAGCGGCTGTGGCGCTCGCTCAAGCATGAGGAGGTATACCTGAAGGATTACGCGGACGTGCGCGAGGCACGTGCCGGGTATCGGCGCGTGGATTGAGTTCTACAACGAGTTGCGGCCGCATCAGGCGCTGGGAACCGAATGCCGATGGCGGTGTGGCGGGCGAGCCTGGGCAGGATCGGCTGTGGATATGCCGCTGCGCTTGGACAACGCTGACGCGTTGCCCACATATCCACAGCCGCCGCAACAGCAGGACGCGGTTTATGCCTGATAACTTTGAAGCAGGAGGATCGGAGCCTGACAGGTTTGTAGCTAAGCAGCGGGCCAAAGTGGTCCTACCAATGGGGTCCACCTCAGATCTTGATTGCATACGAACTGCTTGGTCCTGTTCGTTAGAAGGCTTTCTACTTGCGAGCATCCGCATAGTCCAAAGACGGAGGCGGTAATAGCTACTGTCGAGAGGAGCCGAGGTTTATGGGTCATTCTCTTCGGATTTTGGCGCTGCTTAATCCCAAAAAACAAGCCCATTTTATGCACAATGGTGAACTATATGCCCTTAACGAAACAAGTCCGGGTTAAGCCGCACTGGGTCAAGTTGATGGCTCAGTTAGGTGTGGGCGTCTGGTATTCTGGGTCGAAGAACCCCAATTCGGCTTTTGAAAAAAATGAACTTATTGCCTGCTCGTTATGACGGATTCCGCATCGATTGGTTTTCGTTGGGACTCCCGGGCCAACCTACGGGTCCTAATTCGGATGATCTGCAACCTGCTACGTCAAGTGTAACGCCGCCCATATTCAGGTGCCTATGGGGCAAAGGTGCGGGTCGCCGCGTCCCGCTGCGCGGGCCTCGCGATAACGGTTTTAGGGCTTCGCTGCACTGCCTCTCAGTTTCGCAAGGCTCGATCGGTCGGTGATCGGCGCGGTGTCCCAGGGCGGCGCGGGTGGCGGGTCGAGGGTTTCGAAGACGGTGGCGAGTTCGACGGCGCCGGTGAAGTCGGGACGGGGATAGGGCGTGGGGTCGGGTTCGCCGGCGTGCTTGGGTCGGCCGATGCCGATGAAGAAGTCCTCGAGGCCGGGCGGGGTGAGCATCCAGAGGAAGCGGAACGGCGCCTCGCCGTCGTTGATGAAGCCGTGGCGCACGTGCGGCGGGGCGATCATGAAGGTGCCGGCGGTGATGGCGTGCACCACGCCATCGAACAGGCCGAGGCCGTCGCCGGTCAGGACCCAGAACATCTCGGTCTGGGCGGGGTGGGCGTGTTCGCGGATTTTGCCGAGCGGCGGCAGTTCCTGCAGGCCGGCGGAGAAGGATGCGGGGGCGCCGGGCATTCGCGGGGCGGTCAGGACCTCGATCCAGCCATTGGCGGGCTCGGGCTGCCAGTGCTGCTCGCCGCGGCCCGGGGGAACGATGATCATTGGCATGGACGAGTGCCTTCAGGTGGCGGGAGCGATGAAGCCGTGGACCAGGTCGTGGAGGCTGCGGCCGAGCAGGACGACGGCGTCGCCGGGTTCGATGCGGGTGTCCTGGCCTGGCCGTTCGCGGCGGCGGGAGCCGGCGCGCTCCACCTCGAGCACGAGCAGGGGGGCGGAGGCGGCGGCTTCGATCTCGGCGACGGTCTTGCCGGCCCAGGGGCTTTGCGCTTCGGCGACGACGGTTTCGAGTTCCAGGCCGAGGGCGCGGACCTGGTGCTCGATGCCGCGGGCACCGGCGAGGCCTTCGGCGGCGGGGAAGAGCAGCAGCTCGGCGATGCGTTCGGCGCCGATATGGGCGGGCAGCACGACGCGATCGGCGCCGGCCTGCACCAGCTTGCCTTGCGTGGCCGCCGCCTGGCCGCGGGAGATGATGAGCAGATCGCGGTTGAGGCTGCGGGCGCTGAGGGTGATGAAGACGTTGGCGGCGTCGTCGGGCAGCACGGAGACCACGGCGCGGGCGCGCTCGATGCCGGCCTGCAGCAGGTGGGTTTCCTCGGTGGCGTCACCAAGGTGGCAGAGATAGCCGCGGCCGGAGGCTTCGGCGCAGCGTCTCTCGCTGGCTTCGACGATGACGAAGGGCACGCGGGCGCCGTCGAGGGCACGGGCGAGCTGGCTGCCGATGCGGCCGAAGCCGCAGATCAGGACGTGGTTCTGGAGCTGGTCGATGCGACTGGCCATGCGGCGGTTGCCCAGGATGTCGGCGAACTGGGTGGCGGTTATGAACTGCACCAGGGCGCCGGTCACGAAGATCATGCCGGTGCAGCCGAAGATGATGACGCCGATGGTGATGGCGCGAAGCTCGGGCGTGGCGATCGGACGGACTTCGTCGAAGCCGACGGTGAAGACGGTGAGGATGACCATGTAGAACGCGTCGCCCCAGTTCCAGCCGCTGATGGCGTAGGCGACGGTGCCGAGCCCGACCACCGACCAGACGAAGACGGAGCCGGCGATCAGATTGCGGATTGGCGAGGCGAGCGCTCGATCCAGCGTTTGCTGCGTTCGTACAGACTCCGCTCAGTGCCCTTCTCCGCTGCGGTTGCGCATGGCACGCTGGGGCAAGCGGCGAGCCGAGGCAATCAGGAGAGTGACATGGCACGGATGACCGGCGGCGAGGCGATCGTGGATGGGCTGCTGCGTCACGGGATCGACACGGTGTTCGGGTTGCCGGGGGTTCAGGTGTACGGGCTGTTCGACGCGCTGGCGCGGAACGCGAACCGGATTCGGCTGGTCAATGCGCGGCACGAGCAGAGCACGGCGTATATGGCGCTGGGGTATGCGTGCGCCTCGGGGCGGCCGGGGGCCTATGCGGTGGTGCCGGGGCCGGGGGTGCTGAACACCACGGCGGCGCTGGCGACGGCGTGGGGGCTGAACGCGCCGGTGCTGTGCCTGACCGGGCAGGTGCCGAGCATGATGATCGGGCGCGGGCGCGGGCAGTTGCACGAACTGCCGGACCAATTGGCGACGCTGCGCAGCCTGCTGAAATACGCCGAGCGGATCGAGCACACGTCGCAGGCGCCGTATCTGATGGCTCGGGCGTTCCAGGAGATGCGGTCGGGGCGGCCGGGGCCGGTGGCGCTGGAGATGCCGTGGGACCAGTTCGGCGCGGCGGCCGAGGTGATGGGGCATGATCCGCTGCCGCTGGTGCCGTTGCCGGTGCCCGATCCGGAGCGGATCGCGGCGGTGGCGCGGATGATCGATGCGGCGAAGGCGCCGATGATCTGGGTGGGCGGCGGTGCGCTGCATGCCGGCGCCGAGGTGAAGGCGCTGGCGGAGAAGATCGGCGCGCCGGTGGTGTGTTCCGCTGCGGGCGGGGGGTGCTGGATGACCGGCATCCTTTGGGGCTGACGGTCGCGTCGGCGTACCGGTTGCTGCCGGAGACGGACCTGGTGATCGGCATCGGCACGCGGCTGGAGGTGCCGACGGGGCGGTGGCCCAAGTTGCCGGCGGGGTTGAAGATCGCGCGGTTGGACATTGATCCTGTGGAAATGCGCCGGCTGAAGGTGGATGCGGGCGTGGTGTGCGACAGCGCGGCGGGTGCCGCGGCGCTGGCGGACCAGGTGGCGCGGCGCGACAATCGTGAGCGGGCAGCGGCGATTGCTCGGGTCAAGGAGGAGACGGCGCGGGCGATCCAGGCGGTGCAGCCGCAGATGTCGTTCCTGGAGGCGATCCGGGATGTGCTGCCGGAGGATGGTATCCTGTGCGACGAAATGACTCAGGCGGGCTACGTGTCGTGGTTCGGGTTTCCGATCTACGCGCCGCGGACGCTGATCACGTCGGGGTTTTCGGGGACGCTGGGGGCCGGGTTCCCGATGGCGCTGGGGGTGAAGGTGGCGCAGCCGGACCGGGCGGTGGTGTCGCTGACGGGGGATGGCGGGTTCATGTTCGGTGCCTCGGAGTTGGCGACGGCGGTGCAGCACGGGATCAACCTGGTGACCGTGCTGTTCAACAACGGAGCCTATGGGAACGTGCTGCGGGACCAGAAGCGGCTGTTCCAGGGGCGGCAGGCCGGGGCGGAGCTGCGCAATCCGGACTTTCAGATGTTTGCGCGGAGTTTCGGGGTGGCGTCCTGGCAGGTGCGGGATGCGGACGGGCTGCGAGGGGCGGTGAAGCAGGCGCTGGCGGCGAACGGTCCGGCGCTGATCGAGGTGGTGACGGATATCGGGAAAGAGACGGCGCCGTGGGAGTTCATTTCGCCGGGGCGGGCGTGATTGGAGCAAGGCATGGGCGTGCAGAGCCGCGCAGACAAAGCCCGCACCGGCGTCCCTGGGCTTGATGATGTTTTAGCAGGGGGCCTGACGGTCGGGCACGTGTTTCTGCTGGAAGGCAACCCCGGGACAGGCAAGACGACGATCGCGCTGCGTTTTCTGCTGGAAGGCGCGGCGGCCGGCGAGAGATGTCTTTACATCACCTTGTCGGAGACCGAGCAGGAGCTGCGGAACGGCGCGGCGTCGCATGGTTGGACGCTGGACGACAGGATCGAGGTGTTTGAGTTGGCCCCGGCCGAAAGCCTGCTGGATGCGGATCAGCAGCAGAGCCTGCTATATTCCTCCGATCTCGAACTCGGCGAGGCGACGAGTTCGATTTTTCGGACGTTCGAGCGCGTGAAGCCGAGCCGCGTTGTGCTGGACAGCCTGTCTGAAATCCGCCTGCTGGCGCAAAATTCGCTGCGTTATCGTCGGCAACTCCTAGCGCTCAAGCATTACTTCTCGCGGCATGACGCGACAGTCCTCCTGCTCGAGGATCGAACCACAGATGCGTCTGACAAGACGGCGCACAGCGTGGTGCACGGTGTCATTCTGTGTGAGGAACTGGCACCGAGTTATGGTGCCGAGCGGCGCCGGCTGCGTGTATCCAAATACCGTGGCCAAGCATTCCGAGGCGGCTACCACGATTTCACGATCAAGAGGGGCGGCGTGGCGGTGTTTCCGCGACTGGTGGCCTCCGAACACCGCAAAGGCTTTGAGCGGCGTCAGATAAAGAGCGATATTGCCGAGCTCGATGCACTTCTTGGCGGGGGTATCGAACAAGGGTCAAGCACTCTCGTTTTAGGGCCGGCGGGAACGGGGAAGAGCACCTTTGCACTGCAGTTCGTCACCGCCGCATGCAAGCGGGGCGAAAAAGCTGCCATATTCATGTTCGATGAAGAGCTTGGCCTGTTATTCAGCCGAGCGAAGACCATGGGCTTCGATCTCGAGGATATGCATGATCGCGGTTTGCTGCATATCGAACAGGTCGATGCAGCAGAACTGTCGCCGGGAGAATTCGCTCAACGGGTTCGGGACAGGGTTGATCAGGCGCAGGCCAAGACGGTGGTTATCGACAGTCTGAATGGATATCAATCGGCGATGCCGGAGGAGAACTCGCTCATTCTCCATATCCACGAATTGACCCAGTATCTGAACCGGCAGGGAGCGAACACGTTCCTGACAGTTGCGCAGCATGGGCTTGTGGGCGAGATGAAGGCGCCGGTGGATGTCACGTATCTTGCGGACACGGTCATCCTGCTTCGTTACTTCGAGGCGCTGGGCAAGGTCCGCCGGGCAGTTTCGGTGATAAAAAAGCGGACCGGGCGGCACGAGGAGACGATCAGGGAATTCCGCATTACCGAGCGTGGTCTCAGTTTGGGCGGGCCGCTTGAGGAATTTCAAGGGATTTTGCGAGGCGTTCCGATATTTGTCGGGAGTACAACGCCACTTGTGGAGCAGCGATTGTTGAGTGACGGTCATTCGTAGCTCGGCTGTTACCAGGGCGCTGATCTTTGCGCCCCAGGGGCGGGACGCCACGGTTGCTCGCGCGCTTTTGGAAGAAGGCGGTATTCGTTCGGTTGTTTGCAAGGACATTTTCGAATTCGAGAAGGGGCTGGACGAAGAAGCAAGTTTCGCCGTCGCGACAGAGGAGGGATTGCGGTTCGCCGATTTGCGCGGGATCGGAGCGCGTCTGGAGGCCCAGCCGGCATGGTCGGATCTGCCGTTCATCATTCTTACACGGCGCGCCGGTGACGCTGAAATCCAACGCGGGTGCGGCGGCGCTATCCGAGTTGGTCGGCAACGCCACCTTCGTGGAACGGCCCTTCCATCCGGCGACCTTCATCAGCGTTGCCCGGATGGCCATCAAGAGCCGGCAGCGCCAGTTCGAGGCGCGGGCACGAATGGAGGAGCTTCATGAAGGTGAGGAACGGTTACGCACGGCGCTGCTCGCCGGGCGCCTCGGCTCGTGGGAACTCGATCTGACGACATGGACGCTGACGGCTTCCGCGACGTGCAAGGCGTTGTTCGGTCGCAGCGCAGACGAGGCGTTTTCGTATGAGGATTTGCTGGGAAGCATTCACCCGGACGACCGCGAGCGCGTGCAGAAAGCGGTGCGCGTGGCGATAGAGACGGGAGCGGATTATGCCGTCGAGTTCCGAAATGTATGGCCGAACGGGAGCATCCGCTGGGCGCGAAATCCGGGCGCGCATGGTGCGCGATCGAGCAGGGGAAAATCCGCGCCTTGTCGGGGTCTCGTTGGATGTTACCGAGCGGAAGAGCGGCGAAGAGATTTTAAGGAGACTCAACGAAACGCTCGAGGAGCGGGTCGCGGCGCGGACCGCGGAACTGGAGGCCGCGCACGGCACCGTTCTTGCCGAGATCGAGCATCGAGAGCGCGCCGAGGAGCAGCTTCGGCAGGCGCAGAAGATGGAGATGATCGGTCAACTGACCGGCGGTGTTGCCCATGATTTCAACAATCTGCTGATGGCGGTGCTCGGCAATCTTGAGCTGCTGCGCAAGCATGTGCCCGACGATCCGAGAGTGACACGGCTGATCAACGGGGCCCTGCAAGGGGCACAGCGTGGGGCGGCGCTGACGCAACGTCTGCTGGCCTTTGCACGCCGGCAGGACCTGAAGGTGGAGGCGCGGAACATCGCGGATCTGGTGCGGGGCGCGGCGGATTTGATCGAGCGTTCAGTCGGCGGGCAGATTGAGGTGCGCGTGGATGTGCCGCTGACCCTTCCGCCCGCGCTGGTGGATGCCAACCAGGTCGAGCTGGCGATGCTCAATCTGGTGGTCAATGCACGTGACGCGATGCCGGATGGAGGGGTGCTGTCGATCTCGGCCGATCAAATGGAGGTTCCGGACGACGGCGAATTTTCCGCCGGGCTGTATGTGCGCCTGCTCGTCAGCGACACCGGGCACGGAATGGACGCTCAAACCTTGCAGAAGGCGACGGAGCCGTTCTTCTCGACCAAGGAACTTGGCAAGGGTACCGGGCTGGGGCTGTCGATGGTGCACGGATTGGCGGTGCAGCTTAACGGGGCGCTACGCCTGAAGAGCCAGGTTGGGCACGGGACAACGGCCGAGCTGTGGCTGCCGGCGGCCAGGATAGCCGTGCAGCCGGAGGCGCCGGCCGCTGTCGAGACGAAGGCGGAGCCGGTTGAGAGGATAACCGTGCTCGTGGTTGACGATGATGCTTTGATTGCGATGAGCACGGCCGACATGCTGGAGGATCTTGGCCACGAGGTTATTGAAGCGGAGTCGGGTGATCGCGCGCTGGATATTTTGCGGGATAATCGCGAGGTTGATCTGCTGATTACGGATTACTCGATGCCGCGGATGAATGGCGCGCAGCTTGCGACCGCGGCCCGGAAAATTCGTCCTGAGCTGCCAATTCTTTTGGCGACGGGGTACGCGGAGCTGCCGGCGGGGTCAGATGTGGGCCTGCCGCGGATTGGGAAGCCGTATCAGCAGGACCAACTCGCGGCGGAGATTGCGAGGGTGCTGAAGTGGAGTGCGGTCGGAGCAATGTCGCGGTAGGGCGGGCCTGTCCCCGGGCTGGGCCCGGCCATGACGGGGGGCGTCAAGGTGGTGATGCCGGTTTGTCGAAGACGGCGCCTTCACAGACGAACGGGTCAATGACAGGCGGCGACGACAGTATCTTATCCACGACCTGATCGAGCGTGACCCCAACGAGACGAATCTGTGCCGCGTCTGCCGCGGATTCCAGTGCATCGAGCATAGCGGCGAGTCGCTGGGTCGCTGGGTCCTTCGGGCTGAAATAGTCGTAGTGATTGTGGGTGATGACGGTGACGACGGGAACGGCGGGGTCTCTCTCGGCGAGCTGGGTGAGTATGTTGCGCGCGATCGTGTCCCACGCGACCCCGTATTGAGCAGGCCAATCGGTATCCGGGCGGAGGTCTGCGTACATGCGCCGCCCGACGCGACCGGACAGCAACTGCGAAAAGTCCATCGAGAGCGGGACATTGACGAATTCCAGGTCGCCTCGGACCTGCCTGAATTCCGCGTTGGCGCGATGCGGATCGGGTTCCGCCCCGGTCCAGATCGCTCGCATTTCCGGCAGCGCGCGGCCGGGGGCGGAGCAGGAGCCACCGCGATATCCGAGTTCGGCGAGAACCCTGAAAATTGCGTCGTTTGCCGAGAACGTGCCGGGACGGAAATACAGGGGCCGATGGCCGATCGCATCGCCCCAGAGTGGAGCGGCTTCCATGAGCAGGGCGCGCTGGTCCTCGGCGCTCAGGCCGCCGTAATGGGCAAAGTAACGCTTGGAATTATGCCGCCAGACAGAGTATTTCCATGGATGCATGTGCAGTCCGAGGCACGCTCCTTCATTTTCCAATTGCCTGAACAGTGCGGGCTGTCCGATGGTGGTTTCGGGGTGGACAAAGTAGGTGATGGGGAAGCCGCGGGCTTTTCCTGCTTCCCAATAGCCGCGGACGGCGGCCTCGCCATGCTCCCAGTCACGCGGCCCGGTGGCGGTCGGATGAGAGGTTGCTGTGGTGGGTTCGCAGTCCATCGTCATCAGCACGCCTATTTCTTTCATGAGGCTTTCCTTGGGTTCGAGTTTGGGAAGGTCGGTGGGAGGGCCCGACCCAACGGTTCGCCGGTGAGGGCGGATCGAGAGTCCCGCGACATTGCGTCGCGGCGAGAACACAAGCCGTGAAGGGGCGTCGAGGCTTGATGTTCCGCTGGGTCCCCGCCCCACGCTTTCGCGGGGCAGGCTTTTCGCGGGGATGACGGAGGGGCGGTTTGTGCAATGCTTCACATGCTCATACGCGGGAATGACGGTGTGGACGTTAGACCAATCTCCGGAATGCGGTTTCCTTGAGAGTGCACATGATGAGCAAAGCGATGACGCCGGCGCCGATGATGTAACAGACGGGGGCGATCGGCTGTCCCGTCAGGCGGATCAATCCGGTCGCGATGAATGGCGCAAAGCCTCCGAAGACGGTGACGACCAAGGCGTAGATCGCGGTAACCCAGGAGGCGCGCGAGCGCGTGGGGAAGAGTTCCGACAGCGTTGCTGCCGCGACTGAACCGACCAGTGCATAGGTGAGGTTGAAAGCGATTTGTACCGGGAGCACGGTCCAGAAGCCCGCGCCTGACAAGAGAAGGCGGAAGAGCGGATAGGGCAGGACGATGAAGAGGACGCAGGCCGCCACGAGTTGTGGTTTGCGGCCAATCCTGTCCGACATCGCGCCGAATATGGGAACCATGACTGCCGAAGCGAGGACGGCGATCGTGCCGCTCCATAGCGCGTCGGCCGGAGCGAGCTTGACCTGGGTCATCACGAAGGTCGGCATGTAGGTCAGAAAAATATAGGAGCCGACGGTAAACGGCAGGACGATTGCCACAGCCTGAAGAACACGCAGGGCGTGGGGGGTGGCGGTCAGTGCGGTCTCGGCATGGGTGCTTTCGGATTGAGACAGGGCCTGCCGGTAGATCTGGGGATCATCCATGGAGCGACGCATGAGGGCTGCGACCAGGCCGAGGATCGCGGCGATCAGGAATGGAATGCGCCATCCCCAGTCGGCCATCGCCGCCTTACCGAGTGTGGTCGTCAGCAATGCGGACAGGCCAGAGCCGGACAATATCCCGACGTTGGAGCTGAACGTCTGGAAGCTGCCGTAAAATCCGCGGCTTCCTTCCGGCGCTGATTCGACCAGGAAGGCTGAGGAGTTGCCCCACTCCCCGCCGACGGCGAAGCCCTGCCCGAGGCGAGCGAGGACGAGCAGGATCGGAGCGGCGTAGCCGATCGTGCTGTAGCCGGGGAGAAATCCGATCAGCACGGTGGATACGGTCATCAGGAGGATGCTGAAGATCAGGGTGAATTTTCGTCCGCGCTTGTCACCGAGACGGCCGATCACGATGCCGCCGAGCGGACGCATCACGAAGCCAACGCCGAACACCGCAAAAGCCGCGAGGAGCGAGACACCAGGCTCCTTGGAGGGGAAGAAGTGTTGTCCGATGATCGAGGCCAGGAAGGCATAGACCGAGAAATCGAACCACTCGATGGCATTGCCGGCGACCGCGGCAGCGACCGGGCGGCGATGCTCACCGGCCGCTACGGCGGGGCGTGCGATGGTGACGGAGGCCACATTCACTATCCTCATTCGGTTCGGCAACGAGGGGGAGCATCGGGAGGGTAGTCGGCGAGGTGTTGGCGCTCAAGACGCCCCTCACCGGGCGCGCTGCCGCGCGCCGGCCTCTCCCTAACGGGAGATGCGGAACGAAGAGGGGCAATATCAGCGACTTGTCGCGATTTGCTACGGTTGAGTGTGCGGAAGGGAGTCGAGCAGCCCTTTGGCTGGGGCTTCGCCGTTTAGAGTGATTTTCCTTGGCATTGGGGCCGTTTCGTCGGTCGAGTAGGTGCTTGGCGGATTCCGGCTGCAACTCGTGGCCATGTCGCAACGCTCACCGGATATGGGTGTCATTTCCGCCAATGGTCCTATATATAGTTGACGGCTCGGCCAACCGGTCGCGAATGTGCGGCCCGGAACGAACCCAAGGAGTCGAGGATGCTCGATGCGGTGCAACTGCGCGGCCACTACCAGGTGCAACTGGACCGGTCGCGAGACGCGCTGCTGACCGAGTTCGGCCGAGCCACGCTGTCCGACCGCTACCTGATGCCGGGCGAGAGTTTCCAGGACCTGTTTGCGCGGGTGGCCTCGGCCTATGGCGACGACCAGGCCCACGCGCAGCGGATCTATGACTACATGAGCCGGTTCTGGTTCATGCCGGCGACGCCGGTGCTGTCGAACGGCGGGACGGATCGCGGGCTGCCGATCTCCTGCTTCCTGAACGAGGCGTCGGACAGTCTGGAGGGCATCCTCGGGCTGTGGAACGAGAATGTCTGGCTGGCGTCGAAGGGCGGCGGTATCGGCAGCTACTGGGGCAATCTGCGCTCGATCGGCGAGCGGGTCGGGGCGGTGGGCAAGACGTCGGGGGTGATCCCGTTCATCCGGGTGATGGACTAGCCTGACCCTGGCGATTTCGCAGGGGTCGCTGCGGCGGGGTTCGGCGGCGGTGTATTTGCCGGTGTGGCATCCGGAGATCGAGGAATTCATCGAGATGCGGCGGCCGACCGGTGGAGATCCGAACCGCAAGGCGTTGAATTTGCACCATGGCATCTTGGTGCCGGACGCGTTCATGCGGGCGGTGGAGGCGGACGAGCCGTGGCCTCTGACGTCGCCGAAGGACAAGTCGGTGGTGCGATCGATCTCGGCGCGGAATTTGTGGATCCGCATCCTGACGGCGCGGGTCGAGACGGGCGAGCCGTATCTGATTTTCTCGGATCACGTGAACCGGGCGCGGCCGGAGCATCACAAGCTGGCCGGGCTGGAGGTGAAGACGTCCAACCTGTGCAGCGAGATCACGCTGCCGACGGGGCGGGACCAGCACGGGATGGAGCGGACGGCGGTGTGCTGCCTGGCGTCACTGAACCTGGAGGGGTGGTTCGAGTGGCAGGACCACCCGAGCTTCATCGAGGACGTGATGCGGTTCCTCGATAACGTGCTGCAGGATTTCATCGATCGGGCGCCGCCGGGGATGGAGCGGGCGAAGTATTCGGCGATGCGGGAACGGAGCGTGGGGCTGGGGGTGATGGGGTTCCATTCGTTCCTGCAGGGTCAGAACGTGCCGTTCGAAAGCGTGATCGCGAAGGTGTGGAACAAGCGGATGTTCAAGCATATCCGCGCGCAGGCGGACGCGGCATCGCAGATGCTGGCCGAGGAGCGCGGGGCGTGCCCGGACGCGGCGGAGTATGGGGTGAACGAGCGGTTTTCGCACAAGATGTCGATTGCGCCGACGGCGTCGATTTCGATCATCGCGGGGAACTCAAGCCCCGGGATCGAGCCGATCGCGGCGAACGTGTTCCTGCAGAAGACGCTGTCGGGCAGTTTCGCGGTGCGCAACCGGCATTTGCAGAAGCTGCTGGCGGAGAAGGGGCAGGATACGGACGAGGTGTGGTCGTCGATCACCACGACCAGCGGCAGCGTGCAGCACCTGGATTTCCTGGATGAGCATGAGAAGGCGGTGTTCAAGACGGCGTTCGAGCTGGATCAGCGCTGGGTGGTGGAGCATGCGGCGGATCGTGCGCCGTTCATTTGCCAGAGCCAGTCGGTGAATTTGTTCCTGCCGGCGAATGTGCATAAGCGGGATCTGCACCAGATCCACATGATGGCGTGGAAGCGCGGGGTAAAGTCGCTGTACTACTGCCGATCGATGTCGATCGCGCGGGCCGATGCGGTGAGTGAGGCTCCGGTGCGGCCGGTGGAGGTGGCGCCGGTTCAGCCGGAGGCGGAACTGGAACTGCCGCTGGCGGCGAGCGCGCGGCGGGTGGATTACGAGGAGTGTCTGGCCTGTCAGTAGGCGGATGATATACCCAACTTCCAAAGGAAGTTGGGTTAAGTCTCGTTTCCCGCGCAGCCTACGGAACCTGGGTATACAAACGAGCTGTGGCCTGGTTTATCGGTGTCCTTTCGCCGCCGTCGCGAAATCCTCCCACGACTTGGGGACTGCGCCGTACACATCCTCCCACGATGTCATGGCGGTGTAGCGCTTCACGGCGCCGGTGCCCGGCTGCCAATGCGCCAGCACCGCGCGCTGATACGGCTGAGCCAAGGTCGGCGTCTGGCTGTGATAGGCGCCGGCCGCCTTGGTCCAATCGAGCGAGGAACCGTACAGCCGGGTCAAAAACGTCGCCGCGTACCTCGCGTTCGCCGACGGATCGAACGCCTGCTCCAAATTCCGGAATGCAGCAGGGTGATAGCTGAGATTGATCTGCATGCAGCCGACATCGATGGACTGGATTCCGGTGGCCATGAGCGTGCGCACGGCGGAGACCGCGGCGGCCTTGGTTGCGAAATAGTAGCCCTGGCCGCCGACATCGATGGTCCAGGGCCAGGGTTGGATGGTGCCGGAATGGGGATCGGGACGGCCTGATTCGACCACGGCGATGGCGTGGAGCAGCCCGGCGGGAACGGGAGATGTGAGCTCGGCGGCATCGATGGCCAACTCGCATGCGGGATTGGCGTGTGCCTGATTGGCCTGTGCCTGCGCGGTGGCGATCAAGATGCATAGCGACCACAGCAGGCGTTTCATGGGGCTGGTTGTGCACACAGCGGGGCCGCAGCGCAACTAAAAACCGCGGCAGCGTCTTGCTTTCTGGAAATGCATTATGATGAAGTGGGTTGGTCGTCGGCCCTGAGGTATTGGGTGAGGCGGCGATCGGCGCGTTCGAACACCCGCCAGACGGCAGTGATGTCGCCATCCGCCAGCCCCGCATCCATCGCGGCGGAAAATAACCGCGCCGTGGCATCGGCCGGTGAAACGCCGGCGGGCTGGAGCAGTCGGAGGAAGAGGTCGGCGTCCTTTGCGCCGATGGCGAGCCGGGCATCGACGGGTGCGTCTGCCAGCATGCGGGGGAAGCGTTCCCGGAACAGCGGGGTGGCGGCCATGCCGCCGGCGTCGTTGACCAGGGTGTAGAAGAGGTGCGGGTCGATGTTCAGGCGGCGGCAGGCGGCGGCGACCTCGGCCATCGCCGCGAGCTGCACCAGGCCGAGGCCGTTCTGCAGGATTTTGCACGTCATCGCCGTGCCGGGGCCGCCGACCCAGCGCCAGTCTCGGGCGATGGCGGCGGCGATTTTTTCGGCTGGAGCGCGGGCTTCGTCGCGGCCGGAGAGGGCGAGATAGAGCTGACCGGTGTTGGCGTGGTGCACGCCGCCGAAGAGCGGCGCCTCGATGTGGGTGATGCCGCGGTCATGGAGCGCGTCGTTGATGCGGCGGGCGAGGTCGGGGGAACAGGTGGAGTGGTCGATGGTGATCGTGCCGGGGCGGGCGTGGGATTGGAGCGGGGTGTCTCCGGTCAGGTAGGTTGAATTCGACGGCGTGTTCGTCCGGCAGGCAGGTGATGATGATCTCGGCCTGTGTGGGCGGATGGTCGGCGGCGGTGACGTTCGGTTCGGCCGCGGCGAGGGATGCGGCTTTGTCGGCGGCGGGATCGTAGGCGGCGAGTGTGAAGCCGGCCTGGGCGAGGCGGCGAGCGATGGGGAATCCCATCGTGCCCAGGCCGAGGAAGCCGATCACTGCTGCTGAAGTTTGGCGATGGCGGCGTCGGTTTTGGTCAGCTCGGCGCCCGGATCGCTGCCCTTGATGACGTTCTGCAAGGCGAGCGCCAGCGTATCCATCATGGCGTTCCACTGCGGGTCGCGGATCGGGATCGGGTTTGATTCCGGCAGGGCGTTGACGAACGTCATGAGGAATTTGTCGTCGCTCATTTTGGTCTGCTTGACCACGTCGAGGTTGCCGGTGGTGATCTGTTGCGATGTCTCGTAGTAGTATTCGACGTCCGGCTTGCTGGTCAGGACGAACTTGATGAATTTGGCGGCGAGCGGTTTGTTCTTTGCCTGCTGGGTGATGACCAGCATGTTGGAGTTGTCGAGCTGGCGGACCTGGCCGTGACTGTCGGCCGGAATAGGCGCGATCCAGACGTTGCCATTCGGTGCGACGGACAGTTTCTTGTCGGAGAGTTTCTGGATCAGTCCAGCGAGCCACGGCCCTTCGAAGATGAACCCCGCCCTGCCCTGCGCGAAGACGTTGCGCGAGCCTTGGATGTCGAAGAACTCCGGGCTGCATTTGTTGGCGATGACGTCGTGGTACCATTTGTAGGCGGCTCGGCCGGCATCGGTGTTGAAGGTGACGTGGTTGTTCGCATCGACGAAGTTACCGTCATTCGCCCAGATGATGGGAAGGCTCCACTGGGCGGAGTTGGGGCCGCGTGAGGTGCGCAGCGCGACGCCGTAAACTTTGCCGCCGTTGCGGTCCGGCAGGGCGCAGATCTTAGCGACGGCGGCGGTGAAGTCGCGGTGGCCAGCTGGTCACGCAAAAGTGCACCTTCGCTCTTTAATGCTACCGTCCGCTCTGCTAATTACGCAGGCAGCCGTTGGATGGCCTGGTGGTCGGTGGCCATTGCTTAGTGTCCTGTCTAGGAAGGGTATAAGATGCCTCCGATGCCGCTTTACCTCCTGCATCTACACGCAATCGTTCTTGTCCCAACTGGTAGGCCACTATTTACGACCCGAAGCGGTGCCGACTTTAAAGCCGCCCAGGTTTCGCTAATTGTTGATGGATTGAATTCTGTCTATTCACAAGCAGGTTTCAAATTCGAATTCGATCCGAATCTAGATTAGAAAGCTTTTCCGGTCAGTATGCTGAGGACACGGATGCAGGCTACAACGCCCGAACACAGCTTGCATCATTATATCAGGGAAAAGTCGTCTACCTCTTCAGGGATGCAGAGGGAGGTTTATCCGGACCTTTGAGCCCCTGGGTAGACGTCGTCTTAGGGACAACTGATCTTCATCACTTTGCCCATGAGACCGGACACTACTTTGGACTGCCGCACGCCCACGGCGAATATGTTGATGCGAATAATGAGACGAAAGGTTACACCCTGTCCGATGGTGCGCAAGCCATATACGATGCCTTGCATGATGATATGCCAACCAGCTTCCCACTAACAGCATCGCAAATATCGAAAGGCCAAACGGCACTCAATAACCTCTTCGATGGCGACGCTCATCCTGTGAACGCTGTTTGGTCGATAATAACAGATACAGGACCCACCATTGCAGAAGATCCGGAGGAACTTCCAGAAGATTGGTCGAGGCATTGAAAATAAAATGCAGCGGGCTCTCAAAATGGTTCAATGTGCAGGTCTTATTTCCTTCGGCGATTAAGGATCAACTCATAGCGCACACGTGGACGCTAACTGTAACCAGAAATAACCCGATGGATTACTGGGGTTGCGATCCCCAAGGTCTTTCACCACAACAGATCACGGCGGTACCGGCGATCGGTCGAAGATGGTCCAAGACACGTTCTGCTGTGGCCAACATTACGTTGGAGTTCATGGTACGAGGAACCGACGGGCGAGCTGACAAACAACAGTGTGTCTGCTACTCGAACAGAGGACAAGCTCAACATCGCACTTGTTCGCGCTGACGGCAGCGTCACGATTAATACGGGCAAATTCGTCGACGGCAAATGGACATCGGAGGGCTGGTCGCTCATCGGAGGTGCTGGGACATCCGGCTACGGACCGGCAATATGCTCAGTGCACAGCCAGGCCACGGTGTTCGTGGTAAGCTCCAAATGGAAGGGTCACTGCGGAAAACAAGGGCAGCTTGACTCAAGCTGGCCTGACGCATGGATTAATTTAGAATTCGGCCTCCCTGTCATACATACCTTGTCCGCCTCAGTTCAGTGGGCGCTCGGCAAAGCTATGTTCCACGTCGGTGCGGTGACAGCCGGTGGAGTGATATGGATTAATTATATCCATGAAGATTTTAGTGGGGCAGACTTCATTCAAGTTCCAGGAAAGCTTGCATCTGCACATGGCATATCCATCGTGGAATATGCGGGCAAGACTTTTGTGTTTGCCATGGATGCAGCCGGTAAAATATTCTGGACCTCAACCTATTTGGACTCCTGGTTCAAGGGAGATTGGGCAGAAGTTCCCGGAGCTGGCATTTCGATTACCGCGCCCGTTGCAATCACTTATCGTGACAGTATTTATGTGTTCGTTGTTGGCGAAGATAGAGGCGTTTATATGAATGTCGCGCCTTCCGGTTCATGGTTTTCACGATGGGTTGAGGTTCCGCCATCTGGCGCGCGGACTGGCTTTCCAATTGCCGCCGCGGAGTTCAACGATCAGTTGATCATTTACGCGCGGGGTGATAACTCGCGCATCTATGCAAACTTACTTCGGGGCGGCCCCACTCGATACAAACCGAACCCGGGCCGACTTAGTTAAGGGTCAGGAGGAGGGCATGACCTTCGTGAAGGAGGAAGTGACGAGTATGTGCGTAGCTTGTCGCTTTTTTACAAGCATCCTGAGGAACCTCTGAAGGGCGGGTTCCGGCGGTATGCGCTGCGACCGACGAATGACCCTGCTACGTCGCAGTATGTGTTCTGGCCCCAGGTCGATGCAGAGAACTGGTGCGGCGAGTGGGAAGCTGCGGATTCCTCGGCTCGGCTGAGCGGCTGATCGGAGGGCCGGGAAGCGTGAAATTCGGGGTCCTTCGGAACACGCTCCTCACGTCATCTGCTACGAGGGTGTGGAAACCAGAGGGGCAAGGCTTGGATTTTCCAGCCGGGGCGGACAGGCAATTCTGAAGCGATACCGGATCACGGAGGGTAAGGGGCGGCGCGAAACCGCACGTCCATGCTATGATCCGCGGATGACAAAGCCGATATCGCCGCACTCCTGAGGGAGCGCACGCCCAATTTCCGCGAGCATGCCGCGGTCGAAGTAATCGCGAGACCGCGGCGACTGCAGGGCGGGGAATCTATCCGCCATAGCAGGTCTTTCAAGAGTTCCGGATGTTTATCCGTGAGCCGAAACAAATTCACTACCGCGGGCAGCGGCGCTGCCTCACCCCGCTCATAACGGGAGAAAGCATTATGGCCTCCGCCCGTCAGGCGCGCGGCGGCGACCTGGGTAAAGCCCAGCTTGCGGCGGATGCGTCGGATGTCCTGGCGCGCTGCCGTTCGCGCTCGCGCAGCACCAAGGCATCGCCGGCCGCGGCATATCGCTGTGCGCTGACGGGATCGAATTCCACTTCACCGCAGGCAATGCAGTGCCAGCCCGACAGGCCCTCAGTCTTCGCTGTCATGCCTGCATGGGTGACGACAAGGGTCTCGTCCTTGAAGCCGGTCATGGCCTTATGGCCCCCGCACTGCACGCAGGTTCGCTTCATGGTTATTTCTCCTTGAACTAAATCACCGGCGCTCCGTCCCGCAGCATGATCTTGATAGAGGCTCCCGCCGGACTGGCGTGCCGGCGTGATAGGCGTCCTGCCAGACCCAATAATCGGCGTACGTCGTCATGGAGTTGTAAAAATTGCGCCGCGTCAGAGAGGCGATGACTGCCAACATCTCCGCCGATTCAGACGATCAGTCGGCCGCCATCCAATGCGGTCTTGGTGAATGCTGCCACCCCGTGTCTTGCGACCACCGTCTGAATGAGTTGGAGATCGTGATGAGGAGTCGCTTCTCCACGAAGCCGTTTACCCTGAGAGGGTAGTTCGTTCAACGGCGGTTTTGCAGGTTGCGACCCGAGGGCTGGATGCGGGTGAGTTCTCTGCCGAGATACGCATCGCCGTTTGATTCCGCTGGCTTCCTGCTTTCGCGCGTGAAGAAGTCGCGGGCGCGGCTTGAATGGCGAGGCATGTTGGGTGGTCGAACGAACGATCGATCCCGCTTTCCGCGGGAATGACGGAGGGGCGGCCCGTGCGATTTCTTCACACGCTCTTTCGCGGGAATAACGGAGAGGGGACCGTTCGTGCGACTCCGGTTGTCGGCTTAGGAACGAGTTACCCTTGATGCTGCACAGGATCGAATGCCCCGCGCCGTAGCCCGTTTCGTCTGTCAATCCTGCGGCGCCGTCAGACCGAAATGGTCCGGGCGCTGCGAGGCGTGCGGCGAGTGGAACACCATCGTGGAGGAGACGCCGCGTCCCGGTCCTGCGGCGAAGGCCGCGCCCGGCAAAGGCATCGCGTTCGTCGGCCTGGCGGGCGAGGCCGCGCCCCCTCCCCGCGCCCCGACGGCCATCGCGGAGCTGGACCGTGTGCTGGGTGGGGGCCTGGTGCCGGCCTCGGCCGTGCTGGTCGGCGGCGATCCGGGCATCGGGAAATCCACGCTGCTGCTGCAGGCGGCGGCCAGCCTGGCTCGGGCCGGCGGGAGGTGCTGTACGTCTCGGGCGAGGAGTCGGTGGAGCAGGTGCGGCTGCGGGCGCGGCGGTTGGGTGTGACGGATGCGTCGGTCGGGCTGGCGGCGGCGGTGAACCTGCGCGATATCGCGGCGAGCCTGGAGAACACGCAGGCCACGATGGTGGTGATCAATTCGATCCAGACGATGTGGCTGGATTCGATCGACTCCGCGCCCGGCACGGTGACCCAGGTTCGCGCCGCCGGGTTCGAGCTGATCCGCATGGCCAAGTCACGCGGCTTCGCGCTGATCCTGGTGGGCCACGTGACGAAGGATGGCAGCATCGCCGGCCCGCGTGTGCTGGAGCACATGGTCGATGCCGTCCTGTATTTCGAAGGCGAGCGCGGCCATCAGTTCCGCATTCTGCGCGCGGTGAAGAATCGGTTCGGTGCGACGGACGAGATCGGCGTGTTCGAGATGACCGACCGGGGGTTGGCGGAGGTGCCGAACCCCTCGGCGCTGTTCCTGGCGGAGCGCCGGGGCAATATCGCCGGAAGCGCGGTGTTCGCGGGCCTCGAGGGCACGCGCCCCGTCCTGGTAGAGGTGCAGGCCCTGCTCTCACCCAACTCCGGGGGCACCGCCGCGGCGCTCGGTGGTGGGCTGGGAGGGCGGACGGCTGGCGATGCTGCTGGCGGTGCTGGAGGCGCGGTGCGGGCTGCGGCTGGCGCGGGACCGATGTGTTCCTGAACATCGCGGGCGGATTGCGGATCGGCGAGCCTGCGGCGGACCTGGCGGTGGCGGCGGCGATTGCCTCGGCGGCGGCCGATGCGCCGACCAGTCCGGGAACGGTGTATTTCGGGGAGATCGGGCTATCGGGCGAGGTGCGGCAGGTGGCGCAGGCGGAGGCGCGGCTGAAGGAGGCGGCGAAGCTGGGGTTCGAACGGGCGTGCCTGCCGCGGCGGGTGGCGCGGGGCGGACGGGCGGTGGCGGCGCCGGAGGGGCTGCGGCTGGAGGAGATCGGGCACGCGGCGGATCTGGTGGCGCAGTTCGGAAAGGGGCCGGCTGAAAGACCCAATGAAGCGTGAAGAGCGCTTTCGGCCAAAACTGCTAAAGGACAAACAATCCTTCGAGCCCGCTGCATTCATGCCCGACCAGATCGCATCGACCTCACTTGCCCCGCTGACGCACGGTGCCGCGCAGCTCCCGCGCGTCACGGTGGACACCTACAACGAGGAGCTGCGGGACGGCGATGGCTTCATCGGCGATCGGGCCAGCAAGCGGGCCTTCCAGGCCATCCTCGATGACTGGCGCGAGAGGCTGCGCAAGGTCGGCGAGGACCCGCTGGGAGAGGTGGCGACCGAGCGAGATCGGCAAGAAGAAGCTCGATAAGCTGCTGACCGACGGCGATGTCGAGGCAGCCGGGCTGGTGCATGGCGCGATCGAGGAGTTCGCCCAGGAACTCGCCGACCGTCATCCGGCGATTCCTGCGGCTCAAGAGCTGGCGCGACACGGAGCGGATCGTGATCGGCGGCGGGTTGCGCGGCAGCCGGATCGGCGAACTCGCGATCGGCCGGGCCGGTGTGCTTCTCAAGGCCGAACACGGCAGAGCCGATCGAGCTGCGACCGATCCGGCATCATCCTGACGAGGCGGGACTGATCGGTGCGGTGCAGCTCGCGCCCGTCGTGGATCTTCGCCGGGCCACGAAGGCATCCTGGCGGTCGATATCGGCGGAACCAACATCCGCGCCGGGGTGATCGAACTCAATCTGAAGAAGTCGCGCGACCTCGCCGACGCCCATGTCATGGGCTTCGACCTCTGGCGCCATGGCGATGACGATCCCTCGCGGGAGGAGGCGCTCGACCGGCTGGGGGATATGCTGCGTGATCTGGTTCGGCGGGCCGAGAAGGACGGCCACGCGCTGGCGCCGTTCGTCGGCATCGGCTGCCCCGGTCTGATCGCCGAGAACGGCGCGATCAAGCGTGGCGGCCAGAACCTCCCCGGCAACTGGGAGAGCAGCCGTTTCAATCTGCCGGAGCGGGTGCGCGAGATGCTGCCCAAGATCGGCGGCCACGAGACCATGGTCGTGCTGCACAACGATGCGGTGGTTCAGGGTCTGAGCGAGGTCCCGTTCATGGGGGACGTGACGCATTGGGGTGTGCTGACGATCGGCACCGGGCTTGGGAACGCCCGGTTCACGAACCGCGAGCCGGAGGCGGATTGAGGCATAGCTGACCGTTTGCCGGAACGGTCAACGTGCGTTGCCCGGAGTTTCGCGAAAGTCGTGAGGCCGTCGGACGTTGGTGATTTCGCTGGATTCCGCTTTCCGCGCGCATGACCGGCGCGGGCGATGTTGAACCTGCTTTCCCCGCCCGCGCCCCTCCGGTAAACCCGTGTCATCCTTCCGAATCGGGCGCATGACCTGGGTCGATCTCGTCATCCTGGCGGTCCTGCTCATCTCCGGGGCGCTCGCCTTCATGCGCGGCTTCGTGCGGGAGGTGCTGGGGATCGGCGCGTGGCTGGGCGCCGCGGCGCTGGCCGTATGGGCCAATCCGTTCGTGCTGCCGCGCTTTCAGGATTGGCTGCGGCCGTGGCCGGGGACGGCGCAGCCGGTGGCGTTCGGGGCCGTGTTCCTCGGCGCGCTGATTGTGCTGCTGTTCATTGCGCATACGATCGGGCGGATGGTGCGCCGCTCGCCGCTCGGCGGGCTTGATCGCACCTTGGGGCTGGTATTCGGTCTGGCGCGGGGTGCGGCGCTGGTGGTGCTCGCCTATATCATTGCCGGGATGGTGGTGCCGACCAACGATTGGCCGCCTCCGGTGGTGCATGCACGGGCAATGCAGGCGGCGTATTCGGGCGCCCTCTGGGCTCGCGGCCTGCTTCCAACGGGCTTCCGTCCCAGCGTGCCCGCGCCGCCCGCCGGGTGGGTTGCGACCGAGGATGACTTGCTTCAGGCGACGCCCCAGGGCCGAGCCACGGGGCAGGCCGCCAGGACATCAGCCTCGGTCCGCGAATAAGGACCCTAAGCGCACCATCGCGTGACGCCGACTCTGATGACGACAAACTGCACGAGGAATGCGGCGTCTTCGGCATCTGGAACAATGCCGATGCGGCGGCGGTGACGGCGCTGGGGCTGCATGCGCTGCAGCATCGCGGGCAGGAGGCTACGGGCATCGTCAGCTTCGACGGCGCGCGGTTCCATTCCCACAAGGGCATGGGGCTGGTGGGCGACAATTTCGGCGATGCGCGGGTGATCGCCTCGCTGCCGGGCAACAGCGCCATCGGCCACAACCGCTATGCCACGACGGGCGGCACGATTTTGCGCAATGTGCAGCCGCTGTATGCGGATTTCGAGTTCGGCGGGTTTGCGGTGGCGCATAACGGCAACCTGACGAACGCGCATGCGCTTCGGCGGACGCTGGTGCGGCGGGGCTGCCTGTTCCAGTCCACGACGGATTCCGAGGTGTTCATCCACCTGATCGCGATCAGCCTCTATTCGACCGTGGCGGACCGGCTGATCGACGCGCTGAAGCAGGTGGTCGGGGCGTATTCCCTGGTGGCGCTGTCGAACGAGGCGCTGATGGGGGTGCGCGATCCTCTCGGGGTGCGGCCGCTGATCCTGGGGCGGATCGGGCAGGAAGGCACCGGCGGCTGGGTACTGGCCTCGGAGACCTGCGCGCTGGATATCGTCGGTGCGGATTTCGTGCGGGACGTGGAGCCGGGCGAGATCGTGGTGATCAACGATCAGGGGGTGCGCAGCATCAAGCCGTTCGGCCGGTCCAAGGAACGGTTCTGCGTGTTCGAATACATCTATTTCGCCCGGCCGGATTCGGTGATGGCGGGCATGCCGATCTATGCCGCGCGCAAGCGGATCGGCGCCGAACTGGCGCGGGAATCGGCGGTGCCGGCGGATGTGGTGGTGCCGGTGCCGGATTCCGGTGTGCCGGCGGCGATGGGCTATGCGGCGGAGAGCAAGCTGCCGTTCGAACTCGGGATCATTCGCAACCACTATGTCGGCCGGACTTTCATCGAGCCGACCGATCATATCCGCAACCTGGGGGTGAAGCTGAAGCACTCGGCGAACCGCGCGATGCTGGAGGGCCAGCGGGTGGTGCTGGTGGATGATTCCATCGTGCGCGGCACGACCAGCCGCAAGATCGTGGAGATGGTGCGCCAGGCGGGGGCGAAGGAAGTGCATATGCGCATCTCCTCGCCGCCGACGACGCATTCGTGCTTCTACGGCATCGACACGCCGGAGCGCGGCAAGCTGCTGGCCGCACGGTTCAGCGTGGAGGAGATGGCCGAGCAGATCGGCGCCGACAGCCTGGCATTCATTTCGATTGACGGGCTGTACCGCGCGCTGGGCCAGCCCGGACGGGACGATGCACGGCCGTTCTATTGCGATGCCTGTTTCACCGGTGACTATCCGATTCCGACGCCCGACCAGGGCGACAACGCCGAGCGCCAGTTGAGTTTGCTGGAAAGCCACTGATGCCGGTGCTGGATGGCACCGTGGCGCTGGTCACCGGCGCCAGCCGCGGGCTGGGCGCGGCGGTGGCGATCGAACTGGCTCGGCTGGGTGCGCATCCGGTGATCACGGCGCGCAGCCAGGGCGGGCTGGAAGAAACCGATGATGCGATCCGCGCGGCGGGCGGGTCGGCGACGCTGCTGCCGATGGATCTGCGAGAAGCGGCGGATGTGGACAAGCTGGGGCCGAGCATCTTCCAGCGATTCCAGCGGCTGGATGTGCTGGTGCATTGCGCGGCGAGCCTCGGGCGGCTCGCGCCGGTGTCGCACCTGCTGCCGCATGAATGGGCCGATCCGGTGGAGGTGAATTTCAACGCGCCGATGCGGCTGATGCGGACGGCGGAGCCGCTGCTGCGCCGGGCCGAGGCGGGGCGCGCGGTGTTCGTGACGGATGCGCGGGCGTCGGCGCCGAAGGCGTATTGGGGCGCCTATGCGGCGAGCAAGGCCGGGCTGGAGCATCTGGTGCGGACCTGGGCGGATGAGCTGGAAAGCACGTCGGTGCGGGTGAATCTGTTCGCGCCGCCGCCGATGGGCACGCGGCTGCGGCGGGATGCGTTTCCGGGGGAGATCCCCGACTGGGTTGGCGCGGCCGGCGGATGTCGCTCCGGCAGTCGTGGCGCTGTGTTTGCCGTCGGAGACGCGGACCGGCGTGGTGGTGAGCGGATGAGCGACGCCGCGGCGGAACTCCGGCGGTTGCTGGAGGTGATGGCGGCGCTGCGTGATCCGGAGACGGGCTGTCCGTGGGACCGGGAGCAGCGGTTCGAGACCATCGCGCCCTACACCGATCGAGGAGGCGTACGAGGTGGCGGACGCCATTGCGGCGGGCGACATGGGCGCGCTGGGCGATGAGTTGGGCGATCTGCTGTTCCAGGTGGTGTACCACGCGCGGATGGCGGAAGAGGCGGGGCTTTTCGGTTTCGCCGAGGTGGCGCGGGGTATTACCGAGAAGATGATACGGCGGCACCCGCACGTGTTCGGTGATCGCTCGGGCGTGCTGGACTGGGAGGGGAGCAAGAGCGCGGAGCGGCCGCGCGGGCGGAGGCGGGGGCGCTGACGGGCGTGCCGGGGGCGCTGCCGGCGCTGTCCCGGGCGTTGAAGCTGACGGCGCGGGCGGCTCGCGTGGGGTTCGACTGGCCGGACGCAGGGGCGGTGCTGGAGAAGCTGGACGAAGAGATCGGGGAGCTGCGGGCGGAGCTGCCGGGTGCCGATCCGGCTCGGCTGGCGGACGAGGTCGGGGATCTGCTGTTCGTGGTGGCGAACCTGGCGCGGAAGCTGGGGCTGGATCCGGAGGTGTGCCTGCGTGGCGCGAATGCGAAGTTCACGCGGCGGTTCGAGGCGATGGAGCGGACGGCGGAGGGTGAGGGAAAGGGGTTGGGGGAGATGGAGCTCGGGGAGATGGAAGCGCGCTGGCAGGCGGTGAAGCGGCGGTTGGGGGAGTAGCATGTTTCGTTTGTGCGCATGCGGCGCGAGATTGCCGCGGCTCGCGACGCGAGCCTCGCAATGACAGCGCCTCCGGAACCGGAGTGGCGGCGATTGAACCGGGCGAACTGGGATGAGCGCGTGGCGGTGCATCTCGGGCCGCGGGGATACGATCTGTCGCGGCTGCGGGCCGGCGGGCGTGAGCTGGGGTTCGTGCAGGAGGAGCTGGGGCCGGTCGATGGGCTGAGGATCCTGCATCTGCAGTGTCATATCGGCACGGATTCCCTCGCGCTGGCGCAGTTGGGCGCGCGGGTGGTGGGGGTGGATTTTTCGGCACCAGCGGTTGAGGCGGCGGACGCGCTGGCGGCGGAGCTGGGGTTGAGCGATCGCTGCCGGTTCGTGCAGGCGGATGTTTACGAGGCTCCGGCGGTGCTGGGAGAGGCGGGCGGGTTCGACGCGGTGTTCGCGAGCTGGGGCACGATCTGCTGGCTGCCGGACCTGCGCGGGTGGGCGCGGGTGGTGGCGCATTTCCTGCGGCCGGGTGGGTTTTTCTATTTTGCCGAGGGACATCCGACGGCGCTGGTGTTCGACGAAGAGCGGTGGGCGGATGAGCGGCAGCCTCGGTTCGACTGGGCGTATCTGGACCGGAGCCCGGTGGTGGTGCGGAACCCGCGCGATTACGCCGACGCAGAGGCGCGGCTGGCGAACGAGACGACGCATCAATGGCTGCATCCTCTGGGCGACGTGGTGACGGCGCTGATCGGAGCAGGGCTGCGGCTGGAGTGGCTGCGCGAGCATGGGCGGGTGCCTTGGCGGATGCTGCCGGGGCTGGTGCGGGTTGAGGACGGGTTCTGGGGCTGGCCGGAACGGGCGTGGCTGCCGCTGGCGTATTCGTTGCGGGCGGAGCGGCCGGTATAGGGACCCCAATATGTTGGGGATAAGTGGGGTGTGGGACCCTAAATAGAGTTTTCCGGCGGACGGCCATTCGATATCGTGCCGGCATGACGAAGCATCCGGGCTGGCAGGGCGTGCGTATGCGGCGGGTTTTGGCGGGAGCCGATCCGGATGCGCCTCAGCGCTGGATCACGCTGCCGGCGAGCTGGGAGGATCGGGCAGCAGAGGCGCTCGCGGCTTTGGTTCCACATGGGCCGGTGTCGCTGGTCGTCGCGGCGGAGGGCTGGGGTGCGCGCGCTGCACGCGCTGCTGCGGACGCGGCGGATGGCGGCGGATGCCGGGGCGTGGCGCGGCGCACCGGTGCGCGGGTTTGTGCTGAACCTGGCGGCGTTCGCGGAGCCTGGCGTGGACTTCGACGAAGCGGGGTTTGCCGAGGCAGCGCAGGCAGCGGCGGCGTGCCGGCCGGAGTGGATCGCGATCGCCGATCTGGCGGGGCTGCTGGCGGCGCTCGGGTGTTGAGTACGACAGCGAGGCCGCGCGGGCATTCGCGCGCGAGGTGGTGTTGCGGTTGCGCGCGGCCGTGGGGCCGGGCGTGTCGCTGGTGGCCTCGGCGCCTGGACCGGTCGAGGCGTTGCTGGGGGTGGAGACGGGCGGGATTGCACCGGCGTTCTCGGCGCTGGATGACGCGGGGGTGCTGACCCGGACGGCTCGGGCATGGCTGGCGGCGCGCGGGATCGCGGCGGAGGCGGCGCTGGCGGCGGTGCTGCGGGGCGAGGCGGTGTTTCCGATCGCCGGCGCGTGCGCGCATGCGGCGATGCACGATGCCTTGGCGCCTTTGATGGACGCGATGCCGGCGCGTCCGGAGAGGAGCCCCCTGCCCTTCTCGCTGGTGCCGGGCGGCGGGAGTTGCCGGCGCGGCGGGCGGGGTACACGCAGAAGGCCTCGGTGGGCGGGCACAAGCTGTATGTGCGGACCGGCGAGTATGGGGACGGGTCGCTGGGCGAGATCTCGGTGACGCTACAGAAAGAGGGCGCGGCGTTTCGGGGATTGATGGAGCAGTTCTGCGCGTCGGTGAGCCTCGGGTTGCAGCACGGGGTGCCGCTGGCGGAGTTCGTGGAGGCGTTCACGCTGACGCGGTTCGGACCGGCGGGCATGGTGGAGGGCGATCCGGCGGTGGCTCAGGCGTCATCGCTGCTGGATTACGTGTTCCGGCACCTGGCGGCGAACTATCTCGGGCGGCGGGATTTGCCGATGCCGGAGCCAGAGCCGGAGCAGGCGGAGGAGGGCTTGCTGCCATTGCGGCTACCTCTGGGGCTGCCGGGCGGCGGGCAGCGGCATTTGCGGGTGGTTGGCGGACGGGCGGGTTTATGAGCGGCGGCTGACCTGGCGCTCGATGCGCCGGTCCGGCACCAGCCACATGAGTGCCACCAGCACGTAGATCGCGTCGGCGATGCGCACGTGGACGAAGGCGAGCACGATGCCGGCGATGTAGAGGGCCGGGGATATTTTGCTTTTGACATCGCGGCCGAGTGCCCGGGCGAGTTCCGATCCGCTGCCGCCCTGGTGGCGGATGAGCAGCCTCTGGAGGATGGTCCAGGCGACGGCGGGCATCAGCAGGGTGAAGCCATAGACCGCGGCGGGGATGGGGGCGTCGGGATACTCCCCGAGCCAACTGGTGGAGAATGGAACGAGCGAGAGCCAGAAGAGCAAATGGAGGTTGGCCCAGAGGACGCCGCCGCCGATGCGGCTGACGAGATAGAACAGGTGGTGGTGGTTGTTCCAGTAGATGGCGACATAGACGAAGCTGAGCACGTAGCTGGCGAAGACGGGTGCTGCTTCGTGCAGCGCAACGAGGCTGGCGTCGCGCGGGGCTTTGAGTTCCAGCACCATGATGGTGATGATGACGGCGATGACGCCGTCACTGAAGGCGAGGAGGCGCTCTTTTTCCACCTCGGGGCGGTCCTTTCGTTGTCGCTGGCTGGGGCGGAAGAGAGCGGTTCCGCCGTTCCTGCGCACGGGGCACGAGATTGCCGCGGCCCGCTGCGCGGGCCTCGCAATGACACTCTACGTTCGCCGGGCTGACAGGACCACGCCGGTGAAAACGACAACAGCGGCAGCAGCTACGAATGCTCCGATCGCCGCAGCATCGCGCAGGCCCGGTTTGGCCGGCGGATCGAGGAAGCGGGTTTCGGCGTTGGAGGGATTTTCGCCGCGGGCCTGATGGGCGAGGGCGATGACCTCGGCCGGGTGCAGCGCCCAGCGGTGGGCGCCGTGCTTCACCTGGTAGCGGCAACTGAAACCATCCGAGATCACCAGTGTGTCCCGGTTCTGCTTGCGGGCGAGCGGCAGCAGATCGTGTTCGCCGATGGCCATGGCGGTGTCGTAGTGGTTTGATTCATAGCCGAAGGCGCCGGCGACCCCGCAGCATCCGGCGGGGTTTTTCACCAGTTCCAGGCCCATGTCCTGAAGGATTTTCTCCTCGGCGTCCGGTGACAGCACGGCACGCTGGTGGCAGTGCAGGTGCACGAGCGCCTTGCCTTGCAGTTTCGGCGGGGTCCACTCCGGCGTGTCGCGCAGCAGTTCGCCGAAGGTTTTGAACTGGGAGGCGACGCGTTGCGCGTCTTCATCGTGCGGGAACAGGTTGCGCAACTCGTCGCGGAAGACCGAGACGCAGCTTGGTTCCAGGCCGACGATGGGAATGCCGGCGGCGGCGGCCGGTGTGAGTGCGTCGATTGCCTGGCGGAGCTTCTGTTTCGCGAGATCAAGCATGCCGTAGTCGTAGAGCGGACGGCCGCAGCAAAGGCGTTCCTGCGGCACAATCACCCGATAGCCGGCGTCTTCCAGCACGGCGACGGCGGCCTTGGCGGTGCCCGGGAGGAAGTAGTTGTTCCAGGTGTCGGGCCAGAGGATGACGGGCGGGCGGGACTGATCGTGCGCGCGGGGTGCGGTCGCGTCTGGCGAACCAGTCCTGGAAGGATTCCGCGGCGAGCGCCGGGGGATCGCGGCGCATGGTGATGCCGGCGATCCAGCGCGAGATGTTGGCGATGCCGGGTGCGTTGACGGCCTGGTTGAACAGGCCCGGGGCGAAGCGCGCGAGGCGCAGCCAGAGCCAGATCAGGCCCATGCTGTAGGCGCTGCGCGGACGCCAGTGCTTCTTATGGTAGTGCGAGAGGAACTCGGCCTTGTAGGTGGCCATATCGACATTGACGGGACAGTCGTGCTTGCAGCCTTTGCATTGCAGGCAGAGATCGAGCGCCTCGGCGATCGCGGGCTCGTCCCATCCGTGCGTCAGCGCGTCACCGCGGACCATTTCGAAGAGCAGGCGGGAACGGCCGCGCGTGTTGTCGAATTCCTCGCGGGTGGCCTGGAAGCTGGGGCACATGATGCGGGCGCCGAGCGAACGGCACTTGCCGACGCCGAAGCAGCGCTCGGTCGCCTTGGCGAAGGAGAACTCGTCGTCGGGGAACTGGAAGTGGGTGGGGCCGAGATCGATTGGGCCGGTAATCGGCGCCGTAGCGGAGATCGGCATCGAGCGGCCGGGCGTCGATCAGTTTGCCGGGGTTCATCTTCCAGTGCGGATCCCAAAGCGATTTGAATTCGCGGAAGGCCTGGATGATGTCGGGGCCGAACATCTTCGGCAGGAGTTCGCCCTTGGCCTGGCCATCGCCGTGTTCGCCGGAGAGCGAGCCGCCGTAGGTGACGACGAGGTCGGCGGCTTCTTCCATGTAGCGGCGGAATTTTGCGACGCCCTCGGCGGTTTTCAGGCCGAACGTCAGGCGGGTGTGGATGCAGCCGTCACCGTAATGGCCGAACTGGGTGTAGGAGTAGCCGTATTTCTTCGCGAGCTTGCCGAAGTCGCGCAGGTAGTTGCCGAGTTTTTCCGGCGGGACGGCGGTGTCTTCCCAGGACGGCCAGGCTTCTTCCTGGCCGGGGACGCGGCTGGCGCCGACGCCGTCCTCACGCATTTCCCATAGTTGCGTCTGGCCTTTTTCGTCTTCGACGCGGCGCATTTCAACGGCGTGGGAGCCGCCGTTGCGCAGCAGGCGATAGGCGGCTTCGACCTTGGCGTTGGCTTCTTCTTGCGTCTCGCCGCCGAATTCGATCAGCATCCAGGCCTCGCCTTCCGGAAGCAGCGACTTCGCCGGCGAAGGTCTTGCCCTTTTTGGCTTCGTTGGTGATGAGGTGCTGGTCGAAGCCCTCGATGGCGAGGGGGTGGAGCTCGCGGATGGCGGGCACGTCATCGGCGGCGCGGGGTGCGTCTTCGTAGCCGAGAACCATGAGCGAGCGGTATTCTGGGAACGGGATGAGGCGGACGGTGGCGGCGAGGGTGAGCGCACACGTGCCTTCCGATCCGACCAGGGCTTGCGCGACGTTGAAGCCGTTTTCGGGGAGCAGGCTGTCGAGGTTGTAGCCGGAGACGCGGCGGGGGATTTTCGGGTAGTGCTGACGGACGGAGTTGCCATAGCGATCGACGATGGATTTCAGGCCGCGATAGATGTCGGCGCGGGCTCCGCGGCTGCTGGTGATGAGGTCGTATTGGTCTTGCGTGGTCTCGCCCACGCGCATGCGCAGCCCGTCATAGGTGAGGATGTCGAGTTCAATGACGTTATCGACGGTCTTGCCGCCCATCACGGTGTGGGCGCCGCAGGAGTTGTTGCCGATGTTACCGCCCAGCGTGCACCACTGATGGGTGGCCGGGTCGGGGGCGAAGGTCATGCCGTATTTCTTGGCGGCGTTGCGCAGCGTGTCGTTGATGACACCGGGTTCGACCTTGGCGACGCCGCCGTCGGGGTCGAGCGCCAGGATGCGGTTCATGTATTTGGAGAAGTCGATCACCACGGCGACGTTGGTGGATTGGCCGGAGAGGCTGGAGCCGCAGCCTCGGCCGAGGATGGGCACGCCGCGCGTGCGGCAGGCTTCCACGGTGGCGAGCACGTCATCGACGTTGCGGGGGATCACCACGCCCACCGGTACGGCGCGGTAGATGGAGTGATCGGTGGCGTAGGCGGCGCGGCTGCCGGTGTCGAAGCGGACTTCACCGGCGAGGCGGGGCTTGAGGTGCGCTTCCAGTTCGCGCGCTTCCTTGCGGTAGTCCGGGCGAGGCGGCGCGAGCGGCTTGGTGCGCGCTGATTTGGGGCGGACGAGGATGTCGAGGTCGTTCATCGGCCGGTGACGCGATCGAGGATGCGGCCGGCGACGCCGAACGGGCTTTCGCTGAAGCTGAACTCCTGCGCCGCGTGGCGGCCCATGGTGAGGCCGATGGGCACGCGGTTCCGCTCGCCACGGGCCATGGCGGCGAGGAGCTTCTTCTGTTCGTCGGTGGTGATGACGGGGGGCCAGGGCGGTTCCAGCGGATCGACCACGCATTCGATCAGGGCGGGGCCATCGAGGCCGAGCATGTCCTGCAGCTGGCGGCGGGCGGTGCCGGGGGTTTCGATGCGCGTGGCGCGCAGGCCGCAGGCTTCGGCGACCTTGACGAAATCCACCGGGTGCAGATCGACGCCGTATTCCGGGTTGCCGAGATAGAGCATCTGCTCCCACTTGATCAGGCCGAGCGTGTTGTTCTTCATGACAACCACTTTCACCGGCAACTTGTACTGCGCGAGGGTGGCGAGCTCGCCCATGATCATGGTGGCGGAGCCGTCGCCGGTGAAGGCGATGATCTGCCGGTCGGGGAAGGCGTGGGCGGCGCCGATGGAATACGGGATGGCCGCCATCATGGAGCACATGGTGCCGGAGAAGGAGAAGCGCTGATCGTCGCGCAGGCGCATGCGCGCCTGCCAGGTGGTGACGGTGCCGGAATTGCCGCAGATGATGGCGTCCGGCGCGATCAGGTCGGGCAGGTGCCAGGAGATGACCTGCGGGCACATCGGCATGTGGTCGGAGGTGCCGCGTTCCTCCATCAGCGCCCACCAGGACTTCATGTTCTGCTGGGCCTGCGGCAGGAAGGCGCGGTCCTCGTTGCGCGGGAGCTTGGTGAGAAGTTCGCGCAGGGTGGCGCGGGCATCGCCGACCAGGCCATGCTCGACCGGATAGCGCAGGCCGATATGCTCGGGCTTGTCGTCGATCTGCACGCCGAGCGCCTGTCCGGGCTGGGGCAGGAATTCGATATAGGGGAAGCAGGAGCCGACGATGAGCAGGCCGTCGCAGGCCTTGAGCGCTTCGACGGACGGGCGGGTGCCGACCACGCCGATGCCGCCCGTGGTGTAGGGGCTGGTATCGGGCACGCAGTCCTTGCCGAGCAGCGGCTTGACGATAACCGCGCCGAGACGCTCGGCGGTCTGTTCAAGTTCGGCGCGGGCGCCGCGGGCGCCGGCCCCGGCGAGGATGACGATCTTCTTGCACCCGGCGAGGGCCTTCGCGGCTTCCTCGATCCGGTAGCGGTCGGGGATGCGGACGGGGAGTTGGAACGACTTCGAGACGTGGCCCTTCACGTTGCGCTTGAAACGGTTCTCCTTGCTGGCGGGCATGGCCTGGATGTCGATCGGGATCGCCACATGGGCGACGGCGCGGTTCGAGAGCGCGGCGCGACAGGCGAGGTTGAGCACATTCTCCAGGTGCTCGGGCCCCATCAGGCGCTGGTTGTAGAGGGCGACGTCCTGGAACAGGTAGTCCTGATTGATATCCTGCAAATAATGCGTGCCGATCAGGTCGTGGTAGGTCATGCCGGTGATGGCGAGGACCGGCGCGCCGTCGATCTTGGCGTCGTAGAGGCCGTTGAGCAGGTGCACGGCGCCGGGGGCGGCGGTGGAGAAGCAGACGCCGAGGCGGCCGGAGAACTTGGCGTAGGCGCAGGCGGCGAGCGCGGCGGTTTCCTCGTGCCGGACGTGGACGTAGCGGATCTTGTCCTTTGCCTTGCGGAAGGCCTCGACCAGACCGTTGATGCCGTCACCGGGCAGGCCGAACACGGTATCGACGCCCCATTCGATCAGGGTGTTCACGACGTGGTCGGAGACGGTGTCCGGCATAGGGGCCTCATGCATCGGTGCGCGTTCGGCTGGAACAGGCCCGGAAGGGGAAAGTTCCGTTCACCGCCTATGGAGCCGGGGGCTGGTCGATGTCCTGCGGGTGAAGCGGAAGACACCGGATTGACGGCGTTCTGAGGTATCGCGAACGAATTCCGGGCGTGAACTTGCCTATCTATCCGCTTGTGAATGAAACAAAGTGGAGGCGGCAATGCCCGACATTGTTGAAACGTACCCGACGACATTGGTGGAGAAGCACGCGACCTGGACCGAGGCGGGGCCGGTCGTATCGCGATTGTCCGATCCGGAGATCGCGATGCTGGAGGGACGTGCGGCAGCGACGGTGGCGGAACCCTCAACCCTGGCGCTGTTCGGGTTCGCGACCGGCACCTGGATTGCGGGGGTGGTGTTCGGCGGGTTCTTGCCGGCGACGGCGCAGGTGGCGTTCGCGCCGGTCGGCTTGCTGTTCGCCGGTGTGGCGCTGTTCATCGCCGGGCTGTACGCATTCCGGCGCACCAATGTGCTGAGCTCCAACGCGTTCACCTGTTACGGCGCGTTCAACACCGTGGTAGGGCTGATGATCCTGTTGGAGGCAAGCGGGCTGGTGCCCGAAGGGGCCGGATGCGAACACGATCCTCGGCTATTTCGCCTGCTCCTTCGCGTTCATCTCCCTGGCGCTGATGATCGCGGCGCTGGCGAAGAACCTGGTGATGACGGGGTTGCTGGCGTTCCTGGTGGCGGGCTACGCGCTGGTGGGGATCAGCCTGTTCAACGTGGGAGCGAATGGCGCGGTGGGCGGCATTGCAGAGGCGGGCGGCGCCTGCCTGTTCGGTGCGGCGGCGCTGGCGTACTACGCAGGGTCCGCGTTCGTGATCAACAGTTCCTGGCAGCGGACGGTCCTGCCGCTGTTCGGGGAGCCGTGATGCCGTCTCATGGGAACGGCCGACGACCCTCACGATAGCCGTTGGAGACGAAGTGCGTTTGGGCGGATTCGAATTCGCCGCGGCGGATGCCTTCCTGCACATCGGGATATTCCTTGAGGTACGCACTCCTCATCCACCTCGATCTGGGCGGGAAGGCGTCCTTCAAAATATCCATCGTGGACGAAGTGATCCTTGGCGGAGGCGACCCGCCCGGATGAGACGGCGTTGCGGACGTCTTCGTAGGTCGCCAGGTACCATTCTTCATCCACGGGCACCGCTCTGAGGAACAGGCGCAGAGTGGCAAGGAACTCGTCGTAGGACATGTCAATGCGCACCTCCCCCTTGACCGTCTGGAGCGCCAGGCGGCGTTTGAGCGCGTCAAAGTGCGGGAGATGGATCACGGCAGGTCGTTTCAGCAGCGGTTCCATTCATACAGCCCGAAACTGGCGATGATGTCCACCCGGCACCTATACCATGCCAGGTCGGTCATCGAGACTTGGTATAAGGCCCCAACAGGAGGGTGTGATGGAGATCAGACGCGCAGGCTCGCAGCCATCGGGAAAAGGTCCGTCGAACTATTTCACAGGCATGGTGCGGATCGATCCGCTGTTCAGGCCGCCCGATCCGGCGCGGGTGGCGATGGCGCTGGTGACGTTCGAACCCGGCGCGCGGACGGCGTGGCATACCCATCCGCTGGGACAGACGCTGATCGTGACGGCGGGCTGCGGCTGGGTGCAGCGCGAGGGCGGTCCGGTGGAGGAGATCCGGCCGGGCGACGTGGTGTGGTTCCCGCCCGGCGAGAAGCACTGGCATGGCGCAACGCCGAGCACGGCGATGAGCCACATCGCGGTGCAGGAGAAGCTGAACGGCTCGCCGGTGACATGGCTGGAACAGGTCAGCGACGCGGAGTACCGGCGGTGAGGCCGCTCGGAACCACGAACCAGGAGGACTGAAATGCCGCATGTTCTTGTTAAGCTTTTGTCCGGACGGTCGGATCAGCAAAAGACAAGGATAGCCGAGGAAGTCGACGAAGGCGATCATGGCGACCGCGAACTGCGGCGAGAGTGCGGTCTCGGTCAGGATTTCAGGATATCGCGCCGGACGCATGGACGGAGACGGTTTACAAGCCGGATATTCTCGGGGGCGCCGGGACGCTGTTCAAGAAGCCAGGGTACAGTCCGGAGTAGCGGGGTGCCCCGCCGTCGCAGAACCGATTCAGATCAGACGTGGAAACTTTCGCCGCAACCGCAACGGCCCTTTTCGTTTGGATTGGTGAAGGTGAATCCGGATGTCGAGGGCCTGGTTTCGTAGTCCATCACCGTTCCGATGAGGAACAGGCTGGCCTTACGATCCACCAGAACGGTCAGCCCCTTGTCGTGCACGACCTCATCGGTCGGGGCCGGCTCGTCGGCCCAGGACATGTCATAGGACAGGCCGGAGCAGCCCTTGGTCTTCACCCCGATGCGCAGCAGCTTGCCCTGCTCGCCCTCGCGCATACAGGCGCGCGCAGGCGCTCGGCCGCCGCGTCGGTCAGTGTCATCAGCGGCGGCAGCGGACGAGCGGGCGGCGGGCGGTGGTGGTCGTGCTCATGGCGGCGTACATCGCTGCTGGTCAGTACATGTTCAATTGCAGGCGGGCTTCCTCGCTCATGCGGCTGGGGTCCCAGGGCGGATCCCAGACGGTCTCGACGTCGCAAGCGGTCACGCCGGCCACGGCCATGACAGCCTCCCGCACCTGCTCCGGCAGTTCCTGGGCGCTGGGGCAGGCCGGGGCGGTGAGGGTCATCTCGACCTTCACGTGGCCGCTCGTCGGCGATCTCGATCGCGTAGATCAGGCCAAGCTCGTAGATGTTCACCGGGATTTCCGGGTCATAGACGCTGGCGCAGGCGGTCGATGACCGCGTCCTCGGTGGCTGTCTTCCCGGCTCGGTCTCGCCGTCCGGGGTCCAGGCGGTATGCGCCTGATGCCCAGCGGGGGCGCGGCGCTCAGTTCATTCACTGGCTGGCCTCCTGCGCCCCATCGAGGGCGGCGATCAGCGCGTGCCACGGCAAGGTCGCGCATTTCACGCGCGACGGATATTCGTGGACGCCGGCGAGCGGTTCAAGACGTTCCAGCGAGGATTGCAGGCGCCGCCTCGCAGGCGGGGCAGGCGCCGGTGCGCGCCAGTTCGCGAAACGCGGCGAACAGGGCGCGGGCATCCGGTCTGGCCGCAGCCCGGCGACGGTTTCGGCCATCAGGTCGGCCGATGCGATGCTGATGGCGCAGCCGCGTGCGTCGAACCCGGCGTCGGCGATGGAGCCGTCCGGGCGCGTATTTGACGAACACCTGCACGCGGTCGCCGCACATCGGGTTGTCGCCTTTGGCGCTGGCGTCGAACTGCGCCGGCCTGCCGGCATGGCGCGGACGGCGGCCGTGATCGAGGATGACCTCCTGATACAGGTCACGCAGATCTGCGAAGGTCTCGTCGGTCACGCGAAAAACTCCCGGACGCGCACCAGCGCGTCGGCGAGGAGCGTCGATCTCCTCCTGCGTGGTGTAGATGCCGAAGCTGGCGCGCGCGGTGCTTTCCAGGCCGAAGCGGTGCATCAGCGGCTCGGCGCAGTGATGCCCGGCGCGCACCGCGATGCCCTGGCGATCGAGCAGGGTGGCGACGTCATGGGCGTGGGCGCGGTCGAGCGCGAAGGAGACCACGCCGCCGCGGTCCTGGGCGCGGCCCAGGATGGTCAGGCCGGGGATTTGCGACAGGCGGGCGATGGCGTGTTCCGTCAGCGCCGCTTCGTGCGCGGCGATTGCCGTCGTAGCCGATCGCTTGCACGTAGTCGATCGCAGCTTTCAGGCCGATGCCTTCGATGATCGCGGGAGTGCCGGCTTCGAACTTGTGCGGCACGGCGGCCCAGGTGGAGCGCTCGTACGTGACGGAGGAAATCATCTCGCCGCCGCCGAGGAAGGGCGGCATCGCCTCCAGCAGGTCGCGGCGCGCCCAGAGCACGCCGATGCCGGTGGGGCCATACAGCTTGTGGCCGGTCCAGGCGTAGAAGTCGGCGTCGATCGCCTGCACATCGACCCGGCGGTGCACGATGGCCTGGGAGCCGTCGAACAGCACCTTGGCGCCGTGCGCGTGGGCGATGCGGGCGATACGCGCAGCCGGCGTGTAGGTGCCGAGCACGTTGGACATATGGGTCATGGCGACGAGGCCCGACCTTGCCGTCGGCGAGCAGCGACTTCGAAGGCATTGAAGTCGAGTTCGCCGGCGTCGGTGATCGGCGCGACACGAAGTTCGATGCCATGGGTTTCGCGCAGCAACTGCCAGGGGACGATGTTGGAATGGTGCTCCATGCCGGAGATCAGCACGGCCTGGCCGGGCTGAAGCAGCGCGCGGCCGAAGGTGTAGGCGACGAGGTTGATGGCCTCGGTGGAGTTGCGGACGAAGACGATCTCGTGCCGGTCGCGGCGCGTTCATCAGCGCGGCGACGGCATCGCGGGCGGCTTCGTAGGCGTCGGTGGTGCGCTCGCTCATCCAGTGCAGGCCGCGATGGACGTTGGCGTATTGCGTCTCCATGGCGGTGCGCATGGCGTCGATGACGGCGCGGGGCTTCTGTGCGGAGGCGGCGCTGTCGAGGAAGACCAGCGGCTTGCCGCGGATGGTCTGGCCGCAGGATCGGGAAATCCTCGCGGATGCGCGCGACGTTGAGGCGGAGCGGATGATGGTCGACGTTCATGCGGCCTCGCTCCTCCACCACGCATCGACCGCGCCTTCCAGTGCCGCGCGGGCGGGTTCGTGGCGAACCGCTTCCAGCGCTTCTTGCGAGGAAGGCGCGGATCAGGATGGCGCGCGCTTCGGGCTGCGGCACGCCGCGGGAGCGCAGGTAGAACATCTGGTCGGCGATCGAGTTCGCCGACCGTGGCGCCATGGCTGCATTTCACGTCATCGGCGAAGATTTCCAGCTCGGGCTTGGTGTCGATCTCGGCGTCCGGCGACAGCAGCAGCGCCTGGCTCATTTGGTACCCGTCGGTCTTCTGGGCTTCGCGCGCGACCTCGATGCGGCCCTGGAACACGCCGCGGGAGCGGCCGGCAAGCACGTTCTTCACCGTCTGGCGCGACGCGCAGCGCGGCGCCGCGTGACGCACGACGGAGGTGAAGTCGGCGTGCTGGCTGCCGCGCAGAAGCTGGGCGGCGGCGAGATGGATGGAGGCGTCCGGTCCGGTGAGATTTGTGTGAAGCTCGGTGCGGACGAGACGGCCGCCCACGGCGAGGGTGAAGCAGTGATAGTCGCAGCCTGCTCAGCCTCGGCGTAGATGGTGGCCAGATGGAAGGCTGCGCCGTCTTCCTGCTGCAGACGGATGTGCTGCAGTTCGGCGCCTTCGGCGAGAGTGATCTCGGTGACCGGATTGTGGAGATAGGCCCCCTCCCCCGCGCAGGTTTCGATCAGGGTCAGGCGGGCGTTGCGTCCGAGATGGATGACGTGGCGCGGGTGGGAGGCGGTGGGCACGGCGGTGCCGCCGGAGGAGATTGCAGCAAGCTGGATGGCCCGCCGGCGTCGGTACCGGCGCGTATGGTCGAGGCGAGCGCCGTCCTCGGCCAGCATGGTGTTGAGCGCGGCCATGGGATCGCGATCAGGACGCGCCAGCGTGCCGAACTCGGGATGCGCGGCGAAGGGGGTGAACCCCGAGGGGACAGCATCCGAGAGGTCCTGCCGGAAGCGGCCGTCGATGAAAACCAGGCGGGTTTCTGCGATACGCGGCGCGGAGAGAAGGTAAGAGCTGTCCTCGACCACGCTGAGCGGTTCGTGGAAGGCGGCTTCAGCGAGCGGCCGAAGGTTGGTGTATTTCCAGGCTTCGTCGCGACGGCCGGGGAAGCCGAGGCGCTCGGAAGCACTCCGCGGCGGCGTCGCGCGCGGCGCAGATCCCCCGGAAGGCGATCGCGCAGGCCGTGGTAACGGGCGAGGAAACCGGCGGCGCCGGTGAGGCTGTTCGCCGTCATGCCGCTTGTGCCCCGAGCCCGGCATAGCCATGCGCTTCCAGTTCGTGCGCGAGTTCGGGCCCGCCGGAACGGACGATGCGGCCGGCGGAGAGCACGTGAACCCGGTTCGGCACGAGATGATCGAGCAGACGCTGGTGGTGGGTGATGACGAGGGCGGAGAAGCCGGGAGCGCGCAGGGCGTTGACGCCGTCGGCGACGATCTTCAGCGCGTCGATGTCAAGCCCGCTGTCGGTTTCGTCGAGGATGGCGAGGCGCGGGCGGAGGATCGCCATCTGCAGCACCTCGTTGCGCTTCTTTTCACCGCCGGAGAAGCCGACATTGACGTTGCGGCGGAGCATGTCGTCCGGCATGGCGAGGCGTTTGGCCTCGGCGCGGGCGAGCTTGAGAAACTGCACCGCATCGAGTTCCGGCTCTCCATGCGTACGGCGGACGGCGTTGAGCGCCGTGCGCAGGAAATTGGCGTTGCCGACGCCGGGCAGCTCGACCGGCGCCTGGAAGGCAAGGAACACGCCGGCGGCGGCGCGCTGCTCGGGTTCCATGGCGAGCAGATCGGCGCCGTTGTAGAGCACCTGGCCGGAAGTGACCTCATAGTCTTCGCGGCCGGCGAGGACGTAGGCGAGTGTCGATTTGCCTGAACCGTTGGGGCCCATGATGGCGTGGACCTCGCCATCGGGTACCGTCAGGTCGATGCCGCGCAGGATGGGCGCCCCGTTGATCGCGGCGGAGAGGTTGCGGATTTCGAGCATGGTCAGCCGACCGATCCTTCCAGGCTGACGGCCAGGAGCTTCTGGGCCTCGACGGCGAACTCCATCGGCAGCTCCTTGAGCACGTCCTTGCAGAAGCCGTTGACGATGAGATTGACCGCGTCTTCTTCCGTCAGGCCGCGCTGGCGGCAGTAAAAGAGCTGGTCGTCGGCGATCTTGGAGGTGGTGGCTTCGTGTTCCACCTTCGCGCTCGGATTGCGGCTTTCGATGTAGGGCACCGTGTGGGCGCCGCAGTCGTGGCCGATCAGCAGCGAATCGCACTGGGTATGGTTCCGCGCGTTGCGGGCGCGCGGCAGGATGCGCACCAGGCCGCGATAGGTGTTGTTGGAGCGGCCGGCGCTGATGCCCTTGGAGACGATGGTGCTGCGCGTGTTGGCGCCGATATGGATCATCTTGGTGCCGGTATCGGCCTGCTGACAGTTGTTGGTGACCGCGACGGAGTAGAACTCACCGACGCTGTCGTCCCCCTCGAGGATGCAGGACGGATATTTCCAGGTGATGGCCGAGCCGGTTTCCACCTGGGTCCAGGAGATTTTCGCCCGCGCGCCGCGGCAGGCGCCGCGCTTGGTGACGAAGTTGTAGATGCCTCCCTTCCCTTCCGCGTCGCCCGGATACCAGTTCTGCACCGTGCTGTATTTGATCTGCGCGTCCTCCAGCGCGATCAGCTCCACCACCGCGGCGTGGAGCTGGTTTTCGTCGCGCTGTGGCGCGGTGCAGCCTTCCAGGTAACTCACGTAGGCGCCGGCCTCGGCGATGATCAGCGTGCGCTCGAACTGGCCGGTGTTGCGCGCATTGATGCGGAAATAGGTGGAGAGTTCCATCGGGCAGCGCACGCCCTTGGGGACATAGACGAAGCTGCCGTCGGTGAACACGGCGCTGTTGAGCGCGGCGAAGAAGTTGTCGGCCACGGGAACCACGCTGCCGAGGTACTGGCGCACGAGGTCCGGGTAGTCTCGAATGGCTTCGCTGATCGGGCAGAAGATGACGCCGGCCTTTTTCAAGGTGTCGCGGAAGGTGGTGGCGACGGAGACACTGTCGAACACCGCATCGACGGCAACGTTGGGCGCGCCCTCAACGCCCGCGAGGACGGCCCGTTCCTTCAACGGGATGCCGAGCTTCTCGTATGTGGCAAGAAGTTCAGGATCGACCTCTTCAAGAGATTTCGGGCCGGGCTTCCGCTTTGGCGCGGCGTAGTAGTGGATGCCCTGATAGTCGATGCGGGGATGTTCGACGCGGGCCCAGTGCGGCTCCTGCATCGGCTTCCAGGCGGCGTAGGCCCGGAGCCGCCATTCCAGCATCCAGCGGGGCTCGTCCTTGCGGTCGGAGATCAGGCGGATGATGTCCTCGTTCAGCCCCTTGGGCGCGAGGTCCATCTCGATGTCGGTTTCAAACCCCCACTTGTAGCCGCCCTGGGTGACGGACTGGACGGTTTCGAGCGTTTCGGTGACAGCGGGCATCTTATCGTGCGTCCTGCGGAACGGAGGTGGCGACGGGTGGGCGGACCGGCGGGAAGGCGCGGGCAAACGAGGCTTCCTGCATATCGGCCAAGGTGATGGTGCCGAGGGCCTGCTTGATCGCATCGTTCACCGGGTCCCAGCGGCCGCGCATCGCGCAGAGGGTTTGCACCTCGCAGTCTCCCGAGCCGCTTTCGACGCAGGCGGTGAGGGCGATGGGTCCGTCGATAGCGGCGATCACGCCGGAGACGGGGATGGCTTCGAGCGGCCGGGCCAGGCGATAGCCGCCATGGGCGCCGCGCTGAGAGACCACGAGACTGCTCCCGGCAAGCGCCTTGAGCACCTTGGCGACGGTCGGTTCAGGAATTCCGGTGGTTGCGGCGATGCCGGTTGAAGTCTGCACCCGGTCGGCACGGGACAGCCGAACGAGCACGACAACGGCATAGTCTGTCAGCTTCGACAGGCGGAGCATGCGAAGACCTTTCGGAACGAGCACCCTTGTCAGGAACCCTGGGGCGGATTGTCCGTAACAGGACTGCGACGGTCCTGTTTGAACGGAGATGGCGCCAGAAGAATGGGCCGTCAAGGCCTTAGGCGTTCGTTCAGGGGTTGTTAATCAATCCCGGGCGAGGATGCGCCATAAAACCGGGCGTATCATGGCTGGAACCTTCTGGAGCGCGGCATGCGGCGGACGCATGACGGCTTGGCTCATGTTCGCGGCCGTCATTGGCCTATGCGGGGGCCTATGCGGGGGCCTATGCGGGCTGCTGGGGTGGCTGTGCTGGCGGGGCCGGCGCTCGCCCGGGCGCTTCGGCGCAGAGATCGCAACTCTGCGGCAGACCGCCTCCCTCTATCAGCTTCTGGCGGACAATGCGGGCGACATGATCGTGCGCACCCGGCCGGACCGGACCCGGGCGTATGTCTCTCCGGCGTGCCGGACGCTGCTTGGGTTCTCGCCCGAGGAGCTGCGGAACACGGACTTCACCACCTTCGTGCATCCCGAGGACCGCAGCCGGGTGGAAGCGGAGTACGCGGATTTCGTGCGCATGGGCGGCCGCCGGGTGTGCTCCTTCCGACTGCGCCGGGCGGACGGAACATATGTGTGGGTCGAGGTGACGTGGGTCAGCCGGCCGGCGGAGGACGGAGCCGGGAACGACGTGATCGCGGTGGCCCGCGATGTCTCCGAATGGAAGGAAGCGCAGGCGCGCATCGCATTCCTGTCGCGCCATGATCCGCTGACGGGGTTGGCGAACCGGACGCTGCTGCACGAACGGGGGCATGAGGCCCTGGCGCGGCGCCGGCAGGATTGCTGCGTCGCGCTGCTGTGCCTCGACATCGACGGGGTCCGTGCCGTGCGCGACACGCTGGGACACCGCATCGGCGACACGTTGCTGGGTGAGCTGGCAAGCCGGTTCATTGGAAGCTGCGGGGCCGGGGCGACGGTGGCTCGGCTGGGCGACCTGGGCTTCGCGGTGCTGCTGGCGGAGCTGGCCCGGCCGGAGCAGGCGATGGCGGTGGCACGGAAGATCGTGGCGGCGGTGTCGCAGCCGTTCGTCGTCGATCGCCAGGAGATCACGCTGGACATCAGGGTGGGCATCGCGGTTGCGCCGGTGGATGCGTTGGCGCTCGAGGATTTGCTGCGGCGGTCGGAGGCGGCGCTGGAGCGGGCGCGCGAGGAGGGTCGCAGCGCGGTACGGTTCTTCGAGGCGGGGATGGATGCCGGGCGGTTGCGGCGGCAGCAATTGGAGCTGGAATTGCGCGGGGCGCTGGCGGAGCGCCGGTTCGCGCTGGTGTATCAGCCCCTGGTGTCGTTGAGCGGCGGCCATGTCACGGGATTCGAGGCGCTGTTGCGCTGGCAGTCGGAGTCCGGGCCGGTACCGCCCTCCGACTTCATTCCAATCACGGAGGAGACCGGGCTCATCGTGCCGATCGGCGCCTGGGTGCTGGAGCAAGCGTGCTGGGACGCGGGGCGCTGGCCCGAGCCGGTGACGGTGGCGGTGAACCTGTCGCCCGTTCAGTTGCGTGCTCCGGGCGTGGTCAAGACGGTGCTGGCCGCGCTGGATCGGTCGGGGCTCGCGGCGGAGCGGCTGGAACTGGAGATCACGGAATCGGTGCTGCTGGGGAGCGACGACGGGGCGCTGGCGGCGCTCTACGAACTGCACGAGCATGGCGTGCGGATTGCACTGGACGATTTCGGCACGGGGTATTCGTCCCTGCGGTATCTGCGGAGTTTCCCGTTCGACAAGATCAAGCTCGACCGTTCATTCGTCGCCGACCTGCTCCGCGAGGAAGGCGCGGTGGCGATCGTGCGGGCGGTGGCGAGCCTGGGACGCAGCCTGGGGATCGCCACGTTGGCCGAAGGGGTGGAGAGCCGGCACCAGGCCGATTGCCTGCGGGCCGAAGGATATGTCGAAGCGCAGGGGTATTTCTTCAGCAAGCCGGCACCCTTCGATCAGACGGCGGGATTGCTGGAACGGCTGGGGGTGCATCCGGCGCTTGCGGAGGATGTGGAGTAATCGCCTTCCGTCCGGTACTGATGCGGCACTGCCGGGCTGTGAAATTCTTCAGTGACCCGTTCGAAGGGGCGGTTCCAGTGTAACCTCTTGTTGCGCCTGCAACGAATGGACGGGCGCCCACTGAGGGGGAGGATTTCACATGTCCGTTCTGCAAGTCGGACTGGTCGATACGACCGGCACGATCGACGCCGAACTGATCGAATCGGTTGCCGCCGCGCTCAATATCCAGGTGAGCCGGGATCTGCCGCAATGCTGGCCAGTGCAGGCGACCGTCCGGTATCTGCCCAGCGCAAAAAAGATCCCGGCGGGCGTGTGGCCGGTGAAGCTGGTGCGGTCGCTGCCGCCGGGTGAAGGCGGTTTCCACCTCGACAAACACAATCAGCCCTATGCCGAGGTGATCGCGACGCCGCACGACGAGAGCTGGTCGATCGACGCGAGCCACGAAATCATCGAGATGCTGGTGGATCCCGCGGGAAACCGGATGCACTCCTCGATCGCGATCGGGGTTGCCGGAAAGACCGTCGAGGACACGACCGGGCAGTTCAATTATCTGGTCGAAGCCTGCGATCCATGCGAGGCGAACCAATACGGCTACGAGATCCAGGGCGTGCTGGTCTCGGACTTCATCACCCCGCATTTCTACGATCCGATGGCGGTGCCGGGCACGCGCTACAGCTTCACCGGGGCGTTGACCGGGCCGCGGCAGATCCTGCCCGGCGGCTACATCTCGTTCATCAATCAGGAGAGCGACGAGTGGGAGCAGATCCTGTTTCTCGAACTCGACGCCGGTGCTGAAGACGCTGGGGCCGGCGAGCGGCAACAAGCGGAGCCTGCGCGCGTGGATCGACGGCGAGATGGAGCACCGACACGGCGAGGCGCTGAGCCGGTTCATTCGCCACATCGAGCCGCAGCGCGCGAGACACCTACAGGAGCGGCGGCGGAGGCTCGACGAGGTCGCGGCCATCCGGGCAAGACATTACGAGCGCTCCGGCCGCTCGTGACGCGCGGGGCCGCGGCCAACGGCGCGGTCCTTCGCACTCCGCGCCGGGGCGCATCCACGACTACGCAATCATCCATTCTCGTGGCAGGCTTGGGATGAAGCCCCATCGCCACGGGGGTGGAGGAAACATGACCGCCCGTGCGCCTTGGGGTATCCGGCTTTCCGCGCCCCGCCCGTCAGCCTTGTCGGTCCGTGCTTCCGTTTCGACGACCATGGTGGCTTTGCCGCGCCGGCAGGGTATGGCGTTCCTGAGCCTGTTTTTCGTCCCTGCGACGGCACAGGCGATCCTGCTGACCGTGATCCCGCTGGAGGCCCTGAAACTGCTCGGGAGCGCGCGTGCCGTAACCGTCTTGTACGTCGTCGCCGGGCTGATCGCCGTTGCAGGGCGGTTCAGCATTCCATTCCTGGTCAGGCTGATCCGGCGGCGCTTCGTGTTCACAGTCGGTGCGCTCTCGCTCGCTGCCGGCAGCGCGTTCATGGCGCTAGGCCACGTGCCGGCGCTGGCTGCCGGCATTGCCTTGACGACCTTTGCCTTCGCCTGCCTTGAAATCACCAGCCAACTCTATCTGCTCGACCACGTATCTCGGGATGCGCTCCGCCATTTCGAGCCGATGCGCATTTTCGCCAGCGCCGGCCCCTGGACACTCGGTCCATGGCTGGGTGTCTATCTGCAGCACAGAGTGAGCTTTGCGGCACCGTTCGCGATCGCCGGCTCGGCCGCGCTCGCTGTGCTGGTGCTGTTCTGGTGGCTGCGGCTGGGCGAAAAGCCGATGCTCACGCGGCGACGGCATGCACCATTGAACCCGCTCCGCTATCTTCGGCGATTCTTCGTGCAGCCTCGCCTGCGGCTTGCATGGGCGCTGAGTGCGGCACGCTCATCCTGGTGGAACATGTTTTTTGTGTACGTGCCGATTTTTGCCGCGACATCGGGCCTTGGCGCAGAGACCGGCGGCGCGTTGGTTTCTATCGGCACCGGGTGGATGTGGATGGTGCCGCTATGGGGGTGGGCCGGGCGGCGCTACGGGCTGCGACGGCTCCTGCAATACGGCTACGCCGCTGGAGGTCTGTTGAGTATCGCGGCTGCAAGCGCCTGTGGCCTGCCATGGTTGGGAGCCGTGCTGCTGGTGCTGGCGGCTTTCGGGGTGGAGATGCTTGATGGCGCCGGCAACCTGCTCTTTCTCCGTGCGGTTCATCCGTACGAGCGCGCGGAGATGACCACGGTGTTTGCCAGTTACCGGGACATCGCGCAGTTCGGACCGCCGGCGGTCTGCTCGGTCCTGTTGTCGGTGCTGACCCTGCCGTGGGTATTCGTCGCAGGCGGGGTGCTGATGCTCGGGTCTTCGGTACTGTCGCGGCATGTGCCGCGGCGGTTCTGAAATCCGCTGCGCCCGGTTGCAGGTTTGCCCGGCTATCGGCATAGATGCCGGCCGCCGCGGGCGTGGCGGAATTGGTAGACGCGCCGGACTCAAAATCCGGTTCTGGCGACAGAGTGTCGGTTCGAGTCCGACCGCCCGCACCAACATGAAACAGGCGGGACCGACGTAAGCCAGCATACTGCTGGCGGCCGGCGCCGCGCCGCCTTCAGCGGGAGGCGACCGGGACCGGGCTCGGCGTAGCCTGGTCGGGTTGCACCGCCTGATTGGTGGTGCCGCCGAATTCTCGGGCAGCGAATGGTTCCCTGGACTGCCCGTTCAATTCAGCAAGCCGCGCCAATAGCCACGGCTCCGGCTGCCCGAAGCTCAGCCGCCGAACGGAAACGGGCGATGATTTGAGCTGCGGCTGGTGGCTGACCGGGTCTCGCGCATACCAAGTGTGCTGGTTGGCCGATTGGGAACCGTGCCCGTAGTGGAACGGGACGAAGACTTCTCCGGGCCGGACGGTATCGACCACCATCGCCGCTCCTTCCCACCGGCCGTTCGGCGAGGTGATTTCCACCAGGTCACCAAGCCCGATCTCCAGGTGGGCAGCGTCCGTCGGATGAATCTCGACATACGGAAGCGGCGCCCGTTCATTCAGCACCGCGGATCGCGCCGTCTTGGTGCGGGTGTGGAAGTGATAGACCACGCGCCCGGTGATGAGCGTGAACGGATAATCATCGGAGGTCGGGTTTGGCATCCGCCGCCAGTGCACCGGTTTCAGGAACGCTTTGCCTTTCGGGTCGATGCGTTCATAGTCGCTACGGGTCTTCTTGTTGCCGGTCAGGAAATCGACACCGTAGCTTTCGCAATCATCGATGCCGGTCCAGAATTTCAGGTCTTCGTACAAGCGCTCGGTGCCGCGTGGGTGCTGCTCGTTGCACGGCCAGCGGACCGCGCCCATTTGCAGGATCAATTCATAAGTCATCCCGGAGTAGTCGCACGGCCGGCCTTTCGACACCTTGCGCCATTCCTCGAAGGCGTCCTTAGGATCCTTGAACGGAATCAGCGGCGAACCATCCCGGTCCTTGAACCCCAGCCGATTGGCGACCTCCACGAAGATATCGAAATCACTCCGTGCTTCCGCCGGCGGATCCACGGCTTTCAGCAGGAGATTGACGCTGCGGTCCGCGTTGGTGACGCAGCCCATCTTCTCTCCCCACATCGCCGCCGGGAAGTAGATGTCTGCCAGGTCCACCGTCTCCGCATCCAGGAACGGATCCTGCACCACCAGAAAGAGCCGGCGTAGTATCTGTTCGGAGCGGTTCTGATCGGGCAGACTGACGAGCGGGTTGGTGCCGATCACCCACATGAACTCGATCTCGCCGCGCTCGGCCGTCTCCATCATGAGCAGAATGTCTTTCGGCACCTCCGGGTGGAACGTGTCAAAGTCGAGATTCCAGCGATCGCAGAGGTCGCGCATGTGAGATTCGCTATGCGGGTTGCGGTAGGCGGGATAGGATCCGCCTGCGCCCGTCTCCCGATTGGCCATGGCAGCAGGCTGTCCCGCCATCAGCAAGGGGCCTGCGCCGGGTTTGCCGATCGCGCCGGTGAGCAAGTGCACCGTGTTCACCAGTGATGACGAAGCGGTGGCCTCGACACTCTGGTAGAACCCCTGCAGGACCGTCGATACCATGCGCGGCGTGGTGCCGATCCACCGGGCCGCCGTTTCAAGCTCATGCTCAGGGATGCCGCAGATTTCGGCGGTGCGGTCGGGGGGATACTGCTGCACCACCGCGTCAAGCTGTTCGAACCCGACCGTGTATTTCGCGACAAAATCACGGTTCACCCAACCACGCGCGATGAGCAGGTGAATGATGCCGTTCATGAGGGCGACATTCGTGCCGACCCGTAGTTGAAGGTGCAGGTCGGCGCCCTGCCGCACGGTCGGCGTCCGCCGCGGATCGGCGACGATGATTCGGCCGGCATTCTTCGCTTTCGCCGCCAGCATGCGCTCCCACAGGACCGTTTGCACTTCGGCAACGTTGTGACCGTAGAGGCAAAGCAGATCGGCCTGGTCCACATCGACATAGGAAGCGACCGGGCCGTCCGCGCCGAAATTGGCCATCAGTCCAGTCGCGGATGTTGCGGTACACAAGCGGGTGTTGCCGTCGATGTTGGATGATTGCAGCCCACCCCGCCAAAGTTTTCCAAGCGTGTACAACTCCTCGACCGTGAGTTGGCCGGAGTTGTAGCAGGCCAGGTTCTCGTGCCCTTGCCGCCAGGCGGTGTTGAATTTTTCGATGAAGAAATCCATGGCTTCCGGCCAGCTTACCGGTTGAAGCGGAGCATTTTTCGTCCGACGGATCATGGGGACGGTGCCACGGCGCTTCGCGTTGTTGGCCACCCAACCATGCTCCCCTTTCGGGCCGAGGTGGCCAAAATTGACCGGATGATCGACGGCCCCGCGGACGCCCACGATGCGGCCGTCCTTCACCGCAATCTCGAGACCGCAGCCGTTGGAGCACAAGATGCAAGCTGAGTGTACCCAGGCGTCGGGTTCACCTTGAATGCCGAGATTGATGTCGATCCTGGGGTCCATGCGATGCTCCAGTGTAACGGTATGCCGAGATTTCCTCCGGCACGCTCCCTATACCGGGGCTCGCTGATCGCGACCCGCGGTATTCGGGTCTGGTTTCGCGCGCAGCCGCCACCCCAACCCTGCGCGCGTACCAAGTCTCGGTGACCGCAAGAGTCGCGGTCACCGAGACTTGGTATTAATCCAGCGTCCGCATGCTCAGCGACCCGTCGGCGTGCTGCACGATGGCCGCGACGCGCGCCTCGGCCTCTGCTAGCTTGGCCTCGCAGTGCTTGCGCAGCGCGGCGCCGCGCTCATAGGCGGTGATGGCGTCCTCCAGCTTCTGCTGGCCGCTCTCCAGTGCGCGGACGATCTGTTCGAGTTCCGCGAGGGCTTCCTCGAACGAGAGGGCGCTGACATCCGGCAGGGTGCGTGGTGCGTCAGGCATTACTTCTGCCGCCAGGGCAGGCCCGCGGCCTTCCAGCCGGACTGGGTGCCGCGATGGCCGGCGGTGTCGGGCGGCCCCTCGAAGCCATCGGCCACGTTGTAGGTATGGGAAAAGCCGGCGGCCTCGGCGGCTCGGGCCGCGGCCATGCTGCGCCCGCCGGTGCGGCAGATGAAATAGAGGTGTTGGTCGGCGGTGAAGCCGATCTCCTTCAACTGATCGAGAAAGCGGGGATTGGGCTGCATCGCGGGATAGGTCTGCCATTGCAGCAGCACGGCCTGCTTGCCCGCCTCGATCAGGTCGGGCAGGCCGATCAGGCTCCATTCGGCGTCGGTGCGGACATCGACGAGTTGCGCCTTGGGGTCGGCCCGCAGCGCGGCCCAGGCCTGGGCGGGGGAGACGTTTTCGACCATGGTGGGACCTCTTTGAGCAGCAATTGTTCAGTAGCAATCCTGGGGGACGCGATGACCGACTCATACCACGCCTCAGGCTGGGCGGCAGACCTCAACGCGGCGATCGGCCGGACGCCGCTGATCCGGCTGCGCCGGGCGTCGGAGGCCACGGGGTGCACCATCCTGGGCAAGGCGGAGTTCATGAACCCGGGCGGGTCGGTGAAGGACCGGGCGGGGCTCTACATCATCCTGGACGCGGAGAAGCGGGGCGCGCTGCGCTCGGGCGGCACGGTCGTGGAGGGGACGGCGGGCAATACCGGGATCGGGCTGACCCTGGTGGGGAATGCGCGCGGCTACCGGAGCGTGATCGTGATGCCGGAGACGCAGAGCCAAGAGAAGATCGATTTCCTGCGGATGATCGGTGCCGACCTGCGGCTGGTGCCGGCCAAGCCGTACCGTGATCCGGGGAACTATGTGCACGTCTCGCGCCGGATGGCGGAGGAGATGGCGGAGAAGCAGGGCAACGTGATCTGGGCCAATCAGTTCGACAATCTGGCGAACCGGGAGGGGCACCGCATCAGCACGGGGCCGGAGATTTGGGAGCAGACGGACGGCAAGGTGGATGCGTTCACCTGCGCCTGCGGCACGGGGGGCACGCTGGCGGGCGTGGCGCTGTATCTGAAGGAGAAGAACCCGAAGGTGCGGATCGTGCTGGCCGATCCGGAGGGCAGCAATCTGTACGAATGGAAGAAGGGGCTTGATCTGACGATCAAGGGCAGCTCGATCACCGAGGGGATCGGCCAGTCGCGCGTGCCGGGCAATCTGGAGGGCGCGCCGATCGATGATGCGGAGAAGATTCCCGATCCGGAGGCGCTGGAGCAGATCTACGACGTGCTGATCCACGAAGGGCTGTCGGTGGGGACGTCGTCGGGGATCAACATCGCGGCGGCGGTGCGGGTGGCGAAGGCGCTGGGGCCGGGGCACACGGTGGTGACGGTGCTGGCGGATGGCGGGTCACGGTATCAGTCGAAACTGTTCAATGTGGAGTTTCTGCGGTCGAAGAATCTGCCGGTGCCAAGCTGGATGGCGTGAGCGAGACCGGGTGGCCGAACCTCTTTCTATGCCGCGTCTTCATTGTTCCGGCATTCGACCTGCCGGCCTTGACCGCAGCAACCTGAAAGCCTGGATGCCGCCGGTGCTGCTGAACGGCTATGTGCTCGCTGCCGCTGAAACGTCCCGGTGAGCGCCCAGTGGGCGAGGGTGAGCGATATGCCGTCCTGCACATCGATGATCTCGGCGCAAGCCATGGCGCGAACCAGGCGTTTCTGGAGCTTGCGTCGCGGGGTTGGTGACGTGCGGATCGGTGATGGTGCCGGGGCCGTGGTTCCGGGAGATCGCCGATCTCGCGGCAGCCGATCCGTCGCTGGACATCGGCGTGCACCTGACGCTGACGAGCGAGTGGGACACGTGCCGGTGGGCGCCGATCTCCACGGTAAGCAGAGCGTCAGGGCTGATCGATGCGGACGGATACTTCTGGCGTGATGTGGCGAGCCTGCGCCGGCACATGGTTGCGGAAGCCGCCGAGGCGGAACTGCGGGCGCAGATCGAGCGTGCGGTGGCGGCCGGGATCCGGCCGACGCATCTCGATGCGCATATGGGCGCGGCGATGCTGCCGGAACTTCTGGACGCGCATGTCCGGCTGGGGCGGGAGTACGGGCTGATTCCGGTGCTGCCGCGGTCGATCACCTGGCCGCCGGATGTCGCGGCCTATCGGGCGGTGGTGGAGGCGTTGGCGCGTGATGGCGCGCCGCTGGTCGATCACTGCCGGGGGACGCTGGCGGTGAGCACTGAGGGGCTGGCGGAGGCGTGGCGCCAAATTCTGACGGAGCTTCCGCCCGGGGTGACGCATTTCGCCCTGCACTGTACGGCGCCGGGCGATTTCGCGGCGATGGCGCCGGTCCATGCGGGGTGGCGGTTCGGGGAGTACGAGCTGTTCGCGAGCGGCTTCGTGCGAGAGCTGTGCGAGGAGTTGGGGATTGCGGTGATCGGGACGCGGCAGATGCAGGAGCGGTGGGTTGGCTATGTCGGGGGGGTATCCTGATTTCCTGCCGCCGCCAGTTCTGCGCGGCAGACGGTTTCAAGCAATGTCAGATCATCCTGCACCAGCTTCCACATGACGGGTGCCGAGACATTTCCGTAGTCATGACGCAACACGTTGCCGATGCCAGCAACCTTCCGCCACGGAATCTCAGGATGGCGTACCTTCAAATCCTCCGGCAGACGGCGGCTCGCCTCCGAGACGATTTCGATGCCGCGCTCAACCAACCAGCGTTTGCGGATGTCTGCCTCAAAAGCATCAAGTGTCACGCCGTGCATTTCGCGCGGATTAACGCGCTTGCCTCAACAATGTCCGTGAGGCTCGGTATCAGCGAATGCCGGGACATCAAAATACTTGCAGCGCACCAGCCTCAATCTTCTGCCGCAGGGTTTTATGCAAGCTGTCCCGCGTCATGACATCGGCCTTGCTGTCGAGAATGCGCGACGCAGCATCCTTCACGTCCATGAGTTCATAAACACCGAACTTGCCGCGCTCATAATCGAAAAACAGATCGACATCAGAACCCGCGTCGGCTTCGTTGCGGGCAGTCGAGCCGAACAGATACAGATGCTGCACCCCAAGGCGCCGCAGTTCGGCTTCGTGGGCCTTCAATCGGGCTATGGCGTCATCGCAATTCATGGCGGAAAACTTGTCCTCGGATATCGGCGGAGCCTGCCCATACCACAATGACGAACCCGGTGATGATGCCTGTCAGCAACCTGCGGCGCCTTCGCGCATTTCTTGATGACCCCATGACACCAGCGATCCGATCCCGTCCGACGCCTTGGCGAACCATCCTGCTTCTGTGCGGCAAATGCGCCCGCAAGATGGACGGCGGCTACGGGGCGAAGGGGCGGGATACGCTGCGGACGGCGCTGCGGGCAGAACTGAAGGCCACCGGACAACGACGGACGCGTGCGGATCATCGAGACGCGCTGCATGGGGATTTGCCCGAGGAAGGCCGTCACGGCGATGAACGCCAGCCGGCCCGGGCACATCGAGACGGTGCCGAAGGGCACGCCGGCCGCCGCCGTGCTGGCGCGGCTGCTGCCGGCCACGCCGTCAGCGGGGCACGGCGCGGAGGTGCAGGCCGATGAAGCTGGCGACCGGCTGGATGGGCCGGCTGCCCTGGAAGATCGCCAGATCGGGACCGGGGCTGCGTGGCCCCGAACAGCGGGGCGAGGTCGCGATGGACACGCTCGGGATGATCGAGCGCGAGCACCAGGATGTCGCGGCCGAGAAAGGCTGACGCGGGGGCGGCGAAGGCGAACTCCCGCTGGTCCGCGCTGAGGCAGATCACCGGGATGGAGGGGCCGAGCGCGTAGGCGATCTTGCCGGCGTCTCGCCAGTCGGCGGCGGCAATCACGGTCTGCGGGTTGAGCAGACCTCGGGCGGCGATCTGGCGGCGGAGGGAGGTCCAGTCGATGGCCTCGAGGTCCGGGTCCTGGCGGGCCACGGCGGTGAGGACCGGACGCAGGATGTCGAGCCGCACCTGAAGCGAGATCAGCGCGACGGCGCCGACCACCAGGGCGGCGGAAGCGAGCGCAATGCGGCGCGGCCAGTGGCGCGCCTGGTGCTGCGCGAGCCACGCTCCGAGCACCGGGAACAGCATCAGGTAGCCGGGTGCGGCCCAGTGGAACAGCACGCGGTGGGAGGAGAAGACGCCGACCAGGACGAACACCACGATGGGCGGCGCGGCGAGGCAGATGAGCAGGCGCTGGCTGTGGCGGAAGCGCCAGGCGGCGAGGATCATGCCGGCCCAGATCCAGGGGAGGACGAACAGTGCCTCGCCGCCGAGCACGATGAAGAATTGCGCGGGGCGGAAGGAGAGGCCGGTGGCGCGTCCGCCCTGGAAGGCGAAGGAGGCCCAGTCATGCGCGGCGTTCCAGGCGATCACCGGGGTGAAGATCAGGGCGGCGAGCAGGGCGGCGACGTAGGGGGCGGGGTGCGCCAACCAGCGCCGGTCGCGTGGCGTGATGAGCAGATACAGGCCGGCGCCGGCGATGGTGAGGATGGCGGTGTATTTGGAGAACAGGGCGAGGCCGGCGCAGACGCCGGCGCCGAGCCACCAGCGCCAGGCGATCGCGTCGCGCGCCGGTAAGGCATGAACCAGGCAGAGCGCGGCGCCCAGCAGCGCGGCGTCCAGCGGCCCGTCGGGTAGCACCCAGGTGCCGGTCGTGACGCCGAACACCGGCGAGAGCGTCAAGGCGAGCGCGGCCCAGAACGCCGCCTGGGCATCACCCGTGACCGCGAGGGTGAGCCGCGCCATCAACCAGGTGGAGAGCGCGAAGCAGAGGATGAAGGGGGTGCGGACGGCGAGCGGCGCCTCGGTGGCGAACAGGTGCGCGGCCGCCCATTGCATCCACCAGGAAGCGGGCGGGTGGTCGAAGTAGCTCCAGCGGAGCGCCCGCCCGGTGGCGACCATGTAGCTTTCGTCCACGCCCAGGCCGAGCGCCCAGGCGAAGCCCAGGCGGATCAGCGTGGCGGCGAGGATGAGGGCGAGGACGCTCCTTGGCGTTCCGGTATCAGCCCTCAACGACGCGCTGGGTCTGCACGCCGAGGCCCTCGACCGAGAGGCGCATGGTCTGTCCCGATCTTGAGGAAGATCGGGTGGGGTTTCTTGCCCATGCCGACGCCGGGCGGCGTGCCGGTGGAGATGACGTCGCCCGCATGCAGGGTGATGAAGTGGCTGATGTAACTCACGAGCTTGCGGCAATCGAAGATCATGGTCGCGGTGGTGCCGTCCTGCATGCGCTTGCCGTCCACCTCGCACCAGAGACGAAGTTTCTGCGGGTCGGGCACTTCGTCGCGGGTGACCACCCAGGGGCCGGTGGGGCCGAACGTGTCGCAGCCCTTGCCCTTGTCCCAGGTGAGGCCGCGTTCGATCTGGAATTCGCGTTCGGAGACATCGTTGCAGACGCAATAGCCGGCGATGTGGTCCATCGCCTCGTGTTCCGGCACGTAGCGGGCGCTCTTGCCGATGACGATACCGAGTTCGACCTCCCAGTCGAGCTTCTTCGATCCGCGCGGCAGCAGGACGTCGTCGTTGGGGCCGCAGAGAGCGCCGAGCGATTTCAGGAAGATGATGGGTTCCTTGGGGATCGGCTTGTTCGTCTCCTCCGCATGGTCGGCGTAGTTGAGCCCGATGCAGACGTAGTTCACCGGGCGCGCGACGCAGGGGCCGAGACGCACGTCCTGTCGATCTTCGGCAGGGTCTTGGGGTCGATGGCGCGGATCATGGCGAGTGCCGCGTCGGAGAGCGCGAATCCGTCGATGTCGCGGACCACGGAGGCGAGGCAGCGGATGTCGCCGTTGGTGTCGAGGAGCGCGGGCTTTTCGGCGCCCGGCGGGCCGTAGCGGAGCAGTTTCATTTGGGACTGCCTTCGGTGCCGTGCGGTGGCAAAGCGTCATGCCGCCGTCGATGACGAGGGACTTGGCCGGTGAGGAACTGCGCCTCGTCGCTGGCGAGATAGACGGCGAGCGCGGCGATCTCCTCGGGGTGCCGAGCCGGCCCATCGGCTGGCGCGATGACGAAGGCGCCGCGTGCCGCCTCCTCCGACCGGCCGCGGCGGCGTTGGCGGCGATGCGCTCATCAAGGCTCGGCGTGCGCGATGGTGCCGGGACAGATCGCAGTTGCAGCGGATGCCGCGGGCTGACGCAATCGGCGGCGACGGCCTCGCGTCAGGCCGATGACCGCCGCCTTGGTCGCCGAATAGATCAAGCGGTTGGGCACGCCTTTCAGGCTGCTGGCGACCGAGGCGATGTTGATGATCGAGCCGCTGACCCGCGCTCCAGCATTCCTGGCAGGAACGCCTTGATCGTGCGGAACATCGAGCGGGCATTCAGATCAAAGCCGAGCGTCCACTCGTCGTCGGTCGCCTCCAGGATGGTGCCCTGGTGGACGAAGCCGGCGGCGTTGAACAGGATATCGATCGGGCCGGCGTCGGCGCGCGGCGCGGCGATGTCGACGGCGTGCAGCACGTTCGAGCTTCGGCCGTGCGGATCGGATCTCCGGCGATCTCGTGCAGCAGCTTGGCCTCGTTGACGTCGGTCGCGATGACGCGGGCGCCCTCGGCGGCGAAGGCCAGCGCGGTCGCGCGGCCGATGCCCTTGCGCGGCGGCGGTGACAAAGGCGGTCTTGCCGGCCAGGCGATCTGGCATGGCTGCTCGCTCCAAATCAGTGGTTGTTCCGCGATTCGCCCCGCGTCTCGATCACGTTCAGGTAGAGCGTCGCCGGCTCCAGGCAGGCGCCGGTGCCGAGCTGGCCGACCATGCCGCGGTAGATCTCCTCCCACGGTGTCTTGTGATCGAGCTTGGGCGGCGTCCAGGCGGCGCGGCGAGCGGCGAGCTCGCCCTCGGGCAGCAGCACGTCCACGCGGCGGGTGTTGAGGTCGATGCGGATCGGTCGCCGGTCTTGAGCAGCGCCAGGCCGCCGCCGACGGCCGCTTCCGGGCTAACGTTCAGGATCGACGGGCTGCCGGAGGTGCCGGACTGGCGGCCGTCGCCCATCGTCGGCAGCGCCTGCACGCCGCGCTTCAAGAAGCTCGGCCGGTGGCTGCATGTTCACCACCTCGGCGCTGCCGGGATAGCCGACCGCACCGCAGTTGCGGATGATCAGAACGTGCGTTCGTCGGCAGCCGAGATCGGGGTCCTCGATCCGCGCGTGGTAGTCCTCGGGTCCTTCGAACACGACGGCGCGGCCCTCGAACACGTTCGGCCGCGCCGGGATCGGAGAGGAAGCGGCGAGCGGAAATCCGTGTCGATGACGCTGGTCTTCATCACCGCGCTGTCGAACAGGTTGCCGGACAAGACGATGTAGCCGGCGGCTTCCTTCAGCGGGTTGTCGTAGGGGCGGATCACCTCGCGATCGGGCGCCGGCGCGTGCCGCCAGGTTGTCGGCAAGGGTGCGCGCCGGTGACGGTCATCGACTCGCCGTGCAGCTTGCCGGCGTCGAGCAGTTCGCTGCAGCACCGCGGGAACGCCGCCGGCGCGATGGAACCGCTCGCCCAGGAAGCGGCCGGCGGGCTGCACATCGACCAGCAGCGGGATCTCGGGGCCGAGGCGCTGCCAATCGTCGAGCGATGTGCTCGACGCCCATGTGCCGCGCGATCGCGACCATGTGGATCGGGCAATTCGACGAGGCGCCGAGCGCGGCGGCGGCGACGGCGGCGTTCTCGAACGCGCTGCTTGGTCATGATGTCGGACGGGCGCAGGTTCTCGTGCCACCATGCCGACGATGCGCCGGCCGGTCTCATAGGCCATCTGGCCGCGCTCGCGATACGGGCCGGGGATGGCGGCGCAGCCCGGCAACGACATGCCCAACGCCTCGGCGAGCGAGTTCATCGAGGTGGCGGTGCCCATGGTGTTGCAATGGCCGACCGAGGGCGCCGAGGAGGCCACCATCTGCATGAACTCCTCGTAGCCGATCTTGCCCTCGGCATAGAGCTTGCGGCCTTCCCAGATGATGGTGCCGGAGCCGGAGAGGCGGCCCTGCCACCAGCCGTCCAGCATCGGGCCGCCGGAGAGCACGATCGCCGGGATGTTGACGGTCGCCGCACCCATCAGGCAGGCGGGCGTGGTCTTGTCGCAGCCGGTGGTGAGCACGACGCCGTCGATCGGGTAGCCGTGCAGGACTTCGACCAGGCCGAGATAGGCGAGATTGCGGTCGAGCGCCGCCGTCGGGCGCTTGCCGGTCTCCTGGATCGGATGCAGCGGGAATTCGAGCGGGACGCCGCCGGCGTCGCGGATGCCGTCGCGCACGCGGGTCGCGAGATCGCAGATGATGGCGATTGCAGGGCGCGAGGTCGGAGCCGGTTTGCGCGATGCCGATGATCGGCTTGCCGCCTTGCAGCTCCTCGCGGGTGATGCCGTAGTTGAGATAGCGCTCGACATAGAGCGCGGTCATCGCCGGGTCGGCCGGGTTGTCGAACCAGCGGCGGCTGCGCAGTCTGCCGTCGCTGCCGTTGTCTTTCGCCATGTAGTATCTCCCCCGCAAATCGCGCGGAAACTGCGCGCGAGGGCGGACGGAGTCGAACGCGGGTAGAAGCTATAAGATGTCGTCCCGGATGCACGCCTTGCTGTGGCCAGGCGCGACCTCGGTCAGCGCCGGCACGATGCGCGCGCAGTCCGCGATGGCGTAGGGACAGCGCGTGCGGAACACGCAGCCGGAGGGCGGCGCGAAGGGGCTGGGGATCTCCCCCTGCAAGCCGGCCAGCGTGCCGCGCGCTGGTCGGGTCAGGCTCCGGCGCCGCGGCAAGCAGCGCGGCGGTGTAGGGATGCAGCGGGCGGCGATAGATCACCTCGCTGGGCGCGGATCTCCACCACGCGGCCGAGATACATCACCATCACCCGCGCGCTGACGTACTGCACCACCGCGAGGTCGTGCGCGATGAACAGCATCGCCAAGCCCAGCGACTGCTGCAAGATCGAGCAGCAGGTTCAGTATTTGCGCCTGGACCGAGACGTCGAGGGCGGAGACGGGTTCGTCGGCGACGACGAAGACCGGCTCGACGGCCAAGGCACGGGCGATACCGATGCGCTGACGCTGGCCGCCGGAGAATTCGTGCGGGTAGCGCTCCATTGCGTCGCGCGGCAGGCCGACGCGATGAAGGCTTTCGACGACGCGATCGGTCCGATCGCGCGGCGTGCCGATGTTATGGATGCGGTAGGCTTCCTCGACGATGTCGCGCACTTTCAGGCGCGGATTGAGGCTGGAGTAGGGGTCCTGAAAGATCATCTGCATGCGCCGGCGGAAGGGACGCAACGCAGGCTTACCGAGGTGGGTGATGTCCTGGCCCTCGAAGCGGATTTCTCCGTCGGTGGGTTCGACCAGACGCAAGATGGCGCGGCCGGTGGTGGTCTTGCCGCTGCCGGATTCACCGACCAGTCCGACGACTTCGCCGGGCTCGATTGCGACGCTGAACCGGTCCACCGCGCGCAGCGAGAGCGAACCGTGGCCGAAGATGCCGCGCCCGGCGGGGAAACTGACACCCAGCTCCACTGACCTCCAGGACCGGGCTCATGCGGGCTGCGCCGCGGGCAATAGTGCCGCGTCCCAGTGATAGCAGCGCACGTCATGGTCCGGACGAGGCGTGGTGATCTCCGGCATGGCGGAGGTGCAAACGGCGTCGGCCAGGGGACAGCGCGGCGCGAAACTGCATCCCGACCGGCAGATGCGCCGGGCTTGGCACCTGGCCGGGGATGGAGAGCAGGCGGCGGCCCGGCGCATGCCCGCCCCCTTCCACCCGCGGAATGCTGCGCAGCAAGGCGCGCGTGTAGGGATGCAAGGGCGCCGCGAACACCGTCTCCACCCGCCCCTGTTCCACGATCCGGCCGGCGTACATCACCGCGACACGGTCGGCGACCTGCGCCACCACACCGAGATTGTGGGTAATGAACAGCACCGCTCATGCCAAGTTCCGACCTGCAACCGGCGAATCAGTTGCAGGATCTGCGCCTGGATGGTGACATCGAGCGCGGTGGTGGGCTCGTCGGCGATCAGCAGCGCGGGACGGCAGGCCAGCGCCATCGCGATCATCACCCGCTGGCGCATGCCGCCTGAGAGGCGGTGCGGGTAGTCGCGCGCGCGCCGCGCGGGTTCGGGGATGTTGACGGAGTCCAGCATCTCCACGGCGTGACGCCAGGACGCCGCCCGACCCGTGCCGCGATGCAGCCGCACCACCTCGGCGATCTGCTCGCCGACGGTGAGCAGCGGGTTGAGGCTGCTCATCGGCTCCTGGAAGATCATGCCGATCTCGTTGCCGCGGATCGCGCGCATTTCGGGTTCGGACATTCCCAGCAGATCGCGGCCGCGGAAGCGGATAGTGCCGCCGGCGATCTTGCCCGGCGGGCTGGGGATCAGGCGCATGATGGAGAGTGACGTGACCGATTTGCCGCTGCCGGATTCCCCGACGATGGCCAGTGTCTCGCCGCGGCCGACGGTGAAGCTGACGCCATCGACCGCGCGGGCGACTTCGCCGTCGCCACGGAAGTAGGTACGGAGGTCTTCGACCTCCAGCAGCGGGCGCTCGATCACAGGACGCGCCGCAGCCGCGGGTCGAGCACGTCGCGCAGGCCGTCGCCGACCACCTGGAAGGACAGCACGGTGAAGACGATGCACAGGCCGGGGGCGAGGATCAGCCAAAACGCGGTCTGCATGTATTCCTGCGCCCCCGCGATCATGTTGCCCCAGGTGGGGCTGGTGGGCGGCACGCCGGCGCCGAGGAAGGACAGCGCGGCCTCGGTCAGGATGGCGTAGGCGAACACGAAGGTTCCCTGCACCAGCAAGGGCGAGAGCAGGTTGGGCAGCAGATGGACGGCGATGATGCGGCGGGTGTTGGCGCCGAGCGCCTCGGCTGCTTCGACGAATTGCAGCTCGCGCAGCACCAGCGTCGCCCCGCGTGCGACGCGGGCGACGCGGGGCGTATAGACGGTGCCGAGCGCGATCACCACGTCGGTGAGGGACGCGCCCAGCGCGGCCATCAGGGCGATGGCGAGCAGGATGTCGGGGAAGGCCATCAGCGCATCGGTGACGCGCATGAGGATGCCGTCGAGCCGGCGCACATAGCCGGAGATCACGCCGATAGTGGTGCCGCACACAAGCGAGACGAGAACCGTCCAGAACCCGACCGTCAGCGAAAGCTGCGCGCCGAAGAGGCAGCGGGAGAAGGTGTCGCGGCCGAACTCATCGGTGCCGAACCAGTGCGCGAGCGACGGTGGAGACAGGCGATGCGCGATGTCCATCTTGCGCGGCGGATAGGGGGCGATCCACGGCGCGGCGATGGCGGCGATGATCATCAGCAGCAGGATGATCAGGCTGATGCAGCACCAGCTTGCGCCGGATAAGGCGGCGCAGCAGCAACAGCGCCGGTGACATTGGCCGAGGCGCGGCAATCGGAAGAGCGACGTCAGACATGCTAATAGCGCACGCGCGGATCGAGCACCGCGTAGAGCAGGTCGATGCCGAGATTGATCAGCACATAGACGCCGGAGATGACCAGCAGCGCGCCCTCGATCACCGGATAGTCGCGGCGCAGGACGGCCGATACCACCAGGTTGCCGACGCCGGGCAGGCCGAACACGGTTTCCGTCACGATGGCGCCGCCGAGCAGCCCGGCGACGGTCAGGCCGATCACCGTCAGCACCTGCGTCCGCGCATTGCGGAAGGCGTGCTTGAAAATCACCATGGCGGGGGGCAGGCCCTTGGCGCGCGCGGTGCGCACATAATCTTCCGATAGCACGTCCAGCATGCTGGTGCGGGTGAAGCGGATGATCAATGCGGAATTGGGGATGCCCAGCGCGATGGCCGGCATGATCAGGTACGGCAGGCGTTGCAGCAGCGTCGCGCCGGGCGGGTCCGTAGCCCGCAACTGGCAGCAGATGCCAGCGCACGGCGAGGTATTCGATCAAGGTCAGGCCGATCCAGAAGCTCGGCAGGCTCGCGCCGGCGACCGATATCGCGGTGACGACCTGATCTGTCACGCTGCCGCGCCGCACCGCCGACAGGATGCCGACCGGGATGCCGATCAGCGTGGCGAGGCCGGCGGCGAGCAGCGTGAGCTGCAGCGTCAGCGGCGCACGTTCCGCCAAAGCCGCGGTCACGCTGCGGCCCAGGAAGATCAATTCACCCAGGCGAAGCTGCACGACCGAATACATGAAATGCAGGTACTGGACGGGCAGCGGCGCATCCAGTCCGAGCCGTGTGCGCAATGCGGCGATATCGGCGCCGGTGGCGGCCGGGCCCAGCATGACCGCCGCCGGATCGCCGGGGATGACGTGCGCGATGACAAAGACAATCGTCGCAACCAGGAACATGACGATGACCATGCCGACCAGCCGGCGGAGCAGGTAATCGGTCATCGACCGGCGGTCAGGACGCCAGCGTGGTGTTCCAGAAGGCGGGCCAGATCCCCGGATAGTAGCCGGCGAGCTTCTTCGTTGCGCCGTACATCGTATAGCCGTCGCCGATCTTCACGGTGGGGACCTCGCTGTAGAACAGCGCCTGCAGCTTGTGCCAGATCGGCACGCGCTTGGCGGGATCGCTTTCGGAGGTGAATGCGTCCAATGCCGCGTGTTTGTCCGGCGTGTCCCACCAGCCCGGGTAGCTGGGGTTGAAGACGGTGATGGAGGACGGCTCCGGCACGACACCATGGCCGGTGACGAAGGCGTCCCACAGATCGGGGTTCTGGCGGCGTTGCAGGATGGTGGCCCAGTCGGTGACCACGAGATTGATCTTGAAACCGGCATCTGTAAGATTCGCCTGCACCACCTGCGCGATCTTGAACTGATAGTCGTATTGCACGCTGGTCAGGACGCGCACCGGTTCGCCATTGTAGCCCGCCTGTTTCAAGAGTGACGCGGCTTTGTCGGCGTTGCCCTGATTGTAGCCGGGCGCGTCGGCATCGTACCAGGCGGTGCCGGGCGGATAGATGGAACCTTGCAGCTTCCACAAGCTGGGATCACCGAAGGCGGCGGCGAGCGCGTCGGAGCAGTTGATCGCGGCCTGCACGGCGCGGCGGACGCCCATATTGGCCATGATGCCCTTGCGATTGTTCATGATGAACAGCGGCCAGTTGGCGGCGGTGAGCCGGCCGGCCGTGATGCCCGGATTGCCCTGGATGCGCTTGTAGCCTTCGGGGGTAAGATTGTCGGCCCAGTTGGTACTGGCCGGCGATCAGCCCGTCGGTTCGCGTGGTCGGATTGGATGCCGGCAGGAAACGGATTTCGTCGATCAGCGCCTTGCGTTCGCCGGCGAAGCCGTCCGGCTTGCCTGACGGAGACACGTATTGCGCAAACTTGCCGATGCGCACCCAGGCATCGGGCCGGTATTCCACGAATTTCCACGGGCCGGTGCCGACGAACTCTTTCAACGGATCGGGCGCGGTGGCGACGCGCTTCGGCATGATCACGGGCGAGCCGTTGGGGAAGGCAAGCAGGTTGACCAGCGGCGAGTAGGCTTGCTTGAGGGTGATGCGGACGGTGTTGGCGTCCTGTGCGCTGATCTGGTCCACCGCGGCCCAGGGCGTGCGCCCGCGGGGCGACAAACGGCCCCAGCGCTGGAGCGATGCCACCACGTCATCGGCGTTCATGGTGCTGCCGTCGTGGAACGGTACGCCGGTGCGCAGCGGGATCACGTACTCCTTGCCATCGGCACTGATCTTCGGCAGTGCCGCGGCGAGCAGGGGCGAAATGCTGAAATCGGGCGCGAAGATGTACAGCGTTTCGTAGAAATGCTGGGTGATTTCCGACAGCAGGTCGGAGGTGACGGGGGTGGGATCGAGCGGCCCGGGGTCTCCGGTGGTTGCGACGTTCAGTACGCTGGCGCCTTGCGCGCGGGCGCGCAGCGACGCGGCGATCGTTGCGGCCGCGGCGGACCCAACAAGAAATGCTCGTCGATCCATTGCGGCTCCTCCCCCAGCTTTGTTTAATCCCGAGCTTGGCAGAACGCGGGCGCGGGTAAAAGCCCGAAGGGGGCAACGAACAATGGCCGATCCGGTGGATATCCTGATTGCCGGCGGCGGTTCGGCGGGCTGCACCCTCGCCGCCCGCCTGTCGGAAGATCCCGCGACGCGCGTGCTGCTGATCGAGGCCGGAGGAGACCTGACGGCGGAGATGTATCCCGCCCGCCTGTCGTCGCCGTATCCCGGTCAGGCGTATTTCGATCGGTCCTGGCTATGGCCGACGCTGGCCGCGTCGCGTGGCGACACGGGCACCAACCGGCGCGGCGCGGTGCGGTTTTATGAGCAGGCGCGGATCCTGGGCGGCGGATCGTCGATCAACGGCATCTGCGCCAATCGGGGGTCGCCGTACGATTATGACGAATGGGAATCGGCTGGCGCGCATGGCTGGGGTTGGAACGAGGTGCTGCCCTATTTCCGCAAGCTGGAGAGCGACCGCGATTATGGCGAGCCTTGGCATGGCACGGATGGACCGTTGCCGATCCGGCGCCACCGGCGGGAGGACTGGACGCGCTTCACGCGCGGCGTGGCCGAGGCGTTCCAGGGCATGGGGTACAAGCTGCAGGAGGATCAGAACGGATTGTGGGCGGACGGGATTTTCCCGACCACGCACAACGTGGACGATGCCGGGCGGCGGGCGAGTGCGGCGGTGGTTTATCTGACTCCGGCGGTGCGGGCGCGTCCCAATCTTCGCATCATGACCGAGACGGTCGTGGCGGGCCTGGCGTTCGAAGGCCGGTGCGTGGTCGGCGTGCGGCTGCGACGCGGCGAGACCGAGACGGTGCAGCGGGCAGCCCAGGTCATTCTGTCGCTGGGGGCGCTGCAATCGCCGGTGATGCTGATGCGGAACGGGATCGGCGATCCGGTTCATTTGCGGGATCGCGGCATTGCCGCTGTGGCAGAGCGCCCGGGCGTCGGCGAGAATTTGCTGGAGCATCCGAATATCGGCGTCTCGGCGTTCCTCGCCTCGGGCGCGCGCCGGTCACGCGACAAAGGGCATCATCTCCAGGCGCTGCTGCGCTATTCCTCCGGCCTGCCGGACGTGCCGCCGGGTGACATGCACGTGGCGATCTCGACGCGTTCCTCGTGGCATGCGGTGGGGACCCGGATCGGCGGGTTGGGGTTCTGGGTCAACAAGTCCTATTCGCGCGGGCGCATCCGGTTGGGTGATCCGCCGGACGGCCCGGCGGAGATCGATTTCCGCATGCTGTCCGATCGGCGCGACATGGCGCGGCTGAAGGAAGGCTTCCGCATGGGGGTGCGGGCGCTGACCTCGGCGCCGTTGAGTGGCGTGGTGCTGGACGTGTTTCCCGCGGGGTTCTCCAGCCGCATTCGCGCGCTGACCCGGCCTTCAATGCGCAATGGGGTGGTTATGGCGCTGGCGGGGCCGCTGATGGATTACCACGCGGGGCTGCGGCGTCGGTTCATGGCATTTGCGATGGAGGCTCGGCATCCGGCGGAGAGTCTTGCGCAGGATGACGCGGCGCTGGAGGAGCATTTGCGCCGATGCGTGGGCGGCACGTGGCATGCGTGCGGCGCGTGTCGCATGGGCGATCCGGCGGACCGGATGGCGGTGACGGATGCGGCGGGGCGGGTGATCGGGGTGGAGGGGCTGCGCGTATGCGACGCTTCGATCATGCCGACGGTGCCGTGCGCGAATCTGAACGTGCCGGTGCTGATGCTGGCGGAGAAGATGGCGGACATGGTGAGGGCGGAGCGACGGGCGGCACTTGCTGCGTGAGGGCAGCAATGGCCATAACGCAGCCAGGAGGACGCATGAACCAGACGACCGATCTGCTCACAAGGCGCAATGCCGCGCTCGGCGCCGGTGCGCCGCTGTTTTACGAGGTTCCGCTGCATCTCGTTCGTGGCGACGGTGTTTATGTGTTCGACGAGGACGGCCGCCGCTATGTGGATATGTACAACAACGTGCCCTGCGTCGGACACGGCAACCCGCGCGTGGTCGAGGCGATGGCGCGCCAGCAGGCGACGCTGAACGTCCACAGCCGCTATCTGCACGAAGGCGTCGTGGCGTTCTGCCGAACGCCTTGCTGCGCTGCACGGTCCGCAGATCGAGAGTGTCATTCTGACGTGCAGCGGCACGGAGGCGAACGAGGTGGCGCTGCGGATGGCCCGCTTCGCCACGGGAAAGCGCGGCATTCGTCTGCAGCAACGCGACCTATCACGGCAACAGCGAGCTGGTCGGGTCGCTCAATCGCCTGGGCCAGCAGCCCAGTCCGAACGGCGCGGTTCGTGCCTTTCCGTTTCCGGAGACATACCGGCCGATCGGCGGGAACCTGAGCGAGCACTGCGCTGTGCGATGCCTATCTGGAGAAGCTGGAGGAGGCGATCGCGAGCCTGCAGGCGTCCGGCGAGGGCGTTGCGGCGCTGATCGTCTGCTCGATCTTCGCCAATGAGGGGCTGCCCGATGTGCCGGCCGGCTTCATGCCGCGTGCCGCTGCGATGGTGCGGGAGGCAGGCGGCCTGGTGATCGCGGACGAGGTGCAGGCCGGCTACGCGCGGACCGGGAACTGGTGGGGCTACGAGGTGACCGGCTTCACGCCCGACATCGTGGTCACCGGCAAACCGATGGGCAACGGACTGCCGCTTGCCGCCACCGCGGCGAGTCGCGCGCTGGTCGAGACGTTCCGCGCGAAGACACGCTACTTCAACACCTTCGCCTCCTCCCCGCTGCAAGCCGCGGTCGGCATGGCGGTGCTGGACGAGATCGAGCAGCGCGACCTGCGTGCCAACGTCGCCTCGGTCGGCGCCGCGCTGAAGGCGTCGCTGAGCCAGCGCAAGGGGGCGAGCGATGCGATCGGCGATGTGCGCGGCCACGGCCTGTTCATCGGCGTCGAGATGGTGAAGCCGGCGGACAGGTCGCCGGACACGGACCTTGCGAAGCGGGTGATCAACCGGCTGAAGGACAAGGGCTTCCTGACCAGCAATGCCGGCGCCTTCGGCAACGTGGTGAAGATCCGGCCGCCGCTGACGTTTTCGCATGAGCATGCGGCGGAATTCCTGGTCGCCTGGGATCGACGACGATTGCATGAAGACTGTTTAAGCGCGCATTGACTTCCGGCATTCCGCCTCCAGTCATCACGCGCTGGAGGAAACCTACGCGCCGGCCGCGCGGGAGGCGCTTGCGGCGTTCGGCGTTGCAGCCGGCGGAGCTGCGCTTCGTGCATCTGAGCGAGAACGTCACCTTCAGGGTGACCGATGCGCGTGACGGGTCGCTGCTGACCCTGCGGCTGCATCGCCCGTGGTACCATGACATCGCGGCGCTCGATCGGAGCGTCTCTGGACCCGCGCGCTGGCGCGGGCGGGCGTGGCGGCACCCGAACCGCTGCTGACGCCGGAGGGCGAGGATTTCGTGCAGGTCGACGATCGCCGCGACCGGGGAGCGGCGCTGGGCCGGCCTCGCGCGCTGGGTGGAGGGCGAGCTGCTGGCCGATGTCGTTGCGCGGGAAACCGACAGTGCGGCGAAGGCGCGCCACTTTGCGCCGGCTGGGGGCGATCATGGCCACGATGCACGACCAGGCGACGGGCTGGACGCCGCCTGCTGGGTTCAAACGCCACGCGCTGGATGCGGACGGCTTGATGGGAGCGGCGCCGTCACCCGTTCTGGGGGCCGTTCTGGGAGCATGCGATTTTCTCGCCGGCCGAGCGCCGCTTGCTGCTGGAGCACGCGCGACAGGCTGCATGGCGCCCTGACGCGCTACGGCAAGCCGGCGCGGACCTTCAGCCTGATCCATGCCGACCTGCATCCGCGGAACGTGGTGATCGACGGCACGCGAGCGGCGGTGATTGACTTCGATGACACGGGATTTGGCTGGCATCAGTACCGACCTGGCTGTCGCGCTCGTCGCGTATCAGGACCATGCCGATTTCGGCGCATTCCGTGACGCCTGCATCGCGGGCTACCGGTCCGTGCGCGCGATCACGGAGCAGGACCTCGCGTTGCTGCCGATGTTTTTGCTGATCCGCGACATGGCGCAGATTGGCTGGTATCGGGCAACGGCCGGAACTGCCAGGCTCGCCGGATTTGCTGCGATTGAAAGATCGGGTGTGCGAGGCTGCGGTGGGGTTCGAGCCCGTGTTATGATCGGGACGCCGATCGTGGGGGACATCATCTTGGGCAACCGCCTCGCCGGGAAAGTCGCCATCGTGACCGGCTCCGGCCAGGGCATCGGCCGCGCCGTCGCGATCGCCTTCGCGCGTGAGGGCGCCGCCGTCGTCATTGCGACCCGAACGGCCGAACATGGCGAGGAAACGCTGCGGCTGATTGCGGATGATGGCGGCAAGGCGATGTTCCGGCAGGTTGATATTGCTGACCATGACGCCACCCGCGCCATGGTTGAAGACGGCGCCGCCGCATTCGGGCGGCTCGATATCATGGTCCACAATGCGGCCGCTTTCGGCCGCTGCTCCATCGAGGAGATGGACCACGGCACGCTCGATCGGCTTTTCAATGTCAACGTGAAGGCCTGCTTCACGCTGACCCAGGCGTCGCTGCCACATATGCGCAAGCAGGGCGCCGGACGGATCATCATCACCTCGTCGGTCACCGGTCCCAAAGTTTCGATGCCGGGATCCGGCGCCTATGCCGTTTCAAAAGCCGCGGTGACCGGGTTCATCCATACCGCGGCCATCGAACTGGCAGCGGACAACATCACGGTGAACGCCATCGAGCCCGGATACATCGATACGCCGGGCCTGTCGGGGCTCAAGGCCCGCTTCGGCGCCGAGCGGATTTCCCATTTCATCCCGGCCGGGCGTCTCGGCCGCCCGGAGGAAATCGCCGGCCCGATGGTGTTCCTGGCGAGCGACGAGGCAAGCTACGTTACCGGCGAAACCATTGTCGTTGACGGCGGCGCACGGCTTCCGGAAAGCCCGGTCTTCGCCGGTTAAAGCACCGCCTCGGCCACCACGCGCATCACCGCGACGTCCGCCCCCTTCAGCACCAGCGTGCGCACATGCCCGTCGCGCGCGGCCTGTTGCCACGCGGCCAGGCGGCCGCGAATGCGCTCGGCCGGACCGACCAGCGAAATTTCGTCGATCAGTGCGTCCGGCAATGCGGCGGCGGCTTCGGTCTTTTTCCCGTCGAGGATACAGGTCCTGCACGTTCGCGGGCGGCTTCGGCGTAGCCGAGCTTGATCGCCAGGTCATTGTAGAAATTCTTCGTCCGCGCGCCCATGCCGCCGATATACAGCGCAAGCTCAGGACGGATCGCGTCACGGCACGCGGCAACGTCCGGCCCCATCTTGGCGCGCACATAGGGCGCGACGTCGAATAAGCGATGCCCCCGGCTGCGGCCGGCGCGGCGCATGCCGTCTTCGATCGGGTCCGTCACCAGCTTGCGGTTGCTCCGGCGAATAGAAAATCGGCAGCGTGCCGTCGGCGATCTCACCGGCGGTGCGGAGACCGGCCGGGGTGATCGCCGCGGTATAGATCGGCAGCGATGGGATCGCCGTGAATGATGCTGCGCAGCGGCTTGCCCAGGCCGGTAGCGTCCGGCCCGGCGTAGGGAATGGTGTAGTGCTCTCCGGCGACCGTCAGCGGTTTTTCACGCGCCAGAATGGCACGCACGATGGCGACGTATTCCTTGGTGCGCGCGAGCGGTTTGCCGAACGCCACGCCGTGCCAGCCCTCGATCACCTGCGGGCCAGACACGCCCACGCCCATCAGGAAGCGGTTGCCGGACAGCGCCTGCAACGCCATCGCCGTCATCGCGGCGCAGGCCGGCGTGCGGGCGGGGATCTGCATGATCCCCGTGCCGGCTTTGATACGGCTGGTGCGCGCCAGCACCCAGGCGATCGGGCTCACCGCGTCGGTGCTGTAGGACTCGCCGCTCCAGACCTGGGAAAAGCCGAGGCGTTCGGCCTCCAGCACCCGCTCCATGTCCAGCTTGGGCGCCGGCCCGGAGAGGTCGATGGTGATGCCGAGCTGCATGACGCTCGTCCTGTTCGCGGGAGATTGCTTCGGCCGCCAACGCGGCCTCGCAATGACACACTCACCACTATAGCGGTCGCGATGACGCCGTTGTCAGTCCGCGACGTCGCGGGCGCAATCGTGCGCTCGCGAAAACCCTCCGGCACTTCGCGGCCGTGATCGGTGAACGCCCGGCGCACCGCCTCCACCGTGCCGCCCACCACGCGGGCCCGGTTGGCGCGCACGAATGCGTTGGAGTCCGGCGATGGTGTCGAGCGACCCCTGGAACTGCGGCATGACGTAGCGGGCGAACAGCTCGTAGCTGCGCATCGTCTGCTCGCGGCTGGCCCATTCATGCGCGCGGAACAGGATGCCGCCGAAGCCGCCGTTGCTGTATTCCAGCAGCCGACGGATGCCGTTGGCGACGGTTTCAGGCGAGCCGACCAGGGTGGTGCCCATCTTCACCCCCTCGCGCAGCGGATCATCCTGCCGGCCCGGCGGACGGCCGAGCGTCTCCTCGAAATACGTCACCGTCTCCACGCGCTCGCCCGTCGCTCACTTCGCGCAATGCCTGCTCGTCCTCCTGGGCGACATGGGCTGTGACAACGATGCGCCACTTCTTGCGGTCCATCGTGTGGCCATGCTTCGCCGCGGTCTCCTCGGCGATCTGCCATTGCTTGGCCATCGCCTCCGGCCCGCCGGGCAGGCCGGCGCCGATCGACAGCACGCCCAGGCCGAACTGCCCGGCGGCGATCATGCCGAACGGGGTGATGGTGCTGGCCACCGCGATCTCGAAGCGCGGGTCGGTGTACGGCGCCAGATGCAGCCGCGCCTCGTTCATTTCGAACCAGTCGGTCTTCATGGTCACCGGCTCCTCGCAGCGGAGCAGCCGGGTGATGGCCTCCAGCGATTCGATCATGCGCGGCCGCAACGTGACCGGATCGATGCCAAGCATGTACGCGTCCGAGGTCAGCGCGCCCGGACCGCAGCCCATCATGGCGCGCCCGCGCGTCATGTGATCGAGCTGCACGAAGCGCTGCGCCACCAGGAACGGATGGTGATACGGCAGGGAGGTGACGCCGGTCCCCAGCCGGATGTGCTTCGTGCGCTCGGCCGCCGCGGCAATGATCAGCTCGGGCAGCGCGATCAGTTCCCACCCGGCGGAATGATGCTCGCCGATCCAGGCCTCGTCGTAGCCGAGCCAGTCGAGCCACTCCAGCAGCTCGATGTCGCGGCTGATGGCAAGGGTCGGGTTTTCGCCGACGCGATGGAACGGGGCGAGGAAGATTCCGAAAGTCATGCCGCGATGGGCCATGCGATGAGGCTCCACAGTTTGGCCCATGGTGCCCCGTGCGGCGCGGCAAGCCAACCCGAGTGCTAGGAAACCCTGATAAGCTGCGCCTTCAGATACGCGGTCTCCGGCAGGTGCGGATGCACCGGATGATCGGGACCGGCACCCGTGGTGGCGATGATCTGACCCTCCCGTCCGGCGCGGCGCAGCCCCTGCGCGATGCTCGCCGCCCATGGCTCGAGCGGCGCGTGATGGCTGCAGGACGCGACGAACAGCAAGCCGCCCGGCTCGACCAGCGCGGCGGCCAAGCGTGCCATTCGGGCATAGGCGCGCAATCCCGCGGCCGCATCCTTGCGAGACCGGGCGAAGGCCGGCGGGTCGCAGACCACGATGCCGAAGCGCTCGTTTGCCTGGGCAAGCGCCGTCATGGCGTCGAACGCGTCCTCGCGCCGGGTGCGGACCACCGCGCCCAGGCCGTTGTGCTCCGCGGCGGCCTGGGCCAGCCCCAGGGCGGGGGCGCTGGAATCGACCAGTAGCACCGAACGTGCCCCCGCCCGGGCGGCGCGCAATCCGAACGCTCCGGTATGGCAGAACACATCCAGCACCGAGGCACCGGATGCCAGCGCGGCAATGCGGTCGCGATTGGGCCTCTGGTCGAAGAACCAGCCGGTCTTCTGGCCCGCCAGCGGATCGACAGGGACGGCCAGCCCCCCTTCCCTCACCTCCGCCCGCGCATCCAAGCCGTGCAGCAGCGCCACCTCCTCGGGCAGTCCCTCCAGCCGGCGGGCGGCCGTGTCGTTGCGGGCGACGATGGCGCGCGGCGCGAACGCCGCCCGCAGGGCATCCACGATCAGCGGGGTCAGCCGGTCCATGCCGGCCGTGTTGGCCTGCATGACGAAGACATCATCGTACCGGTCAATGATGAGGCCGGGCAACCGGTCCGCCTCGGCATGCACCAGGCGATGGAACGGGCCATCACAGACTCGGGCGCGCAGCGCGGCGGCGTCAGCCAAGCGGGCGCCGATCCACCCAGCATCGATGTCCGCTGCGGGATTGCGGTCCAGCAGACGCGCGGCGATCAAGCTGTGCGGATTGAATATCGCGACCCCGAGTTGCTTGCCGTCCTTTGCCCCCTCCTGCTCCAGGGTCACCAGGGTGCCGGGCGGCAGGCGCCGCGCCTCGGCGTCCATCACGATCTCATTGCTGAACACCCAGGGCGCCCCGGCGTGCAGCCGGCGCCCCTGCCGCACGGCCAGGCGCACGAGCGGCCGGGTCATGCGCCCGGGATGTCAGTCTGTGTCGAAAATGCTTCACAAGGCGGGTCGGGACATTTACTGGGCGCGAAGCGATTGCAGCCGGGCCGCGCGTTGTCTTCCATCTCCGTCATGCTGGAGCATTTCGCTCGAAATCACCTCCCGTGTCACCGGGATGGCGGCGGCGGCGGTGGGGCTGCGGTCCCCCGGGGAAGGACGCACGCTGATTGCCGGGTTCGGCGCTCTGACCAATGAGGCCGAAGCGTGCCTGGAGATGGACCGCTTGCTGCGCACGGATGAGCTGTTTACCGCTGTCGGCGATCTGACGAGCGGACGCGCGCTTCGCCGACAGCGCTCTGGCCGGCCGATGCGGGCTGCGCTCGCTGCTTCCATCTGAAGCTGATCTCTCCCGGCGGCGATTGCGTGGGGTTCGTCTGTGCCGCGGACGACGCGCCCGCGGGCCGAGCCGCCGGCGAAGCGGTGTTCGACGCGATGTCCGACATCGCGGGCATGCTGCTGGCGGACCGTCAGCGCGATCTGCGGCACCGGCACATGATCCAGGTCGCGAACCGGGCGTTGCGCATCGACCGGCTGCTGCGGCTGGTCGCGGACGCCGCGACCGCGGCCGAGGCGCTGGCCGACGTGCTGCAGGAGGTGTGCCCCTTCTACCAGGCCAGCGCAGGACGCATCTGGCAGTGGGTACGCGCCGGCGACAGCCTGCAGGAAGTGGGCTACTACGACGCAGACTCCGTCCGATGAGGCCAGTGCGGTCGCCCCGGATCGCATCGTGATCAATCCGCCGATCGTGCGGGCCATCCGCCGGCATGAGCCACATAGCACCCGGTTCTCGCCGTCGGGCCATGCGCCCAATGGCGAACTTCCCATCACGTCGGGGATCCTGGGCCAGATCTGCGTTCCGCTGGGCGTGCAGCAGCAGCGTTTCGCGATCGTGATCGGCTTCGCTGCTCACCGCCGGACCTGGACCTGGTGATGGCGGACATCTCGGCGCTGGCGGACAGCATCCGTCCCGGCGCTGTTCCGTAAGGTCAGCGAGGACAAGATCCGCTTCGTCGCGCACCACGACAATCTGACCCAGCTTGCGAATCGGCTGATGTTCCATGAACGGCTGGAGCGGATGATGATCAGCGCACGGGCCAATGAGCGCTCGTTCGCGGTGCTGTGCCTGGACCTGGATGACTTCAAGGCGGTGAACGACACCAGCGGCCACGACGCCGGGGACGAACTGCTGGTCGCGGTGGCGGAACGGCTGCGGGAGAATGTGCGCGAAGGCGACATCGCCGCCCGCATGGGTGGCGACGAGTTCGCCATCATTCAGCCCGCCGCGACGCAGCCGGGCGCCGCGGTGGCGCTGGCGCAACGGCTGCTGTCCACGATCGGCCAGCCGTTCGAATTGGCGGGGGGCCGCGCCGTGGTCGGCGCCTCGATCGGCATCGCGATTTTCCCTCAGCACGGCGACAACCCGGAAACGCTGCTGCGCAACGCCGACGTGGCGCTGTACCGCGCCAAGCGGGCGGGACGTCGCACCTATCGGCTGTTCGGTTCGGGGATCGAAAGCGATCCGCGGGAACGCACCAGTCTGGAACAGGATTTGCGGGCGGCGATCGAAGCGCGCCACTTCATGCTGCACTTTCAGCCGATCTGCGACACCGACTCCCTCTGCGTCGCGGGTTTCGAGGCGCTGCTGCGCTGGCCGCACGCAAGGCGCGGGGAGATTCCGCCGGACCGGTTCATCCCCCTGGCGGAGAGCACGGGGCTGATCGTGCCGCTGGGCTTTGGGCGCTGGAGGCGGCGTGCACCGAGGCGACGGGCTGGCCGTCGCCGACCCGGCTTTCGGTCAATCTGTCGCCGCTGCAATTCCGTCAGCCGGAGCTGCCGGAGCAGGTGGCGGCGGTGTTGAAGCGGACGGGTTTTCCGGGGCGGCGGCTGGATCTGGAAATCACCGAAGGGGTGCTGCTGGATGACAGCGACGTGGTGCTGCGCACGATAGAGAGCCTTGCGCCGGCAGGGGATCGGAATCACGCTGGATGATTTCGGCACCGCCTATGCCAGTCTGAGCTATCTGCGCCGGTTCCGGTTCGACCGGATCAAGGTGGATCGCTCGTTCACGGCTTGCCTGACCGACGATGACAGTGCGGTGGCGATCGTGGAGGCGATCCTGTCGCTGGCAGACAAGCTGCAGCTTGTCGTGGTGGCCGAGGGCGTGGAGACCGAGGCGCAGCTTGCTGTACTGCGCCGGATGGGCTGCCGAGAGGTTCAGGGCTTCCTGCCGGGCAGGCCGATGCCGGGGGGTGAGGCCAGGCGTTTCCTTCAGGCGGCGCTGGCGGCGGTGGTGTGATTCCGCCCGCTTTATACCGCCCGTGGCAGCGAAGAGGGGACCGGCCGTGAGCACAATCCGCCTGACCATGGCGCAGGCCGTCGTTCGGTTTCTGGCCGCCCAGCGCACACCATCGCGGGCCAATCGGTGCCGCTGTTCGCCGGCGTCTGGGCGATTTTCGGCCATGGCAACGTCGCCGGGCTGGGCGAGGCGCTGGCCGGCGCGCAGGAGACGCTGCCCACTTTCCGCGCGCACAACGAGCAGGCGATGGCGCACGCCGCCATCGCGTTCGCCAAGGCGAGCAATCGCCGCCGCATGATGGCCTGCACCACGTCGATCGGCCCGGGCGCGCACCAACATGGTCACCGCCGCGGCGCTGGCGCATGTCAACCGGCTGCCGGTGCTGCTGCTGCCCGGCGATGTGTTTGCCTCGCGCCGGCCGGACCCGGTGCTGCAGCAGGTCGAGGCGTTTTCCGATGCAACGGTTTCCGCCAATGACTGCTTCCGCCCGGTCAGCCGGTTCTTCGACCGTATCACCCGGCCGGAGCAGATCCTGGATTCGCTGCCGCGCGCGATGACGGTGCTGACCGATCCGGCGCTGTGCGGACCGGTGACGCTGGGGATGTGCCAGGACGTGCAGGCCGAAGCGTTCGATTATCCGCAATCGTTCTTCGAGCCGCGGGTCTGGACGCCGCGCCGCGCGCCGCCCGATCCGCGTGAACTGTCCGCGGCGGCCGAAGCCATTCGCGCCGCGCGCAAGCCGCTGATCATCGCCGGCGGCGGGGTGCACTACGCCGAAGCGACCGGGGTGCTGGATGCGTTTCGCCACGCGCCTCGGCATTCCGGTCGGCGAGACCCAGGCGGGCAAGAGCGCGCTTCCGGCGGACCACCCGCTTAATCTCGGCGCGATCGGCGTGACCGGCACGGCAGCGGCCAACGCGATGGCGGAGGAAGCCGACGTGGTGCTCGCCATCGGCACGAGGCTCGCGGATTTCACCACCGGGTCCTGGACGCTGCTGTCGCCATCCGCGCGGATCGTCGCACTGAACGTGCAGCCGCTGGATGCGACGAAACGTGCCGCGCTGCCGCTGGTGGCGGATGCCGGCGCGGGGCTGGAGGCGCTGGGCGACGCGCTGCAGGGTCACCGCGCGCCGGCGGGCTGGACCGAACGGGCGGCCGTTGCGTGCGGCGTGGCGGAGGAAGCGGATGCGGCGACCGCGCCGGGCAATACCGCGCTGCCGTCCGATGCGCAGGTGATCGGCGCGGTGCAACGCGCGGCGGGGCCGGATGCGATCGTGGTCTGCGCGGCGGGCGGTCTGCCCGGGCGAGTTGCACAAGCTGTGGCGCGCGGACCGGCCGGGATCGTATCACCTGGAATACGGCTATTCCTGCATGGGATACGAAATCGCCGGCGGGCTGGGCGTGAAGATCGCTCGGCCGGATGCCGAGGTGATCGTGATGGTGGGCGACGGCAGCTACCTGATGCTGAACTCCGAGATCGCCACCAGCGTGGCCATGGGCGTGAAGCTGACCATCGTGCTGCTGGATAATCGTGGTTTCGGCTGCATCAATCGGCTGCAGCAGGCGAGCGGCAGCCCGCGCTTCAACAATCTGCTGAGCGGTCCGCACGTTGATTTCCGCGCGCATGCGGAAAGCCTGGGGGCCATTGCCGTGGCGGTGGATGGGTTGGCCGGATTGCAGCAGGCGGTGGAGCGTGCGCGGGGCGCGCAGCGGACGACGGTGATCGTGATCGACACTGATCCGGAGGCCTCGACCAAGGCCGGTGGACATTGGTGGGACGTGCCGGTACCGGAGGTGTCATCGCGGGCGGGGATGGGACCGGTTCATGCTGCTTGGTCCGAGCGTCGCGCATGGCAGCGCCTGGGGAATTGAACGCAATGACGGTACGGCTAGGCACCAACCCGATCGGTTGGTCGAACGACGATTTGCCTGAACTCGGCGGCGCGACGCCGTTGGAGACGTGTTTGCGTGAGACGAAGCAGGCGGGGTTCGAGGGGATCGAGTTGGGGAACAAGTTTCCCCGCGCGGCGGGTATGCTGCGGCCGATCTTGTCAGCGGCCGGGCTGGATTTGGTGTCGGGCTGGTATTCGGCGTCGCTGTTGCAGCGCGACGCGGAGGCGGAGGGGGCGCGCGATGCGCCCGCATCTGGAGCTGCTGAAGGCAATGGGGTGCGGCGTGCTGATCGTCGCGGAGACCTCCAACACGGTGCACGGCAACCGCGCGGTGCCGCTGTCCCGCCGGCCGGTGCTGCCGGCGGGGGAGTGGCCGGGGTTCTGCGCTCGGCTGGATGAGCTGGCGCGTGTGACGGCGGATCAGGGCCTGGCGCTGGTCTATCACCATCACATGGGGACGGTGGTGCAGTCGGGTGAGGAGATCGATCGGCTGATGGACGGCACGACGCTGCTGCGGCTGCTGCTGGATACGGGGCATGCGACATTCGCCGGCGTCGATCCGGTTGCGCTGGCCCGGCAGTATCATTCGCGGGTGGTCACGTGCATTGCAAGGATGTGCGCCGCGAGTGATGGCGGAGGTGCAGCGGCGTGATCTGAGTTTCCTGGATGCGGTGATCGAGGGCGTGTTTACCGTGCCGGGTGATGGGTCGGTGGATTTCGTCTCTGTGCTGCGCGCGCTGCCGGGCTACAGCGGCTGGCTGGTGGTGGAGGCAGAGCAGGACCCGGAGAAGGCGGAACCGCTGCGGTATGCGACGATGGGGTGTGGGAATTTGCGGCGGTTCGCGCGGGAGGCGGGGCTGGGGTAGGGACCCGAGAAGAGCCGGCAGACTCACGGCTGCCAGTCTTTAACCAGGTCATCCAACGCTGCGGATTGGCCGGAACCTCGCTGGAAGCGATCGCCTTGATCGTGTCTTCGTCCAGGTCCTCCACCAAGCGGGCGACGCGTCCTTTCATCACCATGTCGAAGAAGGCCGCTGATACCAGCACCGTGTGCGTGCGGCCGTTGCGAGTGATGGCAACCGGGCCGTGCTGGGCCGCGTCCTGATAGCGCCCGACGTTCTGGGAAAACTCCGTTGATGTGACCTTCATAGCTCACTGCTTATCCAGATTATCCACCGTGGAGGCAGGGCAGGCGCCGACTTACATCGCCGGCAGGTTCAGCGCGCCGGTCAGATCACCCAGCGGCTGCTCCCCATGCGCGCGCATCGCGTCATCGCGCACGGCAATCCCGTGCAGCACCGGCAATTCGAAGCGCTCGGTGATGAAGCGCAGGATCGATGTCGTGTCATACGGCGTGTGATCCACGTAGCCGCGTTTGGCGAAGGGCGAGATGATGATCGTCGGGATACGGGTGCCGGGTCCCCAGCGGTCCGCCGGCGGCGGCGGCACGTGATCCCAGATGCCGCCGTTTTCATCATACGTCACCACCACCAGCATGTGCGGCCATTGCGGGCTCTTCTCCAGGTGGCTGATTACGTCGGCGATGTGCTGGTCGCCGGCCTGGATATCCGCATAGCCGGAATGCTCATTGAGGTTGCCCTGCGGCTTGTAGAAACTCACCTGGGGCAGTTGCCGTCATCGATATCCTTGATGAACGCCACGCCGCTCCAGGCCGCCGTCACGGATATGCTCCTTCCGCGCCTCGGTGCCGGGCGCGAAATTGCGGAAGTAATTGTATGGCTGGTGATGATATTGGAAATTCGGCGCCGGCGCGTGATTGCCGTGTTCCAGCACGTCATTCCATGCGCCGGCGTACCAGGCCCAGGTGACGTGACCCAGGCTCATGAGGTCGCCCATGGTGACCTCGTCCTGAGGCGGCAGCGTGGTCGGATTGTTCGGATCGGCCAGTGTTGGGTCCTGGCCTTGCGCCGGCTTCACCGCGCTGGGCTGATACGGCGGCTCCATCGTGTTCACCGCGTACCAGTCCGGGTGTCAGGTTGCCGTCAGAGACGAATTTCGGAACGCCGTCGATCGCCGATTGCGGCGAGTTGTCGGCGATCTTCAGCGTGGTGCCGTCAGGCTCGACCGCCGCGATGGTGGGATGCGCCGGGCTGTTCGCCGCATTCGGATAGTACGGCGCGCAGGCGCAGGCCAACCACACGTGATTGAAGAACGATCCGCCGAATCCCCCCATGAAGAAATGATCGGCCAAGCGTATATTTCCGCGCGACCTGCCACATCGCGATTTTCGAGCCGTCCCAGTTTGACATCGGCATCGCGCCGGAATCCGCCCAGGCCACGAACATGTCGTTGCGGCCGCCATCGATCTGCATCTGGTTCTGATAGAACCGGTGCCACAGATCGTGCGTAATGGTTCCCAAGCGAGACGTTGAAGCCGCTCGGATCATCGACCGTGAACGGGCAGTTCGGCAGATGCTCCGTCATTGCCTGGGTGACCGGCGGCGTGACGCCCTTCGCGGTCAGCCCGTTCCACACCGGCGGGAGTTCCTTCAGCTCGGCGCCATCGCGGTCCCGCTGCAGCAGTGCTGGGCGGCGGCATCATCCAGTCCGTCCGCGCCGGGGAAATGGCCGTACAGGTTATCGAATGAGCGGTTTTCCGCGAAAATCACCACGACGGTCTGGATCGCGTTGATGCCGGGCGGTGCGGCCGAGCTGCCATCGGCAGCGGCTTCCGATGCCGGCCAATGCCGTTGACGCCAAAGCCAGTGCGCGGAGTCCCTTCAGCATTCGGCTTCCCTTTTCATGACGGCTCTGTCAGCCATTATCCACGTGTTGTATGATTCCGCAATGCTCGCCGGCCCGCGTCATCTAATCTTCTCCGTCGCCGCGGTTGCATTGGCGACCGCGCTGCATGCCGCGCCGATGACGCGGAAGCCGTGCGTGCCCGCGTTCAGGAGCTGTCCGAGCTTCGGCAACACCTGTTCATGGACCCCCGGCTGTCCGCATCCGGTCAGCTCGCCTGCGCCACCGTGCCACGATCCTACCAACGGCTTTGCGCCGCGCAATGCACTGCCGGTGCAGTTCGGCGGGGCCGACATGCACCGCCAGGGCGTGCGCGCCGCGCCGTCGCTGACCTATCTTCAGGCGGTTCCGCCGTTCACCGAGCACTTCTTCGAATCCGACGACGAAGGCGATGAGAGTATCGATAATGGGCCGACCGGCGGCCTGAACTGGGACGGCCGCAGCGACACGCCCCACGACCAACTGCGTTTCCCCCTGCTCTCTCCCTACGAAATGGACAATGCGTCGGAGGCGGATGTGGTCCGTCGCGCGATCGCGGCCGGGTACGGACCGGCACTCGCCAAGGCGTTCGGCCCCGCTGCCCTGACGGATTCTGCCGTCGCCTATGCGGGCATCGCCAAGTCGCTGGAGGTGTACGAGCAGGACTGGCGAACCTTCTATCCGTATTCCAGCAAGTATGATGCGTATCTCGCCGGCAAGGCCACGCTGACGCCGCAGGAGGCACGGGGCCTGGCGGCCTTTGAAGACCCCGAACAAAGGCAACTGCTCCAGTTGCCATATCAGCCGTCCCGCCGAATGACGGCGAGCCGCCGCAATTCACCGATTTCGGCCTGATCGCCGTCGGCGCGCCGCGCAACATGGCGATCCCGGCAAACAAGGATGCGACGTATTTCGATCTGGGCGTGTGCGGGCCGCTGCGCACTGACATGGCCAATCATCCGGCGTATTGCGGCCTGTTCCGCACGCCTTCCCTGCGCAATGCCGCGCTCCGCCACAGCTTCTTCCACAACGGCGTTTTCCATTCGCTGCGCGACGTGGTGGCGTTCTATGCGACGCGCGACACCGACCCGGGCCGCTGGTATCCCAGGCGGCCGGACGGCAGTGTGGACGTGTTCAATGATCTGCCTCAGCAGTACCGCGCGCAATCTCAACAACGATCCGCCATTCGGCGGCAAGCCAGGCGACAAGCCGCCCCTGACGGATCAGGAAATAGACGACATTGTGGTGTTCCTGGGCACGCTGACCGACGGATGGACGCCGGATCAGTGATGCTCGTAGCCGTACACTTCGGGAAGCAGGAATAGCGCCGCCAGAAGTCCGATCAGCGGGAAGATGGCGATGAACAGCGTGGCATGGGCCTGGCCGATCGCGCCGAACAGCACCGGGAACAGGAAGATGCTCAGGAATGCCGGCAGCTTCACGAAGATATAAGCGAATCCCGCCGCGGTGCCGCGATACTGCGGCTTCGCCACCATCGATGGGATGGTCATCACGTTCTCCGCATCCCAGTAATGGCCCCACAGCATCGCTGCCGCCGCCAGCGGCAGCAGCCACTTGGTGTCGGTGTAGAGCGCCGCCGCCGCGACCAGCAACGAGATGAACACGATGCCGAATCCCCAGATGCTCAGTTTGCGCTGGCCGATATGCGGCGTGATCAGCGGCCCGACCCAGCCCGAAATTGCCGCAATGATATACAACACCAGCGTCACCAGGCTGGTCCCCAATATGCCCGAAACCCCCACCATTACGAACAGCACCGGCAGATAGAACGCGAAGGTGGAAAACTCCGTGCTCTGGCAGAAGCACGCGATCCAGCCGAACAGCGTGGCGCGCCGGCGGATCGGATCGGGCCACGTATCGGCGAGGAATTCCAGCGGTCCGGGCTGCACAACCTCCACATCCTGGTCCGGCAGCATGTCGAGCGGATCGCCATACATGCTGCGCGACACCTGCTTCGCTTCCCGGAAGCGCCCGCGGCGCACCAGCCATACCGCGGTTTCCGGCAGGTTGTGCCGCATGACGAAAATGATCGCCGCCGGCACCGCGCCGAGACCCAGGATCAAGCGCCACAACAGCTCATGATTCATCCCGGATGCGATGAAGATCGAAACCACCGCCAGCGTTGCGACCTCGCCCAGGGCGAACATGAACTGCCAGCGATTGCCCATTACCTCCCGGTCGCCGGCCGGCATGGACTCCATGATGTAGGTGTAGCCGGTGGAGATGTCGCTGCCGAGCGGGATGCCAAGGATGAAGCGGATGATCACCAACGACCACATATTGGGCGCGAAGGCCTGCGCCAGCGCGAAGATCACGAACATCCCCATGGTGGACATGAACACGATGCGCCGGCCGATCTTGTCCGACAGCCAGCCGCCCAGGAACGCGCCGATGATGGCGCCGCCCTGGGTCCCCGCCGCCGCCAGGCCCAACATCGCGGCCGAGGGATGGAAGATTTCGCGGATGAAGATCAGCACGAACGCGATCGAGTACAGATCCCATGCTTCCACGAAGATCGACGCAATCATCAGCCAGCCGATCAATGCGCCTTTGGGATTGTAATTGCCGACAAGGTGCGCGACCGCGCGATCCATCACCCCCTGATCGGCCACTGCGTCCACGCGGACCTCCTGAGTGCTACGCCCGTGTTATCCTCGTCTCGCAATCAGACGCCTTCAAACGCTCGGGTTGCAAGCGGGTCCCGAGGCCGGGCGCGCTCGACGGATACACGAAGCCGTTACGAATGTCGGGCAGGTCGGTGACGACCTCCTTGTACCAGCCGGTGGTGAAGGCACGCACCGTCTCCTGGATCAGCGTGTTGGGGCAATTGAGCGACACGTGCACGGACGCGGTCAGCACGATGGGCCCGGTGCAGTCATGCGGCGCCACCGGGCGACCCCACGCCTCGGCCATGGTCGCGATCTTCTTCGCCTCGCCGATGCCGCCGCACCACGACAGGTCCAGCATCACCACATCGAGTGCATCGGCTTGCAGGAATTCGCGGAAGGCGCGGCGCGTGGCGAGCGTTTCGCTGGCGCAGATCACCATGCCGGTGCGCGCCCGCAAACCGGCAAGCAGATCGGCGTTCACCATCTTGATCGGGTCTTCCACCCAGAACGGCTCCATCGGCGCCAGCGCCTTCATCACCTGTTCCGCACCCATGGGCGTCCACAGCGAGTGCAGCTCCGCCATGATGTCCATCTTTCGCCCGACCGCACTGCGGATCTTGCGGAACGGCTCCAGCGCCTTGTCCAGATCGGCGTGGGCGGCGAAGCGGCCCTCGGTCGCCTCGGCGGCGAAATCGAACGGCCAGATCTTCATCGCCGTGATCCCCTGTTCGAGCAGGGAGTGCGCGAGCTCGTCAGCGCGATTGAGGAATGCGTCCAGGTCCTCGTACGGTCCGGTCTCGGCCGGCGTGCCGATGCCCCAGTTGTCGGTCTTCTGCCCCTTGTCGGAGCGGATGTAACGATATCCTGCGCAGGTGTTGTAGATGCGCATCTTCTCGTGCGACAGGCCGCCCAGGCACTGATGCACCGGCTGGCCGGTCGCCTGTCCCAGCAGGTCCCACAGCGCGATATCGATGGCCGAAGCGGCGCGCATCTCCACCCCGGTGCCGGAAAAGCCGAGATACTGGTTCTGCAGCGTGCGCGCATGCCGGTCGATCTGCAGCGCGTCCTTGCCGATCAGCAGATGCGCCGCGGTCTCATGGATATACGCCTCCACCGCGCGGGCGCCGAAGAATGTCTCCCCCAGGCCGATCAGGCCCTGATCGGTGTGGATGTGCAGCCAGAGCAGGTTGGGGAATTCGTCGAGGCGGATGGTCTCAAGGGCGGTTATTTTCATGGCCTTCTCCTCGGGCGATGATGCGCACGTTGCGCGGTTCCGCATGCTCCTGGAAAAACCGTCGAAGCGGCGTGCAGTAGAAGCGGTTGCACAGGTCCGAACGCAGGTCACGCGGCAGCGCGCACCCATCAGCCGCGTGGAACACGCACGATCCGGCAAAGCTTTCGGCCGGCAGGTGCGGATTCATACAGCGCCGTCAGCTTTCGCCGTGACGCGACCCCAAGCTGGCGCCCCACCCGCGCGATGGTCGCGTCGTCCAGATAGGCGTGCGTGCCGCCCTTGGAGCAGCATTCTCCGCCGCACGCGGTGCATGCCCAGGCCGCGAAATCGGCCTGCGCGGACGTCGGCCCGCCGACATATCGCTTGCCGCCGGTGCGCACCCGTGTCTCCATCGCCTCCCAGACGATGCGCCGCAGATGTTCCATGAACGTCGAGCGGCGTTCCCGCGACAGGCGCGTGAGCCGTCCCTGGAATCGCGGCACCTCCAGCATCGTGCCGTCAGTCTCATCCGCCATGGACGCTCCACCCGATTCCGGCTGAAATGCCGCCATGAGCCGACACCCTCCGGGACGCCGCGACGATTACCGCTGGTTCCACGAAATCACCACCCGCTGGATGGATAATGACGTGTTCCGCCACGTCAACAACGTGGTCTATCTGTCCTGGTTCGATACCGCCGTCACCTACTGGGAAATGACCAACAACGTGGTGGATCTGCTGGACGGCCCGATCCATTGCGTCGTCGCCGAGATCGGCTGCCGATACCACAGTTCGGTGTCCTGGCCGGATCGGGTGACGGTGGGGCTGCGCGTGGCGCATGTGGGCAACAGCTCGGTACGATATGAGATCGGCATCTTCCGCAACCACGAGGACACCGCATCGGCCGAGGGTCACTTCGTGCACGTGTTCGTCGCCCGCGGCGAGCAGAAGCCCACGCCGATCCCGGCGCATTCGCGGGATATTCTGCAATCGATCACGGTTTGACATCAGAGGAGAAAACCCATGGATCTTGGTATCAAAGGCCGCAAAGCCATCGTCTGCGCCGCCAGCAAGGGCCTCGGCCGCGCCTGCGCCCTCTCGCTCGCCCGCGAAGGCGTGGACCTGGTCATCACCGCGCGCACCGCCGCCGAGCTCGAACGCACGGCGAAGGACATCCGCGACAAGACCGGCGTGAAGGTCACCCCCGTGCCCGGCGACATCAGCACCGAAGCCGGGCGCGCCGCCGCGCTCGCCGCCTGCCCCGACCCGGATATCCTGGTGAACAACGCGGGCGGCCCGCCGCCCGGGGATTTCCGCGAATGGGATCGCGACACCTGGATCAAGGCGCTCGACGCCAACATGCTGGCACCGATCTTCATGATCAAAGCCGTGGTGGATGGCATGGTCAGCCGCAAGTTCGGCCGCATCGTCAACATCACCTCGGCCTCGGTGAAGTCGCCCATTCCGCAGCTCGGCATGTCCAACGGCGCACGCGCCGGCCTGACCGGTTTCGTCGCCGGCCTCGCCCGCCAGGTCGCCAAGCACAACGTCACCATCAACAACATCCTGCCCGGCCCGTTCCTGACCGACCGGCTGCGCAGCGGCGCGGCCCATCTCGCGCAACGCAACAACCGCACCGTGGAGGAGGAACTCGCGCTGCGCGGCAACGAAAATCCCGCCGGCCGGGTCGGCGATCCGGCGGAGTTCGGCGAGGCCTGCGCGTTCCTCTGCGCGGCGTCATCGGGGTTCATCGTCGGCCACAACCTGCTGCTCGACGGCGGCGCGTTCAATTCGTCGATCGCATGACCGACCCATCCTTCCTCCCCGCGCACCTGCTCTCCGCCATGGTGCGCGCGGGACAGATCGGCGTGCTGGAACTCACCGATCACTTCATCGCCCGCATCGAACACCACGATCCGACGATAAACGCCGTGGTGGCGCGCGACTTCGATCGCGCGCGCGACCATGCCCGGGCGCTGGACAATCAACCGGCGCGCGAAGGCGCCCTGTTCGGCGTGCCCATGACCGTGAAGGAAAGCTTCGACATCGCCGGCCTGCCCACCACCTGGGGCGTGCCGGAGGAACGCAATTCCATCGCCGAAGGCGACGCGCTCGCGGTGCAGCGGTTGCGCGCGGCCGGCGCCGTGATCATGGGCAAGACCAACGTGCCGCTGCTGCTCGCGGACTGGCAGAGCTACAACGCGATCTACGGCACCACCAACAATCCGTGGGACCTCGCGCGCTCGCCGGGAGGCTCCTCCGGCGGGTCCGCCGCCGCACTCGCCGCGGGCCTGACCGGGCTGGAGATCGGCAGCGACATCGGCTCCTCCATCCGCAATCCGGCGCATTACTGCGGGGTGTTCGGGCATAAGCCGAGCTGGGGCATTTGCCCGCCGCTCGGCCAGTCGTTGCGTGGCAACGTCTCGCACGCCGATATCTCGGTGATCGGTCCCCTGGCACGCTCCGCCGATGACCTGATGCTGGCGCTGGACACCATCGCCGGCCCCGATCCGATCGAAGCCGCCGGCTGGAAACTGAATCTCGCGCCGCCCCGTGCGACACGTTTCGCCGATCTGCGCGTCGCCGTCATGACCAGCCACGAGCTGTCCGAAGTCGATTGCGCCATCGTCTCCGCGATCGAGGAACTCAGCTCGTTCCTGGAGAAACAAGGTGCCCACGTGAGCCGCACCGCGCGGCCCGATTTCGATCTCGCCCACGCACACCGGCTCTACATCACGCTGCTGCGCGCCACCACCAGCGCGCGGCTGGACGACGCGGCACTGGCTGACTGGCAGCGCCAAGCGGCACGCCACGCGCCGGACGACCACTCCTATCTCGCCACCATGGCGCGCGGCAACACGCTGCTGCATCGCGACTTCCTGCGCGGCAACGAACTGCGCCAGCGCATGCGCCGCGCCTGGGCGGACTTCTTCGCTGAGTGGGATGTCCTGCTTTGTCCGGCCGCAGCGAGCCCAGCCCAGCCGCACAATCACGACGGCGAACGCTGGGAACGCACCATAGAGGTGAATGGCCGCCAGGTCCTTACCACCGATCAGATGTTCTGGGCCGGCATCTCCTGCTTCTTCCTGCTCCCGGCCACCGTCGCGCCGCTCGGTGTCTCACCGCAGGGCCTGCCGTTCGGCGTGCAGATCGTCGGACCGCAATACGGGGATCGCACCACCATCACCCTGGCGCGGATGCTGCAATCCGCCTGGCGGGACTTCTCGCCGCCGGCCGGCTGGACTTAGCGCGCCCGCCGCATGCGGCATCGCGTCGGCATCGCCCTGCTGCGAGCGCTGATCTTTGTCGCCGCCGCGGTGCTCATCGTGCTGTTTTATCAAGCCGCCGGTCTGCCGGATGCCGGCTGGGCGATCACCTCGGCGGCGCTTGTCCTGCAGACCGGCGCGCAGGCGTCACTGCGGCAGGCTGCCATGCGGGTTGGCGCGAACCTGCTCGGCGCGATCATCGCATTGCTGGCGCTGAAATGGCACGGCGTAACACTCCCCAGCCTCGCCGTCGCGCTCCTGCTCGTCGGACTGATCTGCCAACTGACCAAACTGCAGGAGGGCATACGCTCCGCCTATGTCTGCGTCATCATCATCATGGGCATCGATCGCTTCGCCGGCGTGTCACCGCCCATCGACCGGGTGTCAGCGGTAATCATCGGCGCCGCCGTCGGGGTGGGCGCGTCCTGGCTGACGGCGCGCCTCACAGCATGGGCGGCCGCGCCGGATCATTGACTGCATCCGGCGTCAGTTTATCCCGATGACTGAACCTGATGGACCAATGCGACATGGACCCCACCTTCCTCCCCGCCTGGCGCCTCGCCGAACTGACACGCAGCGGGGAAATCTCCTGCCTGGAACTGCTTGACCATTTCATCGCGCGGGAGGAGCGTCTGAACCGGCGGCTGAACGCTGTCGTGGCGCGCGATCTCGATCGTGCGCGCACCCGCGCCCGCGGTCTGGACAAAGCGCGCCGCGATGACGCACCGCCGCTGTTCGGCGTGCCGATGACGGTGAAGGAAAGTTTCGACGTCATCGGCCTGCCCACCACATGGGGCTTCGAGGATCGCCGCTCACACCGCGCCGAGGCCGACGCGCTCGCGGTGCAGCGTCTTGAAGATGCCGGCGTCGTGGTGTTCGGCAAAACCAACGTGCCGGTCGCGCTGGCCGATTGGCAAAGCTATAACCCGGTGTACGGCACCACGCATAATCCGTGGAACAACGCGCACACGCCCGGCGGCTCCTCGGGCGGAGGCGCCGCAGCCTGTGCGGCCGGCCTCACCGCGCTGGAACTCGGCAGCGACATCGGCGGGTCGATCCGCGTGCCGGCGCATTACTGCGGTCTGTTCGGCCACAAGCCGACCTGGGGCCTGTGCCCGCCGCGCGGTCATTCGCTGGCCAACGCTGCGGCGATGACCGACATCTCGGTGATCGGCCCGCTCGCCCGCTCCGCGCGCGACCTGGAACTGGCACTGGCTGCCATTGCCGGCCCCGATCCAATCGAAACGCAGCTCACGATCAATCTTCCGCCGCCGCGCACGCGCCGTGTGTCCGAGCTGCGCATCGCCGTCTGGTCACAGGAACCCGGCCACGCGACGGACCACGAGACCACCGCGTTGATCGAGCAAGTGGCACGGCACCTCGAGCATGAGGGTGCCGAAATCAGCCTCACCGCCCGCCCCGATTTCGACCCCACCGAGGCCTTCCGGCTCTACATCACCCTGCTCGATGCGGCGCTGAGCGCCCGCGCGCCGGAGGATGCGCTGGCCCGCAAGCGCGCGCGCAAGGCGCAGCTCGCGGATGATGATCTCGCCACCGACTCGCTATTCGTCCGTGCCACGGACCTGCTGCATCGCGAATGGCTGCGGCTGAATGAACGCCGGCATCAGATCCGCCGCGCGTGGAGCGCCTTCTTCCGCCAGTGGGACGTGCTGCTGTGCCCGGTGATCGCTACCCCCGCCATTCCGCACATGCAGGAAGGCAATGTGTGGGAACGCAGCCTGCACGTGAACGGCCGGCGCATCGCCTATAACGACATGCTGTTCTGGCCCGGCATCACCTGCGCGTTCCATCTGCCGGCATCCGTTGCACCGATCGGGCTGTCGCAATCGGGGCTGCCGATCGGGGTGCAGATTGCCGGACCGCTCTATGGCGATCTGACCACCATCGCTGTGGCGGAGGTGCTGGAACAGTCGTGGCGCGCATTCACGCCCCCGCCGGGGTGGGAATAACGCCGATGCGCACCCTGATCCTCGGCGCCGGCGGCATCGGCGGCTATTTCGGCGGACGGCTTGTCGAAGCCGGCGCCGATATCACGTTCCTCGTTCGTGCTGGCCGTGCTGCCCAGCTCGCGCGCGACGGGCTGGTGGTGAAAAGCCCGTTCGGCGATATCGAGCGGCCCGTCCGCTTCATCACGCACGAAAGTCTGGCGGATGACGGCCGCTACGACGCGGTACTACTAACGTGCAAGTCGTACGACCTGGAAGCCGCCATCCCCGCCATTGCGCCGGCCGTCGCGGGCGGCGCCGCCATCATTCCTATGCTGAACGGCATCCGGCACCTGGATCGGCTTGATCTCGCGTTCGGCCGGCCTGCGGTGCTCGGCGGCCTCTGCGCCATCGCCGCCACGCTCACGCCCTTGGGTGAGGTGCAGCAGCTCAACAATCAGCACTTGATGGTCATCGGCACGCGCGCGCCGGGGCAGGACGGCGTGGCCCAGGCATTCGCGCAGGATGCCGCAGGCGCCCGCTTCGATTTCCGCCTCTCCGAGAACATAGCGCAGGATATGTGGGAGAAGTTCGTGATGCTCACCACCATGGCATCCATGACCTGCCTGATGCGCGCTACGGTCGGCGAGATCATGCAGACCGACGACGGCGAGGCATTGATGCTCCAGACCCTGAACGAGTGCGATCTGGTGGCGCACGCCGCAGGTCATCGTCCGCGCGAGGCATTCATGGCGCGCACGCGTGCGCTGCTGACGGACAGGACGTCAAACTTTGCCGCATCCATGCTGCGTGATGTGGAGCGCGGCGGCCCGACCGAAGCGCCGGAGATCGTTGGGGACATGCTGGCACGCGCCCGTGCGGCCGGTCTGCCGGATATCATGCTGCGCACGGCCTGGTGCCACTTGCAGGCGCATGAGATCCGCCGGCCGAGGGGGTGAGCGCGGACGCGCTGCTTGCAAGCAACTCTCTATCTTCTGCATCAGCAAACGTTTAGTGTTCCGCAGACTTTGCTGTTGCCGGCGATGTTGACGAACCGTCTCGTCGGTGCCTAGCTTTGGACTGATGGCGCTCCAGGAAACGACGATGCGGCCACCCGCGACCGAGGGCGGAGCCCGATCCGTCACCCGGCCCGGCGGACTGCTGCGACTGGAAAATGTCGTCAAGCGTTACGGCAAGCTGACCGTGCTGCGTGACGTGACCCTGGACATCGCGCCCGGAGACGTCGTGTGCATCATCGGCCCTTCCGGAGCAGGAAAATCCACCTTGCTGCGCTGTGTCAATCATCTCGAACCGGTCGACTCGGGCACCATCTTCTTCGAAGGCAAGCCGGTCTATCGCTACCTGCGCGACGGCCGCATGGTGACCGATCCGGAGCGCGCGGATCGAGGCGATCCGCGCGCAGATCGGCATGGTGTTCCAGTCGTTCAACCTGTTCCCGCATCTGACCGCGCTCGGCAACGTCATCGAGGCGCCGGTCCACGTGCTGCAGCGAACCGGCCGCGGCGCCCGGCGAGCGCGGGCTGGCGCTGCTTGCACAAGGTCGGGCTTGCGGACAAGGCGCAGGCATTTCCCCATCAGCTCAGCGGCGGCCAGCAGCAGCGCGTGGCGATCGCCCGGGCGCTGGCGATGAACCCGAAGCTGATGCTGTTCGACGAGGCCACCAGCGCCCTCGATCCGGAGCTGGTCGGCGACGTGCTGCGCGTGATGCGCCAGCTCGCCGCCGAGGGATGACGATGCTGGTCGTCACGCATGAAATGGGTTTCGCCCGCGACGTCGCCGACCGGGTGATCTTCATGGCCGATGGCAGCGGTGATCGAGGATGCGGCCGCCGGATGCGATCTTCTCCGCGCCGCGCGAACCAGCGCACCCGCCAGTTCCTGCAGACCGTGCTGGAGCGCAGCGGACGCTCCAGACGAAGGCCGATACAGACCGAACCGACAGGGGAGACTATCATGACAGAACACACCGATGCCAGCCAGACGGACGGGCTTCGCCGTGCGCCGGCTGCTCGCTGGCGGAAGCGCGGCCGTGCGGCGCGCTGGCGGCAGGCGGCCTGGTCGCGCACCGCGCGCAGCCGCCGAGCAGCCGCAGATCGACACCTGCGTTCAAGGATTTCACCCTGCCGAAATTCCAGTGCGACAACTCGCTGGTGCGCGTGCAGAAGAAAGGGCGAGCTGATCCTCGACCACCTCGAACGACTGGCCCTATTCGTACCTCGACACCAAGACCGGCGCATTCACCGGCCTCGACGCCGACATCATCAACGTCGCGGCCAAGATGCTGAAGATCCCCAAGATCACGGTGCAGACCGTGACGTTCGACGGCATGATCCCCGGCCTGCTCGGCCGGCCGCTTCGATATCGTCGGCGATTCCATCCACTACACCAAGGCGCGCGCCAAGGTCGTCGATTTCAGTTTCCCGACCTACTACTATTCGGAATGGCTGGTGGTGAAGAAGGGCAAGCTGCCCGACGTGCACTCGATCGCCGACCTGAAAGGCAAGACGTGCGGCGCCCTGCTCGGCACCAACTATGCGCAGTGGATCCAGGAAACGCCCGGGCGTCATCTTCAAGGACTATAAGGACTGGGTGTCGATGGCGCAGGACATCCGCAACGGCCGGCTGGATGCCGCGGTCCACGACCAGCCGATCATCGCCGCCTCCATCAAGGACCATCCCGAATGGAACCTGGTCAGCTGGTCGTACGGTTATGAGCCGCATCAGCTCAAGAACCCGGCCGGCTACAGCCGCTACGCCTTCCGCCAGGCCGACGTGCAGCTGCGCACCGGGTTTTCCGCCGCCATCGAGTGGATGGAGGATTCCGGCGATATCACGCAAGATCCTCACGAAATGGGGGCTGAGCGGCTACAACAACTGACCGCTGCGGCGGACTGGCGGCGCTGTCGCCGCACTCGCCGCGGCGCTCATCCCGACGGCGGAGCTGGCACCGCATGTTCTCGATGACGGAGATGATCTCCTTTCTGCCGACGCTGCTGCACGGCGCGTGGGTGACCATCATCGTCTCCGTCGCTCGTCTTATGTCCTGGCGCTGATCGTCGGGCTGCTGCTTCGGCATCGGCCCGCGTCACGCATGTCTGGCCGATCCGCGCGCGTGCGCCACCGCCTATGTCCAGTTCATCCGCGGCACGCCGCTGCTGCTCCAGTTGTTTCTTCATCTATTACGTGCTGCCCTACGGCGGCATCGTGCTGCCGCCCTTCGCCTCCGGCGTGCTCGGCCTGACCATCAATTACAGCGCCTATATGGCCGAGGTGTTCCGCTCCGGCATCGAGGCCATTCCCCGTGGCCAGTGGGAGGCCGCCCGCTCGATCGGCATGTCGCGCCGGCTGATGATGCGCCGGATCATCCTGCCGCAGGCGATCCGCATCGTCATCCCGCCGATCGGCAATTTCTTCGTCGCCATCTTCAAGGACTCAGCTCTGGTCTCCGTCATCACCATGCGCGACCTGATGTTCAGCGGCGAATTGCTGGCCTCCGCCACCTTCAAGTATTTCGAGATCTTCGCCATGGTGGCCATCATCTATTTCATCATCAGCTATCCCACCGCAAAGCTGGTCGAGTATGTGGAGCTTCGTCTGGACATTGCCCGCGGCCAGGTGGCGGGCAAGCTCGCGTAAGCAAATCGCGTCACTCCGGCGCGCGTACACCAGCCGCTCGGCCCACACCGGACGATCCACCGGATTGCTCTCGTCCCCGATCGGTGTTGACCCGGCCGGCAGTGCTCGGAGGGCAGCCGCGCCCCCATAAGCCCCAACAGGCAGGCCGGAAGAAGCAGATCGCGCGGCGAAGTCCCTCTACCGGGCGTAGTCGGGCTCCTCCTCGTCCAGCATCGCGCGAACCGCCGCGAAGTGCTTTTCCGCGAACCCCGGATACATCTCCCACTGTTCCGCCGTCTTCTCCGCCACCGCGTCGCTCGCGATGTTCAGCTCCCGCCCGGTCATCAGCGCCGTCAGATACGTCTCCGCCGCACGCTCGAAATAGTAGATTGCATCGAAACACCGCGCCACGTTCGGTCCGACCACGAGAATGCCGTGCTGCCCCATCAACATCACCGATCGGTTGCCCAGTACGCGCCCCAGCCGCTCCGCCTCCTCTCCCAGCCCCATGCCGTCATACCCGTTATCGAATGCGACCCGGTTGTAGAACCGCATCGAGTTCTGATCGATCGGCGGCAACACCGGATCCTTCAGGCACGCCAGCGCCGTGGTGTATTTCGGATGCAGGTGCATGATGCAGCGCGCATGCGGCACCTGCCGGTGCAGCGCCCCATGGATCGCCCATGCGGTGGGATCGATGGTCTCGCCCATGCCGTCCGGCTCCGCCGCACTTTCCACCTCCACCAGATCGGAGGCACGCATCTTGGAAAAATGCCGCCCGTACGGATTGATCAGGAAGCGTCCGCCATCATCGGTCACCGCAAAACTGAAGTGATTGGCGATGAACTCATGCATCCCCAGCCGTGCCGTGTAGCGGAACGCGGCTGCCAGGTCCGCCCGCGCGTCCATCACAGCCTCCGAAGCGGCGGCTTTTCGCCGGCCGGCAGCGGCACCTGCGCCACGTTCAGCACCATCGAGACGATGCTGTAGTAGCCGCACGCACCGGTCAGGTCCATCACACCGCGTTCACCGAACCGGTCCAGTGCGCGCTGGTACAGCGCGTCCGAAACCTCGCCCACCTTCAGCAGCGACGTCGCGAACTCATAGACCAGGGTTTCATCCTCATCCATGCCATCAGGCCGACGGCCCTCGGCGACCGCATCGGCGATCTCCGCCCGCAGCCCGGCTTCCAGCGCCAGTCTCCGATGCGCGTAGAACTGGTACTGCGCCGTCCAATGCCGCCCGGTGATGATGATCGCCAGTTCGTTCAGCTTGCGCGGGATGGAGCTGCCGAAGCGGATATACGCACCCACCTTCTGCACCACGTCGCACAGATCGGGGCTGCGCAGCAGCGCATTGAACGGCCCTCGCAGTCCCGATCCGCGCGGGCCGGACTGAATCGCTTCCGCCACCCGTCGCTGTTCCGGCGTCATGTCCGCCGGGGTCAGTTCCGTCAACCGTCCTTCAGCCACATCGAAACTCCCTGCTAAGGCGAAGCCAGAATCAGCCCGCCATCCACCACGATCTCCGTCCCGGTGACGTAACCCGCCTCGTCCGAGACCAGGAACAGCGCCGCGTGCGCCACATCCCACGCCGTGCCCATGCGCCCCATCGGGCAGCGCGCGTTGCGACTCGCGATCAGCGCCGCCGCATCACCCCCGGCCACCGTCTTCGCCAGACGCTGCTCCACCAGCGGCGTATGCATCAATCCCGGCACCACCGTGTTGACGCGAATGCCGTCCTTGACGAACGCCCCGGCGGTCGAGCGGCTGAACTGGATCACCGCCGCCTTCGACGCGCTGTACGCCACGTGCTGCCGCCCGCCATGCCCGTCATTGCGCAAGCCCGCCACCGAAGACACATTCACGATCGCGCCCCGCTTCTGCCGCTGCATCACCGGAATCACGTATTTGCAGCCCAGGAACGCCGTCTTCAGATTGAAATCGATCTGCCGGTCCCAGACCTCCTCCGGCATGCTCACCGCATCGCCCGGCGCCGAACCGCCGACATTGTTCACCATTATATCGATCCGGCCGAAGCGCGCGACGCAAGCCGCAACCATCGCCTCCACCTCCGCCCCCGCCATCATGTCACACCGACACACCTCCGCATCGCCCTTCTCCTGCTCTATCAGCCCCTGCGTCTCGCGCGCCGCGCCCTCGTTCACATCGACCAGGAACACCCGCGCGCCCTGTCGCGCGAACAGCACCGCCGTCGCCTTTCCGTTGCCCCAGCCGGGCCCGACCGATCCCGCGCCGGTAACGACCGCAACCTTCCCGCTCAGGTCGAGCATGCGCCGCTATGACCGCAGCGCCATGTCGCGCAGCTCCGGCACGATCCAGAACGGCCGCTCCCCACGAGACACGCGCAACACATTGTCGAACCCGTTGCGCAGCATCTTCACCCGCGTCTCGTATGAATTGCCCGCCAGGTGCGCGGTCAGCACCACATTGTCCAATCCCAGCACCGCCTCCTCCGCCGCCGGAGGCTCCTGCGGGAACACATCCAGCCCCGCGCCGGCGATCTGGCCGGACACCAGCGCATCGTGCAGCGCCGGCAAGATCCACCACACCGCCGCGGCACGCATTGATCAGGATTGCGTGTTTCTGCATCAGCCGAAGCTGCGGCGTGCTGATCATGTTGCGCGTCAGCTTCGTCAGCGGCACGTGCAGCGTCACCACGTCCGAGGTCTGCAACAGCTCCTCCAGCAGGCGGTAGCGCCAGCCCGTCGTATCCTCCTGGTCTTCTCCCAGCCGCACGATGTCATGGTATTGAATCCGCGCGCCGAACCCGCCCGCGGCGATGCGAGCCACGCGCTTGCCGATATTCCCCAGCCCGACAATGCCCACCGTCTTGCCGTGCAACTCGTGCATCCCCGACACGTCCTGATTGCCACGCCACCGCCCCGACGAGACCATGGAATGCTGCCAGGTCAGCCGACGGTACACCGCGAGCATGAGCAGGATCGTGTGCTCGGCGACGGCCATGGAGTTGGCACCGCCGTTGTTGCATACCGGCACGCCGGCCGCGCGCGCTGCCTCCAGATCGACCCGGTCGTATCCCGCGCTGAACAACTGCACCAGCCTCAGGCGCGGCGCGTCCCGATAGAACGCGGCGTCCATCGGTCCCGGCTGGCCGAACATGTAGTCGGCCTCGGGCAGCGCCGTGCGATACTCCGCCGATCCCGCCGCACCGAATACCAGCTCGAAGCCCGCGGGCACCAGCTTCGGCGCAACCTCCCGCACTTCGGGAACGTTGTTCACGATCAGTATCCGACCCGCCATTCCGACGCTCTCCCGCTTTCGATCGGCCCAGCATAGCCGATCAACGGCATTCGCCTATGCCTTGACGCAACCGCGCGATATGCCGCGCGCTTTGCCAGCACGAGGAGAATACAGGCATGGCGGGCAACCCCCTGGACGCACACGACCCCAAACGCGAGCATCGCATCCGCGAACGTGCCTATCATCTGTGGGAACAGGACGGACGCCCGCACGGCCGCGACCTGGAATACTGGGAACGCGCGCGGGAACTGATCGGCATGGAGGAAAGTCGCGGCGCCGGCCAGCTTGCCAATCCGATGACCCATTCACCCGTCAGCGGACTGCCCGAAGGCGTGGAGGAAGCGGAAATCCAGGAAAACCTCGGGGAATTCCCCGACCGCTTCACCGATCAGGGCGAGGTGGAACAGACGCCGGAGCCGAGGCACGTTCAGCCGCGGAAAAAGGCGTCGGCCCGCCCCACGCGCAAGGGTCCCACGAAATCCCGATGAGCGAACCAATCGACTCGGGATCCATTGTTCTCTATATGTTCGATCATGTCCACCCTCCCCCAGTTGCGCGAAACCATCGCCCGCCTGGAACGCCTGACCCCGCGTCCCCGCAAGCCCGCCCTGCCCTTCGGTCTGCCGGCTATCGACCAGCACCTCCAGGGCGGGCTGCGCCGTGGCGCACTGCATGAAGTGGCCGGCACCGCGGCTGAGACCGAATTTGCCGGTGCCCCTGCGCTCTTCATCGCCGGCCTGGCCGCCCGTCTGAAAGGCCCGATCCTTTGGGTCCTGCAGCAGCGCGATCTGTTCGCCCCCGCCCTGGCCGGCGCCGGACTGCATCCCGATCGCGTGATCTACACCGAGGCTCCACGCCGTGACGTGACGCTGCAAACCATGGAGGAGGGTCTGCGCTGCTCAGGCCTTGCTGCCGTCGTGGGTGAACACACCGGCCGGCTGGGTCTTACCGCCTCCCGTCGGCTGCATCTCGCGGCCGAAACCTCCGGCGTCACCGCTTTTCTGCTCTGCCGCAGCCGCCGTCACGACGATCCGGCACTTGCCGGCCCCGTGGCCGCGGTGACCCGCTGGCGCGTCGGCGTGCTATCCTCGTCCCCGCCCTTTCCGGATGCCCCGGATGTCCCCGGCATCGGCCCGCGCCTGTGGCAGCTCGATCTTCTGCGTTGCCACAATGGCGAGCCGGCGCGGTGGGTGGTGCAGGCGTGGGATGCGAAGGCGCGGATGCGGATGGCTGGGCCGGAGCAGAAGTGGCGGGAGGTACGGAAGCTGGCAAGCTGATTCCCGGGCGCCATATCGCTGAGCAAGGTCCCCCCGTACCGCTGCGAACCGCCCGCTCCGTGCCTCACTCTCCCACCGCCACCGGCAGGCAGATGTGGCACTCCAGCCCCTCGGCGTGGAACTCGAGCCTCACGGTGCCGCCGAATTTCGGCGCCAGCCATCGCTCCAGCAGCCGCGAGCCGAAGCCCTGCCGCTTGGGCGGCGCAACCGGCGGGCCGCCGCTCTCCCGCCACTCGATCGCCACCAGCCGCGCACCCTTCTCGGACAGCCGCAAGGTCCAGGACACCGCGACGCGGCCATCCGACACGGACAACGCGCCGTGCTTGGCCGCATTGGTGGCCAACTCATGGAATGCCAGATGGAGCATCTCCACCCCGTCCGCCGCCAATCGCACCCGCGGGCCGTCCAACGTCACCCGGCCGGACCCGGTGTAGGGTGACAGGGCGCGCTCTACGACATCGATCAGCGGCGCACTCTCCCAACCATCGCGGGTCAGCAGGTCGTGCGATTCCGCCAGGGCCACCAGCCGCTGCAGCAGTGTCTCCTGCACGGCCGCAGGCACTCCGGCCTGGCGCAGGGTCTGCGCCGCGACCGCGTGCGCAGTGGCCAGAACGTTCCTCATGCGGTGGCCCATTTCGGCCAGCATCAGCGCACGGCGCTCCTCATCGGCCCGAAGCGCGGTGTTGTCCCGCAGAACGTTCAGGAAGCCCTGCGGCCGACCGTCCCGGTCCAGCAGCGGCATCATGAAGCCGCTCGCCCAGAAGCGGCTGCCGTCCCGCCGAAGATGCCAGCGCTCGTTGGGCGCACGGCCGTCTTCCGTGGCGCGGCGAAGCTCGTTCACGAACACGCCGGCGGCGCGGTCCTCCGACGGGAAGAACACCTCGCCCGAGCGGCCCAGGATCTCGGCCTCGCCGTAGCCCAGGATGGCCCGGGCGCCGTCGTTCCAACCGGTGATCCGCCCCTCGAGGTCGAGCGTGACGATGGCGTATTCGGCGGCGCTGTCGAGCAGCCGCCGGGTCCGCTCGGCCTCCGCCCTCAGCGCCCGGTTCTCCGCCTCGAGCGCCTCGATGCGCCGCTCGGCTTCTGCCGATCCGGCAGCCTCCCGCGCAGCTTCGGGCGCGCGCTCTCCAGGTGGCCCGCAGCGCTCCAAACTGACTGTGTCGCCATCGACTTGCCCGGGTTGGCTAAAAGCCCCCGATGACGTCCGCACTTTTGTCACCTCTCCGCTGAACCGAACCATGCACGCGACAGCCGAAGGGCGCTGTCGGACTCCGTACAATGCCAACCAGATTCCATCATCGTGTGGCCAATGGCGCGTTGTCTGCACGGGCGTGCCACCCCATTTCCTACTTATCGCCCGCCAAGGTCCTCCGGCGCGGGCGGCTGAGAGAGATGTGCGCTCCCGCCGACATCTGTCGTCCGGGAGCCGCTCTTGACCAATTCGCCACCGATACCCCGCAACCGCCTGCTGGCGGCGTTACCGGCCGAGGATCTCGCTCGGCTCTGGCCGCAGTTCGAACGGGTGGAGTTCGAGCAGCGTCACATCCTGCTGGCGCCCGACGAACCCATCGCAGCCGTCCATTTCCCCGAAAGCGGCTGGACCTCCATGCTGACCTTGCTCGCCGACGGCCGATCCGCCGAGGTCGGCCTCGTCGGCGCCGAGGGCATGGTCGGCCTGCCCCTCCTGCTCGGCAGCGACCGCAGCGCCGTCGAGGCCATGATCCAGGCCCCCGGCACCATGCTGCGGCTCGGTGCCGGCGCCTTCCGACACGCGCTGGAACAGAGCCCGGCCCTGCGGACGCTCCTGCTCCGCTACGCGCTGGCATTCCAGCAGCAGGTCACCCAGACCGCGGCCTGCAACGGCCATCACGCGCTGGACCAGCGCCTCGCGCGCTGGCTGCTGATGGCCCACGACCGGGCCGCGAGCGACGAGTTCCCGATGACGCAGGAGTTCCTGGCGATGATGCTGTGCGTCCACCGGCCCGGCGTCACCGTGACGGCGCGGCTGTTTCAGCAGGCTGGGCTGATTCGCTACGGCCAGGGACACATCACGGTCACCGACCGTGAGGGGCTCGAGGCCGCGGCCTGCGAATGTTACGACGCCGTCCGGCGCCAGTTCGAGCAACTGCTCGGCTCCGCGGGGGGCTGAGCATGCGCTAGCCGCGAAAGAGGCTGTGAAGAAATCGCACGGACCGCGCTTCCGTCATTCCCGCGAAAAACCCGCCGGCTGGAGCGCATCGCCCAGCACGCTTTGCAGGAACTCACGCGTGCGTTGCTGTTCGGGCGTCGAGAAGATGCGAGCCGGATCACCTTCCTCGACGATGCGCCCCCTGTCGAAAAAGCAGACCCGATCGGAAATCTCGCGGGCGAAGCGCATTTCGTGCGTCACCATGATCATCGTGAGATCATGCTCGTGCGCCAGATTGCGGATGACATTGAGAACCTCTCCCACGAGTTGCGGATCAAGCGCGCTGGTCGGTTCGTCGAACAACAGGATGCGCGGCCGCATCGCGAGCGCCCGTGCGATCGCGACGCGCTGCTGCTGTCCGCCGGAAAGCTGGCTGGGATAGGCGCGGCACTTGTCGGCAAGGCCGACCATGCCGAGCAGTTCGCGCGCGCGGTCCTCGGCCTCGCTGCGGCGCATCCGCAGCACGGAAACCGGTGCCTCGATCAGGTTGCGCAGCACCGTCATGTGCGGAAACAGGTTGAAGCTCTGGAACACCATGCCGACCCGCGAGCGGATCTCGCGAAGATGCCGCTCATGCGCGCGGAACGGGCCTCGTCCGTCCGGCTGATGGTAGCCGATCCCGTCCACCTCCACCCGCCCCTCCTGGAACGGTTCGAGTGTCATCAAAATGCGCAGGACGGTTGACTTGCCGGAGCCGCTGGGGCCGATCAGCGTGACCTTCTCGCCCGCCCCGACCTCGAAGTTGAACCGATCCAGCACCACCAGCGGGCCGTATCGTTTGATAACGTCGTTGAATCGGACGATGCCGGTCATCGCAGCGGTATCCCCGTCTTGGGCAGCACCCGTTCGACGGCGTGGATGGCGAAGACGCACAGCAGCGTCAGGATCAGGAAGATCAAGCCGACCATCGACAGAGGCACCAGGTAGGAGAATGTGCGGTCGCCGATCAGGTTGGCGAGATTTAGCATCTCCACCACTGTGATGGTGGAGAGCACCGGCGTATCCTTCAGCATCGACACGAGATAATTGCCGAGCGCCGGCACAACGCGGGGAATCGCCTGCGGCACCAGCACGTCACGGTACATCCGAAGCTGCGAAAGATTGAGTGCGGTCCCCGCTTCCCACTGGCCGCGGCGAATGGCATCGAGCCCGGCGCGATACACCTCGGATGTATAGGCGCTGTACTGCACCCCGAGCGCGATGGCGCCGGTAAGGAACGCCGGCAGCACGATACCGTATTGCGGCAGCACGAAATACAGGAAGTAGAGCTGCACCAACAGCGGCGTGTCCCGCAGGAACTCGATCACGCAAGCCGTCGGCCAGGCGATGACCCGGGCGGAGGAGCGGCGCAGCAGCGCCAAAACCAGCCCCAGCGCCATTGCGATCGCGAAGCCGACGATCGTCGCCTCGATCGTTACCACGAGACCGATGAGCAGGATCGGCAGGATCGAGATCGCATAGGTCAGCGGCGTGCTGAGATCCCAGTGATAGCCGTACATCATGCGGGGACGGCCCGCGGAAAGGCAGCGCCGCGCCGAAGCCAGGCCTCCAGCCCGCGCATGAAGGCCATCAGGACCAGCGCCATCGCGAAATAATACAGCAGCGTCAACGCATAAATGGCGGTGCTGTCCAGCGTGATGTTGCGCAGTTGCTGCGCATGGAAGGTCAGATCGCCGATGGTGATCATCGACACCAGCGCGCTGTCCTTCAGGTTCTGCACGGCCAGGTTGCCGAATGGCGGCATCATCTCGATCACCGCCTGCGGCAGCACGACATGCCAAAGCGTATGCCGTCGCGTCAGATTTAGCGCCCGGCACGCCTCGTGCTGGTCGGTGGGCACCGCGAGGATCGCGCCGCGCACCACCTCCGCGCCGTAGGCGCCGATGTTGAGCGCCAGGCCGACGATGCCGGTGATCATCGGCGACATCGACGGACCGATCAGCGGCAGGGCATAATACAGCCAGAACAACTGAACCAGCAGTGACGTGCCGCGGAAGATTTCCACATAGAACGCGGCGAAGCCCGCCAGGCACGCGCCCGCCGGAAGCGCGCGCGATGCCGGCGGCGAAGGCCAACACCGCGCCGAGCAGGGTCGAAGCGACTGTAATGATCGCCGTGACCCTGGCGCCTTCCAGCAGCGGGCCCAGGTAGTGAAGTGCCTGCATCGCAGACGCCGGCGGCTATTTGCCGGCGCAGAGATCGTCGGTGTTTTTCGTCTCCGCCGCCTGCACGCTCTCCTCGCTCAGGCCGTAGTGCAGCAGGATATTCTTGTAGTCGGGCGTTTTCTTGAAGGCGATCAGCGCAGTGTTGAAGGCGTCGAACAGCGCCTTGTCCTGCTGGCGGAAGGTGAACCCGCCATAGCTGCGCACCGACTTGCCGTTCACCACCGGATCCGCGAACGGCTTGGCCGCTTCCACCGCCTTGCTGTGCGCCGCGAGCCGCGCCACCGTCAGCTCGGTCGCCGCATAGGCATCAGCCCGGCCGGTTTCGATCGTGGACAGCGCATCGGCGTTGTTCGGAATCATCACAAGCTGCGAGTCCGGTATGCCCATCCCGTGCGCGAAATCCAACTGATCGGCGCCGGTGACGATCGCCATCTTCAGCGCCGGGTTCTTCTTGATGTCGTCATAGCTGTGCAGGTTTTTCGGGTTCCCGGCCTTTACCAGGAAACCCTCGCCATAGCTCGAGTTCGGGCGTCGTGAACTGCACCTGCTTGCAGCGATCCGGCAGAATGTTCTGCTCGGCCGCGACGAAATCGAAGCGATTCGCCTTGAGCCCCGGGATCAGCGACCCGAATGGCGTCACCACCCATTCGATGTCCTTGACGCCCATCGACGTCAGCACATGCTTCGCAACATCCGGGCCGATGCCCGCCGCGTTGCCGTCCGCGTCCATGTATCCGTAGGGAACTTCGTTCGCGGTGGCGCCGCGAATATAGCCCTGCTGCTTGACCTGCTCGAGTTTGTCTGCCGCGTGGGCGCCGCCCGACACCGTCATACCAGCCAGCCCCAGTCCCATCGCGACCGCAAGCGCGAGTCGAGTCCAGCGTCGCATCGTCAGCCTCCTCCTGTTCGGGCCAGCCTTGCTTCGGCACCACGCCGTGGCTTCGGCGGGCCGCCCCTTTTCAGCAAACCCCTAATCCTTCACGAACAGCCGGCGCGGCACATTGGCCAGGCATTCCACCCCAGTTTCACCGATCACGATGCTCTCCGTGATCTCGAGCCCCATCGTCTCGAGCCACAACCCGGTCATGAAATGGAACGTCATGCCGGGGCGAAGCTCGGTACGGTCGCCGGGGCGCAGGCTCATGGTGCGTTCGCCCCAGTCGGGCGGATAGGACAGCCCGATCGGGTACCCGGTGCGGCTGTCTTTCACGATGCCGTATTTCTTCAGCACGGCGAAAAAGCCGTTGGCGATGTCCTCACAGGTATTTCCCGGGCGTGCCGCGGCGAGCCCGGCTTCCATGCCCTCCAGCACGGCCTTCTCGGCGTCCAGGAATGCCTGTGGCGGCTTGCCGAGGAACAAGGTTCGCGACAGCGGGCAATGGTAGCGCCGGTAGCATCCGGCAATTTCGAAGAACGTGCCTTCACCGCTGCGCAGCGGACGGTCGTCCCACGTCAGGTGCGGCGCCGACGCCTCCTCGCCCGAAGGCAACAGCGGCACGATTGCCGGATAGTCGCCGCCGTAACCATCCACCCCGCGGATACCGGCATCATAGATTTCGGCCACCAGGTCGGATTTGCGCATCCCCGGCTCCGCCTTCTCAAGAATACGCGTGTGCATGGCCTCGACCAGCCGCGCGGCCTTGCGCATGTACTCCAGTTCCTGCGCGCTCTTCACCGCGCGCTGCCAGTTCACCAGTGCTGTGGCGTCGCCGAACCGCGCATGCGGGAGATGCTTCTGCAAGCTCGCAAAGGCCGCGGCCGAGAACCAGTAATTGTCCATCTCCACGCCGATCGGCGTCTTGCCCCAGCCGCGTTCGGTGATCAGGCGGGCCAGCACCTCCATCGGATGCCGTTCGGGCGACTGCACGTAGTGATCCGGGTAGCCCACGATGTTGTCGTGCGCGAGCCATACGGTGCGCTTCGCGCCGTTGGCGTCCTGACCTCGGCCGAACCAGACCGGCTCGCCGTCCGGCGGCACCACCACCGCCTGGTGCACGTAGAACGACCAGCCGTCGTATCCGGTCAGCCACGCCATGTTGGACGGATCGCTGACGATCAGCAGATCGTGCCCGGCCTTGCCCATGGCGGTGCGGGTCTTGGCCAGCCGCGCGGCATATTCGTCGGGCGCAAAATGCAACTTCGGTGCGTTCATTCGTCGGCTCTTGCTTGCAGGATGCGACGGTGCAGCGCCGGGTCGATGTTGCCGCCGGACACCAACACCACCGTGGAACCCAGGGGCGTCACCTTCCGCGCCAGCAGCGCACCGATCCCGACCGCGCCGCCGCCTTCCACCGTCTCCCCCTCTGCCGTCTGGGCGTGACCGATAGCGGCCGCGATCTCGTCCTCGGACAGCAGCACCACGTCGTCCAACAGGTCGCGCACCATGCGAAATGTGAATCGATTATCCAGCCCGATGCCGCCGCCGAGCGAATTGGCCAAGGTCGGCACTTCCGCGACCTCGACCGGATGGCCGGCTCGCAGGCTGTCGGCCATCGCGGCACCACGCTCCATGCTGACGCCGATGACCCGTGTCTCCGGCCGCAGCCCCTTGATCGCGGCGGCCACGCCCGCAGCCAGACCTCCGCCCGACAGCGGAACCAGGACCAATGTCACGTCCGGGCATTCCTCGATGATTTCGAGGCCGGCGGTTCCCTGGCCGGCGATGATCGCCGCATCGTCGAAGGGCGGCACGAAGATCAGCCCTTCGTCGCCTACCAGCCGCTCGGCTTCAATCTGCGCTTCGTCCTGAGACCGGCCTGTCACGCGGATCTCGGCACCAAGATCGCGGATCGCCGCGACCTTGTTCTCCGGCACCAGGCCCGAGAGACACACAAGACAGCGCAGCCCCTCCCGGCTCGCCGCATAAGCCAGCGCACGGCCGTGATTGCCGGTTGATACCGTCACGAGACCACGGCCGCGCGCCTCGGCGAGCAGGCTGCGCACGGCGTTGGTGGCGCCGCGCAGCTTGAAGCTGCCGGTTTGCTGACGGTTTTCGAGCTTGAGCCGGACCGGGACGCCGCACAGGCGCGACAGGCTGTCCGATAGCCGAAGCGGCGTACGACTTACGGCGTCGGCGATGCGCCGGTGTGCCGCGCGGACCGCAGGCAGATCAATGACCTTGTCCGTCACACCCACAGGCTCGTACCAGCCCCCGGCCGTCGATCCTGGACGCTTCATGCGTGACGAGCGTGCGAGCGAGCCAGGGTCATGTCAAATCGACGGATCGGATGTCGGCAGCATCAACTCGGGCACTCGTCCGCCGTCTCGCACGTGCCGCTCCAGCACCGCGTCCACCTGCGCCGGTGAATCCACCCGGTACCAAACGCCCTCGGGGTAGATCACCATGCACGGGCCATGCTCGCAGCGGTCCAGGCAGCCCGCCATGTTCACCCGCACACCGCGCAAACCCATCTCCTTGGCGCGCGCCTTCATGTAGTCCCGCAGCTTCTCGCTGCCCTTCGCCGCGCAGCTCCCCTTCTTGTGCCCCTCCGGCCGACGGTTGCAGCACACGAATACGTGCGCCTGGTAGTATTGCGGCGGGTCGTCCGCCTGTCGTTCACCCATGCTCACCCCCATCTCTCATCAATGCCCGAGGCCGCCAACCTCCTCAGCCGCGAAACCTCCCCCTACCTGCTCCAGCACAAGGACAATCCCGTGCACTGGCGCGCCTGGGGCTCCCCCGCGTTGCAGGAAGCGCAGCAGGCCGACAAGCCGATCCTGCTCTCTGTCGGCTACGCCGCCTGCCACTGGTGCCACGTCATGGCCCACGAATCATTCGAGGACCCGGAAACCGCCGCGCTGATGAACCGGCTGTTCGTCAACATCAAGGTGGACCGGGAAGAGCGCCCCGATATCGACCACCTGTATATGTCTGCTCTGCACATGCTCGGTGAGCAGGGCGGCTGGCCGTTGACCATGTTCCTGACCCCCGACGGCGCACCGTTTTGGGGCGGCACCTACTTCCCGCCCACCGCCCGCTGGGGTCGCCCCTCCTTCCGCCAGGTCCTGGAAGCCATCGCCGCGGCCTGGGCCTCTCAGGACGAGATCGTCACCAAGAACGGCGCCGCGTTGCGCCACGCGCTCCAGCGCGCCGCCGTGCCCGCTGCCGGCGACCTCCCCGCCCCATCGCACCTCGATGCGGTCGCCGCCGCCTACCTTCGCCTGAACGATCCGGAAAACGGCGGCCTGCGCGGCGCGCCGAAATTCCCCAATGCGCCGATCTTCCGGTTTCTGTGGCAGAACGCTTTCCGCACCGGTGATCCCGCCGGCAAAGAGGCGCTGCACCTGATGCTGCGGCGCATGTCCCTGGGCGGCATCTACGATCACCTCGGCGGCGGTTACGCCCGCTATGCCACCGACGCCATCTGGCTGGTGCCGCATTTCGAGAAGATGCTCTACGACAACGCCCAACTTCTCGAATTACTGGCGTTCGCCCACGCCGACCGTCCCGACCCGCTCTACGCCGCCCGGGCCGCCGAAACCGTTGGCTGGATGACGCGCGATATGTCCGCCGGCGACGCCTTCGCCGCGTCCGAAGACGCCGACAGCGAAGGCGAAGAGGGCAAATTCTACGTGTGGTCCGACGCCGAGATTGACGCGCTGCTCGGATCGGACGCTGCGGCCTTCAGGACCGCGTACGACGTCACGCCCGAGGGCAACTGGGAGGGACACACCATCCTGCGTCGCGTCACCCCGCCCGGCTCGTCTGAACAGGAAGCCACCCTCGCCCGCTGCCGCGACGTCCTGTTCCACGCGCGCGAAAAGCGCATCCGCCCCGGGCGCGACGACAAGGTGCTGGCTGACTGGAATGGCCTGGCGATCGCCGCACTGGCCCGCGCCGCCGCGGTGTTCGGGCGCCCTGATTGGCTGGCCCGCGCCGCCCGGGCCGCCGATGCCATTTTGCGCGACCTCGGCGCACCGGACGGGCGGGTGAACCACGCCTGGCGCCTCGGCCGCGTCGCCGCCGCCGGCATGCTGGACGACCAGGCCGCCATGGCCCGCGCGCTGCTGGCCTTGCACGAGGCGACAGGCGATGCGCGCCGGCTGGAGCAGGCGGTGCGTATTGCCGAAGCGACGGTGGCACATTTCGCCGACGGCGCCGGCGGCTACTACACCACCGCGGACGATGCGACGGACGTTCCACTGGCCCGCCCTCGCACCGCGCAGGACAACGCCACACCCGCTGGAAACGGTCTGCTTGCCGAGGTCTTCGCCCGGCTGTGGCATCTGACCGGCAATCCTGTCTGGCGCGAGCGGACGGAAGGCGTCCTGCGCGCCTTTAGCGCCAAGCCCGATCAATGGGCGGGACAGGCGACGCTGCTCGCCGCCGCCGATTTGCTGGAGGAAGCCGCGACCGTGGTGGTCACCGGCGAATCCGGTCCGCTCGCCGAGGCCGCGCTTGCCTCCCCCGATCCGGCGGTGGTCGTGCTGCATGCCCCGCCTGGTACGTCGCTGCCGCCCGAGCATCCCGCCGCCGGCAAGCCCACCGCGTCAGCCGGCGCCTATGTCTGTCGGCGTCAGGTTTGTGGGCTGCCGGTCCTGGACCCGCTTGCTCTACTTGCGACACTGGCGCAGCGGCAGGAGGTCAGACGGCCGGCACGCGCTGCCAAATCCCACAGCAATGCGCCGCCGAGCTTTCGGCCTTGATAAGCAGCATCGCCAGCCAGACGACCGAGCCGGGCAACCGGCACCAACGGGTAGCGTGGAAGACGCCTCGCCAATTCGGACGGCAAGTCTCTCAACGGGACGCCGCTGGCGGAAAGCGTGTAATAGCCGGCCACCTTGCCCGTACCAGTGTCAATTGCGACGTAGCAGGATGCGACCCTGCGCCGAATGTCCTGAGTAACGTATTCCCGAAAATAGCGATCGAGCGTCTCCGTGCCGCTCATAAACTCCCGTCGGTTGTGCCCTGAAGCAAGCGGCTCAACCGAAAATGGCGTCAAGCAGTTTTCTGCGTCAGCATCCGGTGAGCATCTCTGGCCCGTGCCATGGCAGGCGCCAGCGGCGGCGGATCGAGGATAAGATCGACAAACCGTCGCTGGTCCTCGATCGAAAGCCGGAGCAAATGGGTCTCCTCGATGGTGCGTCGCGCTGCGTCCTGCGCCGCCGTCACCACAAAGTCACTCACGGTTCGACCTTGCAGTTCGGCCGCCCGCTTCACGATAGCCAGCACCTCCGCCGGACATTCAATCCCCTACCCCACCGGTTCGGCCACACGCCTCTCCACCGCCGCACAGCATTTCTTGAACTTGCGCCCCGACCCGCACGGGCAGGGATCGTTGCGACCGGCCTCCATGGCCGAGATCGCCCAATGCGGCGGCCCGTGTGTCCAAAAGCGACGGATAGCCAGTGCGAGCGGACCCAGTCCCTCGCATAGTTCCCTGCGGGCCCGTGCCGCTTCACCGCGCGTTTCGAGCAACCCGAGAAGCAGCACCAGGAGCGCCGATCGTGCGGTGTGACGCGCCAGAGGCGCCCACTGCAACGAAGCGCCGGTCATCCACCTCAGAAAGGCGGAGGCCCACAACGCACCCTGGGATCCGGGCGGTGTGTCCCGCAGGAACGGGTCCGGGGCCACGCCGCTCCGCAGCCTGTCCTCGATCTCCGCGAACCGCGCCCGCAGCAACCGCCGCGCCTCGTCTCGTACCTCACGGCGCGTCAGCCCTTCAGTCCATGCCTCCGGAATCACCGTATCCACGTCCGGCCGTGGCGCCGGGCCACACAATGCGGCCGTCATCCGCCCATCAAGCAGTTCAAGACAACCCGCTTCGGGTTTGCACCGCTGCAGCACACGATCCAGCCAGCCGAGCTGGTAAACCGGAACGCGAAAACCCTCGGCCTCCGGAGGCTCCGCGAAGCATGCTAGACATTTGACTGCATCCGTAACCGGCTCCACTGGCCGGAATGGCTCGGCCTGATCGAACAGCTCCACCCACCCCGACCAATCGACGTCACGCCATCCGTACAGATGGCCATCATCCCACGCCTGGCGCACCCGCGGCACGAACTCCCGCAGCCGCAAAGCCGCGATCGCGTAGGCCCAGGCGAACCAGACATAGCCGTCCTGGACCGCGGCAGGGGCCCGATCGAACCCATCCAGCACCGGAATGAACGCATCCCGGTCCGCGCGTCCGTCCAGCACCAGCACGGCAGCCGCTTCGAGCGCGGCGCTTCGTACCTCTTCCAGAACCGTGTCGTCTCCGGCCAGCGCGAACAAAGCTCCGGCATCGTCATCCGCCAACGCGAGCAGCAGGCCGCGGAGCCACATGAAATCCTCGTCGAAAGCGCCCCGGACGCCCTTGGGATCGGACGCCAGGAAACGCAGCAGCGGACCAAACACCTCGGTCCGCCGCGCTTCGGCGAGCGCATGCAGTCCGGCGAACACCAGGTTTTCCTCCCGCCAGGTCAGCATCTCCCCGGACGCGCCGCGTTCCAGACAGGCGACGACCAGCGGCGATAGCTGCTGGGCATGCGCAACTGCGACCCGCACCGCCTGTGCCGGCGGGCGTCCGCAGGTGGCACGAAGTACGGAAACAGCCGATTCGAAGTCCATCCCGGGTACCTGTCCCACCCGCTTCGGAGTTCGGAAGCCCGCTCACTTGACAGGTCCCGCTCGCCGGGTCTGCCATCCGCCCCCGCCACAGGCAGGGCCATCACGCGCACGTGCCGCAGCTCTCACTTCACAGCCCGGTGGGTGACCTCACCGTCTTCGATGAAGACGGCGCGATCATCGCCGTCGAATGGGGATGGGGCGCGGAGCAATCCGCGACACCCCTGCTCGAACAGGCGCGCGCCCAGCTCTTCGCCTATTTCGACGGCGAGCGTCGCGACTTCGCCCTGCCGCTCGCGCCGCGCGGCACCGGTTTCCAGCAGCGCGTCTGGCGCGCCCTGATCGACATCCCGTATGGCGAAACGCGCTCCTACGCCCAGATCGCCGAGACGCTCGGCAGCGTCCCTCGCGCCGTCGGACAGGCCAACGCGTCCAACCCCATCCCGATCATCGTCCCCTGCCACCGCGTGCTCGCCACCGGCGGCATCGGCGGCTACTCGGGCGGTGACGGGCTGCCGACCAAGCGCCTGCTGCTCGACCTGGAATCCCGCCATCTTCCAACCCGCGCCGGAGCCCTGCTCTGACGCACCGCCGGAGAGACGCATGACCAAGGCCATTCGTGTGCACGCCTATGGCGGCCCCGAGGTGATGAAATGGGAGGATGTGCCGACCCCCGAGCCCGGCCCCGGCGAGGTCGCTGATCAAGCAGGAAGCGGTCGGCCTGAACTACATCGATGTCTATTTCCGCACCGGCCTCTACAAGGCACCGTCAATGCCCGTCACCATCGGCATGGAAGGCGCGGGAACCGTCACCGCCGTCGGCTCCGGCGTGTCCGGCATCGCCGCGGGCGATCGGGTCGCCTACGCCGGGCGCGCTCGGCGCCTACGCCACCGAGCGCGTCATCGCCGCCGACAAGCTGGTGAAGCTGCCCGACGGCATCGACGCCAAGACCGGCGCGGCGATGATGCTGCAGGGCATGACCGCGCAATACCTGATCCGCCGCACCTACAAGGTGAAAGCCGGCGACACGATCGTGGTGCACGCCGCGGCCGGCGGCGTCGGGCTGATCGCGTGCCAATGGGCGAAGCATCTCGGCGCCACCGTGATCGGCGTCGTCTCCACCGAGGAGAAGGCGGCGCTCGCCCGGGCCCACGGCGCAGCTCACACGGTCATCGGCTACGACCACCTGGTTGCCGACGTGAAGCGCATCACCGGCGGCACGATGGTGCCGGTGGTGTACGACAGCATCGGCAAGGACACGTTCGCCGTCAGCCTCGATTGTCTGGCGCCGCTCGGCCTGATGGTGAGCTACGGCAACGCCTCCGGCCCGGTCCCCCCGGTCGAGATCAGCATCCTTGCCGCGAAAGGCAGCCTGTATCTCACCCGCCCCACGCTCGCCACCTACACCGCCAAGCGGCGGGACCTGCTGGACACGGCGAACGACCTGTTCGCCGTCGTGCAGTCGGGCGCGGTCAAGATCGAGGTCAACCAGACCTTCCCGTTGCGCGATGCGGCCGCCGCCCACACTGCGCTCGAGAGCCGCAAGACCACCGGCAGCACGGTGCTGCTGCCCTGACGCCCGCCGGCGGCGCCCTCCGTCTCAAAAGTTAATGAATTCCACATTTCCTAATTGACAGATTGCTCTGGACTGGGCTATGTTCCGGGATTTGGTCTAGGAAAGAAAACAGATGTCTCGCTGGCTTCTGGGCGCTGCGGCAGTGGCACTGCTGGGCTTGGCCGGGCAGCGACCGGCCCTGGCCGACTATTACGCCTTCGGATTCAGCGTGTACGACGGGAATGAGGCTCTGACGCTGAACTTCGAGAGCGGCGGCTCGGCAACCGTGACCACCGGCGGCTTTCAGGGATGGGTATCGCCGGACGACGTGGGCACCGCGGGACCCGACAGCAACACCAACTATATCACCGGCGTTGTCGGTGGAATCCATCGGAACGATTTCTTCGTCTTCGATTTGTCGGGACAGAGCGGCGCAGTCACCTCTGCCTCGCTCAGCGTCAGCGCCTTCACCATATCCGGTGATCTGACCTGGACCCTGTATCAGCCTTCGGTCCCCGCCGCCTCGTTGTTTGATGCGGTCAGCCCCGATGCCGCGCTCTACGCCGCCCTCGTCGCCGGGCCGGTCTATGGCAGCACGCCCCTGACCGCGGCCGACAGCAACGGCACAATCACCGTGGACCTCGACAGCGCCGCCATCGCCGCCATCAACAGCGACATCGGCACGGGTGATTTCGCCATCGGCGGCTCGGTCATCGCGGTCCCCGCGCCCGAGCCGATGGCCCTCAGCCTGCTCGGCGTCGGCCTGCTGGGGCTCTGCCTGGTCCGCCGCCGCCGCGCCTGACGCGCCTTCCACCAACCCCACCCTGTCATCCGGGCCGCGCCTGCGGTAATCCGCTGCGTATGTCCTACGTCGTTGAAGGCAGCACCGGCCCCTGGGAAGTCGTCATCGGCCTGGAGGTCCACGCCCAGGTCATCTCCAACGCCAAGCTGTTCTCCGGCGCCGCCACCGAATTCGGCACCGAGCCCAACACGCAGGTCAGCTTCGTCGATGCCGCGTTTCCCGGCATGCTGCCGGTCATCAACCGCGAGTGCGTGGCGCAGGCCGTGCGCACCGGCCTCGGCCTCAATGCCCGCATCAACCCCGTCAGCCGCTTCGACCGGAAGAACTACTTCTACGCCGACCTGCCCGCCGGATATCAGATCAGCCAGTACCAGCACCCGATCGTCGGTGAAGGCACCATCGAGATCGAACTGCCCGACGGTTCAGCGAAGTCGATCGGCATCACGCGCTTGCACCTGGAGCAGGACGCGGGGAAGAGCCTGCATGATCAGCATCCGAGCAAGTCGCTGATCGATCTCAATCGAGCCGGCGTCGCGCTGATGGAGATCGTCAGCGAACCGGATCTTGCGCTCGCCGGACGAAGCAGGAGCCTACCTGCGGAAGCTGCGGACGATCCTGCGCTATCTCGGCACCTGTGACGGCAACATGGAGGAAGGCTCCATGCGTGCCGACGTGAATGTGTCGGTCCGCAAGCATGGCGAGCCCTTCCGCACCCGCTGTGAGGTCAAGAACGTCAACTCCATCCGCTTCGTCATGCAGGCGATCGAGGCCGAAGCGAAGCGCCAGATCGAGGTATGGGAATCCGGCGGCACCGTGGAGCAGGAGACCCGCTTGTTCGATTCAGGCCGCGGCGTCACCCGGTCGATGCGCAGCAAGGAAGACGCCCACGACTATCGCTATTTCCCTGATCCGGATCTGCTCCCCCTTGTGCTGGACGAGGACTGGATCGAATCGCTCAAGGCCGGTCTCCCCGAACTGCCCGACGCGAAGCGCACGCGCTTCATGCAGGATTACCTGCTGCCCGCGTACCGATGCCGCCGTGCTCGTCGCCGAACAGCCGACCGCGGATTTCTACGAAACGATTGCCAAGGGTCGCGACCCGAAACTCGCCGCCAACTGGGTAATGGGCGACTTCTTCGCCGCGATGAACCGCACCGGACGCAGCATCGACGATCCGCCCGTCTCCGCCGCCGCGCTCGGCCGCCTGCTCGACCTGATGGCGGATGGAACCATCAATGGCCGCATCGCCAAGGAAGTGTTCGAGGCGATGGTGGACACCGGCAAGGACCCCGCCGCGCTGGTGGAGGAAAAGGGCCTGCACCAGGTCACCGACACGGGCGCCATCGATGCTGCCATTCGCGCGGTCCTTGCCGCGAACGCCGACAAGCTTGCCGAATACAAATCGGGAAAGGAAAAGCTGTTCGGATTTTTCGTGGGCCAGGTGATGAAGGCGATGGGCGGAAAGGGTAACCCGGCGCTGGTGAATCAGACGCTCAAGCAAGTCTTGTCCGAGCCTGGTTGATGGTGCCTCTCGCATTCGACCGCAGCGAATACGCCGCCCGCCTCCGCGCCACACGCGCGGAAATGGCCAGCCGCAACCTCGACCTGCTGATCGTCAGCGATATCGCCAATCAGTACTACCTGACCGGCTACGACGGCTGGTCGTTCTATCTGCCGCAGCTCGTGCTGGTCCCCATCGAGAACGAGGAGCCCGTGTGGATCGGCCGCGCCATGGACGCCGCCGGCGGCAAGCTGACCGCCTGGATGAAGCCGGAGAACATCGTCGGCTTCCCAGAAACCTACGTGCACCGCACCGACCGCCATCCGATGGACTGGATGGCCGAATGGATCGCCGCGAAAGGCTGGGGCAAGCGCCGCATCGGCATCGAAACCGACACCTACTACTATTCCCCCAAGGCTCATGCCCGCCTCACCGCCGGCCTGCCCGACGCGACCTTGTTCGACGCCGACCTGCTGGTGAACTGGCTGCGCGCGGTCAAATCCCCGGCCGAGATCGCCTATCAACGCAAGGCCGCCCGCCTCGCCGAGGGCTGTATCCGCGCCGCCTACGACGCCATCGCGCCGGGCGTGCGAGAATGCGACGCGATCGCCCGGATCTACCAAGCGCAGGTCGCCGGCCACCCGGACTTCGCCGGCGACGTCAGCGCGCTTCCCCCCACCATCCTGGCCGGCGAGAACGCCTCCGCCCCGCATCTGATGTGGAGCGACCGCCGCTTCGGCGCGAATGAAACCATCGCGCTGGAGCTGTCGGGCGTCTGCCGCCATTACACCGCCGGCCTCGCCCGCACCCTGCAGCTCGGCGCCAAACCCGCCAAGGTCGCCGATGTGGAGAAGGCGGTGCTGGAGGGCATGGACGCCGTCCTCGCCGCAACGCGCCCCGGCGTTACCGGAGAAGCCGTCGAAGCCGCATGGCGCGCCGTCATCCAGCGCCACGGCCTGAAAAAGGAATCCCGCATCGGCTATTCCATCGGCATCGGCTATCCGCCCGATTGGGGTGAGCGCACCATCAGCCTCCGCCAGGACGATCACAACGTGCTGCAACCCGGCAACGTCCTGCACTGCATTCTCGGCATGTGGATGGAAGGCTGGGGCATCGAGGTCAGCGAAACCATCCTGGTGACCGATCGCGGCTGCGAAACCCTGACGAACTTCCCCCGCCCCGTCCACCTGAAATGACCCCGTCCCGCGAAGCGCTGGAAGAACTCGGCCTGACCGAGAGCCTGCTGCAACGGATGGTGCAACTCCGCCGCCATCTGCACACCCATCCGGAACTGTCCAACCAGGAACACGCGACCCAACGCACCCTGCGCAGCGCGCTCGCCGCGGAAAGCATCCCGAACATCAGCACCGCCGCGGACACCGGCCTTGTCGTCGATGTGGTCGGCGCCGCCGGACCATCCAACCGCGCCATCGCCATCCGCGCCGATATCGACGCCCTGCCGATCAGCGAAGCATCCGGCGTTCCCTTCGCCTCGCAGAACCCGGGCGTGATGCACGCCTGCGGCCACGACGCGCACAGCGCCATGGTCTTCGCCACCGCCGCCGCGCTGCACGCCACGCGCGACCGCTTCAGCGGCACCGTCCGCCTGATCTTCCAGCCCGCCGAGGAAGCCGAGCCGCTCGGCGGCCGCCGCATCGTCGAAGCCGGTCTGCTCGACGATGTCGAAGCCGCGATCGGCATCCATGTCGATCCCTACCTGCCGGTCGGGCAGATCGCCCTCGATAGCGGTCCTTACACGCTGGCTTCCGACATTTTCGATATCGCCATCACCGGTCGGTCCGCCCATGCCGCCAAACCCGCCGAGGGCATCGACACCATCACCATCGCCGCCACGCTGGTGAACGAGCTGCACAAGATCGTCGCGCGTGAAACCGACGCCTTCGATCCGCTGATCCTGTCCGTCACCGGCATCCAGGGCGGCGGCGCGTACAACATCATCGCCGACCGCACCACGCTGCGCGGTACCATCCGCTCCGGCAGCAATGCGACCCGCGAGCGCGCCCACCGCCGCCTGCACGAAATCACCCGCGCCATCGCGCAGGCCCACGGCGCCACCGCCGAGATCACCCTGACCTGCGGCGAACCGCCCGTGGTGAACGACCCCGCCATGACGACCCTGATCGCCGCCACGGCGGCACACCTGCTGGGCCCCGATCACGTCATCAAGGCCCCCGGCTGGACCGCCGCCGACGATTTCGGCTTCTACAGCGAAAAATGCCCATCGGTGTATTTCCGCCTCGGCGTGCGCAATCAGGCCGAAGGCGCGACCTACCCGCTGCACCACCCGCAGTTCCGAATCGACGAAAATGCGTTGACAATCGGCGCCGCGACGCTGGTGGCCGCGGCTACGAGGTTCCTGCGTCCGGACTAAAACCGGGAAGGAACGTCATGGCCGGAACAACGACCGCCCTCGCCTCACTCGACGACCGGCCGCTCTCTCCGTCGCAGCGCTACGCCGCCATCCTCGTGGCACTCGGCGAGTTCATCGACGGCTACGATCTGCTCGTGATCGGCGGCGCGCTGATCTTCCTTCGCCCGCAGTTCCACCTCACGCCTTCCATGGTCGGCGCGCTGGGCGCCTCCGGCTTTCTCGGCGCCATGGTCGGCATGCTGATCTTCGGCGACATGTCCGACCGTCTCGGGCGCCGCGCCATCTTCGTCGCCAACCTGATCTTCTTCGTCGTCTTCTCCATCCTGTCCGCCTTCATCCAGACCGTGCCGGAACTGTTCATCGTCCGCTTCCTGGTCGGCGTCGGTGTCGGCATGGACGTGCCCACCTCGGCCGCCTACCTGGCCGAGATCGCCCCGCGCAAACGCCGCGGTGTCATCGCCGGCTCGCTGCTGAACATCACCTGGATCCTCGGCGCCACCACCTCCACGCTGATCGCCATCCCGCTCATTTATCTCGTGGGCGACCAGGCCTGGCGCTGGATGTTCGGCCTCGCCGCGGTCCCCGCCCTGCTCGTGCTGCTCGGCCGCCAGGGCCTGCCGGAATCGCCCCGCTGGCTCATGGCCCACGGCCGCTTCCAGGAAGCGCAGGAGACACTCGCCCGCTTCGGCGTCCACACCGACGTCGCGACGCTGGCGGCTTCAGGCGCCCGCCGCGGCTCCTACGGCGAGTTGTTCGGGCCGCGCTGGGGCAAACGCGTCTGGCTGGTCGCCGCCGTGTTCTTCCTCAACTGCATCTCCGGGCCGCTTTCGACCATCGCCGCGCCCTACGTGCTGCGCACCGTCGGCGCGCTGTCGATGCAGGCCAGCCTCGGCTTCAGCGCCCTGGTCTGGATCGTCGGCCTGATCGGCGTGCTGTGTGGTCTGCTGCTGATCGACCGGCTCGGCCGCCGCCCGCTGCTGCTGATCGCCGCAATTCCCGAGGGCCTCGCCGCCCTCTTCATGGCCTTCGCCGGTCCGCAGCACCCGCCCATGCTGATCGCCGGCTATTTCATCTTCAGCTTCTGCAGTTGGCTCGGCCCGGCAGTGCTGACCTGGGTGTGGTCGAGCGAGCTGTTTCCCACCCATCTGCGTGGCCGCTCCCAGGGCTTCTGCAACGCCACCTGCCGCCTGGCGATCGCCATCAACATCTTCCTGATCCCGGTTGGCGTCGCCGCCATCGGTTTCACCGCCTCGATCGTGATTCTGTCGGTCCCGCTGTTCGGCCTGGCCGCGCTTGTTGCATCCCAGCCGCTGTTCGACAGCCAGAATCAGAGTCTGGAAGAACTGGAAGGGGCGCCCGCATGACCGCACGAACCGACGATTACGATGCCATCGTCCGCACCGTGCAGCTTTATGTCGATGCGTTCAACGACAACGATATCGGCAAGCTGCGCCAGGCGTTCGATCAGGATGCCTGGATTTTCTACATCGATGCCAAGGGCGTGCTGCACAAGAACCCGATCTCCGACGATTTCGAGCGCTGGGCATCCCCGCCCAGCAGCGGCGTGGTCGGCCGCTTCGTCTCCGTCACCCAGGTCGGCGATGCCGCTTCTGTACAGCTATGCTTCGATTCGCTCAGCAACAGCGCCAGCAGTTGGATCGACTTCCACAATCTGCTGCGGATCGATGGTGTGTGGAAGATCACCAACAAGACCGCGACGCACGGGAGCAGGTAGAGCGCGATCGTTCAGGCTGCAAGCCGATGAAGCGTGAATCGCGCTCTCAAACAACAGAGCGCGATGCGTCCCAACCCATCGATCCGCCTCGCGCACACCGGTATCCGCCGGATCGCCGATCACCTGTTCCGCGCTGATCCATCGTGTGCATTCGAACTGCCGGGGCGTGCCCGCATGGCGCGGGCACCAGAGCGGATCGTTGTGATCGAACCGCACCTGCGGGATCGTTCCAGCAACTATTGCACACATCGCGGTTGATCACCCGGTAGGGCGTGGTGAACTCGTTGAATGCATCCGTGAAGCCGCTGATCAGCACCACCGGCGTGCCCGCGGCCCAGGCCAGCCAGGAAAGCCCGCTGCTCAGCCCGACAAAGAATTCCGCATGCCGCAGCCAGCGCGCGCGCTCGGTCAGCGGGCGATCACCGGTCTGATCGTCAACCCCGTGCGGGATGTGGGTCCACACCAGCCCGCTGCCATGCACCGGCCTCTGGTCGATGCACACCACGCGGAACCCGAGCGCCTTGAGGAACCGCACCACATCCCGCCAGCCATGCGGATTGTTCCAGGACTTGGACTGCGTCGAGCTTTGCACCGCGATACAAACATACGGTTCGGGGATCGGCCGGCTTTCATCCGGCAGCACCAGCCGCGGCGGTTCCTCATCAGGTCCCACGCCCAGGATGTAGCCGGCGGTGCGATGCAGGCCGACGCAGGTGAAAATCCTCGGGCTGGTGGATGCGTTCGTGATCGTCGAAGAACAGCACCACCGCATAGGTCGCATAGGCCGAACGTGCCGCCTCCTGCTCTTCGGCGCCGTCGTACGGAATGAAACGAATATGCGGTGGGCGTCCCGCAGCAGGGGAATGATCGGGACCCGACATCGCGCAGGTCACCCGGGCACCGTGCCGGTCGGCAAACCGCGCGACGTACGGGAACCAGGCGAGCGTATCGCCCAGCGTGCCGACCGGCATCCGGATCAGAACCTCTTTGTCGCGTGCGTCGTAGTTGTGGGAAAAGACGTGCGTCGCGGCGCCGGCTTCGTCCAGCTCCCACACCTCGATGCCGGTTCGAATGAAATAGCGCTTGGGCGAGGCGACAAGCCCGCCCTCGCTTTCGGGTCCAGCAAGCACGGCGTTCGTATCGAGATCGCGGAGCCGCACCCGCCATGTGCCCGCGGCCCGAGCAGGCAGCCTACACGCGCGCGCCCTGATTGAAATCGAAGCGGATACCGCGGGGTGCGGATTGCGTCAGTCCGCTGACTGGCGGCATACATTCATACGATCTATGCTAGGACCACAATCCTAGGATAAAATTGTCACTAACCCATTAACGGCGCTGCGGCGAGCAGCTTTGGCCAGTCGTCGGGCGGATTCCCGTGTGCCAGCATACGAGCGAACACCGCGTAAGGATCGCTCGCAGCGCCGGCCTTGCGCAGAGTGTCGCGGTCGTTGACCCAGGCATAGACCACGATCCGCGACGCCGAATTGGCACGAAAGAACAGCCGAAATCGATTGGCGCCGAATTTGGCACGGAACCAATGCCGGTGCGCCGGGCCGAGCGTGTTGCCCTGCCGGAATTCGGCCGCCAGCGGGTCACGCGGCACACGGTCGAGCATGAGGTCGCGCAGGGTGGCCAGCAGCTTGACGTTGGCGTTGCCCTGCCAGCCGGCCGGATCAGACTGCCGGGCACGCTCGGCCGCGGCGATCAGCCTGTCGAGCTGATCGAGCACCAGCGGGTGACCGGCCAAGCGCCAGCCACGGCGTTCCAGCACGGAGCGTTGGAGCACGGGCGGACTACAGCGCCACCTCGCCGTCGATCGGTGCGTCGGAATCGGCCTCCACTCCCTCGGTCGCTGCCGTCATCAATACTAAGGTATAATCCTTACCGCCTCGTTAACCCTTCCAAAGCGATCCGCGCCGCATCCGCCACCACCGCATCCCGCGTCGGGCGCATCCTTCGCCCGCTGGGTGAAATAAACCACCAGCACCAGCGGTGGCCGACCAGGCGGCGACAGCACCGCGACATCGTTCGTGGTGCCGTACTCTCCGCCGCCGCTCTTATCCCCGACGATCCACCCTGCCGGCGCAGCCGCGCGGATCCGCGTCAACCCGGTGCGGCTGTCGCGCATCCAGCCCAGCAGCTTCGCGCGCTCCGCCTGACCCAGCAGATTGCCCGCAAGGATCAGCCGAAGGTCCGCCAGCATGGCGGCCGGAGTTGTCGTATCCCGTGCATCGCCCGGCACCGCAGCGTTCAGTCCCGGCTCCCACCGGTCCAGGCGGAACGCACCATCGCCGATCGACCGGGCGAACGCCGTCACCCCCGCCGGGCCGCCGAGCAGGCGCATCAGAAGATTTGCGGCGGTGTTATCGCTGTACTGCACCGCGGCCTGGCACAGCGCCTCGACAGTCATCGTCCCGCCCACATGCGCACGGGTGATCGGCGTATAATTCGACATATCCGCAGGCGTGATCGGAACCGTCCGCGACAGCAGCCCAGGCTCCGTCCCGTTGCGCCGTAGCACCGCCGCGGCCAGCAGCGCCTTGTAGGTACTGCAAAACGGAAAGCGCTCATCGGCGCGATACAGAACCAGCGCGCCCGAGCCGGTGTTCAGCCCCGCCACGCCCAGCCGCCCCCCGGCTGCTTCCTCCAGCGCCGCAAACCGGGCTACGGGCGCCGCCCCGCCCGCGAAGACCGCCGCGCCAGCCAATACCGCGCGGCGGCCGTAACGCATGTTACAGGTTGCTGGAAATCCACTCCTTCAACCGGCCCTTCGGGAGCGCACCCACCTGCTGCGCCGCCGGCTTGCCGTCCTTGAACAGGATCAGCGTCGGAATGCCGCGCACCGCATACGCGTTCGGCGTCCCGGGATTGTCGTCGATATTCACCTTCGCCACCGTCAGCTTGCCGGCGAACTCGCCTGCCAGTTCTTCCAGCGCCGGCCCGATCATCTTGCACGGGCCGCACCACTCCGCCCAGAAATCGACCAGCACCGGGCCGGAGGCCTTCAGCACATCCGTCTCGAAGCTCTGATCCGTCACCGCCTTCGTGTTTCCGGCCATTGGAGTCGCTCTCCTTCACACTGGACCGACCATGTGGCGGGTCTGCGCGGCTCGATCAATCCAGCAGCGCATCCGGCAGCAGGCTGACATGCCCCGTATGCGTCCAGACCAGGGCGCAGCGGATCGGCCGGTCCGGAAACACCTGGCGCAGCACCCCGCGATAGGCCGCCATCTGCCGCAGATACAGGACCGGCGTATCTTCCACTCGTGAAGGCGCCCGCCGATTGGTCTTGAAATCCGCCAGGATGACGCGGTCCCGCAGCACCGCCATACGATCCACCATCCCGCCCACCACCGCATCCCCGATCACGCCGGTGATCGGCACCTCCGCCCGGCTGCCCGGCCCGAACAGCGCCGCAAGCTCCTTGTGCTCCAGGATCGCCAGCGTCTCCCCCGCGATCCGCTCCGCCTCCCCTTGCGGCAGCCCATGCGCCGGCCGCGCCAGCCACGCCCGAGCCGCGCCCTCCCACCGCTCCCGCGGCAAGGTCGGCAGGTGCTGCAGCAGCCCATGGATCATCCGCCCCCGCGCGAACCGGTCCGCCCCGCCAGGAAACGGAGAAGCCGCTTGCGGCAGCGGCCCCAGCGCCACCCCCTCGGGGCGGCTCGGCGCCAGCGGGCTCGGCCGGGCAGGTTCCTCCGGCGGAGCAGAAGCCCGCCACGCCGGTGCGCACCCCATCCATCCGGGCGCTGCCGGCGCCGCCACCCGGTCCGAACCCACCTCGCACCGGTCCGGACCTGCCGTACCGGCACGGACGAACCGTCGCAGCTCGCCCCAGCTTTCGAACGGCTCCCGCGTAACGTCCAGCCCCGCGAACGCCCGCTCCACCGCGCTGTACCAGCACTCCGGCTTCAACCCGTTCTTGCCCGGCGCCCCGCAGATCACCAGCCGATCCTCCGCCCGGGTCAGCGCCACATACAGCAGCCGATTATGCTCCTCCATCTGCCGCGCACGTTCCGCCTGCCGCAGCCCATCCACGACCTGGCAGGACAGAGCCTTCCGCGGACTCCACAGCGGGATCAGCCGCCCGCCATCTTCGGCCCAGTTCAGCCGAGGGCCGCGCTCATCCGGCAGGCCCGTCGTATCGGGCAGGATCACCAGCGGTGCCTGCAGCCCCTTGGCCCCATGCACCGTCATGATCCGCACCACCTCCCCGCCCTGCTCCTGTTCCCGCTTCACCTCCGCGCCGGAACGGCGGATCCAGTGCAGGAACCCCTGCAGCGACGGCGGATGGGTTCGCGCGAACGCCCGGGCCGCGTGCAGCAATTCATCCACCGGCTCTCCCGCCTCCGGCCCGAGCCGCGCGAACAGCCGCGCATGCCCGCCCCAACTCCCCAGGATTTCGGTCAGCAGCCCGAACGGCGAGGTGAAATCCACCCGTGCACGCAGCGCCGCAAACATCTCCCACGCGAAGCGCCAGTCCGGCGCCTCGTTCGCGCGGTCGCGCAATGCCTGCCACAGCCGTCGCGGCCGCTCAGCGGCCAGCGCCATCAGGCTCTCGTCGGAAACGCCGCCCAGCGGACCCGTCAGGAAACACGCCACGCTCAGATCATCCTCCGGCAGCAGCAGCGCGTCGCACAGCGTCAGCAAATCCTGCACCGCTGGCTGGCTGGTCAGCACCATCCGGTCCATCCCGCCCACCGGCACACCCTGCGCCTTCAGCGCGCGGACCAGCGCACGGGCCAGCTCATTCCGCCGTCTGACCAGGATCAGCACATCACCCGGCCGCAGCGCCCGGCCGTGACTCTCCAGCGCCACCCCGCCGCTCGTCTCGTCCGCCACCCAGCGCGCCAGCCGATCAGCCAGACGCTGCGAGGCCGAGGTCTGCGCCACATAGTCCCGCGCCGGCATCCACGGTTCCGGCTGTGCGGGATTCGGCACCGGAGCCAGCGGCCATAGCTCCACCGAACCGCCCTGCCCCATCCGGGTACCGAGATGGCGGTGTCCGTCGTGTGCCCCCGCTCCGGCCAACGGATCGGCCAGCACCCGATCCACCAGTTGCAGCACCGGAAGCGTGGACCGGAAGGAGACCGGCAGCGGCGTGTCCACCATCCGCCGCCCGGCGCCTTCCACCCAGCCCCGCCAACGCTCGCGCGCCGCGTCGAACGCCCGCACATCCGCGCCCTGGAAGGAGTAGATGGACTGCTTGCGATCCCCCACCGCGAATACCGTGCGCTCCACCTCGCGCGCACCCGCGCCGGCGAAAAACTCCTCCACCAGGGCATGCGCCAGGTCCCACTGCGCGGGTGCCGTGTCCTGCGCCTCATCCAGCAGCAGGTGATCGATGCCGCCGTCCATTTTATACAGGACCCAGGCCGCGCCCGGGTCCCGCAGCACCGCGCGCGTGCGCTCGATCAGGTCGCTGAAATCCACCCACGCGCTGATCGACTTCCGCGCCGTGTAGGCTTCCATGACCGGCATCGCGAGCCGCACCAGCGCGGCGGAAACCTCCGCCACCTCCAGCGCGCGGCACGCATCGTCCACCTCCAGGACGCGTTCGGCTTCCTTGATGAAACTGTCCGCCAATCCCCCGTGCTGGCCCAGCAGCTTCTCGTTGACGAAGGTCGTATCCGCGAAACGGCCGCCTTCCTTTTTGATGAACGCGCCGCGCCAGTGGTGCCAGGTCTCTGCCCGATGCGGGTGCTCGCGCTCCAGCCAATCCAGGATCGCGCGCGCACGCTCGGCACACTTCGTCGAGCCACGCTGCGCCACCACCGCCGCTGCATCGCGCAGCGCCGCCTCGTGTGGGCATCCACAGGCTGCGGCGATCACCGCGGCCCGATGATCCGCCGTCACGCCCAGCAACCGCCGCTGCGCCGCCGCGATCCCGTCCGCACCCAATTCCAAAAGCGCCTGCGCGTTCTTCCGGTCCGCGTGCAACTGCGCGATCAACGCGCCGAACACCGACAAATCCGCCTGCGGCGACAGCACGTCCAGATAATCCTGCGCTTCGCCGCCCAGCACCCGTTCGCGCGCGTCGTCCCACGCCCGTGCTGCCTCACTGTCCTCGATCAGTTGGAAATGCGGCGACAGCGCCGCTTCCAACGGAAACCGCCGCAGCAAGGATTGGCAGAACGAATGGATGGTGCCGATGCGCATGCCGCCCGGCAGGTCCAGCACCGTGGCGAACAATTGGCGCGCCCGGCCCAGCACCTCCTCGGTCGGGTCCACCTGCAACTTCCGCAACTCGTCCGCCAGGGCCGCGTCATCCAGCCGCACCCATTCGCCGAGGCGCCGTTGCAACCGCAACGACATCTCCGCCGCCGCCGCCTTGGTGAACGTCAGGCACTGGATCCGCTCCGGCGCCACGCCATGCAGCATCAGCCGCAGCAGCCGATCGGTCAGCAGCTTGGTCTTGCCCGAGCCGGCCGACGCCGCCACGAACGCCGACAACGCCGGGTTGGACGCAAGAAGCTGCGCCGCTGTCGCCTGCGCCCCCGGCGTGTCCAGGTCCACCCCGGCTATCATTCCTCGTCCCTCGCCGCGGCCCATTCCGCCACCCGCGCCAACTGCGCGAAATCGCTGAATTTCGGCGCCAGGCCCGGATGCGGCTGCGCCAGGTAACGCGTTTCGGGATCGTCAAACTCGGCAATCAGTGCGCGCAATCGCTCCGCGGCGGCGCGCACTTCTTCGGGGATGCACGCCGGGTCGCGCCGGAACAACGGAATGACCTCGCCGGGGTCCGCGCGTCCGCTCAGCTTCCAATACGCCAGCTCGGCCGCCACACCCCGCAGCTCGGCACCGAACGCCCCCGCCTCGGCCATCGCCGCCTCCAGCAGAAGCTGCGGCGCCCGCCCGTCCTCCACCTCCTTCTGGCTGCGCACGCTTCCCGTCTTGTAATCGATCACGCTCAGCGTCCCGTCGCGCCGGCGCTCGATCCGGTCCGCCCGGCCCTTCAGCACGAAATCCGGGACCGGCCGCCATTCACCCGAGACCTCGCAGCGCATCGTCTCCAGCTCGCACCGCGACCGCCGCGCCTGTTCTTCCGCCGCGACGAATTCGGCGATCCGCAGCAGCCGAGGCGCCCACCATCGCGCCAGCGCCGGACGCAGCCGCTGTCTCGGTCAGTGCGTTCATCATCGCGGTGCGCAGACGCTGCGCCGCATCCTCGGGCCACGCCATGCCGGCACTCTCCAGGAACGCGTGCATCCCCCCGTGCACCAGCATTCCGTAATCCGCCGCGTCCGTCTCCTGCTCCAGCGCATCCAGCGCCCGCAGCTTCAGCACATGGCGCGCATAGATCGCATACGGATCGCGGATCCAGGTCTCGACCTCCGTCACACTGAGCGCACGGGGGCGCAGCAGCACCGGCGGCGCCGGCCGTGGCGGCAACACCGGGCGCGGCGGTCCGGCCGGCTGGTCCAGCGCCCGCGCCCAGTCCGCCGCCGGATGCGCAGGCAATCCCTCGGGACCCAGCGTGGCGAGCAGCCGTACGAGCCAGCGGGCCGGGACGGCGGGCGCGCGGTCCCGGCGTTTCGGCGCCGACAGCACCACCTCCGGCGCGGCGCAGGCCGCACCGACGAAGTCGTGCGCCGCCTGTCCCACCATGCGCTCCGGCAGCGGCAGCCCGATCGCCTCGCGCATCGGGCGCGACAGCCACGGACCCGGTTCAGCGAACGGCGGCCACACCCCCTCCACCAGGCCGCCCAGCACCATCACCTCGGCGCTCTGCAACCGTGCCTCCAGCAGACCCCAGATGAAGGCACGCGGATGTTCCGCCCCGTCGCGGCCGCGCAGCGCCCGCCGCGTGCGCACCGCGACATCCGCCAGGACAGCATCGAGCAGCCCTGGCATATGCGCGGACGCTTGCGCGGGCAGCGCCTCGAAGGCGCGCAGAGCCGCAGCCAGATGCGCCGCCAGCGCCTCGCCCTCCTCCATCGCCCAGAGCCGCGCCGCCCCCGGCTCCCGGTCCGTCGCGGCGAGCAGCTCCGCGCTCTCGATCAACCCGGCCAGCCAGGAGGACGGCGCCTCCGCTGCCGCCGCCACCATCCGCAGCAGCGGCGCCACCCGACGCTCCAGACGGTCCAGCAGATCGCTTGCCGCCCGCGGCACGTGCTTCGCCCGCGCCACCGCCTGGCGCAATCCGCTCAGCCCCCCCAGCGGCCGAGGCCCCCGCAGGCACGCCAACTCCAACGCCCGCGCCGCCGCCCGGCATTCGGCCGGATCCAGGCCGAGCGCCGCCATCGGATGCTTCAGCAGCGCGAGCAGCGGTACGGGCGCCAGATCGTCGGCCACCGCCTGCGCCAGCAAGCGCAGGAACACGGCGGGCGGCGTGTCCGCCAGCGCCTCGCCCGCGCTGTCGTCGGCAATCACGCCGAACCGGGCGAGCGCCGCCGCCACCGCGCCTGCCAGTGCGCGATCCGGCGTCACCAGCGCGGCGCGCGCGCCCGGAGTCTCCAGTGCGTCGCGCAGGATGAGTGCAATTGCCGTCGCCTCCTGCTGCTCATCCTCCGCGCTCAGCAGCCAGAGTCCCTCCGGACGCGCCGCCGCCCCCTGCTCTCCCGTGAATGCCTTCGCCGGCAACAGCGCGCGATGCAGAAGCGCCGGACGCGAGGACGGAACCGCGCTCTCCTGCACCGCCGGCCACAGCCGCACCTCCGAGCGCTCCACCTCCAGCCCCGCCAGCAACGCTCGCAGTCCCGCCTGAGGATGCACCGGCCGCAGCCCGTCCCACGCCGCCGGATCCATCTCGGCGTCCAGCCCGGGGAGCAACACCTCGCCACGCGGCAGATCGGCGATCACCCGCGCCAGATGCGTCAGCGCCGGATAGGGCGCGGTGAGCCCCGCGAGCACAACGCGCTGCGCCGGCGGATCAGCCTCCCAAGCCGCGGCCTGCGCGTGCAGCAGCGCCACGCCGCGCGCCCCGGGATCCATCGCCGCCCGCTCCGCCAGCCAGGCCGGCCATGCCTCCGTCACGATGCGCAGGAAGGTCAGCGTCTTCTGCCAGTGCTCGGCGTATTCCGGCGCGGCGGCGAGCGGCAGCATTCGCGCCAGGTCGATCTCCGCGCGCGCCGCCTCGTCCATCAGCTTCGCCAGTTCGCCCGCCAGCGGCCATGCCCCGTCCGCGAACCGCGGCGCGCCATCGGTGCCGCCCATCGCCAGGATCAGCCGCGCCAACTGCGCCACGCGTTCCAGTGGCTCGATCGCCGGCGGCAGATCGAGCGCCCCGGCCAACGCCAGCGGCGTTTCGTCCAGCGCCCCAAGGGCCACGATTCGCGGCAGCAGCAGCGCCCGCCCGCCGGACACGCGCAGGAATGCATCGGCCAGTGCGCGCGCCGCGCGGCGCGTCGGGAGCAGAATAAGACCGTCGGCGACGCGCATCGGGTCAGAGCCGGCGCGCAGCAGCCACTCCGCCGCGATCGCGTCCAGGAAGGGGATGTGCGGCGGCAGGGTAAACAGAGTCATTGCAGTCCGCGAGTCCTTACGCCGCCGAATCGATCAGCGTCCAGCGCAACATCTCATTCGAACGCCAATGGGTCTCACCCCTTCACCGCACCCGCCGTCAGTCCGCTGACCAGGAACTGCCGCACGGCCAGCGAGAACACCAGAACCGGCAGCATCACCATGGTGCCGCCGGCGGCGATGCGGCCCCATTCCCAGCCCAGGTAGTTCATGAAATTCACCACCGCCACCGGCGCCGTCATCGCATCCGACCGCGTCAGGATCAGCGCGAAGAAGAAGTCGTTCCAGGAAAACACGAAGCACAGGATCGCGGTCGCCGCCAAACCCGGCGCCGCCGTCGGCAGCACCACCAGCCGCAGGGCCTGCCAGTGGCTCGCTCCGTCGATCCACGCCGCCTCCTCCAGCGCGCGCGGCGCATTCTCGAAGAACGACCGCATCAGCCAGATCACCAGCGAAATGTTGAACGTCAGATAGATGATGATCAGCCCGAGCCGCGTATCCAGCAGGTGCAGATCCCGATAAGCCAGAAAGAACGGAATCGCGAATGCGGTGGGCGGCGCAAGCCGGCTCGCCATGATCCACAGGCTCAGCGCATCCGACCGCGACCGCAGCCGAGCCAGCGCATACGCCGCCGGCACCCCCACCACCACCGAGATCAATGTGGACGAAACCGTCACCACCGCGCTGTTGACGAAGGAGTGCGCTGAACTCGCCCTGCCACAGCGCCGCGTAGTTCGCCAGCGTCGGGTGGAACCACAACTGCGGCGGGAAGGCGAAAATCTGCTCGTTGGTCTGGAACGACATGCGCAGCAGCCACAAGAACGGCGCCAGCACCAACAGCGCCAGCACGATCACCAGCACGTGCAGGATGGCGCGGTTCAGCCTCATGCCTCGGCGCCCCATCCGGTCATGCGCACCACGATCCAGCTCAGCACCAGCGTCGCAGCGACCAGCACGACCGTGATCGCGCTGGAAAATCCGAGATATGAGAAATTGAATGCCTGTTCGAAGGCGTAATAGTTCGTCACCTCCGTGACTGATCCAGGGCCGCCGTCGGTCAGCAGGTAAATCAGCGGAAACGCCTTGATGCTGTCGATCAGCCGGAACAGCGCCGCCACCATCAACGTGCCGCGAATGTACGGCAACATCACATACAGCGTCGCCTGCCAGCTCCGCGCGCCATCCACCCTCGCCGCGTCCAGCAATTCCTCAGGCAGCGTCTGCAACGCCGCCAGCACCATCAGCATCGTCAGCGGAAACCACTCCCACGTGTCCGCCGCGATGATCGCCGGCAGCGCCCAGTCGCGGATCGGTGATCAGCGACTGGCAGGTTCCACCCCAGCGCCTTCGCCATCCAATAGGCCGGGCTGATATCCGGCGTGTACAGCACCTTCCAGATGATCGCGACGACGATGGGCGGCAACACCATCGGGATCAGGAACACCGTTCGCAGCGCGCGCATCATGCCGGACCGCATGTTCAGCAGCAGCGCAAACCCGATGCCGATCAGCATCTGCAGGCCGACCGTCCAGAACGACAGCTTGGCCTGCACCCACAGCGAGTTATGAAACCGCGTCTCCGCAGCAGCAGCGCGTAATTCCCCAGCGGCCGGCTGAAATTCCACGCCGTCGCGGGATTGGTCAGATTAAGCGGCGTGAAGCTGGTGCCACCAGATAAACCATCGGCGCCAGCGTCACCAGCATCAGCACCGCAAGCGACGGCGCCAGGCACCAGACCAGGAACCAACGCCGCTGCCGCTCCAGGCTGGTCCGCCGCGCCGGAATGCCGCGCGACGCCGCGACCGCCGCCGTGCTCATAGATCGATCTTGTATCCGCCCATCTTGATCGCCTCGACGGCCTGCGGCTGCGCCTGCTTCAGCGCGTCCGGCGCCGACATCTGCTTCGTCGCGATCGCCTCGATGGCGCGGTTGATCTTGTCGCCGACCTGCGGAAACACCGGCACCGTGCGGTACTTCATGTATCCGCTCTGTCCGCCAAGATCGAGCACCTTCAAATAAAGCGACGCCACATCCTGTCCGTTCAGCGTCAGCGCCTCCTTGAACGGCTCGCTCTGGATCACCGACCGCCGGCACACGCTGGGATAGCCATGCTCCTTCACCATCCGGGTCAGCATCTCTTTCGACAGCGCCCACTTGATGAACTCCCACGCGGCGCCCTTCTTCTTTGATCCCGCCGGAATGCCGAACCCATGGCAGTTCGACCCCGGAAAATCACCCGCCGGCCCCGCCGGCACCATCGCATAGCGCACCGTGTTCTTCACCTTGCTGGCGGGATCCTTCGCCAGCGGCAATCCCCAGGTCAGGGCATTCGTCCGCATATTGGCGCGGCCGGACAGCTGCGACTGCAGCGACTGATCATCGGTGAAGGACAGGATGCCCGACAGGCCCGTACTTGGTCAGCAGATGGGTGAACCATTGCGGCCGACTTCGCCGCGACCGGCGTGTTCAGCGTCGGCGTCAGATTCGTCGGGCGGGTCCTTGAAGATGTTCCCGCCCATGTTCATCAGGTACGGCGGCCAGTTCCAGTGGTGCAGCTTGTCCGATGTCCAGGCTGCGACCCCGTCCTTGTTATGCACCGCATCGCAGACCTTGATCAGATCATCCATCGTGCGCGGGCATTTGCATCCCCGCCTTCTCGATCAGGTCGCCGCGCGCCGCATAGAGCAGCATCGCGCCGGCCTCCACGCCGTAGCCGTAGGTGTGGCCCTTCGCGTCGCGCAACGAGGATTGCGCCCCGGCGACGAAATCCGCCGGGTCCCAATCCGCCGGCGTGGCGTTGGGGTCCGATGTGAACTCGTCCAGGTTCGTCACCCAACCGGCGCCGATCCATCGGCCCTGGTAGATGAACGTGACATTGATCACATCGTAGGCGGAACCGCCGGTCGACAGCTCCAAGTCCATGCGCTGGTTGTAAACCGGGAACGCCTGCACATCGAACACGATCTTGATGCCGGTCTTTTCCTCGAATTCCGGCAGATAGTTCTTCATGTAGGCATGAAAGGGCAACGAAAACGCCGCGCCGTGAATCGTTGTGCCGGCGTATTTGGATTTCGCCTGCCCCAGCACCGCCGGCGCACGCAACGCAACCGTTCCCGCCGCTGCGCCAGCCAGCACGCTCCGGCGCGAAATACCCGCTGTTCTTTTCATGCTTCCTCCAAGATCGCCGGTCGCCCTCGGCGTTGACAGCAGGCTACACGATGGACCCGGCGAGGCAAAACGCGCGTATAGGATTGAGCCAAACTCCGCGGCAAGCTGACCGCCGATTATCCCTTGGGCGGCGCGCCTCATGACCCCTCTCTTTCTCTCTCACCGGCGGAACCGCCAAATGCCGGATCAGGTTGATGCCGGCGTTGTTGACCGCCACGTCGATGCGGCCGAAGCGCGCGAGGGTGGTTGCTGCAGACGGAGCCGGACCGCGCATTGATGCGACGAGCAAGCCGCGCCCGCAGGATCAGGCTTGAAGTCCGACGCACGACCGCCTACAAGTAGTCACTTGTGACCACATTGGACCCGGACTCCGATGCTGACCATCAATCTCAAAGAAGCCAAGGCGGGCTTTTCCAGCCTTGTTGACAAAGCCCTCAAGGGTCAGTTCGTGACGATCACCCGGCACGGAAAACCCGTCGCCGCTCTCGTTTCCATCGAAGCGGCGGCTATCGCCCGCAAGGCCATGGAGCGGCGCTCGGGGCTGGCCGCTTACCTGAGAACCTTTCCCGGCGGAGAATTTGAGCGTAACCGCTCTCCATCCCGGGATGTCGAGCTTTGAACGGGTATTTGCTCGATACGAATATCGTCTCAATGCTCTCGCCGTCGCGGACCGACGCACCGGCCTCCTTTCTCGAATGGCTGGAAGGCGCGGACGGCCAAGGCAGGCTTTTTCTCTCCGTCGTCACAATCCACGAGATAGAAAAGGGGATTGCACTGCTCGAGCATAAAGGTGCCTGGGCAAGAGCCACCGGTCTGAAACTCTGGCTCGCCGGCTCGTCGCAACCTATGATCATAAATTACTTGATCTCGACCCGGCCGCCGCCGCTCTGGCCGGACAGTTGGAGGCGAAGGCGATCGCCGCGGGCAATCATCCAGGAATGGCGGACGCCATCATCGCGGGCACCGCCCAAGCGCATGATCTCGTCGTCATCACTCGGAACACGAAGCACTTTTTGCCATTCGGCGTCCCTGTATCGTCGCCGGATCAAGCGGTAGGGCGCCCGTAAAGCGCGATACTGTCATACGTTGGCACCGGCGCTGCCATCTGCCTCGCCTCCCAGGCCTCAGCCTGCATCATCGGCCAGCGGCACCCCGATCCTCTCCGCCGCTCGACGAAGCCCTGCGTCGAACGTCGCCAGAGGCAGGCTCCTCCGAACAGCCAATTCGAGATAGGCGGCGTCGTAGGCGCTCAACAGGCGGCAAGAGAGCCTCCCAGTCACTTTCCCCCTGGCTAGCTTCGCTGAGTGCTTTCTCGGCTGAGGCGGTGCGCTGCACGGTGACGCTCGCTCTCACACCCAGTTACTGCTGCCGTGACCTCGGCTGCGGCCATACGCTCGCGATCCTGCTCCGCATCCGCTTTGGCTCGCTTGTTGGACGAGCGAGCCGCTCGGATGCCACAGCACGTGCCCGCTAAGCTTCCGCCACTTCGCCGCGTCCTCTGATTGGCACCGCGCCATCGCTTTACAGCGCTCTTTCCATAAACACGAGGTAGGGCAACAAATGCTCGGGATAGTCTTGGTAAGGCGCGATGCGGCTGAACCCCATCGACACGTACATCGCCATGGCTTCAGCTAACCGATCGCCCGTATCGAGCTGCATCGTAGTGTAGCCGTCAGCTTTCGCGGCGCTGATCAGCGTGTCCGATATTTGTCGCCCTAGCCCGCAGCCTCTCGCGTTATCGGTTACATAAAGGCGTTTCAACTCGCAGATCGTGTCGGACAGCCGCCGATAAGCTCCGCCCGCCACAACCCTGTCGTTGCTCATCGCAAGGAGCGTGCGACCAGCCGGTTGACCATATTTCAAAGGCAAGCTCTCCAGCTCATCGGCCAACGATTGGTAGCCGAACACTTCCTCGACAAACCACGGAATGTCGCTGTAGCGAGCCCGGCACCAATCGACGTATTCACGGCAGAGGGTCCCGAAGGCGCGGAAGTCGTCTTGCGTCTCAGCAAACGTCAGCTTGGGCTGATCATCATAAACCATCGTCGACGCCTCTTTTCGTCCAGCCGCCGCGCGGGCTAGTGGGCGCGAACCAACCTGAACCAGCACGATCGCCTATGTCCACTCTCTTCCAAACCCGGCTGTAGAGGGTGGTGACGTCAGATGTTCCTGGTCCGTGCTACGAACCGTGCAATTCTGCCCGTTCTATGTCGTGACCCCCAGCGGGGAGTGAGGTAGATCGTCACGCAACCCGCTCGGAGAAGGCCCCGAGGAGCCCCCAGGAGCCGTTTCTGAGGGGGTGTGGGACCTTGGACGGCCGGACGACCATCTTCGGCCCTGAATGCCTCCAGTGCCCCGTAATACTCGCGCAGCGTGTGGATGGCGCGGCACGCAGATCTTTGGGCTTGCTCGCGGCGTTCTGGACGGTCTGCTGGATGGACTCGTCCGGGCGGGCCGCGCAAGCCTCCAGGACGGCGCTGGAGGCGCCGGCGGTCTTTACGGTAGGGCAACACGTTCCGGGCCTCCTGCGCGGCTCTGGCGGCCGCAAAATCGTCCGAAAGCCGCACCGTCCTTGTCCAGGCGTGATCATTTGTCTCGGCGTCGGTGGTAATCGGCAAACGAGCAAGATCGCGCAGGAAGTTGTCCCGGTACTCGGTGCTGATGCGATGGCGGCGCCTCGCGCTCTGCAGCGAATTGGCGACCTCCAGCTTCCAGATAGCGGGAACGACTGCCCCTCGGTCCCGCACATGGTCCAGCAAAGCCTCTGCCGCCGGAGATGCCTCATCAGCGAAATACCACGCCAGTGTCGCCGACGCGTCGAGGACCAGCACCGCTAGCGCCGTCCCTCCTCGATCAGCTCCTTGATGGAAATCCCGCCCAGCGTGACCCCCTTGCGGCGCTCGCGGATCGCCTCCACAGCCTTCCGAGCCGCTTCCCGGTCGAATTCCTCCGGTCGCGGATACAAGCTTGGCAACCGGACGCCCCCGCCGGGTGATCATCACCTCTTCCCCATGCTCGACCGCGTCCAGGAGTTCGCTCAGGCGGTTCTTCGCCTCGAGAACGCCAAGCTCCCGCATCGTACTGTCCTCCTGACTGGCCATTTATCTGGCCATCTTACCCGCCGCGGTCAAGTTGACCGACTAACTCTTGTTTGCGACCTCCCCTAACCATATAGGAGGCGTGCCCCTGGCCAACCCTCATGACAAACCACGCCAACACCCCAGTGCATCTCGCCTCGCGATCCAGAGTCTCATACAAAAAAACTGAGACTCTCCCGAGACACTGCACCCCACCGGAACCGGCTATCGCGCAGGCATCACCCACGCCCCGAAGGTACTCAGCCGATTGCCCCTGTATTTGACGTGTAGGAGAAACGCCCGCCCCGTCGCCCTCCCGATACCGACCCAAGACCCGCTGTGTCTCGCGCTCCGATCCAGAATCCCATATCAAAAAAACTGAGACTCCAACGAGACACCTCAACTGCACGCCGTCTCATATTACGATCCGGAATCCCCGGGCAAAAAAACTGAGACTGCTCCGAGACACCCAGACCACTCGCATTCCGCCCCGCAAAACACTATCTCACGCCCGTGTGCCCCCTTGGGCAGTCCCCCCAATTCTGCCCCAAGGACCAGCATGGATATCCGCAACATCGCGATCATCGCGCATGTCGATCACGGCAAGACCACCCTGGTCGATCAGCTCCTGCGCCAGTCCGGCGCCTTCCGCGAACACCAGCAGGTGGCCGAGCGTGCGCTCGACCGCAACGAATTCGAACGCGAGCGCGGCATCACGATCCTCGCCAAGTGCGCCTCGGTCCTATGGCACGACACACGGATCAACATCGTTGATACCCCCGGCCACGCCGATTTCGGCGGCGAGGTGGAGCGCATCCTGAACATGGTGGACGGCGCGCTCGTGCTGGTGGACGCCGCCGAGGGCGTCCTGCCGCAGACCAAGTTCGTGGTCGGCAAGGCGCTGGCCCGCGGCCTCCGCCCCATCGTCGTGGTCAACAAGATCGATCGGTCCGACGCCCGCGCCGACGAGGTCCATACCGAAATCTTTGACCTGTTTGCCATGCTGGGCGCCGATGACGCGCAGCTCGATTTCCCGATGCTCTATGCCTCCGGCCGGCAGGGCTGGGCCGACACCACGCTGGACGGACCGCGAGCCGACCTGTCCGCGCTGTTCAACCTCATCCTCAAGCATGTCCCGGCCCCGGCGCTCGACCCCGAGGCGCCCTTCGCCATGGTCGCCAGCATCCTCGAATACGACAATTTCCTCGGCCGCGTGCTCACCGGCCGCGTCGAACAGGGCCGCGCGCGGCTGAACATGCCGGTGAAAGTCCTGCACGCAAACGGCACGGTGGTGGAAACCGGCCGGCTGACCAAGCTGCTGTCCTTCCGCGGCCTCGAGCGGGTCCCGGTGGAGCAGGCCGAGGCCGGGGACATCATCGCCATCGCCGGCCTGGCCGACGCCACCGTGCCGGACACGGTCGGCGCCCCGGAACTCGCGGCTCCTTTGCCCGCCATCCCGGTCGATCCGCCGACCCTGGCGATGACGTTTCGGATCAATGACGGGCCTTTCGCCGGCCGCGATGGGCAAGAAAGTCACCTCGCGCCAGATCCGTGACCGGCTGCTGCGCGAGTGCGGAGGCAACGTCGCGATCAAGGTCGTCGGAGAGCACCGAGACCGAGGCGTTCGAGGTCGCCGGGCGGGGCGAACTGCAGCTCGGCGTGCTGATCGAACAGATGCGCCGCGAGGGGTTCGAGCTGACGATTGGCCGGCCGCGCGTGCTGACCCGGCGGAACGAGGAGACGGGCGAGCGCGAAGAGCCGATGGAAGAGGCTCTGGTCGATGTCGATGAGCCGTATTCCGGCGTCGTGGTGGAGAAGCTGACGCGGCGGAAGGGCGAGCTGCGCGATATGCGGCCCTCCGGCGGCGGGAAGGTGCGGCTGACGTTCCTGATCCCGAGCCGGGGGCTGATCGGGCTACCACGGGGAGTTCCTCGACGGACACGCGCGGAACCGGCGTGATGAACCGGCTGTTCGCGGGTACGGGCCGTGGAAGGGCGTGATCGAGGGGCGGCGCAACGGCTGCCTGATCTCCACTGAGAACGGCGAGGCGGTGCATTACGCGCTGTTCTATATCCAGGAACGCGGCGCGCTGTTCGTCAGCCCTGGCGAGAAAGTCTATGTCGGGATGATCCTGGGCGAGAACAGCCGGGAGTCGGATCTGGAAGTGAATCCGATCAAGGAGAAGAAGCTGACCAATATCCGCGCGGCCGGCAAGGACGACGCGATGCTGTTGATCCCGCCTCGGCAAGATGAGCCTGGAGCAGGCGATCGCGTATGTGGACGATGACGAGCTGGTGGAAGTGACGCCGGAGGCGGTGCGGCTGCGCAAGCGGTTCCTGGACCCGCACGAACGCAAGCGGCGCGAGCGGCGGACGGAGAGCGAAGCCGCCTGACCGCGCGCCACATCACTATCATCCCGAGGCCCCGCGCGGCGGCCCATCCTTGTCATCCCGAGGCCCCGCGCGGCGGGCACATCCTTGTCATCGCGAGGCCCGCGCAGCGGGCCATCCTTGTCATCGCGAGGCCCGCGCGGCGGCCCATCCTTGTCATCGCGAGGCCCGCGCAGCGGGCCGTGGCGATCTCGTGCGGCGTAACGCACAATAGATCCCCAAGGCACACCGCGCCTGGCTTCGCCGCTGTGCTCAACCGCTCCGCGGTTCCGCGAACCAGAATGCTATTTCACCGAGGAAAAAGCCGTCGGCGCCAGCATCGCATTCGTGACTTTCGCAACAATTGCGCCGTTCGCCTCGGTCTTGGCACGCGCCGCGATCCATTCGGGATCGACCATGAACGCGCCCCATTTCTTCTCGCGCTCGGCGAGCAATTCCCACGCCAGCAGATAATATAGCATCTGGTTGGATTCGCCGATCAGCGTGGTCCAGAACCCGGCCTGGCGGATCCCGTGCTTCTCCCAGATTGTCAGCGTGATCGTGTCGAACCGCTTTAACAGGTCCGGCAACTTCCCGGGCACGCATTCATAGATCCGGAGCTCGTAGATCATTCTTCCTCCAGCGGTCTTTGCGCGGCCAGGATCGGCCGGTCCGGGGGGTAAATCAATGTGGTTGCGTCGGCTCGCGACGCCGGCCCCTCACCCGGCGCGCTGTCGCGCATCGACCTCTCCCCAAATCAACCTGGATTGCGATTTGCCGTTGAGCAAAGCCGCCTCCTGACGATACACTGATCGTGTGAGCCACAAGTTCTTCACCCGGCTCGGCGCACTGACCGACGAGCTGCAGGTCGTCCGCGGCCTCACCGACGTGCCCGCCACCGAAGACGCGCTCCATAACTTCGCCGCCGGCCAGAAGCTCTCTGCGCTGTGCCTGTCCGGCGGCGGAGTCCGCAGCGCCGCCTTCTGTCTCGGCGTCCTCCAATCCCTCGCCCAATGCCCGCCTGCTCGGCCAGTTCGACTATCTCTCCACTGTCTCCGGCGGCGGCTATATCGGCTCGTTCCTGCAGATGCTGATCAGCCGGCTCGGCGTGGCGGTGCGCCCAGCAGAGCTCGCCCGCGCCACCGCGCCGCCCGAACTCGCCTCGTTGCGGAATTACACGAACTACCTCAGTCCCGGGCGGCGGCATCTTCTCCCTCAACACATGGACCGGCATCGTCCTCTATCTCCGCAACGTGCTGCTGAATTTTGCCGTCTATCTGCCGCTGCTGATGCTGCCGGTGTTCGGGGCGATCGTCGCACGCACGGTGGTCTGGGCGATCGGCCATTCCGTCGCCGCTGAAGGCCGTCGTGCTTGGCCTTGCGGCCGTGGCGCTCGCCGTGGGCACGTTTCGCGACCGCCAAGCGCCTGCCCGACCATCGCCAGGACCGGCGCAGCGGCGTTGATCCATTATGCGGAGCAGCGCCGCCGTGGTCGCCTGGGTGCTTTGGCCCGCCCTGGCCTATGCCGCGCTCGCATCGCTCTCGCTCGGGCTGGTCGATGCACCCGGATGCGCCGCGCCTGCCCCTCTGGTCCCTGATCATCGCCTATGTGGTCGGCCTTGGCCGCCGGGTATGTTACGCCGCCTGGCTGACCGCGGGCTCGGGCAGCGACCACGCGCGAAGGCTTTACGGCCGCAACGCGGGGGCGTGGCTCTGCGCCACCGCCGTCTCCGCCGGCATCGTCTGTCTTGGCTGGTGGCTGTCGAGCTTCGTCGGCGCATCGCAAGAGCCGCAGGTGGTCACAGTCGCCGGGCCGTTCTGGTTCCTGATCGCGCTCGGCATCCATTCGACGGTGTTCGTCGGCGTCCGGAAGGAAAGCGCGTTCTTCGACCTGGACCGTGAGTGGCTGGCGCGCGCCAGCGCGCTGAAGCTGCGGGCCGGACTGGTTTGGGCGGCGCTTCTCCTTCGCGTGTCTCTCGGTCTACCTGGTTCCTGGCGGTGCGCGGCCAGACCGGATCATGGGCCTCCTGGGTCGTCTCCGGTCGGGGCGGCCGGCTCCGGCAGCTTCGCGGCTTGGCTCGGGTCAGCAGGCCAAGGCGAAGGTCGGGGCGCTGATCAGCACGCCGGACAAGCTGCAGCCGATGCTCAACAAGCTGCTGCCGGTGCTGTCCGGCATCTTCATCCTGGGCGTGATCGCGGCCCTTGGCCGAGCGCGGACCTGATCGATGGCGCGGCGCAGGATTTCTGGGCAGGCGCATTGGCCCGGCTCGCTTCGCCGGCGCGCTTCGCCTGGCCCGTCCTTATCGTGCCCCCGGCCTTCGCCGTCCTTCTGCGCACTGCGTGTTTCGGTTCATCAATCCGCGGGTCAACGTGAACCGCTACTCGATGCACGCGGTGTATCGGAACCGCCTGAGCCGCAGCTTCCTGGGAACCGCGCGTGAGCGACCGCAGACCCGACCCGTTCACCGACTTCGATCCGGACGACAATGCGCCGCTCTATCGGCTCGCCGGCCAACAGGGAGGACGCAAGCTGTTCCCGGTGCTGAACCTCACGCTCAATCTCACCCGTGGCGGCGCGGCGGCCTGGTCCGAGCGGATGGCGATGGCCTTCACCGCAACCCCGCTCGCCTGCGGTGCGCCGCTGCTGCCACGGTATTGCGAAGACGCCTCACGCCGCCCCCGACGGCGCCTACTGGGCCACGCGGTACTACGCGGGCCGGGAGAATCGCGGCGACCCCGGCACCTCGAACGGACTTAGCCTGGCCACCGCGATGACGATCTCCGGAGCCGCTGTCAGTCCCGAACTCGGGTTATCACTCCTCGCCGCTTACCGCCTTCGTCATGACCCTGTTCAACGTGCGGCTCGGCGCTTGGCTGCCCAATCCCGGGTCACGCAACACGCCCGAGGAGATGAACCTCGCGATCCCGGATCGGTCGCTTGTCGTCGCTCGTTGGGGACCTGTCGGGGATGGCCGGTGACACGGGCAGGAGCATCTATCTGTCGGATGGCGGGCACTTCGAGAATCTCGGTCTCTACGAGATGCTGCGCCGCCGCTGCCGTTCCATTCTGGTGATCGATGCCGGCCAGGATGAGAACTACACGTCTCGAGGATCTCGGCAACGCCCTGCGCAAGGCATCCATCGACATGGGCATCGGCGTGACCTTCCCGAAGGAGATGTTGATCTTCTCCCGCACCAGCAAGGCATCGACAAAGCGCTGGGATACGCGGTCGGCAAGATCGAGTATCCGGAGGCGAGGCCGAGCCGACCGGCACCATCATCTATCTGAAGCCCACGCTGCTCAAGGACGTGCCGAAGGACGTCCTGGCGTTTGCCAATCTTGATAGCGCCTTCCCGCACGATCCGACGCCCGACCAGTTCTTCAACGAAAGCCGTTTCGAAAGCTACCGGTCGCTCGGCGCCTTCCAGATGACCGCGATGATCAGCGCCCTGCTCGGGCCGGCCCCCTCGGACAGCACGCCTCCGCTGGACCACTTCTTTGCCCAGGCGGCGGGGACGATTTCCCCGCGCCGCACCGCATCTTAGGCACTCGTGCGCCGCGGGTGCGAAAGCCGCCAGGTCCACGGTGTGCGCCGCGCCGTCGAGGATGAGTTCAGCTCAGCGCCTCCGCGGTGGCGGGTGCGTTCAGGATACCCCAGACCGAATGGCCTGTCGCAACAAACGCGCCGGGCTGCCCCGGGATGGCGACCGATCAGGGGCAGTCCGTTGGGCGTGGACGGACGGCAGCAGGCCTGGCGAGCGATGATGCGCTCGGGACGAAGCGCAGGCGAAAGACGCGCGCACAACGTTTCGAGCCGCTCCCATGCGCCGGGATCCGCTTCCACGTCGGCGGCATCGTTCGGCACGCGCACGCGGCGGGAGATGGCGGAGACGTACGTGGTCCCGTCGGGCCGTGGGAAGATCTCGGGGGTCAGCAGGTCCCGCCCGTCGCGCAGTTCCAGGAACAGGGCTTCGTCCGGAATATCGGTGCCGGTGGCAAAGACCAGGCTGTGACCCTTGTCGGCGAAAACGGGCGGAATGCCGGTGATGCCGCCCGACCATGGCCCCATCGCAACCGCCACCGCGTCAGCCGCGACCTCGCCCTGGTCCGTGGTGATCGCCATTCGGCGGCCAGCCCGGTGACAGTGGCGATCCGTAGCGTCGCGCCGAGCGATTGGGCGGCCTCCATCATCGCGCGGGTGAACAGCGCGGGATGCACCTGGGCGGTGGTTTCGTGCGTGCCGATCTGGCCGGCGAGCGCAATACCGGACGTCCAGCTCAGAGCCGGCGCATTGCCCCCGGACCATGGCCGTAGAACGTGTTCAGCCGTCGATAGCCCCAGTCGCCCGGCAGGTCGCGCGCAAGCTGGGCGTGCAGTTCGAAGCTACGGCGGGACAGCGCATCCAGCGCGGTGCCGGAGGACCAGTCGAGCGCCAGGAACCCTCCCGCCTTGCCGGAGGCGGCGCAGGCGACGGCGCGGCGCTCGATCACGGTGACGGCGGCGCCGCGCCGGGCGAGGAAATACGCGGTCGTTGCGCCGATGATGCCGGCGCCGCAGATGATGACGTGCAAGTGGCTTATTCCCGGTTCAGGGCGTCCAGCGCGCCCTGAAGCGTCCAGGCGGCGGCCATGCGGTCCACGGCGGCGGCACGGCGGGCGCGGCTGGCATCGGCCTGATCGATCAGGAAGCGGTTCACCGCGGCGGAGGACAGGCGCTCGTCCCACATCGCGGCGGGCAGGCGCGGTGGCGTCGGACAGCGCAAGCGCCCAGTCGTGCGCCGCCTGGGCGGCGGGACCGAAGCTGCCGTCCATCGAAAGCGGCAGCCCGACCACCAACCCCCCTGCCCTCTCCTTCCGGGCGATCTCGGCGATCTCGGCCGTGTTGGCCCGCAGCTTGCCGCGCTTCAATGTGCCGTACGGGCTGGCGATGCGCAGGCCGACGTCGGACAGCGCCAGGCCGATGGTCTTCGTGCCCGGATCGATGCCGATCAGCCGCTGCTCCCGCTTCAGCAGCCCGCGCAGCTCGGTCAGGTTGAACAGGGGCATACCGGGCTTTATGGTCGCCGCCCTGTTCCCGGAAAAGGATCGCGCCCGCCCATGTCGCTCGATCTCGCGACCGTTCGACGCATTGCCACGCTCGCCCGCATTCGGCTGGAAGACGCGGAGGCGGCGCGGCTGCAAACCGAGCTGAACAGCATTCTCGGCTGGATCGAGCAACTGAATGAGGTGAACGTCGATGACGTGCAGCCGATGACCGGCGCGGTGCACATGGCGCTGAAGATGCGCGAGGACGTGGTGACCGACGGCGGGTATGCGGAGCAGGTGCTGGCGAATGCGCCGGAGCGGATCGGAGAGTTCTTTGCGGTGCCGAAGGTGGTGGAATGAGCTCACCGACCTGACGCTGGCCGATGCGCGGGACGGGCTGCGGCGCAAGGATTTCTCGGCGCGCGAACTGACCGAGGCGCATCTGAGCGCGATCGCGGCGCTGAATCCGCGGCTGAACGCGTACGTGACGGTGATGGACAAGGCCGCGCTGGCGCAGGCGGACGCGGCGGATGCGGTGCTGGCGCGCGGCGAGGCGCGGGCGCTGACGGGGATTCCGCTGGCGATCAAGGACCTGTTCTGCACCGCGGGCGTGCGCACCACGGCGGGCAGCAAGATCCTGGAGCCGTTCGTGCCGCCCTATGAGAGCACGGTCAGCGCCAATCTGCTGCGCGACGGCGCGATCTTTCTGGGCAAGGCGAACATGGACGAGTTCGCCATGGGGTCGTCGAACATGACCTCGGCGTACGGGCCGGTGGAGAACCCGTGGAAGCGGCGGCAGGACGAGAGCGCGGTGCTGGTGCCGGGCGGATCGTCGGGCGGCTCGGCCGCGGCGGTGGCGGCGCGGCTGGCGCTGGGCGCGACCGGGACGGATACCGGCGGGTCGATCCGCCAGCCGGCGAGTTTCTGCGGCATCGTGGGGTTCAAGCCGAGCTACGGGCGGTGTTCGCGCTGGGGCGTGGTGGCGTTCGCGTCGTCGCTGGATCATCCGGGGCCGTTCGCGCGCACGGTGCGCGATGCGGCGATCCTGTTGCGCTCGATGGCCGGGCACGATCCGAAGGATTCCACCAGCGTCGATGTGCCGGTGCCGGATTACGAGGCGGCGTGCGCGCGGGGCGTGAAGGGCATGCGGATCGGCGTGCCGAAGGAGTACCGCTCGGACGGCATGCCGGGGGAGATCGATGACATCTGGGCGCGCGGCGTGGCGTGGCTGCGGGAGGCCGGGGCCGAGGTGGTGGATGTGTCGCTGCCGCACACGAAATACGGGCTGGCGACGTATTACATCGTGGCGCCGGCCGAGGCGTCTTCCAACCTGGCGCGGTATGACGGGGTGCGGTTCGGATTGCGGGCGCCGGATGGGGCGGATTTGCGGGATTTGTATGAGCGGACGCGCGCGGCAGGGTTCGGCGAGGAAGTGCGGCGGCGGATCATGATCGGCACGTATGTGCTGTCGGCGGGTTATTACGATGCGTACTATCTGCGGGCGCAGAAGGTGCGGGCGCTGATCCTGAAGGATTTTACCGACGTGTTTGCGCAGGTGGATGCGCTGCTGACGCCGACCGCGCCGTCGGCTGCGTTCGCGCAGGGGGAGAAGTCGGACGATCCGATCAAGATGTATCTGAACGATATTTTCACCGTGCCGGCGAATCTGGCGGGTGTGCCGGGAATTTCGGTGCCGGCGGGGCTGGATGCGAACGGGCTGCCTCTTGGGCTGCAGGTGATCGGCAAGCCGTTCGATGAGGAGACGGTGTTCGCGGTGGGCGCGGCGGTGGAGCGTGCGGCGGGGTTCGAGGCGGTGCCGGCGGTCCGGGCGGGGAGTTCGGGCTGATTGGCCCGGCTCGTTCCCCGGCCATGGTGGTGATATATCGTCGCCCGGAGAGGGTGAGATGAGCACGACTACCCCCGTTTTCGCTGAGGACGTGATCGCGACGCTTCAGGCGCATGAGGCTGAGTTGCGGCGTGCGGGTATCCGCCGTTTGTCGTTGTTCGGCTCTGTGGCGCGGGGCGAGGCGGGTGCCGGCAGCGACGTGGATCTGGCGGCCGAATTGGATCCTGATGCGCATATCGGACTTTTTGGGCTTGGCGCTTTGGAGCGTCGCCTGACCGAACTGCTTGGCCGCACCGTGGATCTCCTTCCAGAGCCGGTTGAGAAGGCGCGGGTGCGGGTCAGTATCGACCGCGATCGCCGTCGTGTCTTCTAAGCACGATCCTGTCGCAGGCCTGATCGATATCATCGAAAATGCCGATCGCATCGGCCATTATCTATCGGGCTCGATCGCACCGCCTTCGCCAGCAACAGTCTTCTGCGTGATGCCGTAGAACGATGCCTGGACGCGTTTGCGAAGCTGCTCACCGGTTGGGGCAACAAGCGGCAGCGTTGATGCCTAATCAGCCTTGGGATGAAATCCGCGGTATGGGAAACCGGCTGCGGCACGCCTACGACCATATCGATCATGACGTGATGTGGGCCACAGTCTGACGCGATCTGCTCAGCCAGCTTGGCTGCAGATGCACGCACAGCACTTGCGCAGCTCAGAGCCGGAACTCGCGGTGAGTGACTAATCCCACACTCTCGCTTCCGTCCTCTCCTGCAACTCCTGCATGCGTCAGACCCGGCACCATGTCCCGCACCACGAAGCCGCGCGGCGTGACGTCCAGCACCGCCAGACTGGTATAGACCCGCTGCACCACGCCCGCGCGCCGTCAGCGGATAGCCGCACGAGCGCACCAGCCGCGCCCCGCCCTCCTTCGTGGTGTGCTCCATGATGATCCACAGGCGTTTCGCCCCGATTGCCAGGTCCATCGCGCCGCCGATCTGTTTCACCGGTTCGTCCGGACGCCGCGCCCAATTGGCCAGATCGCCCGTTTCGGACACCTCGAACGCGCCCAGAATGCACAGATCCAGATGCCCGCCGCGGGCGATGGCGAAACTGTCGGCGTGGTGCACGTAACTGCCGCCGCGCACCAGTGTGATCGGCTGTGTGCCGGCGTTGATCAGATACGGATTGATCGCATCCTCGGCCGGAGCCGGACCCGCGCCGATCACCCCGTTCTCGGCATGGATGATCACCTCGCGGTCCGGCGGGATGTAATTAGCGACCTCGGTGGGGATGCCGATGCCCAGGTTCACCAGCCAGCCTTCCGGAATATCCCGCGCGGCACGCGCCGCCATGCCGGCACGGTCCAGCGGCGTCCAGCCCGGCATCAGCGTTCTCCTTCCGGGACGTGAACCACGCGGTTCACGAAAATGCCCGGTGTATGCACATGCTCGGGCGCGATGTCGCCAAGCTCCACCACGTGGCGCACCTGCGCGATGGTCATTTTCGCTGCCATCGCCATCACCGGATTGAAGTTCCGCTGGGTCTCGCGGAAGGTCAGGTTGCCCCAGCGATCGCCCTGCCATCCATCCACCAGTGCGACGTCACCCGGCAGCGGCAGTTCCAGCATGCACAAGCGGCCGCCGAGTTCGCGCACCTCGCGGCCCTCGGCCAGCACCGTGTCGGCGCCCGTCGGCGTATAGAATGCCGGTGATGCCCGCACCGGCGGCACGCATCCGCTCGGCCAGCGTGCCCTGCGGCACGATCTCCACGTCCAGCTTGCCGGCCATGTGCAGCCGGCCGGCATCGCTCGCCGGGCGGATGAAGGTGCAGATCATCTTGCGCACGCGGCCTTCGGTCAGCAGCCGGGCGATCGCGCTGCCTTCCCGTCCGCCGGAATTGCACACGACCGTCAAATCCCTCGCGCCCTGCTCCAGCAGGCCTTCCATCAGCGCGGTGGGGCGCCGACATCGCCGAAGCCGCCGAGCAGAATGGTGGCGCCGTCAGCGATGCCGTGCAGCGCCTCGGCCACCGAGGCGACACGCTTGTCGATCATCGAGCGTTTCCTGTCGTTTCCCGCAGCTCGAAGCTCGAGGTGCGGCATCAACACGCGGCGAAAGCACCAGACCCTCGGTCCTCGAGCCGAACCCCAGAAATCCGGCCGGCCAAACCGATGGTCCATCCCTGGATCGACCAGCGAGGTGACCACCAGGACGAAGATCACGGCGAAAAATGCTTCATCGCGGCTGGGATCGACCAGGGCCGGCAGAAAGCTGATGTAGATCGGCACCGCACCACGCAAGCCGACCCAGGACGCGAAGGCGCTTTCGCGCCAGGTGAAGCCGAGCGGCAGCAGGAATGGCATGACCGCGATCGGGCGGGCCAGGAAGATCAGGACCATCGCGCCGGTCACGGCCACAGGGATGAAATGCGGCAGATCGTGTGGCGTGACCAGCAGCCCCAGCATGAGGAACAGCACGATCTGCGCCAGCCAGGACAGCGACTCCAGGAACCGCTCGACGCTGTCCGCCGCCTGGTAGCGCGCGGCCCCGACGATCAACGCCGCGATGTATGTCGCAAGAAATCCGCTTGTCCCGAGAAGTTGCGCCAGACCGAACACACTCAACGCGCCGGCAACGGCGAGCACCCCGGCCACCGCCTGATCAAGGCGCAGGACGCGCAAGGCGAACGCAAGCAGCCAGCCGCCGGCGAGACCCAGGACCGCGCCACCCGCCATCTCCCGCGTGAAGAGCAGGATGGCGCCTCCCGACGCTCAGGTGTTGCGGTGACGCGATAATGTGCAGCAGCAAGGCCGTCAGAAAGATCGACATCGGGTCGTTGAAGCCCGACTCGGCCTCCAGCAGCGCGGGAAGACGCTCCGGCAGGGCAACGCCGGCGCGGCGCAGCAACGTGTTCACGGCCGCTGCATCGGTCGGCGCAGCCGCGGCCCCCACCAGCATGGCGGCCGGAAGGCTCACGCCGAAGAACAGTGCGATGCAGGCGCCGAGAACGCCGGCCGTGAGCGCGACCCCCACGGTCGCCAACAGCAGCGCCGGCCAGAACACGCTACGCAATCGGGCCAGCGGCATCTTCACCCCGCCCTCGAACAGGATGATGGCGAGGGCGACGCTGCCCACCAGATAGGCGCCACGAAAATCATCGAAGGGAATGCCGATCAGGCCATCTTCGCCGACCAGCATGCCCACGTACCAGGAACACCAACAGGGTCGGCGCGCCGATCCGGCGGGAGATCAGGCCCGCGAGAATGCTGCAGACGCCGAGCAGGCCGCCGAGCAGGATCAGTCCGTGAGCACTGTGGAGCGCGATCTGTCCTCGAACAAAGAGGTCCTCTCCCATCCTGCTCCTTCCGCATGGGACGATTGTTGGCAGATAGCGCTTGTTCCACGGCGGCGAAACGGTCAATCTGCCGTTGGGGCGAGGATTGCCCGCGGGGGAATCGTGCCGGTGTTGCGTCTGTGGATTCTTGCGGGTTTCACTGCCGCAGGGATGCAGCTTGCGTCCATCACGGCCGCATTGGCCCAGCCGGCACATCTCTGGCCGCGGCAGATCACGGTCGATGGCTCGCAGGTCACCGTCTATCAGCCGCAGGCGATCTCCTGGCCCGACCGCACGCTGCTGACTGCGCGCGCCGCGCTGTCGATCACCCCGGCGCACGCCGCAACACCGGTTCTGGGCACGATCGACGTCACCCTGGCAACCACCGTGGATACGGCCGCCGGTATCGTGCACCTCAGCGACCCGAAGCTGATCGGATCGCATTTCCCCGCGCTGAGCACCGATCAGGCGACTGCGCTCGAGGCCAAAGTCCGCGCCGGACTGAATCGCATGGAGATCACCGCGGTTCCGCTCGACAGCGTCGTGCTGAGCCTGAAGGAGCAGCCGGCGGCCAGCGTGGCGGTGGACAACACGCCCCCGGTCATCTTCCACAGCACCGGCCCCGCCAGCTTGCTCGTGTTTGATGGCCAGCCGGTGACCGCGCCGGCGGGGACCGGCGGCGTTGCCTACGTGGTGAACACCAACTGGGACGTGTTCACCGTCCAGGGCGGCTGGTATCTGTTGAACAACGGGGTGTGGTTCAAGGCGGCGGACGCGCTGGGCCCCTACAGCGTGACATCCTCCCTGCCCGCGGCGTTCAGCACGATTCCCAACAACGCCAACTTCGCCGGGGTCCACGCGCACATCCCTGCGCACGCCCCGGCTGCGTCCTCGCCGGTGCCAACGATTTTCGTCTCATCCAGTCCGGCGGAGATCATCGTCACCAGCGGTCCCCCGAAACTGGACAGCGTCGCCGGGACACCCCTGCAGCGGGTAACCAACACGGTCAGTACGGTGTTCTTCGATCCGAGCGACAAGCACTTCTATTACCTGACATCGGGACGGTGGTTCTCGGCGCCGAGCCTGGACGGGCCGTGGCAGTATGCGACGCCGAACCTGCCGCCGGAGTTCGCCCTGTTGCCCGAGACCGGCAGCAACGACGCGGTGCTGACCGCGGTGCCCGGAACCGCCGAGGCGCAGCGGGCGGTCCTGCTCGCCCAACTACCGCATACCGCGACCCTGAAGCGGGACCAGGCCAAGCCGGTGATCAACTATAGCGGCGCCCCCGTCTTCCGGGCGATCCCGGGCACGCAAATCCAGTACGCGGTGAACACGCCGGATGAGGTGCTGAAGATCGGCGCGCGCTACTACGCCTGCTATCAGGGGGCGTGGTTCGTCGCGGACTCGCCGACCGGTCCGTGGGCCCTGGCGGACAGCGTGCCGCCCGAGGTCAAATCCATTCCGCCCAGCAGCCCGATGTATAACGTGACGTATGTGCAGGCGTATGGCGCGACGTCCCAAGCCGTAACCTATGGCTACACCGCCGGCTACACGATGGGTTTCATCTCGGCCGGCGTGCTGGTGTACGGCACAGGCTATTATTATCCGCCGGTCGTCATCCCGGGGCGAATCCCGGTGTTCTACCCGTATCCCTACACGTACGCGGGCAGCGTCTGGTACAACCCGGCCAGCGGCGCGTGGGCACGCGGCGGCACGATCTACGGTCCCTATGGCGCGGCGAGCGGGGGCCGCTACTACAATCCAGCCACCGGGGGATGGGCACAGGCGGGGGCGATCTACGGCCCGTACGGCGGCGCCGGAGCGTGGTCCTATTATAATCCCCGGACCGGCACTTATTCGCGCGGCAGCGCCGTCTGGGGCGGCGGCAGCGGTACCGCGCACGCCAGCTTCTACAATCCGCGCTACGGCATCTCCGGCTCCACCACCCAGAACGCCAGCCCGTACGCGCGCTGGGGTCCAGCACCTTCACCGGCCCGAGCAACACCGTGAACACCGCGAGCGGCCGCAACGCGAACGGCGCGGCCGGCGGATTCAATTCCAGCTCCGGCGCGGCCGGCGCCGGCTACCACAACCGCGCCACCGGCAACAGCGGCGGTGCGGTGCGCACCACGAATGGTGACGTCTATGCCGGGCGCGACGGCAACGTGTACCGTCACACCGACAGCGGCTGGTCGAAATGGGACAATGGCGGCTGGAATCCGGTGAACCCGCCGAGCCGCTCCTCCGGATCGCAGCTTGGTGCGACCTCCCCAAACGGAAATCGCCGCAGCAGCCTCGATCGCTCCAACTACCAGCAACTGGAGCAGGACCGGTTCGGACGGCAATTCGGCGCCGAGCGGCAGATGGGTGGCGGCTCGGACGGAGGCGGCCGGCGGTTCCGTCGTTGAACATGATCAGACCAGAAGAGGTACACGAATGACGGCATTGCGGGCGGCCTTCGCACTTTTCACCGTGCTTTCCTTCGGCGTCGCGCACGCCCAGCAGCCGACATCGGCGCAGACCAACGCCGTGCGACAATCTTGCGGTGCGGATTTCCAGGCCCATTGCGCCGGCGTGTCGCCGGGCGGCAGCGCGGCGCTGGCGTGCCTGCAGCAGAACGCCGCGTCGCTCTCCCCGGCCTGCGGCCAAGCCGTCGCCGCAATCAGCCAGCCGAGCCATGCGGCGGCCCCCACGGCGTCCCATTCGGCCGCCGCACCGTCATCCGGCATGTCCCGCCGCGATGAGATGGCGATCGCAGGCCGCGCCTGCGGGCCGGACTACCGGGCGTATTGCGCCGGGGTGCGTCCCGGAGGCGGCCAGGCCATGGCGTGTCTGCGGGCGCACGAGGCGTCGCTTTCCCGGGCCTGCCGTGCCGTGTTGCACCAGGCGGCCAGTCACGCGCACGGCTGATCATGCGCACCGCCCTCCTTCTGCTGATGGCCGCCACGGCGATGGCGGGGTGCAAACGGCAGGAAAACACGTTCGTCGCGCCGCCGCCGGCGCCGGTGGGTGTGATGCACCCGGTGTCGCGGCTGTTCACGCCGAGCCTGGACTCCACCGGCAACACCGTTGCGTACAACCAGATCGATCTGGAGGCCCGGGTCGAGGGCTTCGTGCAATCGATCAACTATACCGACGGCGCCCAGGTCAAACGCGGCCAGACGTTGTTCGTGATCGAACCGGCGCCATACCAGGCCAAGGTCCAACAGGCGCAGGCGCAGCTTTCATCGTCGCAGGCCGACACCGTCTATCAGGAGGCACAATACAAGCGGCTATCGACGCTTGGGAAAAGCGACTTCGAGTCGCAGTCGGGCGTGGATCAGCAGCGGGCGCGGATGGTGGAGTCGCAATCCAGCGTGCAGAACGACACGGCGGCGCTGGCTCTGGCGGGCATCAATCTGGGCTACACGAACGTCGCGGCGCCGTTCGATGGCACGGCGACCAACCATCTGGTGTCGGTCGGCGCACTGGTTGGCGTCAGCAGTCCGACCAAGCTGGCAACCCTCGTGCAGCTCGCGCCGATCTACGTCACGTTCAATATCAGCGAGCAGGACGTGCTGCGGGTGCGGCAGGAGATGGCCAAGGCGGGGCTGACGGCGGCCGATATCCGCAAGGTCGGGTTTGATATCGGGCTGATGACCGAACAGGGCTACCCGCATCATGGCACGCTGGATTACGCGGCGCCCTCGGTCGATACATCGACCGGAACGCTGATGGTGCGCGGGGTTATCGCCAACACGGATTTCGCGTTGCTGCCCGGCTATTTCGTGCGCGTCCGCATTCCCATGCCGCACATGGCAGCCCAGGCGCTTCTGGTGCCGGACGTGGCGTTGGGCACTGACCAGGCCGGGCGCTACGTGCTGGTGGTCGATAAAGACAACGTGGTGCATCAGCAGGCGGTGGAGGTCGGCCCGTCCGACGGGACGCTGCGGGTGATCACCAAAGGCCTGTCAGAGAATGACCAGGTGATCGTCACCGGACTGTCGCGCGCGGTACCAGGGCAGAAGGTCAATCCCTCCCCGGCCCCGACCACCGGGAGCTGAGCGGCGTGATCTCGCGGTTCTTTATCGACCGGCCGGTCCTGGCCAACGTGTTGGCGATCATCTTCGTGCTGCTGGGCGGTGTGGCGCTGTTCACCCTGCCCATCGCGGAGTATCCGAACGTGACCCCGCCGACGGTGCAGGTCACGACGCGCTATCCCGGGGCCAGCGCCGATACGCTGGTCAAGACGGTGGCTCTGCCGATCGAACAGCAGGTCAATGGCGTGAACGGCATGCTGTACATGCAGTCCACCAGCGCCGCGGACGGCACCTACACGCTGACGGTGACGTTTCAGATCGGCACGGACCTGAATTACGCGCAGGTGCTGGTGCAGAACCGCGTGTCGGCGGCGCTGGCATCGCTGCCGCAGGCGGTGCAGGCGCAGGGTGTCACGGTGCAGCAGCGCTCGCCGGCCATTCTGCAGATCGTCACGCTGACGTCGCCGAAGGGGACGTATGACAGTCTGTATCTGAGCAATTACGCGACGCTGAACCTGCTGAACGAGCTGTCGCGCATTCCCGGCGTCGGCAATGTGAACGTGTTCGGGGTCGGTCAGTACGCGATGCGAATCTGGCTCGATCCGCAGGCGCTGTATCAACGCGGCCTGACACCGCAGGACGTGATCCAGGCGGTGCAGCAGCAGAGCCAGCAGGTGGCGGGCGGGCAGATCGGCACGCCGCCGGCGCCCACGGGGCAGGCGTTCCAATACACGGTCAATGTGGAAGGCCGGCTGACCGATCCGGCGCAGTTCGGGGCCATCATCGTCAAGTCGCAGAACGGCGCGGTGACGCGGCTGAGGGATGTTGGGCGGGTCGAGCTTGGCGCGCAAACCTACTCGCAGGCATTCCGGCTGAATGGGCAGGCGTCTGCGGGTCTGGCGATCTTCCAGACGCCGAATGCCAATGCGCTGGCGGTGGCGAATGCGGTCAAGGCCCGGATGGTGCAACTGTCGCGCGGCTTTCCGCCCGATCTGGCCTATGCCATCCCGTTCGATACGACGGGGTTTGTCAGTGCCTCGATCGACGAGGTGTACCGCACCCTGTTCGAGGCCGGGATCCTGGTGCTGATCGTCATCCTGTTTTTCCTGCAGGACTGGCGGGCGATGCTGGTGCCGGCGACGACGGTACCGGTCACCATCATCGGTTCGTTCGCGGCGATGGCGGCGCTGGGGTTTTCGGTGAATCTCTCGACGCTGTTTGCCATTGTGCTGGCGATCGGGATCGTCGTGGATGACGCCATCGTGGTGGTGGAGAACGCCACCCATCACATGGAACGCGGGCTGAATTCGCACGATGCCGCGGTGAAGGCGATGGACGAGCTGATGGGCCCGATCATCGGCATCACGCTGGTGCTGATGTCGGTGTTCATCCCGGCGGCGTTCCTGCCGGGGCTGACGGGCCAGATGTACGCGCAGTTCGCGCTGGTGATTGCCGCGACGGCGCTGATCAGCGCGATCAATGCCGCGACCTTGAAGCCGACGCAATGCGCGCTGTGGCTGCGGGTTCCGGTGCCGCCGGAAAAGCGCAACTTCATCTTCCGCGGCTTCAACCGGATTTATGACCCGATCGACCGGCTCTATGCCCGGCTGATCCGGCGCATGGTGAACCACGCGCTGCCGATGGCGTGCATCGCGCTGATCCTGGTGTTCGTGGCCTTCTGGGGCATCGGCCGGCTGCCGACCGGCTTCATCCCGACCGAGGATCAGGGCTATCTGATTGCCGCGGTGCAGTTGCCGAACGGCGCATCACTGGAACGCACGCAGAAGGCGATGGCCAACGTCACCGACATCGCGCGCAAGGTGCCCGGCGTCGATCAGGTGGTGGAGATTTCCGGTGTCTCGGCGCTGGATAACAACGCGACGCTGTCGAGCGGCGGCGCCGCCTATATCATGCTGAAGGACTGGTCCACGCGCGGCAAGGCGAAGGGCGAGGACCTGCGCACGATCTACGAACGGCTGAGCAAGGATTTTGCGGGTCTGCCTGACGGCAGCGTGCTGTTGCTGGTGCCGCCGGCCATCCAGGGCATCGGCAATGCCAGCGGGTTCACCATGATGACGGAACTGCGCAACGGCAGCTTCGACTGGAGCCGGCTGGCGGGCATCACCAGCACCATCATCACCGATGGGTCATCGCAGAGCGCGCTGACGCATCTGGGCACGTCGTATCGCGCGGACGTGCCGCAAATCCAGATCGACGTGGACCGCACCAAGGCCGAGACCCTGCACGTGGCGGTGGGCGACATCTTCAACGCGCTGGCGGGGTATATCGGCTCGTCCTACGTCAATCAGTTCGATATTTTCGGGCGCACCTTCCAGGTCTATGTGCAGGCGGATTCGAAATTCCGTCTGCGGCCGGACGATCTGAATGCGCTGTATGTGCGCAGCGACACCAACAACATGGTGCCGCTGGGCGCGCTGACCACGATTTACGCGGTGACCGGTCCATCGCTGATCACGCTGTACAACCTGTATCCCGCCGCGACCGTCATCGGCTTGCCGGCGCCGGGCGTGAGTTCGGGCCAGGCGCTGTCCTTGATGGATCAGATCGCCAACAGCGTGCTGCCACCGGGCACCGGGTATGACTGGACGGCGATGTCGTATCAGGAGAAGCAGGTCGGCGGGCAGATCTACGTGGTGTTCGCGCTGGCCATCGTGCTGGTCTATCTGTGCCTGGCCGGCCAGTACCAGAGCTGGATCACGCCGCTGGCGGTGATCCTGTCCGTGCCGCTGGCCTTGCTTGGTCCGGGCCTGGCGCTGGGTGTCACGGGCCTGGCGAACAACCTCTACACCCAGATCGGCATCGTGCTGCTGATCGCGCTGGCGGCGAAGAACGCGATCCTGATCGTCGAGGTGGCCCGCGAGCGCCGGGCCGAGGGACTGTCCATCATCGATGCGGCGGCCGGGGCAGCGCACACACGGTTTCGGCCGATCCTGATGACGTCCTTCGCGTTCACCCTGGGCGTGGTGCCGCTGCTGACGGCGCAGGGCGCCGGCGCGGCGTCCCGGGTATCCCTTGGCCTGTCGGTGTTCAGCGGCATGATCGCCTCGACCTGCTTCGCGATCCTGTTCGTGCCGTCGATGTTTGCGGTGATGCAGCGGCTGGAGGAATGGTTGCGGCGGAACAAGCAGCGGCCGGTGGATGCGCCGCCGGTGGCTGCGTCGGAGGCATCGCCGACCCGCGCCGGGGCGGATTGACGGCACGGCGCCACGGCCCCAGAACGAGGTCGCCCCGCGAAGGGAGACGCCAAGATTGCAACCAACCAATATCCGGGACCCTGAGTATTTCCACAAAGTCGTGGATTGCCAGTGGGCCTGTCCTGCGCACACGCCTGTTCCTGAATACATCCGCCTTATTGCAGCGCAGCAGTACGCCGATGCGTACATGATCAACTGGTATTCAAACGTTTTTCCCGGGATTCTTGGCCGGACCTGTGATCGTCCGTGTGAACCCGCCTGCCGGCGGGGCCGGATCGAGGAGCAACCGGTCGCGATCTGCCGGCTGAAGCGCGTCGCCGCCGACTACAAGGGAGACGTGTCGGACCGCATGCCGGCGCCGGCGCCCGGCGCGAACGGCAAGCGGATCGCGCTGGTGGGTGCCGGGCCGGCGTCGCTGACCGTGGCGCGGGACCTGGCGCCGCTGGGCTACCACTGCGTGGTGTTCGACGGCGATGCCCGCGCCGGCGGCATGATCCGCAGCCAGATCCCGAAATTCCGCCTGCCGGAAGAGGTGATCGACGAGGAGGTGGGCTATATCGCCCGGCTCGGCCCCGAGATGCGGCTGGGCCAGCAGTGTGGACAGTCTGAAGGCGCTGCTGGACGAGGGCTATGATGCGGTGTTCGTCGGCTCCGGTGCGCCGCGCGGGCGCGATCTGCCGATTCCCGGGCCGGACGGAAGCCGCGGCCAACATCCATATTGGCATTGATTGGCTGGCGTCGGTTTCGTTCGGCCATATCAGCAAGATCGGCCGCCGCGTGATCGTGCTGGGCGGCGGCAACACGGCGATGGATTGCTGCCGGTCCTCCCGCCGGCTGGGCGGGGAAGACGTGAAGGTCATCGTGCGCTCCGGCTTCGAGGAGATGAAGGCCTCGCCGTGGGAGAAGGACGACGCGATGCGGGAGGACATCCCGATCCTGAATTTTCTCGTGCCGCTGGAATTCACCCATGACGCGGGGAAGCTGACCGGCGTGCTGTTTCAGAAGGTGAAGGCGGAATACGACGCGAAAGGACGGCGCCGGCTGGTTCCCACGGGCGATCCCGACCAGCACTTTCCGTGCGATGACGTGCTGGTGGCGGTCGGGCAGGAGAATGCCTTCCCGTGGATCGAGCGTGATATCGGCATCACGTTCAATCAGTGGGACATGCCGGTGGTGGACGAGCTGACCATGCAGTCCAGTCATCCTCGGGTGTTCTTTGGCGGCGATTCGGCGTTCGGACCGAAAAACATCATCTGGGCGGTGGCGCACGGGCACCAGGCGGCGATTTCCATCCACCAGATGTGCCAGGGCGCGGACGTGGCGACCGCCCGCCGCCGATGGTCAATCTGTCCAGCCAGAAGATGGGCATCCACGAGTGGAGCTACGACAACGACATCTCGCTGGATCGGCGTTACGCGGTGCCGCACAAGGACAAATTCCTGGCGCTGAAGGACATCAAGGCCGAGGTTGAACTCGGGTTCGATGACCGGCTCGCGTACAAGGAGGCCGAGCGCTGCCTGAACTGCGACGTGCAGACGGTGTTCACCGACGCGCTGTGCATCGAGTGCGACGCCTGTATCGATATCTGTCCGGTCGATTGCCTGACGATCACCGCGCAACGGCGACGAGCCGGAGTTGCGCACGCGTCTGACCGCGCCGGCGTCGGAACACGACGCAGGACCTATTCGTCTCCGGCGCGCTGAAGACCGGGCGGGTGATGGTGAAGGATGAGGATGTCTGCCTTCACTGCGGATTGTGCGCGGAACGCTGCCCCACCGGTGCATGGGACATGCAGCGATTCCTGTATGACATAGCACAGGCTGGCACGACCAGGGCGGAGCATGCATGCTGCAGTCGCTGATCCGCGTTGACGGCATTACCGCCGTCAACGACTTCGTCATCAAGTTCGCCAACGTCAACGGCTCCGGCTCCGCCAGCGCGAACACGCTGTTCGGCAAGTCCATCATGCGCATGGGCGTCCCGGTTGCGCCGCGCAACATCTTTCCGTCCAACATCCAGGGCCTGCCCACCTGGTATGAGGTGCGGGTGTCGGAAGCCGGACATCTCGGCGCGCGGGGCGGCGGCGTCGATCTGATGGTCGCGATGAACCCGCAGACCTGGGACCAGGATGTGCGGTCGATCGTGCCGGGCGGCTACCTGTTCTACGATTCCACCAAGCCGATGCCGGAATTGAAGTTCCGCGACGACATCGTGGTCATCGGCATGAAGCTGACGGAGATCTGCAACCGGCAGTACACGGACGTCCGGGAGCGTCAGTTGTTCAAGAACATCATCTATGTCGGCGCGCTGTCGGCGTTGCTGGACATGGATGTCGCGGTGATCGAGCAACTGCTGAAGGAACAGTTCCGCGGCAAGGACAAGCTGATCCCACCCAACATCCAAGCGCTGCACATGGGTCGCGACTACGCGATGCAGAACCTGCAATGCCCGATCGGGCTACGCGTGCGCCGGGCGGATGCGATCGGCGACCGCATTTCCATCGACGGCAACGCCGCCGCGGCGCTGGGCGCGGTCTATGGCGGCGCGACGGTGTGCGCGTGGTATCCGATCACGCCGTCATCATCGCTGGCGGAAGCCTTCACCCGATGGTGCAACCGCTATCGCGTTGACAAGGAGACGGGCAAAAACCGCTTCGCCATCGTCCAGGCCGAGGATGAGTTGGCATCCATCGGCATGGTGATCGGCGCGGCGTGGAACGGCGCACGGGCGTTCACCGCGACCTCCGGCCCGGGCATCTCGCTCGATGCAGGAATTCCTCGGCCTCGCCTATTTCGCCGAAATCCCCGCCGTGGTGTTCGACGTGCAGCGCGCCGGCCCCTCCACCGGCATGCCGACGCGCACCCAGCAATGCGATGTGCTGTCCTGCGCCTATGCCTCGCACGGCGACACCAAGCACGTGCTGCTGTTGCCGGAAGACCCGCATGAATGCTTCGAGTTCGGCGCACTCGCCTTCGACCTGGCGGACCGCTTGCAGACGCCGATCTTCGTCATGCTCGATCTCGATATCGGCATGAACGAACGCCTGACACGTCCCTTCGTGTGGGACGATGCACGCCGGCTGGACCGGGGCAAGGTGATGACCCGCGAGGAACTCGAAGCGGGGAAAGACTTCGGCCGCTACCTGGATGTGGACGATGACGGCATCCCGTTTCGCACCTATCCCGGCACGCACCCCACGCGGGGTTCGTTCTTCACCCGCGGCACATCGAAGGACCGCTACGCCAAATATACTGAACAAGGCCACGCCTACGCCGACAACATGCAGCGGTTGCTGAAGAAGCACCACACCGCGCGCACCCTGGTTCCGGCGCCGGTGGCGCGGCCCGCGCGTCAGGCCACGCGGCTTGGCGCGATCTATTACGGCTCGACCAGTCCGGCGATGGACGAGGCGGACGATCTTCTCGCTGACCAGGGCATCCATCTCGATCTGCTGCGGGTGCGCGGCTTCCCCTTCAGCGAGGACGTGAGAGATTTCATTGCGGCGCATGATACAGTCTTCGTCGTCGAACAAAACCGCGACGCCCAACTGCGCACCCTCCTCGTGAACGAGTTGGAGATCGATCCCGCCCGGCTGATCCGAATCCTGCACTACGACGGCACACCCATTACCGCCCGCTTCATCGCCGGTGCGATTGCCGAGCAACCGACCGCGCTGAAGCTGGTTCCGCTTCCCGAGGCAGCGCAATGACCTATCTCGCCAAGCCCAAACTGCATCACCCGGCACTCCCGAAGAACTCGCTCGGCTTCACTCACCGGGATTATGAGGGCGCGATCTCCACCCTGTGCGCCGGATGCGGCCACGATTCCATCAGCGGCGCGATCATGCGCGCCTGCTTCGAACTCAGCCTGCCGCCGCATCGCATCGCCAAGCTGTCGGGCATCGGCTGCTCGTCCAAGACGCCAACCTATTTCCTGGGCGCGTCGCACGGTTTCAATTCGGTGCATGGGCGCATGCCGTCGGTGCTGACCGGCGCCAATCTGGCCAACCGTGACCTGGTTTATATCGGTGTTTCGGGCGACGGAGATTCCGCGTCGATCGGCCTCGGGCAATTCGCCCATGTCATGCGACGCGGCGTGAACATGGTGTATCTGGTGGAGAACAACGGAGTGTACGGTCTGACCAAGGGCCAGTTCTCCGCCACCGCGGATCGCGGCGCCAAGTCCAAGCGCGGCCTCATCAACAACGATTTCGGCGATCGATCTGGTCGGACTGGCGCTTCAGCTCGGAGCGACCTACGTCGCGCGCAGCTTCTCAGGCGACAAGGATCAACTGATCCCGTTGATCAAGGGCGCTATCGCACATGCCGGGGCGGCGTTCATCGACGTGATCTCTCCCTGCGTGGCATTCAACAACCATGACGGCTCCACCAAGAGCTTCGATTACGTGCGCGAGCATAATGAAGCGGTGAACTTCCTCGACGTAATCACCGGCCGGGACGAAATCACCGTGCAGTACCAGCCCGGCACCGTGGAGATCGTCCGCCAGCACGATGGAACGCTGCTGACGCTTCGCAAACTCGCAGCGGAGTACGACGTGCACGATCGGGTGGCCGCCATGGACTACTTGCAGCAGCGCCAGGCGGAAGGGGAAATCGTCACCGGTTTGCTGTTCGTCGATCCGGAACCTGAGGATCTGCACACACATCTGCACACCGTGGAGACGCCATTCAATGCGCTGGACAACGCGGCCCTGGTGCCTGGGGCCGCAGCGCTGGAGAAACTGAACGCCACGCTGCGCTAGCGTCCCGATTCTGAAGTCCGTCACATGGTATGCCCGTTGGGGTGACGCCCTTCAGGTCGGGCCACTATCTTCTGTTTTCAGCCCGGATTTCCCACCGGCTCGTCCGCAATGCGCCAGCCGGTGGTTTCATTGCGGGTCGGTTGCCCGCGGAGCGGGCCGGTCCGCCCCCAACTCTGCCGAAACGCCACACCCGCACCAAAATTCTTGGCGTAACGCCCGATTCATTCCCCATCGCGTATAAGATACGATCCAACGCCCCTTCGACCGGACGGTCTTCGTGCAGTTCGTCATTCCGGCCCCGCGCCGGCGCCATCTGTTGCCGGTGCTCATCGGCACCACGCTCCTTGCCGCGAGCACGGCCTTCGCAGCGGGCCAGCCCCTCGCGGCCGGCTCCGCACAGACGCAAACCCCATTCGCACCGACCGCCTGGTTGAACCATGCCGTCGAGCAACTACGCGGCGCGGCAGCATCCTGGTTGGGGAAGGCTTTGGTTCACCCCCCACCCCGCATCACCGACAATGCGCTAAACGCCGCATCGGACATGTTGCGCCGGACCGATACCACCCTGACCGGCCCACAGGTGGTGTTGATCGTGGACCGCGCGCCGTCGGTGCAGCGGCTCTGGCTGGCGCTGTATGATCAGAGCGCCCAGCCCTGGCCGGTCATCGCCGCCGTGAAGGTCAGCACCGGCAAACCGGGACGCAAGGAGCATTTCAGGACGCCGGTCGGTGTCTTCACCAACACGCCAGACATTCTTGGATATCGCGCCGAGGGAACGCTCAACGAAAACGGCATTCGCGGTAATGGGATCAAGGGCATGCGGGTGTGGGATTTCGGCTGGCAGACCACAGATGACTGGCGAACCCCGGGCGCCCTCACCTCGATCCGCCTGGAGATGCACGCCACCGATCCGACCTTTCTCGAGAGCCGGCTCGGACGGGCGGATTCCGAGGGGTGTATCCGAGTACCCCGCCGCCTTCAACCGTTTCATCGACCATTTCGGCCTGCTCGACGCCGAGTTGACCCCGCTGGCCTCCTCGGATCGCGCCATCGCCGCATTGCTGCCGCGCGACGCAGCACCCTTTCCATTTGCCGGCAGGACGGTGATCGTGGTCGATACATCCGACCCCACTGCGCCTCCGTCCGATCCTGTGGAAGCGCAGGCAATCCAGACCCGGTTCGCGGACTGGCTGGCCAGCACCGCCCACGACCCCCGGGCCGCGACCGACCCCGGGCAACCGGCAGCGAATGTCATCAACACAGGATCGCACGAGAGTTTACCTCGGACGTAACTCGGGTCGCCGACGTACTGCTCAAGCGACAGCCGCTGCCTGTCCCAGCCGCTTCTCCATCTCCACCCAGGTCGGGGCCGCGTAACCTGGATGCGCGTGGAACGCGATCTCCCGGAACCCGCACCGCGCGAACAGCCGGCGGTTGGCCTGCAATGCCAGCCGCGTCCCCAAATGCAGCCGAGGCAACCCGCTCGCCTGCGCCACATCCTCGGCCGCCTCCAGCAGCCGCGATGCTATGCCCTGCCCTCGCCTTTCCGGCGTCACGGATAGCCGGGACACGTATAAGCCGCCCGCCTCCTCCGCCCACAGCACGGCGCCCACCAGCACACCACCGGCCACCGCCCCTGCCCCGCCGCCGGCCCGCAAGCCGGCCAGCACGTCCGCACCGGTCAAGCGCAACGCCGAGGGCGGCGGATCAAGCAGCACCGGCTGAGCCGAGAAGGCGCGCGTGATGAGCGCCGCCGCGGCGTCGGCGTCGTCTGGCCCGAGCGGCCGGATCGCGATCTCGTCCATGCCGGACCGTAGCATGTGGCTACCAACTGCACTATCTAACCCGTACCCCATGCCCGACATTCCCGCCTTCCTCGACAGCAATCGTCCCGCTGTGCCGGACATGGTCGTCGCCACGCGGCATCACGCCGTTCCACCTGCCGCACCGCCCGGTGCGCGGCCGACTGATACGGCTCGGCCCGCTGGGCCAAGCCCTGCTCACCCGCCATGAAAACCCGGCGCCGGTGCGCCGTCTGCTCGGCCAGGCGCTGGCGCTCTCCGCCGCGCTCGCCTCCGCCCTCAAATTCACCGGCTCCTTCAGCGTGCAGGCAAAGGGCGACGGCCCGGTGCCGCTGCTGCTCACCGACTGCACCGACCGCGGCGCGCTGCGCGGCTATGCCCGCATCAATCCCGAGCGCTTCGCCGACACTCTCAGCACCGACCCTTCGCCGCCCGAGGCCGCTCGCCTCCTCGGCGCCGGCTACCTGGCCTTCACCGTGGATCAGGGACCCGACCGCAATCGCCATCAGGGCATCGTCGCCATCGAGGGAGCCACCCTCGCCGACATGGCGCTGCACTACTTCGCCACGTCGGAACAGCTCCGCTGCTGGATCCGCCTGGCCTGCGAGCAGACGCCCCAAGGCTGGCGCGCCTCCGCCCTGATACTGGAAAAGATCGCCGGTGCCGGGGGCGTCGATCCGGCGCTGTCGGAGGAAGATCAGGAAGAAAGCTGGCGCACCGCCCTGGCGCTGGCGGCCACCGTGACCGATCCTGAACTGCTCGATGACGGCCTGCCGTCCAACCAACTGCTCAGCCGCCTGTTCGCCGCCGAAGGGGCGGCGGTCAACCGTGCCCGCGCCCTGTCTTACGGCTGCCGCTGCTCCCGCGCCCGCCTGTCGGACATCCTGGAGGGCTTTCCCGAGGATGATCTGGACCACATGGCGGTCGATGGCGACATCGTCATGACCTGCGAATTCTGCAATTTCGACTTCCGCTTCCCGCGGAAGGACGTGAGGAGCCGTCTGGAGGGCAAATCCGCCGGGCATTGACCCGGGCGGCGCGCTTTGCTCCCTTCCGCCGCTTCAACGGCTTCCGGAGCTTCTGCATGCCTCGGCGTCCGCTGCCATCCGCGCTCGCGCTCTGCGCCGCTTTGGCCCTGCCCTTCGCCCTGCCCCTCGCCCTCGCGGCCTGTGTCAGCGAAACCACGGCACCGCCGCCGACGGCGCCGCTCGACTACAGCGCATACGGAAAGCTGCCGCTCAACGTCGCCTCGATCCAGATCCAGCAGAATTACTTTCCGTCCGGCCAGCCGCCCGATGTCAGCGCCGAAGATCCGCTCAACCCGGTGTCCGCCTTGCGCCAGATGGCGACGGAGCGGCTGCAGGCCCAGGGCGGCACGGGCCGGGCGGTGTTCTCGATCGACAACGCCTCGGTCATCCAGCAGGGCGCCGAGCTGATCGGCGCCTTCACGGTGACACTCACCATCTACGACGACCGGGGCACAAGGGTCGGCTACGCCTCGGCGACCGCCACCCGCCAGCTCGCCGGGTTCGGCAGCGATCTGCGCGGTGCGCTCTACTCACTGACCACCGAACTGATGCAGCAGATGAACGGCGAGTTTGAAAGGCAGGTGCGTCACTCGCTTGGACCATGGCTGCTCGCGCCCGCTGTGACGCCTGCCCCGGTGGAGCAGGTGCCGTTGCAGGGGCAGGCGCCGGCGGGGGCGCCTGTGCAGCCGGTGCCGTACGGGGCACAGCCCTATCAGGCGCCGGCTTATCCATCAGGGCCGCAGCCAGGTGCGCCGATCCCGCTCACCCCGCCGGGTTACGCCCCAGGTGCCCCACCGGCGGTCACCCCGCCGGTGGTCGCCGCGCCGCCCGCACCGGCGTATCCGGCTCCGGAGCCGTCCCCCGCGCCGCCGGTCGTAACGCCGCCGCCTGCTCCACCTCCGTCTGCGCCCCCGATGGCCGCTCCACCTCCGGCCGCGCCTCCTCCGCCTCCACCCCCCTCGGCGGCGCCGTCCAACCTGCCGCCGCTCGGTCCCGTGGTCGAATAGCCGAGGCCGGCGCCCATGCCGGACGAAGCGATGCGGGGCGCGGTGACGCAGGCGGGCGCCATCGCGGCGGCCAGCGCCCTGCGCTACGGCACGGCACTGGCCGAAATCCAGTCGCGCTACCAGGCGGCGCTGATGCACGCCCTGATGGAACGCCAGGGCGCCGATCAGCGCGAGCTGGCGGACGATCTGCGGGCCTGGCTGAGGGAGATCGGGGAGGCGGCGAACCAGGAGGCACGCCGGCTGCAGGCCGAGACTCGACCGGCTGTCCGAGGCCATCGCGCAGATTGTGGCCGCCGGCGTTCCGGCCTCTCGGCCGCGCCAGCACCGGGCGAAGGGATGAACGACGCGGTGCAGGAGGCGCCGGTCGCCGATGCGCGGGTGCTGGACTTCGCCGCGGAACTCGCGCGGCTGCGCGGGATGATCGCCGAATGGGCGGACAAGGCTGATCCGGAGATGCGTCCTGCGCTGGCGTGGCAGTTCGGCCCCGGCGCCAAGGGGTTTCGCCCGCTGACGGTGTTTGCCTGTTTCCGTGCCTGCCATGCCGGCCCGATCCCGGAACGCATCATCCGCCGCGCGTTCATGGTCGAGCTGTTCCACAATGTCTCGCTGATCATTGACGACATTCTGGATCGCTCACCCACGCGGCGGGGCCGCGCCACGCTGCATGCCCGCTTCGGCGAACTGACCGCGCTGATGGCGTCCGGGTACATCGTGGCGGACGGGTATGATGATCTGCGCGACGATCCCGAGGCGGCGGGGTTGGTTTCGGAGTTGCTGAAGCGCCTGGCGGTGGCGGAGTGCATGCAGTGGCGGCTGCGTCGGCAGAAGCTGGGCGTGGAGGACTGGCGGCGCATCGCGGGTGAGGACACCGGCGCGATGTTCGAGGTGTGCGCGTGTCTTGGCGACACATCGGGCCGTTTGCGTCGCTTCGGCGGACTGCTGGGTCTGCTGTACCACGGTTGCGACGATGTGGGGGACGTGCGGGGCGGCGCGGCGCTGGGCGGCGGCGGGGAGGAGGATTTGCGCGACGGGATTCTGACGCTGCCCGCCGCGCTGGCGATCCGCGATCCGGAGGTGGCGGGGTTGTTTTGCACGGCAGAGCCGTCGGGGGCCGAGCTGGTGTCGCTGGCAAGGGCGTATGCGGCGGCGCTGCCGGCGGCGGAGGGGTATCTGGATCGCATCGCGCAGGAGGCTCGGCGGGAGGCGGAGCTGTTCGCGGCTGATCCGGCGCCGCTGGTCGCATTGGTGGAGCAGACGCGGGGGTTGAGTGCGGGGTAGGCGGGACGGCTGAGCAGTTCGGGACCGCTCCGCGAGCAGCATCAAGATCGAGAAACAGTCAAGACGCCTGCGTGTCAGTTCTGCTTCGCGAGCTGTGACCGCTTGTTGCGGTGCCCAGCGCTTGTCCTCAACCTGCTTGACAATGGAACGATATTAAATCAGTATTGTTAGCCACCATATCCACCGCCGGGTCGCCTGCGCCCGCCATCCGCAGCCGCGCCAGGTCTGGCCGGTGCGGGTGCGCCGCGGGGCGTCCGGGCCGGGGCTGCCGGCGGAGAGCTTCCTCGATACCGGGGGGAGGCGGATGTTCGACAACGGCGCCGGCCCGACGGTGCTGCATCCGGACTTCGCGATCCGGCCGTGGGAGGCCGAGGGCTGCGCGCCGCTGGTGGTCACCGGGCCGGAGGTCGTGGCGGCCCGGCGGATGCTGGACGCCAATCAGAAGTTGTTGACCATAGCAGCCTGAGGGCCTCGCCTCCCTCATCAAGTGTTTTGACAATTCTCTTAACCAGTTGGAAAAGGCAGCGCTGCTAGCTGAATAAAACAGCGCCGCGCTCCCGCTCCACGACCTGGTGGGCCGTTATCGTTGCGCAACCGCCAGTGGAGGATAGATGTCGATCATCCAGATCGGGACAACGGGATATGCCGCGGGCACCATCGCCGCCGGGGATACGGTCATCGGCACGGGCACTGTTGCTCCGCTCGCCAACGACGGTGAGTTGATCGTCAGCAATACCGGCACGCTCTCCACGACCACTGGCGGCAGCATCGAAATCACCGGTTCGCTCTCCGGCGCGGGCGTGTCTGAGATCGGCGGCGGCGGCACGCTGCAGGTGGACGGGCCGATCACGCAGGGCACGATCTCGTTCGGTCCGGGTGCGTCGGAGTCCTTGATCATCAATGAATTGAGCTCGTTTGCCGGCACGATCAGCGGTCTCCGAGACGGGGACCTGATCGCATTCGGCCCGAACATCACGCTCGAATCGAGTGCTCTGAGCGCGCACAGCGCGCTGCTGGTGGCGGTCGAGTCCGGCGTTACGCATGATATCACGGTCGGGTTGCTCCCCGGGGCAGGGCTGAGCGGGACATTGGACGTTCTCCCACCCAACGAATTCTCGCTGAGCCCGAGCACCTATGTCTGGAACCCAGGCGCCAGCGGGAACGGCAATGTCGGGGTAGCGACGAACTGGCAATTCAGTGGGTCCACGTCCTCCCACACTCCCCAGCCCGGCGACATCGCGCTGTTCGGCACGGCATTTTCCAATGGCGGCACGCTTGGCGGCGCGGTCACGGCCGGCGTGTTCGATTTCCGCGGCCTCAACCCATGGGTGCTGCAATCCGGCGGCGCGCTGACCTACACCGAATTGACCGACGTGGGGGGGGCCGGCAATCCCGGCAGCCTCGAGATCACACAGGGCGCCACTTTGCAGGGATTGGCGGATCAGGCCGATTTCGTCGATGGCCCCGGCGCCGGGGTGTTGGTCTCCGGCACGACGGCAGGCGGCGCCGTATGGACCACGCCAGGCACGATCTTCGTCGGCGACCTTGGCAATGGCACGATCACGGTCGGCAGCGATGGATTGATTTCAGCCGGAACAGTGATCGCCGGAGGACAGCAGTCGATCCATTCGGGGAACGGTTGGATCACTGTCTTGGCCGGCGGCACATTGCAGGTGAAGCCGGCTGGCACCGTCGGGTTGGTTCTCGGCTCGTACCTGGATTCGAACGGCTCGGCGGATGTCACCGGTCTGCTGAATGCCTCAGGCGCCGAAATCGTGCTCGGCGACGAGGGGAGCGGCACCTTGTCGGTCGGCCCTGGCGGTTCGGTCATCGCCGGCAGCGCCGGCGGGTCCATGACGGCCCTCCTTCTGGGCAATGCGTTCAACGCCTCGGGCACGCTGAACGTTGACGGCGGGATCGTGAACGCCGGAACGAACTACCTGACGGTGGGGGACGACGGCGCGGGGGCGGTCACGGTCTCGGCCGGCGGTTCCCTTACGGTGGGAACGGACGGACACGACTTGCCCGCGTTGGACATCGGCGAACTCATGGGCAGCACCGGCACCGTGACGGTCACGGGCACCAGTTCAGTGCTGACGGCATTGGGTCAACTGACCGTGGGAGATGGCGGTCAGGGCGTGCTGATGATCAGCGCCGGCGGCAGCGTCATATCGGGCAACAACTCGTTGCAATCGGATGGCGGCATTGCAATCGGCTTTGATAGCGGTGGCACCGGTGAGCTCGTGGTCACCGGATCGGGGTCCGAACTCAGCAACGTGGGCCAGTTTACTGTAGGCGGTGATACCGCCCTCAGCGTCGTACCCGGCGGAGGCGGAAGCGGCTTCGGCACGATGCAGATCCAGAACGGCGGCCTCGTGGTGACCAACCCCGGGTCGGGCTACACCGGCCCCGCCGCCGACATCGCCGCCGACACCGGAACCGACGGCTCCTCGGTCAGCGTCACCGGCCCGGCCTCCACCTGGACCATCGGCGGCAGCCTGATCGTCGGCGACGCCGCGGCCGGCTCGCTGGGCGTCACCGCCGGCGGCAGCGTCTCGGCCACCGACCTGATCATCGGCAACCAATCCACCGCGACGGGCAACATGTCGGTCGGCGCCGGCAGCACCGTGACCCTCAGCGGCACGCTGGTCGCGGGGGCTGCCGGCACCGGCGACCTCGACATCAACGGCGGCGGCATCATCCACGCCGCCGACGCCGTGGTCGGCTCCGCCGGAGGCTCCGGCGTCATCGACCTCGAGGGTTCGCTCAGCGAGCTTCAGGTCGCCAACAACATGACCATCACCGACGGCGTGGTGGTGGTGGGCGCCGGCAGCACGCTGAATGTCGCCGGCACGCTGGCGACCTCGGCCTTCGGGCGGCTGCAATTGCTGGGCGGCCTGGTGGACCCGACGGTGATCGAAAACACCAGCCCGACCGGCCCCTCCGGCACCGTGGTGGCGACCCAGCAGATCATCAACACCAGCACCTACTTCGCCCAGGGCGTCAGCCTGGGTTCCATGGGCACGCTGCTGGTCTCCAGCCCGACCATCTCCGATGGCGGCAGCGGCACCGGCGGCGTTCTGCAGGTGCAGGGCTTCGGCAATCTGTTCGTCAATGCCGCCACGGTGGACAACAGCCAGGCGGTGGATTTCCACAACGGCCACAGCTTCGGCGTGCTGACCATCGGCTCGATCACCGGCTTCGACGCGGTGATCAGCAACTTCAACACCGCCGCCGAACTGCTGCTGCAGAGTGTCACCATCACCACCGACAGCAGCGGCGGCGTCACCGGGGTGACCTACGGCACGATCGAGGCAATCGGCAGCACGCAGTTCGTCATGGGCGGCGAGTCCGACGGCGACAACGAGCTGGAGCTGTGGAGCGGGCCGTCGCAGAGCGGCACGGTGATCGGCTCGCTGGATGTTTCCCCGGCGGTGGTCGGCACCAACCTGACGGCGCTGGAGACGGTGAACTCCCAGGGTGGGCTGGGGGCGCTGCCGTGTTTCGCCGCCGGCACCCGCATCCGCACCGCACGCGGCGAGGTCGCGGTGGAGGAATTGCAGGTGGGCGATGCGGTGGCGGTGCTGCTCGGCGGCGGGGCCTCGCGCATCGTGTGGATCGGCCACCGCCGGGTCGCCTGCGCCCGCCATCCGCGAGCCGCGCAAGGTCTGGCCGGTGCGGGTGCGCCGCGGGGCGTTCGGGCCGGGGCTGCCGGCGCGCGATCTCTATGTCTCGCCGGACCATGCGCTGTATCTCGAGGAGGTGCTGATCCCGGTGCGCTGTCTGCTCGACGGCGAGGCGGTGGCGCAGGTGCCGGTGGAGAGCGTGACGTACTACCACATCGAGCTGGAACGCCACGACGTGGTGCTGGCCGAGGGGCTGCCGGCGGAGAGCTTCCTCGATACCGGGGGGAGGCGGATGTTCGATAACGGCGCCGGCCCGGCGGTGTTGCATCCGGACTTCGCGATCCGGCTGTGGGAGGCCGAGGGCTGCGCGCCGCTGGTGGTCACCGGGCCGGAGGTGGTGGCGGCAAAACGAAGCATGGCCGATGTCGCAAGAACGCAGAAGCCGGCGGTTCGGCTCGAGAGACGCGTGTCTGGCTGGCGTTGAGAAACGGACGCACGTTGCACTCACCTGGCGTTTCCGCTTCTCTCCCGCCATGACCACCAACGCCGCCATCGCCGCCCCGCGCATCATGCTGGTCGCCGGCGGGGCGGTCGGGCGAACCGCCGAACTGCTGCGCACGCTCGGCCTGTCGCGTCCGTTCGTCGTGACCGATCCGGTGATGGTCTCCACCGGCCTGGTCCGCCGCATGCTCGATCCGCTCGCCGCTGCGGGGATCACTCCCGCCGTGTTCAGCGATACGGTCTCCGACCCCACCGACACGGTCATCGAGACCGGCGTACGCCTGTGGCAGCAGGGCGCGCATGATTGCTTCATCGGTTTCGGCGGCGGGTCCTCGCTCGATACCGCCAAGGCCATCGCGATCCTCGCCGCGCGCGACGCACCGGACCGCAAGATGCGCGATTACAAAGTGCCGGCGCAGGCAGACCACGCCGCCGCGCCGATCATCGCGATTCCCACCACCGCCGGCACGGGCAGCGAGTGCACGCGCTTCACTGTCATCACCGATACCGAACGCGACGAGAAGATGCTGATCGCCGGGTCTCGGTGCGCTGCCGCTTGCGGCGATTGTTGATTACGAACTGACGTTTACCGTGCCGCCGCGCACCACCGCCGATACCGGCATCGACAGCCTGACGCACGCGCTGGAGGCTTATGTTTCCCGCCGGGCCAATCCGTTCTCGGACGCGTTGGCGGTCTCGGCGATGGCGCTGATCGGCAGGCATCTACGCACCGCTTATGCCGAGCCGCGCAATGCCGAGGCGCGGGAGGGCATGATGCTCGGCGCCACCCAGGCGGGGCTGGCGTTTTCGAATGCCTCGGTCGCGCTGGTGCATGGCATGTCGCGGCCGATCGGCGCGCATTTCCACGTGCCGCACGGCCTATCTAACGCCATGCTGCTGCCGGCGGTCACCCGCTTCTCCATGCCTCGGCGCTCCGGCGCGATATGCCGAGGCTGCGCGGCGCGTGGGGTTCGCCGCCGGCACCGATGCCGATGATCGCGCCTGCGAGCGCCTGATCGCCGGCCTCGAATCATGGAACCGCGATCTCGCGGTTCCCGGTCCGGCTGCGTACGGCATCGAGGCCGATGCGTGGTTCGGCAAGCTCGACCTCATGGCGGAGCAGGCGCTGGCGTCGGGGAGTCCGGGAAACAATCCGCGCGTGCCGGAGAAGCATGAGATTATCGCGCTTTACCGCGAGGTGTGGACCGGCTCTAACACTCCAGACGGGGGGTAATCGCCATGCCGAAAATCACCGGCGGCTGTCTGTGCGGGGCGGTGCGCTACAGCGCCGATGCGGCGCCCACCTTCGTGGGCATCTGCCATTGTCGTGACTGTCAGAAGTACACCGGCAGCGCTTTCGCGGCGGTGGTGGCGCTGCCGAAATCCGCGCTGACGGTCAGCGGAGAGATGAAGAGCTTTACCAAGGCGGGAGACAGCGGCAAGCCGATTGCTCGGTTGTTCTGTCCGGAATGCGGTTCGTCGATCATCGACGAGGGGGAGATCATGCCCGGCGTGGTGATGATCGGGGCGGGCACGCTCGATGACCCGAGTTGGGTGAAACCCACGACGCAGATTTATTGCATGAGTGCTCAGCCTTGGGTGCAACTCGGCGGAGACATCCAGCGATTTGAAAAGACACCCAGCTAATGCCCACGATCACCACGAAGGACGGCGTCGAGATTTTCTATAAGGACTGGGGCACCGGTCAGCCGATCGTGTTCAGCCACGGCTGGCCGCTCTCGGCTGACGACTGGGACGCGCAGATGATGTTCTTTCTCAGTCGCGGCTTTCGCGTGATCGCTCATGACCGCCGAGGCCACGGCCGTTCCACCCAGACCGCCGCCGGCCACGACATGGATCATTATGCCGATGATCTCGCCGCGTTGACTGCGCATCTCGATCTCAAGAACACTGTGCATGTCGGCCACTCCACCGGTGGCGGCGAAGTGGTGCACTATATCGCGCGGCACGGCGAGAGCCGGGTGGCGAAGGCGGCGATCATCTCCGCGGTTCCGCCGCTCATGGTGCAGACGCCTGCCAATCCGGGGGGCCTGCCGAAACAGGTGTTTGACGATTTTCAGGCGCAACTCGCTGCCAACCGCGCCCAGTTCTTCTACGAAATTCCGGCCGGCCCGTTCTACGGCTACAATCGGGCTGGCGCGAAACCATCGCAGGGCGTGATCTGGAACTGGTGGCGCCAGGGCATGATGGGTAGTGCGAAGGCGCACCACGACGGTATTGTCGCTTTCTCCCAGACCGACTTCACCGAGGACCTGAGGAGGATTTCGGTGCCGGTTCTCGTGATGCACGGCGATGACGATCAGATCGTTCCGTATGCCGCGTCAGGACCGCTCTCGGCGAAACTGCTGAAGAACGGCATCCTCAAAACTTACAAGGGTTTTCCTCACGGCATGCCGACGACCGAGGCCGCGACAGTCAACGCCGATCTGTTGGAATTCATCCGTAAGTGAAGGATGCCCGCCGGGGGAGTCGAACCCCCACGCCACAGGGCTGCGGATTTTAAGTCCGCTGCGTCTACCGTTCCGCCAGGCGGGCGGAGCGTTTGGCTACGCAAGCCTCGCGCAATGTCCAAGGCACGGCGCAATAACGCCTCGCTTGCCTCGGGCGTGCGGAAGGCACTGTGCGCCGAGAGCGTCACATTCTCCAACGACGCGAGTTCATGTCCGAGGGGCAGCGGTTCGTGATGGAAGACATCGAGGCCGGCGTGGGCGATGCGTCCGTCGCGCAGCGCCGCGACCAGCGCTGCCTCATCCAGCAGTGCGCCGCGCGCGGTGTTGATGAAGATCGCGCCGGGCCGCATGCGCGCGATCCGCTCGGCGTTCAGGAAGCCGCGCGTCTCGTCGTTGAGGAGCAGGTGCAGGGACACGACGTGGCTTTCGGCCAGAAGCGTATCGAGGTCCACGAAGGTCACGCCCGGCGTGGATTTCGGCGTGCGGTTCCATGCCAGCACGCGCATGCCGCCGCCGTGGGTGATGCGGGCGACCTCGGCCGCGATGCCGCCGAAGCCGATCAGTCCGATGGTCTTGCCGGTGAGCTGCGGCCCTTCGGTCCGCGTCCAGTCGCCGCGCCGCATGTCGCGATCCATGCGCGCGATGCCTCGCGCAGCGGCCCACATCAAAGCGATCGGCATGCTCGGCCACGGCGGTGTCGCCGTAGCCCTTGATGATGTGCACGGTCTTGCCGATGGCGGCCAGTTCCTCGGGGTTCATGTAGCTGCGCGCGCCGGTGCCGAGGAAGATGATGTGCCTGATGTCCTTGCAGTCGCGCATCGCCGCGGTCGGCATCTGGCTGTGGTCATCGAGCACGAAGTCGTAGCCGCGGAGCAGGGCGGGGAGTTCTTCGGGGGCGACGTGGGCGCGTTCCTGGACATCGACGGGGGGGTCGTCGGCGCGCACCACGCGCCGGAACACATCCGCCAGATCATCCACCGCGTCCATGAAGATGCCGCGCATCCATTCCCCCGTTTTCGCTCGGGCCACTCTGCCCAGGCCGGAGCGGCATAAGCAAGCTTTCGCGGCTCGCGCCGCTTGCCGTACAAACGGGCGAATGTCCCGCGCCCGGACCGCGTCCGAGTCCAGCCTTGTGCCCTCCCGCGCGCCGGCGTCCGAGCGTTCTGTGCGTCGTCGTCCTCGCCTGCGCTGGCTGCGCTGGGCCATTATCGCCGCCATCTGGGGTTCGCTCGGTGCGGCAGCAGTGCTGCTGTGGTTCGCGCGGGACCTGCCGCGGCCGGAATTGGCGCTGGACGCGGTGCGACGCCCCAGCCTGACGCTGACCGACACGTCCGGCCGCATCTTCGCGAACTACGGCGACATCGTGGGGGAGACGGTGCATCTGTCCACCCTGCCGGCCTATGTGCCGGAGGCGGCCGTGGCGATCGAGGACCATCGCTTCTGGCGTGAGCCGGGCATCGATCCGATCGGCATCGGCCGCGCATTGGTGACCGACATCACGCGGGGCCGCATCGTGCAGGGCGGATCGACCATCACCCAGCAGGTGGCGAAGAACCTGTTCCTGTCGAACGCGCGCACCTTCCGGCGCAAGGTGCAGGAGCTGCTGTTGACGCTGTGGCTGAGCGAGCATTTCAGCAAGCGGCAGATTCTCGAGATCTGGCTGAACCGCGTGTATTTCGGCGCGGGCGCGTGGGGCATCGACGCGGCGGCGCGGCTCTATTTCGGCGTCTCCGCCCGGCAGCTTTCGCTGTGGCAGACCGCGGTCATCGCGGGGCTGCCGCGGGCGCCGTCGCGGTTCAATCCGCGGGTCGATCCCGATGCCGCGGCCGCGCGGGCCCGCGAGGTTTTGGCTGCGATGGTGTCGAACGGCGATCTGACTGCGGCGCAGGCGCAGGCGGCAGCGGCGCGGATACGCTTCCCCGAGGGCACGGTGTCCGCCGGCGGGTGGTTTGCCGACTGGGCCGCGGGCCAAGCCGAGACGGTGCTGCCGCCCGATCAGGACGCGTCGCTGCTCACGACCCTCGATCCGCGCATCCAGCAGGCGGCGGAGCGCAGCGTCGCTGCCATGCTGGCCGGTCCGGGCGCGGCGCACCACGCATCGCAGGCCGCCGTGGTGGTGCTGGATTCGGCGACCGGCGCGGTCCGGGCGATGGTTGGCGGCCGCAACTATCAGGACAGTGCCTATAACCGTGCCACCCTGGCGCGCCGCCAGCCTGGGTCCGCCTTCAAGCCGTTCGTCTGGCTCGCGGCGCTGGAGCATGGGATCACGCCGGATGATAAGGTGTTGGACGCGCCGATCCGGCTGGGCAACTGGTCGCCGCATGATTTCGAGCCGCGCTATCTGGGCGAGATCACGGTCGAGGAGGCGCTTGCGCAATCGATCAACACCGCGGCGGTGCGGTTGCTGCTGCGCTCGGGCGGGCCGCGCGCGTGCCGCCGCCGTTGCCGCGCGCTGCGGCATCGCCGACAAGCTGCCGAACAACGCATCCATCGCGCTCGGCACCGGTGAGGTCGGGCTGCTGGAACTCGCCGCTGCCTACGCGCCGTTCTTCAATGGCGGGAGGCGCATCACGCCGATCGGGATCCGTGGCGTGCGAGCGGACGGCCGCACCGAGGCGGTCGCGCTGACGCCGCCGGCGCAGGTGATTCCGCCGGAACAGGCTGCGGCGATGCTGCGGATGCTGCGCGCGGTGGTGGCGCGCGGCACGGGCCGGGAGGCGGCGCTGCCGGGCCATGACGTCGCGGGCAAGACCGGCACCACGCAGGATGCGCGTGACGCGTGGTTCATCGGCGGAGTGGATGGCACGATCATCGGCGTGTGGATGGGCAATGATGACGGAGCGGCGATGGCGGACATGCAGGGCGGGGGTTTGCCGGCCCGGCTGTTCCGGGAGATTGCGGCGGCGGTGGTGCGGTGACTTCGGCCGCGAATCAGGATGCGAGGTGACACGCCACACGGTGGCCCGCGACCTCCCGCTCCTCAGGTTCCTCTGCCGGCAACGCGCGATCGCAATCGGGCAGCGCGGGTGAAACGCGCAACCTTTCGGAACCGCGAGCGGGCTGGGCAACTCGCCGGTCACGGCAATCGCCGCCGTCCGGCGTTCGAACTCCAGGCTCGGCGAGGCGGCAATCAGCGCCTGCGTGTAGGGATGCCGGGGCGTGGCGAAAATCTGTTCCGCCGATCCGGACTCGACGACGCGGCCGAGGCTGGACGAAACCCTGAACCCGCGTGTTCAGCGCCACCGGATATGGCTCGTCGAGCAGGAAGACCTTCGGCGCGGCGTCGATGTAGATTTCCTGGATGCGCTGGAACATCGCCGCGCGCTTGTCAGGATCGGTTTCGTCTGGCTTTGTTCAAACAGCTTGTTCAGCTCGGGGTCGTTGAAGCCGCTGCATTCGTTTCGTAGGCCGGGAAATACGCCATGTAGGATACGATCTGGCTAGCCCGCATTTCTCAAACCGCGCGTAGCGGATGGCGTGATTTGCGGATGGTTTGGAGCCAAGACAGCCCGAGGAGCAGTTGAACGGCAACTCGAGGGAGCGATCGACAAAGCGCCGCCCGTCCGTCCCTCGGGTCGGCGGCGTATCGACCGTGCATGAGAGCTGTGCGCTGTCTGTTTCGTGTCAGGCGGCGGCGTGTCTCAGCCGAGCATGAGCCAAGCCGAATTCGTGTTGCCATGGATAGGCGGATGCCATGGCCAGCTTAATCCTTCGCACACTGACGCGCACCAGGGCGCCGATCTTCAGCAGTTTGAGCCGGATTGTGCCACAGGTCGCCTCGGCGAACTGGGTGTGATGCAGGCCGATGCGGCGTAGCGCGCAAAGCAGCACATAGGCCATGGATGCGAACCAGAGCCGCAACTGATTGGCGCGCATGGTGGCCGTGGAGGTGCGATCGGCGAACAGGTCGAGCTGACATTCCTTGATCCGGTTCTCCATCTCGCCACGAGCGCAATAGATGGTCTCGTATAAATACCGTGCATTGGCGTCCTTGCGCGTGAGCGAGGTCACGACGAAGCGCGGATTGGCCTTCTCGGTCTCCGCGCCTGACCCGGGAAGCCATTCCGCCTTGCCGATCACGCGGCGTGTTCGGCTCCAACTATCCAGCGTCGACCAGCGGAAGTCCTTGAACCGGCGTGCCGGCTGGCCCGTCGCATGCGCCGTGGTCTGCGCTTCTGCCATCTCGGGTGCGATCACCGCGGCCAGCCGTTCGTTGCGCGCCAGGCCGAACAGAAAATCCACCCGATTGGCCTCGCACCATGCCATCAGCGCCTCGCGGGCGAAGCCGCTGTCGGCACGCAGCAGGATCCGCGTCTTCCGCCAGCGCCCGCGGATCTGAGCGACGATCCGCGCCACCTCTTCGACCGCTCCGGCCGATGCGTCGATGTTCGACCGCCGCAGTTTCGCTGCCAGCAAATGCCGGCCACACAAGATGTAGAGCGGCAGATAGCAGTCGCAGTCATAATACGCATGGAAGAACCGGCCTTCCTGGTGCCCGTGCAGAGGGTCGTCGGTGGCATCCAGATCGAGAATGATCTGCTTCGGCGGCTTGCCGTGCGCGTCCAGAAACAGCGTCACGAACAGCGCCTCGATGGCGGCCGGGTCATGGCTGATCTTGTGATATTTGCTCGGCAGCGGACGGCTCAGTTCCAGCCGGTTCAGCGTCGATTTGCCGGCCACAGGGGCGCAATCCGCACGCCGTGCCTCCAGCTTGCCCGCCAGGATCGCCATCGTCGGATCATGGCGCAGATGGTCGTGGTCGTTCAGGTCTTCATAGCCCAACGCCAGGCCGAAGACGCGTTGGCCCACCAGCGTGCTGACCGCGTGTTCGATCAGCCCTGAACAGCGATAATCCACGAAACAGGCGGCAAATCGATCCACCAGATGGATAGCCCGATCCGTCGCACCCAGAAGCAGCGCTCCGGCATCCGAGGTGATCGTACCGCCGTCGAATGCCGCGACAACCGCGCGGCCTTCAACAGGTGCAAAGCCCAACAGGTCTGCGCTACACTCTGTCGGCATCGGGGAACTCCTCTGCAACGCGTTAGGGCTTTGTCGCAGAAGTACTTTCGCTCATTCAGAGCCCCGGTGCACCTGCCCAGTTTGAGAAATGCGGGCTAGGGTCGTTGTAGTCGTTGGTCCAGATTGCCGAGCGCGGATGCCGGGGGTCGTATTCAGTTCGGCGGCACGCGAGAACAGCACGAATTCAGTGCCTCGATCTGGCCGGATTGCAGTATCAGGATGCGGGTCGCATCATCCGGAACGATCAGCACATCCACCTGGTCCAGATAGGGCAAGGGTTGCCCGTCCTCGCCCTGTTTCCAGTAATGCGCATTGCGCATCAGGCTGAACTTGCTGCCGCGCACCCAATCGGCCAGCACGAACGGACCGGAACCGACGGGATGGTCGGCAAACGCCCGGGCCAAACTGCCGGCCTTATCCAACCGACCGACTACATTCTCGATCGGGCCGCAGCCCAGGGGCGAAATGTCGAGACGCAGCGCCAGGCGAACGAAGATTCCACCACGCGACAGCGCTTGCGCGGGCGATTGGCACGGCGGGACCGGCCAAGTCCTGAACCGGAGCGCTGACGCAACCGATGGGGAGCTGGTTCCTGAAACCATCGCCCGTCGCGAACTCAGCACAGATGCCGCGTATCGCCTACCCCTCCGACACCAGCAACACGGTTTCCTCCGAAACCTGCCGCGCCCGCGGCACCGGATGATACGCCCCCTGCAGCTCGGCCAGCGGCGCGAACCGATCGGTAATCCCCAGCACCGTCTCCGCCCCGCCCAGGAACAGCACCCCGTCCGGCGCCATCTGCGCCGCGATCGCCTCCAGGGCACGCGTCTTGGTCGGCTGATCGAAATAGATCAGCACATTGCGGCAGAACACGACATCGAACACGCCGAGCGGGCGCAGGTCCGACAGCAAATTCCACTCCCGAAACTGCACGCAGTCGCGCAGCGCCTGGCAAATGCGCCAGCCGTTCTCCTCCTTGCGGAAGTGCTTCACCAGCATCTGCACCGGCAATCCGCGCTGCACCTCGAACTGCGAGTAGCGCCCCTCACGCGCGCGCGCCAACGGCTCGCGGGCGATGTCGGTGCCGATGATCTCGACCGCGCGGCCGCCGAGCTGGGCCCGGCATTCGTCGAGCAGCATGGCGATGGAGTACGCTTCCTGCCCTGTGGAGGCCGCAGCGGACCAGATTCGCAGGCTGCGCCCGAACGGCCGCGACGCGAGCAGCCGCGGCAGCTCGGACGTGCGGAGGTGGTTGAACGGCTTCTGGTCGCGGAAGAACAGCGTTTCATTCGTCGTCATGGCCTCGACGACCTCAGCGGCCAACGACTCCGATGCCGGCGCGCGCAGCCGCGCCGCGAGCGCCGGCAGGTCGCGCAAGCGTTCCCGCTTCAGAATCGCCGCCAGCCTTGTTTCCAACAGGTAGAGTTTGTCGGGACCGATGGCGATGCCGGAGCGCCGCTTCAGCAGAGTGGCGATTGTCTCGAACCAGGTTTCGGCAACGACCGCACTCATCGAGCCAGTAGTTCCAGCAGCCGCGGTGCGATCCGCGGCAGCGGCAGCACCGCGTGGCACAGGCCGGCACGGGCGATGGCGCCGGGCATGCCCCAGACCACGCTGGTCTGCTCATCCTGCGCAATCACCACCGCCCCGGCTTCCACCGCCGAGCGGGTGCCGGCCAGTCCGTCCTGGCCCATGCCGGTCAGCATCGTGAGGATCAACGCCCCGCCGGTCGCCCGCCCCGCGCTCTCGAACAACGGATCGACGGACGGACGGCAGAAGTTGACCGGCGGCCCGTCCTCCAGCCGCGCCCGCAGACCGTCGGTCTTTTCGACCAGCAGGTGCCGGTCGCCGGGAGCGAGATAGATGTGCGCCGGCAGCAGTCTCTGGCCCGCCTCCGCCAGCGCACACGGCATGCCACCCAGCCGCCCGAGATGCTGGGCGAGGGTGGGCATGAAGCTGGCCGGCATGTGCTGTGTGACCACCACCGGAACCGGCAGGCGCTCGCCCAATCCCTGCACCAGGTTGAACAGCGCTTGCGGACCGCCGGTGGAACTGCCCACCGCAAGAAGCTGCGCCGGTCGCGCCGGTCGCGGAAACGGCTTCAATGTCAACGACCGGCCCGAACCACCGCCCCGCCGGCCCAGCGCCTGGATCTTGCTCAACAGATCGCGCCGGAACTCGCCTTCACCCAGAGCACCGAGCGCGCTCGGCTTGGCGATGCAGTCGGCCGCACCCAGGCGCAGCGCACGCAGCGTGACCTCCGCGCCGCGCGTGGTCAGCGTGGATGCCATCAACACCCGCGGCGCGGGATTCGCGAGCAGCAACAGCGGCAGGGCGGTCAACCCGTCCATGCCCGGCATTTCAACGTCCAGCACCACCACATCCACCGGCGTCTGGCGCAGCGTCTCCACCGCCTGCTCTCCGTTGCCGGCCCGCGCCACCACCCGGATCGTCGGGTCGCTTTCGATGATGCGGCTGATCGCGCCGCGAGATCAGTCGCCGAAATCATCGCATCACCAGAACCCGCAACGGCTCCGTGGTCGTCCCGGCTCACATCGCCCCGGCTTGCGCGAGCTTGCCGAGCAGGATCTCCGCATCGAACGGCTTCATGATGTATTCCTGCGCACCGGACGCGATGGCCTGGGCGATGTTGTCCATCTCGGTCTCGGTCGTGCACAGCACGACGATGGGCTTGTCCGGTCCGAACTCCGCGCGCAGCGCCACCAGGAACTCGATGCCGTTCATCACCGGCATGTTCCAGTCGAGCAGCACGCAGTCCGGCAGCGCCGCGCGACACGATTCCAGCGCGAGCCGGCCGTCGGCCGCCTCGGTCACGTCGAACCCGTTCGCCTCCAGGATTCGCCGCGCAATGGAGCGGATGGTCCGGCTGTCATCCACCACCAGGCAACTCTGGTGCCGCATGGCTCAGTGCAGCTCGGCACCGCCGGGTTCGGCGCCGCGATCGGGTTGCAGCGTCAGGACCCGGGAAACATTCAGAGCGACCAGCAGGTGTTTTTCAAGCCGGAAGATGCCGTCACTGACGCCCGCCCAGCCGGGGCTGAGCGTCGGCGGATTGGGATCGTATGCATCGGCCGGAACGCTGATGACTTCCGCAACCTTGTCCACCAGCAGGGCATACAGCTCGCCGTCATGTTCGGTGACCACGGACATCGAAGCGGTCCCCACCGGAGCCGGGGGCAGATTGAGACGCCGGCGCAGATCGATCGCGGTCACGATGCGACCGCGCAGGTTCAGGCTGCCCGCAACTTGCGGCGGGGCAAGCGGAATTCGCGCGATGGTCTGCGCCGCCAGCACGTCACGCACCGCAAGCACCGGCACGCCGCAGAGCTGATCGCCGATCTGCACCGTGACGAACTGCTGGTCTTCCATCGATCAGCCCCATCCCTGGTGCGCGGGAACGGCGACGCGCTGCCGGCAGGCCTCGGTCAGCCAGTAGCCGATGTCGATCACATCGGTGGCACGGCCGCCGATGATGGCGGAACCGAGCAGACCGGGCCGCGCGCTCGCCATCTCCACCGCCAGTTGGTCCTCGACGACATCGACGATCTCATCGACGATCAGTCCCATCCGCCGCTCCTGTTCCATGAACACCAGCACGGGCTGATTTTCCCTGGCTCTCGCTGCGGCCCGTCGGCGAGCGGCAAAAGCGGCATCAGATGACCGCGGTACTGCGATCACCAGCCCGCCCGAGGTGGTTTCGATCTTTTCGCGGGGGATTTCCTCCAGCCGGGCGACGCGGCCCAGCGGCACCGCCATGAGCTGCGGCCCGCCGGCACGGAACAACAGCATGGAGACGCGCTCCGCCGCGCTCATGCGCCCCGCCCTGTGTCTCCACCCGCTTGCGGCCTTCGTCGTCGGCGATACCGCTGGCACGCGAAATGCCGTTCGGATCGAGGATCATGATCACCGAGCCGTCACCCAGGATGGTGTTGCCGCCGAACATGGTGATGTGGCGCAGGATGGGCGCCACCGGCTTGACCACGATCTCCTCGGTGTCGAACACGCGATCCACCATGATGCCGAGCATGCCGCCGCCAACCTGCGCAACCACGATGGTGGGCGGGTCCGCCGACGCGCGAAGTTTCCTCGCAGCCCGAGCAGCGATGAGAGACTGACCAACGGGAGCAACTGATTACGCAGCCGCAGCACCGGCGAGCGGTTGATGTGCTCGATCGCCGTCTCGCCCTGCTCTCCGTCCCGGCCCGGCGCGCACCAGTTCGACCACGCTGATCTGCGGGATGGCGAAGCGCTCCTGCCCGGCCTCCACGATCAGCGCCGAGACGATCGCCAGGGTCAGCGGAATCTTGATGGCGAAGCGCGTGCCCTGCCCTGCCACGCTATCGAGCGCGATGGCGCCGCCGATCCGTTCGATGTTGGTCTTCACCACGTCCATCCCGACACCCCGGCCCGACACCGCGGTGACCTGCGCTGCGGTGGAGAATCCCGCACGGAAGATGAAGGCCTGAATCTGCGCGTCCGACATGCCGGCCAGTTCGGCTTCGTTGGTCAGTCCTTGAGCAATCGCCTTGGCGCGAATGCGCTCGACCGCCAGGCCGCGCCCATCATCTGACACTTCGATGATGATATGGCCGCCCTCGTGATACGCATTCAGCGTGATCCGACCCGTCTCCGGCTTGCCCGCCGCGCGCCGTTCCCCGGGCGATTCCAGCCCGTGATCCGCCGAATTGCGCACCATGTGCGTCAGCGGGTCCTTGATCAGCTCCAGCACCTGGCGGTCGAGTTCGGTCTCCGCCCCGTGCATGACGAGTTCGATTGATCTTGCCGAGTTCGTGCGACAGGTCGCGCACCAGCCGCGGGAACTTGCTCCAGGCGTTGCCGATCGGCTGCATCCGCGTCTTCATCACGCCTTCCTGCAGGTCGGACGTGATGTGCGACAGGCGCTGCAGCGGCGTGGCGAACGCACTGTCCTGCTGCGAGCGGGCGAGCTGCAGAAGCTGGTTGCGCGTCAGCACCAGCTCGCTCACCAGGGTCATGAGGTGCTCGAGCACGTCCACCGCGACGCGGATGGTTTGCGCACCCGCCGCTCCGGCCGAGGGCGCTGTATCATGGTCTGCCGGCTGAGGCTCCGGCGAATGGCCCTCCGGCGCATGACCCTCCGCCGCGTTGCACTCTGGCCTATCGTGCTCCGGCGGCGCCGCCCCCTGCCCTTCCGCAACGCGGTTCAGCGCCTCGATCAGCGGCGCATCCATCCCGGGCTGCTCCTGCCCCGTGGCGCCGATCTCGCCGACGATCACCTTGACCCTGTCGATTGCCTGCAGAACCAGTGTCACGATGTCTGCCTGGGCCGCCAACTCGCCATCACGGATGCGGCCCAGCACATTCTCCGCGGCGTGCGCGACGCGCTCCAGCCGCGGGAGGCCGAGGAAGCCGCAGGTGCCCTTGATCGTGTGCACCAGCCGAAACACCAGTGAGAGCGTCTCCCTATCCTGGGGTGACTGCTCTAGCCGGACCAGCGCGACATCCAGCTCCGCCAGATTCTCATTCGTCTCCGTCAGGAAGTCGCTGAGCAGATCGTCCATCGAGGAAGCCTTCCGCGCGCAGCGGCGCATCCTGCGGCGGCAGAACCAACAAAGGGTAAACGCCGGCCGATCAGATGGGGCTGAGGAGCAGGGCGGGGAGCGCGGCCGGGCGGACGCGGCGTGACGGGTGGAGGGACAGGTGCACACCCGCATGCGCGGCGATCAGCGACATGAGCGGCGCCGGCAGCCCGCCGGGTGCCGACAGGGCGGCCCAGGCTGCCTCCGGCCGGTTCATCACAGTGCGAAGTTCGCGAGGCCACGCCGCGTGCGTCCCGGTGATCGTTACCAGGATGCGCCCTTCGGCAGCGTCGGCGAGAGCGATCACGCCGCCCCGAGGAAGGCTTTCCGCCGCCAGGAACACGGCGTTGAGCACCACCTGGCTCATGGTCGCGGGCAACCTGACACGCGGCGGCAGCTCCGAGGTATCGAGCCGCAGCCGATGCGCGCCCGGCAGTCCTCGGCCAACATTGAGATGCGCCGCGCGGTCAGCCGGGGTGCGGCGTTTCCCCAGCAGGCGCGGAGCAGTTCGACCCGGCGCGCCAAAGGGTCCAGGTTCGTGATAGCGGGGGCCAGCGGCTCCATGTCGCCGGCGAGGCCGAAGCCGGCCCTCAACCGGGCGAGCAAGCTCCCCACATCGTCGCTCAGACGGGTGCAGACCAACCGCGCGAGAAGCAAAGGCGAATCCCGGGAGGGCAAGTCCGTAGGCTTTTTGTTCATTGTCCCAGGCGGCATCTGTTACGGTGATGTGCAATGGAGAACGTCTCGTTAATCATAATCATGCGTCTATTTTGATACAAGAGGTTTCGTACCCGTATGGCTGCCGCCCATGAGCAGTGCACCGCTCGCACCCGGCCAATGGGTCCGCCATCCGCAGCCGGCCGGATTGGGGCCTGGGCCAGATCCAATCGGCCATCGGCGACCGGGTGACCGTCAATTTCGAGAACGCCGGCAAAGTCCTGGTGAACGCCCGAGTGATCGAATTGGACATCTGTGACCCGCCCGATGATCTGACCCATCTGACCGGGGCCATCGCCTTGAAGCGCCGCGACAAAGGGCGCAATTGATGCGCATGAGGAGCGCCGCCCCGTCCATGATCGACCCGTTCGGCCGGGCTATCACCTACCTCCGCGTTTCGGTCACCGACCGCTGCGACCTTCGCTGCGTCTATTGCATGGCGGAGGACATGACGTTCCTGCCCAAGAAGGATGTCCTGAGCCTGGAGGAACTGGATCGGCTCTGCTGGCGCTTCATCCGCCTGGGCACCCGGAAGATCCGCCTCACCGGCGGGGAGCCTCTGGTCCGGCGGGACGTGATGCGCCTGGTGCGCAGCCTGGGCCACCGCATCGGCGACGGACTGGACGAACTGACGCTTACCACCAACGGCACGCAGCTTGGCGCGCTACGCGGCGATTACGGGCCGCGGGAATGCGGCGGGTGAATGTCTCGCTCGATACCCTCGATCCCGCGCGGTTCACGCGATCACCCGGCGCGGACGTGTCGAACCGACGCTAGAAGGCATCTTCGCCGCGCGCGACGCCGGCCTCGCCGTCAAGATCAACACGGTGGCGATGAAGGACGTCAACGAAGACGAATTCGACACGCTCCTATCCTGGTGCGGGGAACATGGATTCGACCTCTGCCTGATCGAGACCATGCCGATGGGCGAGATCACCGGGGACCGGACCGAGCAGTATCTGCCTTTATCGCGTGGTGCGGGCACGGCTGCGACTGAACTGGACGCTCGACGAGACGGATTATCGCACCGGCGGTCCGGCGCGGTATTTCACGGTTCGCGAAACCGGCCGGCGCATCGGCTTCATCACGCCGATGACCCACAATTTCTGCGAAAGCTGCAACCGGGTGCGGCTGACCTGCACCGGCACGCTGTTCATGTGCCTCGGCCAGGACGATCAGGCGGATCTGCGCGCGGTGCTACGCGACGGCGCGGGCGATGAGGAACTGGATGCGGCGATCCGGGCGGCGATCGCGCGCAAGCCGAAGGGACACGATTTTATTATTGACCGCCGACACAAGGGGCCTGCGGTCGGCCGGCACATGAGTGTAACGGGGGGATAGTGTCATCGCGCAATTCAACCATCCGGCGTGTCGGCCTCCCGTCACCACGCGCTAACGCAACCCACCCAGTCGCAGCCCTTCGGCGTACCGCGCCCGATCCTCCGTCATGCGCAGCGGGGAACGTTCCATCGCCTGCGCGATCGAGAAGGTCGGCTCGAGGGTCAGCAGCCGAGCCCGGATGCGGGCCGCCTCGGCCTTGCGCCCGAGATGACCGAGCGCCGACAGTTGCGTCTTGAACGATGAGGAGAACTCGGGATTGAGTGCGATCGAACGCTCGCCCGCAGTGACTGCTCGATCGTAATCACCGCGCAACAGCAGCGGCACCGCGAGCGCACCTTCGAACAGGAAGCCGAGCGGATGCTCGGCCGCCATGCTCCGCGCCCGCTCGGCGCGCTCCACCGCAATGTCGTGCTGACCGGCGTAGCTGCTGGCCATGGAAGACCGACACCAGCCGATCGGCGCGTTCGGATTGGCCTCGATCGCAAGATCGAGCAGACGCATGGCCTCGCCCGGCTCCTTTTCGATGAATGCCTGAACATGACCCGCCAAGGCGAGCGCCTGACCGTCATCAGGTGCGAGGGCGAGCGCCAGCCGAGCCAGATCACGCGCCCGGCTGGTGGAACTCTGCGGGTCGGGTGCCCAGCCCTGTCCCAGAGCGAACAGATGCCACTGACCCAGCCACACATTCGTGGTCGGATTGCCAGGGTCGAGCCGCCGTGCCTGCTCCAGATGCTCGCCGGCTTTCATGAACTCGGCACGGTCCAGCCGGAACAGACGGGTCAGTGACGCGGATACCAGCCCTCGCACGGTGGGGTGTGGTCCGTCCGAACCCGCAGCATTGCGTGCTTCCCACAATTGTAGCCGCGCTTCGATCCGCGAGACCGCTTCGGCTGCCACCTCTTCCTGCACTCGCAGCAGATTGTCATCCGAGCGGTCGAAGCGGCCGGCCCACACCACCTCGCCCCCGTTGCGCAGGTCGAGCACGCGCATGGCGATGCGCAGCCGCGCTCCTGCGTCCTGAACAGAGCCTTCGATCATGCAATCCAACTCAGGCTTCTGCAGCAAGCGGGGGGCCCCGTGTCGCGCCAGTCTTCGGAGATCGAGAACAGCGGAACGCAGGACATCCAGCGGAACGGGGCGAGGGCGAGGACGAGTTCCTCGGTCAAACCGAGCGCGAGACGCCGGTGCGAGCGCTCCGGATGAGGCACGGAACGCACGTAATGCCGACCCGCAGCCGATGGCACGAGACGGAAACCGGCGCGAATAGCGGCCCCTTCTGCCGGGCGGCCGAACGCGGCTGATCGAACAGGGCGAGGGTCGCAGGCGACGGGGCGGTGTGGGCGGTTTCGGCCAGCGCGGTCTGACATTCCTCCAATGCATCGATCGCCGCGTCCCGGTCCCCCTGCGCCAGACGGGCACGGATCATCGCCTGCCAGGCCCGCTCGTTGGAACGGTCGAGCGGCGACCACCGAGCGCGCCGCGGAGAGGACGGAGGGCGGATCGGCCGCGGCCGAAAGTGTCTCCTGCGCCTCGGAGACGCTGCGCTGGTTCAGGTGCGTCCGTTCCGTTCGGAGATACAGGTCCAGCGCCGGGTCGATGCCGCCCAAATCCTCCAGCAGCATGCTACGGTCGAACGCATCGGCCGGGGTCAGGATCACCTCCAGCCCCTCGATCCGCATCGCCACGCGGGTTCGGTCGTTCTGGATGAACCGGGTCGGGAGCGGCTTCAGCGCGGCCCGCAATTCGATGCAGCGACTGGCGCAGCGAACCGCGGGCGTTGTCCGCCTCCCGCATGCTCCAGAGCAGGGAAATGAGGTAAGAGCGCAGGAGCGGACTGGGGCTCGGCAAGCGCCAGAAGGGCGAGCAGCGCGCGGGCTTTACGCCCTTTTGGAAGCACGGAGCGGCCGAATGCGTCTTCCGCGCGCATTGGACCCCGGAGATACACACGCAGGACGGGGGGGGGCTCGATCAGCCCGATACTGTCCGGCCGATCCTCGGCATTCTGCGCGATAATGGCGCACCTCCGGTTTGTTTCGAGCCGCATTCAATCGTCCGGAGGTTTCCGGAACGTTAAAGCAGCTCGCTGTGGGTTCCCGGTTTTCTGCCCAACACAACCATAGGGGGGCAGAGGAGTGTAACGAAACTATAACGGGAGGGGAACTTAATGGATCAAATTTAATTTAACCCGACAAGAAAACGATTCCGCCGGGCGCCAGGATGCGAAGGCCGCCATGGTCCGGCTCCTGCGGGCGGTTGATCGCGTCGGTCATGTGGCTGACCGGCTCTACACAAAAGTAGTCCTTGCCGGGCGGCGTATAGACGACCAGCCGGGTCAATGGCTCATCGGCGGCCAGTTCCACGATCAGCGAGTCCCCCAGCGACACCGTTGCACGCCTGTCCCATCCGGTGAACAGATTGTCCAGTTCGGCGCTGCCGACCGGTTTGGCCGACGAATGGTCCCACTCGGGCGGCACCGGCACATGCAGCTCGGCAGCGAGTTCGGAGCCATTGCGCCACACGCCGGTCGCGTGGAATCGCAGGGACGCGCCGGGTAGGCGGGGAAAATAGGGATGCAGCCCCAGGCCCGGCCGGCGCCGGGCATGACCACCGGTTTGTGATTGAGAGCGTGACGGCGAGGCCGCTGCCATCAAGCGCATAGCGCAGCGTCGCCTGGAAGGGGAACGGCCAGTGCTGGGTCTGCTCGCCGGTTGCCGCCCAATCGAGCGACAGAGCGACCGAGCCTCGGTGACCTCCGTCACTTCCCACGGACTCTGCCAGCCGACGCCGTGGATGGTGTGCGGATGGTCGCCGAAATTTCGCGCGAGCTTGATAGGTCTGGCCGTCCCACGTGAACCGCCCATAGGCGATCCGGTTGGAAAAAGGCACCAGCGGAAAGCCGCTGAGGCCCCTGACCTGGCCGCGCAGCAGCGCCTCGGGATCAGGACCGCGCAGCACCCGGCGGTTGCCGGACAGCCAGCCGACCATCGCGCCGCCGATTTCCGGCGCGATCACGACGGAGGACTCGCCGGCGCGCAGGGTGATCATGCAGTGCTTCTTCGGCTTCTCCCTGGCCCCGGCGGCGTAAACCCGGCCAGCAGCAGCCGCAAGCAACCCGGCGGAGTGATCAGCGTGGACGAAGTCGAGTGCGTCGTCGTCGGTGCCGGCGTGGTGGGCCTGGCCGTCGCCCGCGCCCTGGCGCTGCGCGGGCGCGAGGTCATCGTGCTGGAGGCCGCGGATGGCATCGGCACGGAAACATCTTCGCGCAACAGCGAGGTGATCCACGCCGGCATCTATTATCCGGCCGGCAGCCTGATGGCGCGGTTCTGCGTCGCCGGAAAGCACATGCTGTACGCCTATTGCCGCGGCGCATGGCGTGCCGCACCGCAACTGCGGCAAGCTGATCGTCGCGACCAATGCCGAGGAGGACGGCAAGCTGGAAGGCATCCGCGCGCGCGCCGCGGCGAATGGCGTGCCCGATCTGCGGGTGCTGTCGGCCGCCGAGGCGCGCGCGATCGAGCCGGCGCTGTACTGCACCAGCGCGCTGCAGTCGCCTTCGACCGGCATCATCGACAGCCACGGCTTCATGCTGGCGCTGCAAGGGCGATGCCGAGAGCGGCCGGCGCGATGGTCGTGTTCCTCAGTCCGGTCGAGGGCGGACGCGCGACGGACGGCGGGGATCGAAATCGACGTCGGCGGCGCCGAACCGACGACGCTGCGCTGCCGCATGCTGGTGAACTCGGCCGGGCTGCACGCGCCGGCGCTGGCGCGGCGGATCGAGGGCATGCCGGCGGAGCATGTGCCGCAGGCATATTATGCCAAGGGAAACTACTTCACCCTGGCGGGACGCTCGCCGTTTTCGCGGCTGATCTATCCGGTGCCGGTGCCCGGCGGGCTGGGCACGCATCTGACGATCGACCTGGGCGGGCAGGCGCGCTTCGGGCCCGACGTGGAGTGGATCGACCATATCGACTACGCGGTCGATCCGCGGCGGGGAGAGAAGTTTTATGCCTCGATCCGGCGCTATTGGCCGGAGTTGAAGGATGGCGCGCTGCAGCCCGGATATTCCGGCATCCGCCCCAAGATCGTGCCGCCGGAGAAGGCCGACGCAGGATTTCGTGGTGCAGGGTCCGTCGGTGCATGGCGTCGCGGGACTGGTCAATCTGTTCGGAATCGAGTCACCAGGGCTGACCGCGTCGCTGGCTCTCGCGGAGCATGTTGCGACCGTGGTGTAGTATTCGGGGCCGCTGCTACACTCCCTTCCATGACCACCCGCACCCTCGGCGTTCTTGGCGGCATGGGGCCGCTCGCCTCCGCCCAGTTCATGCTCCGCCTGACCTCCTTACCCCCGCCGAGCGAGACCAGGACCACATCCCCGCCATCCTCTGGTCTGATCCACGGGTGCCCGACCGCACCCGGGGCAAGCTCGCCGGCGGCGAGGATCCGCTGCCGTGGCTGCTGCGCGGTATTCGCGGCCTGCGCCAGGCTGGAGCGGAAGCCATCGCCATCCCCTGCAACACAGCCCATGGCTGGTACGAGGAAATGGCGGAGGAAGCCGACCGTCCCATCCTTCACATCGTGGACGCGGCTGACGCCGACCTCGCCCGTCAGGGTATCAAGCCCGGGTTGATCGGCGTGATGGGGACCGCCGCGACCCTTGCAATGCAGCTCTACCAACAACGGCTCACGTCGCGCGGATGGACCTGCATCACCCCGACCGAGAGGAAATGAAGACCCGCGTCACCCCGGCCATCGCCGAGGTCAAAGCCAATCACGTGGCCGAGGCTTACGACCGCTCGCCGAAATCGTGCGGACTCTCAAAACCCGCGGTGCCACCGCCGTCGTGCTCGGCTGCACCGAAATCCCCCTCGGCATTCAGGCAGGCCCGTCCCACGAACTCGGCATTCCCTTGATCGACACCATAGACGCGCTCGCCCGGGCCGCCATTCGCTGGGCCTTGCCAGCCGAGCGCCAATTGGCTACGTGACCATCATGCTCTCCTGCGGCATCCGCATGGTCTGCCGGTTCGCCCGCTTCGCGGTGCGATCCGCCGTGCGCGCCATCGCCGCCCTCGCACTTCTTCGACTTACGCGCCCCTGAGCGTGCTGCCGGGTCGCTGAGCGCCCGCATCGCCCAGGGGAACCTCCCAGGGGCAGAACCCCTGCGCATAGTCGAACGTTGTCTCTCGCGAGGACCAATCCGATGACCATCGAACATCCCAGCTTCGGCAAGCTGGAAGACGACCGCATCATCATCTTCGATACCACGCTGCGCGACGGCGAGCAGTCGCCCGGATTTTCCATGAACATCAACGAGAAGATCCGCATGGCGGAGGCGCTCGCGGAACTGGGCGTGGATGTGCTGGAAGCCGGCTTCCCGATCGCCTCGCCCGGCGATTTCGATTCGGTGAAAGCGATCGCGGAGTCCCTGGGCCAACGGGAGGATACGCCGGTGATCTGCGGCCTGGCGCGCTCCGGCCGCGATGACATTACCCGGGCCGGCGAAGCAGTGCGCGCGGCGAAGCGCAAGCGCATCCACAGCTTCCTGTCCACCAGCCCGCTGCACATGAAATACAAGCTGCGGATGGAGCCGGAGCGACGTGCTGGAGGCGGTCGAGCAACAGCGTCATCCTGGCGCGCCAGTTTACCGATGACGTGGAGTGGTCGGCCGAGGACGGCACCCGCACCGAACCCGACTTCCTGTGCCGCTGCGTCGAAGCCGCGATCAAGGCCGGCGCCACCACCATCAACATTCCCGACACGGTCGGTTACGCGCTGCCGGAAGACATGCTGCGCATCTTCACCATGGTGCGCGAACGCGTGCCCGGCGCCGACAAGGTGGTGCTGTCCACGCACAATCACAACGATCTCGGCCTCGCTGTCGCCAACACGCTGGCCGCCATTGCCGCCGGCGTGCGCCAGATCGAATCCACCATCAATGGCATCGGCGAACGCGCCGGAAACGCATCGCTGGAAGAAGCGGTGATGGCCATCCGCACCCGCAACGACCGCGTGCCCTACAAGACCAATATCAAGACCCGCAACATCCTGAAAGTGTCCCGCCTGCTCTCCACCATCACCGGCTTCGATGTGCAGCCCAACAAGGCCATCGTCGGCCGCAACGCCTTCGCGCACGAGGCGGGCATCCATCAGGATGGCGTGCTGAAACACGCGGCGACGTATGAGATCATGACGCCGGAGAGCGTCGGCTGGACCAAATCCAACCTGGTGATGGGCAAGCACTCCGGCCGCGCTGCATTCCGCGACAAGCTGCGTTCGCTCGGATACGAGATCGGCGACAACCACCTGAACGTCGCGTTCCGCCGCTTCAAGGAAATCGCCGACCGCAAGAAGGTGGTGTACGACGAAGACATCATGGCGCTGGTCGATGACGAGGTGATGCGCGATCACGAGCGCATCCGCTTCGTCTCCCTGGACGTGCATGCCGGGTCGAAGCAGCCGCAGCGCGCCGAGCTGGAGCTGGAGGTGGACGGCGTGATGAAGCAGGCGGTCGGACACGGGAGATGGTCCGGTGGATGCGACTTTCCGCGCCATCCGGGAGATCTTCCCGCATCATGCCAACTCTGGTGCTGTTCTCGGTGGGCGCGGTGACCGAGGGCACCGATGCTCAGGCCAAGGTCACCGTCCGGCTGGAGGAGAACGGCAAGATGGTGGATGGCCAAGGGTCTGATCTCGACACGATCGTCGCCGCGGCGCGCGCCTATGTTCACGCGCTGAACAAGCTGATGGTGAAGCGGTTGCGGACGGAGCCGCAGGCGCTTTCGGCGTAAACGGCTGAAACGGCGGGGCGCTGGCCTCGCCGTCCAGGACTGCCTTACCCCGGGCTTCGCGACGCGAACCAATCGGTGAATCGCACGCGCTCTGCCGCGCTCATGTGCAGGCCACGCTTCGTGCGTCGCCATAGCACATCGTCGGCTGCGCGAGCCCACTCGGTCCGCGCCAGGAAATCAGCCTCTCGCTCCGTCAACCCGGCGCCGAAATCCTCGCCGAGGTCCGGCCAGCTTCCTGCATCACCCAGCATGTCCTGGGCCAAGGTGCCGTAGGTGCGCACCAGCCGGGCAGTAACGGGCGGCGGCAGGAAGGGATAGGCGGATTGCAGCTCGTTGCGGAGCGCAGGCGCGCCGTTCCACGCAAAGTTGCCCCCGGGCAGCGCCGTCCCGGCGGTCCAGGGCTTGCCCATGTGCGGAAAGAACGGATGCAACTTTGCCAGCGCAGCCTCGCTCAGGCGGCGGTACGTGGTGATTTTTCCGCCGAACGCGGATAGCAGCGGCGGATCGTCTTCCAGGTCCAGCACGTAGTCGCGCGTTGCCTCCTGCGCCTTGCTGGCACCGTCGTCCCGCAGCGGACGCACGCCGGAATAGCGCCACACCACGCTGGCCGGATCGATCGGGGTCGCGAAGTATTCGCCGGCGGCGCGGAGCAGGTAGGATTCTTCCTCGGGGGAGATTGCGACGGCGGCGGGATCGCCGGTGTAATCCTGATCGGTGGTACCGATCAGGGTGAAGTCGTCCTCATAGGGGATGGCGAAAACGATGCGCCCGTCGGTGTTCTGGAAGATGTAGCAGCGGTCGTGCTTGAACAGCCGCCGCACGACGATGTGGCTGCCCTTCACCATGCGGATGCGCGCCGGCGCGTTCCGGTGCACCACGTTGCCCAGCACCAGCGATACCCAGGGGCCCGCGGCGTTCACCAGTGCGCGTGCGGCGATCTGCTCGGGACCGCCGGGCCCGTCATGGTGATCCGCCACAGGTCGCCGGCCCTGACCGCCTCGGCGCAGCGCGTGCGGGTGCGGATCACCGCGCCGCGCGCGGCCGCATCGCGCGCATTCAGCGCCACCAGCCGCGCGTCATCCACCCAGCAATCGGAGTATTCGAACCCGCGCGTGTAGCGCGGATCGAGCGGTGCGCCGGCTGGGTCGGTGCGCAGGTCCAGCACGCGGGTCGGCGGCAGGATGCGCCGGCCGCCGAGATGGTCATACAGGAACAGGCCGGCGCGCAGCATCCACCAAGGCCGCAGCCCGGCATGGTGGGGCAGGACGAAGCGCAGCGGCCACACGATGTGCGGGGCAGCGCGCAACAGCACCTCGCGTTCGGCGAGCGATTCGCGCACCAGGCGGAATTCGTGGAATTCCAGGTAGCGCAGCCCGCCATGGATCAGCTTGGTCGAGGCCGAGGAGGTGCCGCTCGCGAGGTCGTTCTGCTCCATCAGCAGCACGCGCAAACCGCGGCCGGCGGCATCGCGAGCGATACCGCATCCGTTAACGCCTCCACCGATGACGGCGATATCGAACGGCTCGGGCATCAGTGGGCAATCAACCTTTCAGCAGCGTCCCGCTCTACAGCATGAGCGGCGGGGGTCAAACCGAGCGCAGCCGGTCCAGGCGCAGCCGCTGCCGATCATCCGTAAGCCGCAGCGCCGCGAGATGAACCACCAATCCTGCACCAAGTCCGCTGCCGCCGGAGAGCAGGAAAATGAGCAGAATCTGGTACTTTGCGGCTTCGAGGGGATCGATCCCGGCCAAAATTTGGCCGGTCATGATGCCGGGCAGCGTCACCACGCCGGCCGCGGCCATCTGATTGAGGATCGGCAGCAACGCCCGCCGGATCGAGGCGCGGACCAGCCGCCGCATCGCATGCGCGTAGGTCACTCCCAGTGCGAGCTGGGCCTCGATTGCCGCACGCTCCCGCACCACCCCGCCGAGCAGCGAATCGAGGCCAATGCTGGTGCTGTTCAGCACACTGCCGAGAATGATCCCGGCGAGCGGAATGGCGTAGCGGGCGGAGAACCACGGCGTGGGCCGGATCGCCGTGGTCAGCGCGAGAATCGCCGTAAGGAACGTAGCCAGCGCCACGGAACAGGTACCGACGACGAGGTTGCCGAGGCGCACCAGGCGCTGCTCCGGCCGCACCGCGACTTCCCGCGACGCGATCGCCACCATCACCAGGATGACCGCGAGCGTGACCCCCGGATTGGCGAGTGCGAATACCGCCCGCAGAATGAGACCGACCGCGACGAGTTGCACCACTAACCTGACCGCGGCGATCGCAAGTTGGCGCTCCAGCGCCAGGCGAAGGCCGAGGGACAGGACGCCATCGACCAACAGCAGCGACGCGGCGATCGCAACGTCGGTCCAACGCGGCAGGATCGGGGTCAAGCGAGCCGGCGTTCCCGCATGCGGACATGGCGCGTCCCCAGACGCTCCGCCTGGCCGGGATTGTGCGTCACCATCAGCATCGCCGTTCCATCCTCCAGCCTATCTCGGAGCACCTGCTCCACACATGCGACGGATCCCTCGTCGAGTGATCCGGTGGGCTCATCCAGCAACAGAACATCGGAGTTCAGCACGAGGGTTCGGACCAGCGCCATGCGCTGACGCTCACCGGTGGAGAGCTGCGGGACCGGCGCATCGAACAGCTCGGGTTGCAGGGCCAGCACCGGCATCAACGCACGAGCTGCCTCGGTCTGCGCGGGCGGGATGTGGTTTGCGACACGCTCGGCCCACCAGCCCGGCTCCGCCGGGCAGTAGGTGACGCGGCGGCGCCATTCAGGCGCGGTAAATCGGCCGCGTGGTCGGCCGTTGAGCAGAACTTCGCCCTCGCTCGGGTCGAGGTCGGCGATCATCCGGAGGAACAGGCTTTTCCCGGCGCCGGATGGACCCGTTATGGCGATGCACTCGCCGGGGGCCAGCGCCAGATCGAACGGGCCGGCAAGAGAGTTGCGCAACCCGCGCAGGGTAAGAAGGCTCATGCCGGCTTGTACAGCGCGGGCGCTCGCGGCTCCATTGGAGATAGTCTCTCGGGTCGGTCATAAAACGGGCCCGACGAGGTGGGAAGGAGAGAACCATGCCCAAGATGATTTTCGTGAATTTGCCGGTGCGCGATCTGGCCGCGTCCACCCGGTTTTATGAAGCACTGGGCGGCACGGTGAACCCGCGCTTCTCGAACGACCAGGCGGCGTGCGTGATGCTGACCGAGACGATCGGCGTCATGCTGCTGACGCACAAGCATTATCGGATGTTCACGAGCCGGCCGATCGGGGATGCGCGGCGGGAGAGCCAGGCGCTGCTGGCGCTGAGCATGGAGGCGCGCGAAGCTGTCGATGAGACGCTGGATCGCGCCATGGCTGCAGGCGGCCGGGGTGATCCGAATCCGGCGCAGGATCATGGCTTCATGATCAGCCGCAGCGTCGAAGACCCTGACGGGAATGTCTGGGAGATTCTGTGGATGGACCCGTCGGCGGCCGGGTGACGCGGCCGCCGGAATCGAGAGCGCCGGCAGATCCATCGCCTGACCGAAGCGGCGGCTTGCTTCCAGGAACTCCCCGTACTTTCGGTGCACCGCGGTGTGCTGGGCCGCGGCGAGCAGCAGCCGGTCGCGATCAGGGCTGCGGTTCTTGCCGTAGTCCTGTAGCATGCACTGCGCGATCTCCTGGTTGTGGGGATCGTTGCCGATGCGGGAGGCGAGCAGGGCCAGCCGCTGCACCAGCGGTGCGCGGTCGCCGGCATGGTCCAGGTAGGCCTGCACCCAGTTCATCGCCTCGGGGCCGTTCAGGGCCAGGATCGCGGCGTCAACGTGATCGAGGATCTGGCCGGCGGTCATGGCCGATGCGCCGGCCGGCGCGCGGACGGCAGCCGGATTCAGATCGCCGGTATGGGCCTGGTGCCAGGCGGCGTGGTTGAGATAGGCGGCCGCGAGGTAGAGCAGTTTCAACCGTAACGGGTGATCGAAATTGTCCCAGAACCAGCCGAGCGTGCTGCAATACTCGTAGCAGTGCTGCGGCAGGGAGAAGTTGGTGTCGGTGGCGGTTTCGATCACCACCTGGGCGGCGGCGATCTGGATGGTGTCGAGGATGCGGCGGGGTCCCTTGCCGGCCAGAAGCACGCCGGTCAGAACGGGGACGAAGCCGGGTTCGGGTTCGCGGATGATGGCGTGAGTGAGCCGCGTTGCGTCTTCCTGGTTGAGCGGTTCGGTCTGTTGCAGGATGGCCGTTTCGCGCGCGCTGGCGCCGGCGTAGGGGACGGCGTGCAGGTCTTCGCCGTCGATGAACATCTTGATGGCGTTGCAGGCCATTTCATAGGTCGAGTACCAGCGCGGGCCGACGGCCATATCGAGCGCCCCGGCATAGAGCACGTGGTGCGCATTGTCCCAGCCGATGAAGTTGCCGAGTTCGACGGTTGCGCGTGCGCGGAAGGATTTGTGCCCGGTCGTGTAGGATCGGTTGTAGAGAGCGCGGTCCTGCACATCGATCAGGCCGGCGAAGACGAGTTCCGCGAGCACCTCCTTGCGATGGGGCGTGTCCTCCATCAGGCCGAGGAACAGGCGATACGCGTCGAGCACCTGGCCGCGATGCACGGCGGTCAGCCAGTTGGAAAGGCGCTCGCGGATCGGGCCGTCCTGGCCGATCGGTTGCTGGTCGGGCCAGTAGATCGCGGGGGCCGGGGGGTTCGTCACGGGGCCGCCGCGGAAGCCGCGCATGTAGTGGCCGGGGGCCTGGCCGATCTTCTGGTTCCAGATGTCGAGGCCGGTGGGGATGTACCAGATCGTCTGCGCCATCGGCAGCGCGGCGAGCGAACCTGGGAGCAGGCGCGCGAGGTTGATGGTGGCGCGCGCGGAGAGCAGGCAGTGGTCGTTGTTGACGAAATTGGGGTATCCGTCGTCGATCCGCTCGTGGTACGGCACGTGGGTGTAGGGGGCGTGGATACGCACGCAATCGGCAATGATTTCCGCCAGCGGTCGGTCGGCTCGCAGCAGGTCGTAATAGGTTTCCGATGCGCCGACCTGATCGCGGGCGAGGATGCGATCTTCGAGCCTGGCGTAGAGCGGGGCGGCGTCGGCATGCGGCATCGGTGTCCCTCCGGGGGCGGATCGTAAGCTGGCGGAGGAAGGTGGGCAATGATGGACGCTTGACGTCATGCGTCATTGGCATTCGATATACCAGCCGTGATCCTCTCCTTCGGAGACAAGCGCACTGAACGGTTCAGCCGAGGAGAATTTGTTGCAGCTTTCGCATCGTTCGAAGCCCAAGCCGAGAAGCGCCTAGCAATTCTGAATGCTGCGCCGTCCCTTGAAGCGCTACGAACGTTGCCGAGCAACCGGCTGGAAGCATTCGGTGGAGATCGCTCAAAGCAGTTCTCCATTCGAATAAATCGTCAATGGCGAATTTGCTTCGAGTGGCCTGCAGGTCAACCAGGTCCAAGCCAGGTAACCATCGTGGATTACCACTGACCAAAGGAGTGTACGCAGTGTTCAAGCGGGTTGTTCATCCCGGTGGCGTCCTGCACGACGAGCTTGCGGAGCTCGGGATAACGGCGGCGGAACTTGCCCGCCAGCTCGATGTGCCCCCCAATCGTGTCAGCCAGATCATTGCCGGGAGGCGTGCCATTACCGGAGATACGGCCCTCCGATTGGGGCACTGGTTCGGCATGGATCCTCAGTTCTGGTTGAACCTGCAGAGCCAGTATGATCTTGCGCTGGCAGATCGGCAGGTCGGCACGGCGATCCGTCGCCTTCCGGTTCGCACTGGCCCGTCCGGAAGCTGAAGGGTAGTCGGCCGCGTGCTCCACGCGGAGCCATGCCGTTGCGTGCCCCTTCGTCGAGGGGCCATCCTCTGCGCTCACGCTCCAGCACGGAGGGAAAGGTGCCGAACCGGATGTATCCGCCCGCCAGCCGCGAACTCGCCAACCAGCGCCGGGAGCTCGCGCCGGCCCAGCAGGCCGCGTTCGATGCGTTCGGAAAAGCGGTGTTTGCCGATGGCGCGCTGCCGGCGAAGATGAAGCAGATCATTGCGGTCGCGGTGGCGCATGTCACGCAGTGTCCGGTACTGCATCAGGGGCCACACGAAAGCGGCTCGGCGCGCCGGAGCGACCCCGCAGGAACTGATGGAGGCGATCTGGATCGCCGCGGAAATGCGCGCGGGTGGCGCGTTTGCACATGCGGCGCTGATGCTGGATGTGCTGAATGAGGAGAAGGAGGGGTGATCCTTGCGACGCTCCGCGGGATGCCGTGCCTGGTTTCGCGCGGCTCGCAATGACGTCGTGCGGGAATGGATCATCTTTAGCGAACGAACACCGCGGCGAGCGCGAGCAGCAGCGCGGGCGGCATGACCACGACGCCCAGACGGAGAAATGCCAAGCCACTGACGGCATGACCCTCGCGGCGGAGTGCGGCGAGCCACAGGATGGTGGCGAGCGAGCCGGTAACCGACAGGTTTGGTCCGAGATCGATGCCGACCAGGACCGCTTCGTGCACCTGCTCCGGCATCGGGGCCGACCCGACCACGCGGCCCGCGACCAGGCCGGCGGGCAAGTTGTTCACGAGATTGCACCCGAAAGCGACGAGCAGTCCGACAGTCCAGGTTGCGAGTGCCTGCGACCGTTGCAACAGGTTTTGCAGGAGCATGGCCAGCATGCCGGTGACGCCGGTGTTTTCGAGCGCCTGGACCAGGACGAACAGCCCGGCGACCAAGGGCAGGATGCCCCAGGGGATCTCTCGCAGCACGGTCCAAGGCCCACGACGTGCGCGCAGTAGCACCACCGCGGCGGTTGCGACAGCGGTGGCGAAGGTGGGCAGCCCGAGCTCGACGCCGAAATAGGACGCGGTGAGCAGCACCAGGGCGGTGACGGCGATGCCGAGCGCGGCGAGGCGACCTCCGGCAGCCAGCGGGGGCGGTTGCACCTGATCGGAGACGGCTGATTTCAGAGAGCGGGACTGGGTGATGCGAAGCGCGAGATAGGTGGCCAGGACCGACGCGATCGAAGGCACCGCATACTGCGCCAGCCATTGCGTCAGCGGGGGCATGTGGCTGCCGTAGATCACCAGGTTGGCGGGATTGGAGATCGGCAGGACGAAGCTCGCCGCGTTGGCGATGAACGCGCAGGTGAACAGGTAGGGAAGCGGCTCGGCCTCGGCGACGCGCACCACGGCGGCGACAGCCGGTGTCAGCACCACGGCGGTGGCATCGTTGGAAAGGAAGACGGTGACCAGGGTGCCGACGGCGTAAATCAGGGTGAAGAGGCGGGCGGCGGATCCGCCGGACAGGCGGGCGGCCCGGGAGGCGATCCAGTCGAACAGGCCTTCCTGCCGGGCCAGTTCCGCCAGCAACATCATGCCGGTAAGAAAGAGATAAACATCGGTGCCCTTCCCGGCGCCGATCAGCGCGTCGTGCCACGGCAGCAGGCCAACGAGTACCAGCAGGACGGCGCCGGTGATGGCCCAGACGAATTCCGGCCAGGCGAAGGGGCGAACCAGCACGCCGGCGGTAGCGAGGGCGGCGATCACCCAGGTGGCCCAATCGTTGGCGGCGCCCACCGAGCGTGCGCCCTAGCTACTCGAACAGCGTGATGGTCCGAGCCAGCACTTCGTCGAGGATGGGCTGAGGGAGCGCGCCGACCTTCCGGCCATTGCGCGCGGCGAGGTCGAGCGCGCGAGGCTGATCGCAGCGGACGACTCCGGTGGTTTCGATACCGGTTATCGGCACAGCGAAGCCATGGCGGCGCGCAAACTCACCGCGGGTCGTGATGGGCAAGACGACGGCCAGTCTGCTGACCTGATTGAATTCGGTGGCCGAAACCACAACGACAGGCCGGTATCCGCGTTGTTCATGACCATGTGTCGGATCGAGCGAAACGAGATAGATGTCGCCTCGCTTCACAGAGCTTCATTTCCGACGGCGGGACCGGTGAGCCAATCGCGATCCTCGTCGCTGAGAGGCTCAGTGTAATCGGATTGGGCCAGGAGCTCTTCAAGGTTGTAGCGGTGGCGAAGACGGGGCTCGATGACGAGTCGTCCGTTTTCAACGGCAAGGCTGACCTGCGCCCCGGCCTTCAGGTGTAGCAGGTCCAGGATGGCTGGCGGAACGGCCAGCATGACCGAACCGCCGACTTTCCGCAGGCTGGTGGTAAGCATCGGAAGCTCCGTGGTTATATGATAATATAACTCACTGGAGTTGGAATTCAAGCGCGCGATGCGACGGCGTGAACCAGGCGGCGCAGGCCCGCCCACTGCTGGCGGACGTAGCTGCCGCGGGCCAGGGCGTCATCGGCGCCGGGATCGCCGGTGGGGGCGTAGTCACGGGTGAAATCGGCAGTGCCGAACAGCATGTCCCACCAGGGCAGCACCGCGCCGTAGTTGCAGCTCGTCTGGCCGGCAGCGAGCACGGCGTGGTGGGCGCGATGGAAGCGCGGCGAAATCAGCAGGCGCTCGCCCAGCCAGCCGAACGAGAGGCGAACATTGGCGTGGGACAGGCTTTCGATGAAGCGCAGCACCAGCACGAGCAGCGGGAATTGCAGCGGCGGCACGCCGATCAGCAGGGCGATCGCGGCGAACCAGAGTGCGGCGATGATGTCGTCCAGGATGTGGTTGCGGTCATCGGACCAGAAGGTCATTTGCTGCTGGGCGTGGTGCAGGGAGTGCAGCGTCCACCACCAATAGATCCGATGCGACAGGCGGTGGCGCCAGTAGTCCGCGCCATCCAGGATGATGGCGTAGCAGATGAAGGTGATGATGGGGCGGCCCTGCAGCACCGGGACCCACAGTTCGAGCATGGGCGGGACCCAGCCGTGGTCGGCCAGCCAACCGTTCAGGGCCACCTGCGCCTGGTAGAACAGGACGAAGGTGAACAGCGGCAGGATGCCGACGCGGGAAATCACCGTGTAAAGGATATCCACGCTGACGGACTTGCGATCGGGCCAATACTCGACCGGGCGCCAGCGTTCCAGCGGGACGCAGACGGCGTACGTGGCGGCGACCTGCACGGCGCCATAGACCGCGAACAGCACCCAGCCGAACGACATCTCCTCCCACCGCATCAGGCCGAAATGATACAGCGCCGGGATGATGGCGTGTTCCTGGAGCCAGCCGGCGAGGAGATCGAACGGGTTACGCATGCTCGCGGTGTGTCATCGCGCCGCCACCTTGTCGGGTGTTGGCGCGTGCGGGTTGAGGAAGATGCCGTGCGGCGAACGGCCGACGTTGATGGTGGTGAAGTCGCCGGTTGCGGGATCAAGCACAGCGACGCTTTCGGCGAAGCGGCGGGTGATCCAAACCTTGCCGTCGGGGGCGAAGGCGAGATCGTCCGGGCCGCCGGACACGTGATAGGTGCGGGTGGGCGAGAGCGTCGTGGCATCCAGCACGGTGATGGTGCCGGCAACACGATTATTCACCCAGATGGATTTGCCGTCCGGCGAGAAGAACAGGTTGTGCGCACCCTTGCCGGTGATGACGCGGCGGATTTCGTGCCCGTCAGTCGGATCCAGTTCGGCGAGATAATCGGTGCCCATATCAGCGACCAGCAGGCGGCCCTTGTTCCACAGCACGCCGGCGGGCGTGTTGCCGACCGGCTTGTCCCATAGTTCGGTCATCGTCTTGAGGTCCAGGGCGACGAGCCGGTTGGTGCCTTGCAGCGAGATGAACACGCGCGATGCATCGGGCGAGAACGCCAGGTGGCTCGGCATGGAGCGGATGGCGAAGCGCTTGACCAGCGCGTAGTCCGGCATGGAATATACATCGATCTGGTTGCGCGCGAGACCATTCACCACCAGGAATTTGCCGTCCGGGCTGAAGCCGAGCTGATAGGGATCGGGGACCAGGACGCGCCGCTGCAAGGCGCCCGTGGCGGGATCGAGCAGCAGCAGCACGTTTCCCGCGGAAGTCACCGACCACGAGGGAATGGCCGTCGGGGCTCAGGGCCCAATGGTGCGGCTCCCGCAGCGCGGGAATGCGGCGGATTTCGTGCTGCGTGGTCATGTCGATCAGGCTGAGCGAGGCGGATTCGGAGTTCATGACGACGGCAAGGCCGGCGGCATGGGCTACGGGGATGCCGGCGCAGAGTGCCGCGAGCAGGAGAAGGGATTTCATCACGCTTCTGTTTCCGTCAGACGTTCCGTCTCGGCTTCCAGCCGTCCGCGGGCGAACACCGCGGAAATGAAGGTGAACAGCACGGACGCCGAAGTGGAAATCAACACATTGTCGGTGATGGCATGGCACGCGAAAGCGAGGAAGACCAGCCGGATCACGATGCGCTCGGCACGCGGCAGCGGGGCGCTGTTGCGCAGACACCACAGGGCGAAGGCGGCGATGAGCAGGGTGCGGCCGATCAGGCCGCCTTCAACCGCCATGCGGAGATACTCGTTGTGCGCCGCCCAGGTGTGCATGAGGCGGGCGATGTCGCTGTCGGGGGAGATGATGACGTTGCCGGCGCCGAGTCCCCATCCGAACCAGGGCGACGCGGCGGCGGCTTGTTCGAAGGCGGGCCAGAGTTCGGCTCGGCCGCTGAGGTTTCCGGCGTAGGTCTCGACCGCGTTGAACAGGCGGAGTTCCGTCAGATCGCCGGCGAGGATCAGGACGAAGGGAAGCAGGGCCCCGCCGGCCAGAAGCAGGCCCCAGCGGCGGCGGCGCGAGATGACGTCGGTGGGTGCGAGGGTCATCGCGAGCACGATGACGGCGAGGCCGTACAGCGTCGGTGCGCGGGCGCCGGTCAGCACCAGGATGACCAGGTTTGCCGCGAGAAGCAGAAGCCATTTCCAAGCGGCCTCGCGGAACCACTGGACCAGGCAGGCATACATCGCGGCCAGCGCGAAGCCGGCGAGGAAGGCCGGATGGCTCAGCGCGGCGAGGCGCTCGCCGCCCAAATCGATGAACAGCGGCCGGATTGCGCCGGCCGCAAGCGCCGCACCCACGGTGACATTGATCAGCGGAATGAGCGCGGTGATGCGAATCACCCGCTCCGCCCAGGGACGGGACAGGCGGCTGAAGCTGAAGGCGAAGGGCGCGGCGGACCCGAGCAGGGAGCGGAGGGAACTCGGCTGTGGTGAGGCCGGGATGGAGCCCGTGCGCCAGCCCGGTGATGAACATCAGGGCATAGGCGAAACCCGGGTTGAACGGGTCCAAGCGCGCGCCGTAGCGCAGGATGGCGAGAAGCGTGAGGCCGAGCCCGACGGTTTTCACCACCGCGATGATGGGCTGGTAGGCGGCGGGACCGATCAGGTCGCCGAGCGACATCTCCAGGGTGCAGCCGACCACGAGAAGCCAGGCGGCGCAGCCGATATCGTTGTATCGCCAGGCCAGGAAGGCAGCGGCGGCGATGAGCACCACGGCAAGGGCGGAGGTGTAGGCGTCCAGCCCGGCGATGGCCGTCAGAAGGGCGAGGCTGGTGAAGATGCATAGCGCGGCAAGGCCGGGCCAGGGACGGACCATGCGATGGTGTTTAGCGGGGAAGGGTTAACGGCCGGCTACGCGGCTAGCCGGAATCCCACATGGACCTTGGGCTGCTCGACCTTGGGTCGGCCCATGCCGCGCTTCCAGTCTGGTGCGCCATTTCCTCAGAACTCGTTTCAAAACGGGAATCCCGTTTGGTTTCCGTCACCGGCCCCGACAGGCCGAAGATTGCCCGCTGGATTCTTCGCTGGGCGGCCCCATCCGCCAACCGGGCGCATACCGAGCCTCGGCGGGCCGGATGCGTGCCGGCCACCAAGACTTGGTATTCGGGGGCAGGCGGGGATATTTTCGGTTCATGAAGCACTGGCGCATGGACGACATCGCCTGGGACCGGTTCGACACCTCCATGGTCGATCCGGCCATCATTCCGCTGGTGAAGGCGGCCGCCATGGTGGAGCGCAACGGCACCGATTACGCGGTGTATCTGAACCGGGTGTTCCACGACGATCCGGATTTCCGCCGCGCCGCGGATTATTGGTCCGAGGAGGAGGTGCAGCACGGCGAGGCGCTGGGGAAGTGGGCGATGCTGGCCGATCCGGGCTGGGACTATCTGGCGGCGTTCGCGCGCTACAAGGCCGGTTACACCCTGCCGCTGGATGCCGAGAAGTCGGTGCGCGGATCGCGGACCGGAGAACTGATCGCACGCTGCATCGTGGAGACCGGTACGTCGAGTTACTACTCGGCGCTGGCGGATGCGACGGAGGAGCCGGTGCTGAAGCAGATCTGCAAGCACATCGCAGCCGATGAGTTCCGGCATTTCAAGCTGTTTTACGATCACATGCGACGCTACCTCGGGCGCGAGCGCATCGGCTTGATGCGACGGCTGATGATCGCCGCGGGACGGGTGACGGAAAGCGAGGACGACGAACTGGCCTTCGCCTGGTATTGCGGCAATGGCCCTGCCGATACGCCGTTCGATCACAAGGCGTGCACGGCGGCCTATCTGTCGCGCGCGGCGCGGTCCTATACCGGGCACGGCACGTCGAGCGCGGCATGGGTATGATCTTCAAGGCCGTGGGGCTGAAGCCGCGCGGGCGGCTGTCGGACGTCGCCACGCGCATGGCCTGGCGGCTGCTGCGGTGGCGGCAGAAGCGGCTGGAAGCGGTGGCTGGAACGGCAGGATAGTATCTCGATGAAATCACATGCGCGGGTGGCGATCGTGGGCGGCGGCATCATGGGTGTCGGGCTGCTGTATCACCTCGCGCTCGAGGGCTGGACGGAGCCTCGTCCTGCTCGAAAAAGGCGAGCTGACTTCGGGCTCCACGTGGCACGCGGCGGGGCAGTGTCCGCATTTCATCGGTTCACTGAATGCCGCGAAACTGCACGTTTACGGCACACAGCTCTATTCTTCTCTCGAGGAGAAAACCGGGCAGGCCGTAAGTTGGCATACCACCGGCGGGTTGCGCCTGGCGTGCACCGATGAGGAGGTGAACTGGTTCAGGCAGGTGCTCGGGGTATCGAAGCTTGCCGGGTACGAGGCGCATATCATCGGCCCGAACGAAATTCCCCGATATCATCCGTTCCTTGATGTCACAGGCGTGAAGGCGGCGTTCCTGACCGTGACCGACGGCCATGTCGCCCCCGCCGATGCGACCATGGCGATGGCAGCAGGCGCGCGTGCACGCGGCGCCGAGATTTATCGGCGCACCCGCGTCACGGACATCAGCCGGCTGGAAACCGGCGAATGGCTGGTCACGACGGACCACGGCGAACTGCGCTGCGAGCATGTGGTGAATGCCGCGGGGTCCTACTGCAACGAAGTCGCGTCCTGGACCGCTCACCGCGCCCCGATCGCCAACATGCTGCACCATTACCTTATCACCGAACCCGTGGCGCCCGTCGCGGCCCACACGTCGGAACTGCCGGTGGTGCGCGATCCATGGGCGCACGCCTATTTTCGCAAGGAGGGTGACAGCATACTCGTGGGGCCGTACGAAACCTCCGGCGCGCACGAGTGCTGGGACGGTCCGCCGGCCTGGGACTTCGAGGGCGAGCTGGTCGCGCCTGAGCTGGATCGCCTCCTGCCGCAACTGGAACGGGCGGGAGAGCGCTTTCCGTTATTCGCGCAGTCCGGCATCAAGCGCATCGTTTCCGGCGCGATCCCGCACACGCCGGACGGCGCTCCCCTGTCTGGTCCGGCGCCCGGCGCGCCCAATTATTGGATGCATTGCGGGGCGTCGCTGGGTATCGGCCAGGGCGCCGGCATCAGCCGTTTCCTGGCGCAATGGATGGCGCACGGGCAGCCCGAGATCAGCGTGCGCGAATTCGATCCGCGCCGCTTCGGCGATTGGACAACGCCCGACGTTACCCGTGCGGTCGGGATCGCCGACTACCAGCACATGTACTACTGCTACAAACCCGCCGAGCAGCACGATGTCGGCCGTGATCTGCGCCGTTCCTCGGTGCACGACGCACTGAAAGCCTGCGGCGCGCAGTTCAGCCAGGTGTTCGGATGGGAGCGCGCGCGCTGGTGCCGATCCCACGCGCCAAGGCGAGCGCTTTTCGTTCAAACGCTCCAACTGGTGGGAGGCCGTTCGCAACGAGTGCCTGGCCGTGCGCCAGCGCGTCGGGCTGATGGACCTGTCCAGCTTCGCGAAGTTCGAGATTACCGGGCCGGACGCTGTGCTGTTCCTGGAACGGATCTGTCCCAACCGTCTGCCGCATGTCGATGGCCGAATTGCACTGACCCACCTGCTCAATCCGAACGGTTTCATCGATAGTGAGATCACCGTCACACGGCTGGCTGCGGATCGATTTTACGTGGTTTCGGCGGCTTCCGCGCAGGTGCACGATTTCGATCAACTGCGCCGCCGGATCACCCCTGGTGAACGGGTGACTGTGACCGACGTCACGGATGATTACGGGGTGCTGGTGCTGGCTGGGCCGCGCGCGCGCGAAGCCCTGACGCGCTGCACCGAAGCCGATCTTTCCAACCCGGCGTTCCCCTGGTTGACGGCCCGGCCGATCACCGTCGCCGGCGTGGCAGCACGGGCGTTGCGCGTGAACTATGTCGGCGAACTGGGCTGGGAACTGCACACGCCGATGGCCGATATGCCGGCGGTGTTCGAGGCGCTGCGACGTGCCGGCGAACCGCACGGACTGGCGCTGTTCGGCACCTACGCGATGAACAGCCTGCGCATGGAGAAAGCCTATCACGCCTGGGGAGCCGAGCTCACCAACGAGGTCACCCTGGTTGCGGCGGACATGGAACGCTTCGTGGATTTCGGCAAGGATTTTATCGGCAAGGCCGGGACGCTGCGCGACAGGCAAAGCGGTCCCCCGAGCAAGCTGGTCTATCTGTCGGTCGCTGCGACGGACCACGATTGCTATGGCAACGAACCGGTGTACCAGGGCGAACGGATCGTTGGCCTGACGACAGGCGGTGCGTACGGACACGCGATCAACCAGTCGCTGGCGTTCGCCTATGTCGAACCGGCGTTGGCGCGCCCGGGTGAGCGCTTCGAGATCCTGATGATGGGCGAGCGGTGTCCCGCCACCGTCCTGGATGCTGCGGCATGGGACCCGGAGAATGCCCGCTCGAAGGCGTAGCTTACTCCGCCGGCACGACGATGGGCGGGCGTTTTCCGGCGAAGCGCTCCAACGCGAGATACACCGCCGGCGTGGTGTAAAGCGTCAATGCCTGGGACACGATCAGCCCGCCGATGATCGCAATCCCCAGCGGCCGGCGCATCTCCGCCCCGGGGCCCCAGGCGAGCGCCAGCGGCAGCGCCCCGAAGATCGCGGCAAGCGTGGTCATGAGAATGGGGCGAAAGCGGGCGAGACAGGCGTCGTAGATCGCCTCGGCGGGCGAAAGGCCGCGCTGGCGCTCCGCCTCTAACGCAAAGTCCACGATCATGATGCCGTTCTTCTTCACGATGCCCATCAGCAGCACGATGGCGATCATGCCCATGACATCGAGCGGCAGGCCGGTGACCAGAAGGGCAAGCAGCGCGCCCACGCCCGCCGACGGCAGCGTGGACAGGATCGTCAGCGGATGCAGCAGGCTTTCGTACAGAACGCCAAGCACGATGTAGATGGAAATCAGCGCGGCGGCGATCAGCATCGGCTCCGACTGGGTGGTCTGCTGCAGCCATTTCGCGTTGCCGGCGAATTCGGTGTGGACGTCGGCGGGCACGCGCAGCTCGTCCACCGCTTTCTGCACGGCCGCTTCGGCGTCACCGAGAGCGGTGTTGGCCTCCAGGTTGAAGCTGATCGTGGCGGCGGGGAACTGACCCTGATGACGCACCGCAAGCGGCGCATCGCCATGCTCGAAATGCGCAACGGACCCGAGCGGGACCGTGCCGCCGTGCGATGAGGCGACGTAGATCTGGCCAAGCATCGAGGGGCTGACCTGCAACCCGGGAGCGGCCTCGATCACCACCTTGTACTGATTGCGCGCGGTGTAGATGGTGGAAATCTGGCGCTGGGCGAACGCGTTGTTCAGCGCGTTATCGATGTCGGTGGTCTTCACGCCGAGGCGCGCAGCCGCGGTGCGGTCGATCACCACGTTCTCCTGCGGACCGGCGCGGTCCTGGTCAGAGGTGACGTCGGTGATGCCGGGGGTGGTTTTCAGCTTGTCTTCGAGAAGCTGCGCCCAGTGCCGCATCTCCTGCAGGTTCTGACTGATCACGGCGAACTGGAATTGCGATCCGCCGCTGCGTCCGCCGCCACGCAAATCCTGGGCCGAGGAAAGGAACGTCTGCACCCCGCCCAATCGCACCAGTTTCGGCCGCAACCGCGCAATCACCTGCTCCGACGAGATGCCGCGATCGGACAGCGGCTTGAGGCTGATCAGCAGGTTCCCGCGATTGAGCGAGGACCAGCCGCTGGCCACGCCCACCTGGGAGCCGACCGAGGCAACAGCGGGGTCCGCGAGAATGACATCGACCACAGCGCGCTGGCGTTCTTCCATCGCCTTGAACGAAACGTCGGGCGAGGCGATCGTGGAGCCGATCAGGATCCCGGTGTCCTCGATCGGCATGAAGCCCTTCGGCACCGTGCCATAGAGCCGAACCGTGACCACGATGGTTGCGAGCATCACCAACAGCATGAAGCCGCCGTGGCGCAGCGACCATGCCAGGGTGCGGCCATAGATGCGCTGGTTCGCGGCGAGCAACCGCTCCACCGCGCGGTCGATCCGGTACCAGAAACCGGAGCCGGCGGCCGGCCGGGGGCGCATCCAGTGGCCGCAAATCATCGGGGTGAGCGTGAGGGAAACGGCGGCGGAGACCACGATGGCCATCGTCAGGGTCATGGCGAATTCGTGGAACAGCCGGCCAAGGATGCCGCCCATGAAGATCAGCGGGATGAAGACGGCCAGCAGCGAAACGCTGATGGAAACCACGGTGAAGCCGATCTGCCGGGCGCCGACCAGCGCGGCCTGCATGGGCGGCAGACCGCCTTCCGTGTGGCGAACGATGTTCTCGATCATCACGATCGCGTCGTCCACCACGAAGCCGACGGAAATCGTCAGCGCCATCAACGAGAAATTGTCGAGCGAGTAGCCGAGGAACCACATGCCCGCGAGCGTGCCGCAGATCGACAGCGGCACGGTCACCGCGGCCGCCGCGGTGGGCACCGCGCGGCGCATGAAGACCGCCACCACCATGAGCACGAGCGCGATGGTGACGCCCATGGTGTACTGCACGTCATCGACGCTGGCGCGAATGGTCCCGGTGCGGTCCTGGATCACCGTCACATTGATATCAGGCGGCATCCAGGCCATGAGTTGCGGCAGCAGTTCGCGCACCCGGTCCACCGTCTGGATGACGTTGGCCCCGGCCTCCTTGGTAAGCGTCAGCAGGATGGCCGGCTGCTTGCCGTTCCAGGCGGCGAGGCGGGTGTTGGCGACGCTGTTCACCACCGTGGCGACGTCCGACAGCGTGACCACGGCTCCCTTGTCGGCTTTGAGAACGATCTTCTTGTATTCGTCGGCCTGCGACATTTGGCCGTTCACACCGATCACGCCGGCGCGGTTGGCACCTTCGAAGCTGCCGTTCGGTTCCAGCACATTGGCGGCGCGCATGGCGTTGGTGACGTCCTGCGAAGACAACCCGGCGGCGCCAAGCTGCACCGGATCGAGTTGCACACGCACCGCAGGTTTTTCGGCGCCGCTGATCGTCACGTTGGCGACGCCGTCCACCTGCGACAGCCGCTGACCCAGCACGGTATCCGCCGCGTCGTAGATCTGCGCGGTGTTGAGCGTCTCGGATGACAGAGCCAACGTCATGATCGGCGCGGCCGCGGGATTGAACTTGCGGTAATAGGGCCGGGTCGGAAGGTCGCTCGGCAGGTCGGTGATGGCGGCGTTGATCGCGGCCTGCACGTCGTGCGCCGCGCCGTTGATGTCGCGATCGAGATCGAACTGCACCACGATCGACGAGGCGCCGATGGAACTGGTGGAGGTGATTTCCGTCACGCCGGAGATCTCGCCCAGCCGACGCTCCAGCGGCGCGGCGACGGAATTGGCCATGGTTTCCGGATCCGCCCCGGGTCGCGAGGCGAGCACGACGATGGTGGGGATATCGACGCTGGGCAGGGCGGCGACCGGCAGGAAACGATAGGCGACCACGCCGGAAATCAGGATGCCGATCGCCAGCAGGATGGTGGCGACGGGGCGCGCGATGAACGGAGCGGAGACGTTCATCGATCAGGCTCCGACCGTGCCCTCCGGCAGACGATCACGCACCCAGGATTGCACGGCGTGGGGCAGTTCGTCGCGCCAGGAGAGCCGGCCGGGAGAGTAGAGGATGGAGGCGAAGCCGTGCTGCTGCCTCTCCAGGATGCCGACATCCTCCTCGGCGACGCGGCGCCAGCGGTCGTAGTAGCCGGCGGCCTGCTGGGCAAAGTCGGGCCGGGCGACGGTCGCGTTCGGGAAGCAGCCGCCGAGCGACAGGACGCTGCGGTCAACGCTGACCGGCCGCACGGCGAGCCACCACATGCAGTCCTGCGCGCAGGCAAGCTGGCTGACCGGCATGATCATGGTGAAATAGGTGCCGCGCCTGGCCTGCGCGTCGAGCGTCTCGATCTGCGGGAAAGGCGGCACCTCGCTCAGTACCGCCACGCTGGTGTCGCTGAGCACCTGCAGGCAGAACCAGTCGCCGCGCGTGGCGATGATGGCCTCGCGCTGGGGACCGACGGTGGCGGCGTGAACGGTGCCGGTGTGGTATGCCTCCAGCGCGTTTTCCACCAGGAGCTTCCAGTTACAGTTGCAAACGAGACTCGTGCCGCCAGGTGCAGGTCATGTCCTGGAACTGGTAGCACCCGAGTGTATCCGGAAGATTGCCGAGGGTTTCGAGCAGATTTGGGGCGCCGGCATCGAAGTTGAGGAAGAGCAGCCCGTTCCATTCCTGAAGGCGAACGGGCGCGAGGGAATGGGCGGCGGCGTCGAAGTCCGCGACGTGCTCCATGGCAGGAGCAACCAGCAGCCTCCCGTCCAGGCGATAGACCCAGGCGTGGTAGGGACAGCGGATGGCCCGCGCATGGCCGGTGCCGGACAGCAGCAATGAGCCGCGGTGGCGGCACACATTGGCGAAGGCCCCTACCCTGCCCTTTTCATCCCTGACGAGGATCACCGGGCCGCCGACCGTCTCGATGGCGCGGTAATCCCCGGGCCGTGGGATTTCGTTGGCCAGGCCGACCAGGAACCACCGGCGCAGGTGGATGTGCTTCATCTCCGCGGCGAAGACGTCGGGTGAGGTGTAGAAGGCGGCCGGCTGCGCGGTGGCGGACAGGGTGGTCATGCTGGTGCGAACTCTCACACGAGATTGCGTCGGCGGCTATCGCCGCCTCGCCATTGGCAGCGGCCTCAATCCGCGGTGGCGCCCATCTTCTCCGCCAGGGTCGGCACGGCGGCGCGGCGCGGCGCCAGCCAGTGCTGCAGCCGTCCGAGATAGAGATAGATCACCGGCGTGGTGTAGAGCGTCAGCACCTGGGAGAAGGCCAGTCCGCCCACCATGGCATAACCGAGCGGCCGGCGCAGTTCGGACCCGGCGCCGGTGCCCAGCATGATCGGCAGGCCGGACAGCATGGCGGCCATGGTGGTCATGAAAATCGGTCGGAAGCGGAGCAGGCAGGCCTGGCGAATGGCCTCGAGCGGACGCAGACCGTCGCGCCGTTCGGCGGTGATGGCGAAATCCACCATCATGATGCCGTTCTTCTTGACGATGCCGATCAGCAGAATGATGCCGATCAGCGCGATCACCGAAAGATCGGTGCGGGCGATCATGAGCGTGAGCAGCGCGCCGACCCCCGCGGACGGCAGGGTGGAAAGGATCGTCAGCGGCAGGATGTAGCTTTCGTACAGGATGCCGAGGATGATGTACACGCTGATCAGCGCGGCGAGGATCAGGTAGGGCTGGCCGGCGAGCGAGGCCTGGAAGGCCTGCGCCGTGCCCTGGAAGCTGCCCTGCACCGCGGCGGGCAGGCCCATCTTCGCCATCGCGGCGTTCACCGCGTCCACCGCATCACCCAGCGCGACGCCAGGCGTGAGGTTGAAGGAGATCGTCACCGCCGGGAACTGGCTCTGGTGCGAGATCGACAGCGGCTGCACAGGCGTCGTGCTCCAGTTGACGAAATTGGACAGCGGCACCGCCGCGCCGTTCGCCGCGCGGACATAGAGCTTGGACAGGGTACCGGGGTTACCCTGCTGGGAAGGCAGGACCTCCTCGATCACATGGTAGGAGCCGATCTGGGTAAAGTATTGCGTGACCTGCCGCTGGCCGAAGGCGTCGTACAGGATGTCGTCGATCTGCTGCGGCTGGATGCCGAAGCGCGCCGCCAGGTCGCGGTTGATCGTCAGCGTGGCGGTGGTTCCGGCCATCTGCTGGTCGGTGGTGACGTCCTTCAACTGCGGCAACTGGCGCAGGCGATCCAACACCTTGGGCGCCCAGTGGTAGAGCTCATCGATGTTGGGGTCTTGCAGGGTGTATTGGTATTCGGTCTTCGACAGCCGCCCGCCGACCCGCACGTCCTGCGATGCCTGCAGGAACATCTTGCCGCCGACGACCTTTTCCAGCTTCGGGCGCAGGCGGTTGATGTAGTCCTGGGCCGAGCCGCCGACCCGCTGGTCCCACGGCTTCAGGCTGATGAAGATGCGGCCGTTGTTCACCGCCTGGCCGGCACCGCCGCCGCCCACGGTCGCGGAATAGCCGGCGGTGTCGGGATCGGCGGCGATGATGGCGTCCAACTGGTTCTGGATGCGCGACATCTCCTTGAAGGAGACGTCCTGCCCGGCTTCGCTGACGCCGATCACCGCCCCCGTGTCCTGCGGCGGGAAGAAGCCCTTGGGGATTTCCACGTAGAGAACGATGGTGGTGGCGACGGTAGCCAGAAAGACCATCAGCGTGACGAACTGGTGGCGCAACGCCACCTCCAGCGTGCGGCGGTAGCCGCTGGCAAGCCCGACGAAAAACGCCTCCATCGCCCGGTAGAGCATGTTGTGCTTGCCGGTGTCGTGCTTGAGGAACCGTGAGGCCATCATCGGCGTGAGCGTGAGCGACACGGCGGCGGACACCACCACCGCCGAGGTGACCGTAAGGGCGAATTCGCGGAACAGCCGGCCGACGATGCCGCCCATCAGCAGCAGCGGGATGAACACGGCGATCAGGGAGAAACTGATCGAGACGATGGTGAAGCCGATTTCGCCGGCGCCTTTCAGCGCGGCTTCCATCGGCTTCATGCCGTCCTCGACATGGCGGTAGATGTTTTCCAGCATCACGATCGCATCGTCGATGACGAAGCCGATCGAGATCGTCAGCGCCATCAGCGACAGGTTATCGATGCTGAACCCGGCCAGGTACATCACGCCGAAGGTGCAGATCAGCGCCACCGGCACGGTGACGGCGGGAATGATGGTGGCCCACAGATTGCGCAGAAACAGGAAGATCACCATCACGACCAGGCAGGCGGAGATCAGCAGCGTGAACTCCACGTCATCGACCGAGGCGCGGATGGTCTGCGTGCGGTCCATGATGGTGGTGACGTGCACCGACGGCGGCAGCGCGGCCTCCAGCCGCGGCAGCATGTCCTTGATGTGCTCGACCGTGGTGATGACGTTGGCGCCCGGCTGCTTGAACACCAGCAGGACCAGTCCGCGCTTGCCGTTCTGCCACGAGGCCATTTCCGAGTTTTCCGGCCCATCGACGGCGCGGCCGATATCGCGCACGCGCACCGGCGCGCCGTTGCGGTAGGCCAGCACCACGTTGTTCAGCGGGTCGGCGGTGGTGATCTGGTCATTGGCGTAGATGGTGAAGGATTGTTGCGGACCATCGATGCTGCCCTTCGGCGCATCGACCGTGGCGTTCACGAGCAGGGCGCGCACGTCTTCCAGGGTCATTCCCATCGACGCCAGCTTGGCGGGATCGACCTGCACGCGGATCGCGGGCTTCTGCTGGCCGCCGACGAACACCTGCGACACCCCGGCAACCTGCGAGATCTGCTGCGACAGGATGCTCTCGGCGTAGCCGTCCACCTGGTACAGCGGCAGGGCGTCGGAATTGACGCCAAGGATCAGGACCGGCGCGTCGGACGGGTTGGATTTCCAGTAGTTGGGCGGACTGGGAAGCGCTTTCGGCAACTGCCCGCTGGCGGAGTTGATCGCCGCCTGCACGTCGCTGGCGGCGGCGTCGATGTTCCGGTCCAGATCGAACTGCACCACGATCTGCGTGACGCCGAGCACGCTGACCGAGGTGAGCTGCGAGACCCCGGGGATCGAGGCGATCTGCGTCTCCAGCGGCTGGGCCACGGTGCTCGCCATGGTCTCCGGACTCGCGCCGGGCAGCTTGCCCTGGACCACGATGGTCGGGAAATCGACGCGCGGCAGCGGGGCGACGGGAAGGAAGGGAAATGCCGCAAGGCCGGACAGCACCAGGGCCGCCATCAGCAGCGACGTCGCGATCGGCCGCTTGATGAACGGGGTGGAGATGCTCACCGCTCGGCACTCGCGCAGGGCATGCTCATGCCTGGGGCTGCTCCACCGCCACGCGGGTGCCGTCGTCGAGCCGCGACTGGCCGCTCAGCACCACCCGTTCACCGTCCTTGATCCCGGAGGTGATGACCGCGAGATCGCCGTGCAGATCGATCTTCACCGGCCGCCGCTGCACGGTCGAATCCGGCTGGATGACATAGACATAGAGTCCCTCGGGTCCGTGCTGCACCGCTTCGCGCGGCACGGCGAGCACGTTCTTGTCGGTCCCGAGCACCAGGTGCGCGTTCACGAACTGGCCAGGCCACAAGGTGTTCTTCTGGTTCGGGAATTCCGCCTTCAGCTTGAACGTGCCGGTCGACGGATCGATCGAATTGTCCGGTGTCAGCAGCTTGCCGCCGTCGAGTTTGGTCGTGTCGTCGCCCGACCTGGCGACGACCGGGAGAGTTTCGCCCTTCCCCAGGGCGCGGTTGATGGCGGGCAGGTCGTCCTGCGGCAGGGTGAAGACGACGCTGATCGGCTGGTCCTGCGTGATGCTGAGGATGCCGGTGCTGTCCGAGGCATGGACGATGTTGCCCGGATCGACCTGGCGCAGACCGACGCGGCCAGGGATCGGCGAGGTGATGTAGCAGTAGCTCAGGTTGAGCTGCGCCGCCTCGATCGCGGCCTGATCGCCGGCGATCTGCGCGGTGAGCTGCTCGGCGTTCGACTGCTGCTGGTCATAGAGCTGGCGGGAGGCGAAATCCTGCTTCACCAGCGTGGCGGTGCGGGCGATGTCACGCCGGACGTTGGCGAGCGCGGCCTCATCCTGCTGCTTCTTGGCCATGGCCATGTCGAGTGACGCCTGGTAGGGCCGCGGGTCGATCACCGCGATAACGTCCCCCGGCTTGACGATCTGACCTTCGGTGACCGGGACTTTCATCAAGGTGCCGTCCACCCGGGTGCGCACCAGCACGGAGTTGTAAGCCTGTACAGTGCCGAGGCCGGACACTTCGTTCGGCACGTCGCGGGCCGCGATACGGACAGCGGTGACCGGCACGGCCGCCGAAGCGGCAAGGCCCGCAGCCGGGGGACTCTGGGCGTGCGGGTGGGGCATGGCGAGCCAAACCACGACGGCGACCGCAACCGCCATCGCCGCGCCAGCACGCAGACGTCCCCAGGTGGTCACCTTGTGATACCCTGTCCTCTCTCAGAAATAGGCCCCGTTGACATTTTGCAGATGCTGGGGGCTTGCGCCAGCGTAAATAGCGTGAGGGGCCGGGCGCGCCAACGGCCCGTGACACGAAGTTACAAAGCTAAGACAGAAAGCCAGGCTCCAATTGAGAGAGCAGATCGCGGTGGAGCGTCGGCAACCCCTGGGTTCAGGCGCCGGGTGCCAGTCCGAGCGCGGCGCGAAAGCGGTGGGTGAGGAACGCGCCGTCCTTCGGCGGCAGGACGCGCGGCTTCTCCTCGGGTGAGATGCCGATCAGTGCGAACAGTCTTTCCGCCCGCAGGCGGGGCCTGAGCCCCTCACCTCCTCCATGGTGTGCGCATGCTCGGCGGGCCAGCCGCAGGCGGCGGCGATCGCCACGAGATCGGTGCCGCGGCGCGTGTGGCTGGCCTGGGCGCCGGTTTCGCCGTACTGGCCATTGTCCAGCACGGCGATGGCGAGGTTGGTTGCACCCGCGGCGGTGATGGTTGCAAGCGCACCCATGCCCATCAGCATCTCGCCGTCGCCGGTGATGACCAGCACGCGCCGGTTGCGTTGCGCCATGGCCAGCCCCAGGCCGATCATCGCGGCGCCGCCCATGGCGCCCCAGAGATAAAAATTGAGCGGCCTGTCCCCCGCGGCGGCCAGGTCATAGGCGGCGGCGCCAAGGCCGGCGATGACAAGGAGCTCCTCCGGATCACGCAGCAGTTCGGCCACGACGGCGCGGCGGTCGAGCGTGTTCCTCATTTCACGAATACCTTGGCGCCGATCAGGCGTTGCGAGAACAGCACGCCCACGGAAACCGCGCTGTCGAACGCCAGAGCGGCGGAAGCCGCGACCAGTTCGCCGACGTCTTCGGCATGATCGGCGCGGCGGACGTGCACGCCCATGGCCGACAGCACCGCTTGCGTGGCGCTGCCCATCGGCACCTGCCACGGATTGAACTCGCCCCACTCGCCACGCATGGTGATCAGGGTGAAGAACGGCATGCGGCAGGTCGCCGGCAGGGACAGCATGTTGATGGTGTTGCCGACGCCCGAGGACTGCATCAGCAGCACCGCTCGCTCACCGCCGAGCCAGGCGCCGGCGGCGAGGGCGACGCCTTCCTCCTCCGTGGTCAGGACCACGGCCTGCATGTCGCGGATCGGCCTCGGCGGCGTCGATCAGCGCCGAGTGGCCGGCATCCGGCACGTAGCCGATCTGGCGAATGCGGGCGGCTTTCAGCGCGGCGTACACCGCCGCCGGCCAGGACAGTGCCATTGTGGATTCCGTTCGCGCAAATTCGGCCGAACGGTATCCAATTCGCGCAACCGTTGCCATCCAGCCCGACGCTCCGTGGAAGATTGACGGCCGCTTCGATGGCCCACTAGTCTTGATCTAAGTCAAATTCGGGGGGTTCGCTTGGCGCGTTCCGCAATTATCGTCATCACCATGCTTGGACTCGCGGCATTTGCCGGCGCCCGCGCGCAGGAGACGAACTGGCTGTCGCTGTGCAGCCAATGCCTCAACCCGACCATCATCTCGAAATCCGGGATCGGCACGGCACAGGCCGTCGCGATCGCCAGAATGACCAAGGAAGGCGCCGCCGACTGGTGCGGGAGTTGGCGCCCCGATGGCAATCCCGCGGCCTGCATCAAGGAGCAGCTCGCCGAGCAACCGCCGGGCAAGACCTATCGCGCCAGCGCCGACTGCACGCAGGGACGGATCACCGGCGTTGACGGCGCCACGTATCGCCTCGCCGGGGTCTGGACCGGCGACATCGGCAAGGGCCGCACGAAATGGCGCAATTCAACCGGCCACATCGTGGGCCAGGACAATGCGAGCGGCGGGCTGGGGATTTCCCAGCAATGGGAGGTACTGTGTCCCGGACCGGCACCACGGCAGCCGGCGACCGCGGCCGCTCTGCCGGCCGGCACCGCGTTCGCGATCGGCCAGGTGATCGAAGCGAAGTACGGGCGAGAATGGGTGCCCGGCCGGGTCGCCGGCGTCTATCGCCACGAGGGCGCGAACGGACAGCAGATCGCCTATGAGGTGCGCCTGGCGAACGGCAAGCGCGGCATCGTCCCCGCGAGCATGCTGCGTGTCCCGTCGCGCTGACCTTCTTACGGCCGGAAGATTGCTTCCGGCAGACCGGGCGCGGGTGCCGCCGTGCGGAACAAATTGCCCTCGTTCGGTTTCGAACTCGCGCTCCTGATCCGACAGGGGGTGATTGGCCGAGGTGATGTAGAGCGTATCGAGCGCGTCCCCGCCGAACGCCGGCATGGTGGGATAGCGGCAGGGCGTGTCGATGCGACGCTCGATCTTGCCGGCCGGATCGTAACGCAGCACACAGCCGCCGCCGAACACGGCGACCCAGTAGAAGCCCTGGCTATCGACGGTGGCGCCGTCGGGGCCGGATGCATTCGGAATGTCCACGACGGCAAAGACGCGCTTGTTGGCGATAGCGCCGGACGCCGGATCGTAATCATAAGCCCAGACGGTCTTCTGCCGCGTGTCGGCGTGGTACATGATCGTGCCGTCCGGAACTCCAAGCCAGCCCGTTGGACGTGCGCACCGGATCCGTCAGCCCCGTCCAGCGCCCGGCCCCGTCATACCGCCACAGCGGCATGCCGCCGGGGCCGGCCGGATTGTCCGGCCGCAGCGCCACCAGCATCGGGCCGGCGAACAGGCGGCCGGATCGGTCGCAACGCCCGTCGTTGAAGGTGAAACGACGCGCGTCGTAAGGCGGTCCGGCAACGAAGTGCAGCGTGCCGTCCGACGGATCGAACCGATGAAGCCCGCCACGAAGGGTTACCGCGACGCCGGTATCGGTCAGATAGCAGGCACCGATCCAACCGGGCATGTCCCACACCCGATCGGTCCCGGTCTGGGGATCGAACTGGTGGAGCGCGGGGCCGCGCACATCCACCCACCACAACCTGTTCAGCGCACCACTCCATGTCGGACTTTCGCCGTTCAGCGTGCCCGCCGGCAGCAGTGGTTCGATATCACTCATGATCGGGTCTCCCGTCGGGTGATAAGTTCGGACGTATTTGCAGAGGAGTAACGAGCATTGCGGGTTTTACCGGCGGCGCGTATCGTTTCGGTCGGTGGGCAAGCCGTCCCGGCAACCCGATCCGATCGCAAAGCGCCGCAGGCGCGAAGCGTAAATCGAATCGGCAAAGAAGGACGGCACGCACATCGAGGGAAAGAACAATAAATCGTGTCACCTGTTGCAGGTGTTGCGATTCGCGAGACAAGAAAGGCGACACGTCCGATGCCGAAGGGCACCGTCAAGTGGTTCAATCCGACCAAAGGATATGGCTTCATCGCTCCGGAGTCCGGGGGGAAAGACATATTCGTCCATATCAGCGCCGTGCAGAAGGCCGGCTTCCGGACCTTGAACGAAGGCCAGAAGATCGACTTCGAAATCGAGCAGCAGCAAAACGGACGCGCCGCCGCGGTCAATCTCTCGCGCGGGGAATAGCCTCCGCCGAAAGGTTTCGCAGGCTCGCCCTGGTCGCCAGGCCGCCGGCCGGTGAGTGCGCCCGCCCGGCAGAGCTTGCTCCGCTGGCCCCGCAATGACATCCAGCCCCTGGCGAGGGGTCGGGCTGTATCTCGGCGCCGTCGGCGTGTTCTCCAGCATGGACGCGGTGACCAAGCTCCTCGTCACCGGGCTCCCGACGCTCGAGGTGATGTGGGGCCGGTTCGGCTTCCACCTGCTCGTCATGGCCGCCGCGTTGCGCATCACCCGTGGGCCGCTGCCGTGGCGAGCGCGCAAGCCAGGGTTGCAGGTGGTGCGCAGCCTCAGCCTCGCCCTCTGCAACCTGCTCTTCGCACTCGCATTGCGCGCAGTGCCCCTGGCCGACGCCACCGCCATCAATTTCGTCGGCCCGGTGATCACCGTGGCCCTGGCCGCCGTCTGGTTGCGTGAACCGGTGGGATGGCGGCGCTGGGCGGGCGTGATCGTCGGCATGGCGGGGGTGCTGATCGTGCTGCGCCCCGGCGCCGGCATGCGCGACCCGATGGGGCTGTACGCGTTCGCCTCGGCCTGCGTGTTCGCGGTCTATCAGATCCTGACCCGCCAACTGGCCGGCCGCGACTCGGCCCAGACCACCATCCTCCACACCGGCCTCTGGGCCACCGTGGCCACAACCCTGGTGCTGCCCCTGGTCTGGGTATGGCCCGGCTGGATTCCCCTGTCCCTCATGTTCCTGCTCGGCGCGCTGGGAGGCTTCGGCCACTACCTGCTCGTTCTCGCCTATGAGCGCGCGCCCGCGAGCTTGATCGCACCCCTGGGCTACTGCGGGCTGCTGTTCGCCGTTACATATGGCCTGGTCCTGTTCGGCGAGCTACCCAACGTGGCAATGCTGGGGGGCGCGGCAGTGATCGCGGGGGGCGGCCTCCTGGTCATCGCCGCCGAGCGCCCTGCGCGCTTGCCGGATCGAACACCCCGGAGGAATCTGGCCCTATGAGCGAGAGCGCGAAGTATCCCCCTCCTCGTCCCAGTTCCCGCGCGCTGGATGCGGCGGCCGTGCGTGACGCGTACCGGCGCTGGGCGGGACATTACGATACGGTGTTCGGCCTGGTCTCGGCCCTCGCGCGCCGTCACGGCGCCAACGCGGTGAACCAGTTCCCCGGCCAGCGCGTGCTGGAGATGGGGGTGGGCACCGGCCTGGCGCTGCCATGCTACCGGCCGGAAAAGCGCGTGACCGGCATCGACCTGTCGGCGGAAATGCTCAAGCGCGCGCGGGAACGCGTCGCGATCGACAAGCTCGGCCACGTCGAGGCACTGCTGGAGATGGACGCCGAGTCGACCACCTTCGCCGACAACGCGTTCGACATCGCGGTGGCGATGTTCGTGGCCTCGGTGGTGCCGAATCCGCGCCGGCTGCTGGCCGAGATGAAGCGGGTGGTCCGCCCGAGCGGACAAATTCTCATCGTCGGGCATTTTGCCGCCGCCGGCGGACCCCGCTGGTGGGTGGAGCGAACCATGGCTCCGTTCGCCCGCCAGCTTGGCTGGCACCCCGATTTTTCCATCCGGGAACTGTTCGATCCGGCGGACCTGGACCGCATCAGCATCGCCCCCTTGCCGCCGCTCGGCATCTTCAGCCTGGTGTATTTGCGCAACCTGCCGGCTTGATCTCGCGCCCGGCTTGATCTCGGGCGAGGTGTCCGCTACGCGCTAAGGGGCGAGCAGGCGCCGGGACGAAGGCCGCGGAAGAGGAATGACAGACATCAAGAAGCTTCGTGGGTGCTGCATGGCTGCGCGCCGGGCGGCTGTCGTCGCAGCGCTGGCGCTGATATCGGCCCCGGCACTCGCGCAAACATCGAAGCTGCCGATTCTGGGCGCGCCGGAAGACTGGCAAATGAGCCTGCAGTCGCCGTACAGCCCGGTCAAAAGCGAGATGGTGAGCCTGAACCACCTCGTGCTCGGCATCATCATCGTCATCAGCGCATTCGTCGGCGGGCTTCTGGCGTGGGTCATCTTCCGGTTCAACGCCAAGCGCAACCCGGTGCCGGCGCACGCCACGCACAACACCGTGCTCGAAGTGGCCTGGACAGTGCTGCCGATCCTGATCCTGGTGCTGATCGCGATCCCGTCCTTCCGGTTGGTGTATTACGAAGACCGGACCGACAATCCGGACCTCACCATCAAGGTGACGGGTCACCAATGGTACTGGGAGTACACCTATCCGGATCAGAAAAACCTCGATTTCTCCAGCTATATCGTGCCCGACGACAAGCTGAAGCCGGGCGACATGCGGCTGTTGACGGCGGATAATCCGCTGGTGCTGCCGGTCGGCAAGAACATCCGCATCCTGGAAACCAGCAGCGACGTGATCCACAGCTTCTTCATCCCGTCGCTCGGTGTGCAGCGCTACGCGATTCCAGGCAGAACGATCGAGACGTGGGTCCGCATCGACCAGCCGGGCCGCTATTACGGCGAATGCAATCAGATCTGCGGCACCAATCACAGCCGCATGCCGATCGACGTGATCGCCCTGCCCGAGCAGCAGTTCCAGGCCTGGGTGGTTCAGGCGCAAAAGCAATTCGCGGCCGACGCCTCGCCCGTGCAGCAGAACCCGGCTGACGGGCTGCTGAAGCTGGCGGCCGCCAAGCAGGAGAGCCGTTGATGTCCGTCACCACCCACGAGGACGCCCACGGGGACCATTACCACCAGCTCGGGTTCTTCACCCGTTGGCTGTGCAGCACGAACCACAAGGATATCGGCACGCTGTACCTGATCTTCGCCGGGGTGGGCGGCACGACCGGTGCCATCTTGTCGGAGATCATGCGCGCCCAGTTGATGGTGCCGCACAACACCATCGTCAGCACCGGGCAGGAGTGGAACACGATCGTCACGGCACACGGGCTGCTGATGATCTTCTTCGCCATCATGCCCGCGCTGATCGGCGGTTTCGGCAACTGGTTCATCCCCCTGCTCATCGGCGCGCCGGACATGGCGTTCCCGCGGCTCAACAACATCAGCTTCTGGCTGCTGCCGCCGGCCTACTGCCTGATCGTCACCGGGCTGATCATGCACGAATCCGGCACCGGCTGGACGCTCTATCCGCCGCTGTCGCTCATGACATACGAGCCCGGGCCGGGCATGGATTTCACGCTGTTCGCGCTGCACCTCGCGGGCATCAGCTCGCTGCTGGGGGCGATCAACTTCATCACCACCATCTTCAACATGCGCGCCCCCGGGATGTCGCTGCACAAGATGCCGCTGTTCATCTGGGCGATGCTGGTCACCGCGTTCCTGCTGCTGCTGGCGATCCCGGTGCTGGCCGGGGCGATCACCATGCTGATCTGCGACCGCAACTTCGGCACGGCATTCTTCGATCCCGCGGGCGGCGGCGACCCGGTGCTGTTCCAGCACCTGTTCTGGTTCTTCGGCCACCCCGAAGTGTACATCATGATCCTGCCGGCGTTCGGGATCGTGAGCCACGTGATCTCCACGTTCAGCCGCAAGCCGATCTTCGGCTACCTGGGCATGGCCTACGCCATGGTTGCCATCGGCGTGATCGGCTTCGTGGTGTGGGCGCACCACATGTTCATCTCCGGCATCGACGTCGATACCCGCGCCTACTTCATGGCGGCCACCATGGTCATCGCCGTTCCCACCGGCATCAAGATCTTCTCCTGGATCGCCACGATGTGGGGCGGGTCGCTCGAGTTCACCACGCCGATGCTGTGGGCCATCGGTTTCATCTTCGTGTTCACCATCGGCGGGGTGACCGGGGTGGTGGTGGCGAATGCCGGAATCGACCAGGTGCTGCACAACACCTACTACGTCGTCGCGCACTTCCACTACGTGCTGTCGCTCGGCGCGCTGTTCGGCATCTTCGCCGGGTTCTACTTCTGGATCGGCAAGATGTCCGGCCGTCCGTATCCGGAGTTCTGGGGAAAGGTGCATTTCTGGCTGATGTTCATCGGCGTGAACCTGACCTTCTTCCCCCAGCACTTCCTCGGCGCCGCCGGCATGCCGCGGCGCTACCCCGACTATCCCGACGCTTTTGCCGGGTGGAATTTCGTCTCCTCCTTCGGCTCCTACATCTCCGCCGCGGGATATCTGGTGTTCCTCTACGTGGTGTACCGCACCTTCACCTCGAAGGAGCATGTGGCGGCGAACTACTGGGGCGAAGGGGCCACGACCCTGGAGTGGACGCTGCCGTCTCCGCCGCCCTTCCACACCTACGAAGTGCTGCCCCGCATTACCTGAACATCGCATGACCGCACCTGCTCCCACCGTAGCCGAGGCGCTCCCGCGCGAGACCGAGGTCGCGGACTGGATTGCGCTGCTCAAGCCCCGGGTCATGAGCCTGGTGGTGTTCACCGGCGCCATCGGGCTGGTGATCGCGCCCGGTCGTCTGCACCCGGTGCTGGCGTTCACCGCCGTGCTCTGCATCGCGATCGGCGCCGGCGCATGCGGTGCGATCAACATGTGGTACGACCGCGATATCGACGCTCTTATGAAACGTACCCGCGACCGGCCGATTCCGGCAGGACGCATGCCGCCGGAATCGGCGCTCGGATTCGGCGTGGTGCTCGCCGTCGCGTCGGTGGCTACGATGTTCCTGGCGACCAACGCGCTGGCAGCCGGCGTGTTGATCCTGTCGATCCTGTTCTACGTGTTCGTCTATACGATATGGTTGAAGCGCCGCACGCCGCAGAACATCGTCATCGGCGGCGCCGCGGGAGCATTCCCTGCGGTGATCGGCTGGGCCGCCGTGACCGGACAGATCAGCGCGCGTGCCGCTGGTGCTGTTTGCCATCGTATTTTTCTGGACCCCGCCGCACTTCTGGTCGCTGGCACTCTTCGCCAACAGTGATTACGCCCGCGCAGGTGTGCCGATGCTGCCGGTGGTGGCGGGCGCGCGGCATACACGCTGGCAGATTTTGATCTACACCGCGATCCTGGTGCCCCTCAGCGTGGTGCCCTGGGTCATGGGGTTCTCGGGGCGGATCTATCTGGCCGCATCACTTGCGTTGGGCCTCGGATTCCTGGTGCACGCCTGGCGCGTGCTCAGGGAACCGCAGAACGAACGCGGCATGAGCCTCGACGGCGACGCCGCCGCAAAAGCCGCATTCCGCTACTCGATCTACTACCTGTTCCTGTTGTTCGGCGCGCTGGCAATCGACCGGCTGGTCCAGTGAACGATTTCGAGCGCCGCCGCCGGGCGCGCAATTGGGCCATGCTGATCGTGCTGCTGGCGCTGAGCGTGCTGTTCTTTGCGATTACCGTCGTGAAGCTGTCCAAGAGCGGCTAATACCAAGTTATCTTCAACGCCGCTTGATATAACACGGGCCGGCGTTGACCGGCATCCGTCCCGCTCGGCCAAAGCCCCGGCTCGTCCCGGCCCCGCGCGTTCCGTGGCGGCCACGTCGGCCAGGCGCACTTGTCTCATGCCCACCGCTTTGAACGTCAGCGTGCGTCAGCGTGCATCAGCGTTCTGCCTCTTTCGAGCCTGATCCAGACCCTTCTATGAAACCAGGCGGAAGACGAGTTCACTCGCCCATGAAACAGGACGCACGCAGATCCACGCAGATGCACCGTGCCACGGCAAGCGCGTCGGCGATGAGCTCGGAACACGTCCAGGGCAACACCCCATTTCACGGTAATGTCCTGATTTGGGGCGCCCTGTCCTAAGTTGGCGCCCGGGATGTCCTAGTTTGAGGCTTCGATGAATACACGCTCAAGATCGGTTATCCATTTGATCTGGGCATCAGTCGGGACAGGGGCCACAAAGAAGAAACGGTTCTCATTGAAAGGCCTGTTCATTCGCCTGTAGAAGCTAAACTCTGAGCTGGAGATTGCAGATGAGAGAGAGAGACGGATCGGTATTCCATACGATCCCGGCGATCCTTACTGGTTGCTCAACGCCATATGTCTCCTTGAGGGACTGTGCTGATAACTCACTGACCCGATTTCTAGGCGCAAGTCCATGCCTTACGTGCTCATCGACAATCGCCACGATGTGACTAATGTCTCACCTTCAGATCACTGTTTGAGCTTCACGCATCCCCAGGATCTGCTGAGACCAAGACATGAGTCATCAATCAGGAAGTCGCATTGATTATGATAGGTTTCGGCGACGATCCCATCGTTATAACGCCTATCTCTCGTGTGTTTATCATTCCATTGCCGGATCAATCAAGCGCCCTTCTTCGAACTTTAACCCGGATTTCGCCGCGTCTTGCATATTGGCGCGGGATGGCGAAGTTATACCTCTCCACGAGAAGCTTCGTCGCTTCCGGCACAGATATACCACGCAGGGATCGTCACCTCATCAGGAAATTCTACCCTTGGATCTTGCGGCCATGTTCAATGGATAAGACCTGCATTTTTGGTCTGCTAGGCTGCCGCGCGGGTGGCGCTGCCCGTGCGTGACATTGATGGTACAAATGAAGCCATCTGAGCTGTCGCTGCCCCGATCCGCGGCGATGATGCGCGCCCCCCCCGCTTCAGCTGTGTCATAACTGGAAATGGCTTGATGAAAGTCCGTCGTCACCTGCTGCTGTGCTTCCGTGAGATATGCCAGAGCGGGTTTCTTTCCGATGTTATGTTGTCTTTGTTTTCATTTGGCTCGATTGAATCATCACAAAAGCTTATCGCATTGAGCTTATCCGGGGAGACGGAGGCAGCCCAATCCACCATCTTGCTAAATGGAACAAATCTCACAATAAGTCCTACACGTCGAACACCGAAGCGATCCGCTTTGCTGTTGAGATTGATGTGCTGTTGTAAGACGGATTCTCAAGGACAGAAACCCGAGCTTGGGACATTCCAGCCTCGTTGCCCCAGGAAACTCTTCAACGCCATCCACGGGCCTCTCGCACGGTCTGGATTTGTGCGGCCAAGCCGGTGGAAATCGCGGCATCGCAAAAGCTATCCCGATATGCCTTGCCCTTCTCCTTAACTCTTGCCGCGCATCTTCGCCAAAGCTGCGATCTAATCGAATTGATGTCGCCTGACATGATGCGGTTCCTTCCAGAGAAGTCTCTGCCTCCTAATCGCTCAATCGATTGTGCCCTGCGGGAGCTTTCCACCCTTCTCGATTCGCTCCATCCAAAAGGATAAACGTCATGCCGCTTGATACAATCCCAACCGGCCGGCTGACCCTTTTGAAGGTCACTCTATGCTTCAAAGCGCCTCCCCCAACTCTGATAGCTCGATATCCATTTGGCGGACCACGTTCTGAGTGCCGCCATATAGAGCAGCCGATTGTCAATGTACAAGACTGGGCGCCTTCGGACAAACCGTTCAGCCACTCCGAGAAGGGAACGCGCCCGCTCCCCGGCTCCGTGTAATCGTAGAACGTCCATACCCCAGACATATTATCTTTTTCGGATAATGGCAATAGGGGTGATAGCGTCATTATGATTTTATGATATCCAGGTGCAGACCGCGGGCCGTCCTGGGTGGCTCATCCAGGAACAAGCCCATGATCTGTTGGACTTAGCGCCGGTCGTTTAATGATAGGACGCCTGCCGCTACAAGTCGGAGCCAGCACGGTTCGAGTTGATAGTCGGGGAACCAGAAGAGCGGGGTCGGGGCGCCGTTAGAGCGGCGCTCGGCCCCTGGATCAACCATCCAGGAATGCACCAGGATGATCAACCTAGGCCCATATATATGCCCACGCCTCTCTCCGTCCATCGGCATGACGCCGCAATGAGCGGAAGGCGGACAATGAATATTCTTCACCGAGACAAGCAGATAGCCGTCATCGCCGCCCTTAGCGAAGGTATGAGCATCCGTTCGGTCGAGCGCTTGACCGGCATTCACCGCGGGCACGATCATGCGGCTGGGCGCTCGCGTTGGTCGCGACTGCGCCGTGCTGCATGACGTGATGATGCGTGATCTGCCGATTTCTTTGATTGAGCTAGACGAACTGTGGAGCTACGTCGGCAAGAAGCAGCGCCGGGTGCTACCGACCGATGGTGCCGACCCTGGCGATCAGTACGTCTTGATCGCATTGGACGCGAGCAACAAGGCAATCATCAGCTACCAAATTGGCAAGCGGGAGGGTGAGAATACGCGGGCTTTTGCCCACGACCTGCGCGCTCGCGTCACGGGGAAGCCCAGATCAGCAGCGACGCATGGCCGTCATACGTAGCAGCTATCGGAAGCGCATTCGGCGGGAAGGTCGGAGCGGACTACGGACAGATCATCAAGAGCTACCAGGGCGAACCGCCAATCAACGCCGCCCGCCGGTACTCTCCGGGATGGGTAGTAGGCGTAAATAAGCAGCGTCATCTTCGGAGAACCCACAAAGCGACTGATCTTTACATCGCTTGTGGAGCGGAGCAACGTGAATGTCCGCATGGACTGCCGCCGCTTCACGCGGTTGACCAACGGCTACAGCAAGAGTCTGGCAAACCATGAAGCCGCTGTCGCGCTGTTCATCACGGTCTATAATTTCGTCCGCGTTCACAGCAGGAATCCGGGAAACGCCAGCAATGGCAATCGGCTTGACAGACCATCCGCGGAGCGTTGCCGAGCTGGTGGACGCGGCAGGGTTGGCAACTCCGGATGAACCGGGACCGCAGTCGGTGCCAGCCCAGTCGCGCCACGACCAGTGCGGGAACGCCCCGCAGCTTCGGCTTATTCAGGGCGGCCGAGTATAGGATAAGCCGGCGTGTAGGCTGCTTTTAGCAGTGTTAGAATGAACGTAACTCGTGAGTCACGGCGCGCTCTAAGATATCAATAAGCCAATCCTCGGCCCTTCGTTTTACCCTGCCTACGTGTCCACCAATCTTTGCAGATGCAAAGAGCAGGAAAATAAGTGGTGATCGGAATACGAGAGCAGCAAGCGCCGCCATTTCGGCAGTCGCAAAAGCGTTACGCACCGCACTCCTGACGTTCTGATCTTCTATGGACTCTATGATCGCTCTCACAGAGCTACGCCGAGTGGGTAAAACGCCCCTTGCTCTAAAATGCCATGCCGCAAGAAGAACTCTTGGGCCTGTCAAGCAATGTGCCAACCGGATCATCGAATTCATTGCTGCCCTTATCGACTCGTAAGGATTGCTTCCGAACTGCAAATGCCCATCAGCGGCTAAATCAAAGATGATATCTCGCTGTTCAAAAATGACGTCTCTTGCAAAATCCACGCACACTTTTTGCCATGGGCCATAGACGATTATGCCCAGGACGCCTAGCCAGATAAGCCCTTCCAGGGCAGCGGCCAAAATGTGCAAATCCATCATAGGTCGCGATCCCTTGGATTAGTGTCTCCGCGCGGCGTCAGTGTCGATGAGGTGCGGTTTTGATCCAACCTAGCCTCTAGCTGCTTCACGCGCGGATGCCACCGCTCTATCTGCCTCTTCCGCAGAGTACGCTCCGTGTAAGCCCAACCCCCCAAAGCGAACATTGCGCCTGTCGCTATGGCAAATCGGACGTTTACAAGAGCCTGCAACACAAATCCTACGGCAATCGTGGTCTCTTGGCCAGCAAGATCGTGGAATATCAGATACATACAATATGCCCAGCCGAGTCCAAACGCTCCCCGAGCAATGGTGCGGGCCAGCTTAAATCCTTGGTCCAAACTGTAAAATTGTAGATCATACGGCCCGGTCCGAGGTAGGGATGTAGGAGGTCCGGGCGATTGCCCCTGTTCCTCGCCCAGCAACACCCCTGCCACCTCAAGATTGGTCATTCACAGACTGTCGTGATTCTCCGCAGGTTGCAATCCTGCATTGCGGTTTGGTAGCGACTGAGAGCAGACTACTCAGGCGTGCATACTGGGACAATCGCTCAACCCAGTTAGGGCTGTCCTAATTTCGCTCGCCGTCCCTCCTAATTCGGGCATTACCCAAAGTTCACGATAGAAGGAAAAAATACCTTGACATAATGACTAACATCGGGCACTCTTGCCGCCCGTGACCGCCCCGGCACCCACCGCCGAGCCAGCCCGAAACCCCGATCCCCCTCAGGATCGGCACGCCCCGCCCGCGCGCACCATCCGCCTGCTCGGCATCGTCCGTGCCCTCATCGTCTTCGGCAAGGAACTCGCCGTAACCCTGCGCGGCCACCCCTCCGCCCAGACCATCCGCGACATCGGATGGCGCTACGGCACCCTCGACGTCGCCCTCATCCTCGCCCGGATCACCCGCGGCCTCCGGCTCGCCGCCGTGCTTGAGGCCCGGCTCACCGACCTCCTCGCAACGCCACGGCCGGCGCGTCCCGCCGCCCGCATCCGCATCCGCATCCGTGCCGCGCAAGCCGCGCGCCGCCAGGCCCCCGGTTCCGCCGCGGGACGACGACCCGGCCTCCATCCTGGCCAATCTCCCGACCGTCGAGGAACTCGCCGAACAGCTCCGCCGCCGCCCGGTCCACGCCATCTTCGCCGAAATCATCAGCGATCTCGGCATCGACATGAGCGACCCGCTCTGGAACGAGATCGAAAAGGCCATCGTCGAACACAACGGCAACCTTGTCGCCGCCATGAAGGACACTTGGAAGCGAACCGAGGTCACCACGTTCGTCCCCTCAGACATCCGGTTCATCCGGCCAAGGCCGCCGGAAACCTGGGAATGTCCCCTCCTGCCCGCCACGGTGGCCGCCACCGGCCCTCCCTGACCACCCACACCGCCAACGCCTGACCCAACGGAGCCGTCCAACGGCGGCTCCGCCATTCGCGTGCGCTCCTTCCCGCTAGAGCGGATCGCCTCAGAGCTTGCCCCGGACTTGATCCGGGGCTGCAAGCCAGTGAGGCGTGAATCGCGCTCTCAACCAAGGGGAGTAGAGCATGATCCGTTTCAATCTGAACGGATCATGCTCTACGCCTTCGCAGCAAACGGATTCTGCGTGCCGCGCAACTGCAGGCGGATCGGCGTGCCTTCCAGGCCGAACGTCTCGCGCAGCCCGTTGACAAGGTAGCGGCGGTAATCCTCCGGCAGGCGCTCGGCTCGGGTGCCGAACACCACGAAGGTCGGCGGCCTGGCCTTGGGCTGGGTGATGTAACGCAGCTTCAGCCGCCGCCTGTCCACCAGCGGCGCGGGGTGGCGGGCCAGCGCCTCCTCGAACCAGCGGTTCAACGCCGCCGTGGGCAGCCGCGTGTTCCACACCGCGTAGGCTTGCCAAACCGCGGGAAGCAGCCGGTCCATCCCTTCGCCGGTCACCGCCGACAATGCGAGCACCGGCACGCCCCGCAATTGCGCAAAACTCGAACTCCAGCCGCTCGGCGACGCGCCTGCGGGCTGCCGCGCGATCCGCCACGGCATCCCACTTGGTCAGCACGATCACCAGCCCGCGCCCCTCCCGCTCGACCAGGTGGGCGATCTGCAGGTCCTGTTCGTGCAGTCCTTCGGCGCCATCCACCGCCAGGACCACCATCTCGGCCATACGCAACGCACCGATCGCCGCCCCCACCGACATCTTCTCGAGCGGCGCCTCGATCCGGGAGCGCCGGCGCAAGCCGGCCGTATCCACCAGTTCGATCCGGCGTCCCTCGGAATCGGTCAGGGCCACCGTGACCGCGTCGCGCGTCAGCCCCGGCTCGGGTCCGGTGACCATGCGGTCCTCCCCGACCAGGCGGTTGAGCAGGGTGGATTTGCCGGCGTTCGGGCGCCCGACAATCGCCAGCTTCAGTGGCGCATCGGTGCGCTCGGATGCGGCCGCCTCGTCCGGCAGCCGCTCGGCAATGTCCGACATCAGCCCCGCGATCCCCTCCCCATGCTCGGCCGAGACCGGCACGGGGTCGCCGAGGCCGAGTGCGTACGCCTCAAACAGGCCGGACTCGGCTATGCGCCCCTCCGCCTTGTTGGCGATCACCAGGACCTGCCTGCCCTGGCGGCGGAGCCATTGGGCGAAATGCCGGTCAACCGGCGTGAGACCGCTACGGGCATCGACCACGAAGAGCACGAGGTCGGCCTGCCCGATCGCGATGGAAGACGAGGCGTGCATGCGTCCGGACAGCGTGTCGGGCGCCGCCTCGTCCAACCCGGCGGTGTCGATCAGCCGCACGCGCCGGCCGCGGATCAGGGCCTCGGCTTCCTGCCAGTCCCGCGTAACCCCCGGCGTATCAGCCACCAGCGCGGCGCGCCGGCCTGCCAGGCGATTGAACAGGGTGGATTTGCCCACGTTGGGCCGGCCGGCGATGACAACGACCGGAAGGGCGTGCGGCGCCACGGGTCAGCGCAGGGCGATCAAGCGCCCGTCCTCGGTGATCAGGAGCAGGGTTCCGTCCACCACGACGGGTTGCACCGAGCAAGCCGCGCCGCTGAGTTTCTGCCGGCCGAGGATCCGCCCGTTATAGGGACTCACCGCCAATGCGTCCTCACTGCTGCCGGCCAGCACCAGTCGATCGCCGGCCAGCGTGGGGCCGAACCAGGTGATGGGGTTGCGCTGCTTCTCCGGGTTGCGCCAGCGCGGCAGCGCGCGCACCCAGGCGACCGCGCCGTCCGGTGCATGAATCGCCGCGAGCACCTGGTCCAGGGTAACCACGAAGACCCAGTCTCCCGCCACGTAGGGGCTATCCTCGCCCGACACGGCGTGCTGCCAGACGCGGTGCCCGGAGTGCAGATCGTTGGAAACCGCAAGTCCCCCGTCGCCGGTCGCGAAGACCTGGTTGCCGCTGATCACCGGCATGCCGCGGATCGAGTTCACGTCGAGCAGCCCGCCGCCGGTTCCGGAGGCGACCAGGTTGTCCGTCCACACCACCGTCCCGGTGTCGGCGCGCAGCGCGGTCAGCTCGCCCGAGGCGAAACCCGCCACCACCAGCCCGTCGGCGTACGCCGGGGCCGGTTCGCCCAGCATGGCGGTCTGGGCGCTCACCGCCTGGTAGCGCCACAGCTCCCGTCCGGCCGTGGTTTCGAGCGCGATGATCCGGTCGGCGATGGTGGTAAGGAATAGCCGGCCCTCGACGATGGTGGGGCCGCCGCGAACCGGCTCCTTCACGTTGGCCCGCCAGATCACGGTACCGCGGACCGGATCGATCGCGAGCACGTCGGCGACGCCGTTCACCGCGTACAGCCGCCCGTCCGCCAGGCTCAGCCCGCCGCCCAGATTGCTGCTGCGGATATCCTCGCTCTTGGTGTCCAGCCGCCAGTGCTGCGCCCCGTCGCGCAGGCCGAAGCAGGTCACGCGGGCGGCCGAAATCCATGGTGTAAACCAGCCCGTTCAGCGATACCGGTTGGGCAAGGATCTTCTGGCGGTATCCGCCGCCGTTGCCGATCGCGGCTTCCCAGACCTGGGCCAGCGCGGGCCGCGCCTCCAGATTGCCCATCAGATGCGCCGGATTGCCGCCGGGCTGCGGCCAGGCCGCGTTTCTCACCGGGCGCGGCAGCACCACCTGGGGCGCGCCGGCCGCCGCGCCTCCCCCTGAGGGCTGGAGGTCCTGCGACGCGAAAACCGGCTCCCGATGACCCGGGATCGGCACCTTCTCCTCGCCGAACCAGGTGTCCCAGAACCCGCACCCGCCGAGCGGCAGCGCGAGGGCAAGCGGCAGGCCGAGGGCGGCGCGGCGCGACAAGGTCATGGCCTTATGCCCCGATCCGAGCGAGCAGCGCGGTCGCGCGCTCCTTCACGCCGGCGGGGGCGTCCGCCGCATTGCGCAGAGCCGTCAGCGTTTGCCTGGCCTGATCGGTGCGGCCCTGACGCAGGTCGAGCAGCGCCATCTGCTCCTGTGCCAGGGCACGCCAGGGGCCGGGCGTGTCGGCGAGCGGCTGGAGTCGGGCGCGAACCAGGGCGGGATCCCCCTGATCCACCTGGTGCTGAACCCAGAGCAAGGACGCAAGATTGCGCAGCAGCGGGTCCGTGCCGCTATCCGAGGCGACCTCGTTCCACAGCGGCAGCGCCCGGTCCAGATGTCCGTCCTGCGCCTGGATGGCGGCCGCCTGCAGCCGCGACAGCGTGCGGTAGCCCTGGGGAGCCTGGCGCCCCAGCGCCTCGAACTCGCCGAGCGCGGTGGTGCGGCCGGCGCCGTTCGGCTGGTCAGCGGTGAGCATGCCGGCGATGTAAACGCCGGCCGCCTGTTGATCCAGCCGGGCCTCATGCCAGCGCCACGCTTGCCAACCGGCCACCGCCGCCACCACCAGCAGGATGGCACCGAGCAGCCAGCCGGCGTATTCGGTGAGGAATCTCTGGGCGCGTTCGGCGCGAAGTTCTTCCTCGACCTCATCGAAAATATCGGGCACGCAACGCTCCCTGCTCGTGTCCTGCCCCTTTGGTTCAGCAAGCCACTGAAAACCGAGTGTCCTGCCCCTTAGGTTCGCCGCATCCAGCGGCGAACCTAAGGGATCAGCAGGCCACTGAAAACGAAGGGCGGATACATACAGGCCGCGACAAGCAGGACAAGAGGCGCGCACCAGAGGCGGGATACATGAGTGAGAGCCTGGAACACCATGAACACGCGGCGCATGCCGCCGAGCATGGCAATAAGCGCGCCGCGCTGCTCATCGCCATCCTGGCGGCGGGGCTGGCAATCTGCGAACAGCAGGCGAAGCACGCCGAAATCGGCGTGTCGCAATCCTCCGTCCTGGCCGCCGATGCGTGGAACCAGTACCAGGCCAAGTCCATCCGCTCGGCGATCGCCCAGGACATCGCCGGCCTCGCCCGCACGCTGGAGCCGCCGGGCAGCGCGGACCTCGCGGCAGCGCGGGAGAAGCTGCTGCACCAGCTCGCGGCGGACCAGGCCCGCTACGAAACCGACAGCCAGGATGGCAAGGCCGCTGTGGCGCAGCGCGCCCAGGACTTCGAGCGGGAACGGGACCACGAGCTGCATCGCGCCCACACCTACGACAATGCCTCGGCGGCGCTGCAGCTCGGCATCGTGCTTGCCACCGCGTCGGTGATCACCGGGTCGAAGCTGCTGGTCCGGCTCGCGCTGCTGCTCGGAGCGCTGGGACTTGGTCTCGGCATCGTGGGCGCCGTCGCCCCGGCGGCTGCCCTGTTCTGACATCCCTGTTGCGCTGTGAACGGGTTCATAGCGCAGGCTCACGTCCGGACTGATCCTTCTGCCCAGCCGCAGTCGAGGGAGAAGGCAATATGCCCGGTGACCGCTTGCTGATCCTGGCCATGATCCTGGCCATCGCGTCCGCCGTCGTGTCGGGCCGGCCCGAGCCTAGCGAGGCCGTGCAGGCGCTGGTTCACGCGGTGCAGACGTCACTCGCAATGGGCGCCGCCGCGGTACCCGATGATTCAAATGCGATGATCCACGACCGGGTCAGTTGACCATGGAACGGCTGGACCCGGCGCGCCGGCAATCCGCGATGCCGTACGTCAACGGGCTGGCCGTCCTGCTCGTGGCCGTTGCCTATCCTGCTTGGTTATCGAAAGCCGACCTCTCGATGGGCACGGCGGCGCTGCTCGCCGTGCTGGTGGCCTCGACCTTGTCGAGCATCGCGGGCTTCGCGTTCTCGGCGATCTGCGGCGCCATGCTGCTCTCCCTGATGCACGATCCGGTGCAGGTCGTGGAGATCATGATGGTGTGCAGCATTGCGATCCAGGGTCTCAGCGTGATTCTGATCCGCCAAGACATCGCCTGGCGCAGGCTGCCGGCTTTTCTGCTCGGGGGTCTGATCGGGCTGCCGGTAGGCGTGCTGCTGCTGCTGAATCTGGGAGCGTCCGGTGTGAGGAAGGCGATCGCGATCCTGCTGATCGCTTACGCGGGGTACGCACTGTTCCAGCGACCGATCGTGATCGGAGAAGGCAGCCGGGCCGCCGACATCGCGGTTGGTATGCTGGGCGGCGTGACCGGCGGACTTGCCGGCTTTCCGGGCGCACCTGTGACGGTGTGGTGCGCCCTGAAGGGCTGGAGCAAGCGGCAGCAGCGCGGCGTGTATCAGCCGTTCATCCTGATCATGCAGGTTCTGGCATTGGGCTTGATCCAAGTCCTCCGCGGGCGCCGCGCACCGGGTGTGGCCTGGTCGGACCTGCAATTCGTTCCCATGGCACTGCTGGGCACATGGCTGGGACTCGGTATCTTCAGGCGCTTGTCCGAGCGGTCATTCGCGGTAGTGGTGAACCTGCTGCTGCTGGTTTCGGGAGTCGGATTGCTGGTGTGATGCTGGCAGACAGCAATCCAACAGCGCGCCGCACTCATCGAGTTCGGCCTCTGCCCGGTTCAGGTCAGCGGGCACCGACAGATGACACCACAGCCCATCATGCACCACCGCGCGCAGACGGCCCTCCGCGAGCGCCCGGTCCCACGCGAGGTTCATGCTGAACGGGCCCTCGGGCATGCCGTCCAGCAGCGCCGGGCTCATCAGATGCACGCCGGCATAGACGTACGGCACCACCTCGCGCTCCGCCCGGCGGCGCGGAACGCCCCATTTGTCCAGCGCGAAATCCCCCAGTCCGATATCCGCCTGCACCTGCGCCGCGCGATGCAGCAACAGCACGCTATCGGCGGCGCGCGGGTCGAACGCGTCCGCCAGGCGCCGAAGCGCCGGGATCGGTCCGTCCAGCCAGAACGCGTCACCGTTCACCACGTAGAACGGTTCATCGCCCAGCAGCGACAACGCCGCTCGGATGCCGCCGCCGGTTTCCAGCAGACAGCCCTCCGGGCTGATCACCGTGCGCGGCCCGCCCCGCCGGTTCCCCAGATGCCGCACCACCTGCTCGGCACACCAGTGGGTGTTCACCACGACCTGCTCCACACCCGCTGCCGCGAGCCGGTCGAGCGCGTGATCCAGCAGCGTACGGCCACGCAGCCGCAGCAGCGGCTTGGCGGTATGGTCGGTCAAAGGCCGCATGCGCGTCGCCTTGCCTGCCGCCAGCACCATGGCGCGCGTGGGACGGGTCACGCGGCGAGATCAGGCGGGTTGGCACGCATGGCGCGGGGTATCCACCGGTCCAGCGCCTCTGCCAAGGGTGCGTTCGCCGGATGACGCAGCGCCCGATCCAGCAGCGCCCAGGTGCGTGGTCCGTGCACCAGATACTGCGGCCGGCCGTCACGGCGGGCGAGGCGTACCCATTGCGTCGCCACACGCAGGTGGCGCTGCGCGGCACAGACGGCGAAAGCCGCGTCGAACTCTGTTTCGTCCATGGTCGGATGGGCCGCGAGGTAGCGGGCGCGTCCCCGCCTGGCGCAACTCGTCCGGCAGGTCGCGCCGGGCATCCTCGAGCAAGGAGACGAGATCGTACACCCGATCCCCAGCCGAGGCGCCCTGGAAATCGATGATACCGACCCGGCGGAGGCCGGCGCGGTCGGGCAGCCAGATCAGGTTGCCCGCGAAGAAGTCACGATGGACCAGGGCGTCCGGGCGCAGCGGCTTGAGCGTGATATCCAGAGCGGTGGCGATATCGGCGCGGGCCGCGTCGGGACAGGACTGACCGAAGGCCGCGGGCCACCACCACGCGCACAGCGGATCGAGCGTGGCGTCTCGCATCGCCGGCGGGCGCCACACGGGCAGGCCGGACGGCGGGGGCTGTGCCTGGATGCGCACCAGCGCGTCGATGGCTGCATCAAACAGCGCACTTGCATTGGTCGGCGTCAGGATCGCGGAGAACAGCGCATCGCCGAGGTCTTCTTCCAGAATAAGGCCGGCTTCGGCATCGGCGGCAATGATGTCGGGCACCGACAATCCGAGCGAGGCGAGATGCGCGGCGATGCGCAGGAACGGGCGCACGTCCTCCGGCGGCGGCGCGTCCATCAGCAGCGCCGGGCGCGGACCGCCGCGCAGCCGCACGTAGCGGCGAAAGCTGGCGTCCGGTGCGAGCGGCTCGGCGCGCGCGCCAGCAAATCCGTGTGCGGCCAGGAAGGCGGTGATCCGCTCGGCCCGGGTCACGCCAGTCGATCCTCCCATCCCGTCAGCGTCGCACGACGATCATCCGCGGCGCCGTAGTCGAGATGGATCGTCAGCGCGTCGGCGGGCGAAGCGGCCCCAGCCGGTCGGGCCATTCCACCAGCACGATGTCCGCCCGTGCATCGTCCCAGCCGAGCTCGGCCAGGCCGGCAGGCCCTTGCAGACGCCAGAGATCGAAATGGTGCACGGGTCCGCGGGGCGTTTCGTAGGTTTGCACCAGCGTGAAGCTGGGGCTGGGCACATCGAGGACCGGATCGCTCGTCAGCGCGCGCAGAAACGCCCGGGCCAGCGTGGTCTTTCCGGCGCCCAGCGGTCCCTCGAGCAGGATGGCATCGCCGCGTCGGACCAGGGCGGCAAGGCGCGCGGCGAGCCGTGCGGTCGCTTCCTCGTCCAGGAGCGGCACTGTGATCATGATCCGCTTGTGCCGGACCGGCCGTCGCCGCAGCAAGCTTGAGGCTCGCGGACGGATGGATCACACTCGATCGCAACAAAAGAACGGGGCGGCATCATGAAACGGCGTGATCTTCTGAAGGGTGCGACGGCAGCCGCGGCGGCGGGACTGGCGCGCACGGCGCGCGCGCAGGGTAAGGCGAATGTGCTGCGGTTCGTGCCCCAGGCCGACCTCGCCAACCCCGACCCGATCTGGACCACAGCCACGGTGGCATACAACGCCGGCTACATGATCTGGGATACGCTGTATGGCGTGGATCTCTCGTTCACGGCCCGGCCGCAGATGTGCGCGGGCGAGGAAGTGTCCTCCGATGAATTGACCTGGACCTTCACGCTACGCGACGGGCTGTTGTTCCATGACAACGAGCCGGTGCGGGCAGTCGATTGCACCACGTCGATCACCCGCTGGTGGGTGAAGGACCCGTTCGGACAGTATCTGCACAGCCTGACCGAGGAGGTGAAGCCGCTCGACGACAAGCGGTTCCAGATCCGTCTCAACAAGCCGTTCCGCCAAATGCTGTTTGCGTTCGGCCATCCCGGGCTGTTCATCATGCCGGAGCGCATGGCGAAAACGCCGGCGAGCGAGCAGGTGAAGGAGTTCATCGGATCGGGGCCATTCCGGTTCCTGCGGGACGAATGGGTCGCCGGTGCTCATGCGGCCTGGGCCAAGTTCGACAAGTACGTTCCGCGGCAGGAAAAGCCGGAATACATCTCGGGCGGCGAAGGTCGTGCATTTCGACCGCGTGGAGTGGATCACGCAGAAGGACCCGGCGACGGCGGCAGCGGCGTTGCAGACCGGAGAGGTGGACTGGGTCGAGCAGCCGCTGATCGATCTGGCGCCGATGCTGCGGCGATCGGCCGACACCGAGGTTGCGGTGTTCGATCCGCTCGGCAACATCGGTGTGCTCGCGTTCAATCACCTGTATCCGCCGTTCAACAACCCGAAGCTGCTGCGCGCACTGCTGCCGGCGATCGATCAGCGGGAATACATGGAAGCGGTGGTGGGCGATCAATCCGATCTGGCGAAATACCCGACGGGCTATTTCACGCTTGGCACGCCGATGGCGAATACGGCGGGAATGGAAGCACTCACCTCGCCACGCGACCTCGACAAGGCGCGGCAACTGGTGAAGGAGTCGGGCTATCAGGGCGAGAAGATCATCCTGATGTCACCCACGGATCAGGCGGCACTGCAGCAGTTCGCCCAGGTGACCAACAGCCTGTTCAAGAAGCTCGGCCTGAACGTCGATTTCCAGTCGATGGACTGGGCGACATTGGTCAGCCGCAGGGCCAAGATGGACCCGCCGGAACGGGGCGGATGGAACAGCTTCTGCACCACCTGGGCGGGGCTGGCCGTATCCAATCCGGGCAGTTCGTATCCGCTGCGCGGGAACGGCAAGAAGGGCTGGTTCGGCTGGCCGACGGACGACAAGATGGAGGCGCTGCGGGTGGATTGGTTCAACGCGCCCGATGTCGCGTCACAGAAGAAGGTCTGTGAGCAGATCCAGTTGGAAGCCTTCAGCGCCGTTCCGTTCATCCCGACCGGGCAACTCTTCTACCCGACGGCATTCCGGAAGGACCTGACGGACTTCGTGCGGTCCTCGCAGATCGTGTTCTGGGGCGTGCATCGGAAAGTTTGACACTGACGCGCTTGTGATCCCGTTCACATCCATGCCCGGGGGCGTTGAAGCCCGGCGCTGAGGCGCAACCTCGATCCGCATGGATGCGCGGGTCGAACCGACCGAGACCGATGCGGGGGAGCGGGAACAACCGGCCGTGGTACCGGCGGCACCCGGCCCTGGCTGCGCTTGCGGCGCTGATCCTGGCGGTGGTGATCGCGGGCGGGGTCTGGTGGTGGATCAGTTCGCAGAACTACGCCACCACGACCGACGCACGGGTAGCCGGCAACGTCACACAAATGTCGTCGATGGTGTCGGGGCGCGTCACGACACTGCTGTTCGGCGACAACCAGCACGTCGCTGCGGGGCAAAAGCTGGTGCTGATCGATCCGCGCGACCTTCAGGCGAAGCTTGACCAGGCCATGGCACAGCAGACCAGCGCCGTGGCGCAGGTGGCGCAGGCGAACGCACAGATCGCCGCGCGCCAGGCCGATCTGGCGCAGGCGACGGCAAACACGGCAGTGGCTGAGGCTGATCTGGGCGAGGCGCAGAAGGACTACGGCCGGTATCAGCGTCTCTCACCCGCCGCGGTGACCCAGCAGCAGCGCGATCAGGCCACTGCCACGTTCCGCTCCGCGACCGCCAAACTGAAGGCTGCCAGCCAGGCCGAGGACGCAGCCAAGGCGCAGGTGGATGTGGCGAAGGCCCAACTCGTGGCGGCGCAGGCGGGCGTGAAACAGGCCGCGGCCGCGGTGGAGGCGGCGCGGCTGCAATTGTCCTATGCGACAATCGTGGCACCGGTGAGCGGCCGGATCGCCAATCGCACGGTGAATGTCGGGGATGTGGTGCAGCAGGGTCAGCCGATGTTCGCCATCGTGCAGGACGGGCTGTGGATCGAGGCTGACTTCAAGGAGACGCAGCTTGCCGGGATGAAACCCGGACAGAGTGTGACCGTATCGGTGGATGCGGTTCCGGGCGTGACGTTTCATGGGGTGGTTGACAGCTTCCAGAGCGGAACGGGCGCGCAGTTCAGTGCCCTGCCGGCCGAGAACGCCACCGGCAACTGGGTGAAGATCGTCCAGCGGATTCCGGTGAAGATCGTGCTGACCGGCGAGGAAAGCCGCAACTACTTCCTGGCGCCCGGCATGTCGGCCGAGCCGTCGGTCAAGCTCCGCTGATGGCGAACGAAGCGCTGCCACGCTCGGCGGCCGGCAACCGCAATCCGTGGGTGATCGGCGTGATCGTGTCGATCGCCACGTTCATGGAGGTGCTGGATACGACGATCGTCAACGTGGCCCTGCGCAATATCGCCGGCTCGCTGGCGGTGAGCTATGACGAAAGCACCTGGATCCTCACGAGCTATCTGATCTCCAACGCCATCGTCCTGCCCGTCAGCGGCTGGCTGGCGACGGTGCTGGGACGCAAGCGGTTCTACATGGGATGCGTGGCGGTGTTCACCGCGGCGTCGGTCGCCTGCGCCGCGTCAACCTCGCTGACCTGGATGGTGATTGGGCGGCTGGCGCAGGGCGTGGGCGGCGGTGGACTGGGGCCGACCGAACAGGCGATGTTTGCCGATACGTTTCCGGTGCGACTGAGGCCGCAGGCGTTTGCGTTGTATGGGCTTACCGTGGTGTCGGCGCCCGCGATCGGGCCGGTGCTGGGCGGATGGATCACCGACAACTTCTCCTGGCACTGGGTGTTTCTGATCAACCTGCCGGTCGGGCTTCTGTCGCTGTTTCTGGTGCACAGCTTCGTGGTGGAGCCGAAGGCGCTTCAGGACGATCGCAGGAAAGCGCTGAGGGGCGGACTGACTATCGATTATATTGGCTTCGCGCTGGTGGCACTGGGCTTCGGGACGCTGCAGGTGGTGCTGGATCGCTTCAGCATCGAAGACGGGTTCGGCTCGTCGTTCATCGTGGGACTGAGCATAGTTTCCGGCGCGGCGCTGCTGACCTTGGTGATCTGGGAACTGGTCTCGCCGCGCCCGGTGATCGACCTTCGGCTGTTTGCACGCTCGCGCGGTTTCAGCATCGCCTGCGCGCTGATGTTCCTGGTGGGCTTCGTGCTGATCAGCTCCACGCAACTGCTGCCGCAACTGACACAGGAGCTGCTGAACTATGATGCGTATCAGGCCGGCCTGACATTGGGGCTTGGCGGAGCCGCGACGTTTTTCGTGATGCCGGTGGCCGGGTTCGTCACCGGGCGGCTGGTTCAGCCGAAATGGCTCATCGCGGGCGCCATGCTGGGCAGCGGATGGGCGATGTGGCGCTGGTCGGGTCTCGATCTGGATGTGTCGTTCTGGAACATTTCCGATGCGCGGGTGCTGCAGGTGATCTGGCTGCCGTTCCTGTTCATTCCGCTCAGCGCGGTGTCCTACGCCGGGGTGCCGCCGGATCAGAACAACCAGGCCTCGGCGCTGATCAACCTGATGCGCAATCTCGGCGGAAGCTTCGGGGTTTCCTTCGTGCAGACGCTGCTGGCGTGGCGCACGCAGTTTCATCATGCGAGGCTGGCGACGGACGTGACGCCGTATAACGGCTATTCGTTCGGTCATTCGCTGACTGCCATCGCGCAGGCCGTGCAGACCCAGGCGCAGGTCATGAGCTTCCTGGATATCTTCTGGCTGCTGGGGATTGTCGCGCTATGCCTGGCGCCGCTCGCGCTGTTCCTGCCCAACATGCCGAAGGGTGCGGCGCCGGGGCATTGAGACCAATTCAACCCGCGACACGCGCCGCCAGCCTCAGGAACTCCGCCACGCTCAGCGTCTCCGCCCGCCGCTCCGGATCAACACCCACCCCGTGCAACAGCCGCTCCCCGCCCACCGACTTGAGCGAGGATCGCAGCATCTTCCGCCGCTGCCCGAACGCCGCCGCCGTCAGGCGCTCCAACGCGCCCAGCAGGTCCGGTGCGGGCTGATCGGCGTGCGGGATGAAGCTGACCACCGCCGACCAGACCTTTGGGGGCGGGACGAAGGCGGCCGGCGGAATGCGCATGGCCAGGGCAACCGAACAGGTAGCCTGCGCCAGAACCGACAGCCTTCCGTACGCCGCGCTGTCCGGCACGGCGCAGATGCGCTCGGCGACTTCCTGCTGGAACATCAGCGTCAGGCGCTCGAACGCAACCGGCCGCCCGCAGCCACGCGATCAGCATCGGCGTGGCCGCGTTGTACGGAAGATTCGCGACGATCTGACGCGGCGCTTCGGTGAGGGACGGGAGGTGCAGCGTCAGCGCGTCCGCCTCGATCACCCGCAGCCGGCCGGACGCTTCGGCGGCGAGTTCGCGCATGGCTTCCGCCGCCCGCGCATCCACCTCGACGGCCGTAACGGTCGCCGCCGCCGAATCCAACAGCGCGCGCGTCAACCCGCCCGGCCCCGGCCCGACCTCGATGACATGCCGCCCCGCCAGATCCCCCGCCTGGCGCACGATGCGCGCGGTCAGGTTCTGATCGAGCAGAAAGTGCTGGCCGAGGGACCGCCGCGCCGCCAGGCCGTGACGCGCGATGACGTCACGGAGGGGAACCCGATCAGAGACCGAGGATGGCCTTGGCGATGATGTTGCGCTGGATTTCGTTGGAGCCGCCGTAGATCGAGACCTTGCGGATAGTTGAAATAGGTCGGCGCGGCAGCGGCGGCGTAATCCGGCCCGACGAACGGTTCGTTGCGCGCCTGATCCGGCACCTGAGCGGGCATCACGTACGGCCCGACCACATCCATCATCAGTTCGGTCAGTTGCTGCTGGATCACCGATCCCTTCAGCTTGAGAATGGAGGACGCAGGGTTCTGCCGACCCTTCTCGCGCTTGCGCTCATCGGAAACCACGCGAAGCTGGGTCATTTCCAGCGCCTTCAGCTCCACCTCGACGGCCGCCAGCTTTTCGCGGAAGTGCGGATCGTCGCCGATGCCTTCCAGCGCGGCGAGTTGCTTGATGCGGGCGACGCGGGCCTTTGAGGCACCGACCCGGGCGATCCCGGTTCGTTCATTGCCGAGCAGGAACTTGGCGTAGTCCCATCCCTTGTTTTCCTGCCCGACGAGGTTTTCGGCGGGCACCTCCACATTATCGAGGAACACCTCGTTCACTTCGCGTCCGCCGTCGATCGTCACGATGGGGCGAACGGTGATGCCGGGTGTCTTCATGTCGATGAGCAGGAAGGAGATGCCCTCCTGCTTCTTGGCGGCGGGATCGGTGCGCACCAGGCAGAAAATCCAGTCGGCGTACTGCGCCAGCGTGGTCCAGATCTTCTGACCGTTGACGATGTATGTGTCGCCTTTGCGTTCGGCGCGCGTGCGAAGCGAAGCGAGGTCGGAACCGGACCCGGGTTCGGAGAAACCCTGGCACCAGAAAATATCCGCGTTCGCCGTCGCCGGCAGAAATCGCTTCTTCTGCTCGTCATTGCCGAACTGCGCGATGACCGGGCCGACCATCGTCACGTTGAAGCCGATGGGCGGCGGCACGTAGGCCTGCTGGAGCTCGTCCTGATACAGATAGACCTGCACCGGAGACCACGCCTGACCGCCCCATTCCACCGGCCAGTTCGGCGTGGCCCAGCCGCGCGCGTTGAGGATGCGCTGGGAAGTGACGATGTCCTGCTTCTCGAGGTGCTCGCCATCGCGCAGCTTGGTGCGGATCGCCTCGGGCACCTCGGTGCGGAAGAAGCGTCGGGCTTCGTCGCGGAAGGCGCGCTCGTCATCAGTGAAGGCCAGGTCCATCGTGTCCCTCCGACGCCAGTGTCCGGCGCGCCCGCGGCCCGGTCAATCCGAGCGGAAGCGCCCCTCCTCCACACCTCGCACGCCCGGCTCGACGGCGAACAAGCCGCCGGACAAGCGGTGCGGCGGAGAGCGCCGCATCGTCCATGCCGACCCGTGCCGTGGTGATGAACAGCGTCTCCAGTCGCGGACCGCCGAACGCGCAGCAGGTGACCCGCGGCGCGGGCACGGTGATGCTGCGGTCGAACGTGCCGTCGGGAGCGAACCGGGAGACCCGGCCGCCGCCCCAATGAGCCACCCACAGCCCGCCCTCGGCATCGACGGTCGCACCGTCCGGAAAGCCGGAGTTCTCCGGCAATTTCGCGAACCGCCGCTCGTTGCTGATCGCCCCGGTTGACGGGTCGAGATCGAACGCCCGGATCAGCCCGGTGGGCGTGTCGGCGAAGTACATCGTCCGTCCGTCGGGACTGAACGCGGTGCAGTTGGGCACGCGGATGTCGTGCAGTACGGGCACGGCCTCCTGGGCCGTACAACGATAGACCGTGCCGGCGTGCGCCGCTTGCCCGCGCGCCATGGACCCGACCCACAGCCGGCCCTGCCGATCGCAGCGCCCGTCATTCAGCCGCGAGCCGGCGATGTCCGCCTCGATAGGCAGGAACGGCTCCAGCCGCTCGGTTTCCAGGATGGAACCAGGCGAGGCCCGAGGCCAGGGCGACAACCACCCGGCCATCGTCCGCCAGCGCCACCGTGCCGATCGGCTCCGGCATCGCCCAACTCTGGTCGCGGCGCCGTCGCGGGATCGAATGCGTGCAGAGCGGGGGCGAGAATATCCACCCAGAACAGACGCTGCGTGCGCTCGCACCAGGCCGCGCCTTCGCCCAGCGTGGCCCGAGCGTCCAGCACGCAGCGTGCTTCAGTCACCACCGGCGCTCCTGGATGAAGTCTTCGGTATTCTCCACCAACCGCCGGGCGCCGCGCGCGGCCTCGGTCGCCAGACGAAGTTCGCCTCGGTCTCCTGCGGGACGGAGCTGTCGCCGGGCTCGTAGCCGATCGCGGCGCGCGTGGGTTCCAGGTCCCACCGCATGCCGGCGTTGGCGGACATCAGGTTCAGCACGGCAAAGCGCACCCCGGCGGGGGCAGTGACCGCCTTCTCGAAGGCCTGGCACAGGTCCCGATCCGATAGCCACATCTGCTGCCCCCACAGACCCCAGCCCATGTGCGTGCCGGGTTGATTCTCGCCCCGCTGGCAGTAGCCGATGCGAAAGCAGATCACCGACAATCCCCACCGATCACTGTAAGATTTCCCCATCCGCTCGCCGACCAGCTTGGAGACGCCGTACGGGTTAACCGGATACGGCGAGACATCGGGGGTGATCGGCCATTCCTCGAACCGATGCCCCGCAACACCCAGTTTGAGCTGGCGAAGATCAATCGCTTCGCGCCGCCCCGAGCCGCCGCTTCATACACGTTCATCGTCAGATCGAAATTGAGCCGGACGACGCTTTCCCAGCTGGCGCGCGGGCTCGGATCCGCAGCCAGGTGCATCACGGCATCCGCGCCCCGGAACGCACCCGCCCAGCCGTCATCCCACACCGACAAATCCGCGACCTGCACCGCCCCGTCCGGCGCGCGCGCATCGAGCAGCCGCAGCGTCCAGCCCAGCCCCTCGAAGTGCCGGCGCAACTTGGTCCCGATATTTCCACCGGCCCCGGTGATCACCACGGTCGTCATGTCGCCTCCTTCGGTACGTCACGCCCGCACCAATCGGGCCCGGTGCGCTCCGCGGCAAAGTCTGCATCGCTGCGGATTTCCATGCGCCGTGTCCGGAATAATAGCGGCCGCCCGTGTCCATCTCCGTGTCAAGCATCGCGGAGAACCGATCGTGCCAGGCAAGCTCGCCACCACTGCCTCAATAAGCCTCATGGTGCTGCTCGCTATCGCCGGGCCGGCGTTGGCAGAACAGGAGAAGCTTATGACCCAGAAGAGCAATACCTACGGAACATATTTGTCAGACGATGACGGACACGCCGTCTATATGTTCACCGCCGATAGCAAGGACATGAGCAAGTGCGAGGCAGCGTGCGCCCAGGCCTGGCCGCCGATGATGACCTCGGGCGCCCCTCTCGCCGGATCCGGCGTGAACAAAGCGCTGCTCGGCACGATGAAACGCAGCGGCGGCATGCAGGTCACGTATGGTGGCATGCCGCTCTATTACTTCGTGGGCGACAAAGCGCCTGGAACCACGGCCGGCGAAGGCATCGAGCATTTTGGCGGCAAATGGTACCTCGTCGCGCCTGCCGGCCAGAGAGATCGACAACGACTGAATCCGTCGCGACCCCATCGCTCTACGCACCTAATTTCCCCGCCATATCCTCGATATCGCTCGCCACCACGTCCCACGCCTGCTCTGCCTGGAAATCCTTGCGTCTGATGCGGCCCGTACTCGCTCGGCCGAGGAAAGAACGCCGTCATCAGTCCGAGCTTGCGCGCCGCCGCCAGATCCCCGTTATGCGCCGCCGCCATCATCACCTGCCCGGGTTCCAGGTCCAGCAGTCGGCATACGCCGAGATACGTCTCGGGATCCGGCTTGTAATGGCCGAACAAGTCGGAGCCGAACACCATGTCCCATGGCAGGCCGGCCTGCTTCGCCATGTTGGTCAGCAGTGAGACGTTGCCGTTCGAGAGGGGACCGATGATGAACCGGCGCTTCAACCGGGTCAGGCCGGAAACCGAGTCCGGCCACGGCTTCAGCCGGTGCCAGCCCAGATTGATGTGCGCGCGATCCGACTTCGGTTAATCCCGGAAATGCCGAACTCTCCGATCAACCGATCCAGCGACATCCGATGCAGTGCATCCAGCTTGTCCACGGCAGTTCACCGCTGCGCACGCGTTGCATCGAGGGCTGATAGGCGCCCACGCCAGGCATCGACCAGTTTCGCCCAGTCGGCGTCGATGCCACGGTCGCGCCCGAACGCCGTCAGCTCGGCGATCAGACTGCCACGCCAGTCCACCACCGTACCGAACGTGTCGAAGACGATGGCCAGGGGTCGTGTCCATGCCCGCTCCCTCCCCGCTCCGGCGCGCCCATGCTAGCACCCGAGTCCATGAAGCGCCTGATGCGCCACAAGCTCGCGCAGTCCGCTTTCGCGCGTCTGGTCGGATTCTATCTGATGGTGGCGCTTCGCACGACACGCTGGCGGCTGGAGGGGGAGGAAAACATCGCGCCCTTTGCGCGCGGCCGCCCGGTGGTCGTCGCCTTTTGGCACGACCGCATCGCCGTCACGTTGCCCCTCTGGGGCATGGCATTGCGTATCCCCGGCGCGCAGCCGGCGTCGGTTCGTGCGCTGGTCAGCCATCATCGGGACGGCCAGTTGATCGGCTCCACCCTGCGCCGGTTCGGCGCCAGCCCGATCTCCGGCTCCTCAAGCCGCGGCGGCACGAGCGCCGTCCGCGCCCTCGTTTCAGCGCTCGCCCGGGGGGATCACGTGACGATCATTCCCGATGGCCCGCGTGGTCCTCGGCGGCAGGCGGCGGCAGGCGTGGCGCAGATTGCGGCGCTGAGCGGCGCCCCGGTGCTGCCCTGCGCGGCACAGACCACGCGACGACGGGTCATGCGAAGCTGGGATCGCATGGTTATTCCGCTGCCCTTCGGGCGAGGGGTCGTGGTGTGCGGCCCGGCTATTTCCGTGCCTCGTGACGAGTGGCGGTCGGCTCTGGTGCAGATCGCCACGGCGCTCAACGCGGCTGCGGACCGCGCCGACGCCTTGTGCGGTCTCTCCGATCGCGTCGCGGAAACACCAGAGGTGCAGAGCGTGAGTCGGACTCCGCAATGATGGCAGCAGGCTGGGCTGCCGGGGCGACGCTCGCCGGGCCCGCGCTGCGGCTGATGCTCCGCCGTCGAGCGGCGCGGGGAAAGGAAATCGCCGATCGCCTGGCCGAGCGCATCGGAATCGACACACGCGCCACGGCCGGCGCGGGCCGTCTGATCTGGTTTCACGCCGCAAGCGTCGGGGAGACGGTCTCCATCCTGCCTTTGCTGAGCGAAGTCGCCGCGCGCTGCCCCGCGACGCTGCTGCTCACCACGGGAACGGTGACCTCCGCGGCGCTGCTCGCGCAGCGTCTGCCGGAGCTTGGTCTTGCTGACCGCGTCCTGCATCGGTTCATTCCGCTCGATGTGCCGCGCTGGGTCGGCCGCTTCCTGGACCACTGGCAGCCGAGCCTCGGGGTGTTGGTGGAAAGCGAACTGTGGCCGAACCTCATCGCGGCAGCACGCGCGGCGCCAGATCCCGCTCGCCCTGATCAATGCCCGCATGTCGGATCGCAGTTTCAGGGGCGTGGCGCCGCGCACCGGGTCTGGCGCGCGATCTGCTGCGCAGCTTCGCGCTGATCGATGCGCAGAGCGCCCAGGACGCGGAGCGCCTGTCGGTTCTTTCCGGCGCACCGGTCACGGCGTCGGGCAACCTCAAATTCGCGGCCCCTCCCCTGCCCGCTTCTGGACGCTGCGCTGAACGCGGCCAGGGCCGTTCTCGCGGGGTCGTCCGGCCTGGGTGGCGGCCAGCCTGCATCCCGGCGAGGACGAGATCGTCCTGGCCGCGCATGCCCTGCTGCGCGTCTCCATCCCGGAGCTTGTCACCATCCTGGTGCCGCGGCATCCGGAACGAGGCCCCAGCATCGCCCGTCTGGCGGGAGGTGCGCTGCGGTCGGCCGGGGAAACGCCGCAGGCGGGTCAGGTCTGGGTCGCCGATACGCTGAACGAGCTCGGAGTGTGGTATCGCGTCGCGCCGATTGCGCTGCTCGGACGCAGCCTGGTTGCGCCCGGCGGCGGACAGAACCCGCTGGAACCGGCGCGGCTGGGATGTGCCATCGCAACCGGGCCGTTCACGAGCAATTTCGCCGAGCCGGTGCGGGTCCTTCGTTCGGCGAACGCCATCGAGACAGTGCACGGATCGGCTTGCGATCTGGCCGGCTTGGGTCGGCCGCATGCTCGGCGATCCGGCGGCGCGGGCCGAGGTTGGAACGCGTGCCGCCGATGCGGTGCGGGGACACGATCACCTGCCGGCCCGCTTTGCGGAGACCCTGCTCGGCCTGATCCGATGAAGGCCCCGCGTTTCTGGCAGCACGATGGGGTGGTCCCGCGTCTGCTTTCGCCCCTCGGCGCGGTGACTGCACGCGTGACGGCCCGCCGGCTTGCGCGTCCCGGCTGGGCGGCTCCGGTCCCGGTGATTTGCGTCGGCAATGCGACCGTCGGGGGGGCGGGAAAGACCACGGTTGCGCTCGATATCGCCGCCCGCCTGGTGGGGTTGGGACGGCACCCGCACCTGCTGATCCGCGGCTACGGGGGACGCGTGCGCGCACGACACGCCAGGTGCAGCCGGACGACACCGCGGCATCGGTCGGCGACGAGGCGCTGCTCCTCGCGCGTGTCGCGCCGACCTGGGTCGGCGCGGATCGGGCGGCCTCTGCGCGCGCTGCCGCCGGCGCGGGGGCCGACATGCTGGTCATGGATGACGGGCTGCAAAACCCGACGCTTGCTGAAGGACTTCTCCTTTCTTGTCATCGACGGAGAGACCGGCTTCGGCAACGGCCGGCTGCTCCCAGCCGGGCCGCTGCGTGAACCGGTCGGTGCCGCTGTCGCCCGCTGCCGGGCCGCCATCCTCATCGGTCCCGACCGCACCGGCGCCGCACAGCACGCTCTCCCTGCCGATCCTTCGCGCCAGCCTGGTTCCCGGCCCCGAGATCGCCGCCCTCGCCGGCACGCAGGTTCTCGCCGTCGCCGGCATTGGCCGGCCGGAGAAATTCTTCTCCATGCTCGAGCAGGCGGGGGTCATCGTCGCCCACCGTGTGCCGCTGCCCGATCACCACCGCTTCTCCGAACCCGAACTCGATGCGCTGATCGCCCAGGCGAAACGGAAAAACCTGACCCTGGTCACCACACCCAAGGATGCCGCCCGCCTGCCCTGTCCCTTACCGTGCGGCCTTCCGCGTCGTGACCGTCGGCCTCGCGTGGGAAGACGAAGCTCGCCTGCTCGATCTTCTGAAGGGCGCCGTCGGGTCAGAATAATGAAAGGGTCTAAAATTTGGTTGCCGGCAGTTTTGATGGGATGAACTTCAGAATGGGGACACTGGCAAGTCGTTGCAGCCGTTCCGCAAGGCTTTCTAACTTGAAAAGTTACTTATCCTCACCTCTATATATACCGATGACACACACACCCGCCCCTATCCCGCCTCGACGGCACCGACGCGCAACTCACCGCATTCTCTGTCCAGCCTTGCGGGGTGTGTGATCAAAGGGATGCTGATCGGGAGAACGCCGCCATGTTGAGCCGTCATCCACCTCTCACGATGATCCTGAGTTCTCATGACAAAAAAATTGAGACTGATCCGAGACTCCCTGACCCGCACCGGCGGGAACTCTCAGCCGTCTCGCCGCGATTCGTAGCCACTCACCCCGGACGAAGCGCCTCCGCGGCCCAGGAACGCGATCCGGCACTGGCTCGACGATTTCTTCTCACACCCAGAGATAGAATCCCATGGCAAAAAAGTTGAGACCCCAATGAGACGACACGGAGCGCTTCCGCCGGTAATTGACTGTCCCCCCCGGCCCGGCAATGACTGCGGCCAATAGCCCGGAGGAGCTTCATGTCCATCGTCAAACGCCGCGCCCTGCTTGCCACCACCGCCGCCCTGCCGCTCTTCGCTATCACCCGCTCCCGCGCGGCGCAGCACTTCGTCATCAAGTTCGGCATCGACCTGCCCGCCGACCACCCCACAACGCAGGGAGTGACCGCGGCCGGGGAGACGATCAAGCAGCAGACCAACGGCGAGGTGACGGTGCAGGTCTTCCCGAGCAATCAGCTCGGGGACGACACCCACATGCTGTCCAACCTCCGATCCGGCGCGATGCAGATGATGGGAATCGGCGACAATATTCTCGCCACGCTCGTGCCGTCCTGCGCCATCGATAATATCGGCTTCGCCTTCAAGGACTCGCAGACAGCGTGGACCGCGCTGGACGGCGCGGTGGGCGAGGCGGTCCGACCCGACATCGACAAGGTCGGCCTGCATGCCATGCCGAAAATCTGGGACGAGGGTTTCCGGCAAATCACCACCAGCACCAAGCCGATCAATTCGGCCGCCGATCTCGCCGGGTTCAAGATCCGGGTGCCGCCCAGCCCGATTTCACTGTCTCTGTTCCAGCACCTGGGTGCCGCGCCGGTGACGCTGAACGTGTCGGAACTCTACACCGCACTGCAAACCAAGGTGGTGGACGGCCAGGAAAACCCGCTTGCCGTCATCGAAACACAGAAATTCTACCAGGTGCAGAAATACTGCTCCGTCACCAACCACATGTGGGTCGGCTACTGGATGATCATGAACGGCACTTTCTGGAAAAGCCTGCCGCAGGACGGGCAGAAGGCCGTGACCGACGCCTTCAACACACAGGCCGATAAACAGCGCACCGCCAATGAGGCGCTGGACGGCTCCCTCGAATCCAAGCTGCAGTCGCAAGGGCTGACGTTCAACAAGCCGGACCTTGCCTCGTTCCGCGACAAGCTGATCCAGTCCGGATTCTATAAGGAGTGGCAGGGCAAGTTCACCCCGCAGCTCTGGTCGGCTCTGGAGAAATATTCGGGACCACTGGGCTGAGCACGGTCGCTCCGCCGCTGGCGCGGGATTGGCTCGCGCCGCTCGACGTCGCGGTGGACTGGTTCTGCCGCGTCGCCGCTGCGGTGCTCGTCTTCGTCGAAATCGTCCTGCTGTTCTGCGGTGTCATCTGGCGCTACGTCCTCAACAGCCCGCTCGTTTGGACCAACGAACTCTCCGGTATCCTCTTCCTCTGGCTCGTCAGCCTTGGCGCCGTCATCGCGCTCCGCCAGTCGGAGCATATGCGCATGACAGTCTTCGTCGGGCGCCTGCAGCCGCGTAACCAGCGGCTGCTCATGCGTGCCGCCGGCCTCATCGTTGCCATCGTCACCGCCGTGCTCCTCGTCACCGGCTACGCCTACATGCAGGAGCAGGCGGCGATTACCATGCCGACCTTGCAAATTCCCGGCTCGTGGGAGATCGCCGGCGAACTCGTCGCCCTCGCCCTGCTGCTCTATTCCGCCATCCGCCAGCTTCTCGCCGGCGCGACCGCGTTCGAGCTGATCGCGACCCTTGGCATCGGTCTGCTCATCGGCATCGCCTTCTGGCTGCTGGAGCCGGTCTTCGACACTCTCGGCAACGCCGACCTGCTGATCTTCTTCGTCGGCGTCGTCGGACTTTGCATCCTTGGCGGCGTGCCGATCGCCTTCAGCTTCGGCATCGCCACGATGGCCTTCTTCTTCTTCACCTCCACCATCCCGCTCTCGATCGTCATCAGTCAGATGAATCAGGGAATGTCCTCGGTCGAGCTGCTCGCCGTTCCGATGTTCGTCGTGCTCGGACTGCTTCTGGAAATGACCGGGATCGCCAAGGCGCTGGTCGATTGCCTCGCCGCCCTGGTGGGCAATTTCCGCGGCGGCCTGTCCTATTCGCTGATCGGCGCGATGTACCTGGTCGCCGGCATCTCCGGCTCCAAAGCCGCCGACCAGGCCGCCATCGCCCCCGTTTTGCTGCCCGAAATGAAGCGCCGCGGCGCCCATCCCGGCGAACTTGTCGCCCAGCTCGCCTCATCCGCTGCGATGTCGGAAACCATCCCACCCAGCCTGGTGCTGATCATCGTCGGCGCCGTCACGGGTGTTTCGACCGAGGCGTTGTTCACCGGCGGCTTGCTGCCCGCCGGCGTCGCGGCGCTTGCCCTCATCATTCTCATTTTCTTCCGTAGCCGCCGCGATCCACCCGGCGGCGAGCATGCCGGTGCCAAAGAAACCATCCGCCTGCTCATCATCGCCATCCCGGCGCTGATCCTGCCCTTCCTGATCCGTTACGCGGTGATCGCCGGCATCGCCACCGCAACCGAGGTCGCCACCGTCGGCGTGGTTTACTCCGTTATCGTCGGCATTCTTATTTACCGCGCCTTCAAGATCGGCCGCGTCTTCCCCCTGCTCGTCGAAACCGCGTCGCTCTCCGGCGCCATCCTGCTCATCATCGGCAGCGCCTCGGCCATGGCCTGGGCGCTCACCCAGGCAGGTTTCGCGCAGACGCTCGCCTCCATCATGGGCAGCCTGCCCGGCGGCAAGATCGGCTTCATGGCTGTCTCGATCGTGCTGTTCGTGATCCTCGGCAGCGTGCTGGAAGGTTTGCCGGCGATGGTGCTGTTCGGCCCGCTGCTTTTCCCGATCGCCGAGCAGGCAGGCATCCATGTGGTGCATTACGCAATCGTGGCGATCCTGGCGATGGGCGTTGGCCTGTTCTCGCCGCCATTCGGCGTCGGCTTCTACCAGACCTGCCTGATCGGCCGCGCCAGTTCAGCGATGAATCCCTGCCCCGCGTCTGGCCATACATGCTCACGCTGATCGCCGCGCTGATCGTGGTGGCGGCGGTCCCGTGGCTCTCCATCGGCTTCCTGCACGGAGGCTGAGCATGCGCACCCTGGGGCTGCTCGGCGGCATGAGTTGGGAAAGCACGGCGGTCTACTACCGGCTGCTGAACGAGGGGATGAAAGCAAGGCTGGGCGGGCTGCATTCCGCGCCGCTGCTGCTGTGGTCGGCCGATTTTGCGCCCATTGCCGAACGCCAGGCGGCAGGCGACTGGGAATCGCTTGCGCGAGAGCAGCTTGGTCACGCCGGGCGCCGCCTCGCGGAGGCCGGCGCGGGTGCGCTGATGATATGCACCAATACGATGCACCGGGTTTGCGCCGAGATAGAGCAGCGAGCCGGCGTGCCGGTGCTGCATATTGCGGACGCGACCGGTGAGGCGCTGCGACGGGCAGGCGCGCGAACGCCGGCGTTGCTGGGCACGCGCTTCACCATGGAAGGCGCGTTTTATCGGGACCGACTGCGCGAGCGGCACGGGGTCGAGCCGGTGATTCCCGGGCGAGCCGGGCCGGACGCTGGTGCACGGCATCATTTATAACGAGTTGTGCCGTGGCGTTATTCGGCCGGAGAGCAAGGCCGGCTACCTCCAGGTGATCGATGATCTGCGCCGGCAGGGTGCGGACAGCGTGATCCTTGGCTGCACGGAGATCACGCTGCTGATCGGTCAGGCTGATACCGACCTGCCCGTGTTTGACACGACGGCGCTCCACGCCGGCGGCCGGCGTGACATGGATGACGTCGAGCAGTCGCTACTGGGTCGGCTTCACCTGCTTGAATCCAGCGGGAATGTCGAACAGGCCGGCTGGTTGGGTGGCGTAGGTCACGTGCGTGGCTTCAAGCGCGGGTTGCGCGGTCCCTTCGGCGTGCAAGGAGAGCAGCAACCCGTCCTCGGTGATGCAGGCGGTCGATCGCGCCGTAGGGGCCTGCATCGTCCAGAGGACGCATGGCGTATCGGCGATACGATCCTGGCCGGACTTGCCGCATCGTCACGTCGGGCGGGATCGAGAGGCCAGGTGCCACGGCGGGATCGAACGGGAGCGCGATGAAGACCTTCTGCTCGAGTGATGACCAGGTCCATACGGTGCACGGTGTAATCCACAAGTACGAAGCCCTTGGCCACCCTCGGTATCCAGCCGCAGCCGGGTCCCCTGCGCTGTCCAGGACATGCGGATCAAACGGATCGAGGTCACCGCCGCGGGGATCCGCACCCTGAAGCCGGTAGTCCACGGTCACGTCATGGGTGGGGCGGACGGCAGGATGATCCTGCGCCAACGCCAGCGCGGGCAGACCCAGCAAAACAAGTGTCGGCACGATCTTCACGCGCGATCTGCCAAGCGGCGGATTTCAGCAGGACCGCCTGCCGACCTGGCTCATGCCAGAGTGCCGGCGATTCCAGAGCGGCGGCGAGCTGGTTTTTGTATTCCGTTCGCGGCATTTCCACCACGCCGAACTGAGCGAGATGTGGTGTGACGAATTGGGTATCGAGCAGACGGAAACCGCTGAGACGGAACAGGGCGACGAGATGGACGAGGGCGATCTTGGAGGCATCGCGGATGACGCTGAACATGCTCTCACCGAAGAACACGCCGCCCATCGCGACGCCATACAACCCGCCGACGAGGGTTCCATTCTCGCGGGCTTCGATCGAATGGGCGTAGCCCATGAGGTGAAGCTCGCTGAACAGCGATTCGATCCGCTGATTGATCCAGGTATCCTCCCGTCCCGGGCGCCGCGGCCGCGCAACCGGCAATCGTGGACGAAAAATCCTGGTCGGCGGCGACTTGAAACCGGCCGGAAAAGACCGTGCGGCCAAGCCGGCGCGGCAGATGGAAGGCATTCAACGGCAATATCGCCGCGCCGCTCGGGGTCCAGCCAAAACAGGCGGCTGCCCCGGCGCGTCTCGGCCATCGGAAACAGCCCATGACGATAAGCCCGCAGCATCAGCTCCGGCGTGATCTCCAGGAACTCGACGGGACATAGGCGGATGATGGGCTTAGGCGATGGCGAAGTGAAGGCGGAGGCTGGCGGAGACCGCCGGCAGCACGATATGGTCCGGATGCGACCAATCAGGAGGGGAGCGATGGGCTTTGAACTGACCCGCCGGGCGGCCATGGCTGTAGGCGCGCTTGGCTTGAGCGGGTGTCGGCCCGCGCGGCAGGCACCATGACGATGTCGGTCCCGCTGAGCGGGCAATCACAGGTTCCACCCGTGCAAACCGATGGCAGCGGCACCGCGAAGCTGACGTATGATCCGTCGAGCCGGAAGCTTACCTGGGACATCACGTTCCAGAACCTGTCCAGCCCGGCCACGATGGCGCACATCCATGGACCCGCTTCAGCGACCCAGAACGCGCAGGTGCTGGTATGGCTGAGCAAGAAGGGAGCCGCTCCGACCAGCCCGATCCAGGGATCAGACACCCTGACGCCTGATCAGGCCAAGTTGTTCATGGCTGGGCAAACTTACGTCAATGTGCACAGCAAGGACCACCCGAGCGGCGAGATCCGTGGCCAGATCACGCCATCGCAGACATCGTAGAGATGATCTCGCCGGGCGATACGCCCGGCGAGTCATTCAGCAAACCGCCTGGCAGCAAACTGACTGGATTTGCGATCCATGAAACCGTTTGACCTGACGGGCAAGGTTGCCGTCGTCACGGGCGGGAATGGGGGCATCGGCCTGGGCATGGCCGAGGGACTGGCTCAGGCCGGTGCCTTCATCGTGCTGGCCGGGCGCAACCGGGACAAGGCGGCCGCAGCACTGCACGGATCTGGAGAAGCATGGCCGGCCGGCCCTCTTTGTCAGCGCCGATATCACCCGGGCGGCGGAGTGCCGTACGCTGGTGACGAAGGCCGTTGAGCAATTCGGCCGCCTGGATATCCTGATCAACAATGCCGGCACGTCCATCCGCAAGATGCCTGCAGGACTACACCGAGGCCGAGTGGCACACGGTGCTCGATACGAACCTGACCGGCGCCTTCCTCTGCGCACAGGCCGCCTATCCGGCGATGAAGCAGGCCGGGGGCGGGAAGATCATCAACATCGGCTCGATGATGTCGCTGTTCGGCGCGCCCTATGCCACGCCGTACGCGGCGAGCAAGGGCGGGATCGTGCAGATGACCCGGGCGCTCGCCACCGCGTGGGCCAAGGACGCGATCCAGGTCAATGCGGTCCTTCCCGGCTGGATCGACACGGAGATGACCCGGACGGCCCGCCGGCAAGTGGATGGGCTGCATGGTCGGGTAGAGGCTCGGACGCCGGCCGGGCGGTGGGGCGTTCCGGCCGATATGGCCGGGATTGCCGTGTTCCTGGCCAGCCCCGCGTCCGACTTTGTAACCGGCGCGGCAATTCCGGTGGACGGCGGCTACTCGATCACCACGTAATCGTTCGCCATCTGATCACCTAAAAGCGTTCCCGGCGGGTGAAACGCCCCGCTTGAGGTTAGCCGCGCCGCAAGCCAAGTACAAAAGCTTGACTGCCCGGAGCCCCGCATGGTTCGCGTATTGAGCGGCGCTGCGTTTTGTTTCGTCGCTTCTGTCGCACTTGCCAATCCGCCGCCCGGGAGCGGTGATCCGGCGCTGGCCCCGTGGTTTCGCAGCCTGCTCCAGCCGGGTACGGGGATTTCCTGCTGCTCCGAGGCTGACTGCCGGCGGGCGGACTATCGGATCAACGGCAATCATTATGAAGCATTCATTCAAGGGCAGTGGAGGACCATTCCTCCTGAAACCATCCTGCATCGCGGGGACAACCCGACGGGCCAAGCGGTTGTCTGTTACACGCCGACGCTGGGCGTAATGTGCTTTGTACGGGGGCCCGAGACGTGATCAACCGCGGCCAGGACGCGAGCGCGGTTTCACACCGATTTCTTCAATGACGGCGAGGCCTTGAACCGGACGGTCTTTCCCGCCCTTACCTTGATCGATTCACCGGTACGCGGGTTCATGCCGGTGCGCGCCTTGGTCTTGCGAACCACGAACGTCCCGAAGCTCGGCAGGGTGAACTTTCCGGACCGGCGCAATTCCTTGACGATTGCGTCCATCAGGTGGCCGGCAGCTCGGTTTGCCGCCGCGCCGGTCAGTGCGGCGGATTCCTGGATCACCTGCGCGATGAAGGCCTTGGACATGGCGGCTCCTTAAATTGTTCGCGGTTGCGCGGCAGGCCAACAACAGCGGCCGGTGCACCGCGGCTGGATGTGTCTGACTGGGAGCGAACCAGGGAATCGCCCCGCTCTTGCAACGGCTTTTGACACGCTCGCGGAACCTTGCCAAGCGCAATCGTCGTGACCTGCAACAAAATCTGGCCGATCGGGCGCTTTTCTGCCCGAACGCTGCCCGGCCGGCGCCAACCGGCTGCCGGCCTCCATGCGGCGAGGTTACAAGCCAGCCTGCGAAACGAACTTCGTGTTCAGATAGGATTCGATCGCTTCGAGACCGCCTTCCGACCCGTATCCCGAGTCCTTCACACCACCGAAGGGAACTTCCGGTAACGCCAGGCCGTGATGATTGATCGACATCATGCCGGCCTCGATCTCGGCGGCAATCGCGTTCGCTGTCCTCGCGGACCGGGTATAGGCGTAGGAGGCGAGACCGTACGGCAGGCGATTGGCCTCCTCCACAGCGTCGTTGAATGAGCGGAAGGTCGAAATGACCGCCACCGGCCCAAACGGCTCCTCATTCATGATCCGCGCATCCTTCGGCACGTTGGTCAGCACGGTGGGTTCGAAGAAGTTGCCCTTGTTGCCGATCCGGCTGCCGCCGGTGCGGACCTCCGCCCCGTGCTTGACCGCGTCGCCGATGAAGGTCTCCATGGCGCTAATGCGGCGGGTATTCGCCATCGGGCCCATCTGGGTACCCGCTTCCAGACCGTCGCCCACCTTCACCGTCTTGATCGCGGTGACGAGCTTGTCCACGAACTGATCGTACACCGGCTCCTGCACCAGGAAGCGGGTCGGCGAGATGCAGACCTGCCCGGCATTCCGTATCTTGCTGCCGGAGAGGATCCTGGCGGCGACGTCCACGTCGGCATCGTCGAAGACAATGACCGGCGCATGGCCCCCGAGTTCCATGGTCGCACGTTTCATGTGCGCGCCGGCCAGGGCAGCCAGTTGCTTGCCGATCGCGGTGGATCCGGTGAACGAAATCTTGCGGATGATCGGGTGCGGGATCAGGTACTCCGAGATCTCGGCAGGCACCCCGTACACCAGGTTGATCACGCCCTTGGGCACCCCCGCGTCGGCGAATGCGCGGATCAGTTCCGCAGGAGATCCCGGTGTTTCCTCGGGTGCCTTGACGATGATGGAGCAACCCGGCCGCGAGCGCTCCGGAAAGCTTGCGTACCACCTGGTTGATCGGGAAATTCCACGGTGTGAACGCGGCGACGGGACCGATCGGCTCCTTGATGACAAGCTGGTAGATGCCTTCGGCGCGCGCGGGCACCACGCGGCCATAGGTGCGGCGTGCCTCCTCGGCGAACCACTCGATCACATCGCCAGCCGCCAGCGTTTCCATCTTCGCTTCCGGCAGCGGCTTGCCCTGCTCCATCGTCATGATCCGGGCGATCGCGTCTGCCCGTTCACGCAGGATCGCGGCGGCTTTCCGCATCACCTTGGACCGGTCATAGGCCGAGACCTTGCGCCAGGCGTGAAAGCCCTTCTCCGCCGCCGCCAGGGCCCGATCCAGGTCCTGCTTCTCGGCATGGGCGACAGTGCCGATCGTCTCGTCCGTCGCCGGGTTCACGACCGGGATAGTTCCGCCGCTGGCGGCCTTGGTCCATGCGCCATCGATGAATAACTGCACGTCCTGATACATCTCTGATAACCCCCGATAGTGATGGCCGCACGCGACCTGCCGGAGGCAGGACGCTACAGAACGCCGTGTCGTGCGAAGACCTCTTGCAGGCTCGCACCGGCTTCGAGTTCCGCCCGGGTGGTATCCTCGGCGGCGATCTTGTCAAGCGCGGCCCGGAAGACACGCTCGGCATGCGCGGCTGGAATGATCACAACGCCGTCCACGTCGCCCATGATCCAGTCGCCTGGGGAGGCGCGTACGCCGGCGATCTCCACCGCGGCGTCTTTTGCGATCATCTCCGCGCGACCCTTGGTATCGAGCGGTCCGATGCCGCCGTGGAAAACCGGAAAGGCCATCGAACGGATACGGGCCACGTCGCGAACCAGCCCGTCGGTCACGCAGCCGGCGGCGCCGCGAGCCCGCGCCGCGGTCGAGAGCAGCTCGCCCCAAGGCGCGATCACGTCGGTGGGGCCATTGCAGGCAAGCAAGGGCACTTCGTCCGGCTGGAGACTGTCGATCAGCTCCATCTCCAATCTGATACGGATTGCGCCCGGGCTGTGCGGGGCCGCTCAATTCGTAGCGACCGGTGCGCACGCGTCCGAACAGCACCAGCGCTTCATCGACTGGACGAATGAACGGGCGCATCGCCTGCTGCATCAGCCCGAGACTGTCCAGCACGTCCGACAGCACGGGGGTGTAGAGGACTCGGCGAAGCTCTTCGATGACGGGCATGGAGGTGCTCATGGAGGAACTCTATCAGCCCGAGCGGCGGGCGGTGAAATGGATACCGCAGGTCCCATTAATCACGTCTCCAGAGAGCCTTGTGCCATCCAGCCGTCCGGTGAGTGTGACGCCGGATTGCTCGCCCTGCACAGAACCATCCGGCGCGATGGCGGCGAAAACATAGATGTAGGGATTCCATCGGTATTCGAAGCGGCCATCCTGCACGAGGAAATCGAGCAGGCCTGGGTGAGGGCAATCGCGGCGGTCGGCCTGAAACCGTGTACTGGTGCCGCGATACTCGCCATCGATTGCCGTGGGCTGGAGTGGGGGGCCGACCTGGGCCTGTGGTGTCGGCTCGTTGCCCGGCGGTCCGCCGCAGGCAAGGAGCAGGGCGGGCGCGAGCAGCATGGCGCAGGAGCGGGGAGCGAGCATTTCGAGGGTGCTTGCCTCAAGCCGCGCTTGGCGGCAATCCGGCGGCGGCGTCGATTTCCCGGGCGGTGGGCATGGTGGCCTGGGATCCCGCACGCGTGCAGCACAGTGCGGCGGCGACGTTGGCCCGCCGCAGGGCCGATTGGATGTCCATGCCGCGGTCGAGCGCGGCGGCAAGGACGCCAGTCAGGCAATCTCCCGCGGCGGTGGTATCGATCACGGTCACCGGATGGGCAGGCATGCTGATTGATCCGCCGGCCCAGACGGCTTCGGACCCCTGCCCTCCCAGGCTGCGCACCACGGCGATGCCCAAAGAACGATGCAGGTCAGCGGCGCTTGCTGCGCAGCCGAGTTGGCCGGCGAGCGAGGCTGCTTCCGTTTCGTTGACCACCAGCACATCCACCCGCGCCAGGATCTCGGGAGCGATGGCCCCGATCGGGGCCAGATTGAGAACGATGCGGGCACCCTTGTCCCGCGCACGGCCGATCAACACCCCGGTCTCTTTTGCCGGCACCTCCATCTGCAGGAGCAGTGTCGTGCGGGGAGAGAGCAGACTGTCTTCGACCTGGTCGGCCCGAGCGGCAAGATTGGCACCGGATCCGACGCCGATCACGTTCCGGCCGAAGGGATCGACAAAAATTCCGGCACATCCGGTGGGCGACGGACAGGTGCCGAGGCGGACCAGGTCCACCCCAGCGTCGCGCAGGGCGGCCAGCGCGGCGTCGGCCAGGACATCCTGTCCGACCATGCCCGCCATGATGACGGACGCGCCGTCCCGCGCGGCGGCCAGCGCCTGATTGGCGCCCTTGCCGCCTGGCTCGATCCGCACTGCCGGGCAGAGAAGGGTTTCTCCCGGTTGAGGCAGTGTTGGCAACGAGAAGATCAAGTCCAGGTTGATGGAGCCGAACACGACGATCATTGCTCCAGCAGAGAGGCGGCCGGCAGGATCGTCAACCGCTTTGGCGGCGCGGCGCGGATTGGTATAAGCCGCGATCATGGAGATGATGGCGTGATGAGACTTTCGTTGGCGGCAGGGGCCGTGCTGGCCTCGCTGGCGGTCGCGAGCTGCGGCTCGGACAAAAAGGACCAGGCGCAGACCGGGACGGCGTTGCCTGTGGAGACGTTGTACAACAACGGTATGGATGCGCTGAACGGGCAGCGATATTCCACGGCCGAGGACCAGTTCAATCTGGTGGAGCAGGATTATCCGTATTCCGCGTGGGCATCCAAAGCGCAGCTCATGCAGGGTTATGCGCAATATCTGCAAAACCATTACACTCAGGCGATCGGGACTCTGGACCGTTACATCCAGCTTCATCCGTCGAGTGCGGATACCGCTTATGCGTATTACCTGCGCGCCCTGTGTCTCTATGAGCAAATTCCGGATGTGGAGCGGGACCAGAAGAACACGGCCGATGCGATGGCGGCCCTGCGGCAGGTGGTGGACCGCTATCCGGATACGCCCTATGCGCGTGATGCCCAGTTGAAGGTCGATCTCGCGCGCGATCACATCGCCGGCCACGAGATGGCGATTGGACGCTGGTACGAGGACCAGCATTTGTACGAAGCAGCGCTCGGCCGGTTCCAGGGGGTTGTACAGGATTTCCAGACCACGAACCACACGGCCGAGGCGCTGCACCGGCTGGTCGAGATCTACCTGCGCCTGGGCATGCGCGAACAGGCACTGCGCACCGCGGCGATTCTCGGTTACAATTATCCCGGTAGCCAATGGTATGCAGACACCTACCGTGATCTTTATCAGACGCACTTGGTTCAAGGGCTGCCGCCGCCCACGGGCAGTGGGCACGGGTTCGTTTCCCGGCTCTGGAACACGGTTTTCTAGCGCTCTCGCCGGGTGCTGACCGCGCTTTCGATCCGCGAGGTTGTGTTGATCGACCGGCTGGACCTTGCGTTCGGTCCAGGGCTGACGGCGCTGACCGGTGAGACGGGGGCGGGCAAATCCATCCTGTTGGACAGTCTGGGCCTGGCGCTCGGGATGCGAGCAGAGGCAGGGCTGGTACGTATCGGGGCGGCGCAAGCGAGCGTGACCGCGACGTTCGCACCTGGCGCCGCGCATCCGGCGTGGGCGCTGATGGCCGAAGGCGGGATCGAGCCTGACGATGAGATCATTCTGCGCCGAGTAGTTTCACCGGATGGGCGCTCGCGCGCCTTTATCAACGATGAACCGGTGAGTGTCGGATTGCTGCGTCGGGTCGGCGGCCTGCTGGTCGAGATCCAGGGACAGAACGAACAAGTTGGCTTGGCTGATGCCTCCACGCACGGGGCGCTGCTGGATGCCTTCGGCGTGGCGCCGGGCTTGCGCTCGGCGACTGAGCAGGCGTGGCGGGAATGGCGCGGGCGAGCGGCTGAACTGGAGCGGGCGGAGGCCGCGGTGGAAAGCGCGCGCCGCGACGAGGAATGGTTGCGCCATGCGACCCAAGAGCTGACGGAGCTGGCGCCGCAGGCTGATGAGGAGGACCTCCTCGCGGCGGAACGCCAGCGTTTGCAGCACGGCGAGCGGCGCGCGGAGGCGATCGCCGCCGCGCTTTCGGAGCTTACCCCGCGGGACCGGAGGGGCGCCGCGCCGTCCGCAGCCATCCGGGCGGCGTGCAGGACGCTGCAGAGGCTGATCCCCCCGGCACAGGCCGGCATGAGCAACCCGGCTGACCCGGCTATCGCCGCACTGGAGCGGGCTGAAGAAGCGCTCGGGGAGGCAGAAGGCCTGCTCGCGCGCCTGGTCCATGGGTCAGACCATGATCCCGCGTCGCTTGAGAGGATCGAGGAACGGCTGTTCGCATTGCGCGCCGCGGCCCGCAAACACGGGGTCACCGTAGGGGAGTTGGCGGAACTGCTGGAGGGGTTACGCGGCCGGCTTGCGTCGTTGGATAGCGGCATTTCGGGACTGGCGGCGCTGCGCCGGGACGTTGCGCAGGCGCGGCGCAGCTACGAGCAAAGCGCCGCGGCTTTGTCCGCGGCCCGGCATGATGCGGCGACGCGGCTCGAGCGCGCCGTGGGGAGCGGATTGGCTCCGTTGCGGCTGGACAAGGCCCGGTTCGTCGTGGCGGTTGATGCTTTGCCGGAACCGGGGTGGGGGCCGGGCGGGGCGGACTCGGTGCGGTTCCTGATTGCCGCCAATCCGGGGCAGGAGCCCGGTCCCCTGGCGCGGGTTGCGTCCGGCGGCGAGTTGTCGCGCCTGATGCTGGCGTTGAAGGTGGTCCTCGCGCGCGCCTCTCCCGCGCCATGCCTGATCTTCGACGAGGTCGACTCCGGCATTGGCGGCGCGACCGCGGCGGCTGTCGGCGATCGCCTGGTGCGGGTGGCGCAGCGGCTTCAGGTGCTTGTCGTAACCCACAGTCCGCAGGTTGCGGCGCGCGGCACAGCGCATTTGCGTGTGGTGAAGCAATCTGTCCGCGGCGGCGCGACCACCCGGGTGGAAGTTCTGCAAGGGCCGGAGCGGCGGGAAGAGATCGCACGCATGCTGGCGGGGGCGCGGATCACGGATTCAGCGCGAGCCGCGGCCGATGAACTGCTTGGTGTCAACGCGTGAGCGCAGAGATCGGGGCGCTGACGCGCGAGCAGGCAGCGGCTGAGCTGGAGCGCCTGGCGAGGGAGATCGCGCGGCACGACCGCGCCTATTACCAGGACGACGCACCGGAGGTCAGCGACGCGGAATACGACGCGCTGCGCCAGCGCAACGCGGCGATCGAGGCACGCTTTCCGGACCTGGTTCGGACCGATTCACCCTCGGCGCATGTCGGAACGACGCCTGAATCCGGCTTTGGCAAGGTCCGCCACCGCGAACCGATGCTTTCACTGGACAATGCATTCGGCGAGGAAAGCTTCCACGAATTCCTGAGCCGAGCCCGGCGGTTTCTTGGGCTGTCGTCGGATCAGCCCGTGGCGCTGGTGGGTGAGCCGAAGATCGACGGCTTGTCGATCAACCTGACCTATGAGCGGGGCCGGTTCGTGCGCGGAGCGACACGCGGGGACGGCATGGAGGGGGAAGACGTTACCGACAATCTGCGCACCATGAAGGCGGTGCCGAAGCGGCTGCATGGCGCGGCCCCGGCGTTCATCGAAATCCGCGGCGAAGTGTTCATGACGAAAGCCGATTTCCTGGCGCTGAACGAGGCTCAGGCGGCGGCGGGACAGCGGCTGTTTGCCAACCCGCGCAACGCCGCGGCGGGAAGCCTGCGGCAGCTCGACGTGAAGATCACGGCCGGACGGGCGCTCTCGCTGTTCGCCTACGCCATGGGCGAGGCGAGCGAGGCGGTGGCGGACCAGCATTGGGGGTATTTGCAAAGACTTCGGGAGTGGGGATTCGCGGTGAACGGATTGTCCCGGTTGCTGGGCACCGAAGCGGAGGCGGCTGCCTACCAAGCCGACATCGCGGCGCAACGCGCGACGCTGGGCTACGACATCGACGGGGTGGTTTACAAGATCAACGATCTGGATTTGCAGCGTCGGCTGGGGTTCGTCGGCCGCTCGCCACGTTGGGCGATCGCCTGGAAGTTTCCCGCCGAGCAGGCGCAGACGGTGCTGCGGGAGATCCGCATCCAGGTGGGACGAACGGGTGCGCTGACACCGGTTGCGGAACTGGAACCGGTGAATGTGGGCGGCGTGCTGGTGCAACGAGCGACTTTGCACAACGAGGATGAGATCGCGCGGAAGGACGTGCGTATCGGCGACACGGTGGTGATCCAGCGTGCCGGCGACGTAATCCCGCAAATTCTGGCAGTGGTTCCAGGGAAGCGCCCGGCCGAGGCGGTGCCGTTCACGTTTCCGGAGCGCTGCCCGGCGTGCGGCAGCCACGCGGTGCGTCCGCCTGGGGAGGCGGTTCGCCGCTGCACCGGCGGGCTGATCTGTCCGGCTCAGCGTGTCGAGCGGCTGATCCATTTCGTATCGCGGCCGGCATTCGATATCGAGGGGCTGGGCGAGAAAACCGTGCAGGAGTTCTTTGCGAAGGGCTGGCTGAGCGGACCCGCGGATCTGTTCCGCCTGCCGGTCCGGGAAGCAGAGATTGCGGAGCTGGAAGGCTGGGGTGCGGTTTCGGCGCGCAACCTGGTGCGCGCGATCGAGGCGCGGCGGCGAATTGCATTATCCCGGCTGATCTATGCGCTGGGCATCCGCCGCATCGGTGAACGCAACGCACAACTGCTGGCCCGGCACTACGGGGCGTTGGAAACGTGGCGAACGCAGATGATCGCCGCGACGACGGTTGGCTCCGAGGCACGCGAGGCGCTTGGCTCGATCATAGGAATCGGGCCGGCAATCGCACAGGAACTCGCGGACTTCTTCGCCGAGCCGCGAAATGTGGAGGCGCTGGATGAACTGGCCGCTCAGCTCCAGATCGAGGACGTGACGACGCCGGGGGGCGAAACCGCGCTCAGCGGCAGGACTATCGTTTTTACCGGCAGCCTCGGAACCATGACGAGGCCCGAAGCGAAGGCACGCGCGGAGGCGCTGGGGGCGAAGGTGACCGACTCGGTTTCGCGAAAGACAGATTTTGTCGTTGTCGGGGCGGATGCCGGGTCCAAGGCGCGGCGAGCGGCTGAGTTCGGGGTGACTGTGCTGAGCGAAGAGGACTGGCGCCGGCTGGCGCGACTGGATTGACGCAGTTCGCAATTTCGTGAGGGCGTGAGTTGAAGGCATTCACGGCGCCCGCGCGGCATGGTTAGTAGAACGGTTCGGATAGTCCAGGGAGGAAAGCGATGCCAAACGAGAAGACTGAACGGGCGGCGATTGCTCGGCGCGGCGTGCTGCACGGCGCAAGCCTCGGCGGAGCACTCGCGCTGCTCGGCGGGGGCACGGCGAAAGCCGCGGAGGAGGCGGCGTTTCCGTCTCATCCGAAGTGGCGGTTTGTTTTCGTCAATCACGTGACAACCAATCCGTTTTTTGTACCCACGCAATACGGCATCCAGGATGCCTGCAAGCTGCTGGACTGCACCTATCAGTGGACCGGATCGGCGAACGCCAACGTAGCGGAAATGGTGAATGCCATGAACGCCGCCATCGCGGGCAAGGCTGACGGTATCGCGGTGCCGATCGTCGATCCGAAGGCGTTCAACGAGCCGGTGGAGCGGGCACTGAACGCCGGGATTCCGGTAATCGCCTACAATGCCGACGCGCCGGCCGGCAGCGGCAATAAGCGCCTGGCCTATGTGGGGCAGGACCTTTATCAGTCAGGCTACCAGATGGGCGAACGCATCGCCGGGATGGTCGATTCGGGTCTGGTTGCGATCTTCATTGCCACCCCCGGGCAGTTGAATATTCAGCCACGCATGGACGGCGCGATCGCGGCGATCAAGAAGTCCGGCAAGCAGATCGATGTGCAATCGATCGCCAGCGGTCCGACGGTGAACGAGGAGCTTTCGCGCATCCAGTCCTTCTACCTCGGCCATCAGGACCTGAAGGGCATGTTCGCGGTGGATGCGGGCAGCACGCAGGGTGTCGGCGAGGTGATGCAGCAGAACGATCTGGTGAAGAAGGGCGTACACGCCGGCGGCTACGACCTGCTGCCGAAGACGCTGGAGCTGATCAGTCAGGGGTTCCTGGATTTCACCATCGATCAGCAAGCGTACCTGCAAGGCTTCTACACGGTGATGGAGTTGTTCATGTTTCAGATATCGGGCGGGCTGACCGGGCCGGCCGATATCAACACGGGCCTGAAATTCGTGACCAAGTCAGGCGTGGAACCCTATCTGTCCACAAAGACCCGCTATGAAGGCTCGGCGACGACGGAGCAGGTGGTGAAGCGCAGCGGGACGATTTCCGGCTGATGCCGCGCCGGCGGTATCTGGACATCTTCCTGCACTGGCAGGAAGGCAGCATTTTTGTCGTGGCGCTGCTGCTCATCGCCTATTTCGAAAGCGCCAATCGCGAATTCCTGTTGTCTTCCGCCAGTCTGCAGAACTTGTCGCAGTACATCGCGCCGGTCGCCATCATCGCCTGCGGCGAGATCATGCTGATGATCATGGGTGAGATCGATCTCTCCGCGGGCATGATTTTCGCCCTGTCGCCTTTCGTGATGTATTTCGCGACGGAGGCAGGCATTCCCGCTCCGCTTGCGGTGATCCTCGGCATCGCCGCGGGCGGGATTGTCGGGTTCATCAATGGAGCGGTGACGGTGTATCTGTCCGTGCCGTCATTCGTCACGACGCTCGGCACGCTATTTCTCGTCAACGGCTTCACTTTAACCATCTCTTCCGGCACCCCGGCAGCGCCGCCGGCAAACCCTCTGCTGGCCCAGGTGCTCGGTCACTGGGGTTTCAGCGAGATCTTGTGGGCCCTGCTGATCGTCGCCGTGATGCATGTGGTGCTGCGCGACACGCGGTGGGGACTGCACACCACCGCCGCGGGGGCTAATCCGACCGGCGCGAGTGAAGCTGGGATCAACGTGGCGCGGCTGAAGCTTGGCAATTTCATCCTCACCGGCGCGCTATCCGGACTGACCGGCATTCTTGAAGCGTTCCGCATTTCGTCGATCGATCCGCAGGCGGGCGGCAATCAGATCATGTTTCTGGCAATCGCCGCCGGAGTGATCGGAGGCACATCACTGGCGGGCGGATTCGGGACCATCATCGGCGGGCTGATCGGCGCCGGGGTGCTGGGAGTTCTGAGCGACGGGTTCACGCTGATCGGGGTGAATGCCTTCACGTTCAACATCATCCTGGGCATCGCCATCCTGCTTGCGATGATCTTCAACATCCACATGGCGCGGTTGGCACGTACCGGCGGCACGCGATGAGCACCGCGCTAGAGGCGGAGAATATCGTCAAGCGGTTTGGCGCCGTGACGGCGCTGGATGGCGTCAGCGTTGAATTACGCCGCGGTGAGATCCTGGGCATTCTGGGCGACAACGGGGCGGGAAAATCGACGTTGATCAAGATCCTCACCGGGTTTCAGCCACCGACAACGGGCCGGCTGGTGATCGACGGCAAGGAGACCGCACTGCGGTCGGTCGATCACGCCAGGTCGCTTGGCATCGAATGCGTTTATCAGGACCTGGCCCTGGCGAACTCGCTCAGCATTTATCACAACCTGTTCCTGAACCGGGAGATCGTTTACCCCGGGCCGATCCGGCTGGTAAATCACCGGGCGATGCGCGCGCGTGCGCAGGAGTTGCTGGACGAAATCGGAGTGCACATTCCGTCCGTCGATCTGCCGGTGGAGCGCTTGTCGGGCGGACAGCGGCAAGCGATTGCCGTGGCGCGGGCGGTGAACTCCAACGCGCACATCCTGTTGCTGGACGAGCCGCTGGCGGCGATGGGAGCACGCGAGGCCGGCCTGATCGTCGATCTCATTTTACGATTAAAGGCGAAGGGCGACCTGTCGATCGCCATGATCATGCACAATTATGCGCAAACGCTGGAGATAGCAGACCGGATCATCCTCATGCAGCGAGGACGTATCACTTACCAGTCTCATGCGGCAGAGACGTCGGTTGCCGAATTGATGGAAATCGTTCGCCGGGAATATCGGGCGATCCGCGGGAGCTGAGCAGAAAGACGGCTGGCGTGACCGGGTCCAGCGTGACCGAAAGCTGGGCGATGCGGCCGAGCGACTGCCCGGATTGCAGATCGCGGACACCCACAGGCCGTGGCAGCGTGATGCGGATGGGCACGGCAGTGCCGGACCCTTTGTTGTCCTGTTGGATCGCGATAATCGTATCCGGCCCGAGCGAATATCGATAGGTTGTAAGGGCTGTTCTTGTACCCGCATCGGCAAACTCGATCGGAAATGCCGGCTTGATCCCGGATTGCGCCAGCACATGAGCGACATCGGCGGTCGCATCAGGCAAAACTGTCGTGCCCACCTCAAGCGGCCTGCTCGGTTTGCCATGCGGGTCATATTGGCCAGGCGGAACGTCGCTGATCACGGTTCCCCCGCGTTGCGCGAAAGCAGCGACGGCGGCGCGTTCGGCTGCGGACAAGGCGATCGCATGAGGGAGAATCAGCACGCGTGCATTCGACGGGCCGGTGCCGCGAAGCTGATCGGGTGCGATGAATCGCGGAGTGAAACCGAGGCGATGGAGGCTTGCGGCATAGGTCGCCAGACTTACCCGTTGCGCGTTGCCGACGTCGTCTTCGTCCAGGCTTCGCGTGACCCAGGACTGTCCCTGCGGACGCTGCTCCAGCAGCCATTCGATCCGGAAACTCGCCGGTGAATAGAGGATGTCGATGGGATCGTAGATCCGGGCGGATGCCAGCACGGTCGTGCCGAGGGTACCGCGCAATCGAGCGAATAGCGGAGCACAACCGGTAGCATCCGGCCCGGGAGCACCACCCGGCGTGACCAGGCGGTTGTGATCGTCCCACAGGATCAGTCCGCGCGTGCCGCTCAGGAATTCATGCCATATCGCGGCGAGACCTGCCGGGTCCGCTCGGAACGTGGTGGTTAGTGCGATCAACGATGGATTGAGCGAGAGTGCGATAGAGAGATTTTCGTACGTAGTCGTAGATCTCCATCACGTCCACGGCGTGGGAAAGCAGAGCATAGTCGTAGCCGCCCCAGCCGGGGACTTGTGCGCCTTCGATGGCGGCGAGCGCGTGAGGGTCGCCGCGATGGACGGCATCCGTGCCGGTCCGTATCGCCCGAGCAAAGGCAATGTCCATCCATGCCTTGAAATCAGCCCAGCGGGCCAGGTTACTGCCATGTGATGAGACCGCTTCGCGGGTCAGCTCCGGTGTGACATCGTGCCACGAGATGAAAGCGGTACCCCATTCTTCGTTCAGCGCGGCCAATGACGGATACTGGCTACGCAACCAGCGCCTGAATCCGTCGAGCGATTCGGTGGAAAGATCGAAGTCCCATGGTGCGGCGAGTTCGGCAATGCCGGTCTCGTCACCGAGGTTGTAAAACAGCGGACGGTCGGCCTCGGCCGCGTGAACCACACCGAGCAGGCGGGACTGAACGCGTTGCAGCCACACCGGGTCAGACAGGCTGGGATCGCGCAGGAACACGGACGTGTCATCCGGATTTGCCGGCGTACCGGGTTTGCAAATCGTGAAAGCGCCGGCCGATGGGGATTCCGGGCTGCCAGCGATGATAGGCAGAATAGAAGTCGGTGGCGATGTTTTCGACGTAGTAGTTCAGGCCGGCTGCGCGCAGATTGCGCGCAGCGGACCCGCTCGGGTCGAAGGTGCCGGTAGCGCCGTCAATCAGCGCCATGCCGCCGGAGACGCCGAGCCGCTTCAGCGTTTCGAGCTGCGCGGGAGAACGCGGCTGCCATTCCAGGATCTGAAACCGGTCCCACGCGGCACCGGCAGGATGCGGCCGCACTGCGCCCAGCAGGAGCAGGAGCCCGATCAGGCGCCTCATTCGGGGATGGTCCCGTCCAGCTTTAGGTACTTCTCCCGCCAGGTAGAGGCTACCGCAGATCAGCACCCGTCCGACCTGACGGTTCCGCCCGATGGCCGCGAGCGCGTCTGCAACGCGTGGCCCCGGACGAGCCTTTCCATCCGACGCTTGCACAATGTCTTCCACGGGGAGTGCCAGGTGCTGGTTGGGTTCCGCCACTGCCCAAATACTCGCCGCATGAGGCAGCAAGGGACGCAGGAAGCCAGCGGGATCCTTCGACTGCTTCATGCCGACAATCAGGTGCACAGGTTCGCGCCAGGTCGCGAGATGTGAGGCAAGTGCCTCGCCGGCCCCTGGATTGTGCCCTCCGTCCAACCACAGTTCGGAGCCGTCGGGCAGCATGCGTGCGAGCCTGCCGCGCAGACGCTGCAGCCGTCCAGGCCAGATGGCCTGCGCGGCGCCACGGGCCAGTGCGATCTCGGGCACAGCAAGGGCCGAGGCGCGCAGAGCAGCGACACCGATGCCGGCGTTGTCCTGCTGGTATGGGCCAGGAAGGGACAGAGGTTCCAGGCGGAGGGTACCGTGCGCATCGCTGTAGTGCAGCATGCCGTCGATATCCCAATCCCGGCCGCGCAGAAGGACCGGGGCGCCGACCATTTCTGCGTGCTGTAACAGCACCTGACGGGCTTCGCTCGGCTGCGAACCGATCACGACCGGGCTGTCGCGCTTCATAATGCCGGCCTTCTCCCCGGCGATGGCGGCGACCGTTTCACCGAGCATTTCGCGATGGTCGAGGGAAATGGAAGTTATGGCGCAGGCCGCAGGATGGCAGATGACGTTGGTGGCGTCCCCGCGACCACCGAGGCCCACTTCCAGCACGCACAGCTCCGCGGAATGCTGTGCGAACAGGGTGAAGGCTGCGGCGGTGATCACCTCGAACACCGTGATTGGGGCGCCTGCGTTCACCTGCTCGATGCGTTCCAGCGTCGCGGCGAGCGCCTCGTCGTTCACCAGTGCGCCGGCGATGCGAATTCGTTCGTTGAAGCGCACAAGGTGCGGAGAGGTATAGACGTGTACGCGCAATCCGGCAGCCTCCGCCATGGCGCGCACGAACGCGCAGGTGCTGCCTTTGCCGTTCGTGCCCGCGACGTGGATCACGGGTGGCAGATGCTGTTCCGGCGAGCCCGAGCTTCACGAGCAATCCGCGCAAGCGATCGAGGCTGAGATCGATCAGCCGCGGATAGAGACCGTGCAGGCGGTCGATAATCGGCTCGATCCGACCCCGATCCATGATGCCGTGGTCAGTCCGCGGCCTGCGCTACGGTCACGTCACTCCGGTTGCGCAGCAGCCGGAGCAGGCGGCCGAGGGTCGGACGAAGCTCCTTGCGCTGCACCACCATGTCGATCATCCCATGGGAGAGCAGATACTCGGCCGTTTGAAAGCCATCGGGGAGACGTTCGCGAACCGTCTGTTCGATCACGCGTGCGCCGGCAAAGCCGATCAGCGCGCCGGGTTCGGCAATCTGCAAATCGCCGAGCATGGCAAAGCTGGCGGTAACGCCACCGGTGGTCGGATCTGTCAGCACCGTGATGAACGGCAGGCCGGCGTCCTTCACGAGCTCGGGTAGCGATCACAGTCTTGGGCATCTGCATCAAGCTGATGGCGCCTTCCTGCATGCGCGCGCCGCCGGAAGCCGTGAACACGATCAGAGGTGAATCCTGCAACGCTGCCAGCCGAGCGGCGGCAACGATCCCCTCCCCCACCCCTACACCCATCGAGCCACCGATGAACTCAAACTCCATGGCCGCGACGACGGCCGGTTCCGTTTCGATCGTGCCGTGCGCGACGGCGATCGCGTCCTCCAGTTGCGTCTTGTCGCGTGCTTCCTTCAGCCTATCGCTGTAACGCTTGCTGTCGCGGAAGCGAAGTGGATCGGCGGGCGTCTTCGGCAGCTCGATCCGGGTGTAGCTGTTCGGATCGAACGTCCAGGCAAGACGGTCCTGCGCCGAGGCCCGGATGTGGTGCCCACATTGCGGACAGACTTTGAGGTTGGCGATCAGTTCGCGCGAGAAGATCATCTGCTGGCACGAGGGGCATTGAACCCAAAGGTTGTCGGGAACGTCCCGGCGGGCGAACAGCGTACGTATCTTCGGACGGACGAATTCGGTCAGCCAGTTCATGGCGCGTCCTTCGTTCCGGCACGCATGCCGTCGGCCAGTCCACGCACCTGATCCAGCACGCTGCGTACTGCATCGGATCCGGCGCGTCCGGCGTCGTCCAGGTTCGCCGCGAGGGTATCGATCAAAGCGGAGGCGACCACCGCGGCGTCAGCATATCGCGCAACAGTTGCGGCCTGTTCCGGTGTGCGCACGCCAAAACCGACGGCGATCGGAAGGTCGGTAACCTTTCGCACGCGAGGGATGGCATCGGCCAGATGTTCGGCGGTCGCAGTGCGCGTGCCCGTGATGCCGGTGATGCTGACGTAATACACGAAGCCCGAACTGCCGGCGAGAACCAGGGGCAGCCGAGCGTCGTGCGTCGTGGGCGCGATAAGGCGGATCACGTCCAGATTGTTATCTCTTGCGTGGGGCAGGAGCAGGTCGGATTCCTCCGTCGGGAGATCGACGACGATGAGACCGTCAACGCCGGATGCCGCCGCATCAACGCAAAAGCGGGATGGATCGTACGTAAGGATGGGATTGAGGTAGCCCATCAGCACGATGGGGGTGGCGTCATCCTCCCGCCGGAACTCGCGCACCATGGCAAGCGTGCGCGCCGTGGTCGCGCCGGCTTTCAGCGCCCGCTTGCCCGCTGCCTGAATTGTGGGACCGTCTGCCATCGGGTCGGTGAACGGCATGCCGATCTCGATCAGATCCGCACCCGCAGCCGGCATGCCGCGCAGGAGCGCCATCGAGGTCGCGGCATCCGGATCCCACGCTTCGACAAAAGGGATGAGCGCGGAGCGTCCCTGCGCCTTCAATGCCGCGAAGCGACCGGCGATCCGGCTCACAGCCGCACCCCGAGATGTTCGGCCACGGTAAAGATGTCCTTGTCGCCCCGGCCGCATAAATTCATCACGATAATCTCGTCGTGCTTCATCGTAGGCGCGAGCTTCGCGACGTGTGCCAGGGCATGAGCCGGCTCAAGCGCGGGAATTATGCCCTCGGTGCGGGTGCAAAGCTGGAACGCCGCCAGCGCCTCCTGATCGGTGGCGGAGACGTATTCCACCCGCCCGATCTCATGCAGCCAGGAGTGCTCCGGCCCGATGCCGGGATAATCCAGCCCGGCGCTAATGGAATGTGCCTCGATGATTTGTCCGTCGTCATCCTGCAGCAGGTAGGTCCGATTGCCGTGCAGCACGCCGGGACGGCCGCCGGTCAGGCTTGCCGCATGCTCGCCGGTTTCGATGCCGTGCCCGCCCGCTTCCACGCCGATCAGCCGCACCGGTTCATCCAGGAACGGGTGGAACAATCCCATCGCGTTGGAGCCGCCGCCGATGCAGGCCACGGCTACATCGGGCAGACGGCCCTCGGCCTCCTGTAACTGACGCTTGGTTTCTTCGCCTATGACAGACTGGAAGTCACGCACCATGGCCGGATAAGGATGCGGCCCGGCAACTGTTCCGATCAGATAATAGGTGTCGGCAACATTGGTCACCCAGTCGCGCAGCGCCTCATTCATCGCGTCCTTCAGCGTACCTGCCCCGGAGGTGACGGGCTTCACCTCGGCGCCAAGCAGTTTCATCCGGAATACGTTCGGAGCCTGCCGTTGCACATCGGTGGCGCCCATGTAAACCGTGCAAGGTAATCCGAAAAGCGCGCACATGGTTGCGGTTGCAACGCCATGTTGTCCTGCCCCGGTTTCCGCAATGATGCGCGTCTTGCCCATGCGCCGGGCCAGTAAGATCTGACCCATGCAGTTGTTGGCTTTGTGACTGCCGGTATGGTTCAGCTCGTCACGCTTGAAGTAGATTTTGGCCCCACCCAACTCGCGCGTGAGGCGTTCGGCGTGCCAGAGCGGGCTGGGACGGCCCACGTAATCCCGGAGATACCGATCCAGTTCCTGTTGAAAGCCGGCGTCGTGTCTTGCCTCGGTGTAGGCGCGCTCGACATCCAGGATCAGCGGCATCAGGGTTTCGGCGACGAAGCGTCCCCCGAACTCCCCGAAGCGCCCGCGTGGATCGGGGCCACTGCGCAGTGTGTTGGAGCGGGCGGTCGATGCACTCAAGCCTGATCCTCCGGTCCGGGGCGACCCTGACGGATCGTCTAGCGCAGCTTGACACGGCGGTCACGTGACCGCCGCGCACGAAGCGGAGGAGGAAGCCGGCTCAGAAGGACGCGGTTGCGCGCCGATGCGCCTCGTTCGTGCTGCTGCCACCCTTGCGGGAGGCGGTTGCCGCCTCACCCATGATGGCCCGCAGGTCGCGCAGGAATGCCGCGCCTTTTAGAGTACGCTGAACGAGTACGCTGCGGCGGTCGAGCGGATCGACCTTGCGACGGGCGAGGTCGAGTTCCCCCAGGCGATCCAGCGCTCGGGTAATCGCCGGTTTGGAGACATGCAGATCGGCCGCGAGGCCGCGTACGGTGTGCGCACCGTCCTGCAGATAGCAGGTCAGGAACACACCGAGCTGCCGGGCAGACAGGTCGGGCCCGTCGCGGCGCACCAGCGCTACGACAGTATCGCGCAGAATGCCGACGAGTTGGTCCGGCGAAGAAGGTGTGGCCATCATCTGATCCTTTCGAAACTCCGGTCGAAACTCCGGCCGGAACCGATACGCCGGCCCACAACTCGGGCTGCTGTCGATGACCCAGCCAGCCGTCTGACAGACATATTCATCCTCTGCGGATTCGTTGCATATCGCTCACGAGGATATTACCCGCCTGTTCCGGTTCGCGTCTGCATCAGCAAAAAGCCCAGTCAACGCGTGGAAAATTCCCCGTATCGCCTGACCTTCCCCCCCTTCAGGTCGCCCAGGACGCGCTTGATCGTTCCACGCGTATATATCGAAATGCGCCCAGGGTGCAAGTGGCGAAACAAAACGCCGCAGGAACAAGGCTGCGATCACTGCACCTGCCATCGGTTTGGATGAAACGTTGTTCAGGTCAGCGATGGTGCTGTTCAACCAAGAGTCATACCCGTCCCAAAGCGGCAGCCGCCATATTGGTTCATGACACGCGGAGCCCGCGGCCAGCAGCCTGCCCGCCCAGCCGTCATCATTGCAGAACATCGCCGGCAGATCGGGACCCAGGGCCACACGCGCCGCGCCAGTAAGGGTTGCGAAATCGAGCAGCAGATCGGGTTTTTCTTCGCTCGCTTCAGAGAGCAGGTCGCACAGAACCAGGCGCCCCTCGGCATCGGTATTGCCGATCTCCACGGAAAGCCCGTGCCTCGTGCGCACGACATCCAACGGGCGCATGGCGGTACCGGATACGGAATTCTCGACGCATCCCAGCCTTACTACCAAGCGGATGGGAAGGTCGGACTGCATGATCATCCTTGCCAACCCGAGCGCGGTAGCCGCGCCGCCCATGTCTTTTTTCATGCGAAGCATGCCGGATGACGGCTTCAGGTCGTAGCCCCCCGTATCAAAACAGACGCCCTTACCGCAGAGCGACACGAGCGGGGCGTCAGACCGTGCCGCCGAACCCGACCAGCGCAGGATCAACACGCGCGGCGGCCGCGCTGATCCCCCACCGACGAACGAGACGGTCGGATACGCACGCGCCAGCTCCTCACCGCTGGTGATCGTCGTACTTGCAGCATAGCGCCGGCCCAACTCCGCTCCGGCTTCGGCCAGTTCGGCGGGACCAAGCACGTTTGCCGGTGTGTTGATGAGATCGCGCACCATCCAGATCGCTTCCGCCTGCATCAAAGCCTGGCGGTGGCCGCTTCTCGGCACTGCCAGTCGAGCCAGCGATGGGCCGCTCTTGAACGAAGAAAACCGGTATGCTCCGAGACAGAATCCCAGGACCGCGTCGTCCGGCGCGTAGTCACCCGGCTGCAACTGCCATACGGTGTTCGCTGGAAGCGAACGGGCAAGCGCGCCAAAGACAAAGGGGGACCGATCCTGCCCCAAACCGATCACTGCGGACTCCAGGCCTCCCGGCCCGGGAAGCAGCGCCAATTCGCCCTCATTGGCCGAAAAGCCGGTGTGCCTCAGGAACGCGGCGGTGGGTGTCGGCAGGCCAGCAAGAAATCGCTCCAGCCCATCCGGACGCAAGGCAAACAGCGGAGAGCCGCCGACGTCCTCGGCGATGCAGGCAAGTAATGGGTTGGGCATGCCGGTTCTCCTCTTTTCATGGGCCGGGACGATCGGGCGAAGGGTCTTCGACCACGAGCGCGCTGGGCGCAATCCCGGGCCCAGGATTTTGCCTTCGCCTTGGCTTCGGGACGGCTGGTAATGCCGTCGGAAGATGACCGTCGCCCGCACGTCACGAGCAGAACGGGCTCGCTTCTGACCCAGGAAGCGATTGTCCCTGCGGCGATGTTTCGCGGAAGCAGTGATCTCCGCCGCCGCTTGATGTTCCTGGCACTCTGCTTCGTCTGGGGGACAACGTGGTTGGCCATGAAGGTCGGCGTGGCAACGGTGCCACCCGGGTTCTTTGCGGGTACCCGCTGGACGGTCGCAGGGCTCGCCCTGCTCGGTTGGCGGCTTGCCCGGGGCGAGCCGATCGGTGTGCCGTTCCGGTTGCGCGGGCGGTTATTCGTCGTCTCCGTGCTGATGGTGGCTCTGAACCAGGTTATCCAGCTCTACGGACTGCGGACTGTGCCGGCGGGCCTCGCGGCGGTGCTGAGCTCGGGACTGACGCCGATCTCTTTGCTTGGCTTCGCGGTGCTCCTGGGACAGGAGAGGTTCTCCTGGCGACAAGCCGCGGCTATCGCTGTTGGCGTGAGCGGGCTCCTGATGCTGTTCGGACCCAAGGCGGTGAACGGCACGTTTGGATGGCCGCAGTTGCTGGGGGCGCTCGGCGTCATCATAGGATTGCTGTGCTACTCGCTCGGCTCGGTGCTGGCACGGCCGTTGATGCGGACCTTGCCGCCAGCGGAGGTTGCTGCGTTCACCAACCTGATTGGCGGGCTTCTGCTGTTGGTCGCATCATTAGCGTTCGAGCCTGGCGCGGACCAGGCGGCGACGTCATTCTGGGGCTGGCCTGCCGTTCTCGGCTGGTTGTGGCTTCTGCTGCCGGGCTCTCTCGGAGCCACGATCATCTACTTCCTGCTGGTGCGCGATTGGGGCGCCAGCCGGACCGGGACGTACGCCTTCGTCTCGCCGGTGGTCGCGGTCGTGACCGCTGTGCCTCTGCTCGGCGAGCAGGTCACGGTGACAGACGTGATGGGAATCGGTCTGATGCTGCTGGCCGCAAGCCTGGTGTTGCGGCGGGATACAACCGGACGGAGCCGCCGATGACCGATTTGATCGAGAGCGTGGAGGAGGGCGTTGCCACGCTTACGCTCAATCGGCCTGACCGGCTCAACGCACTCTCACCGGCGATGCTGGAGGGGCTGCACGAAAGCCTGACGCGTCTTGCCGGGGACGAGAGCGTGGGTGCGATCGTGATCACCGGCGCGGGACGGGCGTTTTGTGCGGGCGGCGATGTAAAGGACATGCCGAACCGGGCGCATCAGAGCTTCGAAGACAGGACGGACCGGCTGGGGCGAATGCATCGCCTTCCGCTGCTCATGCGCGCCCACCCGAAGGTGATCATCGCGATGGTGAATGGCGTGGCGGTCGGTGCCGGGCTCGGCTTGGCGATGTCCTGCGATTTGCGCATCGCGGGAACCTCAGCCCGGTTCGGCACGGGCTTCGCCGGAATCGCCTACTCCGGCGATTTCGGCGGTTCCTGGTTGCTCACCCGTCTCGTCGGAGGTGCGCGTGCGCGTGAACTCTACCTGCTGGGCGAGATCATCGGCGCAGAAGATGCCGCCGGTTGCGGACTGGTGACGCGGGTCGTGCAGGACGCTGTGCTTGCGGATGAGACGATGGGCCTGGCCCGCCGGGTGGCGACGGGACCCCGCCTGGCTTATCGCTACATGAAGCGCAACCTGCACGCGGCGGAAACCCGCGAATTGCCCGAGCTCCTGGAGTTGGAGGCGGTGCACCAGGCGCGCACCGGATTATCGGACGACCATCGGGAGGCGGTGGCGGCGTTCGCGGAGAAGCGAAGGCCGGTGTTTCACGGACGATAGCGGCCCGACCCGGAGTTCTGATAGCATCGCGACCGCAGCACGAGGAGATGAGGAGAACGCTGCTTCCATACCCGCGTTAATCGGGCACCTCTCAACTGATGGGGGCAATCATGCCGTTCGACGGATCGGAGTTCCGCCTCTCACCACTCGCTCCCCCGGCGCCATTGGCGCCCGAGGCGCCTGGCATCTGGACGCGAGTGAAATCGGTGTTTGCCGGGCTAGGTGGTGTTACGGCCTGGTCCTTTGTTCCGGGCGATCCGGTGGTGCCGAGCGATGTGACGGCCGTTCATATGCTCCGGTCGGCCCGGGCGCTGATCGAGCTGGAAGATCGCTGGGTCCAGGGCCGTTATGAGACGGTGCGAGGCCGGCGCTGCGCGATGGGCGCCCTGCAGGCGGCCGCCCGGGTTCTGCGCGACCCCCGGGCCTTTGAGGAAGCGAAGGACCTGCTGCGAGCCGAAGCGGTGCTGCGTGGTTACAGCCATGTCGAGAAAATGAACGACCGTTCCAGCCACACGCAGGTTCTGGCAGCATTCGATGCCGCGATCTGCAAGGCGGAGGCACGGGTCAGCTTCTGACCCGCTGACTTGGGGTAAGGCCGCGCCTGTCCCGGCAGGCTCGGCTGTTCCACGGGTTGGTGGCGGCAAAAAATCCTGTGAGTAGGATTTTTTGCTTGACTATCCCCCCCAGGGGAGGTATCGGTTCCTGCGTCGGCGGGCGAAGTGTGTCCGCTCCGAAGTGAAGCGGCGGTCCTTGCGGGCCGCCGCTTTTGTTTTTTCTCCCGGACGGCGCCGGGATCCCGCCTGCGCCGGCTCAACCTTCAGAAAGGCATCAACCCATGACCAAGACCTCCCTGCCCTCTCCTCACGCCGCCGCCGCGATTGCCGATGCCGGCCGTATCCGCATGGGCGACTGCATGCGCCAGGCGCCGACAGCCCGGCCGCCGGTCAGCATCGTTGATTCCGGGCGCATCCGGATGGGCGACTGCATGCGGTCCTTCGCTGGTAATCGCGGCCGCTAGTATTCGGATCTGAAGTCCGTCACGTCTTGTGCACCTTGGCGTGACGCCTTCGGTTCGGGCCGCTATCCTTTGTTTTCCGTGGCCTGCTGATCTCTTCGGTTCGCTGCTCAATGCCGCGAACTTTCAGGGGCAGAACACTGATCCCATGGTTCGCTGATTGCGACCCATGGGATCAGGGTTTTGTTTCGCGCGCTGCCGCGCGGCGAAGCGCGTCACGCTGTGGCTCGCGTCTTCTGCGACCGGATACTCGCCCGTGACGACCCGGACGCGGATCGCCGTACGTCTGAATTTCAGGTTGCGTGCGCCGGGTGCAACGCAACCCGCTCCTAACCCACTCCAAGACAAACTCGCGCGATCCCGCCACCCGGGCGGGTTCCCGACTGAACATGACCCCAACCCAGGAAACACGACCATGCCAGCCGCTACGCCGATCGCCCGGTTCTACCAAATGATCGAGGACGCCCCTGCGCCTCAGCGTGCCGACAGGTCTGCAGGGGGCACGCTGCCGGTTCGCGCCTACCGCTACTGCGATGCCGTGACGTCGGCCGCCGGATTCGGCTGGTGGGTTTTTTCGCCGACCGATCTTCAGCTTCTGTGGGACGGAGAGGAGATATTCTGGCACTGCGCCGGGTTGGACGACTGGGTCCCCCTACTCGCCTCGGCTCAATTTCCCGGCCAGTCGGCGCGCTTCGACCTGGCCGCGCCGGCGCACCTGCGCGGCTGCTCGCCGCCTTTTCTGTCCGCTCTCGCGGACCCCGGGGTGGTCCAAATCTGGACCGGTCTGATGGTCCGCTCCGCGCCCGATTGGAGCCTGCTTGTGCGTTCACCCGCCAATCTTCCGGCCGCCGGAGGATATCAAGTGTACGAAGGTATTCTCGAGAGCGATCGTCGTTTTGGGCCGCTGTTCACCAACATCCGTTTAACCCGCACCAATGTGCCGGTCCGGCTGAGCGCCGAGCGACCGCTGGTCCAGGTGCAGCCTCTGCCGCGCAGCGTGTATTCCGACCCGGTCCTCGAGGCGATGGCGTTGACGCCAAGTATGGATGCGTTCGCGCCAGAGGACTGGGCGGACTACCAGGCCAGCATCGTGGAGCCGAGCGACGACCCCACCCGCGGTCCGGGCAGCTACGCGATCGCCGCGCGCAAGCGGCGCAAGGGCGAATGCCCTTACGCGGCGATCCGTCAGGCCACGGATGTCTGTGGCGCCCCGGCCTGAGATTGCTGCCGGCGCGCCTGCCACAGCGCGACGAAATCGATCGGTTGCAGCAGGACCGGGGGAAAGCCGCCGTCCCGTGTAACGTCCGCCAGGATATTGCGCGCGAAGGGAAACAGGATGCGCGGGCACTCGACCAGCAGAACCGGTTCGACCGCATTGTCGGGCAGGCCAGTGAGGGTGAAGACGCCGGCATAGGTGAGTTCGGCGACGAATACCGTTGTCGCGACCCCGGCTGCCTGCCCGTTGCCTTGGGAGCCGGCAGGCTCCTGCGCCTCCGCCCGAACGATCAATGAGACTTCGTAAATGTTTTGTCCGTCGTGAATCCGCCGGGCCTGCACGTCGAGATTGATGTTCACCGCTGGCTGCGTCTTGAGCTGGGTGTAAATGCCGGGCGCGCCGGGAACCTCAAAAGAGAGGTCCTTTACATACTGCACATTCACGACCAGCGGCGCCTGGCGCTGCTGATCGGTCTGCGGCGGCGCGCTGGTGGTCTGCGACATTCTGCTCTCCTGTCTTTGCGGGCCCGGGTAGCACGCCGCCTGTTCAGAAACCAGCTTCGACCTGTACGGCTGAGGTGGAAGCCGCAGCCTCCAACTCGCCCAGGAATTGGCATCCAGCACGCCGCCCGTTGGGAGCTCGGCAAGCGGCCGGCTTCGGCATCGATGCTGATCGCATCGGCATCGCTAGCTCTAGGTTTCGCGCATGCTGCCGTCAGGAGCGGCCAACGCGCTCTGCGATCCCGGCTACTTGCGGTCGCTGTCCGGAACGGGCGTCCGACACCGACTAACCGCGCCGTCTCCGCAGGTCTGGCCAGCACCCGGGTGGAGAAGCCGTACATTGGTCGGAGTGAGAGGATTCGAACCTCCGGCCCCTGCGTCCCGAACACAGTGCTCTACCAGGCTGAGCTACACTCCGGCCGAAGCCGGGGCATATAGCTCCCGCTCCTATCGCTCGCAAGACAGGCCGTAAAATCGGGCGGCCGTTTCCCCCAGGACCGCCTCTTTGTCTGATTGGTCAAGGTTGTCCAGACAGGCGAGCGTCGCCGCGCGCCAGCGCGCGTAGCCGCCGGCCAGATCGACCACCGGCCAGTCGCTGCCCCACATCAGGCGGCTAGGACCGAATACGCTGAGCAGGTGGTCCACATAGGGCCGGAGATCGCCGGCGCTCCAGTTCGCGGCGGCCTCGGTGACGAGGCCGGAGAGCTTGCAAACGGCCGCGGTTTCCCGCGCCAGCACCGCGATGCCACCAGCCCAGGGAGCGAAAGCTTGGTTGGCGATGTCCGGCTTGGCCGCATGGTCGATCACGATCGGCAGGTCCGGATGCGCCTCGCTGAGCCGCAGCAGCACGGGAAGATGGCGCGGTTGGACCAAAGCATCGAAGCGGATCCCATAACGCACCATCGCGTGCAGGGCCGGCGCCATCTGTGGCCGAAGGATCCACTCCGTGTCCGCGATGTCCTGCAGCATCGGACGCAGCCCCTTGAGCAACGGCTGCGAGGCAAGCGCGCCGATGCGGTCCGGCGCGTCAACCGCGCTGAGATCGGTCCAGCCAACCACACCACGCACCAGCCCGCCTGACGCCCGCGCGACCTCCAGCATGAAGGCCGTCTCGGCCTCGGTGGGGGCGGCCTGCACGAGTACGGTTCCCGAAATACCGCCCAGAAGCGGACGCAGATCGTCCAGGTCGTAATCGCGGCAGATCGGCAGGTCAGGCGTCAGCCAACCGTAGTCACCGCGATCCACGCGCCACACATGATGGTGAGCGTCGATCTGCACAATTCAGCGCCCGAAGCGCCGATGCCGGAACTGAAAGGTGCGGATCGCCCGGAGCAAATCGATCCGCCGGAAAGCGGGCCAATTTACGTCAGTAAAGTGGAACTCGCTGTACACGCTTTGCCACAGGAGGAAGCCGGAGAGACGCAATTCGCCGCTGGTGCGGATGATCAGGTCCGGGTCGGGCAGGCTGGGAAGATAGAGGTGGCGGCGGATCGCCTCCGGTGTGACTTCCGCTGCCGCTTCCTCGGGGCGCAGACCGCGCTCGGCGAACTCCTCCAGAAGAGACCGCATCGCATCGGCGATCTCCTCCCGCCCGCCGTAATTGGCGGCAATCGTCAAAGTCATCTGCCGGTTGCGGCAGGTGGCCGCGCGCGCGGCTTCCAGTGCGCTGAGCAGCGCCGGCGGCAACAGGTCCAGCCGCCCGATCGCCTCGACCCGGACGCCGAGACGATGGATGCGCGGATCGGCCGCCAGGCTGCGCATCTTCGATTCGATAGCGGCCAGGATACCGCTGACCTCTTCCTTCGGCCGAAAAAGATTGTCGGTTGAGCAGACCCACAGCGTCACCGCGCGCACCCCGAGGTCGGCGCACCAATCCAGCACCTCATCGAGCTTGCCCGCTCCGACCGCATAAATGCGTCGAAAATCCCGCTCCCCCTGCTCGCGCGCATGCCGGCGGTTGCCGTCCAGGATGATGCCGACGTGACGGGGCATCGGGCCGCCCTGGACATGGCGAAGCAGGCGACGCTCATACCCAGCATAGGCGAGGGTATGGCCCCAGGCGCGCAGCCGTCGGAGCACGCTGCCCACCCGGTCCAGACCGGGTGCCAGGATATCGGTATCTGAGGTTGGCGCGGAGTGACGCGGGACGGCAGGGATTCGAGCACGGCGGCGCTCCCTATAGCATAGGCGGAACGCCGGATCGAAGCACAACCGAGACTAATGCCTTGTTAATTCGGCCGCTTGCCATTCCCAGCCGGCTGAGCCATATGCCCGCTCGCCGCTGATACGCGGTAATTCACACGCGGAACGACTTCCTGGCACAGCGCCAGGTCCGGTGCCGAAAGGCCGGTTCCGCGGAGGCACAACCGGACACCCAGGAAGGACCATCATTTATGGCAATGCCCGAATTCACTTTGCGCCAGCTTCTCGAGGCGGGCGTTCACTTTGGCCATCACACGCGGCGCTGGAACCCGCGCATGGGGCCATATCTGTTCGGCGTGCGCAATCAGGTGCACATTATAGACCTGCAGCAGACGGTCCCGCTATTGGATCGGGCATTACGAGCGGTCCGCGACGTGACCGCGGCGGGCGGACGCGTGCTGTTCGTCGGCACCAAGCGCGCGGCGGCGGAATACGTCGCCGAGGCCGCGAAGCGCTGCGGACAGTACTACATCAACCACCGTTGGCTCGGCGGCACGCTGACCAACTGGAAAACCATCACCGGCAGCATCAAACGCCTGCGGCAGATCGAGGACACGTTGTCCGGAGACACCCAGGGCCTGACCAAGAAAGAAGTGCTCAATCTGAGCCGCGAGCGCGACAAGCTGGAGCGTGCGCTGGGCGGCATCAAGGAAATGGGCGGCCTGCCGGACATCCTGTTCATCATCGACACGAACAAGGAGAAGCTGGCGGTGCAGGAGGCAACCAAGCTGCGCATTCCGGTTGTCGCGGTGCTTGATTTCGAACTCGGATCCGTCGGGCGTAACGCATCCGATCCCAGGCAATGACGACGCCATTCGCGCGATCACTCTGTACTGCGACCTCGTCTCCGGCGCAGTGCTGGACGGCATCAGCGCCGAACTCGCGGCTTCAGGAGCGGACATAGGCGCGGCCGAGGAGCTCCCGGCGCCCGAAATCCTGCCGCAAGCTGAGCCACCCGCTGAACAACCGACCGCCTGACCGACACTCTTTTCGACTGGGATCAAACGATGTCTGAGATCACCGCGGCGCTGGTGAAGGAACTGCGCGAGAAGACCGGCGCGGGAATGATGGACTGCAAGCGGGCACTGACCGAGTCCGGTGGCGACCTGGAGCAGGCGATTGACTGGCTGCGCAAGAAGGGCTTGTCGGCGGCGGCAAAGAAGTCCGGCCGGGTGGCGGCTGAGGGTCTGGTGGGCGTGGCGTCAGCTCCGCTCAAAGCCGCCATGGTCGAGGTGAACGCGGAGACCGATTTTGTCGCGCGGAACGAGAAGTTTCAGGACTTCGTCGCGCAGGCTGCGAGTATTGCGCTCGAGGTCGGGGAAGACCTGGAGGCAATCAAGGCCGCCCCCTACCCTGGCTCCGGCACCACGGTTGCCGAAACTCTGACCAATCTGATTGCCACGATTGGCGAGAACATGACTCTCCGGCGCGCCCGGGTGATCGGTGTCAGCCACGGCGCCGTCGCGACCTATGTGCACGGACCGCTGAAGCCCGGTCTGGGAAAGATCGGGGTGATCGTGGCCATACAGTCGGATGGGCCAGGGGAGGCGTTGGAACTGCTCGGTCGCCAGGTCGGCATGCACGTGGCTGCATCGCGCCCTGAGGCGGTCGATATCAACGGGGTCGATCCCGCGGCACTGGAGCGCGAGAAGGAAATCCTGCGTGATCAGGCGAAAGAATTGGGCAAGCCTGACGCCATCATCGAGAAGATGATCGAAGGCCGGATCCGCAAATACTATGAGGAAGTGGTGCTGCTGGAGCAGGTGTGGGTGCATGACGGGGAAAGCCGGGTGAAGGCGGTTCTCGAGAAGGCAGGGGCCAACGTAGCCGAATTCGCCCGCTTCGCTCTGGGCGAGGGCATCGACAGGCCGCAGGGTCCCGACTTTGCCACCGAGGTTGCATCAACCGCGGGACACTGATCTGGCCCAAGCGGGGCGGGTGTCGCAGACTGGGCGGATGCCTACCACCATCGGAATCGACGTCGGAGGCACCTTTACCGACGCCGTGATCGCCAGAGCGGACGGACACACCGTCACCGCGAAAGCGGCAACCACCCCGCACGATCAGTCGGTCGGGGTGCTGGAAGCCTTGCAGCGTGGCGCCGAAGCGCTTGGCCTGACGACCGGCGCATTGCTTTCGGACACCACCCGGATCGTGCATGGAACCACCGTCGCGACGAACGCCCTGTTGGAGGGCAAGACGGCACGCACCGCGATGCTGACCACCGCGGGCCATCGCGACGTGATCGAAATGCGCGAGGGGCTGAAGCCCGATCGCTACAACCTGCGGATGCCGCCGCCCGAGCCGCTGGTCTCGCGGCCGCTCCGCCTCGGTGTGGCGGAGCGATTGCGCGCCGACGGTTCGGTCGAGATACCGCTGGATCACGCCGCGCTGAATGCCGCGCTGGATGTGATCGAGGCCGCCGACGTGGGGGCCGTCGCAATTTGCTTCCTGCACGCGTGGCGTAACCCGCGCCACGAGCGTGAGGCAGAAGACGCCGTGCGTGCCCGCATGCCCAGCGTTTTCGTCACCACGTCTTCGGACGTGCTGCCGGAGATCAAGGAGTTCGAGCGCTTTTCGACCGCTGTCGCAAATGCCTGTGTCGGACCGGTGATCGGAACCTATCTGCGCCATCTGAACAACCGGCTTCGCCAGGCCGGGTTCTCAGGCGACTTGTTCGTGATCCTGTCGCATGGTGGCGTTGCCTCACTGGCTGAGGCGAGCCGTCTTGCTGCGGGGACGGCGCTGTCCGGCCCGGCGGGCGGCGTGGCAGCCGGGGTCGCGTTGTCGCGAAATGGGGCCGGCTCCGACCTCATCACCTTCGACATGGGCGGCACGAGCACGGACATCGCCGTGATCAGGGACGGGTCCCCGAGCCTGTCGGCGGGCCGGACCATCGGCAACGCACGCCTCGCTTTGCCCGCGCTGGACATCGTGACGCTCGGCGCGGGCGGCGGCTCCATCGCGTATCTGAACCAGTCGGGTCTGCTGCAGGTGGGACCGCGCAGTGCCGGCGCGGTCCCCGGCCCCGCCTGCTACGGCGCCGGGGGAACCCAGCCCACCGTCACCGATGCCAATCTGGTTCTGGGCCTCCTGGATTCCGAGCGATTCCTGGGTGGGCGGCGGCGGTCTGGATACCGAGGCCGCGCAGGCGGCGGTCACGACAGTGGCCGACGCGCTCGGATTGAACGCGGTCACCGCGGCGGCCGGCATCCATCGCATGATCAACGCGCGCATGGCCGACGCTGTGCGGGTGGCAACCGTACGCCGCGGCGTTGACCCACGTCGGCACACGCTGCTGGCATTCGGCGGGGCCGCTGGGCTGCACGTCTCCGCGGTGGCGGCAGAACTCGGGATAACACGGGTGATCGTGCCGATCGCGGCATCGGTCCTGTCAGCCTGGGGGATGTTGAACACCGACCTTCGAGTGGAACTGGCGCGCAGCATGGCGCAGAGCGCCGACATCGATGTTCCGGCGTTGCGTGCTGCCTTTGCCGCGATGGAAGCAGAGGGCCGAACCCGGCTCGGCTGGTTCGATGGGCCCATCGAGGTCAGGCGGTCGGCCGATATGCGGTACGGTGAGCAGGTGTTCGAGATTTCCGTGAGCCTTGATGACATCGAGTGGGACAGCGCGGACGCCGCGAAGGCGATCGAGAAGGCATTCCAGGAACGTCACCGCGCGCTCTACACCTATGCCATGGCCGATCAGGAGATCGTGGTGGTCAACGCCCGCGCATCGGTGGTGGGCCTTCTTCCGCCGACCGCCGTGGCGGAGCCGCCAGGAAGACCCGCCGCGACGCCGACCGGATCGCGGCGGGTCTTCCTGGCGGGATGGACCGAGGTGCCGACCTTCGGCCTCGACCAGCTTGGAGCGGACCAGGACCTGACAGGGCCGGCGCTGGTGGAATTGGATTCGACCACCGTGCTGATCCGGGCAGACAACTCGGCACGGTTCGATCGCCGCGGCTGGCTGGAGATCATCGTCGGCGGCAAGGATCCGCTGATCTACCCCGCGGGTGGCACACCCGCCTCGGCCAGCGCGTCCTGCTGCCGTTGGGCGAGGTCGTGCTCGCTGAAATCGGCGACCAGACCCTGGAACAACCGGTGCCAGTTGAGTTCGGCACCAAGCCGCAGGAACACGCCGCCGAGTCCGATGGCCGAGCGATCCATCAGCACGAACTCACGCGGCGGCCGCACGCCCCCTGTCCGCCTGAGGCCGGCATGCACCTTCTCCGCGATTTCGCGCCCGAACTGCGGATCGTTGGTTTCCTGGATTCTCCGGGCGCGGTCTTCGATCAGCGGTTCGTAAAGGAACTTCGCCCACATGTTCAGAACGGTCATTTTTTCCCGGCTCAGCTTGGTGAAGCCCCAGGTCTCGTAGGCATGATGTGCCTTGTCGTCGTCGCCGTCGCGCACCGCCTCGAACAGGTCGATCACGCCGCGCACGAAGCGTGGATCGAACACGCGGATGGCGCCGAAATCCAGCAGATTGACTGAAGCATCCGTGCGGACCTGGTAGTTTCCAAGGTGAGGATCACCGTGGATGACGCCATAGCGATAGAATGGCACGTACCAGGCGTGGAACAGCGCCTCGGCAATCCGGTTGCGCTCTTCCTGAGAAGGTTTCTCCTCCAGCCGCTGCATCAGCGGCCGCCCGTCCAGCCATGTCATGGTGAGCAGACGGCGGGTGGAGAGCGGCACAATCGGAACCGGCACATGAACGGTGGACTGCTGACGCAGCATGATCCCGTAGAGCCGCATGTGCGACGCCTCGCGGACATAGTCCAGTTCCTCCCGCAAGCGTTCCGACAGCTCCTTGTAGATTTCCTCGTGCCGGATGGCGTTGTCCATGCGGTGATAGATCGCCATCGCGAGCCGCAGTTGCCGCAGGTCCGCTTCCACCGTGCTCGCCATGTCGGGATATTGCAGCTTGCAGGCCACGTCGGTGCCATCCTTCAGCCGCGCCCGATGCACCTGGCCCAGGCTGGCCGCCGCTGCGGCGTCCCGCCCGAAGGAGGCGAACTTGCTTTCCCACCCCGGTCCGAGCTCGCTCGCCATTCGCCGGCGGACGAAGTTCCACCCCATAGGGGGAGCGTTGGCCTGAAGCTGCGACAGTTCGGCTGCGTATTCCGCCGGAAGGGCGTCCGGGACAGTGGAGAGAAACTGCGCCACCTTCATCAGCGGGCCCTTCAGCCCGCCCAGGATCGCACGCAGGTCCTCGGCGTGCGCCGCGCGATCGGTCTTCAACCCCAGCACGCGTGCACCGGCGACCCGCGCGGCGATGCCCCCCACCGCACCGGACGTGCGAGCCATGCGCCGCAACTCGCCGATGATCGAAGCGTCCTCGTCGCGGGGCATCAGCCGAGCTGGTCCAGTTCGTCGATGAAGCCGGAGATCACGTCCAGACCGCGATTCCAGAACGCCGGGTCGGAGGCGTCCAGCCCGAAGGGCGCGAGCAGCTCCTTGTGCCGGCGCGTCCCACCGGCGCGCAGCATGTCGAGGTATTTCGCCTGGAATCCAGGGTGGCCAGACTGGAACACCTGCCAGAGTGCATTCACCAGGCAATCACCGAACGCATAGGCATAAACATAAAACGGCGAATGGATGAAGTGCGGCACATAGGACCAGAACACGTCATAATCGGGGGTGAATTCGAACGCTGGTCCAAGGCTCGCCGTCTGCACCTGCCGCCACAAACCGCCGATCTGCTCGGGCAACAGCTCGCCTTCCCGCCGCGCATCGTGCAGAAGCGTCTCGAATTCGTAGAATGCGATCTGCCGTACCACGGTGTTGAGCATATCCTCCACCTTGGCCGCGAGCATGATGCGGCGCCGACGTGGATCATGCTCGGCATCCAGCAGCGCGCGGAAGGTCAGCATTTCCCCGAACACGCTCGCCGTTTCGGCCAGCGTCAAGGGCGTGTTGGAGAGCAGGTAGCCCTGGGCATCGCCGGCGAGGACCTGGTGCACGCCGTGGCCCAGCTCGTGCGCCAGCGTCATCACGTCGCGGGTGCGGCCATGATAGTTCACGAGCAGATAGGGATGCACCGAGGGAACGGTGGGATGGGCGAAGGCGCCGCTGGCCTTGCCGGGGGTAAGCCGCGCGTCGATCCACGGCTGTTCAAAGAACCGGCGCCCGATCTCGGCGAGTTCCGGGCTGAAGGCGCGGTAGGCGCGCAGCACGCGGGTCCGCGCATCGTCCCATCCGATTTCCTGATCGTCGTCCTCGGGCAGCGGCGCATTGCGATCCCAATGCTGCAGCTTCGGCAATCCCAGCCACTTCGCCTTGAGCTTGTAGTAGCGGTGGGCAAGACGCGGATAGGAGGAACGCACCGCGCTCACCAGCGCGTCCACCACCTCGTCTTCCACCATGTTGGACAGGTTGCGCGAACTGGCGGGGCGTGGATAGCGCCGCCACTGATCGATGATCTCCTTGTCCTTGGCCAGAGTGTTGGTGATCAGGCTGAACAGCTTGATATGCCTGCCGAATGCCTCACCGATGGCACGCCCGGCCGCATCCCGCACCGCGCCGGTCCCGGTCCGACAGTTTGTTCAGCGCGTCGGTGACCGTCAGTTCCTCACCATTCACCTGAATGCGCATGCCGGCGATGGTCTCATCGAACAGCCGGCTCCAGGCGGCGCGCCCGGTTACTTCCTTTTCGTGCAGCAGCTTTTCAAGCTCGTCCGAGAGCTGATGCGGACGGAAGACGCGCAGATCACGCAACCATGGACGCCATCGCGCCAAGGCAGGATCCGCCAGTTTCGCTTCCAAGGCGGCGTCCTCCAGCCGGTTCAACTCCAGCGTGAAGAAGATCATCTGGCTGCTGATGGCGGTCACCCGCTCACTGACGGTCTGGTAGAAGCGTCCGTTTTCCGCACTCGATGAGTCTTCGGCGAACAGAAGCTGCGCATAGGACATCAGCCGTCCGAGCGTCTGCTCCATTTGCTCGTAGCGGCTGATCGCCGACGCCAGTTCGCCACCGCTCAAGTCTGCGAGCTTGCCGGCGTAGTCCGTGGCGAAAGCCCGCGCCCCGCGCTCGGCCTCGGCGAAATCGCCGGCCACAGGAGGCAACTCCTGACCCGGATAGAGATCGCTCAAATCCCAGGCCGGCAACGTCTCCGCGGTGGTCCCAGCCGAGGTCATCGGATATCGGTCCTGCTGCTGTGGCGTCTGGGGGATGTAGGCCCACGCCCCGGCGCGTCAAAGGGCGAGGAAGCAACGTGCAGACCTACCCAGCCTGGCCGAGCCTGCCGGCGATGATGCTCGGCCGCGCGGCGGAATGGCCCGACCGGCCGATGCTGCGGCATTTTCGAGCGGGCGCGTGGCACACCGTCACCTGGGCGGAATTCGCCCGCGACGTCCAAGCGGCAGCGGCCTGGTGGGCCGGTTCGGGTCTTGCCCAAGGCGATCGGGTTGTGATGGTCGCGGAGAACCGCCCCGAATACGTCATCGCCGAGACCGCACTGATGGCACTCCGGTTGGTGCCCGTTCCCTCGTACGTCAGCAACACGGTGGAGGACCAGGCGCACATCGTGCGTGATTCGGGGGCGCGGGCCGCGATCGTATCGACCCGGGTCTTGGCCGAAACGCTCCGCAGTGCCGGGCTGGTCGGTCCGATCATGGTCATGGATGGCCCCGCGCCCGACGCGGCAGCATGGACTGAACTGGCAGGAACCCCTCCCCTGCCGGATCTTGCTGCGCGCATCGCGGATATCGCTCCCGAAACCCCAGCCTGCATGCTCTACACGTCCGGCACGGGCGGCGCGCCCAAAGGCGTGATCCTGCCGCACCGTTCGATTCTTTCGAACTGCCACGGCGCGTTCGCCCTGCTTCGTCCGCTGCGGCTTAGCAACGAGAGCTACCTGTCCTATCTTCCCGTCGCGCACAGCTACGAACATACGGTCGGGCAGTTCCTGCTTCCAAGCCTCGGCTGCGAGATCATCTATTCTCGCGGGGTCGAACATCTCGCCGCCGACATGGTGGCAATCCGCCCCACTATTCTGACCGCGGTGCCCCGGGTGCTGGAGGTGATCCGCACCCGCATTCTGACCCAGGCGGCGCGTGAGCCCCGGTGGAAGCGCACGCTGTTCCGCCGGGCCCTGCAGATCGGACAGAAGAAGGCCGATCATCGACGCTTGTCGGCGTGGGAGCGCGCAATCGACCCGCTGCTCGACTCTCTTGGTGCGGACCCGCATCCGCGCCCGCTTCGGCGGCCGGCTCAAGGGCATCGTCAGCGGCGCAGCGCGGCTGGAGCCGGAAGTCGGCCGGTTCTTTCTCGGGCTCGGCCTGCGCCTTATCCAAGGATATGGGCAGACCGAAGCGGGGCCGGTCATCAGTGCCAACCCGCCCGATGCAATCCGCATCGAGACGGTGGGCAAGGCGTTGGACGGGGTTGATCTCCGCATTGCCAGCGACGGCGAGATCCTGGTGCGGGGCGGCCTGATGATGCTGGGTTACTGGAACCGTCCCGAAGACACGGCGGCCACGATCCGCGATGGCTGGCTCCACACCGGGGATATCGGCGAGCTGGACGCGGACGGCTACCTGCGGATCACCGACCGCAAGAAGGACATGATCGTCTTGTCGGGTGGCGAGAACGTTTCACCCGCTCGCATCGAGTCGCTGCTGTGTGCCCAGCCGGAGATCGAGCAGGCGGTGGTGCTGGGCGACGGGCAATCCAGCCTCTCGGCTCTGATCGTCCCAACCGATAGTGGAGACGATGTCTCGGTCCGCTCGGCACTGTCGCGGGTGAATGATTGGCTTTCAGTGACCGAGCGCATCCGCCGCCACGCCCTTGTAGCGCCATTCACGGTGGAGAATCACCTGCTCACACCATCGAACAAGGTGCGCCGCCGTGAGGTTATCAGCCTCTACAGGCACCTGCTCGATACTGCCCGATGAGCATGCTTTTCTTCCGGTACCCGGCGTTGGAGTGGTAAGCTCGCCGCAAAACGGAGGAAACGCATGCCTGCAACCGCCGATCCGGTCGCCGACGCTACACTTCGTCGCATCTCCTGGCGCCTGCTGCCGTTCCTGATGCTCGCGTACCTGGTCTGCTACATCGACCGGGTGAACGCAGGTTTCGCAGCGCTGCAGATGAACAAGGCGCTCGGCATCACCGCCGCCACGTTCGGGCTGGGGGGCGGCATCTTCTTCATCTCCTATTGCCTGTTCGAGGTGCCTTCCAATCTTGCGCTCGCACGCGTCGGCGCACCGCGGTGGATCGCCCGGATCATGATCTCCTGGGGCATCGTCTCCGGCCTGATGGCCGCCTCCGCCGGACCCACATCGTTCGTGGTGATCCGCTTCCTGCTCGGCGCCGCCGAGGCCGGGTTCTTCCCCGGCGTGATCCTGTACCTGACGTATTGGTTCCCGGCGGAACAACGCGCCAAGATCGTCGGCATCTTCATGGTGGCGATCCCGGTCTCCGGCTTCATCGGCTCGCCGATTTCCGCCGCCCTGCTCGGACTGAACGGCCTGCTGGGACTGGCGGGCTGGCAGTGGCTGTTCATCCTGGAGGCCGTGCCCGCCGTGATTCTCGGCGTGGTCGCGATGTTCTGGCTGACCGACAAGCCTGCCAACGCGACCTGGCTGACAGCGGAACAGCGCGCCTGGATCACCGACCGGCTTCAGGATGAGAACCGCCGACGCAAGCCGGTGGAGCACCACCCGGTGCTGCACATCATCAGCAATCGTTACGTGCTGGCGATGGCGCTGGTCTATGCCGGGGGGGCGACAGCCAGTTCCGGCCTCGGGCTATGGATGCCGCAGTACATCAAGTCATTCGGCGTTTCCACCATGACAACCGGCTGGCTTACCGCGCTGCCGAGCATCATCGCCGCCGTGGCGATGATCTGGTGGGGCTTCCAATCCGATCGCACCAACGAACGCTATTGGCATACGCTCGGGCCGCTCATGATCAGCGGTGCGGCGCTGGTTCTTTGCATCCCGTTCACCGGGATCGCCGCCACCGTCGCGTTGCTTTGCGTCTCCGTGACTGCCACCGCGGTCACACGTGGCCCGTTCTGGGCGCTCGCATCCGACTGGCTGTCATCGCGCAGCGCCGCTGCCGGGCTGGCGATGATCAACGCTATCGGCACAGGAATGGGTTTCTTCTGTAACCTGTTCATGGGCTGGACCAAGCAGGCAACCGGCAGCTACCCGCTGACCCTGCTGCCCATCGTCGGGTTTGTCGTGCTCGCCAGCCTGGTGTTGATCGTTCTGGGCCGCCCGCACGGCTTGCGGGTTGCGGCACCGGCCGAGTAAACCCGGCGCGAACAGGAGACGTGCATGTCCGATCAGCTCCGCGGCGAACTCGCGCCCCATGGCGTTCTGCGCGCCGGCATCAACATGTCCAACTTCCTGCTGGTCTCGGGCAAATCCAGTTCCGGTGACCCGGAAGGCGTCTCCCCTTCCCTCGCCCGCGCAATCGCTGATCGGATCGGCGTGCCGGTCCGCTACGTGCCCTTCCCGCGTCCCGGCGAGCTTGCCGATGCGGTCGGAACCGATAGCTGGGACATCGGCTTGATCGGCGCGGAGCCGCAGCGGGCGGAGAAGATCGCGTTCACCGCTGCTTATGCCGAGATCGAGGCGACGTACCTGGTGCCGGCGGGCTCGCCGATTCAGAGCATCGCCGATGTGGATCGGGCGGGTGTGCGCATTGCGGTCACGGCGCGGAGCGCGTACGGGCTGTGGCTGGAGCGCAATATCCGGCACGCCGAGCGGATCGAGTCCAACTCGCTCGACAGTGCGTATGAGCAGTTCGTCGCGGACAAGCTGGATGCGCTGGCGGGGTTGCGGCCGCGCTTGCTGGATGACGTGAAGAAGCTGCAAGGCGCGCGGATCCTGGACGGCAAGTTCATGTCGGTGCAGCAGGCTGTCGGGACGGCGGCGGGCAATAAGAACGCTGCGGCGTTCCTGCGCGACTTCGTGGAGGAGGCGAAGGCGTCGGGGCTGATTGCCCGTCTGATCGAGCAGTTCGGCATGCAGGGACGGCTGACGGTGGCGCCCCCGGGTTAGAGTTGATGGTGCGGCGGGTTGCGAAGAAAGAGTTAACACAGAGGGCCGCAGAGGAAAGGCAGAGGGCCACAGAGGGTAGGAGAATCAGGATGGCGGGGCAGCCGTTTGGCGGCCCCGTTGCATCATGCGTTGATGGTCATGCGGCCTTTCGGGGCGGGCCGGCGCCGGAGGTTGCAGCGGAAACCAGATGCCATGGTGCCGGCTGCCGTGGTGACCGGCGGCGGCATCGGCGGCATGTCCGGCAGGAGGCGGCTGGTACTGCGCATCAGAGAAGCGCGATACTGATTTTGAGTCTGCGTATCCGATCCACGCGCCGAAGCGTTCCTGCCGCGACTTTCGCTTTCTTGCGATCGGGGAGCAGCGGTGGCCTGATCTTGCTTGCGGATCTCCTGCGCCTGCCGCATGCGGTCGGCGTGATGCTCGATGAGGAGGTCGTTCACTTCTTCCCATAGCGGGTCGTCGGGCGTGAGGCCAAGCGCGCTGCGGAGATGCATCAAGACGGTTTCGACGGGATACTCGCGGTACCAGGCCGCGATTTTCCTGGAGGTTGGAAGCCTGGCGCGCCCGTTGTCCTGCGTCGGGGATGCGTCGCGGGGGGCACGTGGCCGGCGGCGGGACAGGGCGCGGGCAGTGGCCTGCGCCGGGTTGAGACGAGCGGGCGGCCCGCCCAGCCTTTCTTCCAGCACGGCGGCAAGACGCAAGCCGCGTGCGATGCTGGCGAGCATCAGCGCGATGCTTTTGGTGCCGAAGCGGAGCGCGAGGGGCACGTGGTCTTCGCCGGTGGGGTGCTGCTGCACGGCGGCAGCGATTTCATGGCCGAAGTCGATGAGTTTGCGGACGAGGCCGAGCAGGCGCGCGGTGTAGGTGGGCGAAGCGGCGGGTGCCGGGTCCTGGGGAGGATCGGGGCGTTGGGCTGGCGCTGCGGTGTGCGGCGGGGCGGGCATCGGCGGGCTGGTTAGAGCAGGTATATTCAGTCATGGCTTCCGATGCTGTGATGAGCCAGCTTGCGAGCAGGACACATCACGGGTGATTGATATCTCCGCCTGAGTGAGATTGGTCATGGACACGGACACGATTGTCGCCGCGATGCGATCCGACCGGCGCGTCGCCGCTCTGTTGCGGGCGGCCGTGCCTGCCGGCGACGGCGCCGCTCTGCCTTGAATACGAGGAGTTTGCAGCCGCCCCGAGCATGTCGCGGCCCATTCAGTCCACGGGACCTTGTGGTATTCCTGGATGCCATCGTTGATTTGGTGGAGCCCGTGGATATCTGGTTCCTCTGGCGCCCGCAGTTGCGCGACCCGGGTGATGAGCTGGTGCTGGAGGCAGCCGTCAACGGGCGCGCCGACGCCATTGCGACCTTCAACCGGCGCGACTTCCGTCCGGCCGCCGGCCGCTTCGGTCTTCAAATCCTACTGCCCGCGGAGGCGATCCAAAGGATACCATGACGACGCGAACCTCGACTTATCCCCTTCGCCTCCCCGTCTCCATCAAGGCTGAGGCGGAAAAGCTGGCCGCGGCGGAGGGCACCAGCCTGAACCAATTCGTGGCCACGGCCGTTGCCGAAAAGGTCGCGGCTTTGCGCACGGCCAGCTACTTCGCCGAGCGACGGGGCCGCGCCGATTGGGACGCGTTCGACCGGCTTATGGACCGACGCGATGGTGAGTCACCGCGTCCGGGTGATGAAATGGGTTGAACGGCGCTGAGCAATCGCTTGGGCTGATGGTTGGGTCCTGAGGCTTGTCGGATCGCCGGTTCCGGCCGTGCGTCGGCGCTATCGGGTCGCGTTCATTGCCGCGCGAATTGCCAGATCGAATTCGGCGATCTCCGCGGGGTGCGTTCTCGGACCGCTCGAGTTGGCCGCCTGCAGTACCCAGATGCCGGGCCAAGCCCGGGCATGAAGGCTGGGCCAGCGGATCGCCTCTCCGTCTGAATTTCCGATTTCGACCACAAACACGGCATTCACGGAAAGCGAACTACTTCCGGGAAGCGGGTCCGTCCCGGCCGCTTGGCAGGAGCCGCCTGCACTGCGCAAGGTGGTGCATAAATCAAGAATTTCGCAGCAAATAAATGTGTAACTAGTGAGGACGTTCATTTCATACGGAAGCGATTGCGAATGCCAAGACCGAGGAGAAAGAGCAGGACGATACCTAGGCCCGTTTGCACCGAAGCGATGACCTTGAGCCATCCCGGAAGTGCTTTGATGACCTCCGGATCAATAAGGTCCTTGCGGATCCCGAGCACGCCGAAGGTATTGGCAAAGCTGAGGCCAATTGCGTTCCCCGGCTAAAACCTAGGCCTGAATGGATTGTCTCCCACGCGGGACCTAAATTGGCGAACGCCCTTGCGTAACCCCATACGAATGAACCCAGAGGGGGACGGCTCCGATGAGAACCGTCGCGAGCAGGATCAACATTGGGCGGATGTAGCTGCGACCATCGTCGCTCAATGCGCCGTAGATCGCGATCGGAAGGCCGCTCCACCTTCCATCTGCCACACGCCTGTATTGCAGCTCACGGGCAAAGAAGTTCAGCTCATCCTCATGCCTTTTTAGCCTATCCATTCCTAGCTTTAGACATGCGTAGGCGTCTGCACCGTGTGCGGAACTGTCTTTAGCACCGGGATCGCGATTTTAGGCGGTTCAGGCCAGATTACATTGTGCCACAGAGTCATCTCGTGGAGTTTGGCACCAAAAAATCGGGGCGGCTCAGAACCTAACGTTGCGCGATTGAAAATCGCCCCGACCTTTAATTTCTGTGTCAATGAACGAAGCTGCTTTGGTGAAGGTGGCGCGCATAAAGGAAGCCTCACCGAAGATTGTATTGTCAAAGTAGGAGTAGGAGAGAAAAGCCGCGTCCTGAAATACCACCGAATTGGAAGGTCGCGCGTGAGAAGTCCGCCATCTCCGAGAAAATTGTGGCGGTAAAATACGCATCAATAAACTTAACATCCGGGAAAAGGGCTTGGGCTTCAAAATTTACGCGCCCAAATCGGCACTGGCGAAGGTTGCGCGTATGAAGATGCCATACTCGGCAAAGGTTGCACCTCTGAAGACGGCGTCATGGTCGAACTTTGCCTCCCCGAGGTTAGCGCCCTTTTTGAACGTTGCGCCTTTAAAGTTGGCCCTGTCACGGAAGGTTGTGCCTGCAAAGTCGGCCTCCTGATCGAAGTGGCCGTAGACTTCCCCGGCAGTGCGCGCCGTCTCCAAGACGCTGCCATTCTCGGCAAACACTGCGCCTTCGAAAACGGCCCCACGGTCGAATTTCGCTCCCTCGAAGTTGACCCCCTTCGGAAGGTCGCGCCGGCGAAGTGGGCGCGTTCGTTAAAGATTGCGCCCTTGAAGTTGGCGTGTTCGGTAAAGATTGACCCTTGAAGTTGGCGTGTTCGGTGAAGATCGCGCCCTCAAAGTCGCAGTCGGTGAGGGTCTGGCCCTCGAAGTCGGTCGCCGTCGGTTTGCCGCTGTCGTCCGCCGCCTCCACCTCCACGCCTAGAAGCTCCGCCTTGAAGAACGTCCCCAATAGCGATCTGCCGAACCCGTTGAGTGCGTTCGGGTCTGGCTACGAGCTTTAAGAGCCACTGAAACACGGTCCTCCCTCATTTTTTCCAAGACATCCATGGTTCTTGTAGCGCGGACTTTGACAAGGCCTTAGTCGTCGACCACCACCTCGCAAATATTAAGAATTTAGCAGCGCCGAAAGGAGCACGCCGGATTAACCGCTTATCCGCTGCAGAAGTCCGGTGCAAAAAGGGGAGAGCGGCGCGCGGTCACTTGGGTCCCGGCTCGCAGTGTCCGCTTAACCAGACCTTGCGCCCGCAACCGGACGGTCGGTTCCCCACCCAGACCGGTCATGTACGCTAGCGCCCAAAGCATCCGGCATCGCAGGTGGCCGGCCTTCGCCGGTGATGACGGAGAGAGCCGCTAAAGCTTCGGGATCGTCACCCCGATCATATCGCCTTCCCGCACGATCCCAGCCAGGCGATCCTCGTCCCACCTGTCCGTCCCCGGCGGCCGCAACGGCAGCACCATCCAGCGATAATCCGCGGTCCTATCGACGACCCGGACCCGCACATCATCGGACAGCACCGTGCCCCATTCCGCGATCAGGCCGCGTGGGTCCCGCACGGCCCGCGCCCGGTATGCGGCGGATTTGAACCAGAACGGCGGATAACCCAGCACGGCCCGGGGGTAGCAGCTACAGAGCGTGCAAACGACGAGGTGATGCACCTCCGGCGTATTCTCCAGCACGCCGAGCGGCGGTGCGCCGCGCATGACGATCCCGAGCAACTCCGCGGCGCGCGTTCCATCTTCCAGGAGCAGGGCGCGGAAGGCGGGATCGGTCCAGGCCTTGGCGACCATGCGCGCGCCCATGGCGGGTGACGCGCGATCGGTGACGGCGATCCGCTCGGCGATCTCGGCCGGAGAGGTGACGCCTTTCCGGGCGAGCACGGCTCGCAGGGCGCCCAGCAACCGCTCGCTATCAGCCTCGATGATGGTCATGCCGGCTCCAGCCAGTGCTCGAAGATCTCAACCACGACTTCGTCGCCGCGATGGCCTTCCTGCCAGAGCGCCGGCTGCGGGAAGGCCACGTGATACAGGGTCCGCTTCGGAGCCGGCCGGTTGAAGGCCAGGTCCTCCGGGTTCGGGAAGGCTCCCAGAACCCTTACCACCCGGCCGCGCTCGCCCCGGAGGTAATGGGGGGTCCGGATGTGGCATGGGCCGCGCAACTCCGGCCAGTCGTTCTTCACGGTGACGGCAGTCCCCGGCGCGAGTGTCATCACCCTGCGTCCAAGGCGGCCTGCAGTTCCTGCTCGGTGACCAGGCCCTTGCGGAGCAGGATGGAGGTGATGGAGCGGATCCAGCGCTGGTAGTAGGTCAGGCGATGGTAGTCCGCTTCGGGGATAGCCTCGATGCCCCGCCGAAGCTCATCCACCGTCATCAGTCCTTTCTGCGCGAGGACCCCCCGGAGCGCATCAACCTCGCGGTCGAAATCGGTCAGGGTATGCGGCTCGGTGTCCACCGCCTCGCACATGAATTTCGACACGCCACCCAGGTCGTGATGCGCGCGGGGGACATCCTTATCCATGCCCCGAGCCTAAACTTCCGGCTTGCCGAACGCCAGCGCCGCGCGCACCATCACGGCCATGAGCGCGGTCCTGAAATCCCTCTCCTCCACGGACGCGGAAGCCGAGGAGTGGCGTATCCGCTGCGACATGGCCGCCGTGTTCCGGGTTTCGGCCCGGCTCGGCTGGAACGAGCAGATCGGCAACCACAACTCGCATCATGCTGCCGCAGGAAAAGGCCGGGGGAAAAGCCGCTCTTCCTGATCAATCCCCGCGGCTACCTGTTCCAGGAACTCACCGCCAGTTCGCTGATCGTCTGCGATCTGGACGGGCGCGTGATCCGCGGCAGCGGCGAATTGCGCAAGGTCGCGTTTCATATTCACGCACGCATTCACCTGCACAACCCACAGGCGACCTGCGTGCTGCATGTCCACCCGCGCTGGCTGACTGCCCTTTCGCTCCTGGAAAACCCGGAATTCGCCCTGGCGCACCACAACAACATGCTGCTCAATCCCCGGGTGGTCGTGGATCGGACTGTCGATCGTCCAGCCCTCGACAATGAAGAAGGCGATCGCCTCGCCAAGATGCTCGGCGACAAGACCATCATGGTGATGGGAGGCCATGGCGTGACTGTCGTGGGCCCCACAGTCCATGATGCCTTCGACGAACTCTACATCGCCGAACGCACTTGCATGTACCAGATGACCGCCATGTCCACCGGGCAGAGATTACGCCAGATGCCCGAATCCTCCCTGCGTCCGTTCCCCGGTGCGTGGGGGGATCGCATCGATGCCCGGATGCATCTCGACGCCTGGCGGCGCATCCTGGACAAGCAGGAGGCGGATTATGCCACCTGACCTCGGATGACACGCATGAAGGCCCGCATTGTTGGACCGATGACGCCTTTCGCCATGGCGGCGTTCCTGTCCATGGGATTGTTCGGCTACGCGGCCTGGCTGACGTCCATCGTGTTCTGCGCCGAGGAGGGCATGCGCCCGCTGCTCGTTGCCGCCGCCCTGTTCTTCCCGGTGGGCATTATCCACGGGATCGGCGTCTGGTTCGGCGGCTGGTGATCGCGGCTATCCCTTCTCCTTTTCGACGGCATCGGCCATCGCCGCGAGGCTGTTGAACCGAAAGTCCCACCGCACACCGCCCGGCGGCGGGGCGGTCGCACCCCAGCCCTCGGCATCGCCACGTCGATCGATCCAGCAGCTTGCCAGTCCGGCCGCATTGGCCGGCGCATGATCGTGGAACAGGCTCTGCGCGGTGTGCAGGATGTCCTGCTTGCGCAGCCCGAGTGCCTCCACCTTGGCAATCAAGGCGGCAAAATTCCGCTGATCCGGCTTGTACAGACCCACATCCTGGGCCGTCACGACGGCATCGAACCGCACACCGAGTTTCGGCAGGGATGCCGCGATTCCACGGTGATCCACGTTGGACAGAATAACGAGCCGGTAGCACGAGGAAAGCCGCCTGAGCGCCTCGGCGCTGTCGGGAAATGCCGGCCAGTCGGTGATCGATGCGGCGAACTGTCGGGCCTGTTCCTCGGAGCCATCGACCCGCCATCTGGTGGCGAGGTGCAGGAAGACGTGCCGCAGCACCTCGGCATAGAGCATTCCGGGTGTTTCACGCTCTTGAGCGGTTTCGGTCTCGGCGAAGTCCGTCAAGGCCGCCTCGCGACCCAGGTTTGCACGCTCGGCCAGAGGGCGCAGGGCCGACCACAACCCGCTCTCCCAATCGATCAGCGTGCCGTAACAATCGAAGGTCAGCACCCGGAAGTCGGTCAGCCGCATGTCACCATCCCCGCTCTGCCAAGTTGGTCAGCCACGCCCGCACCGCGGCGGGCGTGCCAAAGGTCTCGGGCACCATCAATCCCACTCCTGCCATGGCTTGGACAGCGTGGACCCCGTCGAGGTCGGTGACGTCATCACCGATGAACACTGGGAGCCTGCCCGAGAAGGGCGATTGACCCATGATCGCTTCCACGGCCATGCCTTTGTCGGCGCCGCGGGAGCGGACCTCCCACGCCATCTGTGCGGGCACCAGAATGAACCGGCTATCCCCTGCGATCAAACGGGACAGGGCCAGGCCGATCGCGTCTCCCGCATTCGGCGCCTGTCGGTAATGCACCACGAAGCCATTTGCCTTGTGTTCAAGGAGCGAACCGGGGTGTGAGCGGGCCAATTCCTCGGCTGCAACAAGCCACTCGGCTGCTGGCTCCGCCAACGGCATGCGGTTGGTCGGGCCGCCGGGCGAGTGGCGCACTGCACCGCCGTGTTCGCCCGCAATGGCATGAGGTACATCGCCGAACAGCATCACCACCTGCTCCAGCGGCCGGCCGCTGATCAACGCCAGCGCCCCTCCGACCCGATGCTTGAGCCGAACCAGCGTCTCCGGCAGGCCGGGCGGCACCTCCACTGCCAGCGGTGTGGGCGCGAAATCCAGAAGCGTGCCGTCAATATCGAGCAGGAACGCCGTGCGGGCGGGCGGCGGCAGCGCAAGGGGCATCACGCGCAGCCAAGGACCCGCACATCGTACACCGGACTCTGCAGCATCGACAGCCACGGCTCGTTCGCCAGGGTCCAGCCGCGGAAGCCCGGTTCGTTCGCATCCGAAGTCCGAGATGTCCAGGAAGGCAGCCGCATCGGCAGGCTGGTCGGACGGCCGGATAATACAGGCGTCAACATGGATGGTCAGGCTTTGAAAGGCCGTCTGCTGTCCCACCGGGACGCTCAGTTTGCGGGAGACAGCGTCGATCTTGTTCAGAACAAGAAGCGTCGCCTGTTTGGCCGGCACCCAGCGATCCGGCCACTGCGGCGGCGCGGGTGGCAGGTCCGGCTGGGCGGATTGCGGCGCGCGGGCAGGCGCGTTCTGGGCCGCGGCGCCAAGCGGGGTCAGGGCGACGAGCAGCACGAAAAGGCGCATTCCTCAACCTCGCTTCGGGCTTTCCAGACCCGCGACCATGTCTGCCAGCATGCGGCGCATGGCCGTCTCATCCACGCCCATCAGGATCGCATCCTCGAATGCGTCCTGCATGACCTGCGCCAGTTCCGCATGGTTCTCGGTCAGCACCTTCAGCTTCTCCCGGCATGAGACCGGCGTTCCGTCCGGCTGAGGCCAGGTCTGGGGCGGTCTGATCACGGTTTGAGCGGCGCCAGGCTGCCCTGGCCCGACTGACCCGTCGCGGTATCGGACTTGCCGCCCGTTCCCGTCATGGCGCTCACCATATTCGTGGCACTGAAGATGAACTTGCCGAGCAAATCCTGCAGGCTGATGGCTCCCTGGGTATAGGCGACCTTCTGGCCGGGCTGCAGCATGGTTTCATCCGCTCCCGGCTGCACCGAGAGATATTCCCCGCCAAGCAGGCTTTCCGACGCGACGGTGATGCTGGTGTCCTTGGGGAGCTGAACGCCCTGCCGGATTGTCATCGTCACATCGGCCAAATAGGTTTTGGGATCGATCGTCGCACTATCAACCACACCGATCTTCACGCCGGCGAGGCGAACATCGGACCCGATGTTCAGCCCGGCGATGCTGTTGAAACTGGCATGGAGCGGATAACCGCCGCTGACGCTGGTCTGGCCTGAATTGGCAACGGCATAGCCCAGAAATCCCACAGCAACGATCAGGACGATCAGCCCCGTGATCACTTCGGCGAAACTGCGACGCGCCATTTTCAGCTCTCGGGCGTCCAGGCTTCGTAGTCTCCGGTGGCACGAGGCCGCTGGCCACCCTCATAATCGTGCCCGGGCGGTCGGTAACTCGCGGGGGTGCCGGTCGGATTGGGCAGGTGCGGCCGTTGCCACACCCGGCGCGGGGACCCCGGCAGCGGGGCGTCGGTGGTGTGCCGCAGCCAGGCGTCCCACTCGGGCGGCACTCTCGTTGCCTCCGGCGGCCCGGCGTAGGTCACCCAACGCCGGCTTCGGAGGGCGCCGCTGCGCGCTCTTCGTTCCTGATAGTAGATGTTGCCCGTCCCGTCGGTGCCGACGCGGCGCCCCCGCAGCAGCGTAAATAGCCGCGTTCCGATGTTCATGCCGGCGCATATACGGACTGTCCGGCCCGAGGTCCACTTGCGGGTGGGCTGGTGGTCCGATCCTGACGCTTGGGTTTCGCAAGCGTCAGGTGAATCGGTCCACGAAACAATTGCTAGTGTATCTCTCCAGAGCGGCGAATCGCCTCCCGCAGCTTCGCGGCCGAGAAGTCGGGCGCGCGGCAGACATCCAGGATCACCTTCTCCCGCCGCGAGATCAGGTCGATGGCGGCCGGGATCTTCCGCACTGCCTCGGCGGGGACGACCACGGCACCGTGGCGATCGGCGTGGATCACGTCGTCATGCGCGACGTTCATGCCGTGCACGTTCACCGGCTTGCCGAAGTCCACCATGTGGACCCAGGCGTGGCTCGGTCCGACGCAGCCGCCGATGATCTGGAATCCTTCGGCCCAGGCGTCGATATCCCGATACGATCCGTTGGTGACGCACCCCAGAGCGCCGAGCGCCTTGTGCACGGTCGAATGCACCTCGCCCCACCAGGCGCCGTAACCGGGTGTATCGTCCAGGTCTTGAAGCACCACGATTGTGGGCAGTTGTGCCTCGGCCACGTAGTCGTACCAGTCCAGCCGGTTTGCGACCTTGCCGCGCGGCTGCTCTTTCGCCCGGATCATGCCGACACGTGCCAGTCCGACAATGGGCGGCAGTTTCGGCTCGATCGGGATCAGCGGCTGGGTGGTGAAGCCGATGGCGCGCCGCTCCGGGCTCGTGATCTCCAGGGCATTGCAGATGGTCGGCGTGTCCCATTGCTTGAGTGCTTCGAGGTCGGCTAAGGCAAATGGCCGGTCAGCCATGAGCGACGTCTCCGTTTGCGGTTTCTCGGTTCTTTCTTGCACTGTGAGGGCGGCTCTGGGAAGAAGGCCGGCGGCTTCACAAGGAAGAACCGATGGCGCTGACGCGCAAGCGCATCCTGGTGACAGGAGGGGCGGGCTTTCTGGGCTCGCACCTCTGTGAACGCCTGCTGCGCGAAGGCAACGACGTGCTGTGCGTGGATAACTACTTCACCGGCCGAAAAGACAACATCGCGCACCTGATCGGCAACCCGCATTTCGAGGCGATGCGTCATGACATCACCTTCCCGCTGTATGTGGAGGTGGACCAGATTTACAACCTCGCGTGCCCGGCCTCGCCCGTCCATTACCAGTACGACCCCGTGCAAACGACCAAGACGAGCGTGATCGGCGCGATAAACATGCTTGGTCTTGCCAAGCGCGTCGGCGCCACAATCCTTCAGGCTTCAACCAGCGAGGTTTACGGCGATCCCACCACCCACCCGCAGACCGAGGACTATCGCGGCAATGTCAATCCTCTTGGGCCCCGCGCATGTTATGATGAAGGCAAGCGCTGCGCTGAGACGCTGTTTTTCGACTACTACCGTCAGCACAAGGTGCATATCAGGGTGGCCCGCATCTTCAACACCTACGGCCCGAGGATGCATCCCGACGATGGGCGGGTGGTGTCGAACTTTATCATCCAGGCCCTGCGGGGCGAGGACATCACGTTGTACGGAGACGGACGGCAGACCCGCGCTTTCTGCTATGTCGATGATCTGATCGGTGGATTGATACGGCTGATGGATTGCGGGCCGGAGGTCACCGGCCCGCTGAACATCGGAAATCCGCACGAGATCACGGTGCGCGCACTGGCTGAGACGATCATTCGTCTGACGGACTCGTCTTCGCGGATCGTCGTGCGTCCGCTACCCCAGGACGATCCGATGCAGCGCTGCCCCGACATCAGCCGGATCCAGGACCTGCTGGGATGGCAACCACGTATTGGCCTCGAGGCCGGATTGCAGCAGACGGTCGCCTATTTCCGCAAACTGATCGCCGATCAGCCGGCGATGCTCACCCCATGATCGCGCGCGGCGGCAAGGCGATCTATGGGGCGCCGCTCGGCATTCTGATGCTTGAGGCGCGATTTCCCCGCATTCCGGGTGACATGGGCAATGGAGAAACCTGGCCTTTTCCTGTGCTGTATCGCGTGGTCCAGGGCGCCAGCCCCGAGCGTGTCGTGTTGCAGCAGGCCGAAGGCTTGCTTCAACCTTTCCTCGACGCGGCCGCCGAACTGGTTGCGATTGGAGCCGAAGCGATCACCACCAATTGCGGCTTCCTGTCGCTGTTCCAGCGGGAGCTGGCCGGCGCATGTGCGGGTACCAATCGCCACCAGTTCGCTCATGCAGATCCCCTGGGTGCAGGCGACGCTGCCGCCCGGAAAGCGTGTCGGCGTAATCACGGTCAGTGCTGCGTCACTGACCCCGCGGCACCTGGAGGCCGCCGGTGCCCCGGCCGACACGCCTTTCGTCGGGACCGAGGATGGGCGGGAGTTCTTCCGTGTCCTGATCCGGGGCGAAAAGCAGGACATGGACGTGACCCTGGCGGAGCAGGACATCCTTGAAGCCGGGCATCGGCTCGTTAAGCGGCATCCGGAGATCGGCGCCGATCGTGCTGGAGTGCACGAACATGCCTCCGTACGCAGCCGCCTTGCGCCGGACGCTCGATCGCCCCGTCTTCGATATCTATTCGCTGATTACCTGGTTTCACGCGGGCTTGCGGCCCCGGCGCTTCGACCAGACCGTCTGAAGCGTCCTGGCGCATACGGCCTTGGATCGCACGTCGGCGGCTTTCCGCTCACCAGGTCGGCCACCAGCCGCCCGGTCGCCGCGCCCGCGGCAAGCCCGATATGGCCGTGCCCGTATGCGTGGCATACGTCTGGGCAGCCCGTCGCCGGACCGATGCAGGGCAACCCGTCCGCCACCGACGGTCGGTGTCCCATCCACACCTTCACCCGATCAGCCGGAAGCTCGCGCGGCAAGCCGGGGAACAGGCGCAGCGCGAAATCACGCAGCACCTCGGCCCGCTTCCAGTTCGGCTCGGCATCCAACCCGGCAAGCTCCACTTGCCCGGCGATGCGCAGCCCGTGCGCCATCCGTGTGATCGACATCTTCCCGTCGCTCGGCATCAACGGATAGCGCGGTTCGATCTCGGGATGTTCGATCAGCGCGTGATAACCGCGTTCCGTTTCCAGCGGAACGGTGTCTCCCGCTGCCGCTGCCAGTGATTTGGACCGTGCGCCTGCCGCGATCACCGCCGCATCACACGCGATCTCCCCGTGGTCTGTCAGCACCGCCCGAAGCCGCTTGGATTCGATCCGGAAACCGGTGGCGTGCGCCCGCTTCAGCGTCGCCCCCTGGGCCACGGCCGCTTCCACCAATGCCGCCACATAAGCACCGGGATCCAGGCAATGCCCGCCCTCCTCCACGAACACGCCGAACCGATAATCGCGCGACACGGTTGGTTCACGCTGGCGAAGTTCGTTTTCGTCGAGCTCGATCCATCGCACGCCATTCTCGCGGCGCAGCTCCCACGACAATGCCTCGGCCTCGAATGCCGCACGGTCAGGGAACACGTAGAGCAGACCCTGGCGCTTGACGAGGTCGGCAACGCCGGCTTGCTGCGCGAGTGCCAGATGCCGTTCTGGCGCATTTTCCACGAGCGGACGTAATGCCCGAGCCGTTGCCCGAGCTTGGCTTCCGTCGATCCCGCGATCCAGGAACCGCAGCAGCCATGGCAGCATCCGCGGAAGATAGGACCAGCGGATCGTCAGTGGCCCGAGCGGGTCGGCGAGCCACCCTGGCACCTTCCGCCAGATGCCCGGAGCCGACATCGGCACCACGCTCGACGGACTCAGCCAGCACCCGTTCCCATAGCTTGCGGCCTGCTCTCCACCCGGCTCGCCGGGCTCGATGATGGTCACGCGATGGCCGTCGCGCAGCAGTTCCAGCGCGCTGGCGGCGCCGATGATGCCGGCGCCGATCACCACAACATGGCGTTGCGTCACCCCATCGCCGCCTTCAGGTTTTCATCGATCTTCGCCAGGAAAGCCTGCGTGTTGAGCCATTCTGCTTCGGCCCGATCAGCACCGCCAGGTCCTTTGTCATGGAACCGGATTCCACCGTCTCGATACAGACGCGCTCGAGCGTCTCCGCAAATCGGGTGACATCCGGCGTGTTGTCGAACCGCCCGCGATAGGCGAGCCCGCGCGTCCAGGCGAAGATCGACGCGATCGGGTTGGTCGAGGTCTCCTGGCCCTTCTGGTGCTGGCGGTAATGGCGCGTGACCGTGCCGTGGGCCGCCTCGCTTTCCACCGTCTTGCCGTCGGGCGCCATCAACACGGATGTCATCAGCCCGAGTGAGCCGAAGCCTTGCGCCACCACGTCGGACTGCACGTCACCATCGTAGTTCTTGCAGGCCCAGAGATACCCGCCTTCCCATTTCAATGCCTGCGCCACCATGTCATCGATCAGCCGGTGTTCATATGTCAGGCCGCGCTTGTCGAATTCCGCTTTGAACTCGCGGTCGAAAATCTCCTGGAACAGGTCCTTGAAATACCCGTCATAGGACTTGAGGATCGTGTTCTTGGTCGAAAGGTAAACCGGGTAACCGCGCTGCAGCCCATAATTGAAGCTCGCGCGCGCGAAGCCTTCGATCGATTCATCGCGGTGTTGTGCATGGCCATTGCCACGCCGCCGCCTTGCTGGAAATCATGCACCTCAAGCGTCTGCGCGGGGCCGCCGCCGGCCGGCTGATAGCTCAGCGTCACCTTGCCTGCGCCCGGGATCTTCATCTCTGTGGCTCGGTAAATGTCCCCATAGGCGTGGCGGTCCGATGACGATGGGCTTGGTCCAGTGCGGCACCAAGCCGCGGCACGTTCTTGCAGATGATCGGCTCGCGGAAGATCGTGCCGTCCAGGATGTTGCGGATGGTGCCGTTCGGGCTGCGGTACATCCGCTTCAGGTTGAACTCCTCCACGCGGGCCTCATCCGGGGTGATGGTCGCGCATTTAACGCCCACGCCGTACTGGCGGATGGCGTGCGCCGCATCGACGGTCACCTGGTCGTCGGTTTGATCCCGGTACTCGATGCCGAGATCGATAATACTTAAGGTCGATGTCAAGGTACGGGCGGATCAGCTTGTCCTTGATGAAGCCCCAGATGATCCGCGTCATCTCGTCGCCGTCCAGTTCGACGACGGGGGTCTTGACCTTGATCTTCGCCATTCTGTCCTCGGCTATGAAGGGCCGCACGCCCGGAATGGCGCGCCTTGTGGCACCGCGCGGACCAAAAGGCCAGAGGCCCCGGAGTTAGCGGGGGATCAGTGCCCCCGCAGGATCTGCGACAGGAACAGCTTCAGCCGTTCGGTCTGCGGATGTTCGAACATATCCCGCGGCGTGCCGCTCTCCACGATCTCACCGAAATCCATGAACATGACGCGGTCCGCCACCTGACGTGCAAATCCCATCTCGTGCGTCACGCAGACCATGGTCATGCCGGATTCCGCCAACTCGATCATGACATCCAGCACTTCCTTGATCATCTCCGGATCGAGCGCTGATGTCGGTTCGTCAAACAGCATGATCTTGGGCCGCATGCACAACGCACGTGCGATGGCCACTCGCTGCTGCTGCCCGCCCGACAATTGTCCCGGATACTTCTTCGCCTGTTCCGGGATGCGCACGCGGGTCAGGAAGTTCATCGCCAGGTCCTCGGCTTCCGCCTTCGGCATCTTGCGCACCCAGATCGGCGCCAGCGTGCAGTTCTCCAGAATGGTCAGGTGGGGAAACAGGTTGAACGACTGGAACACCATGCCAACTTCGCGCCGCACCTGGTCCAGCGCGCGCGTGTCATCGCGAAGCTCCACCCCATCGACGATGATCCGCCCTTCCTGGTGCGCTTCCAGCCGGTTGATGCAACGGATCATCGTCGATTTGCCGGACCCCGACGGGCCGCACACGACCACCCGCTCCTTCTCGGCGATTTGCAGCGACACATCTCGCAGCACGTGCACCTGCCCGAACCACTTGTTCACCCGGTCGAGTGTGATGATGGGGGTGCCCGCGCCGGGACGAAGGGCCGCGGAACTGGCGACAGCCGTGCTCATGAAACGATCCTTTCAGTGGCGGCGCGAACGGTCAAGCCGCCGTTCGGTCCTGAAATCCTTTCTCTTGCGGTTCGACCGCGCGGCATGGCTTGCGTCCGGCCCGCATCGCCGCACTATGACGGCATGCTTCCGACTCGGCCCGATGCTGCATCTGACCAAGCTCGCCGTCGGCATCCGTGACATCGACCATCTGCGCTCGGCTCAGTTGGAGCGGGTCCGCACCGATCCCCCGCTCCGCCATCGCACGCGGAACCTGCCCCGCCGCGCGGACGATGTGATCGCCGGCGGGTCCATGTACTGGGTCATCGGGGGCTTCGTCCGCGTGCGCCAGCGTATCCTCGACATCATCGAGGATACTCGGCCGGACGGCAGTTCGTGTGCGGGGCTGGTCCTCGATCCGCGGCTGGTGCCCCTCAATCCCAGGCCTGCCAAGCCGTTTCAGGGCTGGCGCTACCTCATGCCGGCCGATGCGCCTCCGGATGTGGGGGATCGTCCCAGCTCGGTGGGGCTCGACACGCTGCCGCCCCAGCTTCGGCGTGAGCTTCACGCGCTCTGTCTCCTATAAGGAACAGCGCCGCCAAATTCGTGCCACCTTCGGTCTTGCGCTTGCGCGACTCTGCGGCGCATCCGCAAGACTTTGAACCGGATTCCGAATCGGAATCCGTTCGCCAACCCACCCTTGTTTTGGAGCTCCTCCTTGATCCACCTCCGCACCCTGGTTCTGGCCGCAACGGTGTTCGCTCTGCCGCTCACCGCGATGGCCGCCTCCAACGACTCCACCGCCGCGCCGGCGCAACCCGCTGCCAGCGCTCCGGCCACCGACGCCGCGCCGGTCAAGCACCACAAGAAGCCCGTCCATCACGTGTCCCACAAGACCAGCACGCATAAGAAGGCTCCGGCCGACACCCAGAGCTGACGCAGAACGCCCCGCGCCGATGCACAGGCGCGGGGCCTTTCTACAGAATCCCGAGTGACTGCTTGCGCTTCGGCGGTGGATGTTGTGCATCGATCGCAGCAAGATCGTCCTTGCTCGAGTACCAGATCTCCGGCCGCCGCGTTCTGGCGCACATGCTCGGGGTCGCTCGCCTTCGGGATCGAGATCACATCTCCGTCCCGCAAACTCCAGGCGATGGCCACTTGCGCCGGGCGTCACATGATGCCGCTGCGCCACCGCGGTCAGTGCCGGCGACCGCAGCAGCTTGCCGCCCTGTCCCACCGGCGAATACGCCATGATCGGCATGCGCCGTGTGCGGCACCAGGGGAGCAGATCGAACTCGATACCGCGGATTTCGGCGTTGTAGAGGACCTGGTCGGTCGCGCAGTGTGCGCCATGCGGCAGGGCGGCAATCTCCTTCATGTCCGCAAGATCGAGGTTCGACACCCCCCATAACCGAATCATCCCTGCTTCGCGCAGCCGCTCGAAACCCTCCACCGTCTCCGACAACGGATGCCCGCCGCGCCAGTGCAACAGGTACAGATCAATCCGATCGGTACCCAGGCGCTTCAGGCTGCGGGCGCAAGCCGCAGCCACCCCCTCGCGTGACGCGTTGTGGGGATAGACTTTCGAGACGATGAACACGCGGTCCCGCTGTCCGGCGATGGCTTTGCCCACCACCTCCTCCGCACCGCCGTTGCCGTACATTTCCGCCGTGTCGATCAGTGTCATGCCGAGCGAAATGCCAAGCCGCAGCGCCGCCACTTCCTCCGCCTCACGCCGCCCGCCCTCACCCATGTGCCAGGTACCCTGACCCAGTGCCGGGACCGCGGTCCCATCGGGCAGCGTAACACTCTTCATTCCGCCAGCTCCTCGGCGCGGCGCAGAACACGCAGGAAATTGCCACCCCACAGTAGCGCGATCTCGTGCTTGCCGTAGCCGCGGCGCATCAACTCGGCGGTGATGTTGGGTGACTCCGATACGTCGTTCCAGCCATTGAACCAGCCGCCTCCGTCGAAATCCGACGAGATGCCGACATGGGCGATGCCGATCCGCCGCACCGCGTAATCGATATGGTCAGCGAAGTCGGCGACCGTGGTGTTCTCGGGTTTGGCGTCCTTCTTCAGAAACGCCGACACGGCGGTGATCTGCACCACCCCGCCCACATCGCGCAGGGCATCCAACTGCTCATCATCCAGATTGCGCGGATGATCGCACAGCGCACGGATGCACGAATGGGTGGAGACGACCGGGCTGCGTGACGCCGACGCTGCCTGCAGCATCGTATCCCGCGCCGCATGGGCGACATCGACCAGCATGCCCAGCCGGTTCAGTTCTGCAACCGCCTGCCGCCCCAGCGCCGACAATCCGCCATGCTCCACCGGGCCATCTTTCAGGTCTGAACGCGGGATAGCCGAATCGGCCAGCGCATTGTGACCGTTATGGGTCAGCGTGAGATATCGCGCCCCGAGCGCGCGGAAGCGGTCCAGCCGGGACAGGTCAGACCCGATCGCGAAAGCCGTTCTCCACGGCAGGCACGATGCCGATCACCCCGTCCTGCCATGCGCGTTCGATCGCATCGGCCGTGACCGTCAGTCGCGCCGTGATGTCCCCTACACGACGCGCCATGCCGTGGATCGACTCCAGCATCGCGGTCGCGCGGGCGAAGGCGTGGCTATCGTTCTCCGCCGTGCGCGCCATCTGCGGCACAAACGCCACGAAGCAAGCCACCGACAGGCCGCCGCGGCGCATTTTCGGCAGATCGACCTTGCGCGCCGTCTCGGTGAACGGATCGGGGGGATCGGGCCACGGCACATCGATATGCGTATCCATGGTCAGCACGCTGGCGTGCATCACCGCCGCGTCACGCACCGCCTGTTCAACCACCACGTCGTTCATTGCGTCCTCTCAGAACCCCACCCGGTCGCCGCCCTTGAGATGAAGAATCTGCCGCGCTTCCTGCGGTGTCGCAATCTCCAGGCTCAGCTCCTCCAGAATCCGCCTGATCTTGCGCACCTGATCGGCATTCGACTTCGCGAGCTGCCCACGCCCGAGATACAGGCTGTCCTCCAGCCCCACCCGCACGTTGCCCCCCATGATCCCTGCCATCGTGGTGAAATTCATCTGGTGACGCCCGGCTGCGAGCACCGACCAGACATATGAATCACCGAACAGCCGGTCCGCCGTTTCCTTCATGAAAAGCAGGTTGCGGGGTTCGGCGCCGATGCCGCCGAGAATGCCGAAGATGGTCTGCACGAAGAGCGGCGGTTCCACCACCTTCCGATCCAGGCAGTACGCCAGGTTATACAAGTGGCCGATGTCGTAGCACTCGAATTCGAAGCGCGTGCCGTGCGCCTTGCCAAGCCGCTCCACGATCCCTTCGATGTCGCGGAACGTATTGCGGAAGATGTGGTCGTCCGTCCGGTCGAGGTACGGCTTTTCCCAATCGAACTTCCATTCCTTCACCCGATCCCCGGCCCGGGAAATATTGAAATTCATGCTGCCCATGTTCAGGCTGCACATCTCCGGCTTCGCTTGCAGCGGCGCGGCCAGCCGGTCTTCCAGCGTCATGGTCAGCCCGCCGCCGGTGGTGATGTTCACCACCGCTTCGGTGTTCTGCTTGATGATGGGCAGGAAACGCATGAAAGTCGCGGGATCGGGGGTCGGCGCGCCGGTTTTCGGATCGCGCGCGTGGAGATGAATGATGGCTGCCCCGGCCTCCGCCGCTTCGATCGCCGACCGCGCGATCTCCTCCGGCGTGATCGGCAGATAGGGCGACATGCTGGGGGTATGGATTGCCCCGGTTACCGCGCAACTGATGATCACCTTGTTCACTATCGCTTCCTCCCGCGCCTCGCCCAACAGTGCCACGCTCGCAGCGCGTGCGCAACTGCCCCGGCCGAGGTACGTTCCACCGCCGTGGCGTCATCCCCCTACCCTGTTCCGCTCACCCTCGAGCCGATGGAGGCCGAGCCGGTCACTGAGCTGCCCGTGGGCCTGGGCTGGGCGTTCGAGCCGAAATACGACGGCTTCCGCTGCCTGGTGTTCCGCGAAGGCGATCGAGGTCGCCCTGATGTCCCGCCGCCAGCGGCCGCTCGACCGGTTCTTTCCCGAAGTGCATGCCGCCGTCGCCTCCCTGCCCGTGACACGCTTCGTGCTTGACGGCGAATTGATCATCGCCGGTGGTTCGTTCGAAGCGCTGCAGATGCGCCTGCATCCCGCCGCTTCGCGTATCGCCAGGCTGGCGCGTGAGACCCCCGCCGAATTCGTCGCCTTTGATCTGCTGTCAGACGAGGACGGCCACTCGCTCCTCGATCAGCCGTTCGCCGATCGCCGGGCCGCGCTGGAGCCATCGTCGCCAGAATGGGCAAACAGAAGGCACTGATGCTCGCGCCGCAGACCCGCTCAGCCGGCGAGGCACGCGCCTGGCTCGAACAGGTGGGGCACGGGCTGGACGGCATCGTCGCCAAGCGCCTGGACCTGCCATACCAACCGGGGCGGCGCGAGATGCTGAAATACAAGCTCTGGCACAGCGTGGACGCGGTGATTGCCGGGGCATACTGCGCCCCGGACACGCAGCACATCGAGTATCTGCTGCTCGGTCTCTACAATCCGCAGGGCAAGCTCGATTACGTGGGCCGCTGTGGCGTCAACGATGCCGAAGATCGATGCCCGGCTCCAGCCGTTGATGGGCCGCGGCGGCTTCAGCGGCGAATCACCGGGCGGTCCCAGTCGATGGTCGCGGAAGGAGCGTCGGTCACTCCCATCGAGCCGCGGCAGGTGGTGGAGGTCAGCGCCGATCACATCACAGGCGGCAAGTTCCGGCACGGGTCCCGCCTGGTCCGCTGGCGCGACGACAAGGATCCAAGCCGCTGTACCGACCGACCAGTTGAAGGCGGTCACCGCCGGTGCGCCAGCGCCAGCCCAAACCCCGCCGCCATAAGACAGCCCCCCGACAGCCGGTTGCGCAACTTCGGGCGTGCCGTGAGCAGCCATCGCGCGCGGCCCGCCGCGACCGCCCAGCCGCTGTCCAGCACCACCGCGATGACCAGGAACGTGGTGCAGAGCAAGAACACCTGCGGTCCGAGGGGATGGCCCATATCCAGGAACTGCGGAAAGAACGCACCATAGAACAGCAGAGTCTTGGGATTGGTCAGGCCGACCAGGAAGCCGCGCAGATAGATCGCCGAAGCTGGCCGTCGCTCCGGCGTCACCCCGGTCAAATCAGCGACGGGCGCAAACCACTGCCGAAGCCCCAGGAAGAGCAGATAGGCCACGCCGATCCAGCGCAACCATTCGAACCATACGGCAAGCACGGTGAGCACGGCCGTTAGCCCGAGTGCCGTCAAAACAAGCTGCACCGCGACGGCGCTGCTCGTTCCCGCCACCGTCACCAGCCCGATGCGCGTCCCACGGCTCACGCTGGTTGCCGTGATCAGCGCCACGTTGGGACCAGGGATCAAGATCAGTACCGCGGTCGCCAGCACGAAGCCGAGGTATAATTCCCAAGCCATCCAGCCCCCCACCAGTTGCCCCTATGTAGCAAATCATCTTCACTGCGGTCCTGGGAAGACGTCACTAGAAGCAGGATGCCGTCATGCATGCTTTGATGCAGCGCCGCAATCTGACGATCATCTCCGCGCTGAAGCATGCGGCACGCCACCACGGCACGACCGACATTGTCTCCCGCCGCGACGATGGTTCAATCCATCGCACCAGCTACGCCGGGATATGGGATCGCGTGCAGCGCCTCGGCAGCGTGCTGCGCGAGCTCGGTGTAAAGCCGGACGATCGGGTGGCCACTCTTGCCATGAACAGCGACCGCCACCTGGAGCTCTATTATGCGATCAGCGGGGTCGGAGCGATCTGCAACACCATCAATCCACGCCTTGCGCCCGATGATATCGGCTGGATCGCCGCGCACGCCGAAGACGGGCTGATCTTCGCTGACCCAGGCTTCTTTCCCCTCGTCCAGCAGATCGCACCGGCGCTGACCCCAATCTTCGCGCCGTCATTGTGCTTGCCGACGAAACTGCGTTGCCGGCGGATCGCGCCCTGCCGCCAGGCATCGCCGTCCACGCTTATGAAAACCTGATGGAAGCCGCGCCGCCGCCGGCCGAATTCCCTGACCTCGATGAAAACGCCGCCGCGCTGCTCTGTTATACGTCCGGCACCACGGGCCGGCCCAAGGGCGTGCTCTATTCGCACCGCTCCACCATGCTTCACGCGATGGTCATGAACTTCGCCGACAACATGGCCCTGCGCGCGACCGACCGGATGTTGCCCGCGGTCCCGATGTTTCACGTCAACGCCTGGGGATTTCCCTTCGCAGCCGCCCTGGCCGGATCCGCCCTGATCTTTCCCGGCCGGCACCTCGATCCGGCGTCGCTGCTCCACCTGCTGAACGCCGAGCGCGCCACCCTCTCCGCCGCCGTGCCCACGGTCTGGCTCAATCTGCTCAATCACATGCAGCAGACCGGCCAGCGGCTGGAAACGCTGAAGCGGATATTTTCCGGCGGCACCGCGTTTCCGCGCGCCCTGATGGCCGAATATGCCCGCCTCGGCATTCACGTCAGCCACGCCTGGGGCATGACCGAAAGCAGCCCTGTCGCGACCTGCAACGCGCCCAAACCCAGCAGTCTTGCCCTTGATGCCGAGGCACGGCTCGACGAACAGGCGACACAGGGGCGCACTGTTTTCGGGGTCGATGTCAGGGCCGAAGATTTCGATCACAACGAAGTGCCGTGGGACGGCAAGACGCCGGGAAATCTGGTCCTCCGCGGTCATTGGGTCGCCAGTGCCTATTACCGGCTGCCGGACACCACCGTCGGACCGGAAGGATGGTTCCCAAGCGGCGATGTCGGCGTCATCGATCCCGAGGGTTTCATCCGGTTGACCGACCGCACCAAGGACCTGATCAAATCCGGTGGCGAATGGATCAGCTCCATCGAGCTGGAGAACATCGCCATGTCCCATCCGGACGTATCCGAGGCTGCGGCGATCGCCGTCCCCGATCCGAAATGGAGCGAACGCCCGCTGCTGATCGTCGTGCCGCGCCCGGCGGCGCTATCCGCAGCCGACGGTTGCGCGAATTCTACAAGGGCAAGGTGCCGAACTGGTCCATCCCCGATCGCGTCGAGATCGTCGATGCCTTGCCCCACGGCGCCACCGGCAAGGTGCTGAAAACCGAGCTGCGGCGGCGATACGCGGGCCAGGCCGGCTCGACGGAGCATCACTGATGACCGTACAGCCAATTCGTTTCCGTGATGGCGCTGCGTACGACCAGGCCATGGTTACATCCTCGGATGCCGCCTGGCCGGCAGATCCCTCCTGGTTATTCGCTGACCCTCGACGCCTGGCCTGCGCCGGCTCAGCCGCCCGGCTGCCGCATCGGCCAAATCTCATCTATAGTCGCGCGCCGAGCCTCCAGGCCGCGTTCCTCTGTAGGGTCATCGCCTTACTGACTCTCTGGCGGAACGCCGCGCAATCTCCGCCCGCACCAGGTCAACTTCGGGCCCGACCAGACATAAGGGCGCACAACCTCGTGCCTCCCAGGCCAAGGCAGCGGAATCAGACAACCCGAAATCAGGGAAAAGTCGCACCGCACCGCCGGCATTGTCGAAGCAATCGCGCATTCCGGTATCGAGGAAGGTCTCGACCGGCAGACCCTCGGCCAGAATCACCTCGTGGGACTCGGTCTCGATATGGATGTAGCGAACCTCCGGCACCGGAATCTGCCGCACGGCGTCACCGTCGATCAGCACCTTGACCGGCATGAGCACCTCCTCGGCAAACACCGCGTGATCGGGTGAAAGAAGCAGATCGCGCTCCGGAACGTTCGGCGCAAACGCACCCGCCCGTATCCGGACCGGCCAGACCGATTTCAGGCCTGGATGGCGGCTGGCAATCCACGCGGCGATGGCCAACCCAAATCACCCGTTGCGCCGCCCCTGAGACGGTCAGCACCTGATCGCCGGGAACGAGCCGCTCCGCGGCCACGTCGCCTTCGGGCGTGCGGATGCGCGTCCCCGCGGCGAAGCAGGCGATGTCTGTGATCTGCGTGCCGCCGCTGCCGTCCGGCAGGACGGCGAAGTTGTCGGGCAGCGACGCGGGCAGGCTGATCGTCGCGACCGTGCTGCCGGCCGACGATACCGCCAGCCTGCCGGTTGCCGCATCATAGCTGACGCCGGCTGTTGTCGGATCGACGTCGGTGAGGTCGAACCAGTCCCCGCCATGGAAATCGGTGACCGTATCGCCGTTCAGGTCAGCGGCGACGCCTTGCATTTCGTTGTTCGCCGCGCCGGCCGCAATGGTATCGGCGCCGGCGCCGGGCTGGATCAGATTGTCATAAACGCTACCCTGGATGAACTCGCCCTGATCGGTGCCCTGGATCAGGAATTGCTGGTTCGGGTCGAGCCGGAAAACGATGATGGAGGCCGGGTCGGTCGCCAGCCAGTAATGCGCATCATGGATGTGGATCGTGTCGTTGTCGCCGTTATCGAAGACCGGCAAACCATCCGCGGTCAGCGTGCCGATAACGGTTGTGACGTGGTGACCCCCGCCGTTCAGCCAAGCCATCTTTACGATGTCGCCGGGCTGCACCAGCGTGGACCAGTTCTGCACCGGGTTTACCTGGTCGGCGCCGCGATAGGCCACGCGCCAGAACCCGCCACCCTGCTCGTCGGAGAACACGGCGTTCTGCGGGAACCCTGCGCCGGCGTCACCGGCAACCGCGTCGGCGATGAACCCGCAATCGTTGTTGTTGTAGGTGCCGCCATAGGCTGCATCGAGCCGGATCGCCGACTGCACGATGTCTTCCGGCGTGACATCGCCGCTGTAGATCGTCGGACTGACCACCGAAGGATCGGCAGTCTGCACAGTGTAGCTGGCATAGGCGGTGGTGCCGCCGGAGGAGGTGATCGGCACGGTGTAGCTGACCAGCGGCCCGATCTCGTTCCCGCCGAGAAAATCGATGCCGCTCAGCCCGGAGGCCGCAACATCAGTGCCGCTCGGCACCGACCATTGCGAGATCTGCTCGTCGTCGAGGTTCCAATAGGAAAAATCGTCCCTGGCGAGATCGGCAGCCGAGGAGAAATCGAGCCGGTAATTCGTCCACGCCGCCGGAATCGTGCCGAACGCCTGCTCCAGCAGGGCAGTCGCGGACAGCGTGCCGCCCGGCGCCACCACCGCCGGAACCGGCATGGTCGGAAGCTCCAGTGCCGGCGCCGCCGGGTCGTACGTCACCACGGTCGGCGCACCCGGCAGCGTCGGTGCCTCGACGCTGAAGTCCGCTGCACCTCCGCCGTCCGGGTCGTTCACAGCGATACTGCCGACCGGTCGTGCCGTCCTCCAGCAGGGTCAGCGTTCCATCAGCATAGCTGACGCCGTTGGCGGCAAGAGTGCCGAACTCGATGCGAGCGCCGGACACCTGCACCTTTACGGACGCATCGAAGTCGGCCAGGTCGTCGATGACCAGGGTGGCGCTGCCGTCGGCGAGATTGAACGCCCCGGCGGCCCCGTCGAGGTTACCGATCGCAGCGCCTACATCCGCTGTCACAGTGCCGCCCTGCTGGATGATCACCTGACCGGCACCCGACAGCTCGAAATCGGCGTTGTCGATGTGCAGCCCGCCCTCCACCACCATCACGCCTTCATTGACGAATTCGTCGCCGAGGATGCGGGTGCCGCTCTCCGGCCCGTCGAGCATGGTGGCCGTGGAAGAAACGGTGAACGTGCCGGGATTGCTCGTCGTGCCGATAACGATGGACAGTTCTTCGCCGAACGCAGCGGATTCGAGGAATCCGTTCAGCAGGTTGGCGTCGCGCGCCAGGATGGTCTGGCCGGGCGGTATCGGCAGATCACCGGCATTGCCGCGGGTAACGATATCGACCGACTTCAGGATGTTGCTGTTATCCAGATCGAGAGTGGCCGAATTGGTCCCACCATCGATGCCGAGCTGGATCGTGACATTGGCAGCCGGGCTCACGGTATCCAGCACGACGAAATCGCTGCCGGGCGTCAGTCCGCTGCCGATGATCGCGGTATCGCCCGCCATCGGCGCCCCGGTCGGAGTCCAGTTGGCGTCGTTCGTCCACTCGGCGGAAGCGCTGCCGGTCCAGTAACGGGTCGTCATTGTAATTAATTCCTCTTTGGAGCTAAAGCCTGCGGGGCGCCTGGCGCAAATGCAAGCGCCGTCAGACCGCTCAGGTGGTCGCGTGCTATCCGAATCGCGCCCGCAGCTCCGACACCTGCTCTGGTGTCAGATAGCGCGTCCGCTCGCCTCGCAGCAAAAGGTACAGCCGCGCCGTCTCTTCCAGCTCCTCGATCGCACCCGCCGCGGCATTCAGCGACGTACCCGCGACCACCGGACCGTGGTTTGCCAGCAGCACGGCGTGGTGCCGGCCGACGAGAGGACGCACCGCCTCGGCGAGCCTGGAATCGCCGGGTGGAAAGTACGGCACCAGCGGCAGCCGGCCCACCCGCATCACGTAGTAGGCTGTAATAGGCGGCAGCACGTCCTCGGGACTGATTTCCGCAAGACAGGAGACGGCGACCGAGTGTGTGGAATGAAGGTGCACGACCGCGCCGGCATCCGGTCGGCTTTCGTACATGACGCGATGCAGAAAGGCTTCCTTGGTCGGCGGATCACCCGAGATCAGGCGGCCATCGCGGTCAATAACGGAGAGAGACGCCGGATCCAACTCGCCCATGGAGACATTGGTCGGCGTCATCAGCCACCGCCCATCGGACAGCCGCACGCTGATATTGCCGGAACTCCCGAAGGTCGAGCCCCGCCGGAACATGCTGTCCCCGAGGCGACAGATTGCCTCTCGCGTGCGTGAGTCCGTCATGGTGCCCACTATAGCGTCGGCCGCTCACTCCGTCGCCCGTCCGAGCGTGTCTGCTGCGGTGGCGCCACGCTGGCCCATCGGTTGGGGTTGTCCTTCCGTGGTGTCCTCACGAGTCTGGCGCTCCGATTCGGCATTGATCTCGGCTCCGAGCAGAACGACGTAGGCCGAGAGCCACAACCAGGTGAGCAGGGCGATGATCGCCCCGAGTGAGCCGTAGGTTTTGTTGTAGTTGCCGAAATGCGACACGTACACAGTGAACAGGATGGAACCGAGGATCCACACCAGCGTGGCGACCGCGGCACCTGGCGAGACCCATTCCCATTTCGGCTCGTCCCGGTTGGGCGCGTAGCGATAGAGCACTGCCAGCATGAGCATGACGAACACGATCAGCAGTGGCCATTCCACGATATACGCGACCCATTTGGTCGCGCCGGTCGCGCCGGCGCCGCTCAGCACCGCGGGCAATCCGGCGACCAATGCGATGGCGATCAGACCGCCGATGATCAGCCCGATCGTCAGGACCAGCGCGATCACGTTGAAACGGACGAAACTGCGCGTTTCCTCTTGTCCGTAGGCGATGTTCAGCGCCGAAATCAGTCCGCTCATGCCGCGTGATGCGCTCCATAGCGCGATGAGCAGGCCGATCACCACCCCTATACTGAGCGCACCCCCGGACGCCGTAACCAGCGAGTGAAGCTCCGTGGAAATCAGGCTCTGCGCATCGCCCGGCACCAGGCCGGCCATCGCGTTCACCTCCTTCTCGATGGTGTGCGGGTCAGCCACAAGGCCATAGATCGACACCAGTGCCGCCAGTCCGGGGAACAGTGCGAGGATCACGCAGTAGGTGACGCCGCCCGCTACCAATGACAGGTTCTGTTCGCCCTGGGCCTTCCAGGCGCGGACCAGCACGTCTTTCCAGCCGCGTGAAGGGATGTGGGACGGGTGTCGTGCGTCCCGCCCACGACCCCGCTCTGCCTTCGGCTCGCTTGAAACGTCGGACACGCCACCCTCCCGTGCTCCGGCTCTAACCGCCGTGTCACGGTTTGGTTTCTCGGGCGTGATCAGTGAATGATCATGCCGCCACGGCCTGCATGATCGCCGCCAGCATTTCCGGGGAGATCTTCATCTCCTTGGCCACCTGATCCTGCTCCTTCAGTTGAGACTGACGCACCCGCGCCAGCACGTCCGCCGGCACATCGGTGAACGCGACCCCATGCTCCGTCATCTCGCCCCGCGCATGCTCCTGCTGATCGCTCAGACGCTGGCGCCAGGAATCGATATGGGAATTCCAGATGTCGAACATCTGCTGGCGCAGCGCAGGCGACAGCTTCTGCAGGAAAGCATCGCTGATCATCGGCACATATTCACTCATCACCTGGTGGTCGATCAGCGCGTAGCGGACCCCCGAATCCCAGAGTTTCACGCTGGCAATGCTCTCATTGGTGGTCTGCAGGGCGTCGAACGTGCCTTGCGACAGGGCCAGCGGGACGGCCGGCCAGGCGGTCATGTTGGGAATCGCGCCGAAGAACCGTGCCCGCCAGGCCTGTGCGTAGCCACCCGAATTGCGGATCTTCAGTCCCTTGAGATCGTCCAGTGAATGGAGCGGACGTTTCGTGCTGTACCAATTGGTATAGCCCAGCTCGATCCATTTCCCCGGAACCCGCACTCGCAGCTTCTGCGCCAGTTGCTCGTTGATCCGGGTAGCCCACCGATCCGTCCACGACACGCCGGGTCAGTTCCAGCGGCTGCCCGTAAAATGCCGGCAACTGAAGCATGTCCGCATCCGGCACGTAGCTGCTGATCAGCCAGGTGCCGGGCGCGGCCATCTCCACCTCGTGCTGCACCAGCGCCTTGATCACATCCTTGTCGGCATAAAGCTGGCCGCTGTCGAACAGCTTGGTGGTGATCTGGCCGTTGGATGCTGCCTCAACCAGCTTGAGGTATTCAGCAATCGCCATCGTCCGGCCGTGACTTGGTGAAGTGTCAACCGAGGCGCGAAGCTGGATCGGCTCCGCCGCACCGGCGCGCCCGATGAAAGGAGCCGCGAGGGCCGTTCCCAAAGCTGCACGGCGGCCAAGTATAAGTGCCATCAGTTGATCTCCGTCAGCGCGCGGGCCGAGTTAGACTCCAATGCCGCCAACCGCGCATACAGCATGTCGGCCGGAACTTCCGACCTGCCCACGTCCAGGCAATCGGCGAATTTCCCATACACCTGCTCCGCCGAAAGCGGACGGCTCGCGTGCCCCGTAGCCCGCGCAACCGGCTCGCCTTCCAGCACGCCGGAGCTGGTTTCCAGTCGCACCCAGTCGGCCCGCGACGCACCCGGCAGGTCCGGGTCGTAGTCCGTCGTGGTCTCCACCGTCACGCGCGGCATCAGCGCCTGAATATCCCGCCGGCGGACGAATTCATCCGTCAGTTCACGCAGACCCACGCGGTGCGCAACGATGGCGCTCGCCATCGCGAACTCGATGCTGAACTTCGCGCCCAGCCCGGTTTCGGGCGCGTGGTTCCGCAGCACGGTGGCGAAATAGTCGCTCAACCCTACGGTCACGTGTCGCACCTCCTCAGCCCGCACCGCATGACTTGCAACGAGGTCCAGCGCACAATCGATCGCGCGGTGCGTGCAATAGCACGTAGGATATTTCTTGATGCCAAGGCCGAGAGACATCAGGGCCCAGTCCTCACCCAGCCTGGGCGGACTGGCGCGATCCTCCGTGCCCCCGGGCGACACGGCGTGGAGGAACCCCTGTGGATGCTCCAGCGCATCGATGCTCGCAGTAAACCCCGCCTCCGCCAGCCTCGCAGCCATCAGACCGGCATGCGCGGCGCGCCCGGCGTGGAACGGCTTGGTCATGGTGCCGAAATTCGCCATCAGCCCGGCGCCTTGAGATGCGCCGAGCGCCACCGCCATGGCGGCTCGGCCCGCATCCAGCCGACGCAGTTTCGCACAGGCGGCGGCCGCTCCCACCGCCCCGTACAGTCCAGTCGGATGCCACCCCTTCTTGTGCATCAGACCGGAATCGCGGCGGAACAGCTCACCCCAGGTTTCGTAGCCGGCGACATAGGCCACCAGCATGTCGAGGCCGGAGGCATCGAGCGCTTCCGCCTCCGCCAGAATCGCCGGCACCAGCACGGTCGAAGGATGCCCGCGCAGCGCCACATCGTCGTAATCCAGCGCATGCGCCGCGGTGCCGTTGATCCACGCCGCCTCCGGCGCCGGCCCGTGCCGACGCGAGAACGCGATGCTGGACGAACCTTCCCCGGGATCCAGAACCGAGGTCAAAATCCGCACCGCCTCCTCATCGCGGCCGGCAATCATCGTACCGATGCTGTCGATGAAACCCAGCCGTGCCATATCGAGCGCCTGCCGCGGAATGCGGTTGGGTGAAAGCTCGGCGATGAACGCGCCGATGGCAGCGGTGAGTGCCACGATTTCCTCCGTCAATGCCGCGCACGCAGCGCGTCGAGGCTGCCGCCCATTTTGACCGACCCCGGCAGCGGATGGCCGACGATATCCTCGGCAAGCCGCGCCGCCTCTATCAGCCGCTCCAGGTCGATGCCGGTTTCGATTCCCGTTTCGTGCAGCATGAACACCAGGTCTTCCGTGCAGACGTTTCCTGCCGCCCCTTTGTGCGCGGCGAACGGGCAGCCGCCCAATCCGGCAACGGCGGAATCGTAGATCGCAACGCCCATCTCCAGCCCGGCATAGGCATTGGCGATCCCCATGCCGCGCGTGTCGTGCAGATGCAGCGAAAGGGTCAGGTCCGGGAAGCGATCACGCACTTTCCCCACCAGGGCGCGAATGGATTTCGGCGTGGCCCAGGCCATGGTGTCTGCCAGCGAAAAGACCCGCGGCTTGGTGCCATGTTCGGCTGCAATGTCCAGCAATTGCTGGATCATGTCGAGCACCCGTGCGTGGGGAATCTCGCCCTCGAAATTGCAGCCGAATGCCGCCATGAGCCCAGCGCGCTCCAGTGGAATGCCATGCTTTGCATACATGGCGATCGTATCGTGCGCCGCCCGCACGTTATCGGTCATCGTGCGCCCCTGGTTGCGTTGCAGGAACGCCTCCGACGCGGTCAGGGAGAATGACCCCTTGATATCGAGCCGATCGGTGGCAAGCGCCCGCTCGAAGCCCTGCAGATTGAGCCAAAGCGCCGTGTACTCGACACCGGGCCGACGGTTGAAGCCCGCGACAACTTGATCCGCGTCAGCCCAGCCGGGCACCCGTTTGGGATTGACGAAGCTTGCCACCTGAATGTGGTTCAGCCCCGTTTCGCTCAAGGCGTCGATCAGCGCGATCTTCCGGTCCGTCGGGATCGGCCCCTTCTCGAACTGAAACCCCTCCCGCGGTCCTTCCTCGTTGATCTGAACCCGGCTGGGAAAATCCGACATCGGCTGCCTCCGTGCGCGCTACGCGTAGCCCCGCCCGCCCCACACGGCAACCGCGCGGTTGTGAGCGAACGACCGCCTGAACCCGCCGTTCCCGCACGAAGGATACCGCAATGAACGATCCAACCGCTCGAGTACCTCAGCCGCTGCAACAGGGTGGCTTCGGCGCCGGCGTGCTCGGTCCGCACAACGTCGAACTGGCGCGGCAGAATCCTGACCTTCTCACACCGCCCCGCACAGACCACGGCAAGATGCCCAACGCGAAGTGGCCGTTCACCTTCTCCCATCAGCGCATCGAGCGTGGCGGGTGGGCCGCGAAACCACGGCGCGGGAGCTGCCGGTCTCCCGGTCCATGGCCGGGGTCGATATGCGCCTGACCTCCGGCGGGGTCCGTGAGTTGCACTGGCATACTGCGTCTGAGTGGGCCTACTTGCTGGCCGGCCGCGCCCGCATCACCGCCGTGGACCAGGACGGTGGCGCCTTTGTTGACGATGTGGAGGCCGGCGACCTTTGGTACTTTCCGCCTGGCATCCCGCACAGCATCCAGGGTCTGGAACCCGACGGCACGGAATTCCTGCTCGTGTTCGACGACGGCAATTTTAGCGAGGACAGCACCTTCCTGCTGACCGATTGGCTGCGCCACACACCCCGCGAGGTGCTCGCAAAGAACTTCGGCTGGCCCGCTTCGGTGTTCGATGCCCTCCCCGAGAAGGAGCTGTACATCTTCGAGGCCCCGCTCCCCGGTCCGATCGAGCAGGACCGGGTGATAAAGGGGAATTCGGTGGCGCAGTCGTTCAGTTATCGGCTGCATCACGGACCAGCGCAGGAATTCCCCGGAGGGCGGGTGCGAATTGCAGATACGCGCCATTTTCCGGTGTCCACCACAACCGCCGCCGCCCTCGTGGAACTCGAACCCGGCGGACTGCGGGAGATGCACTGGCACCCCAATGCCGACGAATGGCAGGTACCTGGATTGCAGGGCGAAGGTCGCATGACAATCTTCGGCGCCGAAGCCAAGGCACGCACCTTCGACTTCCGCGCAGGAGACGTCGGGTTCGTGCCCTTCGCGATGGGCCACTACGTGGAGAACACCGGATCAGAAACACTGCGCTTTCTCGAACTGTTTCCGGCGCCGCTGTTCCAGGACGTCTCTCTGGCGCAGTGGCTCGCGCTGACGCCCCGCACCTTGGTTGCGGCGCATCTGGGTGTCGATCCGGCGTTGTTGGACGCTTTGCCGCGGAACAAGCGGCCGGTTACGCGATGAGGCCTCAGAGTCCCTTGAAGACCGGCTTGCGCTTCTCGTTGAAGGCCGCAATCCCCTCCAGCCGATCCTCGGTGTCGATCAGCCGATGATAGGCCTCGATCTCGTAGGCGAAGCCGCGGCTCAGATCCATCTGCAGACCGTTGTGGATCGCCTTCTTCGCCTGTCGCACGGACAACGGCGCATTGTCGCAGATCGCCTGGCCGGTTTCGATCACCGCATCCATCAGCGTTCCGGGTTCGCATACCCGGTTCACCACGCCCCATTCCAGTGCCTGTTCCGCGCTGAATGGGCGGCCCGTCAGAATCACCTCCTTGGCGCGCCGTTCCCCTGCTACCCGTGCCAAAGTCTGCGTCCCGCCACCGCCGGGCATGATGCCGCGCGTTACCTCGGTCAACGCAAATCGCGCACCCGATACGGCGTAGGCGAAATCGCACACCAGCACCGATTCGAGCCCGCCGGCGTAGGCATGGCCATTGACCGCCGCGATCACCGGCACCGGCACGGAAAGCAGCGCGTCGCGTCCTCGTTCAAAGATCTCGTGCTGGCGCTCCCACTGCTCGCGGCTCATGCCGTTCCGCTCCTTCAGATCGGCGCCGGCACAGAAGATGCGGTCACCGGCACCAGTCAGGATCACGCAGCGTATCATCGCCTGGGTCATGGATCAGGCCCGTCCAGGTGTCCAGCAGCTCCAACCCCATCTGCGTATTGCGCGCGTTACCTACCTCCGGCCGGTTCATGGTGACGCGGAGCAAGTGCGGGCGGATGGTCTCCAGCAGAATGGTCTCGTGTGTCATAGCGGCTCCAGCACCGGATGCGGGCCATCGGCCAGGCGATACCGGCTTAGCACTTCTTCGCGGATCAATCGCCGCATGACCTTGCCCTGGTGATTGCGCGGCAGTTCCCGCATGGCAATAAACGCGCGCGGATGTTTATGGCGCGACAGTGTTGTCAGGGCTGCCGCGGCACGCGCTGACCACGTGGCGTCCTCCGTCTCACCCACCGCCACGATCACCTCGCCCCAATAGTCCGACGGCACCGACACCACGGACACCACCGCCCCCGGTCCACGCCAGCGCCTGTTCGATTTCATCTGGATGTATTTTGTAGCCGCCGGACTTGATCACCTCGGCCATTCGCCCGATCAGGTGCAATCGCCCCTTCTCGTCGATGCGCCCGAGGTCGCCGGTGTCGTGGAATCCGTCCGCCGGCAGCGGATGAAATCCCTCCGCATCGATGTGGCCGCAGGACATATGCTGCCCGCGCAGAAAGACCTGGCCTTCGTCTCCCCGGAGCTCGATCTCCACGCCGGCACCCGGCCAGCCGACGCACGCGCCGTCCTGTGGCGGCTCGACATAGTAGGCGTCCGTCTCTTTGGCAGACAGCACCGTGATCGGATTCGACGATCTCCGTCTTCCCGTAAGTGATACGCACCACAGGGCCGAACACCGCCTTCGCCCGCTCATACAGCGCGCGCGGCAACGGCGCAGTACCCGCAGAACACAGTGCGCACGGTGTCGATCCGTCACTGCTCCAGACCTGTCAACAACTTCGCCATAACCGTGGGCGGGGCAAACACGAAATCCACGTCGCCGTCCGACGATGAACCGCGTCGCGACAGGGACGTCCACACCGTTCAGCAGCACGATGCCCGCACCCAGGTCGTGGAACGCATGGGTCAACAACCCCGCCCCGTGCACGAAAGGGGTCATGAGCAACACACGGCTGCCGAGTCCCGGCATCGGATCGAAATGCGCCCGTTGCAGGATATTGCCGATCCACCGGGCGCCATGGGTTGTCACAATGGCCTTCGGTCGGCCCGTCGTGCCGGAGGTGAAGCCGATCCTTCCCCACGCGTCCGCGGGAACCGGCGGGAATGGCCGTGGTCGGCAGAGGAAATAGACGGCGCCGGGTCGATTTCCTCGACCACGATCGACCGGGCATCCGAGCGTCCGAAACGCGTCGGCCTGGGCGGCCGACGTGATCGCGAGACCGCGCCTGCGAAAGCGCAAGGCAATGGTGGCGCTCCGCTTCGGTCAGGCGCGCATTCAGCGCCACCTCGGCAGCCCCGGAGAGCCGCAGCGCCATCGAGGCCCACACCGCGGGAATGCCGTTCGCGCAGGCTGCTGACCACCGGCTGACCGGGCTGTATGCCTGCCTCCCGCAGGATCACCGCAAGCCGCGAAGCATGACCGGCGAGGGCGGCAAAGCTGATCGCCGCCGTGCCGTCGTGCACCGCTTCCAGCGCGCCGAACCGGTCAACTCGCGGCGGCGAGTTCCGCGCCCCACGGTATTGCGTTCGCGCTCACTCCTCCTGCGCGACCGGATTGCGCAATACGCCGATCCCGCTCACTTCCACTTCCACGTGTCACCCTGTTTCATCCAAAGCGGCGGCGTCCGATAGGCGCCCACCCCTCCGGTCGTGCCGGTCACGATCACGTCTCCCGGTTCGAGCAGGGTGAAGGTGGAGACGTAATTGATCAGCGTCGGGATATCGAAGCAAAGATCGTCGATGGTAGCGTGCTGAACCTTCTCCCCGTTCAACCGGGTGAGCAGCGTCGCCTTGGTGATGTCGCCGGTTTCCTCGGGCGTGACGATCCAGGGGCCGAACGCGCCGGAATGGTAGAAATTCTTGCCGGGAATGAATTGTCGCGGAGTGGCGCTGCCACTCCCGCACCGAACCCTCATTGTAGCACGCATAACCGGCAATCACCTCCCATGCGTCATCTTTCGGCACGTGACGGCATTGCCGGCCGATGACCACGGCAAGTTCGCCCTCATAATCGTACGTCTCGGACACCTTTGGCCGGATCAGCGTCTCCCCATGTCCGACCTGGGAGTTGGCGAAGCGGGCGAAAATGATCGGCTTGGGCGGCGGCTCTCGGCCGCCTTCCCTGATATGGGAGACGTAATTCAGCCCGACGCAAAGAATCTTGTCGGGATTCGGGATAGGCGGCAGGAAGCGCACATCGCTCAATCTGTAGTCGGCGTGGCGTGACGCAAGTTCGGCGAGCGACGTGGTGGCCCATATGGCATGCTTCAAACTGGGCGCCAGATGACCCAGGTCGATCACGCCCTCGTCCTTGGCGATGCCCCAGCTTGGATTGCCATCGGGACGACGGAAGCTCAGCAGTTTCATCGGACGGGTTCCTTCCTTATCCGGGGTGCGATACTGCGCACAGCGGCGGCCGGCAAGCCAATTGCCGTGCACCGCGTTGCCTTCCGGAACCGGAGATCACCGAGCCGATGTTACTACCGGCGGCGCCTTCGCTGATTTCGCCTGCCTCTAGCCTGCCATCTTCTGATCGAAGAAGCCGCTGTACCCGAACAGGCCCACAGCCCCGCCCGTATGCAGGAACACGACCGTTTCATTCGCCCCGATCTGCCCCTTGCGGATCAGGTCGATCATCCCGGCCATGCCTTTGCCGGAATACACCGGGTCGAGCAGAATCCCCTCCAGCCGGGCGACCATCGCGACCGCCTCGTACATCCCGTCGGTCGGCTGGCCGTATCCGGCACCGATGTAGTCGCAATTGGCCTCCACGGCCTCGCGCGGCACGACGCCGCGAACCCCGGCATACTCCGCCACCTCCTGCGCCAGCTTGTGCACGTTGGCCTCCTGCCGGTCCTTCGGCGCGCGCACGCCGATGCCCAGCACCCGAACCCCCGCGTTGATGCCGACCAATCCGGCGACCAGCCCTGCCTGCGTCCCGGCACTGCCGGTCGCATGCACGATCCGATCGATCTTCAGCCCCATCTCGTCGGCCTGGTGCATCAATTCCTGCGCGCACGAGACGTAGCCGAGCGCCCCCACCCGGTTGGAGCCGCCGCCCGGGATGACATAGGGCTTCGCCCCGCCGGCGCGGAGTTCCTCGCCCTTGCGTTCAGCCTCCGCGTTCATGTCCGGGCCACTGGACCGATACTCGATGGAGGCGCCCATGAGCTTGTCCAGCAGCACGTTCCCGCTGCCGAGGTAGTTCGGATCGTTGGTTTCCACCCGGTGTTCCAGCAGGACGGAGCACTTCATCCCCAGCCGGTTTGCCACCGCGATTGTCTGCCGCACATGATTGCTCTGAACCGCCCCCTGGGTAACAAGATGGTCCGCCCCGCGCGCCTTGGCGTCGCCGGCCAAAAATTCCAGCTTGCGCACCTTGTTCCCGCCCGTCGCGACCACAGTAGCAATCATCGCGCTTGATCCAGATCTGTGGTCCGCCCAGATGACGTGTCAGATTGTCCATCTTTTCCAGCGGAGTCGGGGTCGGAAACAGGCGAATGCGGGGAAAGCGGGCGAGATGCATGGGCGGCCTCAGGCTTGTTGCGTGCTATGATCCACGTCAGGACGACACGCTAGCGGGTCGCACGAAACGGCCGACCGCAACAGGGAGAACAGAGCATGAAAATCATCCGGCGGCATGGTTGGGAAATCGCCGAAAGCCGCACCACGCCCGAGGCGATGATGCTCGGCCGCCGCGCCATCCTCGGCGGCGCCACGGCATTCGCCCTTGGTGCGACGGCCGCCCCACGGCCAAGCGCCCCGCTGAACAAGACCTACGAACCGGGCCGCGCCATCACGCCGGCGGAAGATGCTACCACCTACAACAACTACTACGAATTTAGCGAAGACAAAGACCTCTGGCGGGCCGCCCAGAAAATGACCGTCAGCCCTTGGTCCGTTCAGTTCGACGGTCTGGTGAAGTCCCCCCGCACCCTCTCTCTCGAAGACCTGCTGAAGCAGGTCCAGCTCGAGGAGCGCATTTATCGCCACCGCTGCGTCGAAGCGTGGTCCATGGTCGTGCCCTGGACCGGTTTTCCGATGAAACAGCTTCTGGCCATCGCCGAGGCCCTCGGCTCGGCCAAATACGTGGCGTTCACCACCGTGGAGCAGCCGAAGGCCATGCCCGGCCTGGATGATCCGATCTATCCCTGGCCCTACGTGGAGGCGCTGACCGTCCAGGAGGCCGCGAACGAACTGGCCTTCGTTTCCACCGGGATGTACGGCAAGGACCTGCCGAAGCAGAGCGGCGCGCCGATCCGCATGACGGTCCCGTGGAAATATGGCTTCAAGTCCGGCAAGGCGTTCGTGAAAGTCACCTTCACCGAAAAGCGGCCGGACACCATGTGGGCCGCAGATCAACCCGGACGAATACGGCTTCTGGGCCAACGTGAACCCGGCGGTTCCCCACCCTCGATGGAGCCAGGCGACCGAACGCGTGCTTGGCTCCGATGAACGGGTTCCGACGCAGATCTATAATGGCTACGGTCCCTTCGTATCCTCCTTGTATGATGGGCTGAAAAACGAGAAGCTGTTCATGTGATCGTGCAGCGTATCCTTGCCGTGCTGGCTGCCGTCCTGTTGGTCGGCGCCGTCGCCGCTGGCCATGCTGGGGCCGGCCGGCATGCCGCTCGGCGCCGCCCTGTTCATGCTGAACCACGACCTCATGGTCGCCTTCCAGGGCAGCGTCGAGGCGCATTTCGACCACTGGATGTGGGAGGATGTGATGCTGCCCGTGCTGATCCGGCCGGCCTGGCTGGTGCCCGCCAGTATCGGCCTGATCTGCGCCGGCGTGTCACTGACGCTGTCCAACAGCCAGACGCGGCCCGCAGCACCGCAGCCAGCGCCGGCGGTTCTGAAAGGCCGCCGGTTCATCCGGCCCCCGGTTCCTCCATCCCCGTCATGAGCTCGGCCAGCAGCCCCCGGGTAACGCCCGTGCCCTGCGCGAGCTGCGCGCGGTCGAGCCGCGCCGCGATTTCCCGCACAGCCGCGGGCGTCCGGGGCAGACGAAGCAGGAGCCAATCCCGGAGCTGTGCGGGGACCGCCAACTGACGATCAGACAGTTGCCGCGCGAGTAAGGCACGCAGGAGCGAATCCTCCGCCGGTTCGATCGCCACTGCCGCCGTGGCCCGCAGGCGGCTCGCAAGATCGGGCAGACGCACCGGCCAGCGCGCTGGCGGTTCGCGGGCGGCCAACACAACGAGCCGGCCCCGCGCCACGGCCTGGTTGAGTGTGTGCAGAAGCGCGTGTTCCGGCGCGGCATCGGCATTATCGAGCGCGAGGGCCATGACCCCGGGCGCAAGTTCCGATAGCGCCGGTCCATCCGCCATCACCGCGCCGACCCGATCCGCCCACAGGTGCAGAAGATGGGTTTTGCCGCAGCCCTTCCCGCCCCAGAGGGCAAGCCGCCGGTCCGGCCAACGCGCAGGGTCGTCCAGCCAGGTCAGAGCCAGAGTATTGGAGCCATCCTGCACGAAATCAGCCGGCGCAAAGCTGGACCCATGCTCGAACGGCAGCCCCAGTTGGCGCGGCACACTCAGCGGCGGGACCAAGATCATCCATCAACGCTTATCGGGCCGGGGCCGGCAAACACCAGATAGAAAAAAAGAAAACAAAACAGGATCGCCGCATCGCCCCCATTGACGATGGGGAAGATCGACTTGGGCAAATGCGATCATGAAGTAGCCCGCCGCCATCTCACCCGAGCAGATGAAGGCGGCGATCCGGGTGAACAGACCAACGCAGATCAATAGGCCACCGAAGAACTCGATGATGCCCGCGGAAAAGAAAAGCGGCGAAAGCGCATGACCAAACGGCACAGGAAAGCCGAACAGTTTCACCGCGCCATGCTCTAGGAAGATTAATCCCGCCACGAAGCGCAGCAGGCTGAGTGTCGGACGTTGCCAGGTGTTAGGAGCGTTCATGCCAGCACATCAATCCAGATAAAGGGGGCTGCGCAGATACCGCCGGAGCCAGAACCGACACAAGACCCCAAACGTGGCGGCGACGGGGACCGCAAGCATGACCCCCATGAACCCGAATGCCGCACCCCCGGCAAACAGCGCGAAAATCACCCAAACCGCGGGCAGTTCCACGCGATCGCCAAGAAAGCGGGGATAGATCAGGTAGTTCTCCAGAATCTGGCCGAGCACGAGCACCACGCCGATTCCCGACAACCCCGCGCCAGGTTGGGAACTGCGCCAGTGCGAGCGCAATGGCCGTAATGCCGCCGGTGATCGAGCCGACATAGGGAATGAAAGACAGAACGCCCGCGGCGAGGCCGACGATCAACCCGAGATCGAGGCCGGCGATACTGAGCGCGAACGCGTAAAAGACGGCCAGCAGCACACAGCACATCGCCTGGCCGCGCACCCAGGCAGACAAAATCCGATCCACCTCACGCGCCTGCTCCCGTATGACGGCAGCGTAGCGGCGCGGCAACCAGGCATCGATCTTGCCCACCATGTCCGGCCAACCCCGCAGCAAATAGAACGCCACCACCGGCGTGACCACCGCCAGCGTCAGCACGTTGAAGATGGCGAAGCTGCCACTGATCACCCCTGTCAGTGCAGACGCCAGGAACGTCAACATATTCCCCGCCTGGCTGCTGATCAGGTCCTGCAGGCGTCCATTCACGGTCTCGGAGCCGAAGTTTTGTTGCAGGTCCTGCACCACGTGGCTTGCCCAGTGCTGCAGCAGTTGGGCGTATTGCGGAATGCGCCCGAGGAACAGGCCGATCTGCGACAGGATCAACGGATACAGCAGCAGCAGAAACAGCAGCACGGCCGCCAACATCGCGAGAACCATCGCGAGTGCCGCCAGGCCGCGGGGCAATCCGAGCCTGGTCAGACGTGTCGTGGGCGGATCAAGCGCGTAGGCAATGACGGCGGCGGTCACGAAGGGCGCCAGAACGCCGGCAAAAAGTTGCAGCACGAACCACAGGCCGACAGCGATGGCGAGCGCAACTGCCAGCGACTGCCAACGAATAACCCTCAGCGGAGATACCACGGGCGGTGGCAGCCTCGGCTGCTCCAGCACCTCGGGCTCGTCGAGCGGAACGACCGCCACAATCTCGTCCGGAACCCCGGGATCCGGCGCGCGCCGCAGGAACCTCATCGGACCACCATCGCCCGCCAGACATAAGCCCCGCCGGAGCCCAGCGTGGTCGCCGCTACAACCCAGGTGAGCACCATCATTGCAATCGCGACGCCCGGCATTGCCACTCCGAAACCCGCCAGGAACAGCGTCATCCCCAGCAGCACGATCTGTAAGGTGGTATTCACCTTGGAAACGAAAAGTGGACGGACGGCAGGCGGATGCCCTGCGAGTGACCAGGACCATGAAGCCGCCGACGATGATCAGATCGCGGAACACCACCAGGATTGCCAGCCAGTCCGGCACCTCGCCGATGGCCGCGAGCGTGATGTACATAGTGACGAGCAGGGCCTTGTCAGCCATCGGGTCGAGCACCGCGCCGATCGGTATTTCCACCGCCTGCCCGGCGCGCCAGCCAGCCGTCCACCGCGTCGGAGGCGCCCGCCAGCACGAACAATACGAAGGCGCCGCCGAGCGCGTGATCGATGACCAGCCAGAAAGCCAGCGGAACGGCGCACAGCCGGGCAAAGCTGATGAGGTTGGCAATGGTGAGCAGGGTGTTGGACGCGCTGCGTTCCAGCCGCGCGCCGTCAGGCATGACGCTCTCCGCCGGCGCGGGCGACGCCAGGCATTTGCGCCCTGGCCAGAGCTATGGTTGTGTCCGCCACCCTTCACCGCCTTGCATGCCGGCACACATCTGGCCGCCGCGGAAGGCCTAGCTTATTGGGGGCCTGCATGGCCAGTGGTCTGGGCATGACCTACCGCGCCTCGGGCGTGGATATCAGTGCCGGAGAGGCGCTGGTGGAAGCCATCAAACCGCTTGCCCGCTCAACCGTCCGCCCAGGGCAGATCAGTGGGCTGGGCGGCTTTGGTGCATTGTTCGATCTGCGGGCGGCAGGCTTCGACGATCCGGTGCTCGTCACCACCACGGACGGCGTCGGCACGAAGCTGAAAGTGGCGATCGAAGTCGGACGCCACGACACGATCGGCATCGATCTCGTCGCCATGTGCGTGAACGACCTGGTCGTGCAAGGCGCAGAACCGCTGCTGTTCCTCGATTACTTCGCCACCGGGGCGCTCCGCCTGGAGCAGGCCCAGGCGGTCATACGGGGGCATCGCGGAGGGATGCCGGATCGCGGGCTGCGCGTTGGCCGGTGGCGAGACGGCGGAAATGCCCGGGATATACGCCGCCGGCGACTACGACCTGGCCGGCTTCGCCGTCGGCGCGGCGGAACGGGCGCGGCTCCTTCCCGCCCAGGTCCAGCCGGGAGACGCGGTGCTCGGCCTCGCGAGTGCTGGGGTGCATTCAAACGGGTTTTCCCTGGTCCGGCGGATCGTGGCCAACACCGGATTGCGATGGGATCAGCCTGCCCCCTTCGCGCCCGAGATGACACTGGGGGAGGCCATGCTCACGCCGACCCGCATCTACGTGAAATCGGTGCTGGCGCTCCATCGCGCGGGGCTGCTGAGGGCCGCGGCTCACATCACCGGCGGCGGATTGCCCGGAAACCTGCCTCGCGCCCTGCCGGACAGCACGATCGGCCAGGATCTCGCCCGAGTGGCCGGTTCAGCCGGTGTTTCGCTGGCTCGCCGCGACGGGCGGGATTGACCCGCAGGAGATGTTGCGGGTGTTCAACTGCGGCGTGGGGATGGCGTTGGTGGTCGCCGATGCGCCCGCTGCCTCCGCCTTGCTGGCGCAGCATGGGGAAGTGGTTTTTCCGCTTGGCGTCATCGAAGCCGCTTCGGGTCCGCCATCGGTGCACATCGCCCTGCCGAAGGCTTGGCCCCTGCCATGAAGCGCCGTGTGGCGGTGCTCATCAGCGGCCGCGGTTCAAACATGGCAGCTCTGATCCACGCAGCGGCCGCACCTGCTCATCCCGCACACGTCGCGCTGGTGATCGCAAACCGGGCCGACGCGGCGGGCCTGCGGCTCGCGGAGGCGGCAGGGGTGGCGACCCGGGTGATCGAGCACCGCCCGTTCCGCGATGACCGTGCCGCGCACGAGGCGGTGATCGACGACGCCTTGCGGGCGGCGGAGATCGAGATCGTGTGCCTCGCGGGCTATATGCGGCTGCTGACGTCGTTCCTGGTCGATCGCTGGTCAGGCCGGATGCTCAATATCCATCCGAGCCTGCTTCCGGCGTTCCCCGGCCTCGAAACGCACGCCCGCGCCCTGAAAGCAGGAGTCACGCTGCACGGCTGCACTGTTCATCTGGTGACCCACGCCACCGACGCCGGCCCGATCCTGGCGCAGGCAGCGGTTCCGGTGTTCCCGGACGATGATGAATTGCGGTTGGCGGCCCGTGTCCTGGCGCAGGAGCACCAGATCTATCCCATGGCCTTGGCCATGGTGGCGTCCCATGAGACGCCCTGTTTGCCACTGGCCGATGCCGCACTGCGGAACCCCTTGCCCGCGTCGGAATGCTTGGCATAAAGCCGGAACGTCAGCGATAGGAACGTACGGATGGCGCAGAGACCCTCCCAGGTAAGCGGGCCCGACCTCGAGCAGGCCTTCTTGGCGGACCGCCAGCGATTCTGGCTGTCATTCACCAGCTTCGTGTTCTGGGCCGCCGCCTTTATCGTCCTCCTGCTCATCCTGATGACTGTCTTCCTGGTCTGATTTCCGATCGGCCGGCACGCCCAGGCAAAATGCGCGGTCGATTGACCGGCGGCGGTGCACGACATCGCTAAAACGGAACTCTCCCGAAACCGTGCGCGGCAGTAGATCGTTTTGCCGCTGCGATTTACGGGTGCTTCGTCATGCTGACCCACATAACGACCGCGCAGGTCCGGCACATCATCCACCTGAGCGATCTCGCCGCCGATCTGGCTGACCAGCTTTCCAACCGCCTGGTCCGGAGTGACGCCCGTTTGGACAGCACGGGGGGCGAGCAGGTCCATCGGGCGGGCGCGGAGCCGGGCGAGCTCTCGGACCTGGAGCCGCTGCGTGGAACCACGATGGCCGAGGCGCTGAACCGGCTGGAGGCGCAAATCGCCGACCTGTCACCGGATGCGCGGCGCGAACTGCATGCGATCTTTCTGATCGGCCGCGGCGAATTCAGCGCCCGCGAATGGGAAGAGGCTGTGGAGGCCGCCGGGGGACGGGCCAACGAGAGTGAGCCGCGCATGCTGGCCGAGCGCGCCGGGCTCGGGCCGCAGCTTTCGAAGGGACTCTATTTGCTCAAGCTTTCCTGAAAGCGGCATGCAGCCGCGACTGTTGCAACCAGTTAAAGGACGGCCAACCTTTGCGCAGTTGATTCCACAGGGAGTTCCAGAATGAGCGACAATCTTGCCGGCAACGCACGGGAGACGGTGGGGCGGATGCAGGAGACGGTGGGCCAGGCCGCCGGTGACCTGAAAACCCAGGCGCAGGGGATGTACAACCAGGCGAGCGGCCAGGCGCAGGAGCAGGTGGCACGGTTGTCCGAGGTCATTCGTGATCAGCCGCTGACTGCGGCGCTGATTGCGCTCGGGGTCGGTTACATCCTCGGCCGGCTGACGTCCTGATCGGCGAGGAGCTACTCTTCGGCTGCAAGGCGAGCGGCTTGGTCCTCCGACATCAGTGCGTCGATGAACTCGTCGAGCTCGCCTTGCATGACCCGATCGATCTTATACAGCGTCAGATTGATCCGGTGGTCGGATACGCGACCCTGTGGGAAATTGTAGGTCCGGATGCGCTCACTGCGATCGCCGGTACCGACCTGCGCCTTCCGGTCGGCGGCGCGTGAGGCGTGCAACGCGGAACGCTGCTGCTCATAGAGCCTGGCGCGCAAAATCTTCATCGCCTTCGCGCGGTTCTTATGCTGGCTCTTCTCCTCCTGCATCGCGACCACGATGCCGGTCGGCAGGTGCGTGATGCGTACCGCGCTCTCGGTCTTGTTGACATGCTGACCGCCTGCGCCGGAGGCGCGATAGACGTCGATGCGCAGCTCTGTCTTCATCGACCTGCACATCCACCTCCTCGGCTTCCGGAAGCACCGCCACGGTCACGGTTGACGTGTGGATGCGGCCCTGGCTTTCGGTCGCCGGCACGCGCTGCACGCGGTGAACGCCTGATTCGTATTTGAGCCGAGCGAACACGCCGCGCCCGGTGATCTCCGCGATACCTTCCTTCAGTCCGCCAAGTTCCGTGTCATTGTACTCCAGGATTTCGAAGCGCCAATGTCGGAGAGCGGCATAGCGCTGATACATGGCGAGGAGTTCGGCAGCAAACAGCGCCGCTTCATCACCGCCGGCCGCAGGACGAATCTCCAGGATTCCGCTGCGTTCATCGGCCTCATCGCGCGGCAGCAGGGCGAGGCGAAGCTCATGCTGCAGCGAGGGAATGCGGTCCTTCAGTTCCCGCAACTCCGCCTCGGCCAGTTCGTGCACGTCCGGTTCGGCAAGCATCGACTCTGCCTCGGCACGCGCTTGTTCGGCCTCACGCAGAGCGCCGATGCGTGCGACGACCGGCTCGATCTCGGACAACTCCCTGGAGGCTCGCACGAACGCGTCACCCGAGAGGCCTTCGGAAAGCAACGCGCGCAGTTCGTCGGCGCGAGCGGCAATGCGGTCGAGCTTGACGGAAAAGCTCATCGCAGCCGGTCGGGCAGCTCCGCCAGGGGAACGGCCGTCTGTGCACCGCTGCCGAGGTCTTTCACCTGGGCGACGCCGGCGCGGAGATCGTCATCGCCGAGGATGACGGCGGCGCGGGCACCGATGCGGTTGGCGCGCTCCAAGCGGCGCCTCAGATTGCCGCGATAGCCCATTTCGGCGCGGATCCCGGCGTGGTGCAGCGCCTGGAGGATGCGGATCGCTTCGGCTTCCGCGGCCTCGCCGATCGGCACCACGGCGACGGGGGCGGGATGCTCCGGGGCAGAAGGCAGCAGCATGGATAGCCGGTCGATCCCCGCAGCCCAGCCGACGGCCGGCGTGGGCGGCCCGCCCATTTCCTGCACCAACCCGTCATAGCGGCCGCCACCCATCACCGTGGCCTGGGCGCCGAGGCGGGTGGTGACGAACTCGAACGCGGTGTGGCCGTAGTAATCAAGGCCACGGACGATGCGCGGGTTCTCAGTGAACGGCACGCCGAACGCGTGCAGATGGCGCTTCAGATCGTCATAGAACCGCGCCGCCTCTTGCGTCAGGAAGGCCGCGATTGTCGGTGCATCGGCGACGATGCGTTTGTCACGCTCGTCCTTGCTATCGACGATGCGCAGAGGGTTGCGCTCCAGGCGGGCGAGGCTGTCCTCCGACAGGTTGTCCCGGTGCGCCTGGAAATACTCCACCAGCGCCGCCCGGTAAGCATCGCGGCTGAGCTTATCACCCAGGGTGTTGATCTCCAGCGTGGTGTCATCGGCAACGCCGAGCGCGTTCAGGATGTGCCACCCGCAGGCGATGACTTCGGCGTCCGCCAGAGGTTCGGCGGGACCGATCACCTCGATGTCGATTTGATGAAACTGCCGGGAGCGTCCCTTCTGCGGCCGCTCGTAGCGGAACATCGGCCCGGCGTAGAACACCTTCTGCGGCAGCGACTGGGTCAGGCCGTTGCTGACCAGGGCACGGCAGATGCCTGCCGTCGCCTCGGGCCGCAAGGTCAGCGATTCCCCGCCCCGGTCGGTGAAGGTGTACATCTCCTTCGTTACGACATCGGAGGTTTCACCCAGCGTACGGGCAAAGACCCGGGTGTCTTCGAAGATGGGCGTGCTCCATTCCTCGAAGCCGTAGAGCAGGGCGATGCGCCGGGCGGTGTCGATGACGTGCTGATGGCGGCGCTGGTCCGCGCCGATCAGGTCATGGGTGCCGCGGATGGGTTGGAGTTCAGGCACTCTCCGGTTCACCCTCCGGTGTCCAGCGAACGAGCATATCAAGGTCGATCTCGAGCGCACGTGCGATCGCCGCATAGGAGCTGAGCGGTGCGCCCTCGGATCCCTGTTTCTCGATAGTCAGGAGAGTGAGAACGCCAACACCCGACGCGTCCGATAACTCCTGCTCCGAAAGTCCCCGGTACTCGCGCCAGACAGTAACCGGTGACTTACCATTCGACAGGCGCTTTATAACGCTGATTGGGATGACTTCCTCGTTCGCTGATTCGAATCGCGCAAGCATCGCAGCATAATCGTCACGCTCATCTTCAAGGTCTTCGATCTGTTGGATAACGGAGTTCCGACTCGCACTCATTGGTAAACCTCACGCCGATGGGCGACCCTCTCAACGATGAATTGTTCGAATGGTGACAACCGCCTCATCTCCACCACCGAGATCGCGGCTATCCGACACCCTGCTACTCCGCGGCCACCTTCTCCGGCTGTGCGGACTTCAGCTCAACCGCCTTCGCCTCCACCAATTCCACAATATGGTCGATCATCCCGCCCGCTTCGATCGTATGGTCCGTCTTCCCGGCGCGATACACCATGTGCCGGCCCGCACCCCCGCCGGTCACGCCGATATCCGTCATCAGCGCCTCGCCCGGCCCGTTCACCACGCAACCGATGATGGAAAGCGTAAGCGGCGTCTCGATATGCGCCAGCCGGTCCTCCAGCTCCCGCACCGTTTCTATCACATTGAAGCCCTGCCGCGCGCAGGATGGGCAGGAGATCACCTTCACCCCGCGATGCCGCAGGCCGAGCGATTTCAGGATATCCCAGCCGACCCGCACTTCCTCCTCGGGCTCGTCGGACAACGACACACGCAACGTGTCGCCGATGCCGGCCCACAGCAGCGAACCGAGGCCGATCGACGACTTCACGGTGCCCATGCGCCGGCCGCCCGCTTCGGTGATGCCGACGTGCAGCGGGTGGTCGCATACCTCCGCCAGTTGCTGATAGGCGGCGACCGCCAGAAACACGTCGGACGCCTTCACACTGATCTTGAACGCGTGGAAGTCGTGCTGCTGCAGGATGTCGGCGTGATACAGCGCGCTCTCGACCAGCGCCTCGGGGTTCGGTTCGCCGTATTTCTCGAGCAGATGCTTCTCCAGCGACCCTGCGTTCACGCCGATCCGCATGGAGCAGCCGTGGTCGCGCGCCGCCTTGATGACCTCCTTCACGCGTTCATCGCTGCCGATGTTGCCGGGATTGATGCGCAGGCATGCAGCGCCGCTCTCCGCCGCCTCGATCGCCCGCTTGTAGTGGAAGTGGATGTCCGCGACGATCGGCACGTTCACCTCGTGCACGATCTCCTTCAGTGCCAGGGCGCTCTCCCGGTCGGGGCAGGAGACGCGCACGATGTCCGCCCCCGCCAGTTCCGCGCGCCGGATTTGGGCAACCGTTCCCGCCACATCCGTGGTCAGCGTGTTGGTCATGGTCTGGACGCTGATCGGAGCCTCACCGCCCACCGGCACGTGCCCGACATGGATCTGTCGGGACCGGCGGCGCGTGATCTGCTGATACGGGCGATAGCTCATCCGCGGGAATTCCTCGTTCTCTCAGCCAGAGAATGGGGGGTTGCGAGCGATTCCGCTACCGGGCAGGCGCCGCCTGGGCAAGCGCATCGATGTTGTCGGGGTCGAGCGGCAGATCACGCCGCACGACGCCCGGCCCGCCCAGGGGGCCACTCACCACGCCATCCTTGATCAGTTCGGTGCCGCCCGCGTTACCGGTCGTCATCAGCAGGTCGGCGCGCGCCGGGATCGCCCAGGTCTCACCGCTATGCAGGATCCGACTGAGAAGCACCGGGCCGTTGCGCACCCGCACCTGCACCCAGGCGTCGGCGCTGGCATGCAGAGCCAAGCCCGCCCCGGCCGCATCACCCGGCCTGTCTGCCGCGGCTGCCTGTGTCGGAGGCGTTGCCGCCGCCGCGGAACCCGGCGAAAGCGCGGCCAGTTGATCCTGGCTCGGGGGTCCCGGCGGCGCTCCCGCCGCCGGAGCCGAAGTCGCTACTTGGGCAACCTGGGTCTGTGCGGGTGCGGCCGGCACTGGGGCCGCCGGTGGCGGCGAGGCCAGCGACGCGAGCCGGGCCGGCACCGGTTCAACCGTCTGAACCTGCGCCGGGCGTTGCGGCGCCAGCCGGTACCACGCCGCATAGGCCCCAATTGTCAGAATCACGCCCAGCATCATCATGGCGCTGGCCGGCACTCCGCGTCGCGGAAGCGGGGCCGGAAACGCAAGTTTGGGCTGTGTGGTGACGACCGCCGCTGCCTCGTTCTTGAAGCGGCGGACCAGTTCATCGGAATCCAGCCCGAGCGCCCGCCCGTACGCCCGCACAAACGCCACCGCGTAGGCCGTACCCGGCAACAACCCGATGCGGCCTTGCTCGAGAGCCTCCAAATACTCTGGACGAATCCGAAGCCTGGCTGCCATCTCTTCGATGGACAGCCCGGTTCGATGACGCGCCACGGCAAGATCCGCGCCGACCCTGGGCGCGCTCGCCGGTTCTTCAGGCCGTTCCTCGGCCGAGCTCGACCTGCGATATCGCAGCACGGCAGCCTGCCTCACTTACGAAAAAGTGATGCCCTGGGCCTCCCGGAGGCCGGCGGGCCTTCATTTACACGCCCTCCTCCGTCCTGCCAACCGGATACAAGCGCAGGTTCAAATCTCTATCGCGTGTTCCCGTGCCCAGGTGACAATCGGATCACGCAAGCTCTCCCCGGAACCGGCGGCCCGCTGCATGGCTGCCAGGACAGGTCGGAAGCGTGACAGATCGACCCGCGACAGCGCGGCACGGACCGCCGGCAGTCCGGCCGCCGACATCGACAGAGTACCGATAGCCGAGAGCGGCAAGCGCCAGCGCCTCCACCGGCCGTCCCGCAGCCTCTCCGCATAACGAGAGTGGCACCCCGGCGGCATCGGCATTCCGCCGCACCTGTTCGAGCAGGTTCAGCATGGGCGGGGAGAGGAAGTCGTAGCGCCCGGCGAGGTCCGGCGCCCCGCGGTCGGCCGCGAACAGGAATTGCGCCAGATCGTTCGTCCCGACCGAGACGAAGTCCGTCAGGGCCAGAAACTCCCGAAGCTGAAACAGCAGAGCCGGTACCTCCAGCATGGCGCCGATCAGCAGCGGCTCGGGGGCCGGACGGATACGGCCGGCCTCGAACAGCAGAAGTTCGCGCGCGGCGGCGAACTCGGCCACCGTGGCCACCATCGGAAACATCACGGAAAGCGGCCGGCCACGCCCCGCCATCAGCAGCGCCCGCACCTGGCGCCGCAGGATCGCCGGACGATCCAGCCCCAAGCGCAAGGATCGCCACCCCATCGCCGGATTGTCTTCCCGCGGCGGCTGCTCGCCCGGCAGCAACTTGTCGGCGCCGAGATCCAGCGTGCGAAACGCCACCGGACGGTCCCCCGCCACGTCCAGAACCCTCGTGTACAGCGCCAGCCTGTTCCGCGAGATCGGGCACGGCGCCTCGGGCGAGCGCTGCGATTTCAGTGCGGAATAGCCCGATCCCCTCGGCCCCCGTGCGATCAAGCAGATCCAGTTCCAGAGCCAGCCCCATGTTGAGCATCAGGCGCACGCCCTCGCCGTCGCGGGTCGTTGTCCGGCGAGGTCCGCCGACCGGCGCCTCCCCCGTCCTTGTCGCCAGCATTCGCTCATAAACCTGCCGGAGTTCCTGCTCCGGACGCAGGAACACGTCACCTTCGTCGGCATCCAGGATCACCTCGTCTCCCGCCTCGGCCGCCGCCATCAGGCCGCGAACGTCGCCCAAAGCCGGCAGACCGAGCGCACGGGCCAGGATGGCGGCGTGTCCCGCCGGCGTCGCTTCCTCGATCGCAACCCCCGCGATGCCCGCCTCGTGCCATTGCAGCAACTCGGCCGGCCCAAGGCGGCGCGCGAGGAGGATCGCGCCCGTCCCCGCGATCGGTGCCGGGGCTCCTCCCAATTCGTCCAGCAGCCGGCCCGCCATATCCTCGAGGTCAGCCAGCCGCTCGCGCAGCACCGGATCAGTGATGCGACGCATGCGATCATGCACCTCGGCTGCCACCCGCTGAACCGCGGCGGTCGCGGACAACCCACCCCGCACCGCATCCGATACCCGGTGAAGCCAGCCGGCATCCGTGGCGACCAGCCGGTAGGTCTCGATGATCTCCCGTGATGCCTCGCCGTCGGCGGTCCCGACCGGCAACCGGCCATGCAGTTCGTCCAGCCCGCGCTGCATCCGCGCCACGGCCGCATGCAACCGCTCCAACTCCGCCACCGGATCCTCGGCGATCGGCGATCCTGCTTCGCCCCGCGGCGACGACGCATGACCACCGGCCCGATGGCAAGGCCGCCGGTCAGCGGAACACCGCTGAACACGCGTGGCACCGTGGCCGCCAGCCCCTCCTCGACCCGCCTGGCCGCACCCGGCGCGCTCCAGGATCTCACCCACGAGCAGCGCGATGATCTCCATCTCCTCCACGAACACCGGGTCGAACGCATGCACCGCCACGTCCTGGACGGCGATCACGCCGACGGTGCGCCCCGACCGGCGCACCGGTACAGCCAGCATCGACGCGAGTTTCTCTTCGCCGGTTTCGGGTCTGAGCGCGAAAGCGGGATGATGCGGCGCGTCCGCCAGGTTCATCACTCGTCCGGTGGCGGCGCTGAGCCCGACGATCCCCTCGCCGACCCGCAGCCGGGTTCGGCCGACCGCGGCGGGATTCAGTCCCTCGGTGGCCAGCAGCTCCAGCACGTCACCCGTACGTTCAATGTAGATGGAGCACACCTTGAACCCGGTTTCCTCGGCAATCAGCCGCGCCAAGGCGGGGAGCGGCGCGCTGCCCTCGGAGAGCATGGCCCGCATGCGCCCCAGCAATCGTGGCGGCCCGGCGGCAGCTTCAGGCAACGCCGGGAGCCACCCGCCATCGCGCAGCGAGAGCCGAGACGGCCTGTCCTACCAATTCATCGATGATCGCGGCGACCGGCTGTTCGGCCGTGACCATGCCGACGGACTGGCCCGCCATCATCGAACCGTTCTCCACGTCGCCCTCGATCGACGGCGCGGCGCAAGTGCACCGGCCCAGAAGTGCTCGATTTCGAGTTGGGCCGCATCCTTGCCGACCTCTCCCGACAGAAAGCGCTGGATCACCCCGGCCTGGTGCTCCAGGAAATCGGCGCGTGCCCTGGTTGACCAGGCCGCGCACCGGGATCACCGGAAACCGCTCATCCAACTGCACCGACGGCACCGCTTCGCGCGCGGCGGCCCGGATGAAGGCCTGCTTGAAGCGGGGATGGGCGATGGATTCCGCCGCGGCGGCAAAGCGGGTGCCGAGTTGCGCGCCCGACGCCCCCATTTCCAGATAGGCCAGGATGGCTTCGCCTCGCCCCAGCCCGCCGGCCACGAACACCGGCACCTGATCCATGTGCGGCAGAATCTCCTGCGCCAGGACGTTGAGTGAGACAGGGCCGATATGCCCGCCCGCCTCCGACCCTTCGATCACCAGCGCGTCCGCGCCGGAACGCACCAGCCGCCGCGCCAGAACCAGCGCCGGCGTGAACGCGATCAGCTTCGCCCCGCCGTCCTTCACCGCCCGGACCGCGCTCCCCGGCGGGATGCCGCCCGCCAGCACGATGTGGCCCACGTGCGCCTCCAGGCACACCCGGATCAGATCATCCAATGCGGGATGCATGGTGATCAGGTTCACGCCGAAGGACCGCCTGGTCAGGGCCTGGGTCCCGGCGATCTCGCTGCGCCAGCCCCTCCGGCCCCATGGAGCCGCAGGCGATCACGCCAAACCCGCCCGCATTGGAGATGGCGGCGACCAGGTGACGCTCGCTCACCCAGCTCATGGCGCCGCCCATGATGGCGAACTCGCAGCCCAGGAACGCCGTGCCACGCGCCCATAGCCGATCCAGTTCGGCGCGCGCTCGCTCCTGCCCGTGATGCGATGGATCAGCCAGCATCGAGCCCATAGGCGGTGTGCAGGGCGCGCACTGCAAGTTCGGTGTACTCGGCGGCGATGAGCACGCTCACTTTGATCTCGCTGGTGGAAATGACCTGGATGTTGATCGCTTTATCGGCCAAGGCGCGGAACATCGTGTTCGCCACACCCGCGTGGCTCCGCATGCCGACGCCCACGACGCTGACTTTCGCCACGTCCGGATCGGTCAGGATTTCCGCATACCCGACCTGGGTCCGCGCCTCGTCCAGTGCCTGCCGCGCGCGTGGAAGATCGGCCGTGCCGACCGTGAATGTCATGTCGGTCGTGCCCTCGGCGGAGACGTTCTGCACGATCATGTCCACGTTCACGTTGTGCTCGCGCCAGCGTGCCGAAGATGGCCGCCGCGATGCCCGGCCGGTCTGGCAGGCGCCGGACGGTGATCTTGGCCTCGTCGCGGGAATAAGCGATCCCGGAAACGGTCTGCTTCTCCACGATCTCCTCCTCGTCCACAACCAGCGTGCCCGGCACGTCCTGAAAGCTGGACAACACCTGGAGCCGCACCCCTTCGTTCATCGCCAGCTCGACGCTGCGGGTCTGCAGCACCTTGGCCCCCACCGAGGCCAGTTCCAACATCTCCTCGTAGCTGATACGCTCCAGCTTGCGCGCCCGCGGCACGATGCGGGGATCCGTGGTATAGACGCCGTCCACATCAGTATAGATGTCGCAGCGGTCGGCCTTCGGAGTGCGGCGGCCAGCGCGACCGCCGACAAATCGGACCCTCCGCGGCCCAGGGTGGTGATCCGGTGTTGGGGAGAGACGCCCTGAAAACCGGGCACCACCGGAACCTGCCCCGCCTCCATGCGCCGAACCAATTCCGCGCCCTCGATCGCGCTGATCCGCGCCTGGCCATGCGCGTTGTCCGTGCGCACGGGGATCTGCCAGCCCTGCCAGGACCGCGCCTCCACCCCGATCTCCTGCAGCGCGATCGCCAGCAGACCGGTGGTGACCTGCTCTCCGGTCGCCACCACCGTGTCGTATTCCCGCGCATCGTGCAGCGGCGAAAGCGACTGGCACCAGGACACGAGCTGATTGGTCACCCCCGCCATTGCTGATACGACGACGGCGACCTGATGGCCGGCATCCACCTCGCGCTTGACTCGCGCGGCGACGTTGCGGATGCGGTCAAGGTCGGCCACCGAAGTGCCGCCGAATTTCATCACGAGGCGCATGGGCCGGAAGACATCTTTGTCGCTATGACGGCGCGCAGAGATAACCGGCACGGAACAGGGGGGCAACATGGCTGATCCGGCGGTTTCCCCGGCGGAGGTCGCGCGCTTCGACGCGCTGGCGCATCAGTGGTGGGACCTGCGCGGCCCGATGCGCGCCCTGCACCGCATGAACGGCCCCTCGGGTGGCGTGGATCGCCGCCCAGGCCGCGCGAGGCCTTCCCCGGCCTCACCGGGATCAAGCTTCTGGACGTGGGCTGCGGCGCAGGCATTGCAGCCGAGGCGCTGGCCCGCAGAGGATTCGATGTGTTGGGAATCGATCCGGCGGCCGAAACAATCGCCGCCGCCCGGGCACACGCCGCGGGTCAACGCCTCCCGCTGGCCTACCGCGAGGCGACGATCGAAACCATCGCCGCGGATCATCGGCGGTTTCCTGTGGTGACCGCGCTGGAGGTGGTCGAGCATGTGCCGAACCCCGAGGCGTTTCTCGCGTCGCTGTCCTGCTCTGCGAACCCCGCGCCTTGGTGGTGCTGTCCACGCTGAACCGGACCGCACGTTCCTTCGCCGCCGCGAAGATCGGTGCCGAATACCTGCTGCGGTGGCTCCCCGTGGGCACCCACGATTGGGCGCTTTATCACCCCGGCGGAACTCGCTTCGCTGGGCAGACGGGCGGGCCTCGGCGTCACCGGCACGGCGGGTCTGAACTGGAATCCATGGACCGGTTCATGGAGCATCGGGCGTGATCTTTCGGTCAACTACCTGATGGCATTCCGCGCCGGCTGACCAAAGGCGGTTCCCGCCGTTGTGAAGCTGATGGCGAAACTTCGGCCAACAGGGACGGTTCTGAACGTGTCGCCCCCCTTGGGTCGTCCCCGTTGGGACAGCTCGCGGGGCATTCTGAGGAGTTTTTCCGGTTCAAACGAAAAGGAGAAAATGATGCGCTTCAGCCATGTCGCGAGCGTGCTTGTGATCAGTGCACTGGCAGCAACGCCGGCACTGGCCCAGCAATATGGCAATTCCGGATCTTCGAACGGTTATGGTCAGAACCAGGGTTATGACCAGCATCAAAACTTCGGCCCCCAATCGTCCTATGGCCAGAATCAGACCTATGGCTCGAACCAGGGCTATGGCTCGAACCAGGGGTATGAAAGCCAGATGACTCCGCAATCAGGCCCGCTGTCACAGGGCATGATCCAGCGTCTGCAGGACAAATTGCGCAGCGCGGGGATGTACCGGGGCAATATCGATGGCGTATGGGGGCCTGAGACCCAGGATGCGCTCCGCCAATACCAGCAGCAGCACGGTTTGCGGATCGGACGGATTGCTCGATTACCAGACACTGGCCGATCTGAATCTGATCGGCGGCGGGGGCAACCAATACGGCGCCAACAATGGCTACAATAATGGCTCCCCTGGCGGGTATAACGGCAACAGCTACGGGGCCAACCGTAGCTACCAAGGCAACAACCAGTACGGCAGCAATGGCATGAGTGGTGGCCAGACCGGCAATACCGGGGGATACGGAAACAGCAACGGGTCTAACCAGGGCTCGAACGGCTACAACGGCCAGACCGGCTATAATGGTGGTTACAACGGCACCAATGGCGCGAACAACGCTACCGGCAACTACGGCGATCATGGCAACAATTCATACAATTCCGGTATGAACAACTCCAACCCGGCGTACAATCAGAGTTACAACGCCGGCAATAGTCAGCCTGGCAGCAGCAATTCGAACGGTTACAACAACGGCAGCAACACGACTGGAACCAACGGCGAATCCGGCACTACGCCGAACAGCTCCAACACGAACCAGTAATCCGCACTCCGCGCGATCGCCGGGCTCGAACAACAGCCCGGCTTTCGTGTGCGGCGAAGTCTGATACCAAATCTCGGTGACTGCAACTCATGCGGTCACCGAGATTTCGCCGCCATGATCAAGGCAGCGGCGGCAGTTCACCAACGCTGCTAATTTGGACCGAAATCGTGGTGTTCTCGGGGGCTTCTTCGGTCTTAAACTTCTTGAGAAGTTCTTCCAGATAACGCATTTGGTCTCCGGCCTTTTCGCGTCTGACGCTTGAATCTCCGCCGTAGAACTGTGAATAGCCGCGCTGAACATAGCGCAGCTGCCAGAACGCTGGCGGGTTTCTGTTATTGCTAGCTAGAGAGATTGGCTTCGCAAAGTCCTATTGCTTCATAAGTCTCTAGCGCTTTCAGACCTCGCGCCTTATTGGAAATTGCTTCTGTCTTGAATGTGACGTAGTCGGGGCGAATGGGCAAAGATGTTCCTTATTTCCCCGACGATTGACAGATCGTGCAATGTGATCTCCCCGAACGCGCCCATCGCACCAATCTTCACACCGAAACTCGCAAGAGGCCCTTGAAAAGCAAACAGAGCCTCGACTTTTGAGGAATCATTGGCGATGGTGTTGAACCTTTTCCAGATAACTCCTCCAAAGCTGTATCAAGCTGCGATTCAATTAGGATACAAGCGGATCGATCCGAAGACTTTAGGACCTCGTCCCAAATGGCCGGGAACTCTTCATCGTCTGGAAACCCCCGCTTTAGCTCCCTAAGTGAGAGGACCCTTGACTTGCGTGGTTCCGATGACACCTGAAAACTCCAGCGAGGAAGGCGAAACCGCCAAAAGGCGCGACGACGCGCTGCGTCGGGCGCTCAACACCCCCCCGCAACATAGACAGAAACGGAAGGAGGTGTCTACCGACGAAGCGCAGATGATCTCTGGATCGTCTAAAGAGATAAGGAAGCGGGGGCGGTCTCAGTGAGAACGGCTAGGAACGCAATACGATGAGGTATCAGTCGAATTTTGCGTCGAGGCGAAGGGCAGTCGGCTGCTTCGCGTAAACGATAATACCCTGAAGCTGCTTCGGTGTCTCCAGGTCCTCCCAAACGTATCCGTCGCCACTGCCCCGCCCCCCAATTACAAACATCGGATGCGATGAGGCTATTATGTCAACACGAACAAGACCTTCTCCGTGAACTGTTATACGAACTTTAGATGTGCTGCCTGCATTTTCGGTTTGCATCGCTATCTTTGTGTTACGCCCCATTTGACGCAGGTTCCCAAACATAATTGGGGTCTGGTCACTCTCACAACAGGAGGGGGCGCTTGATTAATGACGGTGTTATTCCCGCCAGTTTGACCGTTAGTAATGATACTGCTGTTGGGGTCGGTAACGGACTCGAGTGTTGGTTGCGGTTGTTGATGGCGGCGATTGCGCGCCCGCCGGAATCAGCCAGACGCCTCCAGCACTACCGAGCAACAGCAGCCCGAGCAACAGGGCGCTCCATCCCCCATTTTCTATTCATGTCAGGATACAGAAATAGCGCAGCCGGGCACAGTAACGCGATTCCAAGGCCAGCTATCATCAAGGACAGGCTTAGCATTGCACTCCCTTAGCCATAGACCCCGTTCCGTGCTAAGCATGGTTTTGCACGGTCACGGGGTGACCCGCCAATTCTCCGGCAACTCGGGATTGCGGCCCGTTTCGCCATCAACAGATTATCAGTAGCGCCGCCAGAGCGATACATGCTTTTGGCTCTCCATTTCAGAAATTCCCTCGCAAGCTCGTCCTCGGTGTCTTAGGCTACTTGACATCCCTGACAGGTTAACCGCTTGCCTTCCGTCGCCCGGATCGCCATCGCCGCGCGCTCATCGTCAGTAATGTCGAATTTCGCCCGTGTGTTATAGCGGAAGGTGAATTCGTCCGGGTACCGTTGCAGGTGTTGCTCGCCGCAGTGCTCGATAGGCGCTCTGTATACTTTATAGCGGCTACTGCCCTTCAGCTTGTCAGTTGGAGATTCCCCCGACAACCTCGCCCGAGGGAACCGGGTGAGCCTGTGTCTCAAGCAATCTCCGGATCGCCCTACGGTAGTCGGGTTCAATGGCGGTGGGTGCACTTTTTACCTGTTGGCTAGTGCTCATGCTGGCGGCCGGGTACACTAATCACTCAAATTCAGAAAGTCGGGCCACAAGGCCCCCCGGGGCCTCGGGGAGAAAGGGGTCTCACCGGTCCCTCAGCCAATATTGACGGTCTTACAAGCGCAGTTAGCGTTCTCCAAAAAGAACAAACCGCAATTGAGCATACGACTTCGATTCTCAAGCGGATCGCGCAGCTAAATTCGTGCTTACGTCGCTTTGACGCCCAGATCCCGCCTCAGGATGGAATCTCCCACCTCATCGCCAGAGCCAAAGCGGAATCCTTGAATCCTACCCCTCCCATCAGGGTAGCTGGTATGCTTCCTCCAAACGATCCGAACGTAAGATTGGAACAGGATGAATTAGATGCCGAGGCAATCTCCAAGGACTGTTTCCCCGATGTTAAAATAGAATTCAGGAACGAACCTCCTCCAAATGTTATGGACCAAAAAGTCCCAGGCGAGCCAGCCGATTACGATGCTGCTAGAAAATATCGCAGACTTACATATCAAGCCGGTTTAGCTGCTTTTTTCATGCACCAACTTAGAAACAGACTGCCGGATGAGCTAGAATCCGAAACTAAGTCTCTTTCGAAGGATTAAATTTCTTTGATCGCCGGGCTGCATCAGGAATTCGAGACTTCTGCGCTGTGTCGGCTCGCTTGTGCTTTGCAGGTTTTTTGGTCGTCAGCATCCGGTGCGCCACCTCCTTCGCCCGCTGTTCCGCAGCTCTTTCGTCTGGCGTCATTACCGAACCTCGCTCTGGCACGCGGTTCTGTTGCCTTGTATTGTTGGAGTGTGTTGCCGCCCCCAACCGAGTTGGGGGCGGCCACTGGCGGACCCCGGGTTGGGCCGTTCGTCGTGACGGGCGGCGGCCCAGCTTGGGTCTGATGGGGGCAGCAGGTTCGGCCGGACAGGGGGCCTCACCAACCACCACCGACGGGTTCGATTCCCGTTGTCTCCATCCTTGTTTCTCAATGGCTTAGCTGGCCATCAAGGTAGGCAAGAAACTCTACGTCTCAAGGCGTTGCCAGCGCAAGTGCTGTCCGAGCAATCCGGCAGATTTGTCCGACTCCGGTATGACCACAATGTTTCGGCACATTTGACCAGCGGGCAACGCAGCGACACCATAGCAGGACAAAAATCCTGGATGCAAGGCCTTATTTTTCAATGCATTACTGCTTTGTCAACGGGACGAGTTGGGAAAAATTTCCTTGACATTCGTCCCGGCTTATGTTCTTCTTCCGTTCGTGACCACCCCGGCATACACCGCCGAGCCAGCCCGAAAACCCGATCCTTACTGGGACCGGCACGCCCGCACCCTGCGCCTGATCAGCATCGTCCGCGCCCTCATCATCTTCGGCAAAACCCTCGCCGTAACCCTGCGCAGCAGTCCCCATACCGAAACCGCCCGCGACATCGGACGCCGCTTCGGCACCTTCGATTTTGCCCTTATCGTCGCCCGCATCACCCGGGCCCTTCGCCTCGCCGCCGCACTGGAAGTCAGGCTCGCCGATCGCGCCGCCAAGCCGCAGCCCGCGTGCCCCGCCGCGCCCGCAGCCGCCCCGCGCAAACCACCCGGCCGCCCTGCCCCGCCGACCGGCCAGGCGGGCCCGCAACCGCAGGACAGCGCCGATTCCATCCTCGCCAATCTCCCGACGGTCGAGGAACTCGCCGAACAGCTCCGTCGCCGCCCGGTCCACGCCGTTCTCGCCGAGATCGCGAGCAATCTCGGTCTCAGGGTGTCCGACCCGTTGTGGCAGAGGGTCGCTCACGCGGTCCTGGAAAATAACGGCAGCGGCCTCAGGCTCATGAAGGACATCTGGAAGCGCAACGCGAACGCAATCACCCTTCTGGCCCGGCCGAGCGTCCGCGTCATCAGGCCAGAAGCGCCGCGGCAAATCCTGAACTCGCCCTTCGCTTCGGTTGCAACCGTCGCCACGGGCCCGCCCTGACCACCCGCACCGTCAGCGCCTGACAAACGGGGCCGTCCAACGGCGGCCCCGCCGTCCTGATTCGTCCCGCCGGACTCCCGATCGATGGATTTCAGCGCCGGGCCCGCATCAAACGCGCCTTGTTGCGCTGCCAGTCGCGCGCTGCCACGGCGGCCCGCTTGTCAACCTTCTTCCGCCCCTCCGCAATTCCCAGCAGGACCTTGGCGCGACCGCGCTGGTTGAAATGGATCTGCAATGGCACGAGGGTGATCCCCTCGCGTGAGATCGCTCCCACAAGCTGGCGAATCTGCTTGCGCTGAAGCAGCAGCTTGCGCGGCGCACGCGGCTCGAAGCGAGACAACACGCCGCCCTGGTATTCAGGGACGTACAGGTTGAACAGCCACATCTCACCGTCGCGTTCACCAGCCCACGCGTCCGACAGGGTGGCGCGACCGAGCCGCAGGCTCTTCACCTCGGGCCCTTTCAAGACGACACCGGCCTCCACGGTATCCTTGATCGTATAGTCGTAGCGCGCCTTGCGGTTCTGCGCGGCAATCCCGTGCGCGATCAGTCCCTTCCGGTTCTTCGGTTCGGCCATGGTGATGCGACTGCCGGCATACGGACCGTCAGTTGAGCAGCCCGACCTCGGTCATGGCGCCGCGCACCTTTTCCCGCGTCGCCGAGGCCGTTGGCGCGAGCGGCAGCCGGCAGCGCTCGGTGCTCTTGCCGAGCAGGCTCGCGGCGAACTTGACCGGGCCCGGACTGGTTTCAGAGAACAGCGCGTCGTGCAGCGGCAGCAGCCGGTCCTGGATCGCGATGGCGTCGTTCACCCTGCCATCCTGCCAGGCGGCGTGCATGTCACTGCACAGGCGCGGCGCGACGTTCGCGCTCACGCTGATGCAGCCGTCACCGCCGGCGGCGAGAAACGCCACGGCTGTGTGGTCCTCGCCCGAAAGCTGGCAGAACCCGGCCCCGCAGGCGCGCCGGGTATGCAGCGGACGGGCCAGATTGGCGGTCGCATCTTTCACGCCGATGATGTTCGGATGTCGGGCGAGCCGCGCCATGGTCTCCACGCTCATGTCCACCACGCTGCGGGGCGGAATGTTGTAGATGACGATCGGCAGGTCGACGCAATCCGCGATCGCCTTGAAATGCAGATACATCCCTTCCTGGGTGGGTTTGTTATAGTATGGCGTTACGATCAGGGCGGCGTCGGCCCCGGCCTCCCTTGGCATGACGCGTCAAGGCGATGGCTTCCTCCGTGCTGTTGGACCCCGTCCCCGCGATCACCGGCACCCGACCCTTCGCCACATGGATGGCGATCTCGGTCACACGCGCGATGTTCCTCGTGGCTCAGCGTGGGTAATTCGCCGGTGGTTCCAACCGGTACCACCGCGGCGGTGCCCTCGTTGATCTGCCAGTCCACAAACTCGGCGTACGCCTTTTCGTCCACGGAGCCGTCGTCGCGCATGGGCGTGATCAGCGCGACCAGCGAACCCTTGAACATGACCTTTCTCCGCGTGAATTTCTCGGCGGGAAGCTAGGCGGGACGCATCGGCGCGCACAAGACACCCGCATATCCGCCCCCGCTGCACCCAGAGTATAATGCGGCATGCTTCGGCCGATTCACCTGCTGGCGATACTGGCGGCGTTGCGTGTCGGTCCCGCCCATATCGGTCCCGCATTGGCAGCGGACAATCCGATAGCCCTGGTGCATGCGCGTGCCTGGGATGCGGCGTTGGTGACCGCCGCGGAGATGCCCGATCCGGTCGCCGTCAAGCTGGTGACGTATCTGCGGATGCTCACGCCCGGCGCCGCGGGCCCGCGCGAAATCGCGGCCTTTCTCGCGAGTAACCCGGATTGGCCCAACCAGCAGGCGCTGGAACATCGCCGGCAGGAGGCGATCGCGACGGAAACCGACGATGCGAGCCTGATGGCGGCCTGTGCCGACCGTCCGATTTCCCTGCCCCAGGCGCTTCGCGGCCTGCGCCCGTGCCGAGGCTGATGCGGCGATCAACGGCAGCCGCCGAATCCGACGCCCGAGCCGCTTGGCGGGCGGGCCTGCCCGGAGCCGAAGCGGGGCCGTTTCTGAAGCGATTTGCCTCGGCCCTTACGCGCGGCCGACGAAGAGGCTCGTTTCGATCATCTCGCCTGGACCGATCCGGCCGCCGCCGGTGCGGAAATCCCCCGCCTCCCAGCCGCTGAGCGGCCGGCAGCGCAGGCCCGCATCGCTCTCGCCCTGCACGCTCCGGACGCCCTGGCCAAGGCGCGCGCCCTGCCTGGAACCGCGTGTTGCTCCCCGGGTCTCCTGCTGGAGGAACTGCGTGCCGAACGCCGCTCTGGAACTGCCGGAGCTGCGCTTGGCCTCTGGCAGCAGCGGGGGTTCGCGGCGGAACAGCAGGATCCGGACCATCATGCGGCGTTCTGGGCCGAGCGGAACATTCTCGCCCGTGCTCTGCTCGGCTCCGGCGACGCCCAGGGCGCCCTGATCATGGCCGACGATTTACTGCCCGGCGCCTCCAGTTCCGATCTGGCCGATGCGGCGTTTCTCACCGGATTTATCGCACTGCGCTGGCTGCATGACCCGGCCCGCGCCCAGACCAGCTTCCGCCAGCTTGCCGAGGTGTCGCACGCGGCGATCACCCGTGCCCGAGCCGGGTACTGGCTCGGACGGGCGCAACAGGACGCGGGGGAGAATCCGCACGCGGCCTTCTCGGCCGCGGCAGCCTTTCCGACCACCTTCTATGGCCAGGTCGCCGAATACCAACTGGGGCAGGATCCGGCGGACCACGTCGCCGAGCTGCATGACCCGGCATACACGCCGGACGACGCATGGAAGGTTTCGGGTCGCGAACTCGTGCGGGCGGCTCTGCTCCTGGTGGCCTGGGGTGAGCCGGGCCGAGCGCGTCCCTTCCTGCTCCGCGCGGCCGACGTCTCCCCCGACCCCATGACCCTGGTGCTGTGCGCCCGGCTCGCGACCGCGCTTGGCATGCCCGAAACGGCCGTGTCCGTCGCGCGGCGGGCCGGCCTCGGTGGGGTCACGCTGCCGGAAGCCGGCTGGCCCATTCCGGTCACGCCGCCGACCGGGCGGGTCGATCCGGCGGTGATGCTTGCCGTCATCCGCCAGGAGAGCAGCTTCGACCATGGCGCGGTCAGCCCGGCGGGCGCGCGCGGGCTGATGCAGATCATGCCCGCAACCGCGCGTGCGCTGAATGGTGACGTCGGGATCGCTGAACGATCCCGAGCGCAACATGGCGCTGGGACAGGCCTATTTCGCCCAACTGATGGATCGCTTTGGCGGTTCCGTTCCGCTCGCCGCCGCGGCCTACAATGCCGGTCCGCGCAAGGTGGACGACTGGCTGGCCTCGAATGGCGACCCACGCACCCGCGCGATCGACATGATCGACTGGATCGAGCTCATCGGCTACGGCGAGACGCGCAACTATGTGCAACGCGTGCTGGAAAACGCCGTGATCTATTGTGCCCGCCGCGGCGAGCCGGACAGCACGCTGATCGCGCAATGGATGCCATCCGCGGGCGCCTCCGCCCGGCACGAGGGGTGAACCGCACCCGTGTGGCGCGGCTGCTCGCAGCGGGAGGCGGACTGGGCCACGTGCCCGGGCTTCCGGGAACGGCGGCGGCCGCTGCCGCCGCCTGTATCGGCGGGGCGCTGCTGCTTCTGCCCACCTGGATCCTGCTGGCCGCTGCCGTGGTCAGCACCGTCGGCGGATACTGGGCCGTTCGGCTGGCACGGGTCGAGGGCGATCCCGGCTGGGTGGTGATCGACGAGATCGCCGGTCAGTTCATCGCATTGCTTGGCCTGGCCCACCCAACCGGGATCGGCCTCATCAGCGGGTTCGTGCTGTTTCGATTACTGGACATCGTCAAGCCCGGCCCGGTCGGCTGGGCAGACCGCCAACCTGGCTCGTTCGGCATCATGGCCGACGACCTCATTGCCGGATTGATCGCTGCCGCGATCCTGCTCGCGCTCCGGGCGCTGTGGCCCGCGGCGTTCAACTGATACCGGCGGCCGGGTGTGGCGGTTGCGCGCCTGTCCGTCGTCAGACGAGCCAGGACCTCAGGCCGCCGGTATGACGCGGACATCCTCCCAGAAGCCGAACCGTCCGCCGACATGCGCCATGGATGGGCGCGGCGACTTATAGCTCCAGGCGTTCCGCGGATGGACCTTCCCGTCCACGGTCACGTCATAGAACTGAACCCCGTGGGGGCATTCGTGATCCTTGTCGGTTTTCGGCGCCTTGCGCAGGCACTCCGCCTTCACCGCGCCGGGTGGGAAATAGAGGTAGCCGCCACATTCGATCACGTCAGCGCTGGTTGCGATCGTTACACCGTCCAAAACAGCTTGCATGGGAATCTCCCGTTCGGCGGGTCCGTTTCGGCCCGTGCCGTCCCGAGTTATGTAGTCCGCGACGCTTCGCATTCATGAGGGAAATGTCCATGCCCGGCATGCTGGAAGGAAAATCGGCGCTGATCACGGGGGCAGGCGGCGGGATTGGCCGCGCCGCGGCGCTTGTGTTCGCCCGCGAGGGGGCACGCGTTGCGGTGGCCGACCTGGATCGTCAGGCCGCGCAGGATACCGTGGCGATGGTCAATGCCGTGGGCGGCCAGGCAGCCTCCATCGGCTGCGACGTGACCGATGCCGAGCAGGTGCGGGCGATGGTCCGAAGCGCCGTGGCCGCTTTCGGCCAGATCGATTGCGCGTTCAACAACGCGGGCATCGCAGGCTACCAGGTGGACGCATCCGGCAAGCGCACCGCCGAATGGTCCGAGGAGAGTTTCGATCGCATGATCGCCGTGAATCTCAAGGGCGTGTGGCTCTGCATGAAGCATGAGATCGATCACATGGTGGGACACGGCGGCGGGGTGATCGTGAACACCGGTTCCATCGCCGGACTTGTGGGGCTGCCCACGTCCTCGGCCTATGTGGCGGCCAAGCACGGCGTGCTCGGTCTCACCAAGACCGCGGCGATCGAATACGCGGCGGACAAGGTCCGGGTGAACGCGGTCTGCCCCGGCTACATCCGGACCCGCATGACCGACGATGTGATGCGCCGCCGCGGCGAACAGGTGCTGTCTCATGTGCCGATGCGTGCCATGGGAGAGCCGGAGGACATTGCCGAGACTGTCGCCTGGCTCTGTTCGGATCGCGCCGACTATGTGACCGGCGCGTGCTGGACGGTGGATGGCGGCTATATGGCCATGTGATCCGGTCAGCCGGGCGGTTGAGTGATCCCGTTGAGCAGGAACGTGGCCAGGCTCTGACCGAGGCAGTGCTGGAGCAAGGCGAAGGTCGCGGACTCATGCCCGGCCGGCGCGCGCTCGACGTCGATGGCGTGCGCATGCACCCACGAGTGCATCAGGCCGAAGCGATGAAACAGCGCCACGCCGGGCAGGGCCGCGACAGCCTCCATGGCCTCGGTGTACGGTGTCAGGTCGGTGTTCGCGCGCAGGAACCGGCTGAATTGCTGATCGATCAGCACGACGTCCCCGTCTCGTGCCGTGACCAGTTGCACGCCCTCCTGCAGTGCGTCTGCAAATCGATCCACCCGGACATCCTGCACCGCCTCGACCGTGCCGGTCTGCCACAGCACGAGGGCGTAGTGCCGCTCCTCGAGCGCCCGCTTCATGTCCGCCAGCATGGTCTCGGCGGTGGTGCCCCGGTGGGCAAGAACCGTCAGCCGAAACACTGTCTGGGGCCGCGCCGCACGGAGCGCCTGCATCATCTGGCCGAGAAACCCGCCCTCGCCCGTCAGGGCGGAACTGGCGGATCCAAGGGCCAGGATGTTCACGGGATGACCGGATCGGATGCCGTCGGCGAAATAGGTCAGCGACCCGTCAGGGCTGACGTACTCCGCGGCCTCGGGGCATTGACTGTCGATGGCGATCGCCGCGCCGGCCGGCCGTAGCCCGACGCCAAAAGCAAGCAGCACCAGAAGCAGACTGGCACACCGATACATCAGCGATCCGAATAGGCGAAATTCGTTCCCCTTGCAAGCGTCCCGTCGTGCCGACTCCCGGATTGCTCGCCGGGGCCGTAAGCTGATCCGCGAATGCAGCGCATGGGTGAATGAGGATGTGGGAAAAGCGGCGGATCGGCCAGACCAACCTGGAGGTCACTGTTCTTGGCTTCGGCACCGCAACTCTGGGCGGCAGCCGTATTCCCGTTACACGCGAAGAGAGCGAAGCCATGATCCGCGCGGCCTGGGATGCCGGAATTCGCTACGTGGATACGGCACCCTTCTACGGTGTCGGCGCCGCGGAACGCCGGGTCGGCGACGCCATGCGGGACCGGCCGCGGGACGCGTGGGTGCTGTCCACCAAGGTTGGGCGATTGCTGCGGCCTCGGCGCGGCCAGGAGGCGACGACAGACGGCCGCCTGGCCCCCCTGCCCTTCACCGTGGAGTATGACTATTCCTATGATGCAATCATGCGATCGGTCGAAGACAGCTATCAGCGGCTCGGCCTCGATAAGATCGACATCCTCTATGTCCACGACATCGGCGCTTATCAGCACGAGGAAAAGGCCGTTGGCCATACCCGCACCCTGCGGGAGAGCGGCTACCGCGCGCTCACTCAGCTCAAGTCCTCCGGCGTGATCAGCGCCATCGGCATCGGGGTCAATGAAAAGGAGATTCTGCTGGAGTGTCTGACCTGGGGCGACTGGGATGTGTTTCTGCTGGCCGGGCGTTACACCCTCCTGGAACAAGGGCCGCTGGATGACCTGCTGCCGGAATGCGTCCGGCGCGGCACCTCCATCGTGATCGGCGGGCCGCTCAACTCCGGCATCCTGGCCGGGAGGGACACCTGGAACTATGCCCCCGCGCCGGCGGAGGTGAAGCAGCGCGTGCGGCGGATTTCGGAGATCTCGCGATCGCCACGGCGTGCCGCTGCCGGCGGCCGCCTTGCAATTTCCACTGGCGCATCCGGCTGTGGCCGCAACCATACCAGGGCCGCGCGTGGTGGCGGAGTTGCAGGAGAACATCCGCCTCCTGCGCCAACCCATTCCAGCCGCGCTGTGGTCGGACTTGAAGCACGAAGGCCTGTTGCATCGGGACGCCCCGGTGCCGGCGTGACTCGGTTCACTCACGGGGAGTTGCGGCGGACGCCGGCGTGATCAAAATCTCGCCGCAATCCCAACCGCTTCCTGCCAGCATCCAACCCGAGTTGTGTCCTGTTCGCTGGCTTCCTCCCCCAGCAGCAGCGCGCTGCCAGCAACTGTCGTCCTGGCGCGCTGCCACCTTCAACCCCGCGCGTATTGCGCGGGGTTTTTCTTTCCGCATTGCCGGGGACCGGGCCTCCGGCCATAAGCGGCGGCGCAATGGCTTTTGTGGACTCGTTGCGCCTTGTGCTCGCGCCGCCACATCGGACCGGCATGCCCTTCATCCTGGGGGGTGTCGTGCTGTTCGCGCTGGGGCTCGCCCTGGCTCATTGGCTGGCGTGGCTGGCCGGGCTGTTCACGCTGTTCTGTTTGTACTTCTTTCGCGATCCCGAGCGTGTGGCGCCCGGCGGATCCAGCGTTCTGCTGGCGCCCGCCGACGGCAAGGTGATCTCTATCGTCCCGGCGGTTCCTCCGCCCGAACTCGGAATTGGGGTGACAGCCCGCTGGCGGGTGGGGATTTTCCTCTCGGTCCTGGATGTGCACGTCAATCGCGTGCCGGCTGACGGCATCGTCACGCGGATCGCGTACCGGCATGGCGCGTTCCTTAATGCCAGCCTGGACAAGTCGAGCGAGGAGAATGAGCGCAATGCGCTCGCGATCCGTCTGCTCGACGGGCGGGAGATCGCGGTAGTGCAGATCGCCGGCCTGATCGCGCGGCGCATCGTATGCGATCTGCGGGAGGGCGACGTGGTGCATGCGGGAGCACGCTTCGGTATCATCCGCTTCGGCAGCCGCACCGACCTCTACCTGCCGGAGGGGATCCGCCCGCAGGTGGTGGAAGGTCAGACGATGATCGGGGGAGAGACAGTGATCGCCGCGCTGGCAACGGCATGACGGTTCCGGTATGACGGTACCAGCTTGGGGCCGTGAGGAGGACGAACGGCTGTCGCGCGTTTCGCCGATCCGCCGGCTACGGCGGCTGCGTCGGCGGCCGCGGGTGCGTCCGCGCTACAAGGGGCCGTCATTCAACCGGCTGATCCCCAATATCCTGACGCTGATCGGCCTGTGTGCAGGCCTGACCGCGATCCGCTTTGCACTGGCGGGACATTTCGGCCCGGCCGCGGTGGCGATCGTCGTGGCCGGCTGCATCGATGGATTGGATGGGCGGATCGCCCGGCTGTTGCGGGGGACGTCACGCTTCGGCGCGGAGTTCGACAGCCTGAGCGACTTCCTGTGCTTCGGCGTCGCGCCGGCGCTGGTGATCTATCTGTGGTCGCTGGCGTGGCTGGGCGGGGTGGGGTTCGTGCCGTGCCTGCTGTTCGCGGTCTGCATGGCGCTGCGGCTGGCGCGCTTCAACGCCGCGCTGGAAAGCGGTCCGGGACCCGCCTACGCCTACAATTTCTTCACCGGGGTCCCGGCTCCCGCTGGGGCGGGGCTGGCGCTGTTTCCTCTGTTTCTTGGATTGGAGGCAAACGCATTGGGCGTGGGGTGGCTGGTCTCGGTGTCCCGCAACCCGGTGTTTTGCAGCTTGACGCTGATCGGCACGGCGCTGTTGTGTGTGTCCACCCTTCCGGTCTGGAGCTTCAAGAATTTCAAGGTGCCGGCGGAATATGTCCTGGCGCTGCTCCTGGGGGTGGGGGTGTATGCGGCGGTGCTTGTCGCAGAGCCCTGGGCGGCGCTGGCGGCCGCGGGGGCGATCTATCTCGGGCTGCTGCCGTTCAGCGTACGGAGTTTCCAGCGGCTGAAGCGGGAGGCGGAGGAGGATGGGGAGTAGGGTCAGGGGCTTCCGGCTTCAGCATCGTGTCCGAAAAGGTCAGCGCCTGGCGGTTATCGAATGCCGATAGAACGGCTCCCTAATGGGTCCTGCAGGTTCCAAAATATTCCGCAGCGCCCCGGGTATTCATTTTGTAAGCGATCGGAAAGCTTCATCCCGTTGTTGAAATGGGCGCGGCGGAACGATAGAACGCCTTCACTTCACCAGGGCTGTGCCCCTGCGGGGTTTTAATGCGATCGCTTCTTCTCTTGGCAGAGATGATGTTTCTGCTGCCGCTGGGCCTTTATCGGCCGTTCGTCGGTATCCTCGCGTTCGATATGATCAGCTTCATGAATCCCCAGCAGATTTCCTGGGGAATTGCCAGCGCGGTTCCCTGGGCCATGCTCTCGTTCGCCGTAACAATCATCGGATGGGCGATGAGCCCGACGGAGCCGAAGCGTATTCCGCTCAATGCATTCAACGTGCTGGTCGTGCTTTTCCTGGTCGGGATCACGGTGAACATGCAGTATGCGCTGAACCCGCCAGACCTCGCGCCGGACACGGAATGGACGTCCTGGTCCAGGGTATTCAAGATCTTCCTCTTGCTACCGATTACGGTGGCGCTGGCCACTGATCGGCGGCGAATTAATGCGCTGATATGGGTCATCATCATCAGCCTCGGCGTGTACATCCTTGACCAGGGCGGGGCGAGCATTGTCACGCTTGGTCACCACAAGGCGTCCGGACCGCCCAAGTCTCCCATCGTCGATAACAACGAGTTCGCTTGTGCCGTACTGATCGCTGTCCCATTGATGAACTACCTGCGGATGCAATCCCGCCATGCGATCATCCGAGCGGGGTTCATGCTGGCTATGGTGATCAGCGTTTTGACGGCTCTCGCGAGTTATTCCCGTGGCGCACTGGTCACGGCTGCGGTGATTGCAATTCCATTCTGGCTTCGCAGCCGCCGGAAAATGGCCACTTTGGCAATCGCGACCATTGGTGTCATCGCGCTGTTCGAGTTAATGCCCGACGCCTGGTGGGAGCGTATGCAGACCATCAGGGATCGTCAGGGCGATACGTCAATCGCGAGCCGGTTCGACGTTTGGTACATAGGATGGCGATTGGCCATGCTGCATCCGTACACCGGCGCTGGATTTCACGTCACACTTTCCCGGATCATTGACAACGCGTTTGTACCGGGTTTTAAGCCATTGGAGATTCACAGCATTTGGCTCCAGATTCTCGGCGAGCAGGGGTTCATCGTCGGAGCAATCTGGCTGATGATTACGGTCGTTTCGCTGTGGAATACGTGGAAACTTACGCGGCTGGGCCGTCAGTTCCCACAACTCTCGTGGGCGTACGATCTCGGTCGCATGTCGCAGATTTCGATATTGGCGTATTTGGTCGGAGGCACCTTCCTGCCCATCTCCACCTGGGAAGTCTATTTCAGCGTGCTGGCAATTGTCTGTGCCGCCCGAGCAGTCGCCGCCCGTGAAGCCGCGTCTCCGATACTTCAGCGCATGGAGGTTTCTCCCCCATTGCGAGCAATTCCCTCCGTGGCACACGCTTCAGTGCGTCCGAGCCGTGCATGAGTGGACTGATCTTTCTCATGGGCCTGGTGGGCGTCGCCTGGCTCGCCTTGTGGAGCATTCAGGATCCGACCAAGCCGGATCATCGTTGGTGGCCATTCGACACCCTGGCCGATCAAGAGCCTGATCCCCCAGCGGCCCTGCCGCCCCAGCGAGACCCTATAAACGCAAGCCGTCGCGATTTCCGTAAAGTCCCAGCCTCAGCCCGCAGGTTCCCGCGATGACGCACTCGCCTTGGTCTTGGGCAGTCGCCTGACCACCTCGCTTGCAGGTTGGGCGTGCCCCCTTTCCTCTCGGTGGCGCTGACGATTGCCGTGGTCCTCGCACTGGCCACCGTTCTCACCCAAGGCGTGGAACAGCCGGCCATGCGCGCCATTCGCCGAGCCGCTCGCCCGTCCCCGCCCGTTCTCACGCCGGGGCTTTCAGCCTGATCATCGCCGAGTTCTGAACGAAACCGCACCGGCCCGCCGAACCGGATACATCTGTCGGATCGTTTCACGCCCATGAGCAAACCGATCGAGGACTATGCGGTGATTGGGGATGGGCAGAGCGCCGCCCTTGTCGCCCGGGACGGCGCCATCGACTGGCTCTGCTGGCCCCGCTTCGACAGCGAAGCCTGCTTCGCCGCCCTGCTCGGCTCGGAGCAGAACGGCCACTTCCGCATCGGCCCGGACTTCGAAGGCTGGACAAGCCAGCGTGGTTACCGGCCGGACACCCTTATCCTGGAGACCGTCTTCTCCCGCGGTGGCAACCGCGCCCGACTGATCGACTTCATGCCGCTTCGCGACGGCTCCGCTCCGACCCTCATCCGCATCATCGAGGGCGAAAGCGGAGAGGTGCCCCTGCGCCTGGATTTCATCCCGATGTTCGACTACGGGCTCCTCCCGCCCTGGGCCGTGCACCATGGACCAGAGGCGATCGCCGCGACCGTCGGGCCCCACCTGCTGCTCCTGCGTGGCCCCGTGCCCCTGGCCCTGACCGGCCACCAGGTAACCGCGACGTTCACCGTCCAGGCCGGTCAGCGCTTCGCCTTCACCTTGACCTACGGCGATTCCACCAAGCCGCTTCCCGCCGTCCCCAGTGCCGCGCGGACACTCCGTACGACCGAAGCCTGGTGGCGAAGCTGGGCCGGCCGGTTCACCAAACCGACCCGCTGGCGCGACCCCGTCGTCCGCTCCCTGATCACGCTCAAGGCGATGACCCATCATCCCACGGGCGGCACGATCGCCGCCCCCACCACGTCGCTTCCCGAAATCCCCGGCGGCAGCGCCAACTGGGACTATCGTTACTGCTGGCTGCGCGATGCCACCTTCACCGTCAGCGCAATGCTCAACGCCGGCTACCATCAGGAGGCAGAAGCGTGGCGGGACTGGATGCTCCGCGCCATTGCCGGAAGCCCCGACAAGTTGCGCATCATGTATCGGGTGGATGGCATCCGGCACGTGCCCGAATGGCAACTCGATTGGCTTCCCGGTCACGACAACTCTCGTCCGGTCCGCGTCGGCAACGACGCCGCAGCGCAGGAACAGCTCGATGTGCACGGCGAAATCATCGAGGCGTTCCACCTGCTCGCCAAGGCTGGGATCCAGCGCACCAGCCACGGGCTGGAGGTCGAAACCAGACTGGTCGAGCGGCTGGAACAGGTATGGTCGGACAAGGGGCACGGAATCTGGGAAAACCGGGGCGAGCCGCAGGATTTCGTTTACTCCAAGGTCATGGTTTGGGTCGGATTGGACCGCTTCCTGCGGAACCCCGCCACCAGCAGCCACGCAGATCCCCAGCTTGCGGCGCGCCTCGCCGACTTACGCACTCGCGTCCATAACGAGGTTTGCGAGAAGGGCTTCAACCGTAACCGCGGGCACTTCACCCGGACCTACGGGGGCACCGAGCTTGACGGCAGCCTGCTGCTGCTCCCGGCCACCGGTTTTCTGCCGATCCAGGACCCGCGCATCCAGGGCACCATCTCGGCGATCGAACGGGACCTGATGGAAGACGGGCTCGTGCGGCGCAAGCCGCGGCGCGAGGCACCCGACCAGGGCGCTTTCATCGCCTGCGGCTTCTGGCTGGTGGACTGCCGGGCCATGCAAGGCCGCGTGGCGGATGCCGAAACGCTGTTTGACCGTCTGCTCTCTATCCGCAACGATGTCGGGCTGCTGTCGGAGGAGTATGATACGCGAGGGGGCCGGCTCACCGGCAACTTCCCGCAAACCCTAAGCCATCTGTCCCTGGTCACCTCCGCTCTGGGCCTGTCCGGCCCAGTGCTTGAGCGCAGCGGAGGGTGAACCGCGCCCTGCGCCTCGGGCTTGCGGCGCGCAGGGGCCTGTGTTGTTAGTGCCCGCCATGCGCGAGGGCCAATCCTGACATGGCGTCCACCTTCGATACGGTAGCCGGCATCATATCAGACACTTGCAACATTCCGCGTGAGAAGATCACGCCGGAAAGCCACGCCATCAACGATCTTGGCATCGACAGCCTGGACTTTCTCGACATCGCCTTCGCGATCGACAAGGCCTTCGGCATCAAGATGCCGCTCGAGCAATGGACGCAGGATGTGAACGAGGGGAAGGTATCCTCGGATCAGTACTTCATCATGCGACACCTCTGCGACAACATCGATACGTTGCGCGCCAAGCCGGCGTGACCCTCGCATGCAGCTTGAGCGTTTTCAGATGGTGGATCGGATCTCGGCGATCGATCCGTCGGCCGGGATCGTCCGAGCCGAGTGCACCGTTCCGCGTGAAAGCCCTGTGTTCGACGGTCATTTCCCTGGCTATCCCCTGCTTCCGGGCGTGCTGATGATCGAGGTGATGGCCCAGACCGGCGGCTGGCTGCTAGTCACCGCGCAACGCTTCACCCGCATGGCGCTGCTCGCCCAGGTAAGACAGGCCAAGCTGCGCGGCATGGTCCGCCCGGGCGAACCAATACTCGCGGAAGCGCGCCTGATGCACGACGGCTCCGGCTACGCCGTCATGAGCGCCCGGTTGGAAAGCGACGGGCGCGCGCTTGCCGAGGCGGAGCTGACCTACCGCGTGGTCCCCTTCCCCACCCCGCATCTGAAGGATGCACTGCTCGCCGCCGCGCGGCGCGCCAGGATCCCGGAGGCGCTGCTGCATGGCGCGTGAGCGCGACGCGCTGATCACCGGAATTGGCCTGGTTTCCTGCCTCGGCGACGGACTTGATCAGCACCGCGGCGCGCTGGAAGCGTTCCGGCCCGCGGTGGACCTGGAGCGGTTCGCCCCCGCCGTCATCCATCCCCACGCGCCGGTGGATTTCGATCGCCATATCGGCAAACGGGATCAGCGCCAGATGGAGCTCTGGCAGCTTCTCGGCACCTATGCCGCGGGCCAGGCCCTCGAATCAGCCGCACTGAAAGGCCACACCGCCCTGCTCGATCGCATGGAAATGATCGTCGCCACCGGGGGCGGTGAGCGGGACATTGCCTTGGACGAAACCATGCTGGCCAACCCGGCTGCACCCGATCCTCAGGTGGCGCTCACCCTCGGCATGACATCCGGTCTGCGTCCCACACTGTTCCTTGCCCAGCTCCCGAACATGCTGGCTGGCTGCATCTCCATCGTGCACGGCGTGGCCGGGTCGTCCCGCACCTTCATGGGGGAGGAAGCCTGCGGGTCCGAAGCCGTCCGGATCGCCTGCGCCCGCATCGCCGCAGGGCAGGGAGACCTGTTTCTGGTGGGCGGCGCCCAGAATGCCGAGCGCGCCGAACTCATTCTTTACTATGCTCTTGGCGGCACCTTGGCAGCAGGGCCATTCACCCCGGTATGGGAGCGTCAGCGCCGCGGCGGAGGCATGACGCTCGGCTCGGTGGGTTGTTTCCTGGTGATCGAGAGCAGGTGCCACGCGATGGGACGTGGGGCGAAGGGGCTCGCCGCTATCGCCGCGATCGGGACCACCCACGCCTCCCGTCAGCCCGGCGCGGCCGCGGTTCAGGCGTCGCATCAGCTCGAATGGATGCGTGGTCTGCTCGATCCGGCTCACGCGGCCATCATTTCCGCTGCCTCCGGTGCGGCTCCGGCAACGGCCGAGGAACGAGGTTTCCTTGACGGCATTGGTCTGCCGGTACGAGCGGCCGCCACGGCTTTGGGCCATTCTCTGGAACCATCCTTCCCCGCCGCCGTGGCACTCGCGGCGATGGCTGTCGCGGACGGACGGCTTTTCCCGCCGTTCGAGCAGGCCGAGCGGCCGATGACGAGAGAGCTTCGCCAGGTCCTGGTATCCGGCTGGGGCCACGCGCGGGGCGAGGCTCTTGCCTTGGTCAGCCAGGCCTGACGGGGGAACCGACCATGAAGGAGCATGATCACCAAGGTCGCCCTGTCGTCGTTGCGACCGGCATGGGCATCCTGACTTCGCTCGGCGAGGGCTTGACCGAGAACTGGCGTCAACTCACCGCGGGCCATTCGGGCATTCGCACGATTTCCCGCTTTCCGCTGGACGGGCTGAAGACGACAATCGCCGGTACCGTTGACTTTGTCGGACCGCCCGATCAGCCGGCGCCCGACCGCATGCTGGAGATGGCGCTCCGGGCCGGGCGCGAGGCCATATCGGCGGCCCGCTTGCCGATCGCCGGCTTTCCGGGTCCGCTGATCCTGGCCATGGCGCCCTTCGAGGTGGAGTGGACACAGCGGCTCCAACTCGCCGCAGCCGCCGAGACCGCGCAGCCGACCTATGCCGATCTGATCCGCCTGGTCTGGTCCGGACGCTACCAGGCGATGTACGAGCAGTTTCGCATGGGCAGTCTGGCGGATCGCCTGGCCGATGCGTTCGGCACCCAGGGCACCCCGATCGGCCTTACCACCGCCTGTGCCTCAGGCGCCACCGCCATCCAGCTCGGACTGGAGGCGATCCGCCGCGGTGAAACCGGCGCCGCCCTGATCATCGGCACGGACGGCTCCGTCACACAGGAGGCACTGATCCGCTTCTCGCTTCTGCAGGCTCTCTCGACCCGCAATGGGCATCCCCAAGCCGCTTTGCGGCCCTTCAACAAGGACCGCGACGGCTTCGTCATGGGCGAGGGGGCCGGCGCGCTGGTGCTTGAAAGTGCGGTCCACGCAAAAACCCGTGGCGCACCCATGTTCGGGGTTGTCGAGGGCGGCGGCGAACGCGCCGAACTCCTTCCACCGCACCCGCTCCTCGCCTGACGGAAAGCCGATCATCGGCTGCATGCAGGATGCCATTGCCGATGCGGGCCTGACTCCGGGGACATCGGCTATATCAACGCGCACGGCACCGGCACGCCGGAGAACGACAAGATGGAGTGGCTCGGGATCAGCGCCACCTTCGGCGACCGTGCGTCCGCCATCCCGGTGTCCTCCAACAAGTCGATGATTGGTCACACCCTGTCCGCCGCGGGCGTGATCGAAGCCATCTTCACCATGCAGTCGCTTCGGGAGGGAGTGCTGCCGCCGACCATAGGCTACGAAACGCCCGATCCCGCGATCCCCATCGATTGTGTGCCGAACACCGCACGCCGTGCCGCGGTTCGGCACGCCCTGTCCAATTCGTTCGGCTTCGGCGGCCAGAACGTCAGCCTGGTACTTGGCACCGTGGACTGACCGTGCAGGCCCTCCAGCTCATCGCCGACCGCGAGCTTGAACCGCGCGACGTAGCGCCCCCATCGCCCCCCGGCGCGGGTGAATTGCAGCTCCGCCCCCGCGTCGTTGCGCTGAACCACATCGATGTCTGGGGCTTTCGCGGCATGGCGTTCGCCCGCCGCCTCTATCCGCTCACGGTGGGCGCCGAGGCAGCTTGCGAGGTCGCGTCGGTCGGTCCCGACGTCAGCGGCTTCGCGCCCGGCGACCGGGTGATCCCTTATGCCGCGATCGTCTGCGGCGCCTGCCGCTTCTGCCGGCGCGGGATGGAAAATCTCTGCGAACATCCCTCCGGCGTGCGCGGCTTTCACATCGACGGCTTCGCCGCGGAGCGGGTCAATCATCCCGCACGGCTCACCGTACCCATTCCCGAGGCGGTTTCCCTGGAGGATGCCGCCTGTGTGCCCGTCGCCTACGCGACGGTCGAGCACATGCTGATCGACAATGCGCGGCTGGAGCCTGGTGAATGGGTGCTGGTGCATGCCGGCGGCTCCGGCATCGGCTCGATTGCCATCAGGTTGGCCAAGTCCCTCGGCTGCACCGTCATCACCACGGTCGGCAGCGCCGCCAAGGCCGCGAAGGCGCGCGCCCTGGGGGCCGATCACGTCATCAACTATCGCGAGGACCGGTTCGAGGGCGTGGTCCGCAAGCTCACCGCGAAACGCGGCGTGGACGTGGTGTTCGAGCATGTCGGAGCGGAAACCTGGAACGGCTCGCTGCTGTCGCTGCGCCGCGGCGGCCGTCTCGTCACCTGCGGCGCGACCTCCGGCTTCTCCGCTTCGCTCAACCTCATGCAGTTGTTTCAGCAGCAATATCGGATCATCGGCTCCTTCGGCTCGCCGCTGGACGCACTCGGCCGCGCATTGCATCGCGTGGGCGCGGGCGTGCCTCCGGTCATCGACACGGTCTATGGTCTCGACGCATTCCGTGCCGGGCTGGACCGGCTGGCGGCGCGCGACGTGTTCGGCAAGATCCTGGTCCGCCTCTGACCCGTCCTGGTTCAAATCGCAGTCCACTGACCGACCGAGCACTCGGCGCCTGCGCCTCCGGGCTGCTCCGTCTGCTGGCCCGCACCGATCCGGATCGCGCGTCTGCGCTGTGCGGCGCCGCGGCGCGCCGCATCGGCCCGCTTCTGCCGGCGCACCGCATCGGCCAGCAGAATCTCCGTGCGGCATTCCCGGATCGCGACGCTGCGTGGATCGAAGCCACCCTTCGCGACGCGTGGGACAATCTGGGCCGGGTTGCCGGCGAATATGTGCATTTGGGCCGATTGTGGGATTACGACCCTGAAAAACCCAACGCCGGCCGGATTATCAGCGACGACGAGCAGCTCTTTCGCCAGATGCTGGATGATGGCGAGCCCGCGCTGTGCTTCACGGCCCATCTTGGGAACTGGGAGCTGCCGGCTGTCATGGCGACGGCGCACGGCCTGCCCTCGGCGGTGGTGTACCGCATGCCCAACAACCGGGCGGTGGCGCGCGAGATCGCGCGCATCCGTACCCCCTTGATGGGACACCTGATCCGCACCCGTCCGGAAGCCGCGCTGGAAATGGCCGCGGCGCTGGAGCGCGGCGACCACCTCGGGATGCTGGTGGACCAACGGTTCTCCCGCGGCGTGGATGTCACGTTCTTCGGCCGGCGCTGCAAGGCCAATCCGACGATCGCCCGCCTCGCCCGCCGGTTCGAGTGCCCGGTCGTGGGCGTTCGTGTGATTCGCCTCCCTGGCGGCCATTTCCGCCTGACCGGGGTGGGGCCGCTGACCCTGCCCCGTGATGCCGAGGGCCTGGTGGACGTCCCCGCCGCCACGCAGCTCATCACCACCGTCGTGGAGGGCTGGATCCGCGAGAATCCGGGCCAGTGGCTGTGGTTCCATCGTCGCTGGAGGTAAGCGCGCGAAGCGGAAGCGTTCGGCTTCCTAACTTTCCGATAGCAGAACGGGAAACCGGAGCCACTATTCTCCATTATATTCATCGAATCCCTGCGGCGTTGACCCGATGAACCGGAAGGAGGAACCCACCATGCGATCCGTTCTGCTCTCGGCAGGTGTTCTGGCCCTGCTTGCCGGCCCCGCCCTCGCTCAATCCGTCCCGGCAGGGCCGGGAAAGGTTGTCACCGGCCCTCGCAGCCTGCCCAGCGTCGAGCCTCTCGTGAACCGCCCGACCAACCTGAACGCAGCGACCACGCATTCGGAGATATCTCCCGCGCTGCCGACGCCTGATCTCGGCCCGAACGCCTCCGCCGGCGACTATCTGCGCGCGGCGCAAAACGCCCTGTCCCGCCATCAGCTCGGCCTGGCGCAATCCTGCATCGAAAATGCCCAGACGCTCCTGCTGACCCGTTCGGTGCCCCAGGGGGCGGTCGGCACCCCTGACAGCAACCCGGCCGTCAGCAATCTCAGCCAGGCGCTGCAGGCACTGGCCAATCACGACACGGCCACGGCCATGAACCTGGTCCAGCAGTCCATCTCGATGACAATGACCGCGCAGGGCGGCCCGACCGCCATGCCAGGCATGGCGCCCGGCATGGCGCCGCCGCCGCCCCCGCCGCGCTACTGAACCCGCAACCGCGGCCTCTGGGAGGGACCGTTCAGGGCTGTTAGTCTGGGCCGGTTCAGAAGGGCGGAGACGATGGCGAAGACGGTCACCTTCCCGGTGGAAGCCTCCCATATCCTGATGTTCGCCCGCTCTATCGGCGACACCAACCCGGTCTATGCCGGTGCCGAAGCGGGCGGCGTGATCGCGCCTCCCACGTTCGGTCAGGCCGTGGCCCAGTTCGATCCCGAGTACCACCTCCGCCCCAAGCCCGATGAACCATGGTTCGGCTCCGGCAAGACACCGTCCGGGGTTGATACGCCGCGCTCCCTCGGCGGGCTGCACGCCGAGCAGCATTTCGAATACCTGCGCCCGTTCGCGCGGGCGACGTACTCACCGCGGAGTACCGCGACGGTGAAACGTGGGAGAAGCAGAGCAAGCGTGCTGGCCGCCTGATCTTTCGCGAGCGCATCGTAGAATACCGTGACCAGTCCGGTCAGCTCGTGCTGCGCGCGCGCAGCGTCGGGGTCACGACCGAACGACCCGTGGACCGGGACTGAGGGGACAGAGCGATGGCATTGCGCGCAGCCGATCTGACCGTCGGCGACCGTCACACCGAACGCGTGGTCGAGAATCTCACTCGCACCCAGATCGTTCAGTACGCCGGCGCATCCGGCGACTACAACCCGATCCATACGGACGAACTCTACACCACCAAGGTCGCCGGCTATCCCAGCGTGTTCGCCCATGGCATGCTGACCATGGGTCTGACCGGCAAGATGCTGACCAACTGGGTGGGCGACGGGCGGCTGACCAAATTCGGCGTGCGTTTCACCAACCAGGTCTGGCCCGGTGATACGCTGGACAGCACCGCCACGGTTACGGCTGTAACGGACGAGCTGGTCGATCTGGATGTGGTCACGGTGAACCAGGACGGCAGCGAGGTTTTGCGCGGTTACGCCCAGGCGCGGGTGGATTGAGGAGGGCTGGCTAAGCCGACGCCGCGCGCCGGCGCACGGGTTGGGGTATGTCCACCGGCTGATCTCCCGGATCCAGCGCTTTCAGCAATGCCTCCCGGAACACGCGGAGTTTGCGTTCGTTCTCGACCTTCAGCCCGAACACGTCCTTGACATAGAACACATCGACCGCCCGCATCCCATATGTCGTCACATGTGCCGACGCGATCTGCAGCCCTTGCTCGCTGATCGCCGCGGTCACATCGTGCAGCAGCCCGGGACGGTCGCGCCCGTTCACTTCCACCACCGTGAACGTGTTGGACGCACGATTGTCGATCACCACCCGTGGCGGCACATGGATCGCCCGCATGCGCTGACCCAGCGAATTCTGCTGCACCCGGTTGATCTCGCTCGACAATCTCATTCGCCCCGAAAGCGCCTGCTCGATCAGCGCAGCGATGCGCGCCAGCCGGTGCGGTGCGTCGCATGCCCCGCCGGCGGCATCCTGAATCCAGAATGTGTCCAACGCCATGCCGTTGGTCAGGGTATGGATCCGCGCATCGACGATTGACGCACCGGCCACCGCGAGCGCGCCGGAAATCTTGCTGAACAAACCTGCATGGTCGGCGGTGTAAACCACCACCTCGGTGACCGCGCGCGCCGGCAGCGGCTTGGTATCCACCGTCAGCGGCGCCTGGCGCTTTTCGGCATCACGCACCAGGCGCGCATGTCGTCCATGCGTCTCCGGATCGAAAGCCAGCCAATAGCCGGGATAGCCGAGGGCCAGGAAGTGATCGATGTCCTCCCGTGGCCAGTCCGCGAGCAGGGCGGCCACGGCGGCCTTCGCGCGATCCACACGTACGTCTCGCTCGGTGGTGGCGAGCGCGCCCTCCAGAACCTCCGCCACACGGGCGTACAACTCACGCAGCAGCGTCGCCTTCCACCCGTTCCACACCCTGGCCGACACCGCGCGCATGTCGGCGACTGTCAGCACCAGCAGGAGCCGCAGACGCTCGGGCGACTGAATGGTGTCCGCCAGGTCAAGGATGGTCTTGGGATCGTCGATATCGCGCTTGAATGCCGTTTCGCTCAGCAACAGATGGTGCAAGACGAGCCAGGAGACGGTCTCGGTTTCCTCGGCGCTCAACCCGAGTTCCGGTCCCACGCGCAACGCGATCTCTGCCCCCAGTGTGGAATGATCACCGCCGCGCCCCTTGGCAATGTCGTGCAGCAGAACCGCAAGATAAAGCGCCCGGCGGGACTGGATCTGGTCCACGATGCCCGACGCAACCGGTGCAATCTCCGCCAAATCTCCGCGTTCGATCCCGTTCAGCACGCGCACCGCCTCGATCGTGTGCTCATCGACGGTAAAGACGTGATAGGTGTCGAACTGCATCTGTCCGACGATCCGCGCCCAATCCGGCAGAAAGCGGCCGAGCAGCCCGCTTTCGTTCATGATCGACAGCCATCGCGCGCCGTCAGGACGATGCTGATCGTCGTGCCGGCCCACCAGCAGGTCGAGGAACAGCCGCGCGGCTTCGGGATCGCCGCGCAGGCGAACCGCCGCCCGCTCGTTCTGGATCATCGACCGCAGCGCCAACGGATGCAGCATCAGGCTGCGGTTACGCGCGACTTTCAGGATGCGCAGCATGAGGATTGGCTCGGCATCGAAGTCGCGTCCCGGCAACGGCAACAGCTTGCCGTCAGCGAGAATGAATCCTTCGGCGATCAGCATGCGATCGGTCTCCGGCGCGATCGCCGGCGGCCCCAAGGCTTCGCGCAGAAACGCCGGCTCCAGCACGTGGGTCAGGCGAACCACGTTCCGTGCCGTGAGGAAATAGTGCCGCATGAAACGTTCCACACCACCGCCCTGCCGGCCATGCGGGGTGTAGCCCATACGCGCGCCTACCACCGGTTGCAGATCGAAGGTCAGCCGCTCTTCGGCGCGGCCCGCTACGTAATGAAGATGAAATCGCACGGTCCACAGGAATTCCCAGGATCGCTTGGCGCGCCGCGCCTCCATCTGCGACAGGATGCCCCCTACCTCGGCCAGCTCCCCCATCGTGGTGGTGCCGTACACATATCGTGCGATCCAGTAGAGCGTTTGCAGATCGCGCAGCCCGCCTCGGCCTTCTTTGATGTTGGGTTCCACCATAAACGGTGAATTGCCGAAGCGATGGTGCCGGGCGGTCCGTTCGGACTGCTTGGTCAGGATGAATTCGGCCGCGCCGGCTTGCTTGCACTCCTCCGCGAATGCCTCTTCAAAGCGGGTGAACAACGCGGCATCACCCGCCAGATGCCGGGCATCCAACAGCGACGTGCGCACCGTGGGATCGGCGGCGGCCGACAGGCACTGCTCGATCGAGCGCGTGGCGTGCCCCACCCGCAATCCGAGGTCCCAGAAGAAATACAGCATGTACTCGACCGCCTGCAGCGTCTCGGGGTCAGGCAGCGGTCCGGTGAGAAAGAGCAGATCGATGTCGCTGAACGGTGCCAGGGTTCCCCGCCCGTATCCGCCGGTGGCGACGATGCTCAGCGACTTCAACGCGCCCAGCGTTGCGGTGGTATGTTCGTACAGCGCCGCCACCACGCCATCGACCAACCTCGACAGCATTCGCGCCGCCTGCAGTCCGGAGATGTGTTCATGCTCGAAATTACGCTGCACGTGCGCCTGGATACGCGCCAGCAGCCGGCGGAAGCCGGCGATCGCCGCATGCCGTGGCCCCCGCAACTCGTTACGCAACAGGCTGAGTGCGTCCGGGAAGGCGTCGGTCTCGTGCGTGCGCGGAATGGGCATCGCCTGAACGTATTACGTGCCGGCCTCGGCGGAAACCGTCAGCATTGACTTCAGACGATAGAGTGTCGCCAGCGCATCAAGCGGGGTCAGCCCGTCCGGGTCGATTTCCGCCACTGCCGTCGCCAGCGCGCTCAGCGCGTCATCGGGTTCTCCCTGTTCCGCTTCTCCCTGTTCCGCCGGGGCCGGGCCGGCGAAGAGCGGCAATGACTCCAGCGAACCCCCGGGACCGAGCGGCCCGCCCTGGCGTTCCAGTGCGGTGAGCAGCGTCGCGGCGCGGCGAACCACGGGGGACGGCACACCCGCGAGTTCCGCGACGTGCACCCCCCAGGAGCGGCGGCCGGCGCCCTCCGCCACCTCGTGCAGGAACACCACCGACCCGCGCCACTCTTTCACCCGCATGGTGAACGGGCGCAGACGCTTCAGCCGATCGGCCAACCCAGACAATTCGTGGAAATGCGTTGCGAAGATGGTGCGGCAGCCAATCGTCCCATGCAGTGCTTCCAGCACGGCCCAGGCGATCGCGAGCCCGTCCAGCGTCGCGGTGCCCCGGCCGATTTCATCCACCACGACCAGCGAACGGGGACCCGCCTGATGCAGGATGGCGGCGGTTTCGGTCATTTCCACCATGAAGGTCGAGCGCCCTTGGGCAAGCTCGTCGGAGGCTCCGACCCGGCTGAACAGCCGGTCCACGATACCGAGCCGCAGCGACTCCGCCGGCACCGGCAATCCGGCCTGGGCCAGCACCACCATCAGCGCGTTCTGTCGCAGGAAGGTGGATTTTCCCGCCATGTTCGGCCCGGTGAGCAGCAGCACGCGCCGGTCCGGCGACAGATCACAATCGTTGGGTACGAAGCCATGTGCGCTTCCCTGCATGGCCAGGGCACGTTCCACCACCGGGTGGCGGCCGGCTCGGACCACGAATGCATCGTCGTCGGTGAGTTCCGCCCGGCACCACCGCCCGCCTTCGGCCAGACGAGCAGCACCCTGCAGCACGTCGAGCAGCGCAAGCGCCTCGGCGCAGCGTGCAACCGGTTCAGCCTGGGCAAGCACCTCCTGCACGAGCCGGCTGAACACCGCACGTTCCCGCTGTGCCGCACGGTCCCCCGCCTCGCTGATGCGCCGGTCGAGATCCGATAATTCCGGCGTGCTGAAGCGGGCCCCGTTGGCCATGCCCTGCCGCAGCGTGAGTTCCGGGTATTCGCGCAATCGTTCGACTGCCGTTGCCGGTGCCTCGATCACATAGCCCAGTTGCGCGTGATGCCGGATTTTCAGGCTCGCCACGCCGTAGCGCTGCGCCAGATCGAGCTGGAGCGAGGCCAGCAACCGGCGGCTGTCGTCGCGCAGCGTGCGTTCCGCATCCAGCTCGGCATCGAATCCCGGCCTGATCACGGCCCCCTCATCCACCCGTGCCGGCGCCGGGTCGGCCAGCGCGGCGCTCAGCCTGCGTTCGAGATCCTGATCCACCGCAAGCGAGGCGAGTGCGCCGGCCAGCACCGAAGGCAGCGGTCCCGACAAGGCTTCCATGGCGCGACGGGCCGCCACCAGCCCGTCCCGCAGCGCCGCCAGGTCACGCGGCGTGCCGCGGTTCAGAGCCACCCGGCCAAGCGCGCGGGCCATGTCGGGGGCTCCGCGCAGGGCATCCCGAACCAGCCCGGTCGGCGCGGCGTTGGCGAGCATCCACCCCCAGCCGTCGGCGCGGGCGATGATCGGTGTCCGCTGGGTCAGCGGCGCCGACAACCAGTTGGCCAGCAAGCGGGCGCCCGCGGCCGTCATCGTGTGCCGCACCGTGGTTATCAGCGTGTGCTCGGTGCTGCCGTTTCGCGCCCGAAGGATCTCCAGATTCGCCCGGGTGGCGGGGTCCACCGCCAGAACACCGGCAAGGCCCTGCGGCTCCGGATGCGACAGCCGGGGCATCGCGCCGGCCTGGGTGGCTTTCACGTAATCGAGCACCGCCGCAGCGGCCACCGCTTCAGGATCGCTGAATGAACCGAACGCGTCGATGCTGGCGACCGCGAACGTCTCGGCCAGGCGCCCGCGCGCGGTACTCGGCGGGGAAGCTGGAACATCCGGGCCGCGCCTGCTCTCCGCGTCTCCGAGCCCGAGGCCGGCAGGGGCCAGGATCTCCGCAGGTTCCAGCCGCCCGAGCAAAGCCGGCAGTTCGGCGGGCGGACAGCGCGCGGTGGTGAAGTGACCGGTGGAGATGTCCACCCAGGCGGCCCCGATCTCGTTCCCTGTAACCGCCAGCGCCAGGAGCAGGTTGGATTGGCCAGCCTGCAGCAAAGCGTCCTCGGTCAGGGTGCCGGGCGTGATCAGCCGCACGATTTCGCGGCGGATCGGAGCCTTGCCGGTCCTCGCACGCGGATCCTCCATCTGCTCTGCCACGGCGACGCGGAAGCCTCGGCGGATAAGCCGGACCAGATAGGAGTCCGCGGCGTGAATCGGCACGCCGCACATCGGCACGGGTGCCCCGGCATGCTCGCCGCGCGCCGTGAGGGCGATATCCAGCGCGGCGGCCGCGGCTTCGGCGTCGGTGAAGAACAGTTCGTAAAAGTCCCCCATCCGGAAGAACAGCAGTGCGTCGGGGTACGTCGCCTTCAGCGTGAACCACTGCGCCATGGCGGGGGAGGCACCGGCGGACGGGGGAAGCTGCGGCATGCTCATGCAGCTTGGCTGAATACACGGGGTGGGTGTGGGGACGCCATGCGTTGCCGCAGGGCGCAGCATCTTTCATGATGTGTGCTTGCCGACAATCAATACCGGGAAGGGCGGCGCCGGGCCGCGCCGCGGTGCCGTTCGTGTGTGCGCTGCTGGTCTTGTGGTCGTTTCGCTGTTTCCGCAGATCTCGATGATCGTTCCCGGCTGGTTGGGATGATCAGCCAACGCGCTCGTCTGCCATGACGCGCGGCGCGAAGCCGGGCGGACCGGCGCGGGCAACGGCGAGGCACGCCTCTTCCGCCTCGCGCAGGCTGGTCACCACCATGTCCGCGCCCAGTTGCGCGCGCGCCCCGTGGTCGCGCAGGAACGGATCGTCCGCCGGCCAGAGGCCCGACCAGGATACGCGTCTGCCCGCAGCCGCCCCCGCAGCCGCCGCAAGAGCGTGCGCAGATGCACCGGACTGCCCGCGAACTCCACGCTCAGCACACAGGCCAATGCAATGCCGGTATGTCGAGCGCCTGAATGAAGGCCGGGGAGACCATACGGAACGGCACCAGCCGCGCGTCGATGCCGTGTTTGCTCAGAAGCTGCACCAGCATCATCGCCGCCGCCTCGTCCGGCGCGCCGCGGCCGGCAACGCATATCACGGGCATGCCTTCTCGGACCAGGCCGGATCGATCGGCGTCTCCGGCGCGTCCGCATGCGCGGCGCGGTGAAGCAATCGCATACCGCCGGGTTCGTCGGCTGGCGCGGCGGGTTCCGTGTCAACGTGATCGGCGAGGTCTTCCACAAGTTCGATCACCGCGTCGCGCATCTTGGCCAGCCGGCCGGAGCGAGGCGCCACGGCGGGCATCCGCGGCGGCCATGCGCAGCCCGGGCATCGCCACCTCGTCGTAATAGGCGGTGAGGGAGTGGTCTTTCAGGAAGCGTTCGGCGTGTTCCTCCGCCTCGCTCGGGTCACCGGCGAGCAGGCGCTGATAGAAGCTCTCGGTTGGCGTCAGCGCCGGGCGATCGCCGAGCAGCACCTCCAGGAACTCCAGTCGCTCCACGTGCCGCCCCATGACCACCATGCACAGGGTCAACGGGGTGGAGAGAATGAGGCCGATGGGCCCCCAGATCCACGCCCAGAAGATCGCGGCGACGATCACGGAGAAGGGCGACAATCCGGCACTGTGGCCATAGACCATCGGTTCCACGGCCTGACCGATGATCATGTCGGTGATGATGAACAGCAGCCCGGTCCAGACCGCCATGCCCCAGCCAGGGCCGACGGCGGCGGCGAGCAGAACCGGCAGCGCGACGGCGATATAGGACCCGATGTAGGGTATGAATCGCAGCAGCGCGCCCAGGATGCCCCAGAGACACCGGGCTGGGAACGCCGATCACGAAGACGCCCAGACCGATGATGACGCCGAACGCGCAATTGACGCAGAGCTGTGACAGGAAATAGCGCGACAGGCGCCGTCCCGCATCATCCATTGCGACCGTCGCGCGGTGCAGGTCATTCGCTCCGAACAGGCGGATCAGGCGATCGCGCAGGTCCTGCTTTTGCAGCAACGTGAAGATCGCCACGACCAGAATGATGCCGAGCGTCGCGATCGGGTGCAGGATCGGCGTCAGGACATGCTCGCCCAGTTGCAGGGCCGAGTTTGTCGGCGACTCTGTGATGACGACCGGGACGGGTTTCTGCTCCGGCTGGCTCGTTGCGGCGGGTTGCTTTCCAGCCTGTGGCTGGTGGGCCCGCGGGCCGCCGATGTTCTGCAATCGCTTTGTGATGAAGCTGATCCGGCTGGCGACCTGATCGGCGACCAGGTTCTGGAGCGGAGCTCACCTTCTGCTCGATTGTGTATTGATACTGCGGCGCCTGGGACACCAGACCGGCGATCTGCGTGCCGATGATTCCGCCCAGAGCGATGATAATGCCGATCGCAACCAGCACCGAGAGCAGCGCCGCCAGCACCCGCGGAATCCACACCCGACGCATCAGTTCCATCAGCGGCGACAGCACGAAGCTCAGCAGCAGGGCGAGCGTTATGGGGATCAACACCTCGCTGGCGAAATACAGCGCGGCGACGATGACGACCGCATGCCACGATGGCCGTGAGCGCGGAGGCGGCCGGGCGCCCGGCCGGCTCCATCTCACCGGGTTGGGGCACGGGTGCCAATCGGCTCCAGCACGGGTTCAGCCACGGTGGCGTTCCTCTCCGGATCTTCGAGGAACGACGGTCGCGGCCCGCAAGAAACTATGGTCCAAAGCTGCGGATCAGCAATCGTTGCGCGGCGTAATGCACCGGCGCGGGGCGGGTGTGTGCAAATTCGTCGCCTTTCCGGTCATAAAGCCGCGACCTGCCGCGAGGGCAGGCCAGGAGTTCACGATCATGACCGTTGCCTCCCCCGCTGGACCATCGATTCCTGGCGTCAACGCCGGGTCATGCAGGCCCCGCCTATCCCGATCCGGCCGCCCTGGAGGCGATCGAGGCGAAGCTGCGCCGCTATCCCCCGCTGGTCTTTGCCGGCGAGGCACGCCGGCTGAAGGCGGCGCTGGGCACCGCGGCCGAGGGCCGCGCCTTCGTGCTGCTGGGCGGCGACTGCGCCGAGAGCTTCGATGATTTCACCGCCAACGTGCTGCGCGATACCTTCCGCGTGCTGTTGCAGATGTCCGTGGTGCTGACCTTCGGCGCCAGCCTGCCGGTGGTGAAGATGGGCCGCATGGCCGGACAGTTCGCCAAGCCGCGCAGCTCGGATCAGGAAACGCCAGAACGGCGTAAGCCTGCCGAGCTACCGGGGTGACATCATCAACGGCCCGGATTTCACCGCGGACAGCGCGCTCGGCCCGACCCGGCCCGCATGGAACTCGCCTACTTCCAGTCCGCCTCGAAGCTCAATCTGCTGCGCGCCTTCGCATCGGGCGGCTATGCCGACCTGCACGAGGTGCATCGCTGGAACCTTGGCTTTGTCGAGCGCTCACCGCTGGCCGACCGCTACGGCGATCTGGCGCATCGCATCGATGAGACGCTGTCCTTCATGGCGGCCTGCGGCATGACCAGCCAGACCACGCGGGATATGCGGGAGACCGACTTCTATGTCGCGCACGAGGCGCTGCTGCTGCCGTACGAACAGGCGCTGACGCGGGTGGATTCCACCACGGGCGACTGGTACGGCTGCTCCGCCCATTTCCTGTGGATCGGTGATCGCACGCGCCAGGCGGACGGCGCGCATGTGGAGTTCCTGCGCGGCGTGAACAACCCGATCGGGATGAAAGTCGGCCCGACCCAGGAAGCCGACGACCTGCTGCGGATCATCGATAGTTCTGAATCCGCGCAACGTGCCCGGGCGCCTGACGCTGATCAGCCGCATGGGCGCCGACAAGATCGAAGCGAAGCTGCCGCCGCTGCTGCGCGCGGTGGAGCGCGCCGGCCGCAAGGTGGCTGTGGATCTGCGATCCGATGCACGGCAACACCATCTCCACCGCGGCCAACCTGAAGACCCGCAACTTCGATGCCATCCTGTCGGAGGTGCGCAGCTTCTTCGACATCCATGCGGCCGAGGGGACCTGGGCCGGCGGCGTCCATGTGGAGATGACCGGCCAGCCGGTCACCGAATGCACCGGCGGCGCCCACCGGCTGACCGAGGCCAATCTGACCGAACGGTATGAGACGAACTGCGATCCGCGGCTGAATGCGGAGCAATCGCTGGAACTCGCGTTCCTGGTGGCCGAGGAACTGAAGCAGCGGCGCGATTCCGGCGCCGTGTTGCCGGCGGTGGCGGCGCAGTAGATGGACGCGCTGGCGGCCGACATCGCGCGTCGCACCGACAGCTACTTCAACCGCACCCGGCAGGTGGTCGCCCGGTTCGGCGACAAGCGGGTGACCTACGCGGTGTTCCTCCGCCGCCCGGTGATCAGTGCGCCCCGGCTGATGGTGGAATGGCTGGAGCGGGTGGCGCGCGGACCGGGGCACGCGGTTCGAGATCGAGTTGATGTACGAGGAAGGGGACTGGGTCGGCGCCGGCGAGCCGATCCTGTATCTCACCGGCAGCTTCGAGCAGCTTTCGGACCTGGAGACGATCTTCCTGCAGAAGCTGGGACCGGCATCGGTCGCCGCGCACAACGCCTATCAGATGTGCCTGGCGCTGCCCGACGTGTCGTTCCTGGCCATGGAGGCGCGGCACTGCGCCGGCGCCGAGATGCAGGAGATGATGGCCTACGCCGCGAGCGTCGGCAGCGAGGCGGCGCGGCGCGAGGGTGCGAAGGGCTTCCTGGGTAACGCCAATGACGGCACCGCGCACTGGTTCGGCCAGTCGGCCGGCATGGGCACCATGCCGCATTCGCTGATCGGCTACGCCGGCTCGACGCTGCGGGCCGCCGAGATGTTCCACGAGACGTTTCCCGGCTCGGCGCTGACGGTTCTGGTCGATTATTTCGGGCGGGAGATCACCGATGCGCTGGCGGTGTGCCGGCGCTTCGCCGATCTGGCGGCTGATGGGCGACTGTCGGTTCGGCTGGACACGCATGGCGGGCGGTTCGTCGAGAGCCTCGACCCGGCCGAGAGCTACGCCGTGCTGGAGCGGCACGCGCCGGGCGCGATCCGGCGCTACCGCAGCGATACGGAACTGCGCTACCTGGTCGGCACCGGCGTCTCGGCCGCGGCGATCTGGCGCATGCGCGAGGCGCTGGACCAGGCGGGCTTTCCGTCGGTTCGTATCATCGTGTCGTCGGGGTTTGGCGTGGACAAGTGCCGCGTCATGGCTGACGCCAAGGCGCCGATCGATGTGGTCGGGACCGGCAGTTTCATCCCGGATGCGTGGCACGAGACGTATGCGACGGCGGATATCGTGGATTACGACGGCGTCCCGATGGTGAAGGTCGGGCGGGAGTTTTTGTTGAAGCGGAACGGGGCGCGGAAGGGGCGGTAGCGGGTGTCATTGCGAGGCCGCGGAGCGGCCGAAGCAATCTCCGCCGATCCGGCGCTCGAATGTCCGTGCGCCCTTTGGTGGAGATTGCTTCGGCCTTCCAGGCCTCGCAATGACACTGTGCAGAGCGCGCGTCAGCCCGCGGCGTCCAGCGCCTGGCCCAGATCGGCGACAATGTCGTCGATATGCTCGATGCCGATCGACAGCCGGATGTAGCCGGGTGTCACACCGGTTTCGAGCTGCTCCTCCTCGGACAATTGCGAGTGTGTCGTGCTGGCGGGATGGATCGCCAGACTGCGCGCATCGCCGATATTCGCCACGTGGTAGAACAGCTTGAGGGCATTGATGAACCGCCGCCCCGCATCGATGCCGCCGGCCAGCTCGAACCCGACCAGTCCGCCCTGCCCGTGCGGCAGGTATTTCGCCGTCCGCTCGGCGCCAATCCCCTGATGGTGCGCCGGATGGATCACCCGCGTCACATCCCGCCGCGCGGCGAGGAAATCGGCGACCGCGCGTGCGTTGCGGCTGTGTTCGCGCATGCGCAGCGGCAGGGTCTCGATCCCCTGGAGGAACAGGAATGCGTTGAAAGGGCTGACCGCGGCGCCGAGGTCGCGCAGCAGAGTCACCCGCATTTTCAGGATGTAGGCGATGGGGCCGAGCGGCCTGGCTGCCTCGGCCCAGACGGCGCCATGATAGCTGGGGTCGGGCGTGTTCAACGCCGGCTGCCGCTGGGCATGGGCCGACCAGTCGAAGTTGCCGCCATCGATGACCACGCCGCCGATCGAGGTGCCGTGGCCGCACATCCACTTGGTGGCCGAATACATCACGACCGCGGCGCCATGATCGAACGGACGCACCAGGATCGGCGCGGCGGTGTTGTCCATGATCAGCGGAATGCCGAAGGATCGTCCGATGGCCGCCACCTCGGCGATGGGGAACGGGATCAGCTTGGGATTGGGCAGGGTCTCGGCATAGTAGGCGCGGGTGCGGTCATCGGTGGCGCGGGCGAAGGCCTCGGGATCGGTCGGATCGACGAAGCGCGTCTCGATCCCCTGGTCCTTCAGCGTGTTGGCGAACAGGTTCCACGTGCCGCCGTAGAGATCGGTGGAACTGACGATGTTATCCCCGGCCCGCGCCAGGTTCTGCACGCAGAAGGCCGACGCCGCCTGGCCGGAGGCCAGCGCGAGCGCGGCAACGCCGCCTTCCAATGCCGCGACGCGCTTTTCGAACGCATCGGCGGTGGGATTCATGATCCGCGTGTAGATGTTGCCCAGCTCGCGCAGGCCGAACAGGTTGGCCGCCTGCTCGGCGCTGTCGAACTGGTAGGCGGTGGTCTGGTAGATCGGCACGGCGACGGCGTGGGTGGCCTCATCGCGCCGCCAGCCCGCGTGCAGGGCAAGCGTTTCGGGATGCTGCATGCGGTTGGTGCTGCTCATGTGCTGAAATCTCCGGAAATGGTCAGGCGGCGCGGTTCTGCAGGATGGTCCGGGCGCGGCGCAGGGCCTCGGCCATCTGCTCGGCCGGCACGGCGCCGGAGAACAGCCCGTAGCCATCGAGGAAGAAGCTCGGGACGCCGTTTACCCCGGCCTCGCGCGCGGCGCGGTCGGCCTGGGCCATTTCCGCCTCGGCGGTGTCGCTGTCGAGAAAGCCGGCCACCTCGGCACGGTCCAGCCCGGCTTCCGCGGCGCAATCGGCCAGCACCGCGCGGTCACCGACATCGCGCCCCTCGGTGAAATAGGCGGCGAACACGCGCTCCACGACCGCATCCTGGGCGCCGTGGCGGCCGGCGAACCAGATCAGCCGGTGCCCGTCCATGGTGTTGGGGGTGCGGACGATGCGGTCGAGGTGGAATTCAAGCCCGACCTGCGCCGCGGCCGCGGTGACCCGCGCATCGAGTTCCGCCGCGCGCTCGGGGCTGCCGAACTTCGCCAGGCGGTACGCCGCGCGGAGCGTCCCCTGCTTCGGCATGTCGGGATTGAGCTGAAACGGGTTCCAGCGGATGGAGAAATCCAGCCCTTCCGCTTCCAGCGTGCCGAGCGCCCGCGCGAGCTGGCGTTTGCCGATGTAGCACCACGGGCAGATCACGTCGGAAACGATGTCGAGCTGCATGCCTGATCCTCCTTTGGCAGAATGGCCCGTCCGGGGGTGGATTTCCAGCGATCAGGGTGTCCCGTGGCCTGGACAAGACTGCGGCCAGTCTTCGGCCCGCAGGCCGTCAACACGACGAAACTCACGAAGATTGCCGGTCACGACAATCAAGCCGCGGCTCCGGGCGTGACCCGCGATCAGGGCGTCGTAGGACCCGATCGTCTGTCCCGCAGCGGCAAGTGAGGCGCGGATGTCCGCCGCGTGAGCGGCGGCAGGAAGGTCGAACGGCAGGACCGCCAGGCGCGCACTGAACCGCTCGATCTCCTGACGGTGGTGAGCAGGGCGTGCGGACCGCTCGGCGGCGGAGAGAAGCTCCATCAGGACGATGGTGGAAATGGCGAGTCCGTCAGCTTCGGAATTGAAGCGCTGCCGCAGCGACGCCGGCCTGTGGCGCAGAACCCGGATGCAGAGGTTCGTATCCAGCATGTAGCGCACCATCACAGCGGTTCGCGGTCCTGAGCCTCCGGCTGCTCGCGGTCGGGCAGATCAATTCCCGGGGACGCGAAGAAGTCATCCCACAGGCCGGTGGACGGTCTATGATGCGCCGAGTGCCGTCCTTCAGCACCACAACCTCGTGGACGTGGTCCGGAAAGGCAACCTCCTTGGCGAGCCTCACGGCTTGCGAGCGGTTCGACTTGAAAAGCGTCGTGTGGTGCATGCAAGGCGCTCTCTGACGCACGGGTTAGGCATGATGCCAATCGTCCGACCGGCTGGGCCCCGCTTTCGCGAGGATGACGATGGTGCGGGAACAGCGTGATGCTTCCCAGAACGGCCGAGGATATATATTGAGTATATCCCACCTATTACCAGTGAAATCGGGACAGAAAGCATGACCCAGGACCAGATCGCGCTCGCCGCCAACCTGCTCGCCGAGGCTCGTCGCAGCGGCGCGCCGCTGGCGGAACTGCCGGATGGCGCCCGGCCGGAATTGGTGGCCGACGCGCACGCGATCCAGGACGCGGTGACCGATGCGCTCGGTTACGAGGTGGGCGCGTTCAAGGCCAACGCGCCGCCTGATGCCGAGGCCAATCGCGGTCTGATCTACGCGCGCGATATCCATGCCTCGCCGGCCCGCATTCCGGCCAGCACGGTGCCGCTGCTGGGCGTGGAGGGCGAGGTGGCCTTCCGCTTTACCCGGGACCTGCCGGCGCGAGAGAAGGCGTATGGCAGGGAAGAGGTGGCGGCCGCGATGGAAGCCTGTGCCGCCATCGAGGTGGTCCACAGCCGCTACGCCGATCAGGCGGCAAGGTCGTTTTTGGAGAAACTGGCGGACTGTATCAGCAACGGTGCCTTTGTTCCGGGGCAGACGGTGGCGAATTGGCGCGGCCTCGACCTCGGTCGGATCAATGTCGAGCTGCGGGTGAATGATGGCGCGGTTCTGACGCAGCAAGGCGGGCATCCGACGGGCGATCCGCTTGGCGTGGCGGCGGCGCTGGTGAACATGATGCGGACGGGGCCGGGCGTTCGTGCCGGGCAGTATGTCACGTGCGGCAGTTACACGGGTCTGCGATTTTTGAAGCCGGGGGATCGCTGCACTGTGCGGTTCGATGGGCTTGGCGACGCGCAGGTGACATTTGTCCTGTAAAATAGTGTGAAGCGTTTCTTAGCGCGCGCCTGAAAGGCGGAGCCCACAGTCCAGAGTTACAGGAGGACTGTGACATGACGAACGCACAAAATGGCGTGACGAGCAGCAGGACCGCCTTCTCTCGCGATGTCGGCGGTGGTGGCCGGCGCGGCGCGGATTTGGTGCCGGACCGCCGCGGCGGTGGCCGATCGCCTCGTGAACCCTGCCATCGCCGGTTCAGGCTGGGCCGTGACATGTCCGAACTCGCCCAGTTGGATGCGCGGGCGTTGCAGGACGTCGGGGTCACGCACGCGGACTTTGCGGCGATCCGCGAGGGGAGGTTTGAGCGGGCGAACGTGCTTTCGGAGGAGCGGATCATCTTCAATCCCGAGGCCGGGCGCGAAGCGGCGGGTAAACCCGAGGCAGCCGATTTCTTCCGCCCGTTCGGGCCGGATGCCCAGTGGTATCCGCACTGCTGGTTCGGGGATTAGGGTCTGGGGTTGATCGCCGTTTGATCGCCCGTGCGCCCATCGGCGGAGATTGCCGCGTCGCGCTGCGCGCTCCTCGCAATGACGGGGTCGGCGGCAGTGACGACGCGGTCAATGAAGGCACCCGCGCCGCCGAGGTAGTGCGCGGGATCCGTCAGGCGGGCGATCGCGGCCGCGTCGAGCCGGCTGGCGATTTGCGGTTCGCGGCTCAGGGCGTCGGCCAGCTTCACGCTCTCCTTTAAGGCCACGTCGCAGGCGTGCTGCACGACGTGATGCGCCTCGGCGCGGCCGAGCGTAGGGGCAAGGCCCATCATGACGGCCTCGGCGACGATGAGGCCGCCGGTGAGGTCCAGATTGCGGCGCATGCGGTCGGCATCGACGACCATGCCCTCGGCGATCGCGCGGGCGTGTTCCAGGGCGCCGTGGGTCAGCACGAAGCACTGCGGGATCGCCAGGATTTCGGCCTGCCAGGGGCCGGTGCCGCGCTCGTGGTCTTGCGCCATGGCGCCTTGCATCAGCGGCACGAGCGCCTGGGCGCCGCGGGCGCCAGCGAGGACGTATTCGGCGGAGATCGGGTTGCGCTTCTGCGGCATGGTGGAGGAGGAGCCGCGGCCCTGGACGTGAGGTTCGGAGATTTCGGCGATCTCGGTCTGGGAGAGCAGGGCGGTGTCGGTGGCGAACTTGCCGAGGCTGCCGGCGATGAGGCCGAGGAGGCTGACGGTCTCGGCCAGGCTGTCGCGGGCGACGTGCCAGGGGGCGATGGCGGGGCGAAGCGCGAGTTCCTCGGCGAGGGCTTCCATGACGGCGATACCCCGGTGCCGAGTGAGGCGAGGGTGCCGGCGGCGCCGCCGAAGCTGACCTGCTCCACGCGGGGGCGGAGCTGGGTGAGGCGTTCGAGATGGCGGATCAGCGGCAGGGCCCAGGTGGCGCATTTCAGGCCGAAGCTGGTGGGCAGGGCCTGCTGGAGGTGGGTGCGGCCGGCCATCACGGTGTCTCGGTGCCGCTGGGCCTGGGTGATGAGGGCACGGAGGGTCTGGCGCAGGGATTGTTCGATCAGGTTCAGGCCGTCGCGGACCTGGAGGACAGTGGCGGTGTCCATGATGTCCTGGGTGGTGGCGCCCCAGTGGGTCCAGCGCCCGGCTTCTTCGCCGGCGGCACGGGACAGGCCGCGGACCAGACCGACCACGGGGTAGCCGACGTTGCGGGCGCTGGCGGCAAGCTCTTTCGGATCGAGGTTTTCCCATCTGGCAGCGGCGACGATGGCCTGGGCGGCCTCGGGCGGGATGATGCCGAGGCGGGATTGGGCGCGGGCGAGCGCAGCCTCGACGTCCAGCATGCGCTGGAAGTAGGCGGATTCGTCGAAGACGGCGCGCATCGCGTCGGTGCCGTAGAGGGTGCCGAGGATGGCGCCGTCAGCGGGGTTGGTGCTCACCGGAGCAGGCCGCGGCGGGCGAGGTTGCGCATGAGGGCGCCGACGCCGAACGACCAGGCCTCGCACTGGTCGGTCGGGCCTCATGCGGTTGACGAGGCGGCCGAGCTTCGGCGCGGCGATAGTGACGATGTCGCCGGTGTGGTGGGTGAAGCCTTTGCCGGGGGCGTCTCGGTCATCGACGGGCGCGAACATGGTGCCGAGGAACAGCACGGCGCCGTCGGGGTAGGGGTGGTGGCGGTTGACCATCTGGGCGGCGAGGTCGGCGGGGTCGCGGCTGATCTTCGCGATGGACGACGAGCCGTTCATGCAGAAGCCATCCTCGCCTTCGACGGTGAGGGAGACGGTCGTGCGGCGAATGTCGTCCAGGGTGAAGGCGTTGTCGAAGAAGCGCAGGAAGGGGCCGACGGCGCAGGAGGCATTGTTATCCTTGGCCTTGCCGAGCAGGAGGGCAGAGCGCCCCTCGACGTCGCGGAGATTGACGTCGTTGCCGAGGGTGGCGGCGACGATGCGGCCGGCGGACGAGACGGCGAGGACGACCTCGGGTTCGGGGTTGTTCCACGACGAGTTGGGGTGAATGCCGGCGTCCATGCCGGTGCCGACGGAGGCCATGGGCTGGCACTTGGTGAAGATCTCGGCGTCGGGGCCGATGCCGACTTCGAGATACTGGCTCCAGGCGCCCTGGTCGATCAGGACCTGCTTGAGGTGGGCGGCTTCCGGAGAGCCGGGCTTGAGCCTGCCGAGGTCGTCGCCGACCAGACGGGTGACCTCGGCGCGGATGGCGTGGGCAGCGTCCGGGTCGCCGTGGGCGCGTTCCTCGATGACGCGTTCCAGCATGGAGATGGCGAAGGTGACACCGGCGGCTTTGACCGCCTGGAGGTCGATGGGGGCGAGAAGCCAGGGTTTCGTGCGGTCGCGGGTCTCGGGCGGGGTGTTGGCGAGGATGGCGTCGAGGGGGCCGATTCTGTTCGCCGGTCGCGGTGCGGAGGGCGGCGGCGGGGTCGGGGACTTCGCAGAGGTCTCGCATGGTCGGGAAGGCGGCGGAGATGTCGTGCAGGTCGGTGCCGCGGAGGGTGGCGATCGCGGGGCCGTTCAGGTCCGGGCGCCAGACGCGTGCGGCGAGGGTGGCGTGCGCGTGGTCGTCGGGCAGTGCCGGTTGCAGTGCCTGCTCCAGTTTCGCCATGTGTGTCCTCCCGGATTTGCGGCGTATAGTTATCGGAGCGCAGGGGAATTGCGCCAGGCGGAGGGGTGAGGACGGGTTCAGGCGGTTGCTAGCGGCGAGGCGTCTCTGCGGAATCTCAATTGTATGTTTTCGAGTTCTCTCGTATTACGGGATGAGACGGCTCGGGACGGGACGGGAGCCGCTTGTCTCTCAGGAATTCTCAATTTTCTTTTGGTAAGACGTTGGATCACCCGATGGGATAGATGGGCCAAGGTAGTTAGTCTTGATATCGACAATGTTAGGTTCGGGGCTGGTTCAAGGGGACCAGAGCGGGCGATTGTGTCCGCTGTCGGGGGACGGCACACCGGGAACATGGTTCAACACGCTCGGGCATCGATAAGCGATTTTGCCCGGACCACTCGGCTGCTGCTGACCATCCGGTTCATCCGCAGCATCGGCCAGGGCGCGCTGGCCGTGGACTTCACGCTGTATTTGCGCGCGCTCGGCTGGTCGGCGCCGGCGATCAGCGGGGTTCTGAGCGGCGCGCTGGCGCTGGGTGTGGTGCTCACGCTGATCGCCGGCCCGCTGAGCGATCGCGGCGGCCGGCGGCGCTTCCTGTTCGTCTATGAAGCTCGCCCAATGGCTTGCCGGGCTGGCGGCGTGTTTTCCGGCGCGCGCCGGCGATCTTGTGGGCGGCGGCGCTGGTGGGAGGCTTCGGGCGAGGCGGCAACGGCGCAGCGGGCCCGTTCGCGCCGGTCGAGCAGGCCTGGCTGGCACAGGCGCCTGACGCCGGCGGACCGCGGGCCGGTCTATAGCCTGAATGCGGCGCTGGGTTTCCTGGGCAATGCCGCAGGGGCGATGATCGCGGGTTCGCCGGCGCTGGTGCGGGGTATGCTGCCGGGTGCGCTGGCGTATCGGCCGCTGTTCCTGGTGTCGGCGGTCGGATCGCTGCTGTGCTGCGCGCTGATCCTGCGCACGCCCGGACACCGAGGCGGCGCCCGCGCCGATAGCAGCGCCGACACCCGCGTGAGGACCGGCAGGAGAACCGGCTGGTGCTGCGGCTGATGATCGCGAACGTGATGAACGGGGCCGGCGTCGGCGCGACGGGGCCGTTGATCGCGTATTGGTTCGCGATCCGCTTCGGCGAGGGCCCGGCCGAGATCGGCCCGCTGATGGCGGCGGGTTTTCTGATGGCGGCCGTGGCGTCGATCGGCGGCGGCTTGCTGTCGCGGTGGATGGGCGTGGTGCGAGCGGTGGTGGCGATGCGCCTGGTCGGGCTGGCGCTGCTGGTCGCGCTGCCCTTCGCGCCGAGTTTCGGACTGGCGGCGGTGTTGTATGTGCTGCGGGGGATGTTCAATCGCGGCACGACGGGCGCGCGCAGTGCGTTGAACGTGAGTATCGTGCGCGCCCGACGGCGGGGCTTTGCCGCGAGCATGGGGAATGTATCGATGCAGGTGCCGCGGGCGGTCAGCCCGATGCTGACCGGGGTGCTGTTTGCGGCGGGCGATCTGGGGCTGCCGTTCTTGATCGGGGCGGCGTTCCAGGGGGCATATCTGGGGTTGTACTACTGGGGGTTCCGTCGGGTGGACCCTGCGGTTGCGCGCCCCTGAAGGAAATAGACCGGAGGAGCTGCGGGCCAGATGAAAACGAGTGCAACGAGCCAGGACGAGGCCCCGTCCCGGCTGATCGATGCGAGGATCAAGGAGCTGGGCGACTGGAGGGGCAAGACGCTCGCCGCATGTTCGCGCGCTGATCAAGCAGGCGGACCCTGACGTTGTCGAGGAGTGGAAGTGGCGAGGCGTTCCGGTGTGGTCTCATGGCGGGATCATCTGCACCGGCGAGACGTACAAGAGCGTCGTGAAGCTGACCTTCGCCAAGGGCGCGTCGCTGGAGGACCCTGCGGGTCTGTTCAATTCCAGCCTGGAGGGGAAGGTCCGGCGGGCGATCGATCTGCGTGAGGCGGACGAGGTGAATGAGGAGGCCTTCAAGGCGCTGGTGCGTGCGGCTGCGGCGCTGAACAGGTCTGCGGGTTGATGCCTGCGGCGGTTGCTGCGCGGCTGGGGCGATGGGGATGCGGTGATTGCGTGCGAGCTCGCGCTGGGGATTGCTTCAGCCCGCTGCGCGGGCTTCGCAATGACAGGGGGTGGCTGCGCGGGCTTCGCAATGACAGGGGGGCACGGCGCGACCGGGCTTGCGATGACAATGAGGGGCGTGCGTCACCGCAGGTGACAGGCCACGAGCTGGCCGGGGGCGACCTCGCGCAGAAGCGGCGACTCCACCCGGCAGCGCGCCACCGCGTACGGGCAGCGGGGATGGAAATGACAGCCCGGCGGCGGGCGCACCGGGCTGGGCACGTCGCCCTGCGGCGGCGGCTTTTCGCGCTTCAGCTTCGGGTCCGGGATGGGGATCGCGGCCAGCAGCGCCTCGGTGTACGGATGAAGCGGGCGGGTGAAGAGCGTGGTCTTGTCGGCGTATTCGACGATGCGGCCGAGATACATCACCGCGATGCGGTGGCTGATGTGTTCCACCACGCCGAGATTGTGACTGATGAAAAGATAGGACAGCCGGCGCTCGCGCTGCAGGTCCATGAGCAGGTTGATGACCTGCGCCTGGATGGAGACATCCAGCGCACTGACAGGTTCGTCGGCGACGATGAAGCGCGGCTCCAGCGCGAGCGCGCGGGCGATGGAGATGCGCTGGCGCTGGCCGCCGGAGAACTCGTGCGGGTAGTTGCGCATCTGCCCGGGGCGCAGGCCGACACGCTCGAACAGTTGCGGCCACGCGCTCGCGCAACCCGGAACCGTGCGCGATGCCGTGCAGCCGGAGCGGCTCGCCGACGATGTCACCCACCGTCATGCGCGGGTTGAGCGAGGAGAACGGGTCCTGGAAGACGATCTGCATCTGGCGGCGGAAGGGGCGCAGCGCCCGTCGGGACAGGCGGGTGATGTCGGTGCCGGCGAGGCGGATGGAACCGGCGCTCGGCTCGATCAGGCGCATCACCGCGCGTCCGACGGTGGATTTGCCGCAGCCGCTTTCGCCGACCAGGCCCAGCGTCTCGCCGTCGTTGACGGTGAAGGACACACCGTCCACCGCGCGCACCTGGCCCACGACGCGACGGAAGAAGCCGCGGCGGACGGGGAAGAACTTGCGGAGGTCCTCAACCTCCAGAACCGGGTGCTCATCCCGGATGCCGGCAGGCGGCGAAGTGGCCGGGCCGTGTTTCCTCGAGTGCCGGATAAGCGGCGCGGCAGAGGTCATCGGCACGCGGACAGCGCGGGGCGAAGTGGCAGCCCTCGGGCAGGGCGTAGAGCGGCGGGACGATGCCGGGGATTTCGGCGAGGCGGGCATCCGGCGCGGCTTCGCCGGCAAGCAGTCCGCCGCGCGGCACGGAGGCGAGCAGGCCCTGCATGTAGGGGTGCTGGGGGGCGGCGAAGAGGTCCTCGACGGTCGCTTCCTCCACCTTGCGTCCGGCGTACATGACGATGACGCGGTGCGCCGTCTCCGCCACCACGCCGAGATCGTGGGTGATGAGCAGGACGGCGGTTCCGGTTTCGCGCTGCAGATCGACGATGAGGCGGAGGATCTGGGCCTGGATCGTCACGTCGAGCGCGGTGGTGGGTTCGTCGGCGATCAGCAGCTTGGGATTGCAGGCGAGCGCCATGGCGATCATCGCGCGCTGGCGCATGCCGCCGGACATCTGGTGGGGATATTCGCGGGCGCGCTGTTCGGGTTCGGGGATGCGCACGCGTTGCAGCATCTCGACGGCGTGCGCGCATTGCTTCGCGCGCGCGAGACGTTGCGATGCAGCGCGACGGCTTCGGCGATCTGCCGCCCGACGGTGAGCACCGGGTTGAGCGAGGTCATCGGCTCCTGAAAGATCATGGCGATGTCTTTGCCGCGGAGCGCGCGCATCTGGCGAAGTGAGAGGCGGAGCAGGTCGGTTTCGCCGAGGCGGACGGAGCCGGATTCGATGCGTCCGGCGGGCGGGATGAGACGCATGAGGGAGAGCGCGGTCATGCTCTTGCCGCAGCCGGATTCGCCGACGATCGCCAGGGTCTCGCCGGCGCCGATGGTGAAGGAGAGATCGTCCACGGCTTTGACGATGCCGGCGCGGGTGTGGAACCACGTGCGGAGATTGGCGACGGAGAGGATCGGTTTGGGTGCGGCCAGGGGCACGAGAGTGCTTCGCTACGCTCGCAATGACGGTTCCCTGAGGAAGCGGCGGGCGATCACCATGCGGTGCACCTCGCTGGGTCCTTCATAGACGCGCATGACGCGGACCTGGGCGGCAAGCAGTTGCAGCGGCAGTTCCTTGGTCATGCCCATGGCGCCGAAGGCCTGCATGGCATGGTCGAGGATGTCGGCGGCCATTTCGGTGGCGTAGAGCTTCACCATGGAGGCCTCGGTGCGCACGTCGTCGCCGCGGTCCTGCTTGGCGGCGGCATCCATGACCATCAGCCGCGTGGCGTGAATGCGGGTGGCGGCATCGGCGACCCACCATTGGATGGCCTGGCGGTCGGCGAGTTTGGCGCCGAAGGTGACGCGCTGGCGGGCATGCTCGCACAGCATCTGGAGCGCGCGACGGGCCATGCCGATGCACCAGGCGCCCATTTGCAGACGGCGCACGGTCAGGCGGAGCTGCATGGGTGCGAAGCCACGGCCCTCGTGGCCGAGCAGGTGGGAGGCGGGGATGCGGCAGTTTTCGAAGATGAGTTCGTAGGTGCGGCGGCCGCCGATCATGGCGATCTCGCGTTCGATGATGAATCCTGGCGTGCCGCGTTCGACGATGAAGGCGGAGATCCCCTCATGGCGTTTACCCTCTCCGGTGCGGGCCATGACGATGAGGAAGTCGGCCTGGGGCACGCGGCTGACCCAGATTTTGCGGCCGTTGATGACCCAGTGATCGCCGTCGCGGACGGCTCGGGTGGTCATGCCGGCGGGATCGCCGCCGGCGCCGGGTTCGGAGATGGCAATGGCGGAAATCGCTTCACCGGCGGCGTAGGGTTTGAGGTAGCGCTCGCGCTGTTCGGGGCTGGCGACGGCGAGCAGCATGTGGAGGTTGGGGCTGTCCGGCGGGAAGGTGAAGGGGACGACGGTGCGGCCGAGTTCCTCGTTGATGGGCATGAGGGCGGTGATGGGAAGGTTGGCGCCGCCGAGTTCTTCCGGCACGTCGAGGGCCCAGAGGCCGAGTTCGCGGCAGCGGGCGAGGAGCGGTTCTTCCTCCTCGGGGGTGAGGCCGTATTTCTCGCCGCGGGCTTCGCGGGCGAGGACGGCGGGTTCCAGGGGCATCAGGTCGCGATCGACGAACTTCGCGACGAGGTCCGCCAGCATGCGGTGTTCTTCGGGGAGGTCCATCGCGGGAGAGGACAGTGCGATTGCGCCGGGCTGAATAGCCTCAAGCGGTGGTTTCACACGGAGGGCCGGGAGATGGAGGGCCGTGGAGGTCCTTTGTCATCGGTCAGGCATCGCTGGGGACCCAGCGGTTGGCCAGGTTGAAATGGTTAACGCGGAGGTCTCGGAGGACCACAGAGAAGGGAAGGCATGCGCGCTCGGAGCTTTCAGGGGGCTCCCGTGGTTCTTGGTGTTCTCCATGTTGAATCTTGTCAGCAGCACAAACTGGAAGGACGACGCAACTGGACGAAGGATCGGCGATCATCAGCTCGGCGAGGGGCAGCCGGCCCGAACGAACCATCGGCAGCTTGCGCCGCCCCTCTCCGACGCGCGCCAGGAACACCGCCTGGCTCGGGGCCATGCCGAGCGTGTCGCGGAACGCCTGCGCCAGGCCGCGTGCCTTGTCGCGCAGGCGGGAGTTGGCGGTGAAGGCATGGCCGGTTTCGCCGTAGCGGGCGAAGGCGATCGGCGCGATGGTGGGCTGCATGGCGAGGCCCAGCCGGGTCGCGGTGAGCCAGAAGCGTTGCAGCGCCTCGCCCGCGCGCAGGATCGATTCGGGCCCGGCGTTGCCGGCAGGCAGGGAGAAGACGGCGAAGGCGCCGGTGCGGAGCGCGGGGAGGTGGTCGAGCTGGGCGGCGGCCCCGAAGGTGCCGGCCCGGTTCAGCATTCGCATGCGGTTCCAGTCCGCGAGCGCCCAGCGGAACAGGGGCAGCATCGGGCGGGCGAGTCCCACGGCCTCGGCCGGGATGCCGGTCGGGCTCAGCCGCCGCTGCCAATCGATCACCGCCTGATGGACCGGGAAGGCCTCGGGGCAGCGCAGCCGGATGTCGGTCGCGCGGGCATTCAACCGTCCGATGGCCAGCCGTTGCCGCGTCTCCTGCACCCAACGCACCGCAAGGCTGGGGCCGAGCATGCCTTCGAGGGCCGCATGCTCGGTCGGGGTGAGGCGGCGGGTACTGTATGGACCGCGGTCCACGCTGCGGAGCGGCAGGACCTTGAGGAGCGGATCGGGTTCCGCCCCGGTCTCGGCGAGGCGAACCCGTATCTCGTCCGGGGCGGCGTATTCCCAGGTGGCGGAGCGGCCCCAGCCGGAGGCGGCGATGGCGATATTGGCCAGCAGCATTCCGGCCGAGAGCAGGGTGGGCTCACCTTTATTATATTCGTACGGGCTGGAGGGGTCGTGGCGAAGGTGGACCCCGACGACATCGTCCCCCGGCAGCGAGAAGCGCCAGGGCTGGGCGTTGTCGCCGCTGGGCGCCCAGCGGGCCAGGTTGAGGATTTCCTGGGTGGTGGTTCGACCGGTCCGCGGCGGGTCGGCCGGCGGGGGGGCGGCGCCTTCCGCGGCGGCTCTCGCCTGGGCCTTACGGATGGACCGGCCGGCGATGGCGAGCTTGGCCTGCTGGACCGGGCCGCCCAGGCCGAAGGGCAGCCAAGTCACGGCCATGCGGTCGAGCATGGCATCGAAATGGTGGTGCCAGGGGGCGGCCTTGATGCCGGGCCGATTGAGCAGCAGCTTCAGGGCGGCGGTGGCGGTCACGCCGGCACAGAGTTGCACGGCGGCGGCGGTGGATGGCCCCTTGCGTGCCGCAAGGTTGATCCGGCGCGGGTCCACCAGATAGCGGCGGTGCAGGCCCTTGGGGACCAGCCCGATGAGGAAGCGGAGGAACTGCTCCTCGGGCGGACGTCCTTCCATCCGGAAGTACTGGTCGAAGGTCATGCCCTTGGGGTGGAAGACCAGGTAGCCGGTTCCGGTGCCGATAGGCGCGGCGGTGATGGCGGGGATGCCGAGGGCATGGCAGCGGGCGAAGATGGCGCGGCGGATGGGGATTTCGAAGAAGTCGAGGCCGTCGATGAAGAGGTCCACGTCGGCCAGGAAATCGTCCACGCCTTCCAGCTTCACGCCTTCGGGGAACTGGCGGATGGACAGTTCGGGGTTGATGTCGAGCGCCATCCGGGCGAGGGTTTCGACCTTGGGCTGACCGAGGGTGCTGACCAATGGCGCCGATCTGGCGGTTGAAATTGGCGAACTCGAACATGTCGAAATCGGCAATGTTGAAGGCGCCGATGCCGAGGCGAGCGAGGGTCAGCAGATGGACGCCGCCGACTCCGCCCATTCCGGCGATGGCGACCCGTTTCCCGCGTAACGCGAGTTGTTCCCAGTCTGTAATCCACCCCAGGTTGCGATCAAATGCGAGGTCGTAGGGGAAGGGGGACATTGGGTCCGGACCTCCGATCGGTGGGCACGGGAAAAAAACCGTGAGTGGGTCTATGGTTAGGCGTGGCCGGGGGGCTGGTCCAGGGGAATATTGGGGGGATTTGGCCTGGCGGGCGGGTTTGGCGGTCGGCTTGGCATTTGTTAAATCGTCAGCGGAGTGTCAATTAAAGCCTTGCAATCAGTTTGGGGGTGCGCATACTCTCCGCATTAACGGCCAGCAATGGCCTCACGAGGGAATAGGTTACCGTCATGCCCAGCAAGACTCTCCGGCGTGCCTTAACCACCGCAGCCTGCGCTTTGGCGCTGAGTCTGGGATTTGGTCACGGCGCGAACGCGACGCCGAACAGTTTCACGTGGGATCCGTCAGCGACGCCCGACTCCACGACCGGACCGTTCACGGCGAACACGTTCGAACTCGGTGACTTCGCAACCATCCATGTCCCGCCGACGCGTCGGTCAAGGGTTCGGTGATGGAAAAAGGGTTCCTGGTTCCGAACGTATTCTTCCTGAACGGCGTACAGGTGGCGACGGCGAATCAGGTTGGCACGTTTGGTCTTTACGAGTCGTTCACCACGACCTCGCACCTGTCGCCGTGCAGTACCGGGTTGTGCGGCTCATTCGATAGCGTGAACGCCCAGCTTTGGCTCTATTCGACGGCTCATGGGGTTGCGAGCTACACGTTCCCGACCAAGACCTCGGACCCGAAGATCACCCTGCCGGGCGGGGCCAACAAAATCCTGCTGGCGACGATTACGGGGCCGATCGGAGGGTCACCCAACGTGGCTGACATCGATCTGACCCCGAAGCCGCTGCCGCACGCAAATGTGGATGCGACGTTCACGCCAACGACGGCGTATCCCGACTTCTTTGTCAAACCGGCTGCTTTTGCGATCCTTGATCTGGAGCAGGCGTTCACCAATACGACAGCAGAAATTACCTCGGTATGTTCGGGAACAGGCGGGCCGCCCCGTGCATCTACCAGATCCACAATGGCGGCGGGAACGCGAACTTCATCCCCGAACCCGGATCACTCGCGGTCCTCGGGATGGGTCTTGCGGCGTTTGGGTTCGTGCGCCGGCGCAAGTCTGCCTGATCGCCCATCGGTTCAGGAAAGGCCGCGCAGTGCGCGGCCTTTTTTGTTGCGCCCTTTTCTCGCGGCCCTTTCCGTCCTGGGGTCATCTCACGGTCGTCATCACCCCATGTGATCACCCATGTGATCACCCATGTGATCACTGGCACTGCCTGCCGCGCCGGACGTAGGGTCCTGCCCAAAGGAGATGGTTCATGAACGTGGACGTCCTGACCCGTGAGCGCCATCCAGCCGGCCCCCACCACGACACTCGCCATCGCCGACTGCGACATCCATCCCCGGCCGCGACAAACCGCGATCGGCGGCGTCAGCGCCTCGTTGCATCCCTATCTGCCGCAACGCTGGCGTGACCATATCGCCGAATTTGGCGTCATTTATCGCCAGCCCTGGCAGCAGGGGACCGCCTATCCGAAAGGCCAGCCGCAGGCCTGCAGGCGGGACGCGTGGCCGGACGGCGACATGCCGGGCAGCGATCTCGGCTTCATGGCGGCTCAGCATCTCGATCCGAACAAAGTGGCGCTCGGCATCCTCAATCCCCTCACCAGCGGTCAAGGTGCCCAGAACCCGGAGCTGTCGGCGGCCCTCACCCATGCGACCAACGATTGGCAGATGGCGGATGGACCTCGCGCGACCGGCGGCTGCGCGGGTCGGTGGTGGTGCCGTATGAAGATGCGCCGGCGTCGGTGCGGGAGATCGAATGCCGCGCCGGCGACGCGAATTTCGCCCAGGTGCTGCTGCTGAGCCGCACGGCCGAACCGCTCGGCGCGCGGCGCTACTGGCCGATCTATGAGGCGGCGGCCGCAGCCGGCTTGCCGGTCGGGGTGCACGCCTTCGGTTATGGCGGCTGGCCCATCTCCGGCAGTGGGTGGGGCTCGCATTATCTCGAGGAGATGGTCGGGCACGCGCAGGCGCAGCAGTCGCTTCTTGCCAGCATGATTTTCGAAGGCGTGTTCGAGCGTGTTCCCACGCTGAAGGTCGTGCTGATCGAAGCTGGTTTTGCCTGGGCCCCGGCTCTGGCGTGGCGCCTGGACGCGATATGGGGGACGTTGCGGCGCGAGGTGCCGCATGTGCGCCGGCCGCCTTCCGATTACATCCGCTCCAATGTCTGGCAGAACTGCTCGAACCCGCCGGTCCATTCGTGGACCTGCCGCAGCCCCTCGGCGTCGAGGCCGTACAGGCGCTGCTTGCCTAGCCGGCGGTCCCGCACCAGGCCGACCTCCCGCAGCACCCGTAGGTGCTTGGACGCCCCCGGCTGGGCCATCCCCAGCTCCTGAGCCACCTCGTTCACCGGCCGCTCACCGTCCCGCAGCAACACCAGGATCTCCCGCCGCTGCCGCTCGGCGATCGCGTTGAAGACATCCGTCGTGGTCGCCGCCCGTGCCATGGCCGAGACCATATATGCCTATATCGGCATGTGTCAAGCGGAAGGAATCAGAGCCGACTTCAGCTCGCGGCGCGTGGTCAATCCCGTGGGTAGGCCTCGAAGCCAACTTCCGACATCTCACCGACGCCGGAGAAGAGGTTGAACACGACACAGTCCTCGCCGCTCTGGTTCCGGACCTCATGCCATCGGTACCGCGGGACCACCATCGCTTCGCCCGCGCGCAGCTCGCGCGGGGTCCGCTCCTCGTCGAGCATCACCACCGAGCCCCGCAGCGGGACCATCAGCTGGTCCGCGTTGAAGTGCCGGTGCATGTGATGAATGAAGTCCGCCTTGAAGGTGATCACGTCGGCGATCAGCTCCGGAGTCCCGGTGCTCGCCAGGTCGAAGAGGCGGCGATTGAGCTGGACCCCGTCGAAGCCCGGCGGTTCGCCGACCACCTCCTGGACATCCTCGAAGGCGACGAACCGGATCGGCGGGTGATCCTCTGGAAGCGGGTCGGGAGGAGTTGACCTGGGGCTCATCTGCGTCTCCTGTCGTGGCTCGGCGATCGAGGTCCCGAAGGTAGGCGATCCTCCCGGCGGGCGGGGCCTGGGGGCGCCGTTAGTCTCGGCGGACCGATGCGAGACGACGCAGACATGAATGACGGCCCGTTGCGCTGGGGAATCCTCGGCACCGGCGGGATCGCGCACACGTTCGCCGAGGATCTGCGGTTGACCGACTCCGGCGTCGTCGCCGCGGTGGGTCGCGCAGCCAGGACTCCGCGGACCGGTTCGCGCGACGAGTTCGGCATCGAGGCACGGCACGCCAGCTACGAGTCGCTCGTCGCCGACCCCACGGTGGACGTCGTCTACGTGGCGACCCCGCATCCGACTGCATCGGGAGAACGCGATCCTGGCGCTGCGCGCCGGCAAGCCGGTCCTGGTCGAGAAGCCGTTCGCGATGAACGCGGCCGAGGCGGCCGAGATCGTCGCGGTGGCGCGCGAGGAGAACCTCTTCGCGATGGAGGCGATGTGGACGCGATTCCTCCCGCACGTCGTCCAGATCCGCGAGTGGCTGGCGGCGGGCGCGCTCGGCGAGATCGTGACGGTCACCGCCGACCACGGACAGTGGTTCCCCGAGGACCCCGAGTTCCGCCTCTTCGCCCCGAAGCTCGGCGGCGGCGCCCTGCTGGATCTCGGCATCTACCCGGTCTCGTTCGCCTCGATGATCCTCGGCGCCCCGAGCCGCATCGCCGCCGTCATCGACCCGGCCTTCACCGGCGTCGACGCCCAGACGTCGATGGTCTTCGGCTACGAGGGCGGAGCCCAGGCCGTGCTCACCTGCACCCTCCGCGCCAAGAGCCCGACCCGCGCCGCGATCGTCGGCACCGAGGCGCGGATCGAGATCGACGGCGACTTCTACGCCCCCGCGACCGTCACGCTCCTCCCCCGCTCCGGCGAGCCGACCCGGGTCGAGTCGACCCACGAGGCCCGCGGCCTCCGCCACCAGGCCGATGAGGTCGCCCGCCGCCTGGCCGCCGGCGACCTCGAGAGCCCCCTGATGCCCCTCGACGAATCGGTCGCGATCATGCGGACGATGGACGCCGTGCAGGAGCTGGCCCTGCGGGATTGAGGGCCGGTGGCGATGTATGCCGAAGAAGACGTCTGACAAGTCCAGCTACGCCGATCAGTACCGGGACATCGATTTTCGCCGTCATCCAGAGCGCTACCGGATCGGGCGGGGCGAGCAGGGGGTCCTGATCGCCGAACCGTATAAGGGCGAGCTCCTGCCGCATTGGCGGTTCGCCACGCCGGAGAAAGCTCAAGTCTCGGCGGAGAAGATCTACGAGATGTTCCTCACCTACAAGGAGCAGGAGGACTTCGTCGGCATGGACATGGCCCGCAAGTTTCTCCAGATGGGCTTCACCCGTTCCCGCCGTTATGCCAATCACGCCTCGGGCAAGAAGTACGACTCAGACGGTCAGGTTCGCGCCCAGGACGAGCACTCCGAGGACTCGCCGAAGGCCGAGTCGGCGCGGATCTTCCACCGCTTCTACCGAAAGGCCGCCGAGGACCCGGACTACCAGCGTCTTAGCGCGGCCCATAAGGACCAGTTCGAGCAGTAGAAGCGCCGGTCCGGGTCGCCGGTCGCCGCTCGGCTAGCGGTGGCGGGGCGCCGTGGCGATTCGCACCTTGGCTCGCGCGGACCCCGACCCGTCGGCGAAGGCGAACACCACGGTCCGCCTGCCGAGGTAGCGCAGGAGCGTGCTGATCTTCCCGGCGTGACCCACCGCGACGCCATGCCGGTGGGAGGTGTGGCCCTTGGTGACGGTCGAGATCCCCACCACGGTTCCCTTCGGTGCCGGATGCCGCCCGCTGCCGCAGGTGAGATGGCCTTCGTAGCGGTAGGCCCGTCCCTTGCGCAGGACCGCGACGCCGTGGCGGTGGCGAAGCGGGTGGATGACCCGGACCTTGAGCCGCGGCCGGGCACAGACCGAGCCGGCGGGGGCGACCACGGTGAAGGTCAGCTGCTTGGCGGTCTCGACCGCCCCGTCGCGGTCCGTGGACCGGTAGGCGAGCGTGTGATCGCCCAGCGCCGCGACGGTGACCGGGCCGCCGTAGGCCTGGAAGGGACCGCCGTCGAGCGCGTATTCGGTCGACGCGATCCCGGCCGAGTCGTCCTTCGCGGTCAGGACCACCGTCGCCGGGCCGACGACCTTGCCACCGACCGGGTCGGGCAGGATCCGGGCAGTGGTGACGGGCGGATCGTTGACCGCGATTTCGGTGACGTGCCGGCGCTCCACCCCACCTTCGGCGTCGGTCGAGAAGTAGGTCACGGTGTGGACGCCGGTCCCGGTCAAGGTGAAGGGTCCGGTGTAGGCGGTCGGGGCGCCGCCGTCGATCGAGTAGGTCGTCCCGGTCACGGCGGGACCCCCTGGCGCCGCGGTCGCCGTCAGCGTCACGGTCGGGTCGGTGTAGACGCCCCCGACCTCATCCCCGGTCACCGTCGCGACCGTCACCGGCGTCGACTGCGTGCAGGAGCCGGACGTGTCGTAGAAGGTCTTGCCGACTCGCGCTCGGCGTGAGGCCGGGGCCGGTCAGCTGCGGCTTCAGCGTCGTCGGTTCGCCGGTTTCGGCGAACGCGGTGTCGAACCATTCGCCGAAGAACTGCCCGAGCCGCGCGCGGCAGGTGTTGCTCTGATTGGGCAGCCAACTCTCGAACACTTCCTCGAGCTGTGGCTCTTCGATGCTGCTGCCGCCGAAGTCTTCACCGAGTTGGCGCAGCGCGCCGGCGAAGTTGGCCGCCCCGAGGATCCGTCGCAGGGCGATGTAGGTGGTTCCGGGACGTTCGTAGGTGCTCGATCCGTCGAACAGGGTTTCGGCGGTCGGATCCGATGGTGCGGCGATCCAGAAGTTCTTCGCCGTTCGCGTAGTTGGCGTCGAACTGGGCGACGAGGCTCGCTTCGAACGCGGCTTCCCCTTCCGGCGTGTCGAGCCCACCGGCAGCGATCGCCGCTTCTTTCGCTTCCAGCAGGTATTCGCCCAGCTGCGCGAGACCCTCCTTGAAGAAGGTCAGGCGGTAAGCGGACTCCGAGACGTTGTCGCCGAACCACTGGTGGAAGTTCTCGTGATTGAAGGTTCCGACATTGATGCGGCCGCCGTTGAAGGTGATCTTCCCCTGCATCTCCTCCTCGAAGCTGGCTTTCGGGGCGCCGATGATCACGCCATCGGTCGTGAACGGGAAGGGCCCGGCGAACCGTTCCTGGAAGGCGACGATTTCTTCCTGCGTGTCCATCGCCGCTTTGTTTTTGGCCTTCCGTGCGCCGGTCAGCGAGCTCGCCTGCGCCTCGTAGTAGAGGACGCCGTCGCCGCCGAGCCGCTCGCTCAGGTCGTAGCCGCCGATGCTGCTCTCGACCAGGTAGCTGGCGATCGGCTCGGGCGAGTGCCAGTGCCAGGTGGTCGAGCCCCCGGAAAAGTTCGCGTCGGGAGGATTGCTGGTGAAGCCGACCAGTTCGCCATTGGCGATCGCCGTCCGGCCCGCGGTGACCGTCTCGTTGAAGTCGTAGGTGGGCTTCGCCGACGGGTGATCGTTGAGCGGCATCCAGGCCTCGGTGCCGACCGGCTCGGTGGTGACGAAGCTGCCGTCGCCGGCCGGTTCGTCGGAGCGGAACCAGCCCTCGGTCGTTTCGTCACCGTCGGTGTGGACGCCGGGCCGGCCGGAGTACTCGACTTCGACCTCGAAGGCTTCGCCGGCCGCGATCGGTTGCGCGGGGGTGATCACGAGCTTGTTCGCCGGGCACTGTTCACCGGTCGCCGCTTCCCCTTCGCCGACGGTTGCTTCGCCTTTGACGCTGTTCGGGGTGCAGGCGGGAGGCAGCGGATTTCCGCCGCCGACGGGTGCTTCCAGCGCCGCCTCGTGGGCGAGCGGGTCGGGGTCGTTCTGGCCGGCGGGGTCGCCCGGATAGGTCGGCTGGACGAATTCGAAGCTGGCGGGAGCGCCGTTCACGGACACCGCTTCGACTTCCATGTCGGGGCCGGGGCCTTCTTCGCGGGCCGGTCCCCGGCGCTCGAAGTCGAGGCTGAAGTCGGTCAGGCACTGGGTCGCCAGGTCGTCGAGGGCGACGTTGGTCCCCGGGAGAAATTCGTTTTCGACCGCGTCGTAGATCAGGTTGACGTCGGAGTGGACGCTGGTGTAGCCGCCGTTGCCCATCTCGGGATAGACCCGGTCCCCGGGTTTGGAGAGGGTGTGCGCACCGGACGAGCAGACCTCTGCGCCGGGTTCGGCGGCGAGCTGGTGGGCGGCGGCGAGCGCCGGGACGTCGGCGGTCGGCGACGACCCTTCGGTCCCGTCACCGATCTCGACCCGTTGCTTCGCGCTCGCGCAGCTGAGCAGTCCCGCGCCGCCGCTCGGCGTGCAGGCCGCCAGCGCATAGGAGCCGTCCGGGAGCCCCGGCGGCAGTGCCACGGTCGTCTCATAGGACCCGGTCGAGCCGGCGGCAACCTTGACGCCCACCGTCCCGACGGTCCGCGGGGACCGACCCCGCTCAAGCAGCCGCACGGTGACGGTCCCGGTGAGCTCGGAGCCGCTCGTGTTCGCGACCGAGCCGTCGAGGACGTAGCTCCCGCCGGCGGAGGCGCCGGCCGGCGGCGAGGACAGCGAGGAGACGGCGAGGCCCGACTGCGACGACGAGGCACCGGCAAGTTCCGCCGCTCCCGCATCGGTGTGCGGCTTGGCGAGGGCGGCGGGCGCGGCGATCCCGAGTGCGACGAGGATGACCGCGACGCTGCCGACCTGCCGCAGTCGAGCCGAACCCGTTCCAGACATGTGCCGCTCCATTCGCTGTGGTGGCCCTGCCGCGGGCCGCTCGACCTGTCCCGCCGAGCCCATCGCGAGGCGGGCCGCCCACACTAGTGAGAGCGGCCCCGGCGATCCACCGCTGCCAGTACTCGCTTGTACAGAATCAGACGCGCATGCTTGGACGACGGTCCAAAGAGCGAAGACCAGGTGTGATCGACGGTCCGTGCGTGACCGCAGGCGCCGCTACGATCGTCGACGAACGATTTTGACTGGCCAGAGGGGAATCTGATCAAAAAGTCCGGAAGACAGAAGGCGCAAATCGGCGCAGACGACCCGAGGATTTCCCGCGCGATCTTCACGCTGAGGGAGACGGCCGCCTACCTCGACGTGCCGAAGTCGACCGTCCATTGGTGGGCACGTCCCCCAGAGGCAAGGCACCCGCTGATCACCTGCTTCCCAGCTCATGGACTTCAGGCCACCGTGCCCTTCATCGGCTTTGCCGAGGCCTTCGTTCTCTCTAGCTTCAGGCGAGCCGGCGTGCCCCTCCAGCGGATCCGGCCCGCTGTCGAGGTCCTCGCCAAAGAGATCGGCGTCGAACACGCCCTTGCCTCGAAACGCCTCTTCACCGACGGCGCTGAGGTGCTCTTCGACTACGCGAGCAAGCGGGGCGAACGCGAGGTGCTGGAGCTTGTCGTCGTCCGCACCCAGCAGCGACAGTTCTCCGGGGTCGTCAATGACTACCTCAAGCGCATCCATTACGGAGGCGACGGATGGGCCGACTCGGTGCGCCTACCGACTTACGCAAATGCCGAGGTGGTCGTCGATCCCAAGGTCGCGTTTGGACTGCCGCTTGTCGTCCATGGCGGAGCCCGCGTTGAGGACCTTGTCGATCGATTTCAGGCTGGCGATTCCGTCGAGGAGATCGCAGACGATTTCAGCGTCCCCTCTGATCAGGTCGAGGACGTGATCCGTGTCGCAACTCGGTCGGCGGCCTGAGCCGCCACCACCAGGACGCCGCGCCAGATAGTCGGCGGCGATGCCCTCTCGAAGCGAAAAGCCGCCCGAGTTCTTCGTTGATCGCAGTCTTGGCAAAGCATCGTCGAGGGATTGCGCTCGGCCGACCTGACGGTTCATTCGATGGCAGATGTGTACGGCGAGAAACAGGCGCAGCGCCTCGCCGACGAGACCTGGCTGCGCGATGCAGGCAGGAATGACTGGATCGTCTTGACCAAGGACGATGCGATTCGACGCCGCCCGGCCGAGCTTGACGCGCTGATCGAAGCAGCAGTCCGGGTGTTTTGCCTGACGACTGCCCAGCTTCGAGGCAACCAGCAGACCGAGCGCTTCTCTGAAAACCGACATCGCATCCTGCGCCAGGCGAGAAACCCGGCCCGTACGTTTACGGCGTGTACCGCGGCGGCCTCAGACGTCTCTGGCCATAGCCCCGCTCAGTCGATGTAGTCGGGCCAGGGAAGTGGAAAGAGGTGGCGGAACGGGCGCGCCTCGTCGATCACCCGCGCGACCGAGGGCCGGGCGACGAGGGCATCGAAGTAGCGCGTGAGGCCGGCCAGCCGCTCTTCGTCCCAGCGCTGGACGGCGCGCACGTAGAAGAGCGCGGGGGCGGCGGCGGCATCGGCGAGCGTGAAGGTCGGGCCGGCGAGCCACTCGCCACCCGAGACGTGGTCGTCGATCACCGCGTAGATGCGATCGAGGGACGCTCGGGCCTCCGCGACCCCATGGGGGTCGTGCGCTCCCTCCGGCCGCAGGTTGTCGAGGACGATCTTCTGCATCGGCGTCTGCACGCGGAGGTCCATGATCCGATCCCAGAGCCGCGCCTCCCGCGCCGCCTCGGGCTCCGTCGGTATCAGCGGCGGGGCGTCGCCGAAGCGGTCGAGGTACTCGGTGACGATCGTCGATTCGGGCAGCGTGATCCCGGCCGCGTCGTCGACCAGGGTCGGGATGCTCGCCATCGGCCACAGCTCCGCCAGGCGGCCGCGGTCGGCTTCGTCGTCGACCTGGCGGCGCTCGAAGTCGACCCCCCGCTCATACAGCGCGATCAGCGGCTTCCAGCAGTAGGTGGCGAAGGGGTGCTCGTAGAGCGTCAGGGTCATCGGGCGGGCTCCGCGGTGAGCACGTCGCCGAGCGCGTCGAGCAGCTTGCCGGTGCCGTGCTCGCGGTCGGCCGGGTTGTCGAGGCCGTCGAAGAAGGCGCCCTGCTCGGTGAAGACGAGGCGGGTGCCCCCTTCTGAGGGGAAGAACTCGACGGTCGTCAGCGAGACCGACGTCAGGCGCTCGTCGACCAGGAGGTCGTAGGCGAAGACGATCCGCTCGTCGGTGACGATCTCGTGGTAGCGGCTCTTGAAGGCGAACACCGAGCTCCCCGTCCGGCCCGCCGCTGTTGACCTCGCCGCCGCCGACGCGGAAGTCGAGCTCCCAGACCCGGTTCTCCCAGGCCGCCGGGACGGCGAACCACCGGCCCTTCAGCTCCGGGTCGGAGAAGGCGCTGAAGGTCTGCGAGGGGGTGCAGTCGTACTGGCGCTCGATCGTGAAATCGGCATGGGTGACGCTCATGGAGTACCTCCGTAGGTTGATTTGAGGACGTCGCCGAGTCGATCGAGACGGCCCTCCCAGACCTGGCGGTGCTGGGCGATCCACTGCTCGACCTCGCGCATCGGCGCCGGTTCGAGCCGGCACGTCCGCACCCGCCCGACCTTCTCGGAGCGGACGATGCCGCTCTTCTGCAGCACTTCGAGGTGCTGGACGACGGCCGGCAGCGACATCGCCAACGGCTCCGCCAGCGCGCTGACCGAGGCCGGCCCTTCGCTCAACCGGCCGACGATCGAGCGTCGGCTGGGGTCGGCGAGTGCGCGGAAGGCTCGGTCGAGGACATCGGCATCGGTCGGCATGGTCGGAAGGTATATCAAACACTTAGGCAGATGCTTAAGTGTTTGGTCACGTCGACTCGACCGGCCTCGCTCGCTCGCGGTGGCGGAACGCCGCGGTGAGCGCCGCCGCCAGGCCGACCAGAGGCCGCTCTGGATCAGACGCCTACCCACACCAGGAAGTTGACGGCACCGCCATCAACGCTCGATGAGGGGGGCCGGGAACGGTTGAGCTTGGCGGGAACGGCGTGGTCGGCGAAGAGTGAGAGTTTTCTTCGCGAAACGTCGTCCCCCACCCTGACCGTCCGCGAACGACCCCACGCCACCGCGTCGTATCAAACGGCGGCATGGGGTCCGGCGGGCGGTCCTGTGAGACCGTGTCGCCGCCGTGGCCGAGGGTGAGACGACCACATGGTGAACCTACCGTCAGTTTCTCAACGCCGCATGAGTCAATCCTTATTTGATGAGGTGAGGGTGAGAGTTTCTACGAAGAGTGAGAAACTTCTTCGCCAATCGTTACCACTATCTCATCGCCCATTCAGTGTCATCCAATCGGCAGGCCCGACGATGATCGGCGATGGGAAAGCTGCAGTCACATGCCACCGTCCCCGGGGTCGCCGGTCCGACGAGCCAAGGGCGCCGAAAGGCGCTCCGGCCGCCGGGTTGGTGGCACGGACTCGACAAGAACTGGGACCGACACGTCGCCCACGCCGAAGAGCTTCTCCCACACCCGTGGATTCGAGGAACTGCGCGACCTGATCCTCGAGAAGGCCGAACCCGCCGCCGATGAGCGCGCGCTCGACGTCGGCGCCGGCACCGGGTTGCTGGCGCTCGACCTCGCCGGGCGGGTGGACTGGGTCTGGGCGGTCGACATCTCGCCGGCGATGATCGACTGCCTCAACGGCCGCGCCATCGCGGCCGGCCTCGACAACGTCCAGACCGCCGTCGTCTCGGCGACGATGCTGCCGATTCCCGACAGCTCGCTCGACCTGGCGACGTCCAACTACTGCTTCCACCACCTCGGCGCCTCACGCAAGCGGGCGGCGCTCGCCGAGATCCACCGCGTCCTCAAACCGGGCGGGCGACTGGTGTTCGCCGACATGATGTTCACGATCGCGCCGTTCACCAGTCGTGACCGGACGGTCATCGCCGGCAAGGTCCGCTCGCTGGCGCGACGAGGCCCGGCGGGGGTCTGGCGCCTGGCGAAGGCAGGCCTTCGTACCGTCACCTTCACCGGCGAGCATCCGGCGCCGACCGAGTGGTGGCAGACCGCCCTCGCCGAGGCCGGCTTCGTCGAGATCGTGGTCGAGCCCCTGGCACACGAGGGCGGAATCGCCGTTGCCCGCAAGCCGCGATGACCGGCCCGCCTCGCCTCCCGCAGTGAGCCGCGGATCCCCCCGCCCTGGCCCGACCCGGGCGGTCTGGCGACGGCGGGCCGCCGTCGGCGCCCTGGCGATCGCCCGCGGCAGCGATCGGGGTCGCGGTCGGCTCCGCCTCGTCGGGCGGCGGCGATCCGAGTCCGGCCGCCGCGTCCACCGAGGTCTCCCAGCCCTCGGGGCGGATCCGGGTGGAGCTCGACGGCCGGACGCTTGCCGACGAACCGGTCGCCCGCCTCGAACGTCGCCGCACCCTGAAGGCGCTGGCGAGATCCGTCCCGGCCACCGTCACGCTCACCGAGGGACGCGCGCGGATCCGGGCCTCCACGCAGCGCGGCGCACTGACCCGGGACCTCGCCAGCGCGGTCGCCGCAGGAGGGGGCGACATCAAGGTTCCATGGACCCCGTTCGCCGCGACGATCGGCATCCCGGTGATCAAGCAGGCCCTCCAGGACGACTGCGAGGCCACCGCGCTGTCGATGCTCCTCCGCTTCACCGGCAAACGCGTCGACCAGCTGACCCTGCAGCGCCAGGTCGCCCACAGCCGGCCGCTCGACCCCGAAGTCGGTCCCGACGGAGAGGTCTGGGGCGATCCCAGCGTCGGCTTCGTCGGCCGCGCCGACGGCGGCGGCCCGGGGGGCGGCTTCGGTGTCTACCAGGGCCCGATCGCCGCCCTGGCCCGCAAGCACGGGCTCGATCCTCGCGACTTCACCGGCAAGAGCCCGAAGGCGATCTACGCCTCCCTCCTGGCCGGCAAGCCGGTGCTGGCCTGGGTCGGACTTTCGGAAGGCCCATACGCCACCTGGCATTCCCGCTCCGGTGCCCTCGTGAGCGTCAACTACGGCGAGCACGCGGTCCTGCTCACCGGCGTCGACGCGGAATCGGTGACGGTGAACGACCCGCTCTCAGGCGAACGGCTCACCTGGCCCAAGAGCGAGTTCGAGGCGATGTGGGAACTGCTGGGAAGGCGAGCCCTCGCCGCCTGATCGCATCTCCCAGAAGCGGGCACAGCTCAGGACCTTCATGGGGAGCCAGTGGGTCCTGTTGGGGGTGATCGTCCTGGCGGGCGCCGGCCTGCGATTCGGGACCCTCGACCTGCAGAGCTACCGCTACGACGAGGCGGTGACCGTGGGCCGCGTCCTCCAACCCAACTTCTTCTCGACCTTCTCCGCGGTCACCCACAGCGAGTCGACCCCGCCGCTCTACTACCTCCTCGCCTGGCTCTGGTCGCAGCCATTCGGCACCGGCGAGGTCTGGATGCGCTCGCTGTCGGCACTCGCCGGGACCGGATCGATCGTCGTCGTCTATCTCGCCGCCCGGGCGCTGCCGCTGTCCCGGCGGACGGGCTTGATCGCCGCCGCGCTGGTCGCCACCAGCCCGGTCCTGGTCTGGTTCTCGCAGGACGCCCGCGCCTACGCGCTCGTCTTCCTCCTGACCGCCCTCTCCTTCCTCTTCTTCGCCCGCGCCCGCCGCGGGATCGGGCGCCACGACCTGATCTGGTGGGCCGTCTTCTCGGCGGCGGCGTTCGCGACGCACTACTTCGCGGGCTTCGTCGTCGCCGCCGAGGCCGTCGTCCTGCTCCTCGGTCCGCGGAAGCGGGGAGCGCTGGTCGCCGTGCTGGCGGTCGCCGCCGTCTCGGCGCTGCTGATCCCGGTCGCCCTCCGCCAGGCAGAACACAACCACGCCGGCTGGATCGGACAGCAGCCGCTCTCCCAGCGCCTCGAACGCGCCGGCGCCAAGCTCGTCGGCTCCGACAACGGCGGGGAGCACGGCACCCGCCAGTCGGGACCGATCCCGTTGGCGATCCCGGTGGGCCTCGCCGTCGCCTCGCTCGTACTCCTGCTCTGGCGCGGCGACGAGGAGGAGCGGCGCGGCGCCGGGGTCGCCGCGATCATCGGCGCCGGGGCCGTAGCAGCCCCTCTCCTGCTGGGGGTGTTCGGGCCCGACTATCTCGACGGTCGCAACCTCCTGCCCGCGTTCGTGCCGCTGACCGTGCTGCTCGGTGCCGGCTTCGGGGTCAGGCGAGCCGGGCGCGCAGGCACCGCATGCGCACTGGCCCTGTGCCTCTGCTCGCTCGTCTTCACCTTGGAGATCGACCGGTTGCCCCGACTGCAACGTGAGGACCTCCGCAACGCGGCGGCCCAGGTCGGCCCGCTCGGCCCGCGGACCGCGGTGGTCACCAGTCGTTACTCGGCGAGCCAGCCGCTGCGCTACTACCTCGGCGCCCGCTTCGCGGTCAGCACCCCGCCGCCGCTGCGGGAAATCGACCTTGTCGGCTCCGCCGGCGCCGCCCGCCGCGCCGGTCGGGTCCTCCCCGCCGCCTTCCACCGGGTCGAATCGAAGCCGGTCTCCTACGACTTCACCCTGACCCGCTTTCGCGCTGACCGCCCGGTCAGGGTCCCCCTCCACGTCTTGGAGCGAGGGACGCTTGTCGGCGGTGGACGGACCGCTTCGGTGCTGCTTTCGCCCGCGCCTTCGGATGCACCGGTTCCAGGGCATTGATGCTCGAATAGCCGACCAGGAAGATGCGCCGTCCGTCGGAGATCACCGGCGAATAGGTGCCGGTCTTGTAGTGGAAGACCCGGCGCCCGGTCTTCATGTCGAAGCCGACGGTGGTGCCGTTGGTGAACTCCGCCGCGTAGACGATGTTGCCCACGGCCGAGAGCGAGCCGACGATCTGGCCGCCGGCCGGCTCGGTCCAGCGGCTTTCCCCGTTCTTCGCGTCGAGGGCGTAGACGTTGCCGTCGAAGGAGCCGATGTAGACGGTCGCGGGGGTCGTCGGCGTTCTGGCGACGGTCGGGCCGGAGTAGACGTAGCCGCCGGTCGAGTGGGTCCAGGCCAGGGTCCCGTCGCTCAGGTCATAGCTGTAGACACGCCCGTCGTTGTTACCTGCGTAGACCCGGCCGAAGGCGACCGCGGGCGTCGAGTAGAACTCCCCGCCGCTGACCCCGGTCCCGAGCGAACCGGACTGCCAGACGAGTTCGCCGTTCGAGGCCTTGACCGCGTTCATGTCGCCGCCGTAGTCGCCGACGTAGAGGATGCCGTCGCGGAAGGCCGGCGCCGCCTTCACCGGGCCGCCCAGCGTCGTCGCCCAGCGGACGTCGCCGGTGCGGGTGCTGAGCGAGAAGAGCTGGCCGCTTTCGCAGCCGAAATAGACGCTGTTGCCGAGCACCAGCGGCGAGGACTCGGCACGACCCGGCAACGCCTTCTTCCAGATCACCGCGCCGGTCTCGGCGTTCAACTTGACGATGTGGCCGGGGACCAGGTTGACGATGTAGAGGCGGTCGTGGGAATAGGCGGGCGAGGACGCGTTGAGGCGGCCGATCGAACGTTCCCAGAGGACCTTGCCGTCGTGGGCATCGAGCGCGAACGCGGTGCCGTTGTTGTTGACCGCGTAGAGCTTTCCGCGGGCGTAGATCGGCGGGAACTCGAGCAGCGGGCGCTCGGTGTAGTGCCAGAGGAATCGGAAGGGCGGCCTGACTCCCTTCGCCGGCAGGTAGCGGGTGCGAGCGGGGTTGAGCCCGAACATCGGCCAGTTCGCGGTCTTCGGCCTGGGCGGCGGCGGCTTCGGCGGTTCCGGCGTGAAGTGGCGGATCGCGGTTTCGTTGTGGACGTCGGGCGGGCGCTTCAGCAGCTGGTAGGCGACGATGCCGCCGGCGACGCCGAGGACGAGGACGATGACCAGACCGGCGACAAGTCGCGGATGCTGCCTCGGGTGGCGCAGAGAACGGACCGCGGCACGGATCCGGCTCAACGGCGCCAAGGCGCCTCCATCGTGACGGCGACCTCAGGTTTCGTTCGTCGAGGATCCACAGGGAGAGTCGGGCGGTCGGAAGCTGACGCTGAGGACGACCTTGTTAATGGTCGATGAGAACGCGTTCGCGCGGGGGCGTCGGTCCTGGCGACCGAGGCCCGGTGGTTCATCCCGATCGCGGGCCGGTCCCGTGGATGGAGTCGACGATCGCCGTCCCCAGATATGCCGTTTCGCGGAACGGCGTGCCGTCGGGGACCTTGCGGTAGCCCGCCGCCTTCGCGCCGAAGAGCACTTCGCCCGAAGAGAGGATCTTCGAGGTGTGGGGATCGAAGATGAAGCGGCGGCCGAAGCCTTCCTCTCCCTGCTCCAACCGATCGCGTCGCCCCGCCGCCCGGCGCCGTCGGTGACGCCGCGCTCGAGCCGGAGGTCCGGGATTTCGGCGAGGGCGTCGAAGGCGGCGGCCCGCAGTGCCGGTCCGGACAGCGGTTCGCTGAGGATTTCGAGGAGCTTTTCGACCGTCCCGCCGCCCCGCAGCGAGGTCGCGGGCGACGCGGCGAATGGCGAGTTCCCGGCAGGCCGGTTTTCGACCCTGAGCCGCAGGGCTTCGGGTTCGGTCGGGAGCTGGGACACCCGCTCCATGTAGGTGAATTCGTGCCGGCCGCGGAACGTCTTGCCGGGGAACTCCTTCTGCAGATGGCCGGCGGCGTCCGGGGAGACGTGGTGGTAGGCGGGGTCGAATTCCCAGGGCGGCGGCGACCCCGCGGCTTCCCAGCGCCGCTGGTCGGCGGCCGAGAGGAACTCGATCTTCCCCAGCGTTTCGCGCACGTGGGACTTCCCGTCGAGGGACATCCACTCCTGCTTCGTCGCCGGCACCAGGGCATAGCGGGCGAGCGGGTCGTTGATCTGCACGAAGTACCGCGGTTCCGCCTTCGAGCCCTTCGCGTCGCCCTTCGGCAGCCAGCCCTCGAGCTGGGTCATCTGCGTCTCCGTGTAGAGGAACTGCCCGGGTTTGGGGGCTTCGAGCTGCGTGCCGGACTCTTCCGCCGCACGCGCGGCGCGGTGGAGATCGCCGTCGACGTCGGCCCGGCTCAGCGTGCTGTCGCCCTGCGGGATGAAGCCCGGCCCGCTCTCCGGGCTGAGCCCGAAGGCGCCGCCGCCGTCGCCGCTCGGCGGTGCCGGGACCGGGTCACAGGGTTCGACCGGACCCGTGGCCACCCCGAGGCTGGTGATGCTCCCGCCTTCCGGGTCGCCGCCGTAGGGGACCGGCGTCCCGGAGATGACGACGCTCTGGTCGGGACCGAACTCCTTCGGGTCGAGGTTCACGTTGGCGGCCGCGGCAAGCGCGGCCTGGAATTCCTGGTGGGAGATTTCGCCGCGCCTGTATTCGCCGAGGCGTGAGCGCGACCGACCCTCGCTGCCGACCGAGATCGTGATCGCACCGGGGCCGCCGATCGACCCGCCGCCGAAGGAGCCGCCACCACGCGAGTGGACCACCGAGGGCTGGTAGTGCGGTTCGCGGCAGACCATGCCGGCGGGCAGCCAGTTCACCTGGGAGCGGATCCCGGCTTCCGCCAGCGCCGCTTCCAGGCCGGAGGCGTCTTCGAGGCTGAAGATCTTGATCGTCACCCCGCCGCCGGGCTGCGGTTCGACCGCGAAGGCCGTCGAACCATCGCCGCCACCGGCGCTCACGATCAGGGCGACGACGACGCCGGCGAGGGCGAGGGCGCCGACCAGTGCCAGGCGCGGACCGCGGCGGCGCCAGACGGGCGGGGCGGTCGCGACCTCGGCGGTCCCGGCGGCTTCGTCCCGCGCCGCGGCGGCGCCGCGCTCGGCGACGCGCGCTTTCAGGTGGCCGAGCAGTCGGCTCTCGAAATCCTCACTGCGATTCGGTCGGCGGTTCACGAGCGGTCCTCCTCTCGAGGGTTCGGTAGGTCGGCGGCGCCGCAGCTCGGCGCGCAGGATGCGGCGGGCGCGATGCAGCCGCACCCGCGCGGTCACCGCACGGACGCCGACGGCGGCGGCGGCCTCGGCGACGCTCAGTTCGTCGAGGGCGACGAGTTCGAGGACCGCCCGCTCGCCCTCCGACAGGCGGTCCATCGCCCGGTAAAGCTCGCGCGAGCGGGCGGCGGCGTCGATCCTCGAGTCCCACCGCGCGGCGTCGTCGCCGTCGAGCAGGGCGCTGCCGCGCAGCCGCTCCTCACCGGAGCGCCGGCGGTCGAGCCGGCGACGGTCCCCGGCGACGAGGATCCGCGCGATCCCGAACAGCCAGGCCCGCGGGGTCCCGAGGGCGGCCCGGTAGCGATGGGCGGAGTCGATCGCCGCGAGGAAGATCTCCGCGGTCAGGTCGGCGGCGCGCTCGCGGTCGCCGATCCGGCGGACGACGAAGCCCTCGACGCTCCGCGATGTGCTCGCGGTAGAAGACGTCGAAGATGTCGGCGTCGATGCCGATCAGCGGGAGCTGCTCGGGGCCGACCCCGTGCTCGCGGGCGGCGACCACGCTGAGTCGACGGCTGAGCGCGCTAGGTGGGTTCGGCATGGCCGGCCGGGTCTCCATGCCTGGTATTGGTCGGGGCGCCGGAAAGCGTTACCGGCCGCCCGGGGAGATCGGCTGAGCTCCCCCTCAGGCGCCGACCGTGCCCCAGATCACGACGCCGCCACCGAGGCTCATCCGCCGCACCCGCACGTCGCCGATCCCGGCCGCGCGCCACGCCTCGGCCTGGCGCCGCAGCGGCCACTCGCGGTAGAAGCCTTCGATGCTCGGGCCGAGGAAGCGGCCGGCGGCGTACCAGCCGGAGGAGTCGAGGCGGCCGAGGAGCGGCAGGCCGACCCGCGTGTAGAGGCGCCATGGCGGCAGCCAGACCCCGCGCGGGAGGCAGAACTCGAGGCTGGAGACCCGGCCCGCCGGGCTTGACGACGCGGGCCAGCTCGCGCAGCGTCGCCGCCGGGTCGTCGACGTAGCGCAGCAGGTAGGTGAAGGTGAGGTGGTCGAACTCGGCGTCGGCGAAGGGAAGGTGCTCGGCCTCCCCCTCGACCAACTCCAGGCGGCCGCCGAGCCGGGGGTCGGCGGCGAGCGGCGCGGGCCCGGCTCGAGCATCGCCGCGCTCTGGTCGAGGCCGACGACGCGGCAGCCCCAGCGCCGGATCAGCGCCCGCGAGACGAGCCCGGTCCCGCAGGCGACGTCGAGGACGCGGTCCTCGGGCGCGGCCCGGACGGCGGCGACGGCCGCGCGGCGCCAGCGCGGATCCTGGCCGAAGCTGAGCAGCGCGCCGAGCTCGTCGTAGTGCGCCGGCAGCCGCCCGAACATGTCGAGCGCGTGCTGCTTTCGCTCCGAGCGGATTGCGTCCACCCGTCAGCGTCCCAGATTCGGCGACGCGCCCTCAGGTCCGGCGGATCAGCGTCAGCCCGTCGCGCAGCGGCAGCATCACCTGTTCGACGCGGGGATCGTCGGGCGACCGCCCGGTTGAAATCCGCGATCGCCGCCCCGTTGGCGCTCGGCGTCCCGCCCTCGAGGTAGGCCTGGCCCCCCAGCAGAGTGTTGTCGACGCAGATCACCCCGCCCTCGGCGAGCAGGCCGGTGTCGAGCACCGTCCGCAGGTAGTCCAGGTAGCCGGGCTTGTCGGCGTCGATGAAGACCAGGTCGAAGCTGCGCGCCTCCCCCGCCAGGCGCCCGAGCGAAGCCGACGCCGGACCGACCTCGACCGTGATCCGCTCCCCGGCCGGTGACTCCGCGAAGCCGCGCTCGGCGAAGGCCGCCACCTCGGGGTCGAGCTCGCAGGCGACCAGCTCACCATCGGGCGGCAGCGCCTCGGCCATCGCCAGCGCCGAGTAACCGGTGAACATCCCGATCTCCAGCACCCGGGTGGCGCCGCTGAGCGCGACCAGGAACTTCAGCGCCTGGCCCTCGACGTGACCGGAGAGCATCCCCTGATGCAGACGGCCCGAGGGTCCGTCGGCTCGTTGCTCCCAGTCCACCGCCCGGGTGCGCTCGGCGAGCGCGGCGAGCGCCGGGGACTCCGGCGTCGTGCAGCGGCTGAGGTATGGATCGAGCCCGGCGGCGAGGGCGCGTGCCCGCTCCAGGTCCGCCTTCAGCTGCGGGTCGACGGAGTCGAGGGCTCCGATCCGCTCGGTGAGGTCCTCGAGCTCGGCCGCGAGGATGCTCAGCGGCGTCACCAGGCGCGGCGGCCCGGCCGGTCCCGTCGCGCCCGAGGTCGAATCGGAAGAGATGGCTGACACGGACCGAGTGTGCCAGGCATCTCGCCCCTGCGAAACTCCTCGGATCGAGCTGACCGACCAGACCTGGGTTCTCACCGGCGCCGCCGGAAGGATCGCGAGCAGCCTTCGCCCCGGCCTGGCAGAGCGCGTCGCCAGGTTGCGGTTGGTCGACCTCGAGCCGGTCGAGCCCGCCCACGAGCACGAGGAATCCGCCGTCGCCGACCTCCGCGACCAGCGGGCCGTGGAGGCGGCGCTCGCCGGCGCCGACGGGATCCTCCACCTCGGCGCCCTGGCCGACGAGGCGGATTTCCACGACCTCGTCGACGTCAACGTCCTCGGCACCTACCACGTCCTCGAGGCGGCCAGGCGGACCGGGGCCGAGCGGGTCGTCTTCGCGAGCAGCAATCGGGTCACCGGCTTCTACCCGCGGACCACCCTCGTCGATCCCGGGATGCCGACCCGCCCGGACGGTTTCTACGGCGTCAGCAAGATCGCGGGCGAGGCGCTCGGACGCCTCTACTCCGACAAGTTCGGCCTCCGGGTCGCGAGCCTTCGGATCGGGACCTTCCAGGCGACTCCGGAGGATGAGCGCCAGCTCAGCACCTGGCTGAGCCCGGGCGACTGCGAGGGGGCGTTCCTGGCGGCGATGACCGCGCCGGAGCTCACCTACACCGCGGCCTATGCGGTGTCGCGGAACAGCCGGCGCTGGTGGGACCTCGGTCCGGGTGAAGCGATCGGGTTCGATCCGCGCGACGACGCCGAGCACTACGCCGCCGACGTCCCGGCCTCCGCGGAGCCCGGGGCCGCCGGCCCCCAGGGTGGTATTTACGCTTCTCCCGGATACAGCCTCGACCACCAACGCGTCCCCTGACCGAGTTGGCCATTTCTACGATATCCGAGGAGGTCACTTAAAGGGCCGCGCCGCCCTGACGATCTTCCTGTCATGGCCGTCCAGACCAGAACCTTCGGCTCCGCCCGCGACCTGCTGGCCACCGGGGGACTACGCGCACTGTTCCAACCGATCGTCGATCTCGGGGTCGGCACGACCGTCGGCTACGAGGCCCTGGCCCGCGGACCGATCGGCTCCGCCCTCGAGATGCCCGACGACCTCTTCGGCGTCGCCAGGGAGGAAGGCGTGCTCGAGCGCCTCGACCGGGCCTGCCGCAGCTGCGCCCTCTCGACCGCCTTCGCCGCTGGCCTGCCGAGCGACGACCTGCTGTTCCTGAACGTCGAGCCCGCGGGGCTCGACGAGGGCGGCGTGCTCGACCGCATGGGCGAAGACCACCTCACCCAGGTCTCGGTCGTCGTCGAGCTCACCGAGCGCGCGCTGACGGCCCGACCCCGCGAGGTCCTCGCGGCGGTCCGCTGGCTGCGCGAACGCGACTGCCGCATCGCCCTCGACGACGTCGGCCTCGATCCCCGCTCGCTCGGCCTGATGCCGTTCGTCGCCCCCGACATCATCAAGCTCGACCGCAAGGTCACCCAGGGGATGCTCCCCGAGGCGACCGCCGCCCGGGTCATCAACGCCGTCCGGGCCGAGTCCGAGCGCTCCGGGGCGATCGTCCTCGCCGAGGGGATCGAGACCGAGGCCCACCGCCGTCGGGCCGAGGCGATGGGCGCGAGGCTCGGCCAGGGTTGGCTGTTCGGGCACCCGGCGCCGCTCGACCTCGCCATGGGCGGGGTCCGCGATCCGCGCGGCGTGGACGGGGTCCCGCCGATCCACGTCCCCCGCCGCCTGCCCGACCAAGCGCCGGAGGCGACGCCCTTCGAGGAGATCGCCTCCGACGGGTCGATCCTCCGCGGCGACAAGCGCCTGCTGCTCTCGCTCTCCCGCCAGCTCGAGCAGGAAGCGACCGCGGTCCAGGGCGAGGCGGTCGTCCTCGCGACCTTCCAGGACGCCCGCTTCTTCAGCCCCCGGATGCGGCGGCGCTACGAACGGATCGCCGAGGGGGCGGCGCTGGTCGGTGCGCTCGGGGTCGGGCTCGAGGAGCGCCCGGGCCTCGGGGTCCGTGGCGCCAGCCTCGCGCCGGAGGACCGGTTGAAGGGCGAGTGGGACGTCGTCGTGATCGGGCCACACTTCGCCGGCGCCTTCGTCGCCCGCGACCTCGGCGACGACGGACCCGACGACGAGCGTCGCTTCGAATACTTCATGACCTACGACCGCGATCTGGTGACGAAGGCGGCGCGGCCGCTCCTGCACCGGCTGATGCGCAGCCACTGAGATGGGCGATCCCCACCTCCTCGGCAGGACCGGCGAGGCGTCGGCGGCGTCGGTGGAGGCGATGTCGTCGAGCTACGAAGCGGCGATGCGGGCCGGTCGCGGCCAGGACGCCGAACGGATCGCCCTCGCCTCACTGAGCGAAGGACTGTCGGTCGCGGCGCTCTACGAGCAGGTGATCGCGCCGGCGATGACCCGGATCGGCGCGCTCTGGGCGGCCGGGGAGATGACGATCGCCGACGAGCACCTCGCGACCGCCCTCAACTTCAAGGTCATGGCCTCGGTCTACAGCGTCTCGCTCGCCGAGCGCCCGGCCGTCCATCGCGGGCGCGTCATGCTCGCCGGCGTCGAAGGGGACCGGCACGGCGTCGGCCTGCGGATGGCGGGCGACGTGATGGAGCTCGCGGGCTTCGAGGTGCTGTTCCTCGGCGAGGACGTGTCCGCCTGCGATCTCGTCACCGCGGTGGAGTCGCGTCGCCCCGACGTGGTCGCGGTCGCGGTCCCGACCGAGGCGGCGCGGGCGGCGGGGGAAGCGACCCTCGCGAAGCTGCGGTCGAGCTGTCCCGGGACGCCGGTGCTGGTCGGCGGCCAGGGGATGCCGGGCCCCTCGGCCGCTGGCGATCGGCACGTGTCGGCCTTGGGACTCTCCGACCTGGTCCCGTGCGTCGAGGAGCTGATCCCGGGCGGACGCGAGGACGAGCCGAGAACGCCGTGGCCGGCGTTGCACGAGGTTCCGCTGAACGCCCGCGCGCTCGACGAGGACGCCACCTCGGAGGACAGGCTCCTGGAGATCGCCGCCGAAGCCGCGGAATCCGCCCGCGCGCACGCCCGCGTCGCCCACGCCTATCGCCGCCTCGCCCACGAGGACCCGCTCACCGGCGCCCCCAACCGCCGGGCCTTCGACGACCGGATCGACGAGCTGCTGGCCGGGGGCACGGAGGCGAGCGTGATCCTGATCGACCTCGACGGCTTCAAGCAGGTGAACGACCGGCTCGGCCACGCGGCCGGGGACACCGTGCTCCAGCAGGTCGCCAAGCTGATCGCCGACGAGCTTCCCGGCGACGGCTTCTCGGCGCGCCTCGGCGGCGACGAGTTCGCGGTGCTCCTGCCGGGCGCCTCGCCGACCCGGGCCCAGTCGCTGGCGAGCTCGATCCTCGCCCGGCTCCAGGGCCATCTGCGGGCGGAGAACGTCACCGCGACCGCGGGCATCGCCCCGCTCCGCAGCGATCGCCGTCAGAGCCTGATCGACGCCGACCTCTCGCTCTACCGGGCGAAGGCCGGCGGCGGCGACCGGATCGTGTCTCACCCGCAGCTCGCCGGCTCCTAGCGCACCGCGTTCGGTAGCGCCCGATGGTCCGGGTCCCCGTCGTCACCTCGGGAATCCCTAAGTTTCCGGGCGTGGACCTCCCGCACCGCATCACCTCCCTCGAGGGTGAGTTCCTGCTCTTCGCGCTGACCCCGCCGCGCTTGGCGACCACCGCGGAGCGGGCCCAGGAGATCGCCGACCTGACGGTCGAGCGCCTGGCGCCCCTCGACGTCGACGGGCTGATCCTCTACGACATCGACGACGAGGCCGACCGCAACCCCGAGGAGCGGCCGTTCCCCTTCCTGCCGACGATGGACCCGGCCGACTACCTGGACCGGCACCTGCGCGCCTGGCGCACGCCGGTGGTGGTCTACCGCGCGACGGCGAAGTACACCGAGGACGAGCTACGCGACTGGATCGCCTCCCAGGACGCCGCCGACCGGATGGCCGTCTTCGTCGGTGCTCCCTCGCGCGAGCGCCGGGTCGCCACCACGCTCCGCCGCGCCCAGCAGCTCCGCGCCGAGGTCGACCCCGCCCTGCTCCTCGGCGCCGTCGCGATCCCCGAGCGGCACACCCGCAAGGGCGACGAGCACCTCGGCCTGATCGCCAAGCAGGAGGCCGGCTGCTCCTTCTTCGTCACCCAGGTCGTCTACGCCGTCAACGCGGCCAAGAACCTGGTGTCCGACTACGCCTACGAGTGCCGCGACCGCGGCCTCGATCCCCTCCCGATCGCCTTCACCTTCTCGGTCTGCGGCTCCCTCAAGACCCTGAACTTCCTCCGCTGGCTAGGCGTCGACGTCCCCCGCTGGATCGAGAACGACCTGCGTCACGCCGACGACACCCTCGACGCCTCCCTCGAACACGCCGAGCACACCGCCCTCGAGCTGATCTCCTTCTGCCGCCACCTCGGCGTCCCCTTCGGCATCAACGTCGAGTCCGTCTCGATCCGCAAAGTTGAGATCGAGGCAAGCGTGCGCCTGGCGGAGCGCCTCGGGAGCGAGTTGGCACGCTGAGGTCCGCCCAACAGCGCCCGGACGGCCGATCGTCCTCAAGCCTTCTCGACCAGGCCGGTTTCGACCATGCTCGCCACGTCCGCCAGCTCGAGGTCAAGCCGCGCTCGAGCTTCGAAGGGGCCTGGGAGTAGTGGCGATGCCAGCTCGACGTTCAGCTCCAGCTTCTCCTTCAATTCGGCGATCCGTCGCAGCGGCTCGTCCGAGTCGGGCTCGAAACGGACGTCGACATCGACCGTCGAGGGCCTCCACCCTTCGAGCACCGCCGTCGCCCCACCGGTCAGATACATCCTCGTCCCGGCCGGCACTGCCCGGCCCAACTCCCGGGCGAGGCGCGTTATCCGCTCGGCGTCAGCGGGCTCGCGCACGCTCTGCCGCCCCGGCAAAGCTGGCGACCCGCGCCAGGATCGCCCTGTGGCGTGAGTGGGCGCCGTCGCCGAGCTCCTCGCGCAGGCGCAGGTACAGCTCGTGCGAGGCCGGAATCCCACCCTCGGCGGAAGTGGCATCGAGGCCGATCCCCCGAAGCCGAGCACCGGCGCTCTGCACAGCACTCGCCTCGACGCTCCTCCGCCCGGCCTTCAGATCGGCGATCCCCGCAAGGACGATCTCCGCTCCGGGCAGCCTTTGAAGCTCCTCGTTCGTCACCCGGCAGAGGTTAGGGCCTGGCGCGGGTGACAGACCAGGAAAGAGCAGCCGAGAATCTCGTCTCCGACTACGCCTACGAGTGCCGCGACCGCGGACTCCCTCCCCCTCCCGATCGCCTTCACCTTCGCGGTCTGCGGCTCCTCAAGACCCTCAACTTCCTCCGCTGGCTCAGCGTCGACGTCCCCTGCTGGATCGAGAACGACCTGCGCCACGCCGACGACACCCTCGACGCCTCCCTCGAACACGCCGAGCACACCGCCCTGGAGCTGATCTCCTTCTGCCGCCACCTCGGCGTCCCGTTCGGCATCAACGTCGAGTCCGTCTCTGCTTCGCCGTGATCGCGTGACTCACTGCGATGCCCCCAGATCGCTAAGGAAAGGACGAAGCGGTTGCGATGCCGGTCCGATTCCGTATATACCGCCGGCGACGAGGGTCCTTCCGTCCGCGGTCGTGATCGCCCCGCCCGCGACACCTCCCGACCCGCGACGGGAGAGGATCTCTACGCCCCCGTTCCCGAATCGCCGGTCGACCTTGCCGTCAGCGCGGTAGCCAAGGACTGCGGGGATCCGGTGATATCGGTGCCGCTTGCCCATTTCGATGCAGCCGACGATGAGGATCTCCCCGTCGCCGGGCACGGTGATCGCCCTGGCATCGAAGTATCCGGGGGGAGCCTTGTCCCCGGGGAATCGCGCCGACCCGGCCGCGCCGAAGGAGCGGTCCCGCGAGCCGTCCGAGTTCAGCCGCAGCAGGGTGACCGAGGAGCCGGGCCTGCCTTCTTCCCCGGCCAGGAGGATCTTTCCATCGGCCGCGCTTGCCAGCAGCACCCGTTCCCCGCAGCACGAACTCTCGTTGGGATCCTTCTCCTTAACCACACCGTTGCTGCCGAAAGTTCGGTCGCGGCGGCCGCCGGCGGTCAACCGCATCAGTTTCATCCGCCCGAAGGGGACGTCGTCGGGCCCGGCCAGGAGAATCTTTCCGTTGGGGAGGGCGAGAACGTCGTCGAATCCGCCGTAGTTCCATTCTTCGTGCTCGGGGATCACGACCCGGCCGCGGCGCCCGAAGCTGCGATCGACCGTACCGTCGGAGTGGTACGCGGCGACGAGCGCCGCCTGACGCTCTCCGTATCGGATCACCCCGACCGCGAGCAGCCCGCCACCGGGTCGGGCCCCGACGTCGGCGAAGTAGCTCGGGAAGTAGCCGCGCGAGTGGGGGATGCGCTCGGGCGCGACCTGCGGCGCGACCACGCCACCCCGGCCGAAGCTGCGGTCGATCCGCCCGTCGGCGCGATAGGCGACCAGCAGCGGCGCCGACGTGCCGCGCTGCGTTTCCCGCACCCCGGCGACCACGATCCGCCGCCCTATGGCGACCACGGCGTTGGCGCGCGCCGTAATCGCGTCGCGGCGCCCGAAGTGAACCGGCATGGTGTATCCGTCCCTGCCGAAGGATCCGACGAGCCGACCTGAAAGGGTAGGCTCGGCGACGAAGTAAGCCGATGGTAGGGCGCGACGACCGCCGCGGCCGGGGGGCGGAAAGGAGTAGGAGAGGGCGAGCAGTCGCGAATCGCCGAAGCGCACGAGATCCCCGTAGCTCGCGCGCTTCGCGCTCGACGGTGGCGCCTGCTCCACCGTGATCGGAGCCGAGCCTCCGGCGCCCGCCGAGGAGCCGGCAAAGAGAGCCGTCGCAAAGATGCCCAACGCGACGAAAAACGCTGAGATTCTCCCTTGGAGGCGCCGCCGATCTCTGGTGCTCTGCGTCTGGGGCACAGGCCCAAGATAGTTCGCGGCGGTGGCCCGCCCCGAGCCAACCGTGACCCGGTCGGGCCGGCCACTCCCTGCGCCACGGCTGAGTCGATTGTCCGCCCAGGGATCCGTTCCCTTTCCTCCTCGCGCCCCGGTTCCAGCGAGTCGAACAGAAGTAGCCCGGCGAACGTCCAGATCCGTTGGTGCCAGAAATCCCTTCCGCAGACTCTTGTCTGCACCCTGAACGACCAAAGCCCCGCTTGCGCAGGGCTCTAAGGAATAGCGGGGGGCACGATTCGAACCTGCGACCTTTGGGTTATGAGCCCATTTCTTCCGGTTGAACTGGCCGTTTTTTGGCTTACCCAAGCGGTTCCTGTTGATTCGAGTTGGTCCCAGTTTCGCTCAACTTAGTACCCGGAATAGTACCTGCAGCATTCCGTCAGGACGATCGCGAGGAGCAAAGACCGACCCGAGGTCAATCCCGCGGAAACGGGCGTCCCGCGGGCCAGGGTTCAGGCAGGTCGAAGAGCGCCGCGAGGGCCGGAGCTTTCTCCTCGGAGACGACCTCACCGCTCTCACGCGCGGTATGGAGGCTGAACGGCCAGGCCTCGGCGAAGGGATGCTCGGCCCACGGATTGATCCCAGGACGCCAGGTGCCGCGCGGGTCACGCTCCAGGGCTGCACCCCCACACCCATGAGCACGGCCGAGACCCGCGTATGGATCGGCTTCTCACCGCGAAACCAAAAGCCGTTCCGTTGCCGGACGAGGCGCCCGACGTCCTGCTGACCGGAGATGACGATCGCCTCTCGTCCGAAGAGTGCCTGGGCGATGTCTATGCGCTCCATGAAACCGGAGAGCGAGAGCACGGCGATCACGTAGGGAACCTCGGGACGCCCGTAACGACCCGCCTTCACCTTCAGCTTGCTCTCAAGTTGGCGGATGTCGTCGACCGGACCTCCGATGGCAGGACCGGAACCGAGGACCCGGTGCTCCGACCTCCCGCGCGCCTCGGGCTTGACCGGCCAGGCTTCCAACTCGACCTCCCAGCCGCGACACTCGACCCGCAGCATAGGAACGTGGCCTCCTGCCTGGTGTTCGGTTGTGATCTGATCGGGATCGAGGCGCGCAAGCCAAGCCTCGACCGGGCCTACGAACTCGGCCCGCTTCGGCTGCTCGATGCCACGGGCGGTCACCTCGTGGATAGAGACGAAGAAATTTAGGTTTTCGACCTCTTCGAACGCGCTCAGCATCCAGCTTGGTGCGGCGCCGGTGTGCTCTTCCCCGCCTGCGATTCCCGAGAAGACGACGCTCGCCTCAACCAGGAACTCTGAGCCTTCCCGACGTAACCCGAAGTCGGGTTTGCGCTCAGTTCCCTCGATCACTGGATGAATCGTGATTTGGTAGCCGAGCCGCCGGAGTAGCTCGTGTAGATAGAGCTCCCACCAGGCCGCATAGTGCCTGCCGGGGAGCCGCGCGCGAAAGTCGCGTCTCAGTGACTCTGCATGCTCAGGCGGGTAGCGGGAGAAGAAGGCTTCGAGCAGATTCCTGACCTGCGTCCAGTAGGGCGTGCTGACCCGGTTCAAGAAGGAGTAACTGTCCTCGCCCTCGCGACAAGAGGCTCCATCGGTTCGATCCTGCTCGTCGAAGAGTCTCGGCCGGGACACCACGGCAGGATTACTCACCATGACATCGCTTGAACTTGAGACCGCTGCCGCACAGACAGGGATCGTTCCGACCCGATCGCATCTGCTCCTCGGTCAAGGTGATGAAGTCCTTCGCGGAGAGTATTTGGCGCCGCGTCTTCTCGTCCAGCTCGATCTCGAAGTGATCGAGTACAAGACCGATCGTGTTGTCGAAGATCCAGAATGAACCGAACAGGGCCCGATCGACCATGTCGGGACGAGGTCCGATTCGCACCGTAAGGCTGCCGCTGTCCGTGACCTCGGCGTTCGCGTTCAGGCCGGCCGAGGAGACATGGAGGGTCTGGTTGTTCTCCCGGTGGGCGATGTCGTGGAAGAGTCGCAACGTCTGGCGGGATGCCTCGTCCTTCCAGTGGTGCTCGACCCGTTTGACGCGCTCGTGAAGGTTCAGGCCGGACCACGGTTTCGCTCCCCATGGTCCGTAGATGCTGTCGAGCTGCTGACGTTCAGCTGGATCGAACTCGGGCAGCTCGATCTCCTCGTAGTGCTCCGGATGCCGTGCTACGGCATCGGCGAGCAGCATCCGACCGTGCTGAAGGTGCTCGCGGTATCGCTGCTCGGCCACCTCCGGTTCGGTGGCGATCCAGTGGACATCGACCATGTCCTCGAACAGAGACCGGTTCAGCATCGACGCCTGTGCGCCGTAGCCAAGCGACGAGAGCCTGACGGCGGCCGTGAAGGTGTCGAGGCTGCGGGAGAACAGCGTCAGAATCAGCCCCTCCGAGGTCGTGTCGATCAGGCGTCCGGGCCAAGCGGTCGTCAAACCTTTCGCGTACTCGTAGAGGCGCTCGCAGGCTCCGATCTGCGAGCCGAACTCCTCCTCGATCGCCTGCTCTGCATCGTTCGTCATCGACCGATTGAACCCAATGGCCAGGTCGACAAGGCCCGGGACGAAGCTGGAGGGCGTCGACCCCCCTCCTTCCCCTATGGCGGCTAGGAGGTCGGCGTCATCTGTGAGCGTCGGGCAAGCATCCGCGTGACGCCTCCGAGCAGGGCGCGCGCTCAAATCGTGGGGCGGCGTGCTGGCGGGCTGCGCGCGGAGAACTCGGCGGTCAGGCGGGTGCAGTGGATCGAGCGCACGGTGCCCGGCCAAGGCGACGAGCTCGCCTCCTACCTGCAGGAGAAGCGCGACCGCACCGTGCAGTTCTCCTCCAGCGTCGTCTCCTCCTACATCGAACTGATCGAGGCCGTTGCGCCGGTCACCCAGGAGCACGATGTGTTGGTCTGCCTCCAGATCGACATGCGCCGGGCGGGCCGTGAGCTGAAGCGGCTGGGCGCGGGGACGAGGGTGCCTGCGAGCTGCTGCTGCGCGAGACCGAGAGCCTGGCCCGCCGGCTCGGCTCCGCCGAGATCAAGGTCTTCGGCCTGCTCCGACCCAGCCAGAACGCGGAGGTCGTCCGCGACGCCTTCGACCCCTTCGGCCACCAGTCCCGCGCCCGGTCGCGCCTCGGCGACCCCGGCCGCGAGGGCGTCGACCCCGAGCTGATGGGACCGCACGCCGAGGAGTTCGGCTGGTCGCGCTACCGCACCGACGCCGCCTTCCACAACACCTATTGGATCTCGTCGTGGCCGCGCTCTGAGGTCGGGCCGAGCTTCCTTGGCCGCTGTTGATGCAGAACGCGACCGTCCGCACCGTGGCGGTGACGATCGAGCCCGTCCCGTTCGCCCAGGCGATGCGTCAGGCGGAGACCGCGCAGACGATGGAGCTGGCAGGCGAGATGGAGCGCCGCCGCCAGGGCTTCATGACCACCGCCTCAGACCGGCGGCGCGCACAGGCGGTCACCAGGCGCGAAGAGGAGCTGGCCGACGGATTCGCCGAGATGCGCTTCGCCGGCTTCGTCACCGTCTCGGCGCGGGACGGCGAGGAGCTCGAGCGGGCCTACGGCGAGATCGAGCATGCGGGTCAGCTGGCCCGGCTCGAGTTCCAGCGGATGCATGGGGAGCAGGAGGCGGCGTTCACGAACACGTTGCCGCTTTGTCGTGGACTTCGGTGAGGCACTTCCGCCGTGCGCAATACCGACCCGCATTCAACCTCGAACGCAGGTTCCCCATGATCCTCCGGGTCATTTCCCGACCAGCGTCTGAAAACGAGACCCTGTGACCCCCACGCGTGGCGACCGAGCGTGAAAGGTATATCCCTTCCCGCCACTTTCATAGCGGGCTACTGAGAGTTCGTGTCAGGTAGGAACGCCAGACGCTGACGAAGGGCTTGGGTCTACCAGCTTTTTTAACGTCGGAACTCCCTGACCGCAGTAGTATCCTGCTTCATGCGCTCTCGAATCGTGGATCGGAAGGAACCCTGTGTCCCATTACAGACCTCTAGTGCGACGAGCCATCCTCTCCGTGAAGTGCGCGACCGGGCCGACTTTCCGACCGGAACCTAAAATGTCCGTCCGGGATGCGGGGCCTCACAACTCGGGCTCAGGTAGGTTCTGCAGGTCGTCTATCGCGGTCGCGTCCTTGGCGCTAGCCATGACTTTCGGATCCGTAGCACCGACGTCCGGCTTCGGCGCTCAAGTTCATCCGAAATATCCCGTTCGCCCGCTCCACGTAGAAACTGCAGGATCCAACGTAGGTGTCGTAGGAACTCGTCAGAAGGTCGAACTCGAAGCTGTGCTCTATCCACAAGGCAACTACTCCCACTTCTGGTTTCAGTGGGGAACGTCTCGCGCTTACGGTCATACCACTCGGATCTACCTTGATGAAGGGTATGATGTATTCGGGCCCGAGGAAGTTTTCGCGATTATCGAACATGTTCGGCCATCGACGACTTATCACTATCGCGTTGTAGGGAGAAACCGTCTCGGAAAGGTATACGGGACGGATCGACTGTTTCGGACGCAACACGGTTGACCGCGCATCATCTCTACTCGGGCTCGATTGCTCGAGTCGCTCGGTAGAGTTCAAAACGTTTCCTCGGGTGCGTCAGCGACTTGCCTCTGAGGAGCTGCGGGGACAACGTTCCGCGTCTGATCAATGACCTTCCGAAATGTCGGTTTAGCCGAAGTGGGATACGAGCACAGCGTCGGGAAGAGCCGTGATCTGCTGGCGCCGCTCGCCTCGCGCTTCGCAAGCGAAGGTCGCATTTAGCACGCGCAGGTCACGACTCCCACAGCCAGAGACCGCTTTTACCTCGCAGTGCTCTTCTATTCTGCAGCTAGCGCCTGAAAGGCTTTGTAGGCTGGACGAGCTTTTACGGTGCCTCCTTTTCCATACGTCAAGAGACCGCAACCCGTTTCCCATCCGCGTGCCCCAGTCCTGCCGGCGATGTTGTAATAAAATGCATGACTGATAACAAGTTCCTGCTGACGTACGCGTATCGCTCCGAAGGCCGCTTTCGTGAGTTCAGCTTGAAGCTTTTCCGAACTCGGTGGAAAAGCGGAATATTCTTCGGATCTAGCGGGCACATAGGCAACCGGAAATCCCAACTCGGTGACCCAGACGGGCTGTTTGAAGCCCGCTAGCCTTACCGATTCAATCAAGCCGCGTATTTCCGCCTGTACCCCGTGTAGATCTTTGGAGGTCAGCTTCTGTTCTTTGTATCTGAACACGTACGGATGGAGGCTAATCGCATCGTAGGACGACATATGTCCCATTTCGGCTAAGAACGTGCGAGGCCTCTCGTGGCAGTGGACCTTTTTAGGTTCAGCGAGGTAGCCCGGAGACCGGTTTCCGCAGTGAGCGTTGGTTCTGTAGCCAAACAAGCCAGGCGAAAGAATGGTCACGCTATTCGGTCCGTTGGGCGCTGCGCCCCGAATCGCTTCTGACATTTTCGTAAAGAATTGGCCGAATAGCTTCGGGTTTACCTCTCCTTCGCCGTCGGAAGCGCCGGGGAACGGCATGTTCGGCTCGTTCCATATCTCCCAATTCCTAATCGGATGAGGAGCCCTACCGCCAGGACCGTAATATTTGACCAGTTCTGCCGCGAACGTGGACCAGCTGTCCCAGTCGGCGCGCTTAGGAAACGCTCCAGCACCGAGGTAAGGAAGGATGGTAAGTCCGTGTCCCTCAGCCTTAGCAATAAGGCGGGTGCTTTCATCCGTCGATTCTTTTTCGTTTTCGACTTTATGTTTGGGTTCTTTGGGCGTTTTCCCTTCTTTTTTTTCTTTCGCTGCTAGTTCTTGTTCTTCATAAGCTTCTTCGTTGTTTCTGATCGTGCGGGATATCGGCCGGTTGAGGTACAGGCGAAGAATGTCGGCGTTCGATTCACGAATCGGTTCGAGCAGATTTTCGGTCTGCTTGTAGGTAGGGCCCTTTTCGGCTCCTCCGGTCCACATCATTCCGTAGAATTCGCTCGGTAAGGCGCTCAGAGCTGACGCCTCACTCGAGAGCTTGAGGTCCGCCGTGCTGGATTCCGGTTCCGGCATCGCGTATTCGGCTTCAGCTTCGCGCAGTTCTTCTTCTTCTGCTTCGGACATTACCCTGGTCCCAGTGGTCACAGTCTCGTCGGATCCGCGCGATACCCCGCTGGGGCTAACTGCGATCAGTCTGTAGTGGTAGGTAGTTTCAGGCTCTAAGTCAACGACGGCTTCGCTCACTTCGGTACGTCCATCCTCTTCGCTGCCAAAGAATTCTTCGTTTGCCGAAGTTTGGGCTTCATAAGAGGTGGTCAGTCCGTATTCGAAGTAGTAGACCGTGTGAGCGCTGTTAGCACTCAGCCATCCGTTCAGCATCGCCGAGTTTGAGCCAGATTCCGTCGATGATTCGGTAGCCACAGAGGGCGGAGCCTGCATCGAAGCTCGGAGTTCGCTCGGCTCAAGGGCGCGGTTGTAGATGCGGACCTCGTCGATGCGGCCATCGAACCAGTCGGTGTGTTCGGGGGAACCGCCGATCTCGAGCTGTCCTTCCGTCACCGGCGGTTCTTCGCCGGTGCCCTGGTCGACCAGTTCCCCATCGATGTAGAGGCGCTCGGTGCCACCGTCGAAGGTCAGGGCCACGTGGGACCAGGTGTTCTTAGGGACCGGTCCGGCGGCGTGGAGGTATTCGCCTTCGAGCACTCCGCCGTGGGGTCGATCTTCGACGTAGTCACCCTCGTAGAGGTAGTAGGCGTATTCGCCGAGTTCTTCGGCCCCCGGGATCTGCTTGTCGATCAGGGGCGCCCACTGGTCGGGGCCTTCGCCGGGCCGCACCCAGGCCTCGATGGTCAGTTCTTCGCTCAGGTCGAGTTCGGTGGAGTCGGGGACCGAGAGGTAGTCGCCTTCGCCGTCGAAGTCCATGGAACCCCCGTACTTTCCGCGTGGGTTCCATTCGGCGCCGTGGATCGTGCCCGTGTGGCCGTCCCCGGTGACGTCTTCGACCGTGGTGCCTTCGCCTTCGTCGAAGGAATAGGCGGCGACGGGGCCCTGCTTGGGCGTCTGGATCGGGGCTTCCATGTCGGAGTCGACTTCGGCTGCGTCGAGGGCGCGGTCGTAGATGCGGACCTCGTCGAGCGTCCCTTGGAGGTAGTTCCCGAAGATCGTGTTCCCTCCCAGCTCAAGGTCGCCTTCACCGGTCATCGGGGCCGGTCCTTCCTCCGTGTCGACCAGTTTCCCGTCGATGTAGAGACGTAGCTTGCCGCCGTCGTAGGTCATCGCAAGATGGGTCCAGACCTTCTGCGGGAGGCGTTCTTGGCCGTAGGCTTCGGTGTCCGACCAAGGAGCCGAGGAGATGTCGGCTAGGGGTTTAGCCGGGGCCGACGCGTAGAGCTCATAGGCCGGGTAGGTCGGCGTCGTCTTGGTGATCAGGGCACCGTTCACGTCGTAGGAGTGGTCGGGCCGCACCCAGGCCTCGAGCGTCAGTTCTTCGCTCAGGTCCAGTTCGGGGGAGCCGGGGATCCGGACCACGTCACCGGGGGTATTGGCGAAGTGGAGCCCGCCGCCATATTTACCGTGGGTCGTCCATTCCGCCCCTTCGATCGTGCCCGTGTGGCCGTCCCCGGTGACGTCTTCGACCGTGGTGCCTTCGCCTTCGTCGAAGGAATAGGCGGCGACGGGGCCCTGCTTGGGCGTCTGGATCGGGGCTTCCATGTCGGAGTCGACTTCGGCTGCGTCGAGGGCGCGGTCGTAGATGCGGACCTCGTCGAGCGTCCCTTGGAGGTAGTTCCCGAAGATCGTGTTCCCTCCCAGCTCAAGGTCGCCTTCACCGGTCATCGGGGCCGGTCCTTCCTCCGTGTCGACCAGTTTCCCGTCGATGTAGAGACGTAGCTTGCCGCCGTCGTAGGTCATCGCAAGATGGGTCCAGACCTTCTGCGGGAGGCGTTCTTGGCCGTAGGCTTCGGTGTCCGACCAAGGAGCCGAGGAGATGTCGGCTAGGGGTTTAGCCGGGGCCGATGCGTAGAGCTCATAGGCCGGGTAGGTCGGCGTCGTCTTGGTGATCAGGGCACCGTTCACGTCGTAGGAGTGGTCGGGCCGCACCCAGGCCTCGAGCGTCAGTTCTTCGCTCAGGTCCAGTTCGGGGGAGCCGGGGATCCGGACCACGTCACCGGGGGTATTGGCGAAGTGGAGCCCGCCGCCATATTTACCGTGGGTCGTCCATTCCGCCCCTTCGATCGTGCCCGTGTGGCCGTCCCCGGTGACGTCTTCGACCGTGGTGCCTTCGCCTTCGTCGAAGGAATAGGCGGCGACGGGGCCCTGCTTGGGCGTCTGGATCGGGGCTTCCATGTCGGAGTCGACTTCGGCTGCGTCGAGGGCGCGGTCGTAGATGCGGACCTCGTCGATACGGCCATTGAAGTAGTTGCCCTCTTCGTCTGACCCGCCGATCTCCAGATCCCCTTCGCTCACGGGAGGCCCCGATCCGGTGCCCTGGTCGACCAGTTCGCCGTCGACGTAGAGTCGCTCCTCCGCGCCGTCGAAGGTGAGGGCGATGTGGGACCAGATGCCTCGGGGGACGGGTCCGAGCGCGTGCAGGTATTCGCCTTCGAGGACGGCTCCGTGTGGCCGGTTTTCTTCGTAGTCGCCCTCGTAGAGGTAGTAGGTGAATTCGCTCAGTCCTTCGGCGCCCGGGATCACCTTGTCGATCAGGGGTGCCCAGACGTTTTCTTCGTCGCCCGGACGAACCCAGGCCTCAAGCGTGAGTTCTTCGGTTAGGTCGAGTTCCGGAGACTCGGGGATCCTCAAGACGCCGTGATCGGCGTCGCCACCGAACTCCATCGCCCCGCCGTACTTACCGTGGGTCGTCCATTCCGCCCCTTCGATCGTGGCGGTGTGCCCGTCACCCGTAACGTCGGTGACCGTTTCGCCGGTCCCTTCGTCGAAGGAGTAGGCGGCCACCGGGCCCTTCTTCGGCGTCTGGATCGGGGCTTCCATGTCGGAGCCCACTTCGGCGGCCGAAAGGGCGCGGTTGTAGATGCGGACCTCGTCGATGCGGCCATCGAACCAGTCGGTGTGTTCGGGGGAACCGCCGATCTCGAGCTGTCCTTCCGTCACCGGCGGTTCTTCGCCGGTGCCCTGGTCGACCAGTTCCCCATCGATGTAGAGGCGCTCGGTGCCACCGTCGAAGGTCAGGGCCACGTGGGACCAGGTGTTCTTAGGGACCGGTCCGGCGGCGTGGAGGTATTCGCCTTCGAGCACTCCGCCGTGGGGTCGATCTTCGACGTAGTCACCCTCGTAGAGGTAGTAGGCGTATTCGCCGAGTTCTTCGGCCCCCGGGATCTGCTTGTCGATCAGGGGCGCCCACTGGTCGGGGCCTTCGCCGGGCCGCACCCAGGCCTCGATGGTCAGTTCTTCGCTCAGGTCGAGTTCGGTGGAGTCGGGGACCGAGAGGTAGTCGCCTTCGCCGTCGAAGTCCATGGAACCCCCGTACTTTCCGCGTGGGTTCCATTCGGCGCCGTGGATCGTGCCCGTGTGGCCGTCCCCGGTGACGTCTTCGACCGTGGTGCCTTCGCCTTCGTCGAAGGAATAGGCGGCGACGGGGCCCTGCTTGGGGGGTTCGGTCGCGTGAGCGGACGTCAACGTCATGATGGCGAAGGCGGAGAGGACCACCGCGAAGGGGATGCAGGTTCGGAGCAGGGCACAGCGTCGCGTGGCGGTCTGACCAGCCATGAGTCTCCCCTTCTCAAAGGTGTTGTCCGCTGCTGAGCGACTCCCCTCCGCTCAGCAAGATTGGTGACCTTTGTATCTGCAAGAGAGAACTCAGGTCAACCAAAACGCGCGAAGTCACTTCTGCAAACAGTTTCTTACTTATAAATCGCACTCTTGAGGTGCGCGGATGTATGAAGAGAAGGCTGATCTCCGTCGTTGGGTGAGGGGCATCGATGGCAATTCGCCCGATACGCCTCCGTCCTGCCGCTGACAACCCGGGCGTGAGCAACTGCACGCCCGTCCACCACCCCGCCTGCGAGCGCCGCCGGTGGGGCGCCGCGGCGCCCCACCGGCCACTCGGCCACCACCGCCCACTTCCAGGCCGCCTACGCCTTCCTCGGCATGGGTGGCATCGGCGCCCCCGGCGTCTACGTCGGCACCGACGCCTTCGGCGGCGCCGGGGCCTTCGACCCCTGGGAGCTCTACACGCAGGGGGATCATGCGCAGCCCCAACGTCATCGTCTCGGCGGCATCTCCTACACCAAGTCGACCCTGATCAAGACCTACATCTATCGGCAACACCTCTTCGGCCGGCACGCCTGGGTGATCGATGTCAAGGGCGAGTCCGGGCCGCTCTCCGAGGCCCTCGGACGTCGCATCGACCGACTCGAACCCGGCGGCGAGGTTCGCCTCAACCGATCGAGCGCCGCGGCGGCCGCGAGGCGCAACTCGCCCTCCTGCAATCGGTCGCCCTAGCGGCGCTTCGCCGCGACATCGATCCCGAGGAGGACGCAGCGCTGCGGGTGGCCCTCGACCAGGTGAACGAAGAGGCAGGCGTCTTCGAGCCGACCCTGCCGGTGGTCGTCGAAGCACTGCTGCACCCGCGCGAGGCCACAGTCGCCAGCGTCTCGGTCGCCGGTGCCGCCGAGTTCGCCGCCGCCGCCACCGAGCTGGGATGCGCCTAGAAATCGGCGAGGCTATCTGGAAGATCGGCTCCCTCGGTGCTCGTCCGCCAGCGGATGGCGCGGCAGGACCGCTCGATTACCTACACCGACGAGCAGACGGGCGTGATCGGCGCCGCGGGGATGCCATTAACGAGGACGGCGATCGCTTGATCTGGGTTGCGCTGGGTGCGCTCGTCGTCGGCGTGGCCGGGTTCTGGGCGACCGGGACGCTGGCGGCGCTCCTCGGCGGAGGCGAAGGCGATGACCTCGCCGAGGATCGCGTGTCCAAGCATGGTCGGAACTGCACCGACATTGATGCCAGGCGTCCTAGGTAGACCACATGCGGAGCAACCGCGACCGGAAGCGCGTCGCGTCCAGATGTATCTGGCGGGCTGCCGGGGTCTGCCAGGACTCCGATCGAACACACACCGCTTCGACGGCCTCTGCGAGAGGGGGAACCTCTCGGACGATGAGATCGGCGGTCCATTTGATCTGCGCCCTCTGCGTCTCCGCCATCTTCGCGGGCGGGCCGAACGGATTGAGGCGCGGCGCTGGCGTGATCGGTTCTGGTGGCGGCGATGCCGGAAGCTGGACCGAGATGGCCTCTACCACCCGGGTGAGCATCTCCTCGGTGAGGGACGCCAACGGCTCGGCTACCTCTGCGATTGTCTCGAACTCCGGGACCACTCGGCTCGGTTTGGGATGTCCGTCGCGAGAACTCGGATTGAGGGCCATCAGGGTCTTCATCTGCTCTGAGAAGTCGTCAAAGATTTCTTGGTTGGTTTTCAGGAGACTCCTGCACCTCTCGACGAGCGAACGAAGCTCCTCGGCAGCTTGGGTCGCTTCCTGCTTGTCGATGGGCAACGTCTCGGCAGCAGCGGCCTCGCGGACGAGGGCCAGAAGATCGCGCTGGAACGCTGCACCCGCCTTCTCCAACTCGGCGATGTCGACCTGTCCCCGCTTCCACGGCTGGTTGTTCCTGTCAACTGGATAACGAAAGGTCGCCGCGCCTGGATCGACCCGGTTCAACAGATGGGCGAACTCCCGCTGAGCCCGACCGAATGTCGCCCACTGGTATGAGAAGCCGGCCTTTTCACAGCCCTCGTCGCATCGGCTCCAGAGCGCAGCGATGCTGTGGTCGCCCACCGGGGTCGCGCCCATGCGCTCAAGGATCAGCTTCAGGCCGACCTCCACCCGGTGGCGGTGCAGAAAGATGACGTTGACTCCCATATCGTCGACGGCGAAGGCCTCCCCCAACAACCTCGGCGTAAGAAAAGCGGTGAGGCGACCGAGGCCGAGGAACTGCGACTCCCACGAGCCGACCAGCTCAAGCCGCAAGATGTTCCCGTCGCGAGGCTCCCCATCCGGAAAGATCGTGTCGGCCATCGAGGGCATCGGAGGATTGTCCCGTCTCCGACTACTCCGATCCCGCCCTTCGACGGAACTACGGTTCGACGACTGTGCAACGGTGCCGAACGCGACCAAATGGAGCCCGACTTCGGACCTTCATGCGCAAACTTAGTACCCACTTAGTACCCGCCCGGCGAACCCACAGCGTCTTGGAGAAAGAAAAAGGGCCTGCTTTGCAGGCCCCTTCGGAATAGCGGGGGCAGGATTCGAACCTGCGACCTTCGGGTTATGAGCCCGACGAGCTACCTGACTGCTCCACCCCGCGGCGGACACAAGATCTTAGCAACGTGGGGTTGAAATCCTCGGCCCCTTGGCGGGGTGGTCAGTGGCCGGCGGGGCGGCGGGGCTTGGGTTCCCAGCCGTTGGTGGCCGGCGTGCCCAGCGTGTTTTGGAGGATGCCTAGGTGGTCGATCTCCAGTTCGATGCTGTCACCGGGCGACAGGGTGCGGTCGATCTCGATCGTCGAGCCGCCGTTCACGGTGCCGCTGCCGAGTAGGTATCCGGGGCGAAGGGTCTCGCCTTGGGACGCCCACGCCACGACCTCATCCAGGCCGAAGATCGCCTCGTTGCTGTTGCCGTCGCACAACGTCTCGCCGTTCACTCGCGCCTGCATCCGCAGGCCCGCTGCGCCAGTCGACCTCGTCGATCGTCGCCACCAGCGGCCCCGAGCTGCAGGCGAAGTGCTTGCCCTTGCACGGACCCAGTTGGCCCCTCATCTCCTTGAACTGGATGTCCCTCGCACTGAAGTCATTCAGGATCGTGAAGCCGAAGACGTGGGCGTCGGCCTGCTCCGGCGTCAGGTTGCTGCCCTCGCGGCCGATCACGATCCCCAGCTCCAACTCGTAATCCATTCGCTCCGTGTACGACGGCCAAGGGACCTCGGCGCCGGGACCGATGAACGAATCCGGGTTGCCCAGGTAGGCCACCGGCAATTCGTAGAGGACGTCCGCCACCGGCTCGCCGCGGAGTTTGTAACCCCTCGAAAAGTGCTCGGCGAAGATCATGTGGTCGCGGTAGCCGGACGGGTCGAGGGCTGCCAGACGCGGGAGATCGCCCTCGACCCGACCTGCTCCGTCCCCCTCGGCAAGCGCTCCCCGCGCCGCCTCGAGGAAGGCCTCGCCGGCGGCGATCCCGGCGCTCAAGCTTCCCGGCACCAGGGCCTCGGCAATGCGGGCCGCCGCGGTCGGCACTCGCCCCACGGCGTTCCAGCCGCACGCGCTCCGCCACCCGCAGGTCCACCCAGGGCCCGTCCGGCCCCGCCCCGACCAGGACGCGAGGCCGCGGGCCGTCCGCGCTCGGCTCGGCAACCCTCGAGAAGTACATCGCCTCTCCCCCGTCCCGACCGCTACTCGGCGGGCGCCGCGGCCACGCCGCGCCCACCGTCGCCGCCGCGCCGACCATCCATTCGCAGCAGCCGCCGCACCGCGCCGGCGCGCGAGGCCGTCGTCTCGTACTTCGCCAGCCCGACCGCCAGCAGCAGCGCCGCGCCGTTGAAGAGGTCAGGGATCCAGATCGGCGCGCCGGCCAGCTGCAGTCCCTTCACCCCGGTCGCCAACACGATGACCGCGACGATCGTCCCCCAGACGTTGAAGCGACCGCCACGGAACTGGGTCGAGCCGAGGAAGGCGGCGCTGAAGGCGGGCAGCAGGTAGGCCGGGCCGATCGTCGGGTCGCCGGTGCCCAGGTTGGCGGTGACCAGCATCCCGGCGAAGGCGGCGATCATGCCGCAGGCGACCAGCGCAGCAGATGACGACCGCCGCCACCCGCACGCCCGGCGAGGCGCGCCGCCTCGATGTTGCCGCCGGTCGCGTAGACGCGCCGCCCAGCGGGGTGCGCTCGAGCAGGTACCAGACGACCAGCCCGACCGCGAGCATCAGGTAGACCGGCAGGGTGAGGCCGAAGATTTCGGTGGTGCCGAGCTTTTCGAAGGACGAGCCGACGCCGACGATCTGCTGCGAGCTCGACACCCAGGCGATCACCGCGAGGAGGACCGAGCTCATCCCCAGGGTGGCGATGAAGGAGTCGATCCGCACCTTGACGACGAGCAGGCCGTTGGCCAGCCCGACCAGCGCGCCCGCCAGCAGGGTGAGGATGATCGCCGGCACCAGCGCCGACGCCCTTGTCGACGAGGAGCCAGGCGACGAAGATCGCGCCGAAGCCGAGCTCGGCCCCGATCGCCAGGTCGAAGGCCCCGGCCGAGAGCGCGATCACCAGCCCGATCGCCAGGATCGCCGTCACCGCCTGGCTGTCGAAGAGCGCTTTCCAGGTGTTCCACTGCAGGAACGTGTCCGGCACCCAGATCGAGAAGACGATGAACATGACGGCGAAGATGTAGAGCGCCGAGATGTTGCGGAAGGAGAGGGCGCGGGCGAGTTTTCTCAGGCATGTTGAGAGACCCCCTCGGGCTTCAGGGCGGCCGGACCGCCGTTGGTTTGCGCGGGACCGCCGCCGAGCCCGGCGCGGACCAGCCCCGCCTCGCTCAGCTGCGACCTCGCCATCTCGGCGACGACGCGACCGTCGCGCATCACCAGCACGCGGTCACAGATGAGTGCCAGCTCTTTGGCGTCGGAGGAACAGACGAGCACGCCCGCCCCGGACGCCGCCGCGTTGCGCGATCAACTCGAAGATCCCGGCCTTGGCGCCGACGTCGACCCCCTGGGTCGGCTCGTCCATCAGGAGCGCCTTCGGCTCGTTGCGCAGCCACTTCGCCAGCACCACCTTCTGCTGGTTGCCGCCGCTGAAGAGCTCGAGCGCGCGCTCCGGCTCGGCCGGGCGCACCGCCACGCGGCTCGATCCAGCGGTCGACCTCGCGCCGCTCCTCGCGCTGGTCGAGCCGCCAGCCGAAGCGGCGCAGCGGCCGCAGCCGCGGCAGCGTCATGTTTTCGCGCACGGTCATCTTCATCACCGCGCCCTCGCGGTGGCGGTCGCCGGGGACGTAGGCGACGCCTGCGGCGATCGCCCGCCGCGGGTCGAGCTGGCCGACCGCGACGCCGTCGACCTCGAGCTCGCCGACCGTCCCGCGCCCCCGCGCCGAAGAGCGTCGCCGCGACCTCCTCGCGACCCGACCCGAGCACCCCGGAGATGCCGAGGATCTCCCCCTTATGTAGTTCGAGGTCGAGATCGGCGATCGTCGGGGCGCGCATCCCTCGCGCCCGCAGGATCGGCTCGCCCTGCTCGCGCGGCGCGCCCGCCTCCTCGGCCGCCGCCAGCGCCGCGCCCGCGATCAGCTCGACCAGATCGTCGTGGTCGTAGCCGCCGCGGCGGCACGTCGGCGATCAGCTTGCCGTCGCGCAGGCAGACGACCCGGTCGGCGATCTCGATCACCTCGTCGAGCCGGTGGGAGATGAAGATGACGCCCGCCGCCGCGCTCCGCCACCCGCCGCACCGCGACGAAGAGCTTGTCGACCTCCTCGCCGTGCAGCGACGGCGGTCGGCTCGTCCAGCACGAGCACGTTGCGGGGGTGCTCCCAGCCGTCGAGGGCGCGGGCGATCGCGACGATCGTCCGCTCGGCGGCGCTCAGCTTCGTCGACCGGCGCGCGCACGTCGATGCTCGGCGCCGAAGCCGGCGACCAGCTCCGCGGCGCGCCGCGCTTCGGCGCGCACCGGCGCCGGCATCAGCGCGCTGCGGCCGAGCTGCGCGGCCGAGGTCGAAGTTCTCGATCGTCGAGAGCTCGCCGACCAGCCCCAGGTCCTGGTGGATGAAGTGGAGGCCGGCCCGGCCCTCGCCGTCCCCGGACTCGCCGAGGACGATCTCGGCGCCCGGGTCGGGCTGGTGGACGCCGGCGAGGACCTTCACCAGCGTCGACTTGCCCGACCCGTTCTGGCCGACCAGCGCGACGATCTCCCCCGAGCCGACCTCGAGGGAGACGTCGTCAAGCGCCTTCAGGCCCGGGAAGCTCTTCGAGAGCCCCCGGACCTGAAGGAGTGGTTGCCCCGCCTGGGTCAACCTTTGACCCCCCAGAGTTCCGCGAACATTTCCGCGAATTCCGGATAGCCGGTCCATCCTTTGCTGACGTCGTACTGGACGTCTTCTTTGGTCAGGAACTGGGCGACGCCGATCCCTTCGGACTCGGGTCCGGTCAGTTCCTGGCCCGCGATCTCACGCGCGGCCTGGTCGAGCAGCCCCCAGGTGAGGACCGGCAGGTCGAACCCGAGCACCGCGGTCGACTTGCCTTCTTTCAGGTACTGGAGTTCGGCCGGGCCCGGCGAGGAGCCGAGGGTTTCGACTTCGATCCCCGCCGCCTGCAGCGCCGCCGGCAGCCCCGCTTCGATCTCGGCCGTGCCGAAGACCGCGACGTTCGTGTCGGGATTCGCCTGCAGGTCGGAGACGACCGTGTTCGGCGCCGTGTTGCCGAGTTCTTCGACCCCGATCTTGCCGATCCGCAGCGAGCATTCCGGGCAGAGGTTTTCGTATTCGGCCTTGAACGCTTCCGCCAGGATCGTGGTGAAGCTGAGCTCCGGCGTTTCGTAGAACACCGTGTTCGATTCTTCGCCCGCCATCTCGGCGATCACGTAGGCGGCCATCAGTTTGCCGTCCAGTTCCGAGTTCGCATTCGACGCCTGCGGAGCCTCGATTTCATACTGTTCGGTGTCGCTGATGCCGGTGGTCACCACCGGGATTTCCTTTTCCTGCAGTTCCTTCAGTTTCTTCGACCAGAGTTCCATCGAGATCGAGCCGACGATCACCGCCGCCGGTTCCTTCTGGATCACGGTGTCGAAGGCGGAGCTGACGGTGCTCGCCGAGGATCCGGCCTTCACCCGTTCGAGCTTCACGCCCATCGTCTGCCCGGCCGGCTGCAGGATTTCCCAGAACAGGGCGCAGATCGGCGTGCCGCAGTCGACGTAATCGATCTCTTCGCCGGTCGGGACCGATTTCAGCGGTTCGGTGACCGGGAACGGGCTCGGTTTGCCGATGTAGGGGGCGACGATCTTCTTCGCCGCCGCGACGCCACCGCCGGAGGCTTCCGCCCCTTCTTCCGAGGCTTCTTCGGTTTCGCCACCGTTTTCCGTTTCGCCACCCGCCCCGGTCGATTCTTCCGCCGTGGTTTCAGACGAGCTTGAACTTGAACTGCCCCCGCAGGCCGCCAGGCCGAGGACGAGCACGAGCGCGAAAAGCGCCGCGATCGAGCTTCTCTTCAACGTCACAACCGACATCTCTCTCCTCCGTTGTCGAGTGCCGGCGAACCCAACGCCGACCTGTGCCGAAATCCTGTTCGCTTGTACGAACGGGAGAGTCATATCAGAAAAAGCAAGGTGTATCCACTTGAGGGAACATCCCACTAGACATTGCCTCATCTACACAATGTGTATACACTCGCACCGACCTTGCTCAATCGCTTGTTTGTCGTACTTCTCGTACGGGGAGGGGAGATTCATTGGCTACCGGGGATCGCTTTTCGCTTGGGACCTTCGCCTTCGACGGCGAGGCGGCGCCCTGTCTGGTGCTCGACGAGCGGGCGCATGACCTGCGCCCGCTGCTCGGTCCCGACACCACCGTCCGCGGCCTGATCGACGACTGGGACGCGCGGCTGCCGGAGCTGCGCCGGCTCGCCGAGGGCGGTCTCGACGGCGCCGACTCGCTGCCGCTGTCGGAGCTGCGCCCGCTGCCCCCGGTCGGGCCGGTCGGCCAGATCTTCCAGGCGGCGGCGAACTACCGCCAGCACGTCCTCGACCTGATCGCCGGCGCCGAGAAGCGCGGCGACGACTCCGACGGCCACGTCGCCGGCGACCGCGACAAGGCGCGCCGCCTGCTCGACGAGCGCGCCGCCGAGGGTCGCCCGTTCGTCTTCCTCGGCTCCGCCCACGCGATGATCGGCGCCGAAGACGAGATCAGCCTGCCCGCCGACTCCGACCAGTCCGACTGGGAGCTGGAGCTCGCCGCGGTGATCGGCCGGTCCGGCCGGCGCGTCCCCCCCGAGGAAGCGCTCGACCTGGTCGCCGGCTACACGATCGCGAACGACCTCACCTCGCGCGACGCGCTCTCCCGCTGGGACACCGGGGCGATGGGGATCGACTGGCTGGCCGGGAAGAACGCACCGACCTTCCTGCCGGTCGGGCCGCTTCTCGTCCCCGCCGAGTTCATCGCCGACCCGCAGGACCTGCAGATCAAGCTGACCGTCAACGACCGGACGATGCAGGACGAGTCGACCGAGGACATGCTCTTCGACGTCGCCCAGCTGATCTCGTACCTGACCACGGTGACCGAGATCCGCCCCGGGGACATCGTCCTCACCGGCTCGCCCGCCGGCAACGGCGCCTCGCACGGGGTGTTCCTGCAGCCGGGCGACCTGATGGAGGGCTCGATCACCGGGCTCGGGGTCCAGCGCAACCGCTGCGTCGCCGAGAGCGCCGCGCCGGGCGAGACGCGAGCCGTCGCGACCGGCTCGGGCGGGGGTCAGTGATGGCCGCGGCGACCGACGGCGGCGCGACCGCCGATCTCGCGGCGCGCCTCGCGGCGCTCGAAGATCGCCAGGCCGTCTCCGACCTGATGCTCGCCTTCGGCGCCGCGCTCGACGCCAAGGACTGGGACGCCTACGCCGACCTCTTCCTCCCCGACGGCGACTTCATCATCGAGGGCCAGCCGCGCCACGGCCGCGAGGAGATCGTCGCCGGCCCGCGCCGCGACCTCGACCGCTACGCCACCCTCCAGCACTACTCGACCAACCACAAGGTCGCGCTCGACGGCGACACCGCCACCTCGAGCCACTACCTGATCGCGGTCCACATCCCCGACGCCGGCGACCACTTCAAGCACGGCGACGCCGGTGGCCGCTACGACTGCCGCTGCGTGCGCACCGCCGACGGCTGGCGCTTCGCCGGGGTCGAGCTGACCCCGCTCTGGCGGGCCGGCGAGGCGTTCGTCATCCAGCCCAAGGACTGAGCCTCGGCGGCGGCTCCAGGGCCGACGCGGACCACCGGCCGCCCCACCGCCGTGAGCAGCTCGGCGACGCGGTCGACCACTGCCGGGTCGGTCATCTCCGTCGCGACAACTTCAATCGGCTCGATCGCGACATGCTCGGTGCCGGGCAGCGGGCGCCAACGGAGGCCGAGGAAGCGGTCGGGGCGGGTGGATGCGACCGCGATCTCGGCGACCGGCAAGGTCGTCGTAACGGCGGCGAGGATCGCCGCGGGCGGCCCCAACAGTCCGAGCTGCGTGCAGAGCATCCGCTTCAACGCCCGGTCCTCCGGCGCGGCCTCGAAGATCAGCTCGGCGGTCGCGACGGCGGCGAGGCTCGCGACCGGGACCACGTTGTCGGCGGCGGCCGGGTCGGCGCCGATCGCTTCGAGCTCCAGCGCGATCCGGTAGGGCACCACCGAGAGGCGGTCGGGATCGGGGTCGTAGGTCGCGACCGCCGCGCCGGACCGCGCGAAGGCGCCCGCGATCGCCCGACCGGCCGCGCCGGCGCCGACCACCCCGACGCGGGGGCGTCCGCTCATCCGGCCGTGTATCCGCCGTCGACGTAGAGGACCTGGCCGGTGCAGAAGTCCGAGGCCGGCGCCAGCAGGAAGAGCAGCGCGCCGACGAAGTCCTCCGGCTCGCCCGAGGCGCCCCAGCGGGATCCGGCTCAGCATCCCCTCGCGGACGCCCTTCCCCGGTTCCTCGTCCTCGTACATCCAGGCGGTCAGGTCGGAGCGGAAGACGGTCGGCCCGATCGCGTTGACGTTGATCCCGTGTTTACCCCACTCGCAGGCGAGCGTGCTGGCAGAGCCCGTCGACCGCGGCCTTCGAGGTGCAGTAGGCCGAGTAGCCGGCGGGGTGGCCGAGCCGCCCGCGGGTCGAGGAGACGAGGACGACCTTGCCGCGGCCCGCCGCGATCAGCCCCGGCGCCGCCGCCTTGCAGACCAGCCAGGAGCCGCGCACGTTGGCGTCGATCACCGACTCCCAGTCCTCGACCGACTGCTCCTCGATCGCGCCGACCTTGTTGACGCCGGCCGCGGTGACGATCAGCTCCGGTGCACCGTGGGCAGCGGTCGCGGCGGCGACCATCGCCTCGGCGTCGGCGAGGTCGTCGGGACGGCGGGCGACAAGCTCGACCGCGGCGCCGGCGTCGCGGAGCTCCGCGCCGAGCTCCTCGAGGCGCTCCGCGTTGCCCCCGGCCAGGGTCAGCTTCGCCCCGGCCGCGGCGAGCCCGTGGGCGGCGGCGGTGCCGAGCGCGCCGGTCGCCCCGGTGACCAGGGCCGAGCGCTCGCCGAGGTCGAAGAGCGCCGCCGGGTCGATCCCGCCGAACGCGCTCACGCCGGCACCGGCGGCATCACGACCAGCATCGAGGCGGCGCGGTTGGTGCGGTTCTCGATCGCCCGCGCCTCGTTCGGCGCGAGGTAGACCGAGTCGAGCGGGCCGAGGGTCGCCTCGCCGGAGTCGGTGACGATCGTCACCTCGCCCTCGATCACGACGTAGACCTTCTCCAGCGGGGTCGTCGACATCTCGCAGCCGCCCGCCGGCAGGAAGACCGACAGCCCCACGGTGAATGCCTCCCCGGGGTCGCGTCGGCGCCCTGCAGGCGGAGCGTGCGGACGTCGAAGTGGCCGGGCGCCTCGTAGGTCCCGGCCTCCTCGATCCCGACGACCTGCATCAGTCGGTCCCGCCGGTCTCGAGCCGGTACTCCCCGCTCGGGTCGACGATCGCGACCAGCCGCACGATGCAGCCGTCGCCTTCGACCCAGCGCCAGGGGAAGGCGGCGAAGGTGACCCGTTTGCCGGTCACCTTGTCGATGTCCCCGCCCACGTTCTCGAAGCCGACGATCCCGTTGCCGAGCAGGTGGCGGTGGCAGGGCTCCCAGAGCGGGAAGTCATCGGCGGCCTCGCGCCCGGTGTGCTCCTTGTACTCCTCGAGCACGCCGTCGATCAGCGGGCCGTTCGGCTGCGGGCCGATCGCGGTGCCGAGCGGGTGGTCGAGCGCCTGGCAGTCGATCCCGAAACCCTTGACGCCCTTTTCGGCGAGCCAGGCGCCGGCCTCGTCGTAGGTCCCGGGTGACTCGACGAAGTACTTGCGGCTGTCGCCCCAGTAGCGGTGCCAGCCGGTGTTGACGATGACGATGTCGCCGGGGCGGATCTCGGGCGTCGCGGCCTCGAGGTCCTCGGCGGTCACCACCTCCCACTTCTCCTTCGGGATCGAGACGACGACGCCGGTTCCGAAGTAGGAGGAGAGCGGGACCTGGTCGATGAAGCGGGTGCCCTCGACCACGTGGGCGGGCGCGTCGGTGTGGGTGGTGCAGTGCATGAAGGTGGTGATCTGCTGCGAGAGCACGCCCGACTTCGCGTGGTAGTGGAAGCGCTCGATCTTCACGTCGGGGAAGTAGGGCCAGAGCGGGGCGCCGTGGCCGAAGGGATTCGAGAGGTCGTAGAACTCGAGTCCCGCCTCGGCTCCGGCGTGATCCTCGTGGGTGTCGCCGCGCAGCTTGATCCCGGCCGATTCGGTGGGCATCGCATCCTCCTGTGTCCCGTATTGCGGACTACCTGTCCGCGATGCGGTTAAGTTAGCTGACGGCGCGCGTCGCCGTCAAGCCGAGCCGAGCTCGCGCTCGATCGTCGCGCAGGTCTCGCGGAGCGCCTCGGCGATCTCCTCCTCGCGGCCGGCGAAGCGCTGTGCCGGAAGCGGCACGGTGATCGCCATCTCCACCCCGAAGCTGTCACGGATCGTCGCCCCGACCGCGCAGATGCCGAGCGTGTGCTCCTCGCGGTCGACCGCCACCCTGTCGGTGCGGATCCGCTTCAGCTCGGCGTCGAGCTTCGCCCGGCTGGTGATCGTGTTCGGCGTCCGCGCCGGGAGCCGCGCGGGCAGCAGATCGTGGACGACGTCACGCGGCAGGTCGGCGAGGAGCGCCTTGCCGTTCGCGGTGCAGTAGGCGGGGAAGAGGCTGCCGACCGCGGAGACCGCGCGCAGCCGTTGGGTCGCGGCGCTGACCTGATCGAGGAAGAGGACCTGGTCGCCCTCCAGCACCGCCAGATCGACGGTCTCCTCGAGCCGCTCGGAGAGCGCTTCGAGGTGCGGCCGCGCCTCGGCCCGCAAGTCGAGCCGCTCCGCCGCGCCGAGCCGGATCAGCGCCGGGCCGATCCGCAGCCGCCCGCCCGGTCCCGAGCTGACCATGTCCTCGGCCTCGAGCGCGGCGACGATCCGGTGGACGGTCGAGCGCGGCAGGTCGACCTGGCGCGAGAGCTCGGAGAGGCCGACGCCCTCGCGGTCCCCGGCGATCGCGGCGAGGATCCGCGCCGCCCGCGAGATCACCTGGATGCCGCTCCGCTCCTCCGTCCGCATCGTGGACACCCTAGCCGCGGACGGCGCGGGCGGCGCGCTCACCAGGGGACCGCCGCCGACTCCGGTTCCGCCTCGGCCGCGTAGAGCGCGGGCAGGATGTGGGAGAGGTACTTGAACTCGGTGTGGGCGTGGAACATCAGGTCGAGGCCGAGCTGCTCGGGGATCATCTCGCGCAGGACCTCCGGCGGCGCGTCGACCCCGCCGCCGAGCCAGAAGCTCGAGCGCAGCACCAGCCCGAACCCGTTGTCGCGGCCGAGGTGGACCATCTTGCCGTCGGCCGGGCGGCCCTGCTCGTCGCGATTGCCGTCGGGGCCGATCCCGATCGTCGCGCAGATCGCGACCGAGGCCTCGCCGGTGTCCTGCGCCCGCGCCCAGGCGTCGGCGTCGAAGAGCTCGCGTCGGGTCGACGAAGTTGATCAGCAGGTCGTGGACCTCGCCGCCGTTCAGGCTCTCCTTGACCACGTGGGTCGAGCCGATGTGCCGTCCCGGGCTCCACTCGCGCCACTCCGAGGAGACGTGGTCGTGCGGGTGCCACCAGGCGTAGCGGCCGGTGTCCGGCGCCGACTGGAACCACCATTCGAACATCTTCCCGGTGCAGCCGAGCATGTCGGTGCGCGCCGCCACCCGCAGCCCGCCCGAGTCGAGCCGCTTCACCCCGGTCTCGATCATCATCGGCGCCGGATCGAGCAGACGATCCGCCTCGTTGAGCTCCATCGGTCCCTCCTCCTTTGTCCCATGATGCGGACGGCTTGTCCGTATCCCAGACGCGAGTGTATATCCTCGTGGGCCGTGGATTGGCTCGACGAGCACCCTTGGGACGTCCGCCGCTCGCCCCTCCCGGAGGCGGTGGCGGTCGAGGACGTGTCGATCCCGATGCGCGACGGGGTCGAGCTGACGGCGACCGTCTTCCGCGACCTCGGGGCGCCCGGCCCGGTTCCGGTGATCGCCGCGATGACGCCCTACCTGCGCGGGGGCTACGACCAGTGGGAGGGCTTCCGCGACCCGCCGCTCGGCCACGTCTCCGACTTCTACATGGGGGCGGTGGAGATCTCCGACCACACCGCCTTCGAGGCGCCCGACCCCGGCCACTGGGTCCCGTGCGGCTACGCGGTCGTCCTGATCGACTACCCCGGCCGCGGCGGCTCCGGCTCGCGCCCCGAGGACCCGCCGCCGTTCGCGCAGCGCTGGGCCGACGCGATGGCCTGGATGGAGGCGCAGGACTGGTGCACCGGCAAGGTCGGGCTCTCCGGTGTCTCGGCCCTCTGCATCAACCAGTGGGTTGTCGGCGCCGATCCGCCGCCGCAGCTGGCGGCGCTGGTCGCCTGGGAGGGGTTCAACGAGCACGGGCCCGGCGGCGGCTACGGCGGCATCCCCGAGGTCGGCTTCCTCGAATGGTTGCGGGAGCACTCGCTCGGCCCGAGCCTCAACCCGGACGCCGACGGCCCCGAGCCGGAGAGCCGCCAGTGGACCTTCGGGCTGGAGCGGATCGACGTCCCGGCGCTCGTCTGCGCCAGCTTCTCCGACCACGCAGCTCCACACCTGGGGCTCGGCCGAGGCCTTCCGCCGCATGAGAACTCCCGATAAGTGGCTCTTCAGCCACCGCCGGCAGAAGTGGGGCGCCTACTACGGAGCGGAGGAGCTGGCGCTGCAGGAGCGCTTCCTCGCCCGCTTCCTGAAGGGCGAGCGCGATGCGATGGCAGGGCTGCCGCGGGTCAGGGTCGAGGTCAACCGCGACCGCACCCACTACGAGACGATGACCTTCGGCCGCTGGCCGCCCGCGGAGACCGAGTACCGCGAGCTGGATCTAGGGCAGACGGCGGGGCGTGGCGACCGAGACGGCAACCGCGTCCTCGCCACCGAATCCGGTCGCGGACGTCCCGGCGAGCGGACCGCCGCGGCAGGCGACGCCGACCGGACGGCCGCCCCGCCCGACGCCGACCCGATCATCGCTCCGACGCCCGCCGGCGACCCCGGCAACCGGGCGGTCTTCGACTTCCCGATCGAGGAGCCGACGCTGCTGCTCGGCTACCCGACCCTGCAGCTCACGGTCGCGGTCGAGGAGGCGACCGACGCCGACCTCTTCGTCGCCCTGGAGAAGCTCGACACCGCGGGCGAGGTCGTCCACTTCTTCGGCTCCTCCGGCGGCAACGCGAACGCGCCGCTCTCGCGCGGCTGGCTGCGGCTCTCGAAGCGCGCCGTCGACGCCCACCTCAGCGACGAGCACCGCGCCGTCCTCTCCCTCGACCGCGACGAGCCCCTCGTTCCCGGGGAGCCGACCGCGGTGACGATCCCGCTGATGCCATGCGGCGCCCGCTTCGAGCCGGGCGAGACGCTCCGCCTCGTGGTCCAGTCCTGGTGCGTCCGCGGGGCCTGGGATGGCGCCGAGCCGAAGCGCTGGCTCACCCACACCGAGGGCCGCACCCGCATCCTCGCCGGCGACGGCGGCTCGCGCCTGCGCCTCCCGCTCCTTGCCGGCTGACCGCCGCGTCAGCTGCCGACTGACCTTGTCTCAGCGGTCGAGCGAGGACTCGGAGCCGGGGGCGATCGCCGCGAGGGCGGTGCGCAGGCGCTCCGGGTCGTAGCCGCCGCCGAGCCCGTCGAAGACGAGCGCCGCGGTGCGGCCGTAGTGCTCGACCAGGCGCTTGGTGGCGAGCGGCGCGTCGCCCTCGGCGCAGGCGTCGACGATGCCGCGGTGCTCGGCCCGCCGCTGTCCCCAGATCTCCGGCCGCACGGCGCCGAAGTTGACCCGGTAGCGCTCGGCGTGGTCGAAGAGCTGGGCGATCATGCTGGTCACCCGCTCGCCGGCGGCGACGACCAACAGCGCGTGGAATTGGTGGTGGGGCCCGCGAAAACCGGCGTGGTCTTCGCTTTTCATGTAGTGGTCCATCTGCGCCATCAGGCCCTCGAGTTCGGCGATCCCTTCGGAGCCGAGCGTCGGCACCGTGATCCGGATCGCCACCCCCTCGAGGGCGACGCGCATCACGTAGAGCTCCTCCGCGTCGACCGCCGAGAGCTCGGCGATCCGCAGCCGCCGGTTCGGCTCGGAGATGACGAGGCCCTCGCGCTGGAGCATCCGGATCGCCTCGCGCAGCGGCGTGCGGCCGACGTCGAGGTCCCGGGCCAGCGCCGCCTGCGAGGTCTCCCCCGCCGGGATGCCGCCGCCGAGGATCTCCTGGCGCAACCGGTCGTGGACGATCGTGACGTTCTGGCCGTCACGAGTCGCCGCGCCGTTTCCCTGCTGAGGCACGTGGCCGAGTCTAGCTTTTCCGTAAGAAGCCAAGAGTTGGATACACCTTCGCTCGTTGTTCCGAACTACAGATGCGCCATTCGGAACGCGCCTGGATCTCAGGCAGCTTTGTTGAGGAAGGCGTCGACTCCCGCGAACTGCCCGGGCAGGTGATCGGGCCACTCGGCGATCGTGCCCGCGAGCGTCTCCTCGTTGATCGCCATCTCCGACTCGAGGATCCCCCGTGACACCTCCTGCACGAATTTGGCGCGCGGGTAGCGGCGCTCGCCGTAGGCGTCGAGCGCCGCCGGGATCGTCTCGCGGTCGAACAGCTCCTCGGCCAGGACGACCGCGTCCTCGAGCGCCATCGCCGCCCCCTGGGTGATGTGCGGGGTGCAGGCGTGGGCGGCGTCGCCGCCGAGGACGACCAGGCCTTTGTGCCAGGGCGGCGGCAGCAGCACCTCGCTGAGCGGCGAGTAGACGATGTCGTCGCTCTCGGTGATGCCCTCGCGGATGTCGCCCAGCGGCCCCTCGAACTCGGCGAGCCGCTCGCGCAGCAGGTCGGGGAAGTCGGCCGGGTCGTAGTGGACGCCCTCCGGCTCGGAGGTGACCAGCAGCAGGTACATCGTGTCGGTCGTCAGTGGGATGTAGCCGCCCTTGCTGCGCGGCGACTGGAAGAGGTCGGAGCGCTTGATGTGGGCGGGGCGCGGCACGGTCAGGCGCCAGACGACGTGGCCGGAGTAGACCGGTTCGTAGGCGTCGCCGAAGAGCTGTCGGCGGAGCGGCGATTTGATCCCGTCGAAGCCGACGACGACGTCGTAGTCGCCGCTCGAGCCGTCGCTGAAGGTGACGCCGACCGCGTCGCCGCGGTCGTCGATCTCCTCGATCGTGGTGCCGTAGCGGACCGCCGCTCCGGCGCCCTCGGCGGCGCCGATCAGGATCTGGCTGAGCGTGCGACGCGGCAGCGCGCAGTTCGGCGGCACCCTCTCGTCACCGAGCTGCGAGGTGATCGCGACGATCTCGTTGCCCTTGTAGTCGTTGAAGGTGTAGCCGTCGTAGACCACGCCGACGTCGAGGATCTGCTCCAGCACGCCGATCTTGTCGAGCGCCCGGAGGCTGTTCGCGGGCTGGTTGATGCCCACCCCGTAGACCGTGGAGTCGGGCTTGATCTCGACCACGTCGACCTCCGCCCCACGCTGCCCGATCGCTGCCGCGGCGGCAAGTCCGCCGATCCCGGCGCCGACCACCAACACCTTCTCGACCTTCGCCATCCCTCTCCTCCTTATTCCCGTGCGACCCGACCGCAAAGTATATACACAAGGGCTGTTCTTCGGCTCTCATGTATTGTGTCGCCGATGAGTGAGACGGCCCAGCCCCCCGTCGCCGTGGTCGGCGCGGGCCTGATGGGCTGCGGGATCGCCGCCTGCTTCGCCGCCGCCGGCCACGAGGTCGCGGTGCACGACCCGATGGAGGCAGCGCTCGCAGCCGCCCCCGAGCGCGTGGCGTCGGCGCTCGAGGCAATGGGCACGGGCGAGGGTCACGGCGAGGGCGGCCCCGACCCCTTCTCCTCCTCTTCCGCGCTTGCCCACGTCCGCTTCGAGTCGCGCCCCCAAGACGCGATCGCCGGCGCCGACTTCGTCTTCGAGGCGGCGCCCGAGGACCTCCGCCTGAAGCAGGAGATCTTCGCCCGCCTCGACGCGATCGCCGCCCCCGGCTGCATCCTCGCCTCGAACTCCTCCTCGATGCGGCCGACCGAGATCGCCGCCCGCGCCGAGCACCCGGGCCGCACCGTCGGCACCCACTGGTGGAACCCGCCGCACCTGGTGCCGCTGGTCGAAGTGATCCGCGGCGAGTCGACGAGCGAGGCGACCTTCGAGCGCACCTTCGACCTCCTCGCCGCGATCGGCAAGGTCCCCGTCCGGGTCGATCGCGACCCCCCCGGCTTCGTCGGCAACCGCCTTCAGCACGCGCTCTGGCGTGAAGCGTTCCAGCTCGTCGACGAAGGCGTCTGCGATGCCGAGACGATCGACACGGTGGTCAAGAACGGCTTCGGCCCGCGCCTCGCCGCGCTCGGCCCGATGGAGAACTCCGACCTGGTCGGCCTCGAGCTGACCCTGCAGATCCACGAGTACCTCCTCCCCCGCCTCACCCCACCGAGCCAACCGTCCAAGGGCCTCCGCGACCGGATCGCCGCCGGCCACACCGGCATGGCCGCCGGCGAGGGCTGGCGCACCTGGCCCGAGGGCTCCCGCGAGCGCGTCGGTGCCGAGCTGGCCGAGCACCTCCGCGCTGCCGCGTCCAAGCGCTCCAGTTAGAGGGGGCAACGGACGGAAAAGGGACGCGGCCATCTCGGCGGCGGCCCTGGCAGGCTGTGGCCGCCGCCGAGATGGCCGAGTTGTGGGAGGCGTGCGAGAGACGCCGGGAACGTCACCTCACCGTGCGTGAGAGGTCACGAACTCCACAGTTCCCCATCACGCTTCTCGACGTCCGTGCACTTGTGCCCCCTATAGCGGGCACAGTGCACGGACGTCTTGGGGTGGGAGACGTCTGGTCACTTGTGCCGCCCCTGGCCGGTTCAAGTGACCAAACGTCCCGGCGTCTGCTGAGTTGTGGTCGCTAGGACGACCACCAGGGAGCAAACGTCCTCAGGCCTGTCTCGAAACCCGCACGCAATTCGGACGCCCTCTTCAGTCCCATGCGGCCCGAACCTGCGCCGCCCTGGCCCGGACCCTTGCGCCCAAAGCGGGCCGAACGCGCTCGCGGAGAGGAGGAGTCAGCCCGCGAGCGCGTCGACCAGTCGCGGCACGAGTGCCGCGGCGTTGGTGCCGTCGACCCTCGCCCGGTCGGCATCACCAAGATCGAGCCCCGGGGCCGGGTCGCCACCGTCGGGCAGGACCGCGTAGGGCCAGTCGGTGCCGAAGACGATCTGCTCGACCCCGGCCAGCTCGCGAACCGCGGCGAGCGCGATCGGCGTTGTTCGAGAGCCCGGTGTCGTAATAGAGGCGCCGCATATATGTGAGCGCGCCCGCCGGGGCGGCCGCGGCGCGGGACGGATCGCGGCCCGCCCATTCGGCGATCCGGTGGGCGATGAAGGGCGCGGTCGCCGCCGAGGTGGGCGAGCTGGAGGCGGATGCTCGGGCAGCGCTCGAGCGTGCCGCTGTAGATCAGGTTGACCACCGCGCGGGTCGTGTCGAAGGGGAACTCCTGCACCCAGACCGGCGCCTGCGGGCAGCGGCGAGGCGCGTCGCCGGCTGGATCGGGTGGACGAAGACGTAGGCGCCGCGGCGCTCGAGCTCGTCGAAGACCGGGGCGAAGGCGGGGTCGCCGAGGTAGGTGCCGTCGAAGTTGGAGAGCAGCGCGACGCCGTCGAGGCCGAGCTCGTCGAAGGCGTAGGCGATCTCCGCCATCGCCCCCTCGACGTCGGGCAGCGGCAGCGTCGCCAGGCCGGCGAAGCGCGACGGCTCGGTCCGCACCAGCGCCGCCGTCTCCTCGTTCACCAGCCGCGCCAGCTCACGCGCCAGCCCGGCGTCGCCGAACCAGACCCCGGGCGGCGAGAGCGAGACGACCGCGGCGTCGATCGCGTGGCGCTCCATCACCTCGCCGAAGATCTCCGGCGTCGCCGGCGGCAGCGGGTAGCCGGTCTCCAGCTCGCGCCGCTCCAGCTCGGCCCGGTAGGCCTCCGGGATCAGGTGCGCGTGGGTGTCGATCCGTGGCATCGCTCCTCCTCCTTCGCCGGCCGCGCCCTACGACGCCTGGTTGAAGACTTCGTCGACTTCGCCCGCCGCCTGCGGCAGGTGCGCGGCCATCGCCGCGAGGCTCTCCTCGAAGTTGTCCGGGTGGATCTGGCGCTCCGCGTCGAGCACGTCGCGCGAGGCCTTCTGGGCGAACTTCACCCGCGGCAGGCGCCGCGCCGAGTAGGACGCCAGCGCCGCGTCGACCGTCTCCCCCGCGACCAGCTCGTCGGCCAGCGTCGCCCCGTCCTCGATCGCCATCGCCGCCCCCTGGTTCAGGTGCGGGACGCAGGCGTGCGCCGCGTCACCGCCGAGCACCACCCGCCCTTGGTGCCAGGGCGTCGGCAGCATCACTTCCGAGAGCGGCGAGTAGACGACCTCCGACTCGGCGGTCAGCCCGTCGCGGATCTCGCCGATCGTCCCGGCGAACTCCTCCATCCGCTCGCGCAGCAGCTCGACCATCTCCTCCTTCGCGTAGCGCACCCCGGCCGGCTCCTCGGTGACCAGCAGCATGTACATCTTGTCCTCGCCGAGCGGCGTCCGCCCCGCCTTGCGGGTGGGCGACTGGTAGAGGCCGCCGCAGGTCACCTCGGGCAGCCGCGGCGCGCCGACCCGCCAGACCGCGGCGCCGGTGTAGACCGGCTCGTGGCCGTCGCCGAAGAGCCGCCGCCGCATCTCCGACTTGATCCCGTCGAAGGCGATCGACCAGGTCGTAGTCGGCGCTCGACCCGTCGGAGAACTCGACCGCCACCCGCTCACCCTCCTGTCGGCCAGATCGGCGACCGTCGTCCCGTAGCGGATCCGCGCGCCCTCGCGCTCGGCCGCCTCGATCAGGATCCGGTGCAGTTCCGGCCGCATCAGCCCGACCTCGGCCGGCACGCCGTCTTCGCCCCGCCCCAGCAGCGAGGGCACCTCGACCACCAGGTTTTCCTTGTGGTCGAAGAAGAGCCAGTCGTCGAAGGCCCAGCCGATGTCGAGGATCTCCTCCAGCACCCCGAGCCGCTTCAGCACCCGCAGCGAGTTGGCGGGCTGGCAGATGCCGACGCCGTAGACGTCGACCTCCGGCGCCCGCTCGATCACGTCGGCCTCGATCCCGGCCTGGGCCAGCGCCGTGTAGGCCGCCAGCCCGCCGATCCCGGCGCCGACGATCAGCGCCCGCCCGACCTCCGCCATCGTCGCCCCCCCTTATGTAGTGCGCTCGCCGCCGGCGGACCGCGCAGCTCAGTGGACGCTCTCCGCGTCCCAGGGATTGCCGCCGACCCCGACGCCCTCCTGCGGCGCGGCGTTCGGCGTCCCTTCCAGCATCGACTCCGGCATCGGGATGTTGCGGTAGAAGGTCTGCGACCCCTGGGCGGGCGTCCACTTGGTCGGCTCCCAGTCGGGCACGTAGAGGCGGTAGCCGCCGGTGTTGATCTCGAGCCGGTTGCCGCCCGGCTCCTTGAAGTAGAGGTACTCCTGTTCGCCCATCCCGTGGCGGCCCGGCCCGGTCTCGATCGCGACGTCCTGGTTCAGGAGGATGTCGCAGGCGCGGTGCAGTTCGTCACGGCTGTCGACCCAGAAGGCGACGTGATGCAGACGGCCGGGCACGCCGGAGCGGTCCATGATCAGCCCCAGGTCGTGGGACTTCTCGTTGTTGGTCGACATGCAGAAGACCGGGATGTCGGCGTCGTCGAGCACCGTCCACTCGGTGAAGGTCGAGCCGAGCTTGTCCAGGTACCAGTTGGACGTCGCCATCGGGTCGGCGGTCATCACCGTGACGTGGTCGATCATCCGCGGCGCGATCCCGCGCGGGATGTAGCGCTGCGGCCGGTCCGGGTACTGCGACTGCAGCTCCGGCGGCGCCTCGTACTCGTCGATGTCCCAGAAGATCTCGTGCAGGTGGCCGCCGGGGCCGCGGTAGCGGAAGGCCGAGCCATGGCCGACGCCAGTCCTCGAACCAGCCTTCGCCGGCGCCGGCCGCCTCGAGGTTCGCGACCGCCTTCTCCAGGTGCTCGGGGCTCCAGGCGCGCCAGCCGGTGTGGCCCATGCCGGCGTCCGGCAGCCTCGGTCAGCTGGATCGAGTGGTAGTGCCACTCGCCCCAGCCGCGCAGGATATACCGACTGGCCCTCCCGCCCGGACTCTTCGAGCCCGATCACGTCCTTGAAGAAGGCAAGCGACTCATCCGGCTTCGGCGTGAGCATCTCGACGTGGGCCAGATGGGCGATCAAGCGGTTGGACATGCCTTCTTCTCCTCTTCGTTCCCGGTTTGAGGCGCGCTCCCGACGCGCCTTGGCGAAGTATATACAGATTGCAAAACAGCCGGCTATATAGGTGTCGTGTATTGTGCCCGCACGTCAGGAGCGGCACAGGGAGAGGAGAAAGCGCGGTGGCAAGCTCAAAACGGATCATCAGCTGCGCGATCACGGGCGCGATCCACGTCCCCGCGCAGACCCCGCACCTGCCGACCACGCCGGAGCAGATCGCCGAGCAGGCGATCGCCGCCGCCGAGGCGGGCGCCGCGATCCTTCACCTCCACGCCCGCGACCCGGAGACCGGGAGGCCGACCGCCGACCCCGACGTCTACGCGCGGTTCCTCCCCCAGATCAAGGCGGCCACCGACGCGGTGATCAACATCACCACCGGCGGCGCGTGACGATGAGCCTGGACGAACGCGCCGCCGCCGCGACCCGCTTCCAGCCCGAGCTCTGCTCGATGAACATGGGCTCGATGAACTTCGGGATCTTCCCGATCGCCACGCGCGTCTCCGAGCTGGAAGAACGACTGGGAAGAGCCCTACCTGGAGTCCTCGAAAGGCTGGATCTTCCGCAACACCTTCACCGACGTCGAAGAGCTGGTCGCGCGGCTGGCCGCCGAACGGCACCCGCTTCGAGTTCGAGTGCTACGACATCGGCCACCTCTACAACCTCGCCCACTTCCTCGAACGCGGGATCGTCGAACCGCCCCTCTTCGTGCAGAGCGTGATGGGAATCCTCGGCGGGATCGGCACCCACCCCGAGGACCTGCTCCACATGAAGAGGACCGCCGACCGCCTCTTCGGCGACGCCTACCGCTGGTCGGTGCTCGGCGCCGGCCGCCACCAGGTGCCGCTGACGACGCAGGCGGCGATGATCGGCTCGGCGGGCGTGCGGGTCGGCCTCGAGGACTCGATCTACCTGCGGCGCGGCGTGCTCGCCGAGTCGAACGCGGCCCAGGTCGAGCGCACGGTGCGGATCCTCGACGAGCTCTCGCTGGAGCCGGCGACGCCGGACGAGGCGCGCGAGATCCTCGGCCTCAAGGGCGCCGGCGAACACCTCGATCCCGGACCCGGCATCGCACGGCGCGACCGCCGGCGGGCGGCGGCGGCCCGAGGCCGAGGGCGACGTCCTCGACGAGTACATCGCCAAGCTACTCGAACTGGGGACGCTGGGGCGCCGCCGACGAGCGCGGCACCACCAACCTGATCACCCGCGGGATCGTCCGCGACGCCGCCCGCGCGGTGCGAGCTCGGCCAGGTCATCGGCCTCGGCCTGCCCCTTCGACGCCGGACGGTCCGCAGACCGGCTACCTGGCCGCCACAACTGCCTGCGCTACTCGACCCTGACCGGCGCCGAACACGCCGCCGGCACCCAGCGCCTGCTCGGCAAACCGATCCCCCGCGGGGTCGGGCTACGCCGACGACACCGTCGTCCTGCCGCTGCAGTCGGCGACCCACTGGGACGCGCTCTCCCACGTCTTCCACAACGGGCCGCATGTACAACGACCGCGCCGCCGCCGAGGTCACCGCGCTGCCGGCGCGCCCGAGCTGCGACGCGGTCGCGCTGCGCGAGACGCTGGTCGGCCGCGCCGTCCTCCTCGACTTCCCCCGCGCCCAGGGCGTCGACTGGCTGCCCGACGGCCACGCGATCGACATCGAACGAGCTCGACGCGGCGGTCGAGTTCGCCGGCATCGAGATCCGCGAGGGCGACATCGTCCTCGCTGCGCACCGGCATGCTCGCCCGCTGCCGGGTCGAGGGCTGGGGGATGTACGCGGGCGGCGACGCCCCCGGGCCTCAGCTTCTACTCGCTGCCCTGGCTCGCCGAGCACGGCGTCGCCGCGGTCGCCTCGGACACCTGGGGCGTCGAGGTCCGCCCCAACGAGCTGCCCGACAGCTTCCAGCCCTTCCACATCCCCGCCGTCGTCTACATGGGCCTGCTGCTCGGCGAGATGTTCGACTTCGAGGCGCTCGCCGAGGCCTGCGCGGAAGCCGGGCCGCTACGAGGTCTTCTTCTCGGCGCCGCCGATCGGCGTCACCGGCGCCTGCGGCGCCCCTCCCGGCCCGGTCGCGGTCCTCTACCGTGGCCGCCGACGCCGCCCACCCGCGGCCGCCACGTCCGCGGTCCGCGGCGCCGGCGCCGAGCCCGCGCTCGAGCGTCCCTTCCCCGGCGTCGCCCGGCGCACCAACCACACCGAACAGGCGACCGTCAGCGCCTACGCCTTCGAGCCCGGCGCGAGTTCCCGATCCACATCCACCCCGAGGAGCAGATCACCGTCGTGCTCGAGGGCACCGTCGTCTTCGAGGTCGAAGGCGAGCCGCACGAGCTCGGCACCGGGCGAGACCTACGCGGTCGCCGCCCGACCTCGAGCACGGCCTCCGCGCCGGCCCCGACGGACGCCCGGTTCCTCGCCGTCGTCGTCCCCAGGCGCAGTCGGCTCCGACGCCTACGAGATCAAAGGAGAGCAGTAAGAGATGAGCATCAGTTCGGTCAACCCGGCCACCGGCGAGCAGGTCGCCACCTTCGACGAAGCGACGCCGGAGCAGATCGAGGCGGCGCTCGCGCGCGCTCGGAGGAGACCTTCGAGCGAGTGGCGCAAGCGACCGGTCGCCGAGCGCGCCGCGCTCTTCGGCGAGCTGGCCAAGACCCTGCGCGCGAACTCCGAGGAGCTGGCCGGCCTGGTCACCTTGGAGATGGGCAAGATCCTTGCCGAGTCGAAGGGCGAAGTGGAGAAGTGCGCGATCTTCTGCGACTACATCGCCGAGCACGGCCAGGAGCTGCTGGCGCCGCGGACGATCGAGGGCGGCAACGACGAGAACTACGTCCGCTTCGAGCCCCTCGGGGCGATCCTCGCGGTGATGCCCTGGAACTTCCCCTACGTGCAGGTCTTCCGCTTCGCCCCGGCGGCGATCACCGCGGGCAACGTCGCGATGCTGAAGCACGCCTCGAACGTGCCCCAGTGCGCGATCGCGATCGAGCGGATGTTCGCCGAGGCGGGCTTCCCCGACGGCGTCTTCCAGACCCTGCTGGTCGGGCCCGGCGCGGTCGAGGTCGATCATCTCCGACCGCCGCGTCCGCGGCGTCACCCTGACCGGCTCGGACCTGGCCGGCTCGAAGGTCGCGGCGCTCGCCGGACGCGAGCTGAAGACCGCGGTGATGGAGCTCGGCGGCTCCGACCCGTTCGTCGTCCTCGACGACGCCGACATCGACCTCGCGGTCAAGGAAGGCACCCGGGCGCGCAACATCAACGCGGGCCAGGCCTGCATCTCGGCGAAGCGCTTCATCGTCACCGAGGCGGTCGCCGACGAGTTCGAGACGAAGCTGGCCGAGTCGGTCGGCGCGCTGGTGGTCGGCGACCCGACCGACCCGGCCACCCAGGTCGGGCCGCTCGCCCGTCCCGACCTCGTCGACACCCTGCGCGAGCAGGTCGAGGAGTCGCTCGCGGCGGGCGCCGAGGCGCTGGTCGGCGGCTTCGAGCACGGCGGCCCCGGCGCCTTCGTCGACCCGCTGGTCCTCACCGGGGTCGAGCCGGGGATGCGGGTCTTCCGCGAGGAGACCTTCGGCCCGGTCGCCGCGGTCGTGCGGGTGCCCGACGAGGCCGCCGCGATCGACGCCGCCAACGACTCCGACTTCGGCCTCGGCGCCTCGGTCTTCAGCCAGCGACGTCGAGCGGGCGAAGCGGGTCGCGGCGGAGATCGACGCCGGGATGATCTTCATCAACACGATCGTCGTCTCCGATCCGCGGCTGCCCTTCGGCGGGGTCAAACGGCAGCGGCTTCGGCCGCGAGCTCGGCGAGTGGGGCGTCCACGAGTTCGTCGACGTGAAGTCGGTCGCGGTCAGTCGCAGGATGACCGGGCGAGGGCGCGCTTCCGGGGGGGACCCGGCGGAACAACAGCGGGGAGGTTCCGGCGGGTCCCCCTCGAAATCGCGCCGGCGCGCCGCGGAGCCGCACTGATGCAGGTCGCGGGCGCCGTGGTGTTCCTCAGCGGCGCGAACCGTGGGCTGGGAAGCGTGCTGGCGGAGCAGTTGCTCGACGCCGACGTCGCGAAGCTCTACGCGGCCGCGCGCCGGCCCGACTCGCTCGACGAGGTCGTCGCGCTCGACCCCGATCGGGTGCACCCCGGTCGGGCTCGACACCACCGACGCACGGCGCGGTCGACGCCGCCGCCGGCTTTCGCCGCGACACCACGCTGCTCGTCAACAACGCGGGCGCCGCCGCCTTCGCCCCCGCGCTCACCGCGCCGCCCGACGGCGTCGCCCGGGAGATGGCGACCAACTTCGGCGGCACCTACGCGATGGTCCGCGCCTTCGCGCCGGTCATCGAGCGGAACGGCGGCGGGGCGATCGTCAACGTGCTCTCGATGGCCGGCCTGGCGGCGATCCCGCCGCTCGCCGGCTACTCCGCCTCGAAGGCCGCCGCCCACTCGATGACCCAGGCCGTCCGCGCCGAACTGCGCCCACGCGGGATCGCCGTCCACGGCGTCTACCCGGCCGGCATCGGCACCGACATGCTCGCCCACGAGTCGATCCCCCACTCCTCCCCGGAGGAGGTCGCCGCCGGCATCATCGCCGGGGTCGAAAGCCGGCGACGAGGACATCTTCCCCTGCGCCCTCTCCCGCGCCGAGGCGGAGGTCTGGCGGGCCGACCCGAAGGCGCTGGAGCGCCACCACACCGGCCACTGACCGACCGCTGAGCGGCGTACCCCGACCGCGCCACCGAGGCGCGGTCGACCTACGTAAACCTATGGCTAACCAAGGTCGACCGCGGCAGCCGGCACTTAACCCAGGGCGACCGCGATCGCGACGGCGGGGCCCGGGCGTCTCGGAGGCGACCCGGGCAGGCTGAGGCCGCCTCCGAGACGCGGGTCGGATGGTTTTGCGGGGAGCTGGCGCAGGACAGCACATCGCGGGGGGAGGCGACACGGAGATGACGAGAACGCCACCGAGACGTCACATCGGGGGGTCGTGCGACAGGACGCCGAAGACCGCTGTGGAGCCTTTCTTTCATATAGAGACGGTTTCGCTCCACAGCAAGACGCTGACCAATGGGGCGATGTGACGTCTCCCGAGGGAACGTGGAGTTCCGCACGTCTCCCGCTCCTCGCACGCTCCTCGGCGAGACCCACACGGAATCGAGCCCTCATCTCCTCGCGCGTCCCTTCCTCGTCCCGCCGCGAGGACCCCGTCCCTCCCCCAATAGCGGCGGCAGCAGCTCATCTAGGGTGGGCTGGATGCCCCCCGCCCCCCACCGAGTCGCCGTCATCGACATCGGCTCCAACTCGACCCGCCTCCTCGTCGCCGACGTCGAGGAGGGGCGCGTCACCCCGATCGAGCGGCGCAGCACGGTGACCCGGCTGGGCCGCGGCGTCGACCTCAGCGGCCGGCTCGCCGCCGAGGCGATCGAGGCCACCTGCGGCGCCGTCGACCCCTACATGGCGACGCTGCAGGAGCTGGGCGCCGAACGGGTCGACGCGATCGCGACCAGCGCCGTCCGCGACGCCGCCAACGGCAGCGCCTTCGTCGCCGAGCTGCGCGAGCGCTTCGCCCTCTCGGCCCGCGTGCTCGGCGGCGACGAAGAGGCGCGGCTCACCTACCTGGGGGCGACCTCGGAGCACTCGCCCGACGGGTCCCGACCGCTGGTGATCGACATCGGCGGCGGCTCGACCGAGCTGATCGTCGGCGAGGGCCGCGACGATCGAGTGGCACGCCTCGCTGCAGGCGGGCGTCGTCCGCCACACCGAGCGCCACCTGGTCTCCGACCCGCCGACCCCGGTCGAGCTGGAAGCGCTGGCCACCGACCTGCGCGGGCTGATCGAGGCGGCGACGCGCGGAGGCGCCGCGCGGCCAGGCCGGGATCGCGGTGGCCGGGACGCCGACCTCGCTGGCGGCGATCGAGCTGGAGCTCGAGCCCTACGACCCGAAACGGGTCCACGGCCACGTGCTCGAGCTGCCGTAGATCCAGCGCGATGCTGTCCCGGCTCGCCTCCGCGCCGCTCGCCGCAGCGCACACGAGATCCGCGGCCTGCACGCCGACCGCGCCCCGACGATCGTCGCCGGCGTCGTCACCCTGGTCGAGGTGATGCGCGCCTTCGACCTCGAGCGGATCACCGTCTCCGAGCACGACATCTTGTACGGCGCGGCGATTGCGTTATCGGATTCGACTTAAGTAGAACTCTTGCCGCTGGTCGAGACAGGTTCAGGTACCGGATGGACACTGGCCGCCCGGCCAACAGGACAAACGGGTGGTTGGTAGGGCTTAACCCCGACAAATGGCGGTATCCGGCCTACCGCATTTCTTGGTACTCCACGCATGAAGCGGTGGACAAATGCACCCTGCCTTGGCAATACTTCTCGGACCGGGGACGAGGAGGGGTTTGCCCCACCTTGCCCTTGGCATAGGGCTTGGGCGATTGCCGCATCATGGCGCCTCCCGCCGTCTGAGCCCATCAAATAAGGGTCCCTGAAGACGTACCCCTGCCCGTCCTGAGGGATCCGCGTGGATCGGCCCGTCAGCGATGACGGGCCGATTCTCGTTTGTGGACCCTCACGTACCGCCGCGTTCGCGGATTAACGCCCCGCGACGGCGCTCAGGCCAGGTTCGATTTGCGCGGGTAGACGACCTCGGGGTCGGTGATCACGTTGACCAGCGTCGGCACGCCGGAGGAGAACGCCTTCTCCAGCGCCGGGCGCAGCTCGTCCGGCTCGCGGACGATCACGCCCTCGCAGCCGAGCGTCTCGACCAGCTCGTCGTAGCGCGTTTCCGGCCGCAGCTCGGCGGCGACCGAGTAGCCGTAGAGGAACTTCATCGGGTGGTGCTCGAGCGCCCAGATCCCGTTGTTGCCCATCACCCCGACGACGCCGAGGCCGTGGCGGGACATCGTCTCGAACTCCATCCCGGCGAAGCCGAAGGCACCGTCGCCGAGCAGCAGGCGCGACCTGTTTGTCGGGGTTGGCGATCTTCGCGCCGATCGCCTGGCCCGGGCCGGCGCCGAGGCAGCCGAACGGGCCCGGGTCCATCCAGCAGCCCGGCTCGTAGGTGTTGATGTAGCGACCCGCGTAGGAGACGAAGTCGCCGCCGTCGCCGACGACGACCGCGTCGCGGTCGAGCACCTGGTCGAGTTCGCGGTAGATCCGCACCGGGTGGAGCGGCGCGCGCGGATCGTCGAGCTGCTCGCGCTCTTTTTCGCGCGCCTCGGCCTCGATGTTGGTCAGCTGCTCGACCCAAGGCTTCGAGCGCGTCCCCTCCCCCGCCGCCGCGGCGATCGCGGCGAGCCCGGCGGCGACGTCGCCGACCAGGTCGAGGTCCGGCAGTCCGGTTCGCGGTCAGCGCGTTCGGCGCGACGTCGAGGCGGATGATCTTCGTCTCCTCGCCGAAGCTGCCGCCGAAGCCGAGCCGGAAGTCCATCGGCACGCCGACGACGAGCGCGACGTCGGCGCCCTGCAGCGCGGTCGAGCGCGCGCGGCTGAAGGCCAGGTCGTGGTCGGCCGGGCAGGCAGCCGCGGCCGAGGCCGTTGAGGAAGACCGGGATGCCGAGCGCCTCGGCCAGCGCCCGCAGCTGGTCCTCGCCGCGCGCCCAGTAGAGGCCGGTGCCGGCCATGATCACCGGCCGCTCGGCGCCGGCCAGCAGCGCCGCCGCCTCCTCGACCCCCGCCGGCGCGCTCGGCCGCGCGCGCCTCGGCGAGCGCCGGGAGCTCGGACTCGGCCTCGCAGAAGATGACGTCCATCGGGTAGTCGAGGAAGGTCGGGCCGCTCGGCGCGGCCGCCGCGGCGTCGAGCGCCGCCGCGGTCATCGCCGCGATCGCCGTCGGTCTCCTTCGCCGTCGCCGCCGACTTGACCAGCGGCGAGACGAACGGCAGGTGGTCGATCTCCTGCAGCGAGCCCGAGCCCCAGCGCATCTCCGGCGCCCGCCCGCCGAGCACCGTGATCGGCGAGTTGTTCGACTGGGCGCCGGCGATCGCGCTCATCCCGTTGGTGACGCCCGGGCCCCGCGGTCAGCGCCGCGACGCCGAGCCCGCGGGTCGCCTTCGCCATCCCCTCGGCGGCGAAGGCGGCCGTCTGCTCGTGGCGCACGTCGACGATCCGGATCCCCTCGGCTTTGCAGCCGTCGTAGATCGGGAAGATGTGGCCGCCCGAGAGCGTGAACAGCGTGTCCACCCCGCGCGACTTCAGGACCTTGGCGACGATGCGCCCTCCGTGTTCACCCATGGCGCGGCATCCTATATGTGACACGGATCGGTGTGAAGAAGTGCCCGGGGCGGGACTCGAACCCGCGAACCGCATGAGGGGTAGCGCCTTTTAAGGGCGCCGCGTTTACCAGTTTCGCCACCCGGGCAAGGCGATGGTAACCCGCCGGCGAAAAACCCGTCCTGCGTGCAAAAGCCTGCGAGCCGTAAATGCGCAATAAATGTTGCCGAGAGCCGCAACTCGGCCGTTGTTACCGTGTCTGAGAGGCACCGGACCACGCTCCCTGGAGGGGAACAATGGAGGCATCAGCACTAACTCACGCCAGTCGCCGCGGGCTTCTCGCCCGCAAGTCGCCCCTGCTGAAACTGCAGGGCGACGAGAAGCTGATCGCGATGGCCCGCAGCGGCAACGCGGGCGCCTTCGAGATGATCGTCGACCGCTACCAGGGCCGCCTGCTCGGCTTCTGCCGCCAGATGCTGGGCTCGACCGAGGACGCCGAAGACGTGCTGCAGGAGGTCTTCGTCAACGCCTACCGGGCGATGCTCGCCGACGAGCGCGAGATCAACCTCCGCCCCTGGCTCTACCGGATCGCCCGCAACCGCTGCCTCAACCACCTGCGCAAACCGAGCGCCGACGCGCAGGAATCGATGGACATGGTGCCGGAAGTCGAGGCCGCCTCGACCGCGGAGAAGGTCCACAACCGCGAGGAGTTCCGGCAGATCATCGCCGACGTCAACAAACTTCCCGAGACCCAGCGCTCGGCCCTCCTGCTGCGCGAGATGGACGCGCTCTCCTACGAGGAGATCGCCGACGCGATGGAGACCACGGTGCCCTCGGTCAAGTCGCTGCTGGTCCGGGCGCGGATCTCGCTCGCCGAGGCGAGCCAGGCGCGCCTGCTGACCTGCGGCGAGGTCCGGGTCGAGCTCTCCGAAGCGGCCGAGGGGCTGCGCAAGGTCTCGGCGCCGGTGCGGCGCCACGTGCGCGAGTGCGAGGAATGCGCCGACTTCCGCTCCCAGCTCCGCTCCAACGAGAAGCTGCTGGCGGCCCTCTTCCCGGTCCCGGCCGCTGATCGCCTTCAAGGGCGTCGATCCTCTCCAAGCTCGGCTTCGGCGGCGGCTCGGCCGCGGGCAGCGCGGCGGCCGGCGGTGCCGCCGCCGGCGGTGGCGCGGCGCCGCGGGCGGCGCGGCGAGCGGCATCGGCGCGGCGCTCGGCGGCTCGGGCGCCGCCGGCGGCCTCGGTGGCCTCGGCGGCGCGATCGGCGGCGCGATCGGCACCAAGGCGGTCGCCGGCGTCGTCACCGCCGCGGTCCTCACCGCCGGCGCCGCGGTCGAGCTGCCGAAGGAACACCACTCCCCGGCCCCGGTCGCCCGCGCGCCAAGGAAGCTCCGGCGCACGACAGCGGCCGTCGCCGCGACGCCCGCGACGAGCGGCGGCGTCGAAGCGTCGATCTCGCCGCAGCGCCGGTCGAACTCGGCAAGCCGGCGATCGCCTCCGACGCGGTCGCCGTGGCGCCGACGAAGCCGAAGAAGCCGGAAACCACGACCGCATCGCGCCGACCGAAGAAGCGACGGCCGCCCGAAGAAGTCGCCGCGCCGGAAGAAGCCGTCGCGGTCGAAGACCCGGAAGCCGGCGCCTCCGACGCCGAATCGGGCCAGCGTCACCGGCGGCGTCGAAGTCGAAGCAGCGACCGCGGCCGGCCACGACCACGTCCCCGGCGCCCACGCGCGGCAAAGGCACGGTGACCGTCACCGTCACCCCGGAACGCCGCCGGCGACGACCACCCCGCCCCGCGACGACGACCTCGCCGCCGCCCGCCGATCGACGACGCGCCGCCGGCGGAAGCGAGCGCCGCCGCGCCGAAGAAGTCCCGGCGAACCCGGTCGAACTCGACGGTCGAAGCGTCCTGCCGGAAGCGCCGTAGCGCGCCGGCCGGGCTCAGCCCAGGCCGATCACTTTCAGCCGGCGCATCAGGCAGGTGCCGGCGAACTGGCGGGTCTCCGCGAGCGAGTAGCCGAAGAGCTCGAAGTCGTCGCCGCCCTCCGCCCAGGGCGGCGAGAAGACCCCGTCGGCGACCGGCAGCGACTCTTCCAGCGTCCGCTGGATCGCCGTCTTGTAGCGCTCGTCCTCGCGCGCCTTCTCGCGCAGGAAGACCGAGCCGAAGGCGACGTGGCGGTGCTCGTCGCGGGCGACGTTGCCGAAGCCCTCGACGAAGGCCGGGCAGCGTGCCCTTCCGTTCGTTGAAGTCCATGATGAAGTGCTGCCCGGTGAGGGCCAGCATCCCCTCGATGACCATGTGGTAGAGCGTCACCGCCTCGACCAGCACCTCGGTGTCCTCCGGTTCGCTGGGACAGCCGCTCGGTCCGGGCGCCGAGCATCTCGTCGAAGAGCACGGCCGAAGTTGTCGTTCAGGTGCGCGGAGGTCTCGGCGAGCATCTCCGACAGCCCGTCGGCCTCGAGCACGCCGACCTCGCGGTAGAAGCGCTCGAAGAAGCGGACGTGGCGGGCCTCGTCGGCGATCTGGGTGCAGAGGAAGACTTTACTGGTCCTCGGTCGGCGCGGCCCGCATGATCGGCCCGAGCTCCTCGGCGACCTTCTGCTCGCCGATGAAGAACGACGACAGCCCATACATCCGCTGGAAGCGCTCCTCCTCGGGGATCCGCTCGTGCCAGTCGATCCGGTCCTGGGTGAAGTCGAGCTCCTGGGTCTGCCACTGCTGGCGCTCCCAGAGGTCGTAAAGCTCGCCGTACCCGAGCAGCTTGATGTCGGCGGTGCGGTCGGCCGCCTCGTTCAGCGCCGGATCGGCCGTCGCCTGATAGTCCGCCCGCTGCGTCCGCGACTCGATCCCGGTCGCCTCTCTCGCCTCCATGCCGTCCTCCTGAGTTCGTCCCTGATTCGTGGTCCCAGCGCGAACCTAACAGGGCACTGGCCGGCCGGCCAGGTTTGGGTGCGGAGGTCGATGACGGTCGCAAGTGGGACGGGCAATCGGCCGCGGCCCGTCGCACCCCGGCTGCGAAGGCGCCGGGAACGGCACCTCGTCGTGCGTGAGAGGTCACGAACTCCACGGCTCCGTAGGCCCCGCCAGGAGCGCGGTCGAGGAGGCACCCATAGCTGCCTCGAATCGACCGCGCCTGGGGCGTGGCTGGATCCGCGGGTCGCGGGCCGGACCGTCGGAGCGAATCCGCCTCCGCGGCCGTCGCCGGCTCCCCGTCACGCTGTTCCCCCATGGGGATCAAGCGTGCATTCGTGCGGCATCCGCGCGTCATCGACGCACGGGTGCCAGAGCCGTTCCGCCAGGCCCCACCCGCAGCCCCTCCGTCCCGGGCGTCTCGGAGGCGGCCACAGCCTGCCGGGTCGCCTCCGAGACGCCGGCAGCCTCTCAGTTCCTCCACCCGCTCGCTACGCGCTGTGCGTCTCGCCCGGCTCGAGGACGACGACCGTCGCCGGCGCCCGCCGCCTCGACGTCGGCCTTGAATGCGGAGGCGTCGGTCTCGATCGGGGGGAAGGTGTTGAAGTGCATCGGGATCACGGTCTCGGCGCCGATGAACTTGGCGGCGACCACGGCGTCGTGGCGGTCCATCGTGTAGTGGCCGCCGATCGGCAGGAGCGACGATGTCGACCGGGTTGCGTTCGGCGATCAGCTTCATGTCGCCGAAGAGGCAGGTGTCGCCGGCGTGGTAGATCGTCTTGCCGCCGAGGTTGATCAGCATCCCGGCCGGGTTGCCGATCGCGGTGCCGTCGGGCAGCGTGTTGGTGTGCCAGGCGGGGACGAACTTGATCCAGCCCCAGTCGTAGGAGACGGTGCCGCCGAAGTTCGGGTCTTTGACGTTCTCGATCGCCCTGCTCGCCCATCCAGTTGGCGAGCTCGACCAGGGAGACGCACTGCGGCGCCGGTCCGCTTGGCCACCGGCACGCAGGTCGGCGACGTGGTCGGCGTGGCCGTGGCTGATCGCGATCACGGTCGGCTCCACCTCGTCGGCGGTCGCCACCGCGACCGGGTTGTTCGGCTTCAGGAACGGGTCGGTGAGGACGGTGGTGTCGCCCTCGGTGAACTCGAAGCAGGACTGGCCGTGGAACTTGATCTCCATCAGGTATCTCCCTCGCGGTCGGGTTGGTCGGGTCGGCGCGGCTCATCGCGCCCTACGTCGACTACGCAGCTCCTCGTTCAATGCCCAGCCGACGGCGACGCCGACCATCATCCCCATCCGCGCCTCCTCGGCGAGCAGGGCGCGGACCGCGGCGATCCGCTCGTCGGGATCGGGGACGGTCGCGGCGCGCAGCGTCTCGGCCTCGTGCGGCTCGCCGAACCAGCCGCCCGAGGCGAGCGCGCTCGCCAGCACCTTCTGCAGCTGCGGCGCCGCCTGGGCGACGACCTGCTCGGCCTCGGCGAAGCGCTCGGCGTCGAGCAGCCGCTCGATCGCGGCCTCCAGTTCCTGTTCGTCCGGCACGCGCGGCAGCGTAGACGACGGGACCGTCGCCTTCGGCTATTCCCTGTGGTGCAGGGTCGAGGCGGCCAGCCCGGCGAGCCCGCCGACCGCGCCGCCGACCAGGCAGGCGAAGAAGTTCGCGGTCGAGGCGAAGAGCGGCAGCGCGACCAGCACCGCGGCGGCGACCCCGACGCCGACCAGGTCGTACTCTTCGTCGATCGCCCCGTGGGATTCCGAGCGCCGGATCGCGAACCAGGCGGCGACGGCGCCGAGCGCCATCCCGTTGCCCCCGGCGATCACGGTGAAGTCGCCCTTGGCTTCGGCGATCCCGCCCGCGGCGAGCACGCCGAGCGCCCCGCAGGCGAGCAGCAGCACCGCCGTCGGGCCGCTGCCGATCCGGCGCTCGACCCCGGTGGCGAAGATCGCCAGCCCGATCGAGACGACGAAGAGGTAGCCGACGTCGACGTAGGCGAAGGGCGCGGTCAGGTAGCGCCACCACTCGCTGCCGAAGGGGACGATCAGCCCGCCGAAGGTGGAGAGCGAATCGCCGGTCGCCTTCTGGATCAGCAGCAGCAGGGCCGAGCCGACGATCACCGCGATCGTCGCGTAGGGCCGCGCTTCGCGACTGCGGGAAGGGATTCGACGGGCGGCCGGGCCGCCTCAGGCGCGGTCGACGGCGGCGGCGCTTCGGCCGCTGCGCCTCGAGCGCGTCGCCACGGCGCTCCAGCTTCGGCGCCCGCTTGCGCAGCCGCGCCCCGCAATACGGGCACTCGGTCACATACGGACTGACCTCCGAACCGCAGTTCTTGCAGATGACGCTGAGCTCAGTCTCACTCATGGCTCCGTCGAGGATACCCGCCGCCCGGCTCCCCAGGGTGGATTCCGCTGCCATACTTGGCTCCCACCCTGATCTGAGGAGGAAACACAGTGGAGTTGAAGAGCCTGACCGAGCAGAAATCGCTGCTCGCGACGCTTCCGCCGGGCAAACGCGCGCGTCTTTACCGCCTTCTTTACGAGTTCGGTCCCGGACAACGGCACGCTGATGTTGCTGCCGATCGACCAGGGCATCGAGCACGGCCCGCGCGACTTCTTCCCCAACCCCGCCTCGAAGGATCCCGACTACCAGTTCCGGCTCGCCGCCGAGGCCGGCTACTCGGCGCTCGCCTGCCAGATCGGCATGGCCGAGAAGTACTACCCCGACTACGCGGGCAAGGTGCCGCTGATCCTCAAGGTCAACGGCAAGACCGACCTCCCCTCGGGCGACGAAGGCCTTCTCCTCCTGCAACGCCAGCGTCGAGGACGGCGTGCGGCTCGGCGCCGACGCGATCGGCTACACGCTCTACGTCGGCTCGCCGCGCCAGGACGAGGACCTCGCCCAGCTGCGCGGGTCCGCGAGGAATGCGACCGCTTCGGCATGCCGCTGGTCGTCTGGTCCTACCCGCGCGGCGAAGCGGTCGACGCCAAGGGCGGCCAGGACTCCTTCTACGCGATCGACTACGCGGCGCGGATGGCGATGGAGATGGGCGCCGACATCGTCAAGCTCAACATGCCGAAGATCGACCCGGAGAAGGACAAGGACGCCCCGGCGCCCTACAACGAGCTCGAGGTCGACCAGCAGGAGGCGATCCGCCAGTGCGTCGAGTCGGCGGGCCGCGCGCTCGTCGTCCTCTCCGGCGGTTCCCGGACCGACGACGAGGCGGTCCTCCGCAACACCCGCGAGGTGATGGAGGCGGGCGGCACCGGCGTGATCTTCGGCCGCAACGTCTGGCAGCGCGAGCACAGCGAGGCGCTGGAGATCGTCGAGCAGATCAAGGAGAGCCTTCTCTCCAACGTGCGGCGTACTCCGTAGCGCCGCGACCCCCGCGGGGGAGTGATCGACCCCCGCCCGGGCTTGGGCTGGGGATGCGAAGCGAGGACGAGGAGAGCGGCGCGGGAGCGTCGCCCTGCTGTTGATCGCCGCGGCGATTCTCCTGCGTCCCTGGGAAAGCGACCCGTCCGACGCTTGTTCCCGCCGGGGGAACGAGGGTCGGGGCCCGCGGCCTCGGAGCGGCTGACCGGGCGCGTGTCCGGGCGGTGGACGGGGACACGCTCGAAGTGGCGGCTCGACGGCGGGGCGACGGAGACGGTCGGATCATCGGCGTCGACACGCCGGAGACCGTCAAGCCGGACACCCCGGTCCAGTGCTTCGGCCCGCAGGCGTCGCGCTTCGAGCACGAACACGTCGAAGGCCACCGGGTCCGCCTGCTGGTCGGGGTGGAACCGCGCGACGTCTACGGCCGCCTGCTCGCCTACGTCTGGATCGCCAGACCGGGGAAGGACCCGTTCCTCGAGGAAGTCCTGCTCCGCCGCGGTCTCGCCCGCACCCTCACCTTCCATCCAAACGACCGTTTTGCGCATAGGTTCGAAGGGCTTGAGCAAAAAGTCGCCGCGCCGGGAAAGGGCTCTGGAATGCGTGCTGAGCGCCTCGTGTGTCGTATCTCCGAAGGAAATGTCGGTTTTGCAAGATCCTTTGCTACGGTCCCCGCGGCCCCTCAGGGCTCCCCGTTATGAAGATGAAACAAAGCATCTCCCAGTTCGAGAGCGCCTTCGAGCAGGAGACCTCCCTCGAGCGCCGCCGTCGCGAGCAGCTTCGCCGCCGCGCCGCCAACCGCTCCCGCGCCCGCCGGATCGAACGGACCGAACAGTCCGGGACGGTCCGCTTCAGCGTCCTCGCGATCTGTCTGACGGTCACCGTGGTGGTCGTCGCGATCGCGATGTTCGAGGCGCTGTCCCTCCTGATCTCCTAGCTGCGGACGCGCGGCACCCCGCTTTCAATAGACTCGCCGGCCGTATGCCCCGACGCTCTTTGAAGCCACAACTGAACCAGATCCGCGCCTGGGTCCACCAGGGCCGCACGGACGCATGGATCGCCCACCAACTTGAAATCTCCGCGACGGAGTTGCGCGAGTTCCGCAAGCAGTACGAACTCTCGCCCGACGACGAGAATGCAGGTTCTAGCGAAGTAGATCTCCGCGACGAGATCGAAGCGGAGATCGAAGCCGCCACCGCCGAGGAGGAGGCCGAGGAGGCCGACCCCGAGGACGAGGGCGACGACGATGACGGCGAGGGTGCCGAGGGCGGCTCCGGCCGGCCCAAACGCCGCCGCCGCCGTGGTCGTCGCGGTGGTCGCGGTCGCCGCAAAGAGATCGAGGCGACCTTCGATCACGGCGAACAGGACGGCTACGGCCTCTGGCTCGACGCCTCGATCAAGGACAACCCCGTCTACAGCGAGCACTGGGCCGGCAACCGCGAGGTCACCGTCCGGATCGAGTCCGACCAGATCGTGATCCGTCGCGCCGGTGCCAACGGCGCCGAAGCCGACGACGACTCCGACGACGAGGAGTAGCTCAGGCGAGCAGCGTCCGGCCGCCGGCGAAGTCGCCGGCGCCTCGTAGGTACGCCCAGAACGCCGCGTCGGCGAGCGTCTGCGCTTCCCCTTCCGCCCCCGGGGCGACGTCGAGGGCGATCTGCTGGGCCCAGTCGGTCCCCTCCCCGTAGAGGTCGGCGAGCTCGGCGGCGCTGAAGGTCGGGCCGATCCGGCGGCGCAGCTCGAGCCGGATCGCGTCGATCACCCGATCGGCCTGGCGACGGTCCCGGGCGTCGTCGATCGAGGCCAGTTCACGGGCGCCCTCCTCCCACTGGTAGAGGGCATTTGCGAGCGGATATGACATCCCCGCGAATGTACCGATCCCCGATCCTGGGTAAACAGGCGTACCAGTCTGAGCACCGATGCCAACTCTGGTCTATCGTGCCGCGATGCTGCAGACTCCCTGGGGCGATGCCGAAACTCTCCGCGAGCGCCGCCTGCCACCCGGCAGGAGTGGCGATCGGGACGCCGCGCGCCGCGAGCAACGCGAGCGCCTCTTCGCCGCGATGGTGGCCTCCTGCAGCGAAAAGGGATACGAGGCGACCTCGGTCGAGGACCTGCTGCGCGCCTCCGGCGTCTCCCGCGCCACCTTCTACGACCAGTTCGAAGACAAGCTCGACTGCTTCTGCGCGGCCGAGGAGGAGATCGTCGCCAGGGCGATCTCGGCGATCGCCGAGGAGCTCGGTGGCGAGGGCGAACCGGCGTCCCGGCCGCGCGCCGCGATCGAGGCCTTCATCCGGGTGATCCTCGCCCAACCCGCGGCCGCGCGCATGTGCTTCGTCGAGTCCTACGCCGCGGGCGAGGAGGGGATGGCGCCGGTGCGCCAGGCGATGGACTGGGTCGTCCTGCTGGCCCGCGACGCCACCGAGCAGATGCCGGGCCGCGAGGGGATGCCGCCGGAGCTCCTGCGGGGGATGATCGGCGGCTCTACCAGGTGATCTACAAACGCCTGCTCGACCGCCGCGAGAGCGAGCTCCCAGGCCTCGTCCCGGACCTCTGGGACTGGGCGATGAGCTTCCCGCCGCCGCCGCGACCGTTGCGGCGCCCGGGCCGGCTGGTCGTCTCACGGCCGATCCCGACGACCCCGCCGTTCGCCTCCTTCAGCCCCGAACAGCGGATCATCCGCGGCTTCGCCCGGGCGGTCGCGCGAAAG
>CAVSUZ010000002.1:0-235456 GCA_963731335.1 uncultured Pseudomonadota bacterium | reverse complement strand
ACTCCACCACGCCGCGATATCCTCGCAGACCCGGGCGTGGACCATCGGGTCACGCACCACGCCCCTGCGGCCCACCTGCGCGCGCCCCGCCTCGAACTGCGGCTTGATCAGCGCCACCGCCCAAGCATCCGCCGCACACAATGCCAGTGGTGCCGGCAGTACCGTTCGCAGCCCGATGAAGCTCACGTCGCAGACCAGCGCGCCGATCTCTTCCGGCACCTGTTCGCGGCTGAGGCTGCGCGCATTGGTGCGTTCCATCACCACCACGCGGGGGTGGTTCCGCATCGTCCAGGCCAACTGGCCGTGGCCCACATCCACCGCATACACCCTGGCCGCCCCGTGTCGCAGCAGGACATCGGTGAACCCGCCGGTCGATGCGCCGACGTCGAGGCAGACCCGGCCGTCAGGGGACAACGCGAACACGTCGAGTGCATGCGAGAGCTTCAGTTCCCCCTCGTGACACAAAGGGGTGGAGCCTGTCCGCGTACCTCCGAGGGGGTATCATCGGGCAGCATGTCGCCAGGCTTGTTGATGCGCCGTTCCCCAGCAAACACCTGCCCAGGCCAGGATCAGCGCCTGTGCACGGGTGCGGCTTTCCGCGAGTCCGCGGGTCAGCAGGAGTTGATCGGCGCGAACCCGGCTCAGGCTGCCGCGGACAACGGTTCGGCGCCGGCTCAGCCCACGCCGGCAGGATCGGCTTAGAGGGTGCGCAGCAACTTGTTGTTGAGCGCGTGTCCCGAGCGACGCGCGATGAAGCGCCCACGGATCGGTGCCCCGGCCAGTGCGAGGTCGCCGATGGCGTCCAGCACTTTGTGCCGGGCGATTCATCCGCAGTGCGCAGGCCGCCGGGATTTAGCACCCGGTCGCCATCCACCACCACCGCGTTCGCCAGGCTGCCGCCTCGCCCCAGCCCTGCTGCCTGGATCGCCGCCACGTCCTCGGCCAAGGCGAAGGTGCGGTTGCGGCTGATCTGGAGCGAAAGCTCTCAGGCGTCAGCCGCAGGAAGACCGATTGCCGTCCGATCGCCGCAGCAGGAAATTCGATCGGGAGCGAAATCTCCAGTCCCGGGAAGCCCATCGACGGCCGCAGTTCAACAAATCCGCCCCCATCCTCGGTGCGGACCGGCCGGGCGATCTCGATCTGTCGCCGGGGTGCGTCCTGCGCCGCCAGCCCGGCGCAGTCGATCAGAAAGAGGTACGGCGAGGCGGATCCATCCAGGATCGGCACCTCCGGCCCGTCGAGCTCCACCAACGCATTGTCCACACCCATGCCGGCCAGTGCCGCCATTAAATGTTCGATGGTGCCGACGGAAATGTCCGGCCTGTCCACGCTGGTGATGCTGGTGGCCAGCCGTGAATCATGCACCAGGTCGAAGCGGGCCGGGATGGCAATCCCGGCGTCCAATCGGTGAAACACCACGCCATGGTCGGCCGGCGCAGGGCGCAGGGTGAGGCGAACTCGCTGTCCGCTGTGGAGGCCCACGCCGACGCATGAAATCGCGGACTTCAAAGTCTGCTGGCAGGCGAGCCCCAGCGAAGGGGCCAGGCTCAGTGCCAATCCGTCCATGAAGGCGACGTCTCCGGCCAATTGTCACTGCACCGGATCGACACAACCAACCCGGGCAGCAGCTTAGCTATGCCCCGCCCGGGGGATTCGCGAGTTACTCTTTATTTCCACATGTTACCTTGCAAGCCACTGATGTTGCAACATTCAAGAGGACTGTCGCCGCAGAAAGGTGGGGATCTCGATGCCCATCTCCTCCCCCGTGAGGCACGCACCGTCGGCCGCGGCGCCGCGTCCTGGCTGACCACCGGCTCCACCCGCACGGGCTGCCCCGGGGCGGCTTCAATCCCCCCCGACGTCCGTCGGCGGAACACACCCGTCACTGTGCCGAACAGGCTGCGCGCCGCATCCGCCGCCTGGGGCAAAGGCGTTGGCTCCGCCGCGGGCGGAGCTTCGGCAAACAGACCGGAGCGCGGTCGGGGAGCGGTGGCAGGGGGCACGGCAGGCGCCAGAGCAACCGCAGCCGAACGCGACATCGCATGCTCCACCGCTGCTTCGGCCAGGGGCATGGCAGTCGTGTTGGGCACTGAAGGGCGCAGGATGAACGGGTTCGGCGTGGAGACCGGCGGCAGCATCGCCCCCGCCAGGCTGACGCCAGGCGCCGCCGTCGGCAGCGGGCTTGCCGCGGCCATGGCCGAGCCACCGACGGCCACCAGTTGCGGGCGCTGCGCCTCGGCTTTCATCGGCGTGTCGATTCCCGTGGCGACAACCGAGACCCGAATGCGACCCGCCAGACCTTCATCAATCGCCGAGCCGAAGATGATATCGGCATTCTCGTCCACTTCCTCGCGCACGCGATTTGCCGCCTGATCCACCTCGAACAGGGTCATGTCGTCGCCGCCGGTGATGTTAATGAGCAGGCCGCGCGCACCGGACATGGACGTGTCTTCGAGAAGCGGGTTGTTGATTGCGGCTTCGGCGGCGCGGATGGCCCGGTTTTCGCCTTCCGCTTCGCCGGTGCCCATCATCGCCTTACCCATCGCCGCCATGACGGTGCGAATATCGGCGAAATCGAGATTCACCAGCCCGGGCGCCATCATCAGGTCGGTGACGCCGCGCACGCCCATGTAAAGCACCTGATCCGCCATCTTGAAGGCTTCGCGCCACGTGGTGCGGTCGTTGGCCATCCTGAAGAGGTTCTGATTCGGGATCACGATCAGCGTATCGACGTATTGCTGAAGTTCATCGATGCCACGATCTGCTGCCGCGCGCCCGCCGCACGCCCTCGAACGAGAACGGCTTGGTCACGACGCCCACGGTCAGGATGTTCCTCTCGCGTGCCATGCGCGCGATCACTGGCGCGGCGCCCGTGCCGGTGCCGCCGCCCATGCCTGCGGTGATGAACACCATGTGGCAGCCATCCAGGTGCCGGTACAATTCATCCGCTGCTTCTTCCGCCGCGGCACGGCCGATCTCCGGCTTCGCGCCTGCGCCCAATCCCTGCGTGATATGCGGCCCGAGCTGGATGCGCCGATCGGCGCGACTGTGCATCAATTGCTGCGCGTCGGTGTTCGCCACCACGAACTCGACGCCCTGAAGATTCGCGGCGATCATGTTATCCACCGCGTTGGTACCGCCCCCGCCGACGCCGATCACCGTGATCCGCGGGCTGAAGTCGGAGTGAATTTGCTGGGGGATGGTGAGATTCAGGGTCATGGCGACTTGTCTCTCAAGGTTCGCGATTTGGGGAAGTGGTTTCGGTGGTCATCATCGCCGTTCGTCACACCCGGTCACGCAGGAAATTGACGAATTGACGGAACAGGCCAGCCGGACGATCCGGCTCGAGGTCGATATCTTGCAGGCTGCGGCCCTCGCCCGCGGCCCAGGCCAGCAATCCAGCGGCTGTGGCGAAGGCCGGGCCGGACGCCGCATCCGGCAATCCGCGCAACGCAGCGGGACGACCGAGTTGCACCTGCCGATTTAAGATGCGCGCCGCCATTTCCCGCACACCGGACAACTGGCATGCACCGCCGGTCAGCACCACGCGGTTTCCCGCCGCGCGCCCCAGGCCCGAACTGTCCAGCCGCTCCCTCACCATCTCGAACGTCTCTTCAATGCGCGGGCGGATAATGCTCACCACCATGCTGCGCGGCACCTTGGCGATCTGATGCTCCTCTTCGCCGACCAGCGGCACAGGCAGCATCTCGCGTTCGTCGTCGGGCGATGACTGCACGTTGCCGTACAGCGCCTTCAGCCGTTCGGCGTGTGCGACCGGTGTGGAGAGTAGCCGCGCGAGGTCGTTGGTCACGTGAATGCCGCCCACCGGCAGTTGCGCGGTGTGCAGCAACTGGCCCTCGGCAAACACCGCCATGCCGGTGGTGCCGCCGCCCATGTCGATCACCGTGGCGCCAAGTTCGCGTTCGTCTTCCACCAGCGCCGCCAACCCTGCCGCCATCGGCGCGGAAACCAGTTCTGCGATGTCCAGATCACAGCGCGCGATGCACGCGCCGAGCGAGCGCAACGCGCTCGTCGCCGCATCGATGATATGCAGCCGCGCTGTCAGCGTGGTGCAGAACAGGCCGCGCGGATCGGTCACCCGGTCGGTCTCATCCGTGCTGAAGGTCAACGGCAGCGCGTGGATGATCTCCCGCCCGTCCACCTCCGCCCGCAACCTGCCCTCGGTGATCACCCGGCGGATGTCGGACTCCTCCACCGCGCGGCCCTCGCCCGATCCCACCGGCCACTGCACGTTGAACAGCCGGCTCTCCGGCTGACCGCAGGTCAGGTTCACCGTGACCGAGCGCAGCGTGGTGTCCGCCATGTCCTCGGCCTGACCTACCGCGGCACGGATCGCGCGCTCCGCGTCCTCCAGATCGACGATGCCGCCGGCGCGGACGCCCTTGCCGCGGTGCCAGCCAAAGCCCAGCAGCCGCAGCCGCCCGTCACTCTCGGTGCGCCCGATCAGGCAGACGATCTTGGTGCTGCCGATGTCCAGCACACCGAACGGCCCGCTGCGGCCGCCGCGCGGGCGCTCCGGCTCCTCGGGATCGAGGCCCTGCGGCGGCAGCACGCGGCGGGACATGTCGTTCATCAGGTGGACTTCTTCGCAGCCGCCCCCGGCTTATCCGACGGGCTAGATGCTGTGGATGGTGCCGGATGGATCACCAACATATTGGGCAGCCGCAGGTCGATTTGCTGCAAGGGGCGTTCGAACAGCTTGTGCTGCGACTCGAGCTGCGACAGTCGCTCCAGCGCCTCCGCCTCGTGTCCCTGCGGCAGCAGCACGTCGGCGCCCCCCTTCATCTGCAGGTTCCATCGGCGCTCCCCTACCCGAACCGCGGCGATCATCCGGTCCTTGATGGCCGGATGATCATTCAGCGCATCGATCAGCTCGGCCGCCCCGTCCGGCGCGCCGGCGCCCACCACCAGCGGCAACTGGCGGAAATCCGCCACATTTTCATTGGTTACCATCTGGCCAGCGCGGTCGATCAGCACGAACTTTCCCTGGTTCTGCCAGATCGCGAACGGTCGGCGCTCGGTCAGTCGCACCACCACGGTCCCGGGGAGCCGGCGCTCCACAGTCGCGATGTCCACCCAGGACAACTGCTCCACCCGCCGCTCCGCCTGCGAGACGGAGAAGCCCAGGATCGGATCCCCCACGCGCACGCCCAACGCCGCGCGCAGCAACGGCTCCGGCGTATTCGCCCGTCCCTCGATGCGGATCTCGCTCACGCGCATGCCGGAGAAACCCGTCACGTGCAAAAGCTGCCCCTGCATGCGCGCAATGGCGCCGCCCGGCTCGGCCGAATGCACCGCGAGCGCTACCAATCCGACGCCCAGCACGCACGCGGCCACCCAGGCGCCAGGCCGCAGCAGCCGCTTCTGCCGCCGCAGCAGCAGCTTGATTCGCGCCGGCCTGTCATTGACCGAGTTGCGCGGCGCGCGGCCTATGCGCGGCACGCCGCGTTCTCCACCATCCAGGAACAGAGGCGCGGGAAATCCATCCCCAGATGCGCCGCCTGCTCCGGCAAGAGCGAGGTCGGCGTCAGACCCGGCTGGGTGTTCACCTCCAGCAGCACCAGCCGCCCCGGCTCACCCGCCGTATCATCATACCGAAAGTCCGCCCGGCTCGCGCCGCGGCAGCCCAGCACACGATGTGCCGCCAACGCGATGTCCAGCGCGCGCGTATAGGCGTCCGGATGCATGCGGGCAGGAATCACATGCCGCGATCCGCCGTCGGCGTATTTCGAATCGTAATCGTAGAAACTGCCTGCCTCGGCGATGATCTCTGTCACCGCGAGCGAACGGTCGCCCATCACCCCGACCGTGAGCTCGCGCCCGGGAATGTACTCTTCCGCCAGAGCGCGTCGGCCGAAACGCCAGGTCCGCGCCACCTCGGCTCGCCGGTTGTTGCCTTCCTTGAAGATCTCCACCCCGACGGAGGATCCCTCGTTCATCGGTTTGACCACGTAGGGCAGCGGCATCGGATCGGCGGCGATCAGTTCCTCGGTCTCCACCACCCGTCCGCGTGCCACCGGCAATCCGGCTGCGGCGAACACCGCCTTCGCCGAGACCTTGTCCATCGCCAACGACGACGCGCGGACGCCCGAATGGGTGTACGGAATGCCCAGCCAGTCCAGCACGCCCTGGATTGCGCCATCCTCGCCGTACCGCCCGTGCAGGGCGTTGAACACCGCATCCGGCGGCGGCGCGAGCGCCGCGACCACCGCGCCCAGGTCCTCGGTCACCTCGATCGGCGTGACCTCGTATCCCGCCTCGCGCAGCGCCGCGATCACCTGCCTGCCGGTTGCAAGCGAAACTTCGCGCTCGGCGGAGATGCCGCCGTACAGCACTGCGATCCGGCTCATGCCCGCGCTCCGATCCGGTGGATTTCCCATTCGAGCTGTACCCCCGTGGCCGCCTGCACGCGCCGGCGAACCTCCTCTCCCAGCTCTTCCAGATCACCGGCGGTCGCCGCCCCGGTATTGATCAGGAAGTTGCAATGCTTCTCGGACACCATCGCGGCCCCGCGGACCAAACCGCGGCACCCCGCCGCGTCGATCAACTCCCACGCCTTCATCCCAGGCGGGTTGCGGAACGTCGATCCGCCGGTACGCGCGCGCACCGGCTGGGTGGTTTCACGCGCCAGCTTGATCTCCGCCATGCGCACGGCGATGGCGGCACGATCGCCCGGCACGGCGCGCAACCGCGCTCGCACCACCACGGCACCGGGCGGCAACCTGGAGTGGCGGTAGGCGAACGCCAGATCCGCCGCGCTCAGCCGCCCGCTCTCGCCCGAGCGCGTGATGATCTCCGCCCAGTCCAGCACCGAGGCGATATCGCCCTCATAGGCGCCGGCATTCATCACCACCGCGCCGCCGATCGTGCCGGGGATGCCGCAGAGGAACTCGAGGCCGGTCAGCCCCGCGGCGGCCGCATGCTCAGCCACTGTCACATCCAGCATGGCCGCCCCGGCGATGATCCCATTGCCATCCAGCGTGACGCCCGTGAAGGCTCGGCCCAGCCGCACGGTGATACCCGGCAGTCCGCCGTCACGGATGATCAGGTTGGAGCATGCGCCCAGGGTCTGCACCGGGATTTCAGGCGGAGTCTCGCGCAACAGCAGACCGAGTTCCTGGATGGTTGCCGGGCGAATGAAACGCTCGGCAGGGCCGCCCACGCGAAACCAGGTCGTGGGAGCCAGCAGCACATCGTGACGCACGCGCATGCTCACGGCGTCCGCATCAAGCGTTACGGCAAGCGCTCGGCAGAGCGCCGGAAGGCCGGCTCACGCCGCACTCCCGCCGCGTCGCGCGGCCTGCAATGCCACCATCTCGCCCGGCAGCGCGGCGGCCCATTGCGTGATGTTGCCGGCGCCCAGACAGACCACGAAGTCGCCCGGCTTGGCGATCGCCAGCACCATCTCCGGCAGATGTTCCGGTCCCGGCAGCGGCACCACGCTTCGGTGCCCCCGCGCGCGCAGGCCCTCCACCAGCGCGTCCCGGTTCACGCCTGGGATGGGCGCTTCGCCGGCCGGATACACGTCCGCCACAATCACCGTGCCCGCGTCGTTCATGCAGGCGCAGAATTCGGCGAACAGAGAATGCAGCCGGGTGAAGCGATGCGGCTGCACCACCGCGACGACGTCCCGCGCGCCCGCCTGCCGAGCCGCCTTCAGCACGGCGGCAATCTCCACCGGATGGTGGCCGTAATCGTCGATCACGGTGATGCCGCCCGCCTCGCCGGTCTTGGTGAACCGCCGCTTCACGCCGCGGAACCCGGCGAACGCGCTGCGCAGCGTGTCGTCGTCGATCATCATCTCCACGCCCACCGCCGCCGCGGCCAGCGCGTTCTGCACATTATGCTGCCCGAGCATCGGCAGGCGGAACGGGCCCATCTTGCGGGTGCGATTTCGCGCCCGGTTGGTCACCACCACTTCGAAGGAGCAGCCCAGCCGGTCCGCCACCACCCGCTCGGCCCGCACATCCGCCTGCGGTGAAAACCCGTAGGTGATGATCCGCCGGTCCGACAGGCGCGGGATCATCTGCTGCACCGCCGGATGATCGATGCACAACACCGCGAAGCCATAGAACGGGATGTTCGCCACGAACTGGTCGTAGCCCGCCACCATCGCCTCCGGCGTGCCCCAGTGGTCCAGGTGCTCCGGGTCCATGTTGGTTACGACAGCAATCACGGCGGGAAGGCGGAGGAAGCTGCCGTCGCTTTCATCCGCCTCCACCACCATCCATTCGCCCGCACCCAACCGCGTGTTGGTGCCGTAGGCGTTGATGATGCCGCCGTTGATCACCGTGGGATCCAGGTGCGCCGCTTCCAGCACGGCGGCGATCAGGCTGGTCGTGGTGGTCTTGCCATGGGTGCCGCCCACCGCGACCGACCATTTCAGTCTCATCAGCTCGGCCAGCATCTCGGCCCGCCGCACCACCGGAATAAACCGCGCGCGCGCCGCCAGCACCTCCGGGTTGTCCCGCTTCACCGCGGACGACACCACCACCACCTGGGCGTTGCCCAGATTAGCCGCGTCGTGCCCGATCGACACCGCGATCCCCGACTCTCGCAGCCGCCGCACATTGGCCGAGTCCGCCAGATCGCTGCCCTGCACCGTGTAGCCCAGCGTGTGCAGCACCTCGGCGATGCCCGACATGCCGATGCCGCCGATGCCGACGAAATGGATGGTTCCGATCGAAAGCGGCAGCGCCCTCAATGGTGCGACTCCTGCGGCAAGAGGGAGAGGGCAAGCTCGGCGAGTGCCTCGGTGGCGTCGGCCCGCGCGGCGCCGCGGGCGCCCGACGCGGCCCGGGCGAGCATCTCGGGACGGGCGAACAGGTCCGCCAGTCGCGCGGTCAGTGCGCCCGGGGTGAAGCCAGGCTGTGCCATCACCCACGCGCCGCCGGCTGCTGACAGCGCCCGGGCGTTGGCACTCTGATGGTCGTCGATCGCACCCGGCAGCGGCACCAGGATCGCCGGCCGCCCCGCAACCGCCAGTTCGGCCACGGTCGAGGCGCCGGCGCGGGCAATCACCAGGTGCGCCGCCGCGAGCCGCTCGGCCACATCGGGAAAGAATGCCGACAGTAAGGCAGCCACGCCGCATGCCGCGTAGGCCGCGCGCACGCGCTCCAGGTCTTCGGCGCGGCATTGCTGTGTCACGCGCAGCCGCGCCCGCAGCTCTGCCGGCAATGCCGCAACCGCCGCCGGCACCACGTCGCTGAACACTCGGGCCCCCAGTGACCCACCCACCACCAGCAGCCGGATCTCGTCGAGGATGGGCGCGTACGGCGAACCGGCCAGCGCCGCGATCGCCGGCCGCACCGGATTGCCCACCAGCGCCGTCGCCACGCCCGCGGGCACCCGTTCCGTCTGGTTGAAACTCAGCGCGAGGCGGGTTCCCCAGCGACACAGAAACCGGTTGGCGCGGCCCAGCACCGCGTTCTGTTCGTGCAGCACGATCGCAGGCTTGTCGCGCACCGTGGTCGCGGCAAGCGCCGGTGCCACGCTCGGATAGCCGCCGAATCCCACCACCACGCCGGGCCGTAGCCGCCCCAGCACCGACCGCGCCTGCGCTGTGCCTGCACCCAGCGCCAGCGCTGCCCGGCCGGCCCGCGCCAGGCCGCGGCCCGCAATGCCCGCTCCAGACAGCACGAACACTTCGCCGCCGGCGAACACGTCACTGCCCAGCGCACCCGAACGCGCGTCCGTCATCAGTGCCACCCGCTGGCCACGCGCAATCAGCGCCGAGGCCAGCGCCTCCGCCGGGAAGAAATGCCCGCCCGTGCCGCCGGCCGCGATCACGACGGGGCGCAGCGCCGGTCCCCTCACAGCGTATCTCCGTGATGGCGCCGCCGCGTCAGCGCGAGCAGCATGCCCATCGCCAGCGCCACCGACAGCACCGACGAGCCGCCATAAGAAACAAACGGCAACGTCATGCCCTTGGTGGGAATCAGTTCGAGCGAGCTCGCCATGTTCACGAATGCCTGCAGGCCGAAGCCCACCAGCAGCCCGCTGCACGCCAGCAGCGAGAACAGGTCCTGTTCCTTCAGCAACCGCAGCAGACCGCGCAACACGATCAGCGCGAACAGTCCGACGATCACCAGGCACACAATCATGCCGAATTCCTCGCCGGCGACGGCAAACACGAAGTCCGCGTGCGCATCGGGCAGCACGTCCTTCACCCGTCCCTCGCCCGGCCCGCGCCCGAACAGCCCGCCATTGCCGAAGGCTTCCATCGCCGTTAGCACCTGGTACGTGTTCGATCCGACCGGATGCAGGAACTCGTGCACGCGCACCTGGACGTGCGGGAAGACCACATAGGCGCCCACCGCGCCGGCGCAGATCGCCGCCACGCCCACTGCGACAAAGAACAGGTTCAGCCCATCGACAAAGAGCTGCGCGAAGAACACGGCGGTGATCACCGCCGTCATGCCGATATCCGGCTGCTCTTTGAGCAGCAGCACGATGAGCAGAAAGATCACGCCCGCCGCGGCGGTGCCGGGCAGGCGCAGCCGCCGCCCTTCCGCGATCAGCCATGCCGCGACCACCGCGAAGCAGGGCTTGAGGAACTCCGACGGCTGCAAGGCCATCCCCGGCAGCGCGATCCAGCGGCGGGCGCCCTTGATCTCCACCCCCACCACCAACGTCGCCGCCGTCATCAGGATGGCCAGGATGCACCCCGCAATCGCCAGCCGCTTCACGTCGCGCGGCGAGAGCAGCGAGACCGCCGTCACGATGGCGCCCGCGAGCGCCAGAAAGACAATCTGCTTGATGATCAGCGCGTTGCGCGCGTCGCCAATCCGCTCGGCCACCGACGGGCTGGACGCCAGCACCATGATGTAGCCGAACCCGATCAGCAGCCCGACCGCACTCAAGGTCAGCCGATCAACCGACCACCACCAGCGGCCCAGCAGCGAGTTGTCGGCGCGCGACAGGGCCATCACGCCGCCTTCGCCCGAGCCAGAGCGTGGACCAGTTCGATAAACCGCTCACCCCGTGCGTCGAAGCCGGCGAACTGGTCGAAGCTGGCGCAGGCCGGCGACAGCAGCACCACATCGGCGCCGTTCTCGCGCGCCGCCCGCGGCGCTGCGGCCACCGCGGCGTCCAATGTTTCGACCACCTCATGGAGCACGCGATACAGCGCCAGCGTCGAGGCCAATACCGGCGCGTCACGGCCGATCAGCAGCGCCTTCGCCACACGCGGGAACAGCGGTGCCAGCGCCTCGATCCCGCCCGCCTTCGCCAGCCCGCCGGCGATCCATACCACGCGCTCATGGCACTCCAGCGCGCGCGCCGCGGCATCCGCGTTGGTCGCCTTGCTGTCGTTGATGAAGGTCACGCCGTCGATGGTCGCAACGCGCTGCGCCCGGTGCGGCAGGCCGGGGAAGCTCGCAACGCCGCGTGCGATCAGCGCCGGCGGCACGCCGAGCCTTTGGCAGATCGCCCACGCAGCCGCCGCGTTCTGCGCATTGTGCGCGCCGGGCAGCGCCGGCGCGTCTGCCACAAGCTGCATCGCGGTCGGCCCCGAGACCTCCGCCACGCGCGCCGGCCGCGTGCGTAGCCAACGCGCCATCTCCCGCGATGGCGCGTCATCGATACCGATCACCGCCAGCTCGCCCGTCGTCTGCCGGTCGAAGATCGCGCGCTTCGCCGCCGCATAACCCGCCATGTCGCCATGGCGATCCAGATGATCGGCGCTGAGATTGAGCATCGCCGCCGCATCGAAATGCAGCGTGGCGAGTTGCTCCAACATGTAACTCGACATCTCCAGCACGTAGATGCCGTCATCGCCGAGAAGCGGCAGCGCCAGCGCCGCCGGCCCCAGATTGCCCCCCGCCGCAACCGGAACGCCCGACCCGGCCAGGATATGCGCGATCAAAGCGGTTGTGGTCGATTTCCCATTGGTCCCGGTGACCCCGACGAAGCGCGCCCTCGATCCGCTGCGCCGCACGGCCTGGAACAGCAGCTCCGCGTCGCACAGGATCGGCACTCCTGCCGCGCGCGCCCGCGACGCTACGGGATGCGGCTGCGGCAGCGCGTGCGGAATGCCGGGCGACAGCACCAACGCATGGAACGGCATATCAAACCCAGGTTCGGTGATCGTCACCGCGCCTGGGGAGGCGGATGCACGCGCGGCAACATTGTCGTCCCACGCGATAACCTCGGCCCCCATGGCCGCCAGTGCCCGCGCCGCCGGCCAGCCGTTCCGCCCCAGCCCCAGGACTGCGAAGCGCGAGCCCGTAAACAGATCGGACGGGAAATCGCTCATCGGATCTTCAGCGTCGCCAGCCCGACCAGCGCGAGGATCATGGAGATAATCCAGAAGCGGATCACGATGGTCGGCTCCGCCCAGCCCTTCTTCTCGAAATGATGGTGCAGCGGCGCCATCAGGAACACGCGCGTGCCGGTGCGCTTGAACCAGAACACCTGGATCATCACCGACACCGTCTCCACGACGAACAGCCCGCCCACGATCAGCAGCACGATTTCATGCTTCGTCGCGACCGCGACCGCACCCAGCGCGCCACCCAATGCCAGGCTGCCCGTATCGCCCATGAACACCGCGGCGGGCGGCGCGTTGAACCACAGGAAGCCGAGGCCTGCCCCGATCATGGCGGCGCAGAACACCGCCAGTTCGCCCGACCCCGGCACCGGATGCAGTTGCAGGTAGTCGGCAAAGACGTGGTTGCCGACCAGATACGCGATCAGCGCGAACACCCCGGCCGCGATGATGCACGGCACGATTGCCAGTCCGTCCAGCCCGTCCGTCAGGTTCACCGCGTTGGAGCTGCCCACCATGACCAGCATGCCGAACAGCGGAAAGCCCCAGCCCAGCGGAATCAGCATGTCCTTGAAAACCGGCAGCGCGAGCTTGTCGCCCAGGTTTCCGTCGGTGGTGTGCATGATCCAGATCGACGCCGCGATGCCGATCATCGCCTGGCCGATCAGCTTGCCCTTGCCCGACAGTCCCTTGTGGTTGCGCCGTGCCAGTTTCAGGTAATCGTCCGCGAACCCCAGCAGCCCATAGCCCAACGTGACGCCCAGCACGGCCCAGATGTAACGGTTCGCCAGATCGACCCACAGCAGTGTGGAGCCCAGGGAGGCCGCCAGGATCAGCACGCCCCCCATGGTCGGGGTGCCGGCCTTTTCCGCCACGTGGCGCGCTGGCCCGTCCGCGCGGATCGGCTGGCCCTGCTTCTGCAACGCCCGCAACCGTCCGATCACCCACGGTCCGATGATGAAACTCACCATCAACGAGGTCATGCACGCCGCGCCGGAGCGGAACGTGATGTAGTGAAACAAATTCGCCCAGTTGTGGTGCGCGGCAAACGGCGCGGCGAACGAGTAGAGCATCAGGCGGTCTCCGCAAGCCGGTCGAGCATCGCGGCAACCAGCTTCATCCGGCTGCCCAGGCTGCCCTTGACCAGAATGGCATCTCCCGGACGGATCACGTCCGGCATCATCACGCTCAGCGCCGCGGCATCGGCGACGTGGGCGCCGCGCATCGCGGCGGGAACCGCCTCGTACAGCAGCCGCATCATCGGCCCGCAGCAAAACAGCAGATCCGCCGACGCGCTGACGGCTGCGGCCAGCGCGACATGCTCGTCGGCCGCCACATCTCCCAGTTCCAGCATGTCGCCCAGCACCGCGATGCGCCGGCCGGAGAGCATGGACAGAACGGACAGGGCGGCGCGCATCGAGGCGCCGTTGCCGTTGTAGCTTTCGTCCAGCAGCACCGCCTCGCCGCCCGGCACCACGATGCTGCGCCGCGCCCCGCGGCCGGCAACCGGCGCGAACCCTCCAAGCGCGCGCCCGCTCTGACGCGGCGATATGCCCAGCGCCGCCGCAGCCGTCATGGCGGCGAGCGCATTCATCGCCATGTGCCGGCCCGGGGCGGCCAGGCGCAGCGACACGGCATCATTCGAAACCAGCAACACCGCCGAGGTGCCATCGGCGTCCGTCTCGCACGACACCATCCGCGCATCGGCTTCCGCGGCCTCGCCGAACGTAGCGACCCGGGCGCCCTCCGCGGCACGCAGCAGCCGCGGCAGCATGGGCGAATCCGCCGGCAGCACCGCAATCCCGCCGGGCTCCAGCCCGCGCAACATCGCTGCCTTTTCGTCGGCGATCGCCTCCAGGCTGCCCAGGTGGCCGATATGCGCCTTCTCCACCGCAGTGATCACCGCGACGTGCGGCCGAGTCAGCCGACTTAGCGGCTCGATCTCCCCGGCATGGTTCATGCCGATCTCCGCGACACAGAACGCTGCGTCCCGCGGCAGCCGGGCCAAGGTCAGCGGCACGCCCCAGTGGTTGTTGTACGACGCCGCGGCCGCGTGCGTCGGTCCCTGCGCCGCCAGGATGCGGCGGAGCATTTCTTTGGTCGTGGTCTTGCCCACGCTGCCGGTGATAGCCGCCACCCGTCCGGCAAAGCGCATCCGCCCGAAGGCGCCCATGCGGGTCAGCGCGGCCAGCGTGTCATCGACACGCAGCAGCGGACCGCCCGCCGCATCGCGATGCACCATGGCCGCAGCCGCCCCGCGTGCGAAGGCCCGCTCCAGGTAAGCATGGCCATCGGCCTCACCCTGGAGCGCGATGAACAGGTCGCCCGGCATCAGCGTGCGGGTATCGATCGACACCCCGGTCACCGCGACCGCGGCGTCCAGCCGGCCGCCCGTCGCCTCGATCAGCTCGGCCGTGGTCCACAGCGCGTTCATGCGCGTGCCCCGATCAACGTCCGTACCACGCTCACATCATCGAACGGGATCACGTCCCCACCGACCGTCTGACCCTGCTCGTGGCCCTTGCCGGCCACCGCCAGCACGTCGCCGGCGCGCAGCATGTTCAACCCAGCCTCGATCGCCTTCGCCCGATCACCGATCTCGATCGCACCGGGACAACCCTCAAGCACCGCGCGGCGGATCAGCGCCGGATCCTCCGAGCGCGGGTTGTCGTCCGTGACGATCACCACGTCTGCTAGCCGGGCCGCAGCCGTCCCCATCAGCGGGCGCTTGCCCGGATCACGATCACCCCCGGCGCCGAACACCACGATCAGCCGCCCCGCCGTGTGCGGCCGCAGCGCCGTCAGCAGCCGCTCCAGCGCGTCCGGCGTGTGCGCGTAGTCGACATAGGCCGCCGCACCGTTCGGCAGCCGCGCTGCGAGTTCCAGCCGGCCGCGCACGCCGCGCAGATGGGCCAGCCGGTCCAGTGCATCGCTCTCGCCCAGCGCGTGCGCCAGAGCAGCCGCGAGCAGCGCGTTGTCCGCCTGGAAGCGTCCCGGCAGCGGCAACACGACGCTGCGGCGCGTCCCAAACGCCAGAACGTCCAGGTCCTGCCCGTCGGGCCGCGGCGTGGCTGACAGCAGCCGCATGACGTCCCCCGCCTCGCCCACCGTCCACAGCATCAGCCGCCGCTCGCGCGCGATGTCTCGCAGCGCAGTCAAGGTCGTGGGATCCGCTTCAGCGCTCGCCACCGCCGGGGCACCTTCCGGCAGCAGATCGGCGAACAGCCGCAGCTTCGCCGCCCGGTACGCGGCCTCGGTTCCGTGGTAGTCCAGATGATCTCGCGTCAGGTTGGTGAAGCCCGCCGCGGCCAGGCGCACCCCGTCCAGCCGGAACTGATCGAGTCCGTGGGACGACGCCTCCATCGCGGCATGCTCAATCCCCGCCCCGGCCAGGGCACGCCAGCGTCTGCGCCAGCGAAACCGGATCGGGCGTGGTCAGCCCGGCCCCCGGCGCAAATCCCGGCGCGATCACGCCCAGCGTGCCGAGACTCGCCGCGCTGCCGGCCCCCTGCCGCCCAAATCTGGCGCAGGAATTCCACCGGTACTGGTCTTGCCGTTGGTGCCGGTCACCGCCACCACCGTCGCCGGCTGCCGACCGGCGAACGCCGCGGCCAACCGCGCCAGCGCGCGCCGCGGTTCCGGGTCCATCACCAGCGGGCGCTGGGGAACGCCCTCCGGCCATACCGTGCCCGGCACGCTGAGAACCGCCGCGGCACCTCGGGCCACCGCCTGGGCAATGAATGCGCGCCCGTCATTGCGCGTGCCCGGGAGCGCCACGAACAACTCGCCTGGAGCGACCGCCCGGCTGTCCGCTGACACCCCTGTCAGCTCCAGGTCCCGAAGACCGTTCGCGCCGGAGAGCGAGGGAACCGCGTGCATCAGCTCAGTGACCCGCAACCGGCGTCTCCGCTGCCGCAGGCAGCAGCCGGGCGCCCTCCAGCGCCGCTTGGCGCTGCCAGCGAGCCTCTGGCACCCGGGGCGGCAGCGCCGTGGGCACGATCACGCCGCGCGCCTTCACCAGCGGCCGGGACAGCGCGTCGCGGGCGGGGGTAGCGCTCGCGATCGGTGCGCCGGGCGGGCGCTCGGGCCGCAGCGGCAGCGCCACCTGCGCCTCAGCGGCCTGCAACTGTTCCGGCGAGGCCGGCAGCAGCCCGAGCATCGGTGCCACCCGTGCGATCACCGTGCGGACCACCGGTCCCGCGGTCCATCCGCCGGTCGTGAACCCGTGCGTGGAGGCATCGGCATGGGGAGCATCCAGCATCGCATAGACCAGGTATTTCGGCGCGCTGATCGGGAAGGCCGCGATCATCGAGCTCAGGTTTTCGTGCAGCTTGTAGCCGTGCGCCCCGACCTTCTGCGACGTGCCGGTTTTCGCCCCGACCAGGTAGCCCGGCACCTTCGCCGGCGTCCCGGTCCCAGCCGTCACCACCAGCCGCATCAGCTTGCGCATGTCCTCCGAGGTGTCCGGCTTCATCACCCGCTCGCCCGGATCGTTCTGTCCGGACGTGGCCGCCAGCAGCGTCGGAGCATGCAGCATGCCGCCATCCACGATGGCGTCCGTCCCTGCCATCAACTGCATCGGCGTCACCGCGATGCCGTTGCCGAAAGAAACCGTCATGACCGTCGCGAGTTGCCAACTCTTCGCCGGCTGCACGATCGGCGCCGCGGATTCCGGCAACTGGATCGGGGAGCGCACGAAGAAGCCCAGCTTCTTCAGCCACGCGCGCTGGCGCTCCGCCCCGACCAGAACCGCGATATGCGATGCCCCGATGTTGGAGGAGTAGGCGATGATCTCCGGCACTTCCATGTTGTGGGTTTCGGGCTCGAAATCGGTGATGGTGAACCGCCCGATATGGATCGGGTGCACCGTGTCGAACTGGTCCCACAGGTGGATCACCTCGTCATCCAGCGCCATGGCGGCGGTCTGCAGCTTGAACGTGCTGCCGGGTTCATACGCGCCGCTCACGGCACGGTTGAACCTGGCATCCGGATCGGCGTGACCAAAATCGTTGGCATCGTAATCGGGCAGGCTCACCATCGCCAGCACCTCACCGGTGTTGGCGTCCATCACCACGCCGGCCCCGCCCTGCGCCTTGAACTCCTGAACCGCCGCGGCCAGCGCTTCACGCACCACCGCCTGGACCCGCACATCAATCGACAGCCGCAGCGGTGAGGGATCGCTCATCAGCCGCTTGTCGAACCACTTCTCCACGCCGGCCACCCCATGCTCGTCGATGTCCACTCCGCCGAGCACATGCGCGCCGACGTTCTTCATCGGATAGTGGCGCTCTTCCGTGGGATTGAAGTCGATCCCCGGTATGCCGAGATTGTTGATCTCGATCTCCTGCTGCGGTGTGATCCGCCGCGCCAAAAACACGAACTGCTTATCCTGCTCGTTCAGCCGACGCTCGGCGGCTGCGGCATCCAGATCAGGCAGGACTTGCCGGATCTTCGCCACGATCGCGGCTGGATCGATCACCTGCCGCGGGTCGGCAAACAGTTCAGCGGTCGGCAGCGAAATCGCCAGGATCTGCCCGTTCCGGTCGGTGATCATCGCCCGGCGGGACAATTCGTCCGCTTCGGTCTGATGCGGCCGATTTACCATTGCGGCAATCGGATGCTCCGGCCGATGCGGCATTACCGGCTGAATGACTGTTGCATCAGCAAGCTTCAGCACCACCGCAAGAAACAGCGTCAAAAAACCCGCAGCCGTCAGCACCAGCCGCGAGCGCGTCACCTCCATTGCCGCGCGCCGGTCCAGGTCCGGCGCGGTCACGCGCACCGTCTCGATCCGGGGCACCGCGTCGGCGGCGGCCGCGCCGGTACGCTTCGATGGCGTGGAGCGGCGCGGGCGCGACGGGAAGGAGGGCGGATGATCGCTCATGGCCGCTCAGTTCCCGGTATGCCAAAGTGCGGGAGCAGGGGGTGCCGGCTCGGCCTGCTGGCGCGCGATGCCCAGCACCGAACCGCCGGGTGCGGCATAGGCCGGCGGTGAGGCAGCAACCGGAACCGCCCGTTGCTGCGCCCAGTACGGCCGCGGTGCAGCGGCGGGAATATAGGCCGGCCGCATCGGCATGGGTGCCGGCGGACGCTGCATCGCGTAATCCTCCTGCGTCGGGCGCAGCGGTCGCGGTTCCGCCACCATGACGCGCGGATGCTCCGCCGGCTTCGGCGCCGGGTGCGGTTCCGGCTTCTTCTCCGTCGCGATGTCGTGCTTCGCTGCCGCGGGCGCCGGTGCCGGCTCGGCGGAGAGGGCCGGCGTGGCTGCGGCAATCGCTTCATTCGCCGCGGACGCGGGCGGAGCCGGCGGCGGGGCGTCCGGCTGCACCGGCGGCAAACGGCTGTCGAGGTCAGCCAAAGATGTGAACTGTCCCGGGGTGGTCGGCTTCAGCGACAGGAACTGATCTGCCAGCTTCTGCAGCCGGTCCGGCTGGTTAAGCAGCGTCCACTCGGCGTGCAGCAGCCGGATCTGCTCGCGCGTCGTGTCAGTCGCATGCACCGTACGCGCAATCTCCTGGTCGATCACGTTCACCCGGTGCTTCGCCTGGTACAGATAAAGACCCGAAGCGCAGGCCAGCACGAAGCCGACGCAAGTGATCGGACGGATCATGCGCCGCACTCCGCGCGCTCCAGCGCGCGCAATCGCGCGCTGCGTGCCCGTGCGTTCCGCGCTACCTCCGCCGCGCCGGGGCGCAGGGCGCGCGGGGTGAGCAGACGAAAGCAGGACGGACCGGCGCGCCTCAGTCCGCGCGGATCGTGGCGCGACGGCGCCGGGTCGCGTCCGGCAGCATGCTGCATGAAATGTTTGACCAGCCGGTCCTCCAGCGAATGGAAGGCGACCACCACCAGTCGTCCGCCCGGAGCCAGCAGCGCCGCCGCCCGGCCAAGCGCACGCTCGATTTCACCGAGTTCGTCGTTCACCCGGATGCGCAAGGCCTGGAAGCTGCGCGTGGCAGGATCAATGCCAGATCCCTGGCCCGGCATGGCGCGGCGAATGATCTCGGCCAGCGCCCCGGTTCGCGTGATCGGCGCCTCATCCCGCGCGCGCACGATCGCCCGCGCGATGCGCCGGCTCGCGCGCTCCTCACCGAAGCGGAACAGCACGTCCGCGAGTTCGCTCTCGGGCAGCGTGTTGACCAGGTCCGCGGCGGTCGGGCCCGCGCGCTCCATGCGCATGTCGAGCGGACCGTCGTATCGGAACGAAAACCCGCGCTCCGGCGCATCGAGCTGAAGCGACGACACCCCGAGGTCGAGCACAACCCCGTCGAGCGCCGTCACGCCCGCCGCCGCGAGCAGCGGCACCATCTGGCTGAACCGTCCCTCCAGCAGATGCAGTCGCCCGGAATGGCCGCGCGCCAGCGCCGCTCCGCGCGCTATCGCCTCCGGATCGCGATCCATGGCCCATACCGTGCAGGACGCCGCCTCCAGGATCGCCGCGCTGTAACCGCCGCCGCCGAACGTGCCGTCGAGATAGATACCGCCGTTCCGCGGCGCGAGAAGCGTCAGCATTTCCTCCAGCATGACTGGGGCGTGGCCGTTCATGCGGTCGTCCCCGGCAGGGTCAGGCTGCGCGCCCGGGCACGCTCCCGCGCCTCGGTCCGGCGCCGGGCCGCCGATTCCGGCTCCCAGATCTGGAAGATGCGCCCCAGGCCCATGAACACCACCACCTCGCCCAGCCCGGCATGCGCGATCAGCGCGTCCGGCACCACGATCCGCCCCTCCTTGTCCGATTCCACAGGATAGGCATCGGCATACAAGGCAGATGCCAGATCGTCATGCTCCTCACTGAACAGATCGAGCCGGTCCAGAGGCGCCGACAACGCCTGGAATTCCGCCGCGGGCCACGCCTCGATGCACGCATGCTTATGCGAGGGGCGGAGGATGAGGTGAGTGCCGTTCCCGTTGCATTCCCCGCCGTTCCGCAGCGCAGCGCGGAAGGGCGCCGGTATGGAGACGCGGCCCTTGGCGTCCAGCCTGTTCTGGTGGGTGCCCAGGAATTGGGTCATCCGACCGGCCCGCCTTTCGAACGCAGCTTGCACGTGATCCAGGGGCTCTCCTGGGCGTGTGCTTGGGATGGCATGGGATAACATGGGCGTTCATGGGCGTCAAAACTTTTCGCCCGGAGTCGCCGCAATCATTTGGGAGTGCGCACGTGTGTACGGTTCTGCGTCGTGACCGCGTCAAGCAGAGTCCCCCGCGCGGTGTACAAAATCTCGGCGTACGGAGCGGGAAAATGCCAGGCGGCCTGTAAGCCGGGTTCTGTCCGCACCTTTGCAGGCGCGGGACGGCCATTCCTCTGCGACGCGCCTTGCGGCGCGCCTGACGCGACCTACCCGGGCGGCAGGGCGAGAACGCCCCTGATCGAGCCGATTTTGGCCCGACCCGCCGCCCCTATTCGGTCTTGCTCCCGGTGGGGTTTACCCTGCCCGCCGGCGTTGCCGCCGGGGCGGTGCGCTCTTGCCGCACCGTTTCACCCTTGCCCGCGAGCGTTGCCGTGCGCGGGCGGTTTGTTTTCTGTGGCACTGTCCCTGAGGTCGCCCCCGCCGGCCGTTAGCCGGCACCGTGTTCCCGTGGAGCCCGGACTTTCCTCCACCCGCTCGCGCGAGCAGCGGCCGTCCGACCGCCTGGCCCCGGCAACGTGGCGTCGGCCAGCCGAGGTGTAAAGGTGTCGCTAACCGCCCGATGCTCGGGACCAAGGCGGCAATCGACCGGCTCGACCATCGGGTCGAGGCTTTGTCGTCCGAGATGGCGGCTGAGTTCCGTGCCGTGCGTGCCGAGCACCGCGCGGACTTCCGCCTGCTCGCCGGCCTCATCCTCACCACCACCGGCGCCATGCTCGCGGTCATGGCGCACGGCTTTCCATTGGTCCCTCTACGGCTACTCCGCGGCGACCTGCATCTCGCCCAGATACGCCTCGCGGATCAGCGGATTCTGCCGCAACTCCGACGCCGAGCCTGACAGCACCACCTGACCGGTCTGCAGCACATACGCACGATGCGCGATCTGCAACGCCATGTTGGCGTTCTGCTCCACCATGAAAATCGTCGTGCCCTGTTTGTTGATCTGCTGGATGATGTCGAACACCTGCTCCACAAAGAGCGGCGAAAGACCCATCGACGGTTCATCCATGCACAGCAGGCGCGGACGGGCCATCAGGGCGCGGCCCATCGCAACCATCTGCTGCTCGCCGCCCGAGAGCGTGCCGGCGATCTGATTGCGCCGCTCCTTCACGCGCGGAAACAGGGTGTAAACCCGTTCGAAGTCCTCGTTGAGTTCCGGGCCCTTCTTCCGCAGATAGGCGCCCATCTCGAGATTTTCGTACACCGGTCATCCGCGGAAACAGCCGGCGCGCCTCCAACACCGGAGCGATGCCGCGCTTCACCCGTTCCGCGGTGGCCAGACGCTCGATGGCCTGGCCCTCGAAAATCACGCTGCCGCGCGCGGGGCGCACCACGCCCATGATGGTCTTCATGGTGGTCGATTTGCCGGAGGCATTGCCGCCAAGCAGGGCGATGATTTCGCCCTTGTCGATGGCGTAGTTGACCTTCTTCAGGACGTGCAGATCACCGTAGTAGGTGTCGATATCCTTGAACTCAAGCAACATGGGCGGCTCCGACGCCGGCAAGGGCGGCTTGCACGTTCCGGCCGAGATAGGCGCGCAGCACGTTCTCGTCGCGGCGAACTTCGTCCGGCTTGCCCTTGGCGATGACCTCGCCGTGGTCCAGCACATACACGGTGTCCGCCAGCGTGGTCACCACATCCAGCTTGTGCTCGATCAGCAGCACCGTCAGACCCAAATTCTTCATCCCCCTGATCTTTTCCGCGAGTTCCAGCGTCTCGGCTGGGTTCATTCCGGCTGTCGGCTCATCAAGGAGCAGGAGGCGCGGGCGTGAGGCGAGAGCCCGGGCGATTTCCGTGCGGCGGCGATTGGCGTACGACAGGGCACTGACCGCCTGGTTGGCGCGCGGCACCAAGACGATTGCCGAAGACCGACAGGATTTCCATCCCCCACTCGCGCGCCGCATGTTCCTCACGCTGCGTTCCGGGCGGACGAAACACCGCGCTGAACGGACCGGTGTGCAATCGCGCATGCTGGCCGATCAGCACGTTCTGCATGACGCTCAGGTTGGGGAACAGGCGGATGTTCTGGAACGTCCGGGCGATGCCCTTCTCCAAAATCTGGTAATCGGCGAGACCCAGAATTTCCTCACCATGGAACTGGATGCTGCCGGATTCCGCCGGCACCAGGCCTGTCATCGCATTGAACAGGGTCGACTTGCCGGACCCGTTCGGGCCGATCACCGCCACCACGCTGCCCGAAGCGACGTCGATATCCACCTTGTCCAGCGCCGTCAGGCCGCCGAACTTCACGGTCACGCCCCGCACCTCCAGCGCCAGCGCGCCGGTCTTTACCTCGCCGCCCAGCCCCGACAGCTTCAGATCGGCAAACCCGCGGCGCACCTCGGCGTGCTGCTGCTCGAAGGTCAATGCCTCGGTCGGCCTGTAGGCGGGGATCAGGCCCTGCCGGCGATACAGCATCATGAACACCAGGATGATGCCGAAGATCAGCTCGATCGAGGCACCAGATCGATATGCGAAAGCCAGGCATTGCCGATCAGGTTGCCGAGGCTGTTGAGCCAGCCCGTCAGGTCCTGCAGCCACCAGGATTGCAGGAGCTGCAGGACAAAGGCGCCGACCACGGCGCCCCACACGCTGCCGATGCCGCCGAACACGATCATGACAAGGATCATGACCGAGACGGGAAAGCCGAACATCTCCGGCGTGGCAGTCTGCAGCTTGGCGACGAAGCAGACGCCGGTCATGCCCGCGAACGCGGCGCCGATGCCGAACGCCAGCAGCTTGTAGTTGGTACGGTTCACGCCCATGGCACCGGCGGCGATCTCATCCTCGCGGATCGCCATCCAGGCTCGCCCGACGCGCGAATCCTGCAGCCGGAAGCTGATGAACACCAGCGCCGCGACCATGATCATCGCCACGTAGTAATAAGGCGTGGCATCCACCCCGAAGCTCCAGCCGAACAAGCTGGGGCGCCGCGATGCCGTTCAGACCCGCAGCACCGTTCGTCAGCCCGGACCAGTTGCGCGCCACGATCGGCACGATCTCGCCGAAACCCAAGGTGACGATGGCCAGATAGTCGCCGCGCAGCCGCAACGTGGGAACGCCGAACAGCATGCCGCAGCCGGCGGCAACGACGGCGGCAAGCGGCAAGCGCCAGCCAGAACGACAGCGTGAAATGGACCACGAAGCCGCTGGGGTCGCCCGCCATCTGCGTCACCAGCCCGAGATACTGGAAGGGCACCCAGAACGAGCTCCATTCCGGTTGCAACTGGAACGAACTCAGCACGCCATAGGTATAGGCGCCGATCGCGAAGAAGGCCGCGTACCCCAGATCGAGCAGACCGGCGAAACCGACCACGATGTTGAGGCCGAGCGCCAGCGTCGCGTACGAGGCGGCATTCGCCATCGCATCGATATCCGCGTCGTTGCTATGCCAGATCGGGAACGTGAAGACGGCAATGGCGACAAGCGGGATGAACAGATCAGCCGCCGCTGTGCCTCGGGGATGATCGACAGCGGGCGCGCCAGCCGCGCGGCGAGCGGCATGGTGGTGGAGGGCATCGTTTCGGTCCTCCGGTTCAGGATTTGCTCGGGGCCAGGCGGCCGAGCAGACCGGCAGGCCGGAACACCAGGACCAGGACGAGGATCGAGAAGATGATGACGTCGGCCCAGGCGGCGGCGATGAACTGACCGCAATAGGCTTCGACCAGACCGATGATGACACCGCCGATCATCGCCCCCGGCACATTGCCGATGCCGCCAAGAACCGCGGCGGTAAAGGCGCGCAGCCCCGCGGTGAAGCCGATGATGAAGCTGGTGAAGTTGTAATACAGGCCGAAGATCAGGCCGCCCGCACCGGCAACGCCGAACCGAGGAAGAATGCGGTGATGATGACCTTGTCCACCTCCACGCCCATCATGCGCGCGGCCTCCGGATCCTGCGCCGTCGCCCGCATCGCCTTGCCCAGGCGCGACGCTGCACGAACAGCCACAGTCCTATCATCAGGACGATCGAAACGACCCAGATCAGAATTTCACGCAACTCCACGACAGCGCCGTGGATTTCGATACTTCATCGGCGGCAGCGGATTCGGGAAGTTCTTGGAATCCGCGCCGACGGTCAGAAGCACGACATTGAACAGGATATAGGACACCCCGATCGTCGTGATCATCGCGGCCGGTCCGGTCACGTTGCGCAGCGGCCGCAGCGAAAGCCGCTCGATCGCCACCCCCAGCAGACCGGAAAAGCCCATCGTGACGATGAACGCCGCCAACAGCACGCCAAGCAACGGCAATCCGGTAAGGACCACGTCCTGACCGGACAGGCCGAAGGACTGCAACGTCCATAGCGCCACGAACGACCCCACCATGAAAACATTGAAGTGGGCGAAGTTGATCAGCTCCAGGATGCCGTAGATCAACGTGAAGCCCAGCGCCAGGAGGGCATACATGCCCCCCAGGCTCAGGCCGTTGATCGTCTGCTGAAGCAGAAGATCGGAGAATGTCATCGTGGCGGTATCAGCTCTGCGGCGCCACGCCGACGTAGTGATACTGGGCGGAGATATCGTCCAGCGGCTTGGATGTGTCCTTCCTGATCTGGAAGACGCTGACGGTACGGTCCTTGATGTCCCCATTGTCATCGAACGAGACCACACCCTGGATCGTCGGCGTGCTGGACGTCTGAATGGCGTCACGCACCGTGTCGTGGTTGACCGGCTTGTGCTCCGCCACCAAGTCTTCACCGCGTCCACGATGACCAGTCCGCCGTCGTACGCAGTGATGGAATAGTCATCCGGCGCCACGCTGAATTTCGCCTTGTAGTGCTTCACGAACTCCGCCGCCTTGGTATCGTCCGTCATGTGCGGAGACGCATTCGTCGCATACCAGCCTTCGGCCGCAGGGAATCCCGCCGCCGTCAGCATCTCGGGGCCATCCATGCCGTCGCCGCCCGCCTTGATGACCTTGGGAATGATATCATAGGACTGCTTGGCGAGCTTCACGCCGGCTTGCAGCACGCCGCCGTAATAGAGCGCGTCCGGGTTGAGCGACTTTATCTTCGTCAGAATGGCCGTGTAGTCGGCGGCCTTGGGGTCGAGCCGGTCGCGGCCGAGCACCTTGATGCCCTTCTTCTCCGCCTGGCTCTGGAACGAATTGGCGATGCCCACGCCGTAGGCGCCACTGTCGTCGAGCACATACACCGACTTCACGCCCAAGTTTCTCGGCCATGTAGTTGGCCATGTTCGGGCCCTGAAAGGCATCCGTGGTGACGGTCCGGAAATAGATCGGTTTCCCGGCCGGCCGATACTGGGCAGCAAATTTCGGATTGGTGATATCCGGATTGGTCGAAGCCGGGGTGATGATTGCAAGATCGCCCTGGCTCAGGATCGGGGCCATCGCCTTGCCGGCGCCGCTCATCTGCGGACCGATCGCCGCGATGATGTCCCTGTCGCTGACCATCTTGCGGGCGTTCGTCGCCGCCTGGGCGGGGTCGTACTGGCCCGCCGTCGCGGTGCCGTCATCAAAGGAGACCACCTGGAATTTATAGCCGGGAACGGCATTGGGAATTGTTCGCATCATCAAAGGCGAGTTGCGCGCCGTGCAGGATGCGGGAGGCGCTTTCGGCGTCGGCCCCGGTAAGCGAGAGATTCACCCCGACCTTCAGAACCTTGTCGGCAGCGTTGGCCGGAGAGCCGCCAAGCACGGCGGCGATAGCAAGGGCCGAGACAAAGAGTTGCCCGGCCGTTCGACGAGTGATCATCCCTAAACCCCCTGGTTCGTATCTGTTGGCGCCCGTGGCTAGCAAGGCACATGCCACGAGTTACGCTTTTTTAGCCACCCTGGTTCACAGATGGAAGAGGGCTTGTGGCACTCCGACGCCCTCCGGTGCGAAATGAACCATCTCCTGGTCCCGACAGATGTGAGACTGCGCGGGGGACGGGCAGGGCCGGCGGGTGAGTGATCGAGAGAGTGTTTTGCTGTTCGGCTGGACAGGGCCGTTTTGCCGCCCCGGCCTGCATCCGTCGAAGCGCCAGCCTGGCCAGACCGGGCCCGCCAGCGGTGCTTGCCTCGCGTCGCGTCTCGAAACCGCCGGCCGTGATTCAACGCTGATCCAGCGCCGCGACATCCTCGCCCGTTGGCAAACCGCCCGCCGGCGTGGCCTTTCGGCCAGCGACGCCGCCGAGGCGGTCGGGCGTCGCACGCGCCACGCTCTATCGTTGGCAGAAACACCCCGAGCTGCGCTCTCGCAGACCGCACCCTGTGCGAGCCAGCACGTGGCGAGGAACCCCGCTGGTCAGCGCGATCGAAGCCTTGCGCCAGCAGTATCCGATGTGGGGCAAGCGCAAGCTTGCTGTACTGCTGCGCCGCGAGCGCCGGCGCATCTCAACCTCCACTGTCGGACGCGTGCTGCGCAACACACAGTAAGTTGGCGATCTTACCCCAGCCGAGTATCTCGCAACCCGCAGCAAAGGAGACCCCCTCGCGTCTCATATTGCTGATGTGCTGAGCCAGGACAGACACTGGACAAATCCGCCCCAACAGACCATACCCCACCCGCTTCCCCGGACCTCTCCCTCCCGGCCCCGACCGCGCTGGCCGACATCCCGGCGCCGCCCCGACCTGGACACCGGTCAATCCATCAGCCGTCCACACCTGACGGCGCCATGGCGGGAAGCCGCCCATCGGGCTGCGCCGACCGGAAACGGCCGTTCCGCCCGAAGCGAACCCTCGAACCAACAGGAGCAAATCCGATGTCGATCACCGCCGAGCGCCGAACGGCGCTCGTTTCCGAATACGCCCGGGCCACGGCCGATACCGGCAGCCCCGAGGTGCAGGTCGCGCTCCTCTCCGAGCGGATCAGCAACCTCACCGAGCACCTCAAGACCCACGCCAAGGATTTCCACAGCCGCCGTGGCCTGCTCATGCTGGTAGGCCGGCGCCGTCGGCTGCTTGATTACGTGAAGAAGAAGGATCAGAGCCGGGTACCAGTCGCTGATCGGACGGCTCAGCCTGCGAAGGTAACCGAGAGCGGAATCGCGCCAGAGCCTGCCCCGGACTTGATCCGGGCCGAACCTCCGAGCGCGTGAATTCCGCTCTCAAACTCAACTCCCCGCCGGAATACCCCATATGGTGTCCCGTCGGCATCACCCCCCGAGCCAATGGTGGCACGGGGCAACGCGGGGCACGCAGCCCCAACGTCGCGATCACGCGGCGGACAGAACGACCGGCGATCGGCCATCCTCCGCGGGAGCCGAATCGGCGTTTCCGGCCACATGGTCCGCGGCTCGGCCCTCCGACCGAACCGCCCCCATGCGACCCGAGACGCCGTATCCCGCCACGGGACGGACCTCGCCCAAAGGATTGTCCGCCGGTGCCGCACGCATCGAAGGACCACGCATGTTCAATTACTACCGCAAGGAACTCGACTGGGGCGGCCGCAAGCTGGTCCTGGAAACCGGCAAGATCGCCCGCCAGGCAGACGGCGCCGTGCTCGCCCGCTACGGCGATACCATCGTGCTGTGCACCGCGGTCGGCGCCAAGACCGCCAAGCCCGGCCAGGACTTCTTCCCCCTCACCGTCAATTATCAGGAAAAGGCCTTCGCGGCCGGCAAGATCCCCGGCGGCTTCTTCAAGCGTGAAGGCCGTCCCTCGGAGAACGAGGTGCTCACCTCCCGCCTGATCGACCGCCCGATCCGGCCGCTCTTCCCGCACGGCTTCAGGAACGAGGTCCAGGTCATCGCCACCGTGCTCAGCCACGACCTGGAGAACGACCCCGACATCGTCGCCCTGGTCGGCTGCTCCGCCGCCCTGACCCTTTCGGGCATTCCCTTCTTCGGCCCGGTCGGCGCCGCCCGCGTCGGCTACAAGGACGGCCAGTACATCCTCAACCCGACCGATGAGCAGATGAAGGACACGGCGCTCGACCTGGTGGTCGCCGGCACCGCCGAAGGCGTGCTGATGGTTGAATCCGAGGCCCACGAGCTGCCGGAAGACGTCATGCTCGGCGCCGTCACCTTCGGCCACACCGCGTTCCAGCCGGTCATCGCCGCCATCATTGAACTGGCCGAACGCGCTGCGCGCGAACCCTGGCCGCTGCCCGAAACGTCCGAAGCAGAGAAGGCTCTGGCCGACCGGCTCGATGCCCTCGCCCGACCCGCCCTGGTCGATGCCTACAAGGAAAGCGACAAGCAGACCCGCTACGGCAAGGTGGACGCCGCCAAGGCCCAGGCGCTCGCCGCCCTCATCGCCGAGGGCGACGATGCGGAAAAGGCCAAGAGCCTGTTCAAGGACCTCGAAGCCGACATCGTCCGCAACGCCATCCTCGACACCGGCCTGCGCATCGACGGCCGCGATACCAGGACCGTCCGCCCCATCGTGGCCGAGGTCGGTGTGCTGCCCCGGGCCCACGGCTCCGCGCTGTTCACCCGCGGTGAGACGCAGGCCCTGGCGGTCGCCACGCTCGGCACCGGCCAGGACGAACAGATCGTCGACGCGCTCGAGGGCGAGTATCGGCAGCACTTCATGCTGCACTACAACTTCCCGCCCTACTCCGTCGGTGAAGCGGGCCGCATGGGCTCCCCGGGCCGGCGGGAGATCGGCCATGGCAAGCTCGCCTGGCGCGCCATCCACCCGATGTTGCCGGAAAAAGAGAAGTTCCCCTACACCCTCCGCGTCGTCTCCGAGATCACCGAGAGCAACGGCTCCTCCTCGATGGCCACCGTCTGCGGTTCGTCCCTGGCGCTGATGGACGCCGGCGTGCCCTTGAAGCACCCGGTCGCCGGCATCGCCATGGGCCTGATCAAGGAGGATCGCGGCTTTGCCGTGCTCTCCGATATCCTCGGGGACGAGGACCATCTCGGCGACATGGACTTCAAGGTCGCCGGCACCGAACAGGGCGTTACCAGCCTGCAGATGGACATCAAGATCACCTCCATCACGCCGGAGATCATGAAGATCGCCCTCGATCAGGCCCGGGAAGGCCGCATGCACATCCTGGGCGAGATGGCCAAGGCGCTCACCGGCGCCCGGGGCGATGTGGCCGCCACGGCGCCGCGCATCTCGATCATCAACGTGCCGCGCGACAAGATCCGCGAGGTCATCGGCACCGGCGGCAAGGTGATCCGCGAGATCGTCGAGCAGACCGGCTGCAAGATCGACATCGACGACGACGGCACCATCAAGATCGCGGCCACGGAAGCGACCCAGGCGCAGGCGGCGATCGACTGGATCCGCGGCATCGTCGCCGAGCCGGAAATGGGCGTGATCTACACCGGCACCGTCGTGAAGACCGCCGATTTCGGGGCCTTCGTGAACTTCCTCGGCTCCCGCGACGGCCTCGTCCACATCAGCGAACTCGCCCAGGGCCGGGTCGGCAAGACCACCGACGTGGTCAAGATGGGCGACAAGGTGAAGGTCAAGGTCATCGGCTTCGATGAACGCGGCAAGGTCAAGCTGTCGATGCGCGTCGTCGATCAGCAGACCGGCGAGGACATCACCGAGAAAGTGGGCGCCAAGCCCGGCCGCAGCGATCGCGATCGGGGGGACCGACGCGACCGCGGCGATTTCCATCCCCAGGGGCAGCCCGAAACCCTGCCCCACGAATCCCAGGTCACGGCAGGAAAGTGAGCCGTCGCTCACGCCGTCAGTGCGAGGCCCGCGAAAGCGGGCCTAAGCAACCCAGAGCCTGCCCCGGGCGAGACCCTGGGCGAGACCCGGGGCCAGTCCTTCTCGGCCCCTCTTCGCGCAGCGTCCCCGCTGCGGCTAAACTCGCCGACCCATGAAAGCCCTCAACGCCATCCGCATGGGCGGAGCCGACGTCCTGCCATTGATCGAAGGCGGCAAGGGCGTCTCCGTCTCCAACGGCATCTCCTCGGGCAACTGGGCCGCAGCCGGCGGCGTCGGAACCTTCAGCGCCGTCAACGCCGACAGCTTCGACGAACAAGGCTGCGTCATCCCCCAGGTCTATCACGGCCGCACCCGCACCCAGCGCCACGAGGAACTTGTCGCCTACGCCATCAACGGCGCCCTCACGCAGGCCCGCCGCGCCTACGAACTGGCGGGCGGCCGGGGCCGCATCCACGCCAACATCCTGTGGGAGATGGGCGCCGCCGAGCGCATCATCACCGAAGTGCTGGAGCAGGCGAAGGGCATCATCAACGGCATCACCTGCGGCGCCGGCATGCCATACCGGCTGTCGGAGATCGCCCAGCGTTTCAATATCTACTACTACCCGATCATCTCCTCGGCCCGCGCCTTCAACGCCCTCTGGCGCCGCGCCTATAGCAAGGCGTCATCGCTGCTCGGCGGCGTGGTCTACGAGGACCCGTGGCTCGCGGGCGGCCACAACGGTCTTTCCAACAGTGAAGACCCGACCCGGCCCGAGGACCCCTACCCCCGCGTGCTCGCCCTGCGGCAGGTGATGCGGGAGTTCGATCTCGACGAAACCCCCATCATCATGGCGGGCGGCGTCTGGTGGCTGGATGAGTGGGAGCACTGGATCGACAATCCCGAGCTTGGTCCGGTCGCCTTCCAGTTCGGCACCCGTCCGCTGCTGACCCAGGAAAGCCCGATCGGCGATGCCTGGAAGAAGCGGCTGCTGACCCTGAAGGAAGGCGACGTCTTCCTCAATCACTTCAGCCCCACCGGCTTCTGGTCCAGCGCGGTCAACAACGGCTTCATCCAGGAACTGCGCGCTCGCAGCGAACGCCAGGCCGCCTACACCACCGAAATCGTCGGCGAGCATGTCGCGGAATACGGCGTCGGTCCCCGCAAGCGCATCGTCTATCTCACCCGCGCCGACCTCCATCGCGTGCGGGCCTGGGAAGCCGCCGGTTTCACCGAGGCGATGCGCACGCCCGATTCCACCCTGATCTTCGTCACGCCCGAAAAGGCCCGCGAGATCACCCGCGACCAGGTCGAGTGCATGGGGTGCCTGAGCGAATGCCGCTTCTCCAACTGGAGCCAGCGCGCCGAGGACCACAGCTCCGGCAAGCGCCCCGACCCCCGCAGCTTCTGCATCCAGAAGACGCTGCAATCCATTGTGCATGAAAGCAATCTGCCCGACGCCGTGGAGCGGAACCTGATGTTCAGCGGGCACAACGGCTTCCGCTTCGCCCGCGACCCGTTCTACTCCAACGGCTTCATCCCCACCGTGAAGCAGCTTGTGGAACGCATCCTCACCGGTCGTTAGGTGCCGCCCGGTCCGTCATCCCCGCGGAAAGCGGGGACCCAGCGGAACAGCAAGCATGATTGATGCTGCCTGGCTGGCGCCATGACCCCGCCCCGCAACATCCTCTGGATCATGTGCGACCAGCTCCGGTTCGATTACCTGGGCTGCGCCGGCCACCCCACGATCCGCACCCCCAACATCGACGCCCTCGCCGCCCGCGGCGTCCGCTTCACCCGTGCCTATGTCCAATCCCCGGTCTGCGGCCCCGCCCGCATGAGCTTCTACACCGGCCGCTACATGCGCTCGCACGGGTCGAACTGGAACCAGTACCCCCTGCGCGTCGGCGAACCCACGCTCGGCGAGCCCTCTCGCACCCTCGGCGTCCGCCCTGTCCTGGTCGGCAAGACGCATATGCGCGCAGACACCGCCGGCATGGCCCGGCTCGGCATCGACCCCGGCACCGATCTCGGCGTCCGCATCGCGCAATGCGGCTTCGAGCCGTTCGACCGCGACGACGGCCTGCATCCCGGCGGCCGCCCGCCAACGCCCGCCTACAACGACTACCTCCGTGCCCATGGCTTCGGCGGCGATAATCCCTGGCACGACTGGGCCAATTCCGCCGAAGGCCCCGATGGCGAGATCCGCTCCGGCTGGCTCCTGGTGCACGCCGACAAGCCCGCCCGCGTGCCGCGAGGAACATTCCGAAACCCCCTACATGACCCGCCGGGCCATGGAGTTCATCCAGCGGCGCCGAAGCAGGACGGCCGCCCCTGGTGCCTGCACCTTTCCTACATCAAGCCGCACTGGCCCTACATCGCGCCGGCGCCCTACCACGCCATGTACACCGGCCGGGACATCATCCCGCCGGTCCGCTCAGACGCCGAGCGCACCGACCCTCACCCGGTCTATCGCGCCTTCATGAACCAGCGCGCCTCACGCAACTTCAGCCGCGACGAGGTCCGGGAACGCGTCATCCCCGCCTACATGGGCCTCATCACCCAGATCGATGACCAGCTCGGCCTGCTCTTCCGCTTCCTCGACCAGCACGACCTGACCCGCCGCACCATGATCGTCTTCACCTCCGACCACGGCGACTATCTCGGCGACCACTGGATGGGCGAAAAGGACCTGTTTCATGAGGTCTCGGTGAAAATCCCCCTGATCATCGCGGACCCCTCGCCACCGGCCGACGCCACGCGCGGCACCACCTGCGACGCCCTGGTCGAATCCATCGACCTCGCGCCCAGCTTTGTCGAATGGTTCGGCGGCAATCCGCCGTCGCACATCCTGGAAGGCCGCTCGCTCCTGCCCTTCCTGCACGGCACGACACCCGCCGAGTGGCGCCGCCACGTCTTCTCCGAATACGACTACGCCATGCAGGAAGCCCGGCTGACCCTGCACCAGCCGATCCCCGACTGCCGGCTGTTCATGGTCTTCGACGGGCGCTGGAAGATGATCCACGCCCCCGGCTTCCGCCCGATGCTCTACGACCTGGCGACCGATCCCGACGAATTTCACGACCTTGGCGCCGATCCCCGCTTCACCCCCGAAATCCTCCGCCTGCGCGACGCGCTGCTCGATTGGGCGCTGCGCGACCACAACCGCATCACCATCTCGGACGCCGAGATCGCGCCCTATGCCGGCCGCGCCCAGCTCCAGCGCGGCATCTTCATCGGCTACTGGGATGAAACCGAGGTGGCCGAAGCCCGCCGCCGCGCCTCCGCCGCATCACCGTAAAGACCCATCCTCTCGCGCGCTGCGGGACAGGTCGGCGCGCGACAGCGCGCCGGGTGAGGGTTCACCCCGAAGCCCGTTCCAATATGCGGAACGCCACCTCCACCCGCTTCGGCGCCTTCCGGCCCTCCAGCCGCGCCAGGATGATCTCCGCCGCGTTCGCCCCGATCTGTGACGCCTCCACCGTCACCGTCGTGAACGCCGGCTCGTTCGCCGCGCTGATCTCGAAATCCCCGAACCCGCACACCGCCAGACGCTGCGGCACCGCAATCCCGTGCAGCCGAGCCTCCACCAGCGCCCCGAACGCCAGCAGGTCCGAGCTGCAAAACAGCGCCGCCCGTCCATCCAACTGCGGCACCAGCGCCCGCATCGCCTCCCGCCCGGCGGTGATCGTGCTCGGCGCCGGCAGCACCGCGGCCTGAAGCATCCCGCCACCCGCCGCTGCCACCCGCTCCACAAACCCACGCTGGCGCGCCAATGCCCGCTCATCGCCCGCCGCGAACATCGCGAACCGATCATGCCCCCGGGCAACGAAATGCTCGGCCACCATCGCACCCACCGCCCCGTGGTCGAACCCGATCACCACGTCGATCGGCTGCGGCCCCGCATCGAACACCTCCACCACCGGAATGCCGGCTTCCGCCAGCATCTGCCGCGTCCCCGCCGCATGCGTCACCCCGGTCACCAGGATGCCGTCGGGCCGACGCCCGAGCAGACCCCGAACCAGCTCGGCCTCGGCATCCGCATCCGTATAGCCGGTCAGCGACAGGATCACCTGGTAGCCCGCGCTCCGCAGCGTGGCGGTGAAGCGGTCGATCAGCATGGCAAACATCGGATGCGCGATGGTCGGAACAACCGCGGCGATCATGCGGGATCGGCGCGACGAAAGCCCCCCCGCCATCAGGTTCGGCACATAGCCCAGCCGAGCAATCGCCTCCCTCACCCGCGCCGCCGTTCCCTCCGCCACCTGCTCCGGCGAGTTGATCACGCGGGAGACAGTCATCGGTGCCACGCCGGCGGCCTGCGCGACGTCGGCGATGGTCAGGGTTCGCGTGCGGTGCCCCTGGCGCAAGCCATATCCTCCATTGTGCTCCTATGAGCGGTCTGGTAGCGATATCATACGTCCAGGGAGAACGCACATGTCACGCATGAGAACAACCCGCCGCGTGGTCCTCGGAAGCCTGGCCGGAGCCGCCGCCTTCGGCCTGCGCAGCCGCGCTGGCGCAGCCCCCGCCATGCCCAGCTCACCCGTCGCGCTCAACATCATCGACGTCGCCGGCAACCTCCAGCTCACCCGCCCGGCGTTCCAGGACTACGCCAAGGCCAACCCGAAGCTGGTCTCCGGAATCAACTTCACCCAGGCCACCGCGCCGGAACTGCCCGGCAAGCTCAAGGCCCAGCAGGCCGCCGGCCGCGTTGATATCGACATGGTGCTGACCGGCAGTGACGCGCTGTCCGCCGGGATGGATCAAAACCTGTGGGTGAAGCTTTTCCCGGACTACGCCAGTGACCTGCCGAACCCGGAGCAGGTGCTGGAACCGGGAGCGGTGAAGATGCAGGACCTGGCGGAAAACCAGGGCCTGTGCGTCAGCTTTTGCCCCGGCGGCCCGCTGCTGGAATACCTGCCGGAAATGGTGAAGACGCCGCCCAAGACCGCGCAGGAGCTGCTGGATTGGGCCAAGGCCCACAAGGGCCAGTTCATCTACGCGCGGCCGGCCAACTCCGGCCCCGGCCGCGCCTGGCTGATGGGCCTGCCCTACATTCTGAAGGACAAGGATCCGATGGACCCGGACAAGGGCTGGGACAACACCTGGGCCTACCTGCGGGAGCTGGGCAAATCCATCGAATACTATCCGTCCGGCACCGGCGCCCTGATGAAGGAATTGGGCGAAGGCGCCCGCTCCATGACCGTGACCATGACCGGCTGGGACATTAACCCCCGCGCCCTCGGCGTGGTGCCCAAGGAAGCCCAGGTCAGCACGCTGGAGGGCTTCCACTTCGTCACCGACGCCCATTACATGTGCATCCCAAGGGGCGTGTCGAACGATCACCTCGCGGTCTTGCTGAACCTGATGAACTTCATGATGACCCCGAAGGCCCAGGCCTACGCCTGGGACAAGGGCTATTTCTATCCCGGCCCGTCGGTGAAGGACGTGCCGCTGTCGATGGCGCCGGAGGAAGACCAGAAAATCATCAAGGAATTCGACCGGCCATTCTACCCCAAGCTGATCGCCGACACCCCCAAGGACCCGCCCTTGCCGGCGCAGAAGATGGTGTTCGCGTTCCAGAAGTGGGACCAGCAGATCGGCGCCAATGTCGGCAAATAACTTACCTCTCCCGCGCAGCGGGAGAGGTCGCCGCGCACAGCGCGGCGGGTGACGGCACATGAGGATCAGGTGACCATCGCCTCCAAGGACTTCCGCGCCCTCCGCCTGGACCACATCAGCCGCCGCTTCGGCACGCTGAACGCCCTCCGGGACGTAACCCTCAACATCAACCGGGGCGAGTTCGTCGCTCTCCTCGGCCCTTCCGGCTGCGGCAAGTCCACCGCGCTCAACTGTATCGCCGGCCTGCTGGACCTCACCGGCGGCGCCATCTGGCTCGATGACCGGCGCATCGACCAGCTCGGCCCGGAACGCCGAGGCTTCGGCATGGTGTTCCAGAACTACGCGCTCTTCCCCCACATGACGGTGCGCAAGAACATCGCCTTCGGCCTGGTCACCCAGCGCCGCCCCAAGGCCGAGATCACCCGCCGCGTCGAGGAAGCCCTCGCCCTTGTCCGCCTCACCGCCCAGGGCGACAAGCTGCCCGGCCAGATCTCCGGCGGCCAGCAACAGCGCGTGGCGATCGCCCGCGCCATCGTGGTCGAACCACCGCTCGTGCTGATGGACGAACCGCTGTCCAACCTCGACGCCAAGCTCCGGCTGGAAATGCGTGCCGAGATCCGCCGCATCCACAACACGCTCGGCTGCGCCACCATCTACGTCACCCACGACCAGGACGAGGCGCTGTCGCTGGCCGACCGCATCGTGGTGATGCGCGACGGTGAGATGCGCCAGGTCGGCACGCCCGAGGAACTCTATGCCCGGCCCGCCCATCCGGACGTGGCCGAGTTCATGGGCTATCGCAACCTGCTGCCGTCCCGGGCGCAGCCGGCGGGCAACGCCGTCACCGTCTCGATCGGCGGCGCCCCTCTGATTGGCACGCCGATGGACACGCTGAACGGCAGCGCCATCGTCGCCATCCGCCCCGAGGACCTCACCCCCGGTCTCGATGCCCCGATTGCCGCAAAAGTTGAGGCGGCCGAGTACCGCGGCCGGGATTTCTACGGCCTCGCCCGGGCGGACGACGGCACCGAGTTGTATTTCCGTGCCGAGCATCACGTCGCCATGGGAGAGCCGATCCGCCTCGGTGCACCCCCCGAGCGGGTCCTGGTTTACGCGGCCGAGCGCCCGGCGTGAGCATCACCATGCCGGCCCGGGCGGCGCCCCCGCTGCGCCTGAGGCTCCGCGCGCGGGGCCTCGATGCTGTCACCCTGCTGGTCCTGCCCGGCGTCATCTTCGTCCTCGCGCTGTTCGTCTATCCCTTCCTCTATGGCCTGTGGCTGTCGTTCCGCCCGGCCAAGGGCGGCGCCCTGGCCAACTACGCCAAATTCTTCTCCGATCCCTTCCTCTGGACCACCATCACCAAGACCCTGCTCCTCGCCGTCCCTGTCACGGTGCTGAATGTCGCCGCGTCGATCCCGGTGGCTCTGCGCGTACGGCTGATGCGCCACCAGCGCCTGCTGACCACCATACTGGTGATCCCCATTACCCTCGGCACCGTGCTGGTGGCCGAAGGGCTGCTGACCTACCTCGGCCCGCGCGGCTGGGTGAACCGCATCCTGCTGGACCTCGGGCTGATCAGTTCGCCGGTTCGCTTCCTGCACAACTACTGGGGCGTCTTCCTCTCGCTGGTCATCACCGGCTTCCCCTTCACCTTCCTGCTCACCCTCTCCTACGTCACCGGCATCGATCCGGCGCTGGAGAATGCCGCGGCCGTGCTCGGCGCCGGCGCGCGGGAGCGCTTCAAGCGGGTGTTGCTACCGCTGCTGATCCCGGGCCTGACCATCACCCTGGCCCTGTCCTTCGTGCAGGCCTTCTCCGTCTTCCCCTCGGCCATCCTGCTCGGGGAGCCGGCGGGAAGCACACGGGTGATGTCGGTGGCGGCCTATCAGGCGGCATTCGAGCAGTACGACTATTCCATGGCCTCGGCGATCGCCATGCTGATGGCCGGCGTGCAGATCATCATCGTCATCGCGCTGCTGATGGCCCGAGGCCTCGTCTATAGCGGCCCGGCCGGGGGCGGGAAGGGCTAGAGCGGATGCGTAGTGACCGCACCGCCGGGGCGAAAGCCTGGGCGTTCGCCGTCTGGGTGCTCGTGGCGTTTTTCGTCCTGAACCTGGCCGGCCTCATCGCCACCGTGTTCCTCGATTCCATCGGCACCCACTGGTTCGCCACCTGGCTGCCCGCCGGCTGGACCAGCCGCTGGTACGGCATGGTCTGGAACGAGTTCCAGCTCCCGGCGATCCTGATCGTCACAGTCGAGGTCGTCGGCGCCGTGGTGCTGCTGTCCGGGCTGATCGGCGTCCCGGCGGCCTATGCCATGGCGCGGCGGGAGTTTCCCGGCAAGCGCGCGGCCATGCTGCTGTTCCTGCTGCCGCTGCTGGTGCCCCCGATCACCTACGGCATCCCGCTGGCGACCGTGCTGTACCAGGCGCATCTGGCCGGCACGATCTGGGGCGTGATTCTCGCCAACCTGGTACCCAGCGTGCCCTTCGTGATCCTGATCATGATCCCGTTCATCGAGCAGGTGGACCCGCGGGTCGAGGCGGCCGCTCGGGTGTTCGGCGCGAGAACGGGCCGGCTGTTCACCCAGGTTCTGCTCCCGTTGCTGACGCCGGGCATCCTGGCGGCGCTGCTGCTGGTGCTGGTGCGCACCATTGCGATGTTCGAACTGACCTTCCTGACCGCTGGGCCGACCAGCCAGACCCTGGTCGTGGCCCTGTATTACGCGGTGTTCGCGGCCGGCGTGCGGCCCCAGCAATCGGTCGATGCCATGGCCGTGGTCTATACCTGCGCCACCATGATCTGGCTGCTGATCACCCTGCGCTTCGTCAATCCCACCCAGATCGTGGGGCGCGGACGGCGATAGCCGCGCCCCTCATCGTCATCGCGAGGCCCGCGCAGCGGGCCATGGCGACCCAGAGCCTGCCCCGAGCGAAGCGAGGGTGCGAACCGCAACCCCGCCCCGCCACGATCACATCCCCAGCGCCCGCCGGTACACATCCAGCAGCGTCTCCTGCTCTTCCACCTCCGCCGGCTCCGACTTGCGGATGCGAATGAGCTGACGCAGCACCTTCACATCGAACCCGGCCGACTTCGCCTCGGAATAGATATCCTTGATATCGCCCGCGAGCGCCTTGCGCTCCTCTTCCAGGCGCTCGATGCGATCGACGATGCTGCGCAACCGTTCGGCTGCGATCCCGCCTGTCGCCGGCTTGTCCCTCTCCAGTGCATCAAGCGCCACGCGCGACCTCCGCTTCGGTGTCAGGGGCCGCGCTGATACGAAGCCGCCCGAGTCGCGGTCAACTCTTTGTCGCGATCAAGTCGTGACTCAGTTTGCAATCAGGCGACCCGGCGGTATCCGTAAAGCCAAGCCGAAATATACGTCCCGAGCACGCCAAGGGCGAACCCGGCAGAAAACACGTTCAGACCGTGCAGCCGCGGGCTTCCTGCTTGCCATGCTATCCCGTTGAGCATGGCGAGAACGATAACGACGCCGATCCCGTAAGCGGTAAGTGTGCGCATTACCCGCGGTCAATGCTCCTTGCTGGCCGTCGCGAACGTGGCCTTCTGCGCCGCACTCGCCTCCTTCTGGTACTTCGCCTGCCAGTCCTTGTACGGCATGCCGTAGATGATCTCCCGCGCGTCGGGATCGCTCAGGCCGAACCCCTTCGCCTCGGCTGCCTCGCGATACCATCGGCTCAGGCAGTTGCGGCAGAAACCCGCCAGGTTCATCAGATCGATGTTCTGCACGTCGGTGCGTTCGCGCAGATGCTGCACCAAGCGGCGGAACGCCGCGGCCTCGAGTTCCGTGCGCGCCTGATCGTCCATCGAAGGTGCACTCATGGTCCGGCCACTCCCTTCTGCTGACCGGTCATATGGAACGCCGGGCAGCGAAGATCAGGGCTGGCCAGGGTCGGGGTCGAACATCGCGTCCTTGCCCGGCTTGTCCTTCCATTCGTCGGCATCAGCCGGAGCCGTGCCCTTGCGGGTGATGTTGGGCCACTCCCCGGCAAAGACGCGGTTCCGTTCCAGCCACGGCCCCGCCTTGTCGTCGCTGTCGGGCACGATCGCCTCGGCCGGACACTCCGGTTCGCACACGCCGCAATCGATGCACTCGTCCGGATGGATCACCAGCATGTTCGCGCCGACATAGAAGCAATCGACCGGACAGACCTCGACGCAGTCCATGTACTTGCACTTGATGCAGTTCTCGGTGACCACGTAGGTCATGCAGGGTCCTCGGCTGAGTCACGCGACGCGCCGCGCGGGTATGCCCAGCTTCACCCCGGGGCGCAAGAACCGCCTCACCACGCGCTTTCGAGGATTTCCAGCACCGCCGCCGGCCCATCCAGCGGACGCGGGTTGGTGTGCAGCCAGCGATCGTGCATCGATTCTTCGGCGATGCGCGGCAGCAGATCGCGCGCCACGTTCACCTCGCGCAGCCGCCCCGGCAGGCCGAGCGCGGCCACCAGCCCCGCCACCGCATCAGCCGCCGGCACACCCGGCCGGCCCAGTGTCTCGCTGATCATCGCCTGCTGCTGCACCCGGACCGCGGCGTTGAAGCGCAGGACGTGCGGCAGCATGACGCACGACGTGTAGCCGTGCGGGACGCCCGCCGTCCCGCCCAGAACATGACCGATGGCGTGGCTCGCCCCCATCGGCACCCCGGCCTGCGATCCCGCGATCGACAGCCACGCCCCGAGTTGGCAATCCATGCCGCGCCTCGAGATCGGACGGATCGGCCTTCACCCCCGGCAAGCCCCGCCCGAGCAGCCGCAGCGCCTGCAACGCGCCCGCATCCCCGAACGGCGATGGACGCACCGAACACAGCGTCTCCACCGCATGATCCACCGCCCGCAGGCCGGTGGACAGGAACAGCCACTCCGGCGTCGGCCGCGTGACCGCCGGGTCCAGGATCACCACGCGCGGGATCATCAGCGGGTGGCCGAAGCTCTCCTTGGCCTTCCGCACCGGATCCGTGCACCCGGCGAAGGCCGTGTATTCCCCCGCCGAGAGCGTGGTCGGGATGGCGATGAAGCGCACGCCCGGCGGCTTCACCGCCGGCCGGTGGAGCGAGCCGTCCGGCCGCACCTCGGCCCGGAACGCATCGAGCTGTGCGGGGTCCGTCACGTCATTGCCGAGGCACAGGCCCATCATCTTGGCGGCATCGGTCAGCGACCCGCCACCCAGCGTCAGCAGCAGGTCGGCTTGCACGGCCCGCGCCTCGTTCGCGGCGGCCACCACGTCGGGCCGCGGCGTATGGGCTCCGATGCCGGTGCGCACCCCAGCCAGACGGCTGCCCAGCGCGTCGCGCAATCGGGTGACCAGGTCCGTCTCACGGGCAAGAGTCGCACTGGCCAGCACCAGCACCGCCCGGGCATCCAGCCGTTGCACCTCCTCGGCGGCCGCCTCGGCGAAGTCCCGACCATGAACCACCCGATCCATCGCCGGAAAGACGTGGATGCCCTGGCGCACGCGGCCTACTCCGCGCAGAAGCTATCGAGCGCCCTGATCTCCCGCTTGGCGCCGTCCCGGTCATCGGCGATGCGCTCGTAGAATTCGGCGAAGGCTTCGAACACGTCTTCCGCCTCATCGTCGTCCTCGCAGAACTCGCCGATTTCCTCCATCTCGGCGACCCAGCGATAGGCCTTGGTGTACATGTTGGGCACCGAGCGGGTCAGCCAGGCCAGCAGCTCCGGCTGGCTCTCCCGCAGCTCGCGCTTGAGGAACTCGGCGGTGCCCGCCCGTGTCGCGGCCAGCATCATCATCGACCCCAGCGCCGTGAAGCCCTTGGTGATCCCGGCGTAGGACATCTTCATGGCGGAGGCGACCCCGATTCTCCCCGGCAGCACGGGCATGATCAGGCCGAACCGCTCCAGCGCTGCCACCTCGGCCGCACGGGTCCCCGAGAGATAGATCTTGGTGCGCCGCGAGCCCGGCTTGGGCGGCCCGCCGATGATGCCGCCATCAACGAAGGCGCCTCCCGCATCCTCGATCGCTTCCGCGATCGCCTCCACCGTGTCGGGCGAGACCGCGTTGCAGTCCACATAGATCGGCCGGCTTTCGGCACCTTCCAGCAGCGGCGCCAGGCGCTCCGCCAAGTCGAGCGCTTCCCCGGGCGGCAGGATCGAGAGGATGATATTGGCCTGGACGATCTGCTCGTCCGTGACCGGGATCATGCCCGCGGCTCTGGCACGCGAGGCACTCGCTTCGCTGCGTCCGGCCAACGAGGTACGCACCTCCAGCCCGTTCGCGACCAGCACCTGGCCGACGGCACTGCCCATGGCTCCGGGAGAAATCACCGCAACGATCGGGTTCATCTTCGCCTCCGTCGAATGGCGGGACATTCGTCGCTTCTCATACCCGACGCAATCGCGCGGCCCGCACCTCCATCAGGAACAAGAATGCCCCCGCCCCCAGGATCAGGCCCGCCCCCAGGAACGTGGTCAGCGGCGGGATGTCGGTCCAGATCAGGTACCCAAGCAGGAAGGCCCAGATCAGCGCGGTGTATTCGACGCTCGCCATGACCGCGGCGGGCGCGTGCCGCGCGGCCTCGAACAACGAGAATTGCCCCAGTCCGCCGAACACCGCCACCAGGAGCAACAGCAGCACCTGCCAGGTATCGGGGGGCGTCCACGTGAACAGACACGCGATCCCGGTGCCGACCAGGAACACCAGGTTGATGAAGAATATCTGCAGCAGCGAGCTTTCATACCGGGCGATCTGCCGCATCAGGATGACGCCATAGGCCCACTGCGCCGCGGCGAGCAGCACCAGCACCGTCGGCACCGAGAGCGGCACGCCCCACGGATCGGTCACCACCATCACGCCGATGAAGCCGATCAGCACGCTGATCCAGCGCGGGCCGGACACCCGCTCCCGCAGCAGGGGCGTGGCCATGGCGGTGATCATCAGCGGCGCGGCGTAATAAAGGCTGAGTAGCTGCGCCAGCGGCAAGGAGCGTGCCGCGGTAAAATAGCAGATCCACGCGGTCATGGTGAGCAGGCCGCGGAACAGCAGCGGCCCCTTGCGCGGGGTGCTGATTGCATCTTCCAGCAGCCGCCGCCGGCCGATCACCAGGCAGGCCGCCGTGATGGCCGCGCTGCGCAGGAACAGCACCTGCCAGGTCGGCAGCGACGCGACCAGCCATTTGATCGATGCGTCGTGCACCGAAAACAGCGCATAGGCCAGCACGCCGAGCACGATGCCCGCCACCGGCGACGCCCCTGCCGGCAGGCGCGGCAGGCCGACCCGCGCAAACCGGAGGCCCGACGCGCTCATGTGTGTGTGTGTCGCCCTTTTCCCGTTGCGCTGAAAACGCTCTATACGGCCCCGGCAATCAGAATCCGGAGGAATGCGATGATCGTCGATCTGCGCATCTACAAGTGCAAGCCGAACCAGATGAATGCCTGGGTGGCGTTGTACAAGGAAATGGCCTGGCCCTTGCAGCAGAAGTATCTCGGCCGCTGCATTGGCTGGTTCACCACGGTCGAGGGCGATCTGAACTGCATCGTGCATCTGTGGGCGTATGAGAATCAAGGCGATCGCGAGAAGCGGCGCAACGCGATGGCGGCCGATCCCGGCTGGCAGGCGTTCCTCAAGCGCGGCGGGGAACTCGATCTTCTGGTCAGCCAGGAAAATCGCATTCTCCGCCCGACGGATTTCTCGCCGCTACAGTAACGCAATCCTGCCGCTCGGCGCGTCCTGAACCCGATGTCCCCGACGGGCGCGCTGGCGGCCATCAACTTCTTCGAAGCGGATGTGGAAGGCGGCCTCGGCCCCTTTCTGGCGACGTGGCTCGCCGGCGCCGCGAAGTGGCAGCCTGAGCAGATCGGGCTGGTGATGACGATCACGGGGCTGGTGGGCCTGGTGTTCAACGCACCGGCCGGTGCGCTGGTGGACCGGATCGGTCGGCCGCGGATGCTCATGGCGCTCGCCACCGCCCTGGTGGTGGTCGGCAACGCTGGCGCTCATCCCGGCCGCTCGGCATCTCGGGGCGGTATTCGCCTCGCAGTTCGGAGTCGCCGCCGGGGCAGCCCTGATCCCCCCAGCCCTGACCGCCCTCACGCTGGGCCTGGTCGGCAAGCAGGGGTTTCCGTCCCAGCAGGGGCGCAATCAGGCGTGGAACCATGCCGGCAACGTCCTTGCGTCGGCCGCCATCGCGTGGCTCGCGGGGCAGGAGGCCGGGCTGGCGACGTTCTTCGTGTTCGCCGGCATGGCGGTGGCCAGCGGGCTGTCGCTGTTGATGGTGCGCAGGGGGGATTTCGATCAGGCGAGGGGCCCGAGGCACCGTCTCGCCCAGTGCGGAGGCGTCCGTGTGGTCGCTGCTGCGTGACCGCCGGCTGCTGCTGCTCTGCCTGGCGCTGACGCTGTTCCATCTGGGTAATGCGGCGATGCTGCCGCTGCTCGGCCAGCGCATGGCCCGGTTCGGTAGCGGGAATGCCACGCGGTGGCTGGCCATCTGCGTCATCGTCGCGCAGTTCGCGATGATCGCAGTCGCCGCCGCCGCGGCGTGGTCGGCGAGCCGCATTCGCCGGTCCTGGCTGTTCGTGATCCCGTGCGCGGTGCTGCCGGTGCGCGGGTTGATGGCGGCGTTCGGCTGGTCGGTGGAGTGGCTGATCCCGATCCAGATCCTGGATGCGTGCGGAGCGGGACTGCTGGGCGTTTCGGTTCCCATCCTGGTCGCTGATTACACCTGGGGGTCGGGCCGCACGCAGACCGCGCTGGGCACAGCAAACACGTTCCAGGGCGTGGGAGCTGCGCTGTCCAACATCATTGGCGGCGTGCTCGTGCAGGAGATGGGATGGACCTGGGTCTTCCTGGGTCTGACCGCACCCGCATTGATCGCGCTCGCGATTGCCATACGGTTGCACACGCTTGCACCATCGACTGTGACCCGACACGCTCGCGGGTCATGAACTAATCGCTTTCCCTGCAAGGGGGCGCTGTGGCAGGGATGCCCGGCTTCTCCGGAGCTCGGAATGACTGGTCTGCACTGGCTGCCTGCCCCGCCCGCTTCGTGGCGCGAGCAGGTGCGCTCGCTGGCGGCGGAGCCCGAACAGGCCTGGGCCCAGGCTGTGGCGCTCGCCAATTTCAACCTGCCGTTCCTGCTCACCAACGCGCTCGACCAGGCGGTGCGGCACCGGCTCACCGAGCCACCCGTTGGCGCTCGGCACCAAGCCGGTGCGGCTTGCCATCCTGGCATCCTCCACGATGACGCAACTGGTGCCCGGCATCCGTGTCGGCGGGCTGCGCCGCGGCATCTGGATCGACGTGCACGAGGGCGATTTCGGCCAGTATTTGCAGGACCTCTCGGACCCTGGGTCCGAGTTGCACGAATTCAAGCCGAATGCGGTGCTGGTGGCGCTGGACGCCCACCATCTGGCGGCCGGTGCCACGCCGGCGCTGGACGCTGCGGGCGCTCAGGCCGCGCTGGACGAAACCATGGCCCACATCCAGGAGGTCTGGCGCCGGGCGCGGGAGGCGTTCCGCTGCCCGATCATCCAGCAGACCGCGCTGCCGGTTCATCCAACCGTGCTGGGCAGCAACGAACACCGGCTCGCCGGCTCCCGCGCGGCCTTCATCGCGGCGCTCAATTACCGGCTGCGGGCCGCGGCAGACCGAGGCCGGGCGTGGATATCCTGGCGCTGGATCAGCGCGCGGCCCAGGACGGAATCGCCGCCTGGCACAACACCACGCTGTGGCACCATGCCAAGCAGGAGATCACGCCCGCGGCCGGTCCGGTCTATGGCGACCTCGTCGCCCGGCTGCTGGCGGCCAAGCAGGGGCGCTCGGCCAAGTGCCTGGTGCTGGACCTCGATAACACCGTCTGGGGCGGCGTGGTCGGTGATGACGGGCTGGAGGGGATCGTCATCGGCCAGGGCAGCGCGCTCCGGCGAGGCCTTTGTCGCCTTCCAGCACTACTGCCGCGAACTCGCCCGCCGCGGCGTCATCCTGGCGGTGTGCTCCAAGAACGATGAGGCCAATGCGCTCGAACCGTTCGAGCGCCACCCCGAGATGGTGCTGAAGCGGCCGGACATCGCCTGCTTCGTGGCCAACTGGTCGGACAAGGCGGGCAACTCTGCGCCAGATCGCGGCGGAACTGAACATCGGCATCGACTCGCTAGTGTTCGTCGATGACAACCCCTTCGAACGCAACCTGGTGCGCCAGGAACTGCCGATGGTGGCGGTGCCCGAGGTGGGGGACGATCCGATCGGCTACATCAGGGCCATCGCCGATGCCGGCTACTTCGAGGCTTTCAGCGTGACCGATGAAGACCGCGAACGCACCAGCCAGTATCAGGGCAACAAGGCGCGCGAGTGCACTGAAAGCCTCCGCCACCGATCTGGAATCCTATCTGCGCGGACTGGAAATGCAGCTCGTGTGGCGGCGGTTCGACAAGATCGGCCTGCCGCGGATCGTGCAACTGATCAACAAGTCCAACCAGTTCAACCTGACCACGCGGCGCTACACCGATGAAGACGTGCTGGGGGTGATGAATGATCCCACCGCGTTCGGCCTGCAACTCCGGCTGCTCGACCGCTTCGGCGATAACGGCATCATCGCCATCATCATCGGCCGGCTGCGAGACGCACCGGATCTGGAGATCGACACCTGGCTCATGAGTTGCCGGGTGCTGGGCCGGCAGGTCGAGCCGACCACGCTGAACCTGGTGGCCGCACAGGCGAAGACGCTCGGGGCGAGGCGGCTGGTGGGCGAGTACATTCCCGACCAAGAAGAACGCCATGGTGAAAGACCATTATGCCAAGCTCGGCTTCACCGTGATGGAAACCCGCCCCGATGGCGGCAGCCGGGCGGTGCTCGACCTGAACACCTTCCGGCCGATCCCGACCTTCATTCACCTGACCGAGGGCTGACCCGATGCCGGCCGAAGCCGATATCTACAGCACGCTGTCCGAAATCTTCGCCGATGTGTTCCAGCGGCCGGTGGAACTGCATGCCGGCCTCACCGCGCGAGACGTGCAGGGCTGGGATTCATTCAAGCAGATCGAGATCATCATGGCGACCGAGGAGCGGTTCGGCATCCGCTTCACCACGAAAGAGCTCGACAGCCTGCAGTCGGTCGGCGACCTGGTGCGGGTAATCGCGGGGAAACTACCCCCCGGCTGAGCCGAACGGTTTCTTTCCGGACGTCCAACTCCAATATGGCGCCGATGCGCATTCCCAGGCGGCCGCTTCGTGTTTGATGCCGCGCTTCCATCCGGAAGCTTCACCGAACATCGCGCGCGGGACACCGGACGGCCGGTACTGGCTGGCCGTGCCGCCCGGTCACGAGAGCAGGCCCGCGGCGCTGCTGGTCATGCTGCACGGCTGCAACCAGACGCCGGAGGATTTCGCCGCGGGCACCCGCATGAACCAGCGCGCCGGCGCCCTCGGCTGGCTGGTGGCGTGGCCGGCGCAGACCGCCGCGGCAAATGCCCACCGGTGCTGGAATTGGTTCAACCGGGAGAACCAGGCTCGGGACATGGGCGAGGCCGGCGAGATCGCCGGTATCACCCGCGAGATCATGCAAACGCACCCGGTGGATGCGCGACGGGTGTTCGCCGCCGGCCTGTCGGCGGGCGGGGCCGCGGCCGCGATCATGGGACAGGCTTACCCGGACCTGTTTGCCGCAATCGGCGTGCATTCCGGCCTGGCATGCGGCGCGGCGTCCGATCTGGGGTCGGCGCTGGCCGCCATGCACAGCGGCGGGCCGCCGCGCCATCGGGCTGGCGGTCCCGCGGTGCCTGCCATCATCTTCCAGGGAGACCAGGATCGCACCGTCCATCCCATGAACAGCCGCTTCGTTGCCGCGCAGTCGGGCCGCGGCACCCTGCTCCGCCGCCAGGTCGAGCATCTGTCCACGTTCGGCTATCCCTGCACCCGTATCCGTTATCGCGACGTCCGCGGCCGGGTGCTGATCGACGAATGGCTGGTGCATGGCGGCGGCCACGCCTGGTTCGGCGGCGATCCCGCAGGGTCCTACGCCGATCCGGCCGGCCCCGACGCGACACGGGAGATCCTGCGATTTTTCGTGGAGCATGGGCGGGACGTTTAGCCCTTTGTTTATAGGCGCATGCGACCGTGGCGCATGGACGCATTGCCCGCCAATCCCGCAACCGAAGCACGCACCACGGACGGGATGTTCCCCGTGCCGCATCCCTCGGAGCATCTGGCGTTCACCGGCGAGCGGATGACCACGGCGCGTCATGGCCAGATCGCGTTCGAGCACCTGCACCGCTACTGCATCGCGCGCGACCTCTGCGCCGGCAAAGACGTGCTGGACGTCGCCGCCGGCGAGGGGTACGGCGCGGCCATGCTCGCGGGCGTGGCCCGCCATGTGACCGGCGTGGAGATCGAGCCAAGCACGGTGCGCCACGCCCGGGAATCCTACCCGGCCGCCAACCTGGCTTTCGTGCGCGGCGACGCCCACGATCTGCCCTTGCGCGACGCAAGCTGTGACGTCGCGGTGAGCTTCGAGACACTGGAGCATCTGCACGATCCGCGCCGGTTCCTCCGCGAAATCCGCCGGGTGCTCCGCCCGGACGGGATCTTCATCGTCAGCACGCCGGATCGCCTGGTGTACTCCGCGCCCGGCCAGCCGGTGAATCCGTTCCACGTCACCGAGCTCACCATGGCTGAGCTGCAGCAGTGCCTGGGTTCCATCTTCGCGCATCAGCGTATCCTGCATCAGCGCTGCGTATTGGGCTCCATCGCCACCACCGCGGATCGGGCCGGCACTTGGCGCAGCTACGACCGGCGCAATTCCAAGGTCATCGAGGCGGCTTCGGGCTTCTCGCGCGCCTTCTACCTGATCGGGGTTGCCAGTGACGCGCCCCTGCCTTCCCTCGGCGGCAGCGCTTACTGCGACTTCCACGCGATCGATGATCTGCTCCAGGCGGCCGAGGATCAGCCGCGGCAAATGGCCGCCCTTGGCGCGGAACGCGCGCGCTCGGCCGAGCTGCAGGCGCGGATCGGCGATCTCTCCGCACGCATCGCCGAACTGGGGCGCGCACGAGAGAGCGCGTGCAACGACTGGCGACGGGAGATCGAAGCCCGGCAGAGCGAGCTGGAACAGGAGCGTGCCGGCTCACGACGCTTCGCCGAGCGGGTCGCCGCGCTGGAGCAGAGCACGTGGTGGCGGCTCGGAGCACCGCTCCGCACCGCGGCGATGCGCTATCCCGTCGCGGCCCGGACCGCAAAGCGGGTGGCTCGCATGATCACGGGGAATGGCCGGACCGCTGCGCCGCTTCCGGTTCGCGACCAGCCCACTCCCCATCCCGCGACACGGCCGATCGTTCGGGCGAACGCGATCGCGCTGCCATCCTCGCCCGAACCGGTCGTGTCGGTGATCATCCCGACTTTCGGCAAGTGGAGTACACGCTGCGCTGCCTGGCCTCCATCGCCGCACATCCGCCGGAGGTGCCGACCGAAGTGATCGTGGTGGATGACGCGTCTGGCGATCCGGGACTTGCTGCACTGCACGCCGTGCCGAACCTGCGGCTGGAAATCTGGCCCGAGAACCGCGGATTCCTGCGCTCCTGCAACGCCGCGGCCGCGCTGGCACGCGGCACCTTCCTGCTGCTGCTGAACAACGACACGGAGGTGATGGAGGGCGCCATCGACCATCTGCGCCGGTTGCTCCTCGCCCGCCCCGATGCCGGGATGGCGGGCGCAAAGCTGCTGTTTCCCGACGGGACGCTGCAGGAAGCCGGGGGCATCGTCTGGCGCGACGGCTCCGCCTGGAATTACGGTCGCGGCGATGATCCGCGCAAACCGGAATACAATTATGTGCGCGAGGTGGACTACGTCTCCGGGGCGGCGGTGATGCTGCCACGCGACGTGTGGCAGCGCATGGGCGGCTTCGATGAGACCTACGTGCCGGCCTATTGCGAGGACACCGATCTCGCCTTCCGGCTGCGCGCCGCCGGGATGCGCGTGCTCTACCAGCCGGCCGCCCAGGTTGTGCATCATGAAGGTGTGTCGCACGGCTGCGATCCCGCCGCCGGCACCAAGGCCCACCAGGTCACCAACATGGCCCGCTTCGCTCGGCGCTGGAGAGCAACGCTCCGGGCCGAGCATCTGCCACCCGGAAACCGCATCATGCGGGCGCGCGACAGGTCCGGCGCAAAGCGTGTGACTCTGGTGATCGACCACTACGTGCCCGAGCCGGATCGGGACGGCGGCTCGCGCACAATGATGGCCATTATGCACGCGCTGCTGGTCTCCGGACGTATGGTAAAATTCTTTCCGGCGAACCTGCGCGCGACGCCGACCTATACCGAGGCGCTGCAGCAACTCGGCATCGAAGTAGTCCACACGCCCTGGTACCGCTCCTTCGCCGAGTGGATCCACGCCAATGGCTCCGAAATCGATGAAGTCGTGATCTCCCGCCCGGATGTCGCGCAGGCCCACCTGCCCGCGCTGAGCGCGCATTGCGCCGCGCGCGTTCTGTATTACGGCCACGATCTGCACCACGCACGCATGCGGCGTGCGCCGGGCGCCAGCCGGGACCTGCGATCCCTCGCCGAAGCTTCTTGCATGGAAGCACTGGAACGCGAGACGTGGCGCGCAGCGGATGTTGTGATGTACCTGTCGGAGGAGGAGGCGCGGGTCGTCCGCGCCATGGAGCCGGGGACCGACGCGCGGGCCATTCCGGCCTTCGGCTTTCCGCCGGTGCCGCAACGGTCGCCGCACCCGCCAGCGTCGTGTCAAATCATGTTCGTGGCCGGGTTCGCGCACCCGCCGAACCAAGACGCAGCGGCCTGGCTCGTGGCCGAGATCCTGCCGCGGGTCCGTGCGGCATGTCCCGAGGCAAGGCTCGCGCTGGTCGGTTCGAATCCGAGCGCCGCGGTGCTGGGGCTGGCGAATGATCATGTCGAGGTCACCGGTGCCGTTTCCGATGCCGAGCTCGCCGCCCGCTATCAGGCGGCCCGGGTCGCCGCCTGCCCGCTCCGCTATGGCGCCGGGGTGAAGCTCAAGGTGCTGGAGGCGATGCACCACGGCGTGCCGCTGGTCACGACGCTGGCAGGCGCGCAGGGAATTCCCGGCCTGCCCGAAATCTGCGCCGTACACGACGACGCTGACGCGTTTGCCGCGGCGGTGCTGGCCCTGCTGCGGGACAATGCACTGTGGGCCGCCCGGGCGGGGGCTCAGACGCGGCTGATCCAGGAGTTCCTCTCGCCCGATCGGCTGCGGGCCGCATTGGAGGATGCGCTGGCGCCCCCGGCCGTGCCATGCCGGCAGGCGGCCTGACCGGGATCAGCCGGCGAGGCGATCCAGCAGGGTCACCAGCTCGGCTGTCACACGGTCGATTTCCGCCATTCCATCGACCGTGTGGAAACGGCCCTGGGACCGATAATGCGGGACGATCGGAGCCGTTTGCCGGTAATAGGCCTGCAACCGGGCGCCGACCGTCTCGGCATTGTCGTCGGCGCGGCGGATGAACTCGGTCGAGCCGCAGACGTCACACACGGTATCCACGCGGGGCGGCTTGAACCGGTCGTGATAGCCCGCGCCGCACTTGGCGCAGGTGAACCGCCCGGCGATGCGTTCCACCAGAGCGGCGTCATCCACCTTCAGTTCGATGACCGCATCCAGCTTCAGGCCCTTGTCCGCGAGCAGCCGATCCAGCGCCTCGGCTTGCGGGACCGTGCGAGGAAACCCGTCGAGGATGAAGCCTCGGGCGCAATCCGGCCGGTCGATCCGCGTCCCCAGCATGCGGATGATGATGTCGTCGGAAACGAGCTGCCCTGCCTCCATCACTGCGCGGGCTTCCTGGCCGATGGGGGAGTTCGCCGCCACTTCGGCGCGCAGCATGTCCCCCGTGCTGATCTGCGCGATGCCGTAGCGCTGCTCCAGCCGCTGGGCCTGGGTTCCCTTGCCGGCGCCAGGAGGACCGAGCAGGATCAGGATCATCGTCGGGTGCGGACCCGGGCCTTGCGGATCAGCCCTTCATACTGGTGCGCCAGCAGATGGGATTGGATCTGCGTAACCGTGTCCATGGTCACCGACACCACGATCAGGATGGACGTTCCGCCGAAATAGAACGGCAGGCCATAATCGCTGATCAGCAATTCCGGCAGCAGGCACACCGCGGCGAGATACAGGGCGCCCACGGTCGTGAGCCGGGTCAGGACAAAGTCGAAATACTCGGCCGTGGCGGTGCCGGGACGGATGCCGGGCACGAAGCCGCCATATTTCTTCAGGTTGTCGGCGGTTTCCTGCGGGTTGAACACCACGGCGGTATAGAAATACGAGAAGAAGATGATCATCGCCGCGTAGAGGACCAGGTAGAGCGGCGTACCGTGCCCGAGCTGCGACGACAGGAATTGCAGCCACCCGCTGCCGCCGCCCGAGAAGCCCGCGATGGTCGCCGGAATCAGCAGGATCGAGCTGGCGAAGATCGGGGGAATGACGCCAGACGTGTTGATCTTCAGCGGAATATGGGTCGAATCCCCGCCGAACATCCGGTTGCCGACCTGGCGCTTGGGGTATTGCACCGGCACCCGGCGATACGCCCGCTCCATGAATACGATGAAGGCGATCACCGCGATCGCGAGCACGAAGAAGCCGATGATGAACACGGTCGAGAGCGCGCCGGTGCGGCCAAGTTCAAGCAAGGACGCCAGCGCGCCGGGCAGGTTGGCGACGATGCCGGCCATGATGATCAGGCTGGTGCCGTTGCCAACCCCACGGGCCGTGATCTGCTCCCCGACCCACATCAGGAACATCGTGCCGCCGACCAGGCTGACCACGGCGGTGAACAGGAAGGCGAAGCCGGGATGCACCACGGCGGCCCCGGCGTCGCCGTGCATGCTCTCCAGCCCGAGCGAGATGCCGTAGGACTGCACCAGCGCGATCGCCACGGTCAGATACCGCGTATATTGATTGAGCTTGACCCGCCCCTGCTCTCCTTCCTTCTTGAGCGCTTCGAGGGAGGGCATCGCTGCCGTCATCAACTGGATGATGATGCTGGCGCTGATATACGGCATGATGTTCAGCGCGAACACGGTCATGCGCCGCAGCGCACCGCCGGTGAACATGTCGAACATGCCCAGGATGCCGCCGCCGTGCTGCTGCAGTAGCTGCGCCATCACCGCCGCATCCACGCCCGGCACCGGGATGTACGTGCCGAGGCGATAGATCACCAGCGCCCCGAGGGTGAACCAGATGCGTCTCTTGAGTTCCGTCGCCTTCGACAGGACGCCGAGGTTCAGGTTTGCCGCGAGTTGTTCGGCCGTCGAGGCCATCAGCACCTTCCAGTCGTACGCGTTCGCTGGAATCGATCAGACGCGAACGTCACGCCCCGGCACGCCGGCCGGGCAGGCCCTATCTAAGAGGCAGGCGCCCCAGCGTCCACCGCAACCGTCGTGGTCACGCTTCCGCCGGCCTTCTTCACCGCCTCGATGGCCGCCGCGGAAGCGCCCGAGACGGTGATGGTCAGCGCCCGGCTGATCTCCCCTTTCGCGAGCAGCCGCACCCCGGCGATCTTGCCGCTGCGCACCAGCCCTGCCTTGCGCAGGCTGTCCTCGGTGATCGGCTGGGCGGCGTCGATCCGCCCCGCCGCGATCGCCGCTTCCAGCGCGCCCAGGTTGAGCGGTGCGTACTCCTTGCGGAACAGATTCTGTGAAGCCGCGCTTCGGCAGGCGTCGATAGATCGGCATCTGGCCGCCTTCAAACCCATTCAGCGCCACGCCCGCGCGCGCCTTCTGGCCCTTCACGCCCTTGCCGGCGGTCTTGCCCTTGCCGGAGCCGATGCCCCGCCCGAGCCGCTTGGACTTGCGCCGGGCGCCCGCGTTGTCCCTGAGTTCGTTGAGTTTCATCGTACGTCCTCCACCTGCACCAGGTGGGCCACTTTGCGGATCATCCCGCGCACCGAGGGCGTGTCTTCCAGCTCCCGCGTCCGCCGTATCTTGTTCAGTCCCAGCCCGATCAGGGTTTCGCGCTGACCGGGCTTGCGGCCGGCCGGCGAGGCGACCTGCGTTACCCTCACCCGCTTGCTCTGCTCAGCCATTGGCCGGCGCCTCCGCCTCGGTCGCCGGCGTAACCGCGGCCTCGCGCCGCGGACCGAAGATCTCGGCGACCTTCTTGCCCCGCCGGTTGGCCACCGAGCGCGGCGAGGCGCACCGCTGCAGCGCCGCGAACGTGGCCTTGACCATGTTGTGCGGATTGCGGCTGCCAAGCGACTTGGCGACGATGTCGCCCACTCCGAGCGATTCGAACACCGCCCGCAACGGACCGCCGGCGATGATGCCGGTGCCGGCGGGTGCCGCCCGCAGCACCACGGCGCCGGCCCCGAAGCGACCCTCGATGTCGTGATGCAGGGTACGGCCTTCCTTCATCGGCACGCGGATCATGGCCCGCTTGGCGCGTTCGGTCGCCTTGCGGATGGCCTCCGGCACTTCGCGGGCCTTGCCGGCGCCGTAGCCCACCCGGCCCTTCTGATCGCCCACCACCACCAGCGCGGCAAAGGCGAAGCGGCGGCCCCCCTTCACCACCTTCGCCACGCGATTGATGCTCACCAGCTTATCGACGATGCCGTCGTCCTCGCGTTCTTCGCGATGACGATCGCCATCCCGACGCCGCCCACCTTCCCTCGGTTCCCGTGCCATCGTTTTGTTCCTAGAAGTCCAGCCCGCCTTCGCGGGCGGCATCGGCCAGCGCCTTCACGCGGCCATGATAAAGATAGGCGCCGCGGTCGAATACGACCTTGGTGACGCCGGCTTCCTTCGCGCGCTCCGCGACCAGCTTGCCGACCGCCGCAGCGGCGGCCTTGTCGGCCCCGGTCTTCAGCGACCCGCGAACCGCCTTGTCGAGCGACGAGGCGGCAGCCAGCGTGTGGCCCGCATCGTCGTCGATGACCTGCGCGTAGATGTGCTTCGACGAACGGAACACCGACAGCCGCGGCCGCCCCGCGCTCTTCTGACGCAGCGAAAAGCGCAGGCGGGTGCGCCGGCGGTCCCGCAGATCCTGAATGCGGCTCATTTCTTCTTGCCTTCCTTCCGCCGGATGGTCTCGTCGGCGTAGCGCACACCCTTGCCTTTGTAGGGTTCGGGCGGACGGAAGCCGCGGATTTCCGCTGCCACCTGGCCCACCAGGCGCTTGTCGGTGCCCTCCACCTTCACCGCGGTCGGGCGTTCGCAGGTGATCTTGATACCATCGGGGATGGGAAAAACCACGTCGTGCGAAAAGCCGAGATTGAGCGTCAGGTTCTTGCCCTGCACCGCGGCGCGATAGCCGGTGCCGGTGATCTCCATGGACCTCGAGTAACCGGCCGATACACCCCGGACCATGTTGGCGATGTTGGCCCGCGTGGTGCCCCACATCATGCGCGCCTGCCGGGCGTTGCCGCGCGGCGCAACCACCACCCTGTCGCCTTCCACCTTCGCCTCGACCTGATCGGTGAGCGGCATTTGCAGCTCACCGAGCCGGCCTTTCACGGTCACCTGCCCGCCCGAGAGCGCGACCTGCACCCCCTGAGGAATTTCGACCGGATATTTTCCAACACGCGACATTATTCCGTCCTTAGAACACGCGGCAGAGCACTTCGCCGCCCACGTTGGCCACGCGGGCTTCCGAATCGCTCATGACCCCACGCGGGGTGGAAAGGATCGATACGCCGAGGCCCGCATAGACCCGCGGCAGTTCCTTGATGCGCGAATAGACGCGGCGGCCCGGCTTGGAGACCCGGTTGATCTCCTTGATCACCGGTTCGCCCTCATTGTACTTCAGCTCGATCCGAAGCTGCCGCACGCCAGGACGCAGTTCTTCGGCGGCGAAGCCGCGGATGTAACCCTCGCGCTTGAGAACATCCAGCACGTTCGCATGCAGCCGGGAGGCCGGGGCTACGCAGGAGGTGTGCCGTGCGCGCTGCGCGTTGCGGATGCGCGTCAGCATGTCACCCAGGGGATCGGATACGGACATCTGCGATCCTCCTTACCAGCTCGCCTTGACCATGCCGGGAATTTGGCCCGCCGAAGCGAGGTCACGCAGCATGATCCGGCTGAGCTTGAACTTGCGGTAGTTGCCGCGCGAGCGCCCGGTGAGCTCGCAGCGCAGCCGCACCCGCACCCGCGAGCCGTTGCGCGGCAACTGCGCCAGCTTCAAAGTGGCGTTGAACCGATCCTCGACCGGCAGGCTGCGATCCATCACGATCTCTTTGAGCGTCGTCCGCTTCGCGCGATCGCGCGCCGCCATGCGTTCCCGCTTCTTGTTGCGATAGACCTGAGAGGTCTTGGCCATTCACTCATACCCTCCGGAACTTGCGGTCACGGGGACCGCAGTTTTCCAACCAACTGTCATTGCGAGGCCCGCCCACGGGGTCCCCGCGAACCTCGTGTAAGAGTTCGCACGCCCGCAGCCCCCCGCACTCATCCCGCGAACGGCAGGTCGAATGCGGCCAGCAGCGCCTTTGCCTCGGCATCCGTCCTCGCCGTGGTCACGAACACGATGTCCATGCCACGCACCTCGTCCACCCGGTCGTAGTTGATTTCCGGAAAGACGATCTGCTCGCGCAAGCCCATCGCGAAATTGCCCCGGCCGTCGAAGCCCTTGCCCTGGATGCCGCGAAAATCCCGCACCCGCGGCAAGGTAATGGTGATCAACCGATCGATGAATTCATACATTCGCGCCTTGCGCAGCGTGACCTTGCAGCCGATCGGCAGCCCCTTGCGAATCTTGAACCCGGCGATCGCCTTCTTCGCCATGCGTCTTGACCGCGCGCTGTCCGCTGATCGCCGTGAGTTCCGCAACCGCATTGTCCAGCTTCTTCTGATCGCCCGTGGCCTCGCCCACGCCCATGTTGATGACGATCTTCTCGAGCTTCGGCACCTGCATCGGGTTGCTGTAGCCGAACTGCGACCGCAGCTTGCCGCGCACCTCCTCGAGGTAGCGCTTCTGCATCCGCGGCATCTCCTTCGGCGCCGCAACCGGATTGGCGACGCCCGAGCCGGCCTCCGCAGCCTGCTTGCGCGGCACTGCCTGCGGCGGTCCGCCGCCGCCCCCCTTGCCGCCGGTCTTGCCACCTGTCTTGCCGCCCTGGCGCGTCGCGGCTGCCTTCTTGGGCGGCGGAGATTTCGTCCCGCTCATGTGCCTTAGCCCTCGATCACCTGGCCCGTGGCTTTCGCCACGCGCACCTTCCGCCCGTCATCCTGGATGCGGAACCCGACCCTGGTCGGCTTCTCCGACTTCGGATCGACCAGCATCAGGTTCGACAGATGGATGCTCGCCTCCTCGTTGATCAGCCCGGACGGGCGGCCCATCGCGGTCTGCTTCACGTGCTTCGTCACCATCCGCACGCCCTGCACGATGGCGCGGTTGGCGCGCGGAAACACCCGCAACACTTCGCCCCGCCGCCCCTTGTCGACGCCGCTGATCACCACGACCGTGTCGCCCTTGCGAATCCGCGCGGCCATCAGATGACCTCCGGCGCCAGCGAGATGATCTTCATGAACTTCCGCCCGCGCAGTTCGCGCACCACCGGGCCGAAGATGCGGGTGCCGATCGGTTCCTGCTGCTTGTTGATCAGCACCGCCGCGTTGCGGTCGAAGCGGATCGCGCTGCCATCCGCCCGGCGCACCGGAAATGCCGTGCGCACGATCACCGCCTGATGGACGTCGCCCTTCTTCACCTTGCCGCGGGGAATCGCCTCCTTCACCGAGACCACGATGACGTCGCCCACCGAGGCGGTCTTGCGCTTCGAACCGCCCAGCACCTTGATGCACTGCACCCGGCGCGCGCCCGAATTGTCCGCAACGTCGAGGTTGGTTTCCGGATGGATCATGACACCGCTCCTTCACCCGCGGGCTGCGCAGCCGGCGCGGCCGCGCAGGGTCTCGCCGTTGCGCTCGATCACCAGCCAGGTCTTGCGCTTGCTGATGCGGCCGGCATTCCTCGATGCGCACCACGTCGCCGACGTGGCACTGGTTCGCCTCGTCATGCGCGGCATATTTCGTTCGAGCGGCGGATGAACTTCTTGTACAGCGGATGCATCACCCGACGATCGACGAGCACCGTGACGGTCTTGTCCATCTTGTCGCTGGTCACCCGGCCGGTCAGCACACGCTTCGGCATTATTGCGCCCTCAATTTATCAGGCCCTCGGCCGAAGCCGTGCGCGTACGCTCGGCCACGATCGTCTTGATACGCGCGATCTCCCGCCGCGCGGTACGGATGCGCGCGGTGCCCTCGGCCTGGCCGGTGGCGCGCTGGAAACGCAGGTTGAACTGCTCGCGGCGCAGATCGATCAGCATCTGCTTCAGTTCATCCGGCGTCTTGGTGCGGATGTCGGAGGCCGTGTTCTGCGGATTTTTCGCCATCACGCGTCTCCCATCCGCTGCACGATCTTGGTACGGATCGGCAGCTTGGCGGCGCCCAGGGTCAGCGCATCGTGCGCCATCTCGGATGAGACGCCGTCGAGCTCGAACATGATCCGCCCAGGAGCAACCCGCGCAACCCAGAACTCCGGCGTGCCCTTGCCCGATCCCATGCGCACTTCGGCCGGCTTCTTGGACACCGGCACGTCCGGGAAGATGCGGATCCACACCCGCCCGGTGCGCTTCATCGCGCGCGTGATGGCGCGCCGCGCCGCCTCGATCTGCCGCGCGGTGACGCGCTCCGGCTCCAGCGCCTTCAGCCCGTAGGTGCCGAAATTGAGCTGCGTGCCCGCCTTGGATGCGCCGTGGATGCGGCCCTTGTGCGCCTTGCGGAATTTCGTTCGTTTGGGTTGCAGCATTGTCCGTTACCTCTGCGGGGCCTGTTCCGCCGCGCGCCGGTCCTGCGCCAGCGGATCGTGCGCGAGAATCTCGCCCTTGAAGATCCACACCTTCACGCCGCACGTGCCGTAGGTGGTCTTGGCCGTGGCATGGCCGAAATCCAGATCGGCCCGCAGCGTGTGCAGCGGCACCCGGCCCTCGCGGTACCACTCCACCCGCGCGATTTCCGCCCCGCCCAGCCGCCCGCCGCAATTGATGCGGATGCCCTGCGCGCCCAGCCGCATGGCGGACTGCACCGCGCGCTTCATCGCGCGGCGGAACGCCACCCGGCGCTCGAGCTGCTGGGCGATGTTCTCCGCCACCAACTGCGCCTCGATCTCCGGCTTGCGGATCTCCACGATGTTCAGCGCCACCTCGGCATTGGCCATCTTGGAAAGGTCCTTCTTCAGAACCTCGATGTCCTGACCCTTCTTGCCGATCACGACACCAGGGCGCGCGGCGTAGATCGTGACACGCGGCTTCTTCGCCGGACGCTCGATCACCACGCGCGAGACACCCGCGCCGCGCAACTTGGTGCGCAGATGGTCGCGCAGCTTGAGATCTTCGTGCAACAGCGATGCGTAGTCATCGCCGGCGAACCATCGTGAATCCCAGGTGCGGTTGATGCCGAGCCGCAGCCCAATCGGATTGACCTTGTGCCCCATTACGCGGCCCTCCCGCTCGTGCCGCTGTCCTGCTCGCGCTCGGCAACTACGATCTTCAGATGGCTGAACCACTTCTCTACCCGCGCCGCGCGCCCGCGTCCACGCGCATGAAAGCGCCGCATGACGATCGAACGCCCCACCTCGGCCCGCGTCACGATCAGCCGATCCACGTCGAGCTGATGATTGTTCTCGGCATTGGCGATCGCGCTTTCCAATGCCTTCTTCACCTGCCCGGCAATTCTCCGCTTGCTGAACGTCAGCGTCGCGACCGCCTGCCCGGCCGGCAGATTGCGGATCATCGCAGCGACAAGATTCAGCTTGCGCGGGCTGACGCGGATATTGCTGACAATGGACTGCGCCTCATTGTCGGCCAGGCTGCGGGGATAACTTGGGCTTGCTCATGATGTCAGTTCCGCCGCGCCCGTTTGTCGCCTGCATGGCCGGTGAAGGTCCGCGTCGGCGAGAATTCCCCGAACTTGTGGCCCACCATGTTCTCGTTCACCTGCACGGGCAGGAACTTGTGCCCGTTATAGACACCGAAGGTCAGGCCGACGAACTGCGGCAGGATGGTGGAGCGCCGCGACCAGATGCGGATGATCTCGTTGCGGCCCGAACCGCGCGCCGCATCGGCCTTCGCCAGCAGATACCTGTCAACGAATGGGCCCTTCCAGACCGAACGTGCCATCGCCTACTTGCCCTTGTTCCGCCGACGGATGATCAGCTTGTCGGTCCGCTTGTTCGACCGCGTCTTGTAGCCCTTGGTCGGCTTGCCCCACGGCGTCACCGGATGACGCCCGCCGGAAGACCGTCCCTCGCCGCCGCCCAACGGATGATCAACCGGGTTCATCACCACGCCGCGGTTATGCGGCCGGCGGCCGAGCCAGCGCGAACGCCCGGCCTTGCCGATCTTCTGGTTCATGTTGTCCGGATTCGACACCGCCCCGATCGAGGCCATGCACTCCGCCCGCACCACGCGAACCTCACCGGACATCAGCTTGAGCTGCGCGTTGCCGGCGTCCTTGCCGACAAGCTGCACATACGTGCCGGCTGAGCGCGCGATCTTGCCGCCGGCGCCCGGTTTCATCTCCACATTGTGCACGATGGTGCCGACGGGAATGACCGCGAGCGGCATGGCATTGCCCGGCTTGATGTCGGCGCGCGGACCGGACACCACCGTATCTCCCGCCTTCAGCCGCTGCGGCGCCAGGATATAGGCCAGCTCGCCGTCGGCGTATCTCACCAGCGCGATGAAGGCCGTGCGGTTCGGGTCATATTCCAGTCGCTCGACCGTGCCCGGCACGCTGAATTTGCGCCGCTTGAAATCGACGATGCGATACGCCTGCTTGTGCCCACCGCCGCGGAAGCGCGAGGTGATGTGCCCGTGGTTGTTGCGACCGCCGGTGCCGATCTTGCCTTCGGTCAGCCGCTTGACCGGCTTGCCCTTCCACAGCTCCGACCGGTCGATCAGCACCGTGCCGCGCAGGCTGGCGGTGACCGGATTGAAATTCCTCAACGGCATCGCATGCGCCTCACGACAACCCGGTGGTGAAATCGATCTGCTGGCCCGGAGCCAGCTTGACGAACGCCTTCTTCACATCCGAACGGCGCCCCGGCCGGCCGCGAAAGCGCTTCGTCTTGCCCTTCTGCACCAGCGTGTTCACGTCAACGACCTGCACCTTGAACAAGGCCTCGATCGCTTCGCGGATCTCCGGCTTGCTCGCCGCCAGCGACACGCGGAACACGTATTGCCCATGCTCGGACAACCTCGTCGACTTCTCGGTGATCACCGGGTCCTTGATGATCTGATACATCGCCTCGCGCGACAGCAGCGGCCGGCGTGGCTTGGCTTCGGTCTCGCTCATGCTGCGCTCTCCTGCGCGACTGCTGCGCTCTCCTGCGCCGCGTCGTGCGTCTCGGCGCGCAGCCGCCTGGTCAATCCCTCCACCCCCGCCGTGGTGATCGCCAACACGTCATGGCGCAGAATGTCATAGACATTCGCACCCACCGTCGGCAGCACCGCCACGCCCGGGATGTTGCGGCTGACACGAAGGAAGCCGGTATCCACCGTGCCATCCACGATCAGCGCCGAGGCCCAGCCGAGCGCCTTCAGCTTGCGCGCCAGGTCCTTCGTCTTGGTCACGCCGTCGCCACCCGCCGCGTCCAGCACCACCAGCTTGCCGTCCGCCTGCTTCTGCGACAGCGCAGAAATCAGCCCGAGCCGCCGCACCTTCTTGTTCAGGCTGTATTCATGACTGCGCACCACCGGCCCGTGCACCACGCCGCCCGTGCGGAACTGCGGCGCGCGCAGGCTGCCCTGCCGGGCGTTGCCGGTGCCCTTCTGACGATAGGGTTTCTTGGTCGTGCCCTGCACCTCCGAGAGCCCCTTCACCTTGTGCGTGCCGGCCCGGCGCTTCGCCAGTTGCCAGTGCACCACCCGCGCCATGACGTCCGCACGCGGTGAAGCGGCGAAGAACTCGTCCGGCAGTTCGGCCGTGCCCGACTCGGTATTGTCCAGGGTTCGTATCGCGACCTGCATTGCCTTGTCCTCAGCCGCCCGCCTGTGCCAGTGCCGCCGGATAGGGCGCGTCCGCCGGCCGCGCGCGCTTCACCGCATCGCGCACCAGCACGAACCCGCCTTTCGCGCCGGGCACCGCGCCCCGCAGCATGATCAGACCCTTTTCCGCATCAACCGCCGCCACTTGCAGATTCAGCGTGGTCACACGCTCCTGCCCCAGATGACCCGCCATCTTCTTGTTCTTGAAGGTCTTGCCGGGGTCCTGCCGGTTGCCGGTCGAGCCCAGCGAGCGGTGGCTGATGGACACGCCGTGGGAGGCTTCCAGGCCGGAGAAGTTCCAGCGCTTCATGCCGCCGGCAAATCCCTTGCCCTTGGTGATGCCGCACACATCCACGCGTTGGCCCGCGACGAAATGCGCCGCCGTCAGCGTCGCTCCCGGCTCCAGCACGGCATCAGCGGCGACGCGGAATTCAGCGAGTTTCGCCTTCGGTTCCACCTTCTGCTTGGCGAAGTGCCCACGGTTGGGCTTCGACACGTTCTTCACCTTCGCCTTGCCCCAGCCGAGCTGGACCGCGGTGTAACCGTCCTTCTCCTCGGTCCGCGTGGCCACCACCTGCACGTCATCGAGGTGCAGCACGGTGACCGGCACATGCGTGCCGTCGTCGCGGAAAATCCGCGTCATCCCGAGCTTCTTCGCCAACAATCCGGTTCGCATCGTGGTTGCCACGGAAGGTCCCTCAGATCTTGATTTCCACGTCCACGCCGGCGGCCAGATCGAGCTTCATCAGCGCATCGACCGTTTGGGGAGTGGGTTCCACAATATCCAGCAGCCGGCGGTGGGTCCGGATTTCGAACTGCTCGCGGCTTTTCTTGTCCACGTGCGGCGAGCGGTTCACCGTGAACCGCTCGATATGCGTGGGCAGCGGGATAGGGCCACGAACCCGCGCGCCTGTGCGCTTGGCCGTGTTCACGATCTCCTTCGTGCTGTTGTCCAGCACGCGGTGATCGGTACGCCTTCAGGCGAATGCGGATGTTCTGGTTGTCCATCGTCCCGTTTCTCGTTCAACAAACGATGCCGGCGCCCTGCCCTTTGCTGGGAGCGAGATTCACGCGCTCTGACGTAGCCGCCTCGCGCGATCTCGCTCCGGCAGAACGCCGGCCCGCATCCTCCTCGCTACTCGACGATCTGGGCCACCACGCCGGCCCCGACCGTCCGCCCGCCCTCGCGAATGGCGAAGCGCAGTCCCTCATCCATGGCGATCGGCGCAATCAGCTCCACGTCCATGGAGATGTTGTCGCCCGGCATCACCATCTCGGTGCCTTCCGGCAGATTGACCACACCCGTCACGTCCGTGGTGCGGAAATAGAACTGCGGCCGGTAGTTGGTGAAGAACGGCGTGTGACGCCCGCCTTCTTCCTTGGTCAGAATGTACGCCTCGGCCTTGAACTTGGTGTGCGGCGTGATGGAGCCGGGCTTGGCCAGCACCTGGCCGCGCTCCACCTCCTCGCGCTTCGTGCCGCGCAGCAGCGCGCCGATGTTATCGCCCGCCTCGCCCTGGTCGAGCAGCTTGCGGAACATCTCGACGCCGGTCACCACGGTCTTTTGCGTGGCACGCAGCCCGACGATCTCCACTTCCTCGCCGACCTTGATCACGCCGCGCTCGATGCGTCCGGTCACCACCGTGCCGCGGCCCGAAATGGAGAACACGTCTTCGATCGGCATCAGGAACGGGCGATCCTTGGGGCGCTCCGGCTGCGGGATGTAGTCATCCACCGCTTCCATCAGCTTCAGCACCGACTGCTCGCCCATTTCCGGCTCGCGGTCCTCCAGCGCGCACAGCGCCGAGCCGCGAATGATCGGAATGTCGTCGCCGGGGAATTGATAGGACGACAGCAATTCGCGGACCTCGACCTCCACCAGCTCGAGCAACTCGGGGTCATCGACCATATCAACCTTGTTGAGGTACACCACCAGCGCCGGCACACCCACCTGACGGGCGAGCAGGATGTGCTCACGGGTCTGGGGCATGGGGCCGTCGGCGGCGGAGACCACGAGGATGGCGCCGTCCATCTGCGCCGCGCCGGTGATCATGTTCTTCACGTAGTCGGCGTGGCCCGGGCAATCGACATGGGCGTAGTGGCGCTTTTTCGTCTCATACTCGACATGCGCCGTGGCGATGGTGATGCCGCGTGCACGCTCCTCGGGAGCCTTGTCGATCTGATCGTACGCCGTGTAGGTGGCGCCGCCGGTCTTCGCCAGGATCTTGGTGATCGCCGCGGTCAACGATGTCTTGCCATGGTCCACATGGCCGATCGTGCCGATGTTGCAGTGCGGCTTGTTCCGCTGGAATTTAGCCTTGGCCATACTCTACTCTCCGTGGACCTCTGGTCAGCAGGTTGTATCAGTTACCACCGGTAGTGGCTGAATGCCTTGTTGGCCTCAGCCATGCGGTGGGTATCCTCGCGCTTCTTCACCGCTGCGCCGCGATTGTTCACCGCGTCGAGCAGCTCGTTCGACAGCCGGTCTTCCATCGTGTGTTCGCCGCGCTTGCGCGCCGCATCGATGATCCAGCGGATCGCCAGCGCCTGCCGGCGCTCCGTCCGCACCTCCACCGGCACCTGGTAGGTCGCACCGCCCACGCGGCGCGACCGCACTTCCACCGCCGGCTTCACGTTGTCCATCGCCTCGTGGAACATGCGCACCGGATCGGCCTGGGGACCGCCGCGGCGACGCATCACGTCCAGCGCCGAATAGACGATCCCCTCGGCGACGGACTTCTTCCCGTCATACATCAAGGCATTCATGAAGCGCGAGATCACGATATCGCCGAACTTGGCGTCCGGCAGGATCTCCCGTTTGACCGCGCGATGGCGACGCGACATCCCCGCCCCCTATTTCGGCCGCTTGGCGCCATAGAGCGAGCGCCGTTGGCGCCGCTTGGCGATGCCCTGCGTATCCAAGACGCCGCGCAGGATATGATAGCGCACGCCGGGCAGGTCCTTCACCCGCCCGCCGCGGATCAGCACCACCGAGTGCTCCTGCAAATTATGCCCCTCGCCCGGGATGTAGCTGACCACCTCGTAGCCGTTGGTCAGCCGCACCTTCGCCACTTTGCGCAAGGCCGAGTTCGGCTTCTTCGGCGTGGTCGTATAGACGCGCGTGCACACGCCGCGCTTCTGCGGACAGCCCTGCAGCGCCGGCACCTTGTTTCGGCTTTTCTGCGGCTCCCGCCCCTTGGCGATGAGCTGATTGATCGTCGGCATGCACCCTCTCGTCGAAACCGTCTCGGCCGCGCCCGCAAAACGCCGCAGTTGTCGCCACGGGCAAAACCCGCACGCATGGGGCTGCTCCCCACGGTTGCGGGTTGAAAGCCTGCCTTCGGCCTGAGTCCCGGTCTTGCCGCCGGGACGGCGCCGCCTGCGTGCTTGCCTGCGAAATCGACAACCGCCCGGATGTAAGCGGGGCCGGTCGAGGGCGCGGAACCTAGTGGTGCCCCCAGGGTACGTCAAGCCGCTGTCCGCCCTCACCTCATATGGCGGCCCAAGCGGCCCGGTCCGGGGATACCCGTTGCACAGACGGAAATCTTATGTGACATTTTGCAAAATTGGATTACACTTCCGCAAAAGAACGGAGGGGAGCTGATGGACGTCGTCGTATCGGGCTCGAACAACAGTTTCAGCTTTGCGGTGTCGGATTTCACCAATCCGGCCACACCGGCGAACGTCATAGTCAATCCGGGCCTGGGCGGCGGCTGCATGGTCGATACGGACGGCACCATGGCCGCCGTCGGCGACTTCAACGGCAGCACTGTCCGCATCTGCGATATTTCGGTTCCGGCCACACCTGCGCTCAAGGGAACGGTGAACACCGGCCTTTCCGGCATCGGCGCGCTCTCGATGGACGGAAACCGCGTCCTGGTGGGCGAGCTCAACGGGCTGCGTGCGGTGCTGATCGACGCGACCAACCCGGCCAATCCGACCGTCATTTCCACCATCAACACGGGAATTTCCAGCATCGGCTCAGTCGGCCTGTCCGGCACCAAGGCGGTCGCGGCCGGGCCGAATGACGGTGCCTTCGCGGTGATCGACTATACCAATCCTGCCAGTCCGACGGTCACGAAGTTCGACTCCGGCACCGGCGGCGTGTTCTTCGACAATGCCGTCACGGTGGACATCGATTCGGGCAAGGCCGCGGTCGGTGACAACGGCAGCGGCGCCGTGCACTTCTTCGACGTGTCGAGCGGCACCGCAGTGCACCTCGGAAGCCAGAACACGATTCAGGACGGGGTGTTTTCCGTCTCCATCAGCGGCACCACCGTCGCCGCTGCGTCGTCAAACAACGTCGCCATCTCGCTGATAAGTTTCCTCAATCCGGCGAGCCCCACCGAGACCGATCTCAACACCACGGGTCTGATCGGCGGCGCCAACCTCAAACTCAAGGGCAACCGGCTCATCGCCGGCGATATCCTGGGCTCTCGACGTCGCCGTCTTCAGCGTCAGCGGCACGACGGCGACGGCGTTGGGAAAAGTGAACACCACGCTGGCCTCCATCGCCACGGTCGGTTTCACGAGTTTCACGGCATCGCTACCGGTTGCCCATATCAGCGCGAGCGTACCGACCTTGGTTTTCGGCGCGGTGCATGTCGGGGTCGGCAAGACGCTGCCGATCACATTCACCAATACCGGCACCGCGCCGCTGACCATCACCAACCTGCACGCCACCACCGCGCAGTACGTGTCGGCGCCGGGCGGCAACCACACCGTCGCGCCAGCCGGCAACCTGCCGGTGAACGTCACGTTCACGCCCACCGCATCGCAGCCCTTCCCCTCTACGCTGACGATGGGCACCAACGACCCGGCCAACATGACCTTCACCATTCCGCTGACCGGTGCCGGCGGTCTGCCGAACCTGGTGGCGCCCGGGCCGCTCGATTTCGGTAACGTGGCGGTCTGCCTGTCGCACGTTTTGAATGCAACCGTTGGTAATACCGGTCCGGTGGAGCTGAACCTCTCGCAAATCGCCGCGTCGGGTGCCGGGTTCAGCGAGAGTTCGGGCACCACGCTGACGGTCCCGGCCGCCGGGACCGGCAATATCCACGTGAGCTTCGCGCCCGGCGCCACCGGCCCTGCCAACGGCACCCTGACCTTCAAATCCGACGACCCTGCTCATGCCAACGTCAGCGTGGCGCTGAGCGGCACGGGCACGCCGGAACCGCCGCCAGCCATCGCGGTTTCGCCCGCCGCAATCAACTTCGGTGCTGTGCCGCTGCAATACTTCATCGGCATCGCGGTGAATGTCTCGAACACCGGCCCGTGCGAGATGCTCACTGCCACGCTGACGGTGACCGGCGCCGATTTCATCCTGACCACCGGCAACCCAACCACCGTACCGACGACCAACGTGCCCATGAACGCGAGCGTTTCGCCCGGCACCTCGCAGAACTTCACCGTGGTGTTCGCCCCGAGCCGCCGCGGGGGCCGCCAGCGGCACGCTGACGATCACCAGCAACGATCCGGCGAATCCCAGCATCACCGTGCCGCTTGACCGGCAACGGTGTGCCGGTTTCGCCAGCCGCGGTCGAACTGGTGCTCGATCGCTCCGGCAGCATGGCAACCGCGGTGCCGGGTGGAACGCGCATGACCGCATTGCAGTCAGCCGTGGGGATGTTTGCCGATCTGGTGATCCCGTCCACCGGCTTCGAAATGGGCTCGGTGCAGTTCGACGATGCCTTCGCCGTGCTGACTGCTCGCGCGCCGTTCGACGCGACCCAGCAGGCGGCGATCAAGACCGACGCGAATACCCTCACGCCGCGCAACTTCACTTCGATCGGCGGCGGACTGGATCTCGGCCAGCAACAACTGCAACCCTCGGCGCTGCCGCGCAAAGTGGCCATCGTCTTTACCGACGGATACCAGAACAGACCGCCGGATGTCGCCTCGGTCGAGCCCGGCGTGCTTGCCGCCGGCACCGAGGTGTACGCGGTCGGGCTCGGCGATCCGGCCTATCTGTCCGTCGCCGACCTTTCCAGCCTTGCGGCGAGTTCGGGCGGCAAGTTCTTCCAGACCACCGACGCGCTCGTGTTGCGCAAACAGTTCGTCGAGATCCTGGCCGACGCCTTCCGCCAGAACATGGCGGCCGACCCGATCATCACGCTCAACCAGGGCCAGCAGCTCGATGTGCCGGTCGAGATCACGCAATGCGAGGGACGCATCAGCTTCGTGCTGCTGTGGGAAGACACCGCGGCCCAGGTGCAGTTCACCGTGCGCGCACCCGACGGCACCGTGTTCACGCCATCCGCGGCGGCGAGCAATCGGCTGGTCCGCTATGTCCAGCGGCCCGGCTATCGGTTCTATCAGATCGCGTTGCCGCCCGGCCCGGGCGCGACGATCGGGCCGAAGCAGATCGGCCAATGGATCATGCGGATCGATCCGGTATTCGTGCCGGGCGGCACGACCCGCGCCTCGACCAACGTGTTGGTGGAAAGCGCGCTGCAAATGACCGCTACGATCACCGCCAACCGGGTGATCGACCCGATCCTGGTGCACACGCAAATCCACGAGCATGGCATGGTGGTCCGGGACGCGAAGGTGACGGTGCGTCTGACCGCGCCGATGCAGTCCCTGTCGCAGATCGTCACGCCGCTGGTGCATCAGCGCGCGCTCGCCGCCGATCGCCACCACATTCCGCGCAAGCTGCAAATCCTCACCAAGACCCACACGACGGAACACATCGCGAAGTTCAATGAGCGCGAATATCTGCTGCGCGTTCCGCCGCCGGGCAAGGACGGCGTTTACACGGCCCAGGTGAACGCGACCGGCAAAGCCTGTGGCGGCGTGTTCGAACGCTACTGGTCGGGCTCGGTCTATATCGGGCGCGGAGGCAAGCCTCGGTCAGTGGGGCTGCGCTAAGGCTCGGCTACCGGATACAGTCATCCGATGAACCCCACATCGGATGCTGCATCCCCGGTCGTCCTGTCAGAGCAGGAGCTGACCGCGCTGCTGGTTCGGGCGTTTGTAGGGCTCGGGGTCAGCGAGGCCAACGCCCCTGCTGTCGCCGCCGTGGTCACGGCGGCCGAGCGCGATGGCGCGCTCAGCCATGGATTGCAGCGGATGGCGGGCTACGCTGCCTCGCTGCGCACCGGCTGGGTGGACGGCGCGGCAACGCCGCGGATCGAACAGACCACCCCTTGCATGCTGTCGGTCGATGCGGCGAACGGCTTTGCGCAGCCGGCCTTGGCCGCCGTGCGCCCGCGCGCGATCGAGACCGCACGCGCGATGGGCGTGGCAACGGTCTTCATCCGCCATTCCCACCACTTCGCCGCGCTGTGGCCCGATGTCGAAAGCTTCGCGAACGCAGGCCTGGTCGCGCTGTCCGTCGTCAATACACGCAGTCACATCGTCGTCTGGGACGGCAAGCGCAAAGTGCTGGGCACCAATCCGATGGCTTTCGCCTGTCCGCGTGCGAGTGCTCCGCCGATCGTCTGGGATCAGGCGAGCAGTATGCGGGCGCAGGGCGAGGTCCTGCTGGCGCGCAACCAGGGCCGCGCTGTGCCCGATGGCGTGGGCGTCGATGCTGACGGCCAGGCCACGACAGACCCGGCGCGCATCCTGGACGGCGGCGCCCTGCTCCCGTTCGGCGGCACAAAGGGCGCCAACATCGCGTTCGCCATCGAGATCCTCGCGGCGGCGATGGGCGGCGGCCCGTTCGGCTTCGAGATCGATCCCTCCCGCCACCCCGGCGCCCAAACCTCCCCCACCAGTCAGTTCCTGCTCCTGCAGGACCCCGCGCGGGCGGCGGATTTCGGCGCCCGCATCGAGGTGCTTGTTCAGGCGCTGCGGGATGCCGGCACCTCCCGCCTTCCCGCCGACCGCCGATACGCAAACCGGGCGCGATCCCGCGCCGAGGGCATTCGGATCGCGCCGCAGGTTTATCAGTCAGCTCATCGAGATGGCCGGCACCAACTGAATAGCATCATACGATACCGTCCTCGCGATACGGCGCGTTGTCGATCACGCGCTGATACCCCATCCGGGAGAGGTCGAGCGTCTGGAACCCGCCGTCCAGGATCAGTTCCTTGACCGCGCGCCCCACCGCAGGGGCATGCATCAGCCCATGGCCTGAAAACCCGGTCGTCATGATGAAATTGGGGAATCGGCCGGGACAGGCGCCCAGGATCATGTTCGCATCGAGCTCGTTCTGGTCATACAGGCCGGTCCAGGTCGAACCCTCGCGGATCGTATTGAAAGCCGGGACGCGATGCGCCGCAGCCGGCCAAACCACCGACTGAAAATAGCTGTGATCGACATCGAAGTTGAACCCGCGCGGCTCGTTCCAGTTCACCAGACCCGCGGTGAACCCCTTCCCTTCGGGCCGCATGGCGAGGCGGCCGACATCCTTGATGTAGGGCAGCGGTTCGATGGTTCCCTGATACTCGAAATACGTATCGAAGCGCCGCATCGGTTCGACCGGAAGCGGGATGCCGAGCATGGCGCAAATCTCTTTCGCCCACGCTCCGGCGCAGTTCACGAACTGCTCCGCGTGCATCGCGGCGCCGGAGGCCAGCGCCGCCGAACGCACCAGATTGCCGGATGATTCCAGCCCGACCACCCGATCCTGAAGGTAAATCGCGCCCAGGCTCCGCGCCTTCTTGCGCAGCCCTTGCAGCACGGCATTCGGATCGAGCCATCCGTCGTCCGGCGAGAGCGTGGCGGCGCCCAGGTCGCCGACCTCGATCGAGGGGAAGCGCCGTTTGAGCATGGACGGATCCAGCATCTCGACACTGACGCCGAGTTCCTGCTGGAGGCGCAGCGCCCTTTCCAACTGGGCGAGACGCGCAGCATCGCGCGGCACGATAAACAGGTAGCCACCCTGCTTCCAGTTCAGATCCGGCGCCTCGCCGGCGACAGAGACATGCTCGTGGAACTTTCCGAACCACTCAACGCTGAACTGCGACATACGAATATTCTCGGGCAAGGCGAACAGCCGGCGCACGCCGCCCGATGCTTTCAGCGAGGCGGCGAATTCATAGGTCGGATCGGGTTCGACCACGGTGACGGCGAGAGTTGGATCGGCCATGAGCAGGAAGGTGGCACAGGCGGAGCCCATGACGCCGCCGCCGATGATGAGAATGTCGGCCCGGTCCATCGGACTGGCCCTTACATCCTGCCCTGGCGGGCACTGGACCGTTCGAGATCCTCGGTCATGCGCGCCATCATGATCCGCAGCAGGGAGAAGGCAAACACCGGGTTCTGATGGAAGGCCATGGCGATGGAGTCGGAATCGATGCGGTAAAGTTCCACCTCCGACGAACAGACTGCCGAGGCGGTACGCGCGTGCCGCGGAGAGAAGACGGCGAACTCGCCGAAAATTTCACCGTCTCCGGCATGAGCGCCAAGTTCGGGGAACTCCACCGCCCCGCGGGCGATGTAGTACGCGCTGTCGCCCGTGCTGCCTTTGCGAAACAGCACGGTGCCTTGCGCGTGGCGCTCATGCCTCATGGCGGAGATCAGCGGACGCAGGTCCAAGTCGCCGGCAGGGGCTACGCGGAACCGCACCAGCATCCGCCGGATCTGGAACAACCGGACGAGATTGAGCGGCAACAGCAGCGCGTGCAGAATCACCACGGGCCACAGACCGAGCGGAACGCCGTACGAAATGAACGCCACGTTGCTCGCGATCGCCAGGTAGCGAAGCGGCAGCATGGTGCGCATGTAGAAAGTCGAGAAAACCAGCAGAGAGGCCAGATAGCCGAGGGCCTGAATAATCATTCCGGGCGTCCGGCCCATTACCGGAATGCGCGGAAGAATGCGGCAACATCCGAGGCCAGTGCCGCCGGCTGCTCCATGGCCGCGAAATGCCCGCCCTTCGCCATGGGTGTCCACCGCCTGATGTTGGTATAGGCCGTTTCCGCGAGGCTGCGCGGCGGGCGGCGGATTTCCCGCGGAAACGCGGCATAACCCATCGGCACATCGACAGTTCGTCCCTCCGGAATCGGCCAGGGCCCGTGCAGACGCGCGTAGTAGGGCCAGAACGAGGCGCCGATGCAGCCGGTGAACCAGTAGAGCGCGATATTCGCCAGCAGGCGGTCGCGGCTGATCGCTGTTTCGATCCGCCCATCATTGTCCGACCAGGTATGGAACTTCTCGGCGATCCAGGCGGCGAGGCCGGCGGGACTGTCGGTCAATGCAAACGCCAGGGTCTGCGGCCTGGTGCCCTGGATCCACTGATAGCCGGTCTCCTCTTTCGTCCACACCGCTAGCTCCCGTAAGTACTGGTGTTCTTCCGGCGTCGGGATTCTGGCGGCGCCGGCAGGTCAGGACGCAGTCCGAGCAGATTGATATGGATGGCAATGAGGCGGTCCGGGTGGAAAACGCCCATGTAGGATGCGGTGATAGGCGCCCCAGTCGCCGCCTTGCGCGGCAAAACGCCGGTAGCCCAGCGCGTCCATGAGATCCACCAGGCAATCGGCGATATCGGGTACGCCGAAGCGCTTCTGGCCCGGACGAAACGACAGGCCGTACCCGGGCAGCGAGGGCGCGACGACGGTGAACGCATCGGCGGCATCCCCGCCGAACGCGGCAGGGTCGGTCAGGCGCGGGATGATATCGAGGAACTCGTACACCGAACCGGGCCAGCCATGCATCAGCAGCAGCGGCATGGGGGACGGTCCCTTGCCCGGTACGTGCAGGAAATGCACGTCGATGTCGCGCAGCGGCAGCGTGTACTGTGGGAAGGCATTGAGCGCCGCTTCCTGCGCGCGCCAGTCGAACGAGTCGCACCAGTAGGTCACGAGCTCCCGCAGGTACGGCACGCTGGCGCCGTAGGCCCAATCTTCTCCGGGCGCGGCATCGGGAAAGCGGGTCGCGACGAGCCGCCGCTTCAGGTCGGCGATCTGTTCATCGGGAACCGAGAGGGTGAAGGGTTTTGGAGGCCATCATCCTTCATGCCATGTCCGGCCGTCCCGTTCTATCAGCGCGATGGCCGCCGTCGGTCCCCAGCTTCCCGCCGCATAGGTTTTCGGCGCGTCACCCCGTGCCGCCCAGGCCTCGATGATCGGTTCCACCCAGGACCAGGCGGCCTCCACCTCATCACGCCGCATGAACAGCGTGGCGTTGCCCCGCACCGTGTCCATCAGCAGGCGTTCATATGCGTCCGGATAGCGCGTGCCGAAGGTCTTCTCGAAGCTGATGTCGAGCGCCGTGGGCGACAGGCGCAATCCGCCGGGGCCGGGCTCCTTCGTCATCATCTCGAGGCGCATGCCTTCTTCCGGCTGCAGCCGGATCACCAGCCGGTTCGGCTCCAGCCGTGCGGCATCGGTCGGAAAGATCGAGAACGGCAGGGCGCGATACTGCACCACGATCTCCGAGACTTTTTGCGGCAGGCGTTTGCCCGTACGCAGATAGAACGGGACGTTGGCCCAGCGCCAGCTTTGCAATTCCGCCTTCAGCGCCACGAAGGTTTCCGTGGTGCTGCCGGCGTGGCCCAGGTCGTCGGCATATCCCGGGACGGGCCGCCCGTTCACCGCGCCCGCGCCGTACTGTCCGCGCACCGTCAGCGTCTGGACCTCGTGCGGCTGCATCGGCCGCAGCGCGCGCAGCACTTTCAGCTTCTCGTCGCGTACCCGGTCGGCGTCCAGCGACACCGGCGGCTCCATCGCCATCAGACACAGCAATTGCAGCAGATGGTTCTGCACCATGTCGCGCAGCGCACCGGCATGGTCGTAGTAGTCGGCACGTCCCTCCAGCCCCACGGTCTCCGCGACCGTGATCTGCACATGGTCGATCACGTCGGTGTTCCACAACCGCTCGAAGATCGAATTGGCAAATCGCAACGCGAGCAGATTCTGGACGGTCTCTTTCCCGAGGTAGTGATCGATGCGGAAGGTCTGGGTCTCGGCGAAGACCTGACCCACCTCGTCGTTGATCGCGCGGGCGGACTCCAGGTCATGTCCGATGGGCTTTTCCAGCACCACGCGGGAGGCGGGCGTGGCTAGTCCGTGCGCGCCGATGTTGCGGCAGATCGGGCCATACAGTCCCGGCGCGGTCGCGAGGTAAAATACCCGGACACGCTCGGCATCCAGCCGCTCGGCCAAGGCATTCCAGTGCGGCCCCGGCTTCACCGCATCGAGCTGCACATAGAACACGCACGAGAGGAACCGCCGAATGGTGTCCTCCTCCAGTGCCTCGGGGCTGACATGCTGTTCCAGCGCAGCCCGTGCGCGGGCCCGGAAAGTCTCATCCGTCAGCTCGGACCGCGCCGCCCCGAATACGTGGGAGCCGTCCGGCATCTGCCCGTCCCGAAAGCGCAGGTACAGCGCGGGCAACAGCTTGCGCAGCGTGAGATCGCCGGTGGCGCCGAACACCACGAAATCGAACAGCGCCACGGGGATGATTCTGGAGACCATGCGCTTCGCCCTTCCGATGGAGCAGAATTAAGCCGCTATACCCGCTTTGCCAGTGGCGCGTCCGGGGTTCTGCCACAATTTCCATTGCAACGCGTTATGCAAATATGAATGGCGGAGACGGTTCCATGACCATCTACACGGGCCCGGTGTTCGAAATGGCCCGCGACCAGTTCCATGTCATCGCGGATTATCTCGACATCCCCTCCGATGAGCGTGAACGGTTGCTGTTATCCCAAACGCGCCAGTCGCCGTCTCCTGCCCGATTCATGCCGAGGATGGGCGGCTTGCCGTTTATCAGGGCTACCGCGTGCAGCACCATCTCACGCTCGGGCCCACGAAGGGCGGCACACGCTACTCCGCCAGCCTCGATATCGGCGAAGTCGCGGCACTGGCCATCTGGATGAGCTGGAAATGCGCGCTGACCGGGTTGCCCTATGGCGGCGCCAAGGGCGGCGTGGCGGTGGATCCCTACAAGCTGTCGCGCCACGAGCTTGAGTCGGTCTCCCGCCGCTACATGCAGGAGATGATTCCCTTCGTCGGTCCCCACACCGATGTCATGGCGCCCGACATGGGCACGAATGAGCAGGTGATGGCGTGGTTCATGGATACCTATTCGATGTATCAGGGAAAGACCGTCACGGAGATCGTCACCGGAAAACCCGTCGCTTCCGGCGGCACCGAAGGACGGCGCGAGGCCACGGGACGCGGCGTTGCCTACCTCACCGAAGCCGCAATGGCGGAGATCGGACTGGAGCCGGTGGGCGCCACCGCAATCGTCCAGGGGTTCGGCAATGTCGGCAGCATCACCGCCGAAACCTTGGTCCAGCGCGGCGTGAAGATCATCGGCGTCTCGGACCACACGGCCTGCTACTTCAACCCGAAGGGTCTCGATGTCGCGGCGCTGATCCGGCACACCAGCGAGAAAGGCGTTCTCGCCGGCTTCTCCAACGAGCTGTCATTCGATCCGAACTCGCTGCTGACCCAGCGCTGCGATGTGCTGGTTCCCGCCGCGACTGGAGCGCGTGATCGATGCCGATGTCGCCGGCCGGCTGCAATGCCGCATCCTGGCCGAGGGCGCCAACGGCCCGACCACGCCGGATGCCGACGAGGTGCTGAACGAGCGCCCCGAGATCTTCGTCATCCCCGATATCCTCTGCAACGCCGGCGGTGTGGTGGTGAGCTATTTCGAGTGGGTGCAGGACCTGCAGCAGTTCTTCTGGGATGAAGGCGAGGTGATGAGCAAACTGTATCATGTGCTCGACAAGGCATTTGCGGCGGTGATGCACCGCGTGAAGCGCGACCAGATCCCGCACCGCACGGCGGCCATGGCGATCGGCGTGCACCGCGTGCGCCAGGCCAAGCAAGTGCGTGGCCTGTTCCCCTATACGCGCCGGGATGGGTATCCCCCTGATCCGCGAATGACGCTGGAAGGAACCGAATGCCGCGAGGCCGCCCATGCCGGACCCGATCACTCCCGCCATCACGCCGCTCAGTCGCACCCAGATGGCCGCCCGCGTCGCGCGTGACATCCCCGAAGGCTGGTACGTCAATCTCGGGCATTGGCATGCCGACCGCGGTGGCCGACCACGTGCCGCTGGAGCGCGAGGTGATCTTCCATTCGGAAAACGGCGTACTGGGGATGGGGCCGGCCCCGCCCAAGGACAGCGTCGATCCGTGGCTGATCAATGCCGGCAAGCAGTATGTCACGCTGCGCTCACGGCGGCAGCTTCTGCCACCATGCCGACAGTTTTGCGATGATCCGCGGCGGACATCTCGATCTGTGCGTGCTGGGCGCGTTCCAGGTCGCCGAGGATGGCGATATCGCGAATTGGGCAACCAGCGAGAATGACACCGCGCCGGCGGTGGGCGGGGCGATGGACCTTGCCGCCGGTGCACGGCGTCTCTGGGTAATGATGGAACACACCGCGAAGGACGGCTCGCCCAAGCTGGTGCGGCGCTGTTCGTATCCGCTGACCGCGGTAGGCGCGGTGAAGCGGGTCTATACCAACCTGGCGGTGCTGGATGTGACAGAGCATGGCTTCGTGGTGGCAGACATGGCGCCCGGCATCACGCTGGAGGTGCTGCAGGCGCGGACCGAGGCGCCGCTGCATTTGCCGGGCTGAACCGGCTTGCCCGTTCCGATCCAGCGCGAGCGCATTGATGCGCTCGCCGCCGCCATACTCGTCGGCTGCTGTGCGCTCTGGGGCGTGAAACAGGTGGCGATCAAGGCTTCGGTCGCAGGCGGCATTCCGCCGATCCTGCAGGCCGCGCTACGGTCCGGCCATTGCGGCGCTGCTGGTCGCCGGCTGGGCGTTATGCGCGGCCGGCCGGCGAGAGCTGGTCGCCAAAGACGGGTCGCTGCGCCCCGGCCTGGGCATCGCCGCCCTGTTCGCGCTGGAGTTCCTGTTCCTCTACCCGGGCATGAAACTGACCACTGCATCGCGCGGAGTGGTGGTGCTCTACACCGCGCCGTTCTGGGTCACAGCCGGGGCGCATCTGCTGCTGCCCAATGAGCGGCTGCATCCGCGGCAGGTGATCGGGCTGCTGTTTGCCTTCGCCGGTGTGGGGTGCGCCGTGGCGGACGGTCTGCCGGGTGGCGGCGGCCGGCTGCCGCTCGGCGATGCAATGGTTGCGGCGGCCGCGGCGTTCTGGGGCCTGACCACGGTGGCGGTGAAGGCGAACCGTGTGCTGCGCACCCTCTCGCCGGCCAAGCTGCTGGTCTATCAACTCGGCGGATCCGCCCCGATCCTGTTCGCCTTCGCCTGGTTCAGCGGCGAGTTGCACGCCCCGGCGGCCACTGGGGCGGATGGGCGTGGCTCGGATACCAGACAGTGGTGGTGGCGTTCCTGAGCTACCTCGTGTGGTTCTGGCTCATTACGCGTTACCCGGCGGGGCGGGTATCCTCCTACACGTTCCTCTCTCCCCTGTTCGGCATCGCCGCGGGCGCACTGATCTTGGGCGAGCGCGCCTCCGTGGCGCTGATCCTGGCGCTGGGCTTCGTGGCGGTGGGAATCCGGCTGGTGAACGGACCGCCCGGAGCCTCACCGCGGACGCAGCTGCCGCGCCGCTCGGCAGCGTGAAATTGTTGGGCTGCCGGGGGCAACAGCCGGGCCGCGTGGGCGTTTGATCTCCAGTCCGACCACATGGACCCGGAGGGTGATCGATGGCGAATAGTCTGATGTCAAATTTGATGCTGGGGGCCGCCTGCGCCCTCGCGCTCGCGGGCGGACCGGCGTTGGCTGCATCGACTGATGCAAGCTCGGCAACAACCGCACCCTCGAGCAATTCCGGCACCAGCGCGACCACGGCTGCGACCGATACAAGCCAGCGGCAGCACACCCAAACCCCCGCCGCCACCGCCACCGGTTCCACCGATCAGTCCACCAACGCATCGGGCACCGCTGCGAACAGCGATAAATCCACGACCGCCAGCACCGGCACGACCAGCACCACCGGCGGATCCGGGACCTCGGGCAGCAGCACCACTGCGACCGCCGGCAACGGATCAGGCAATGTCGGGGTTGACGGGTTCGGCAGCGGCCAGGAACGATATCCCGGTCAATCCTACCAGCAAGGCAATCGCGGCCAGATGGGACAGCAGGGCCGCTACGGATACAATAACCTGAACCAATACGGAGCGGGCCAGAACGGCAATGGATATGGCTCTGGATATGGTCAGAACACCTATAACGGCGATGAACGGCGGGCAGAACCGGTTCAACGGCGCGAACCAGTATCCGAATAACGCGCAGGAATACGGCCGCTTCGGGTCAGAACCAACGCCATGGCGGACAAGGCCAGTGGAACGGGCAGTCTGGCGGCAGCCGATTCGGCAATGGCGGATACGATGCCAACCAGTATGGCACGGGCAGCGGCCAGAACTGGAACAGCTCCAATAACTACGGCAACAACCAATCCGGCAACGGATACAACAGCGACCAGAACCGGAACAGCTCCAACAACTACGGCAACAACCCCTCAGGCAACGGATATAGCAGCGGTCAGAACTGGAACAGCTCCAACAACAATTACGGCAACAACCCATCGGGCAGCGGATATAACAGCGGCCAGAACGGGAACGGCTCCAGCAGCAGTTACGGCAGCAACCAGTCTGGCAACGCGTATGGCGGTGGCCAATACGGCAACAGCCAGTATGGCAACAGCATATGGCAAGTATGACAATGGCCAGAACTGGAACGGGACCAACGGCAGTTATGGCAACAACCGTCATGGCACCGGCTCTGATCACTGGCAGTCTGGGAACAGTTCCAACCAGGGTCAGTGGAACGGCAACGGCCAGTACGGCAGCAACGAAAATGGCAACCAGGGGTACGGCAGCTCCCAGAGCCAGTTCAACGGAAACTATGGCCAAAGCGGCTCAGGCTCCCACTGGAACCCGCACTACGGCAATCAGACCCAAGGCTACAACGACAACGGCCAATACGGCAGCAGCCAGTATGGCAACGGCAGTTCGAACTCCTACGGCAACCGTCAGGCCAATGGAGTAACGGCAACTTCAATCAGGGTAATTCCTACCGCTGATCTGCCGGGCGGGTGTGACCCGGGTTCGGGTCCATCCGCGCTCAGGGCGCGCTGGCGTTCCGCGCCAGCGCTGTCCCGCAGCGCCGCTGCGCAAGGCGCCCCGATGACCCCCCGACGGATCAGCAGATCGATCAGGACCAAGTTCACGTTGAACTTGAAATCGTCGCTGCCGCGACCGCTCCCCCACCCGCTCAAGTGTCCAGAGTTCGAACGACGCCACCTCGTCGTCATTCGGCCGGGGTTGAAAGCTTTCCGGCAGCAGCAAATCGTAGCAGATCAGCACATCGCGGCGCAGGCCTTCCTGGCGCTCCATCGCGTAGCGGACATACCGAACCTGTCGCGCCTGGCGGGCGAGTTCCGCCGGAACCGACGCTTCCTCCCCGGCTTCCTTGATCAGTGTCTGTTCAGGCGTGAGCCCCGCCGGCACACCGCCGGCCACCAGGTGATCCAGCTTGTTCGGATCAAGCGATTTGTGCGGCGCACGCCGGCCCACCCACAGCATCGGTCCGCGCGCGGTTTCGACCAGACCATTGACGTGAACACCCATCGCTTCGATGCCGTAGATCGGCAGGGCGCCGCGATCCACCTGGCTGAGCACCGGCCCCCCGTGATGGGACCGCACGTCGAACGCCTCGTTCCGCCAGCGATGCAGCCCGCGATCGGCGGTGCGCCGGGCGAGATCGGGCAACGCCTCAGCCACGACACTCAACCCGTCATGGCCGGGGCTCGACCGCGGAGTCCTCGGCCAACGCGGCGGCGAAGTCCGGGGTGATCCAGCCGACCTGCCGCTCGACCTGGCCGTGCGAAGGCGGAACGGGAGGTGGCGTCCGGGCAGGTTCGCGTTGCCGCAGGCTACGACGTGGCGCATAAATCCGTCCGCCCTTCTATCGCGTTCGCTCCGCGCCACATTCCCCTCCATGCCTGCCGTTCCCGTGGCCTCGCCGTTCCGGCCGCGCCACACAATTCAGACGCTACGCTCACTGCTGCCCTATCTGTGGCCCAGGCACGACCCCTGGGCCCGGGTGCGCGTGGTGGTGGCCTCCGTGTTCCTGATCCTGGCCAAGGGCGCAACCGTGTACGTGCCGATCGTGTATGGCCGGGCGGTGGATGCGCTGTCCCCGAAAGGGCACGCGGTGTTGGTGATTCCCGCCGCCCTGATCCTGGCCTACGGCGCCCTACGCATCGGCTCCCAGGGATTCGGGGAACTGCGCGATGCGGTGTTCGCGGCCGTCCAGCAGCGGGCGGCGCGGCGTGTTGCGCTGCAGGTGTTCCAGCACCTGCACGAGCTTGTCGCTGCGGTTCCATCTGGACCGCCAGACCGGCGGCCTCTCGCGCGTCATCGATCGTGGCACGCAGGGTATCCAATCCGTGCTGCGGCTGGCGGTGTTCAACGTGGTGCCGACCCTGCTCGAGATCGCCATGGTCACCGGCATCCTGTGGGCGATGTTCGACTGGCGCTTTGCCCTGCTCACCTTCGTCGCTGTCAGCGCCTATCTCGGCTTCACGCTCGGCTTCACCAATGTGCGGGTCCGCATCCGGCGGACAATGAACGAAAACGACAACGAGGCGCGCACCAAGGCCGTGGATTCGCTGCTGAACTACGAGACGGTCAAATATTTCGGTAACGAAGCGCATGAGGCGGTACGCTTCGACGCCGCGCTGGCGCGCTACGAACGCGCGGCGGTGAAAAGCCAGGTGTCGCTGAACATGCTGAACCTGGGGCAGGCCGCGATCATCGCGACGGGTCTCGCGGCCATCATGCTGCTCGCCGCCGAAGGCGTGCGAGCCGGCACGATGACCGTGGGCAAGTTCGTGCTGGTGAACACGTATCTGATGCAGCTCTACCAGCCGTTGAACTTCCTCGGGTTCGTCTATCGCGAGATCAAGCAGGGCCTCGTCGATATGGAGCAGATGTTCTCCCTGCTCGGCGTGGCGCCGGAAGTCGCGGATCGGCCCGGAGCTGGCTCGCTGGCAGCTCATCTGACCGACGGCTCCGCGGGCGAGGTACGCTTCGAAGCGGTGCACTTCGGTTATCGGCCCGACCACGAAATCCTGAAAGGGGTGAGCCTGGCGGTTCCGGCGGGCGGAAAGCTGGCGATCGTCGGCCCCACGGGTGCGGGGAAGTCAACCATCAGCCGGCTGCTGTTCCGCTTCTACGACGTGACCGAGGGGCGAATCCTGATCGACGGGCGGATATCCGCGACGTGACGCAAGACAGCCTGCGCGCGGCAATCGGGGTGGTGCCGCAGGACACGGTGCTGTTCAACGATACCATCCGCTACAACATCGCCTATGGCCGCCCGAATGCCACGCAGGAACAGATCGAACGTGCTGCACGGCTTGCGCAGGTGCACGATTTCGTGCTGCGCCTGCCCGATGGCTACGATACGAGAGTGGGCGAGCGTGGGCTGAAGCTCTCGGGCGGAGAAAAGCAGCGGGTGGCGATCGCGCGCACCATCCTGAAAGATCCGCGCATCCTGATCCTGGATGAGGCAACCAGCGCGCTGGATACGCGCACCGAGCAGGAGATTCAGAGCGCGCTGAGAGCGGTGGCGCGTGACAGGACAACGCTGGTGATCGCGCACCGGCTCTCCACCGTGGTGGATGCCGACGAGATCATCGTGCTGCAGGATGGCCGCGTGGCGGAGCGCGGAACACACGCGCGGCTGCTGGCGCAGGGTGGATTATATGCGCGGATGTGGGCTCTGCAGGTGCTCGAGCGCGAGGAAGCAGAGCCTGACCCCATGGTGGAGTCCCGGTTATGACGAATGGCGATGACATTCCCGAACCGCCCCCGGCGGAGCTGTCCCATGCGGGCGCGGTGGTGGACAAGGCGATACGAGTATATGGCCGGGCAAAATATCGGCGAGCTGGCGATGGCTTCGGCGCTTGCTCGGAGGCGCGCTCGCACTGCTGTCGCACAGCATGAGCGACGAGGCCATCCTGCAGGTGCTCGAGAACGCGAGAGAGAGCGTGCGCTCAGGGGAGCTGCGAGGGGGCGGGTAACCCATTCCGAGTGCGGTTACACCAGTGGGCGCGACGCCCGGAGGTGTGAGAAGCCGTTCCCGCAGGCGCTCCTCCCGGAACTGGCGGGCGCGCACGCGCAGCAGATCCTGGCGCGAGACGAGACCGACCAGTTTCCCCTCGGCATTGACGATCGGCACCCGTCCGGCCTCCGCCTGCACCATGCGCGCGACCAGCGACAGTAGCGATTCATCGGGGGTACCGATGATCATATCGCGGTTGCCGAGCGCCTCGCGCAGGGACGTCGCATGATGGGCCGGGTCGTGGACGAAGGCCAGCGCGTCGGCCCGAGCCGCCAGCGCAACCGGCCGGCCCTCGGCTGTCAAGCACCGGGTACGCCCGATGCTCGGCCGAACCGGTCGTGAAGAACGCAACCATCTCGCTCACCGGCATCTCCGCCGGCAATGTTTCCACATGCTCGATCATGACATCGCGCGCGCGGGCCAGTTCCAGCGGATCGACCCCGTATTCCCGCGTGATGTGATAGCCCCGCCGGGCCACCTTCTCGGTCAGGATGGACCGCTTCAACAGCAGGACGGTGAACGTGAATGCCGCCCCGCAAGCAGCAAGCAGGGGCCAGATCAGCGCTGCGTCACCCGTGAGCTCCACGGCGAACATCATGGCGGTCAACGGCGCGCGCATCGTGCCGCCCATTGTCGCGGCCATGCCGATCAGCGCCCAGTCACCGGGACCGGCATGCGGCAACAAGCTGCCGAACAGAGCGCCGGCGCAGCCGCCGATCATCAGCAGCGGCGCCAGCACGCCGCCCGAGGTGCCGGATCCTAGCGCAACCGCCCAGATAATCGCCTTCACCAGCATCAGTCGCGCGATCCAGCCCATGCTCTCGTGCCCGTTCAGCAGCAACTGGATGTTGGCGTAACCCACGCCGAGCGCGTTCGGATCGAACACACCGCCGATGCCCACCACGAGTCCGCCGATCACCGGCCACCACATCCAGTGGATCGGCAGCTTCATGAAGCTGTCCTCGGCGGCGTACACCATTCCGGTCAACGCACCGGATGCGGCGCCGCAGACGATACCCAGCACGATGCAATCGAGCAGCGACCAGCGGATCGAGCGGCAGACTGCCGCAATGCGGGAACAGCGGCAGATGGCCCAGCACCCAGCCGCGCTCCACGATGGCCGTCATGCAGGCGACCATGACGGGGATGAAGCTGCGCGGCTTCCATTCGAACAATAGCAGCTCCACGGCAAGCAACAGCGACGGCGATGGGGGTGCCGAACACCGCCGTCATGCCGGCGGCGGCCCCGGCGACCAGCAGGGTTTTGCGTTCGGCAGCGCTGAGATCGAAGAACTGGGCAAACAGCGATCCCAACGCGCCGCCGGTCATGATGATCGGGCCTTCGGCGCCGAACGGACCGCCGGTGCCGATTGCAACCGCCGATGACAGCGGCTTCAGCAACGCCACCTTCGCGTCGATCCTGCTCTGGCCGATCAGGATGGCTTCCAGCGCCTCGGGGATGCCATGACCGCGAATTTTTTCCGACCCGTAGCGGGCCATGATGCCGATGATGATGGAACCCGCGACGGGGATCAGAATGGACCATTTCCCCAAAGTATCGAGTGAAATCAATCCGCCCTGCGTGGAGAAGGTTCCGTGATAGGCGAGGTTGGTAACCAGCGCGATCAGCCGCAGCAGCACCCACGCGGAAATCACCCCGAACGTGCCGCAGGCGAGCGCCATGGCGGACAGCACCAGCACCCGGGGCTGGGTGGTAAAGTCAGCAAGTTCCTGCGCCGGCGCGTGCGGCGGGGCGGTTCGGGGCATCGTGGGGAGCGGTCCTACAGGGCTGCGACCCTATATATCGCGTTGCGACATAATAGACCAGAGGCGCTCCAGTGGCACGCACGCCGCGCACGCAGAGTTTGACCAAGACGGAATACGAGGCGCTGGCCGCCTTCCGCCGGGCGCTGCGCGAGTTCACCGCGTTCAGCGCAGACGCTGCACGCAAGACAGGTCTGACCCCGCAGCAACACCAGGCATTGCTGGCGATCAAGGGCGCACCCGGGCGGGAAACCCTTGGCATCGGCGAGATCGCCGACACGCTGTGCCTGCGCCCGCACAGTGCCGTGGAACTGGTGGATCGGATGGCGGACCTCGGCCTGGTCCAACGCCATGCGGATGCCGACGATCACCGCCGGGTCCGGGTCGGGCTCACAACCGCGGGGAAGGATGTCCTGGCGCAGCTCTCGGCCCAGCATCTACGGGAACTGCAGGCGATCGGGCCGGGGTTGGCGCGGATGCTGGCTTAAATCCAGCGGGTGTTGACCTCCATGCCCATCAGGTGACGGCCCGCAATTTCCAGGTGACTGGCGCGCCCCTGCAACTGCTGCGACACGGTGTTCATGTCGCGAAACCGCCGCTCGAACGGCTGCGAATCAAAAATCGCCGTCGCCCCGGCCTCGTGCCACAGCGCGTTCACCACCTCGCGCGATTCCATGATTGCGAAGGTAGAGGCCTGGCGGATCGCCACACGCTCGTCCAGTGTCATCGGGCCGTGCGCGGCGACCGCATCGTAGGTGCGTGACAGCACATCCAGCAGCAGCGTCCGCGCAGCCTTCAGCCGCGCGTCCGACCGTCCGATCAGCGCCTGAATCACGTGGCTGTCGCGCATTGCCTCGGACGAGTGCGGCTTCTTTTCCGATGCCATCCGAACGAACGAATCCAGCATCGCACGGGCAAGACCGAGAGCCACCGCACCGAAACCCGCGGCGTACATGTTCCGCGTCGTGAAACGGAACAGCACGCCCGGTTCCCGGCAGAACGCGGCGCGATCGCGCACGATGGAATACTCGTCGGGCACGAACAGATCGTCCACCGAGTAGGTGTCGCTTCCGGTTCCGCGCAGGCCGAGCACCTGCCATACATCGTCGATCTTCGCCTCGGCGCGCGGGAACAGCATCGAGCGCTCCACGGTGGTGCCGTCGGGCAGCGTGTCGGGCACGTGCCCGCCCAGCCACGTCGCGTGCCGGCTGCCCGAGGCAAACAGCCAGGTGCCGGTCACGCGCCAGCCGCCCGCAACCTTGGTGGCGTGCGCACGCCCGCGCGCCTGGCCCCAGGCCAGCACATCGTTCGCGTGACCGAACACGCGGTGTGCGGCCTCAGGCGGACAGGTACGCCGCGCTCATGGAGCAGCCGGAGCCCTGGTTCATGCACCAGGCCGTGCTGCCGTCGCCCATCGCGATTGCCTCCACCACCTGAACATACGTCGCCGGATCGAGCTCCACGCCGCCCACCGAGCGTGGCAGCAGCAAACGGAACATCTGGTTGGCGTGCATCGCCTGCACCACATCCGGCGGCAGTTCCCGCGCCGCGTCGATGCGCAGGCCGGCCGCCTCCAGCAGCGGGAACCAGGGCACGGGCGCGGGCGATATGGTTGGGTGTCGCTTCGGCGGTGGCGAAGGCCGGCGCGTCCATGTAGAGTCCTCGGTCGGTTCCGCGTCCAAACGCTACACCTTGGGTTTGGAGGAGGCCAAATGAGCGCGGTTTCCCGAATGATCGCGGAGATCGAAGCCGATACGCGGGAAACCGCGCACCTGACCGGCCGGCCCGTGCTGGATGCCCGGGTACTCGCGGCCATACGGCGGGTCCGCGGGCAGGCGTTCATGCCGGACGCACCGGATATCGCATACGAAAACCACGCTCACCCGATCACCCATGGCCAGACCATCTCCCAGCCCTTCATCGTCGCGCTGATGACCGATCTGCTGGACCTCACGCCGGAGGCGCGCGTGCTTGGAGATCGGCACCGGCTCCGGCTACCAGGCCGCCATTCTCGCGGAGCTGGCCGAACAGGTATGGTCGGTCGAAGTGATCGAGGCGCTTTCCCAGCGCGCGGCGGAGGTGCTGGCCAGGCTCAACTATGTGAACATCAACCTGCGCGTCGGCGACGGCAATGCAGGTTGGCCAGAGGCGGCGCCGTTCGATGCAATCATCGTGACCGCCGCGGCGCCCAGCATGCCCGAACCCTTGCTCGACCAGCTTGGAGCGCCCGGACGCATGGTGGTTCCCATCGGAATGCCGTTCGGCTGGCAGGAGTTGTGGCTGGTGGAGAAGGACGCAGCCGGGAAGGAGTCGCGCCGGCAGGTGATGTCCGGTCGCGTTCGTTCCCCTCGTCGGCGGCGGGATTGACCTCTCCCGCCCGCCGGGTCCTACTGGCCAATAGAGTTTGGATTTCGACGGAGACGTCCATGAAGCTGATGTGGTTCCACCTGATGCCCTACACGGAACTGCCGGATGATTTCCGCGACAAGCATCCCTCGGTCTGGGTCGATATCCATTCCTCGCTGTTTGACCCGAAGCGCGCGCACCTGATGTACAACGACTTCATGGATGAGCTCGAATACGCCGCCGAGTGCGGGTTCGACGCAATCTGCGTCAACGAACATCATTCGAACGGTTATGGCCTGATGCCGTCACCGAACCTGATCGCCACCGCGCTGTCGCGCCGCACGACCGAAACGGCAATCTGCGTCATGGGCAATTCGCTGGCGCTCTACAACCCGCCGACGCGCGTCGCCGAAGAATTCGCCATGATCGACGTGATCTCCGGCGGACGGCTGATCGCCGGCTTCCCGGTCGGGACGCCGATGGATACATGCTACGCCTACGGCCAGAATCCCAGCATGCTGCGCAGCCGCTACCTGGAGGCGCATGACCTCGTGATGCGCGCCTGGACGGAGAAGGAGACGTTCGCCTTCAACGGCCGCTACAACCAGCAGCGTTACGTGAACATCTGGCCGCGCCCGGTGCAGCGCCCGCACCCGCCGATCTGGATTCCCGGCGGCGGATCGGTGGAAACTTGGCAGTGGTGCGCGGAAATGGACTACGTGTACTGCTACCTGTCCTACTACGGCTACAAGGCCGGCCAGGCGACGATGGACGGGTTCTGGAAGGAAATGGCGCGCCTCGGCAAGGACAGGAACCCTTACCGCGCCGGCTTCCTGCAATTCGTCGGCGTGGGCGAAAGCCGCCAGCACGCCTTCGACCTCTATTCCGAAGCGGCCGAGTATTTCTACGGCCGTTGCCTGCACGTCGATGCAAGCTGGGCCACGCCGCCGGGATACGTCTCCGAAGCCAGCCAGCGCGTCGGCATTCAAAGCCAGATCCAGCAGGCCGCCGGCGCCAACGTGCTCGGCTCCACCTCGGGCACGCGCTTCGCCTCCGTCGCACGTGAAATGGATGCGATCGTGGACCGCGGCTATGTCATCATCGGCTCGCCGGACGAGGTCGCGGAGCAGATCCGCGAAGTCGCGCGCAACCTGAACGTCGGCCACCTGATGATGCTGCTGCAGTTCGGCAACATGGGCAAAGACCTGTGCCGCTATAACACCAAGCTGTTCGCCGACCAGGTCTTGCCCAAAGTGCGCGACCTGTTCAGCGAATGGGAAGATCGGTGGTGGCCGCAGCCGATGCAGGCGGAGACGCGGGCCTCGGTCCCCGCCTTCATGCCCCGTATCGCCGCCGAGTAGCAATGGCCGATCCCGAAACGCTGACCATCGACGTCAACGGCTTCGCCACGCGCGTCTGGCGCAAGGGGCGCGGGCCGAAGCTTGGGTTTCTCGCCGGCTATGGCGGACTGCCGCGCTGGGTGCCGTTCCTCGATCGCGCTGGCGGAAAGCCGCACGGTCATCGTCCCTTCCCTGCCCGGGCTTCCCCGGCGGCGATCGCGGCCATTCCGTGCTCGACACGCACCTCGATTGGGTGCTTGCGGTCAGCGACCTGCTGCGCAAGGCCGATCTGGCCGGTGCCGACCTGGCGGGTAGTTCGGTCGGCGGCGTCCATGGTGGCCGAGATGGCGGCGATCTGGCCCGAATCCGTGCGGCGCATCGCGCTGATCGCGCCGTTCGGCCTGTTTGACGAGAAGAACCCGCCGACCGATCCCTGGGCACAGCGGCCGGACGCCATTCCCAGCCTGATGTGCGCCGACCCGGAGATCTGGAAGGCGCTGAAGGCCGCGCCCGATAGTGCCAACTCAATCGAATGGCCGATCGAGCAGAATCGGGCAAACGAAGCCGCCGCGCGCATCTTCTGGCCGCTCGGGAACACGAAGCTCGAGAAACGTCTGCCCCTCATTGCCGCGCCCACTCTGCTGATCTGGGGGGCCGAGGATCGCATCATGCCGCGCAATTATGCCTCGGTGATTCAAGAACGCATCGCCGGGCCAAGCGAAGTCACGGTGATCCAGGGCGCCGGACACTTGGCGGAACTGGACCAGCCGCACGCCGTGGCGGACGCCATTCTGCGCTGGACTGGCTGAAGGAGATCCGATGCCGCTCGACCGCGACAACTTCAAGGTGCTCGAAATGGTCCGCGCGTCCGGCCGGCCGCCCTTCGAGCAACTGACGCCCAATGAGGCGCGGGACGCGTATATGCGCAGCCGCGCCATCCTGCAGCCCGACCCCGAAGAGGTGGCGGAGGTGCGCGGGCTGTCGGCGCCGGGCACGATCGCCGATGTGCCGCTTCGGCTGTATCGCCCAGTCGGAAGTACGCGCGAGCAGACGCTGCCGGGGCTGGTGTTTTATCATGGCGGCGGATGGCTGCTGGGCGGGCTTGAATCCCACGACGGCGTCTGCCGGGTGCTGGCCAACAGGACGCGATGCATCGTGGTGTCGGTGGATTACCGTATGGCGCCGGAGCACAAGTTTCCCGCGGCAGTGGAGGATTGTGCCGCTGCAACGCGCTTTGTCGCATCGCACGCAGCAGATCTGGGGATCGACCCGGCGCGGATCGCCGTCGGCGGCGATTCGGCCGGCGGCAATCTGGCGGCGGTGATGGCGCTGATGGCACGCGACGGCGATCTGCCGTCCGTGGTGTTCCAGCTCCTGATCTATCCGGTCACCGACATGACCATGAGTTCCGTATCCGCACAGACGGTGAAGGAAAACGTGACCCTCACCAGCACGACGATGAAATGGTTCATCGACCATTACATGCGGAGCGACGCCGACCGCATTGACTGGCGTGCCTCACCCATGCGCGCCGCAAGCCTCGCCGGCACCGCGCCGGCCATCGTGATCACCGCCAGCGCCGACCCGCTGCATGACGAAGGCGCTGACTATGCGCTACGGCTGGAGCGCGAGGGCGTCCGGGTGACCCACGTGAACTTCTCCGATCAGGTGCACGGCTTCGTCAGCATGGGTAAGATCATTCGGGCTTCGTCCATGGCACTGGAAATGGCAGGCGCGGCGCTGCGGCGAGAGTTTTCCTTCCTTGCAGACGCCACCGCTGCCTGACGTCACCCCGCGGTGACCAGCCGCCGATACAGGTGCCAGCTTGCGTGCGACAGCACCGGCAGAGCCACCGCCAGCCCGAGCAACACCGGGATCGAACCCGCGATCAGGATGGCCGCAACCGTCAGCCCCCAAACCGCGACGATGCCCGGATTGGCCCACGCAGCCGCGAACGACGTGCGAATCGCGAGTTCGGCCGGCACGTGATGGTCGATCACAAGCTGGAATGAAACCAGCCCCAGCACCAGGGCGATCACCGCGAACACGAAATCCAAGCCCGTTGCCCACGATCAGCAGCGCCCAACCGGGTCCCGTGGTGAACACATCGTGCAGGAAGCCGCCGAACGAACCGGGATTGGTGCCGGCGAGGGTCGCGCGATAGAGCAGGTCTGCGGCCAGCACCCAGACGATGAAGAGCGCGGCGAACAAAGCCGCGAGCTTCACGATTTCCCAGATCGCCGGGGAGTGGAACACCTGGAACGCGTCGGACCAGGAGATCTCCATTCCCGCTTCACGCCGCCGGCTCATCTCATAAATCCCCACCGCCGCGAGCGGCCCTACGAGGGCGAATCCGGAAACCAGCGGAAACAGCAACGGCAGCGCGTCCGTGCCGGAAATCATACGCGCGATGATAAGGCCGATCACGGGATAGAGTGCGCAGAGGAACAGGTAATGGGTCGGGTCGGCGTTGAAGTCCTCGATGCCTCTCGCCAACGCGTGGCGGATATCGGCCACCCCGATCCGCTGGATCGCGAGAGACCGGGGCAATGTCCGGGGGCCATGCCCCGCCTCCTCCACCGCGACGGCGGCACTCCTGATCTGGTCCCAGGTCCAGACGGCCGGATTGCGGATGGTCATGGCTGTTCCCCCTTCTTCTCACTGTTGGGTGACAGTTAAGGAGGATGTGGGGTTACCCGTGAAACCTGTCCAGGGGCAGTTGTGTCTCCTTCAATCCTGATCCGGCAGCGCCGCCGCATCCTCGGCGCCCCAGAACAGCAAGACGGCGTCACCGGATCGCAGCAGCGGGCGGCCGGCCCCGGCGGGCTCGGTGGACCGCACTTCCTTTCCCGCATACCAGCCGGACGATGTAGCTCCTTGCGTCTCCCAAATAAATAACCTCGGAAATCGTGCCCGCCACGGCGTTTTCGGCGCTTGATGCCGACCCCTGCGCCGCGCGCTCGATACGCACCCGCTCCGGCCTGACCACGACGCACGCTGACCGTCCCACCCCGATCCCCTCGGCCCGCGCCGTCAATCGCAGACCCTCTCCGATCAGCCGGCAGTGCGGGCCGGCGATTTCCACCACCCGCGCGTGAAACATGTTGGACTGGCCTACAAACCCTGCAACGAACACCGTCTCCGGGCGCTCATACAACACCTCCGGCGGTCCCACCTGCTCGATGCGCCCGTGATTGAACACCGCAATGCGGTCGCTCATCATCAGCGCCTCATCCTGGTCGTGCGTGACGTACACGATCGCCACGCCAAGGTCCCGATGCAGGCGCATGATCTCGATCTGCATCTGCTCCCGCAGCTTGCGATCGAGCGCACCCAGCGGCTCATCCATCAGCAGAATGCGCGGCTCGAACACCATGGCCCGAGCAAGCGCGACGCGCTGCTGCTGCCCGCCGGACAGTTGGTTCGGATAGCGCCCGCCATGATCGCCCAGCCCCACCTGCTCCAGCGCCCGCCCGACGCGCCGCGCGATGTCACCGCCGGTCATGCGCCGCATCTGCAACGGGAAAGCGACGTTGCGCGCGACCGTCATGTGCGGAAACAAGGCGTAGTTCTGAAACACCACGCCGAGATCGCGGCGATACGGCGGAAGCGGATCGAGCGGTCGCCCATCCAGCAGGATACGCCCAGAGCTGGGACGAACAAGACCCGCGATCATGCTGAGCGTCGTCGTCTTGCCCGAACCCGACGGCCCCAGCAGCGTCACGAATTCGGCGGATGCGACCGTCAGGGATACATGATCCACCGCGCGTACCCCGTCGTAGTGCTTGCTCACGTCCTGCAGTTCCAGCGAACCGCCGGTCACGCAACCATGCCCTCGGCAAGGCCGCGGCTGCCGGCGCCAGTGCCGCAGCACGGCCTCGGCCAGCAGCACCAGAAAGGAAAACGCCAGCAGCAGCGTGGCGATGGCCGAGATCGTCGGATCCACCGCGCCGCGCACGTCCGACCACATCTGCACCGTCACCGGCCGCACCTCCGGCGTGCTGATGAACAGCGAAACGATCAGCTCATCGAACGAGACCACCAGCGCGAACAACAGGCCGGACAGCACGCCGGGCAGGATCATCGGGAAGGTCACGCGCCAGAAGCTCCGCCACGGCGTCGCCCCCAAAGTCAGCGCCGCCTGCTCCAACTGCCGGTCCACCGTCTCCATCGCGCCGCGCACCGTGGCGAGCACATAGGGCGTGGTCAGCATCGTGTGTGCCAGGATCAATCCGCCCAGCGTTCCGTTCAGTCCCCACGCCTGGAACAGCGTGAACACCGCCGCGGCGATGATGATCACCGGAACCACGATGGGTGCCATCAGAACCGCGCCCAGAATGGCCGCGCCGCGAGAACGCGAGCGCGCCAGCCCGACCGCGGCCGCGGTACCCAGCGCCGTTGCCAGCAACCCGGTCGGCAGCATGATTTCCATGCTGGTCAACAAGGAGCTGGTCCAGGCATCGGTGGCGAACAGCCGCCGGTACCACTGCAGCGACAACCCCGGTGGCGGAAAATGCAGAAACGCGGCGGAGCTGAACGAGATCACCACCACCACGACCATCGGCGCCAGCATATAGACGGCCAGCAATCCGCAGATCAGTACCCGAAATACCGTCGCGACACGGTCGCCGGTCATCCCCGCCAGGCGCTTCCGGACCTGTAAAGGCGAAGGCTCAACCCAAGCACGATCAACGTGCCGCACAGCAGCGCGGCCGACAGCGCGCCGGCCATCCCCCAGTTGCCGAAATCCGCAACCTGCTGCTCGATCAGTTGCGCCACCATCGTATCTCCCAGGCCGCCGAGCAGCGCGGGAACGATATAGTAGCCAAGCGCCAGAACGAAGACGAGACCGCCGCCCGTCAATACGCCCGGTAGGGTCAGCGGGAGATAGACGCGCAGGAAGCTGCGGAAAGGCCCCGCGCCGAGCGTGGAAGCCGCCCGGCCATAGGACGGGTCGATGCGCGACATCACGGTAAACAGCGGAAAGATCATGAACGGCAAAAGGATCTGCACCATGCCGATCAGCACACCGATCCTGTTATAGACTAGGCGCGCAGGCCGCTCGATCAGCCCAATGCCGAGCAGCACGTCATTGATCAGCCCGTTGCGTTGCAACAGCACCATCCAGGCAAAGCTGCGCACCAGCACGCTGCTCCAGAACGGGATCAGCACCATGAACACAAGCAGTCGGCGCCCCCGAGGCGATGCGGTCGCCATGATGTGGGCAACCGGATAGCCGATCAGCAGACACAACGCATCCACGCTGGCGCTGATCACCACGGTGTTCCACAGCACCCGCGGATAGACCGAATGACTGACCAGCGTCCGGTAGTTGCCCAGCCCGGAAACCGGCTGGGTGAAGCTCTGCCCGAGAAGGTGCAGCACGGGCCAGGCGAAGCAGATCAGAATCAGCACCGCCGCGGGGATGACCAACACCAGGCTGGCATCCGGCCGGCACCACCCCCGGCGTTCGCCGTTCAGGACAGTTTCCAGCTTTCCCAGCGTTCCGCCAGCTTCTCGTAGCGGTCACGCCAATACTCCGCGTTGATCACGAAGCCTTTGCTGGCATTCTGCGGATTGGTGGACAGCCACGGCGAAAGCTTGGGATCGATCGTCTTGAACGCATCCGGATTGGTCGGCGAATACGCGATCATGTTCGCCAGCTTCGCCTGATTCTCGGCCACCGTCATTTCCCCGATCAGCCCCATGGCAACGTCCCGGTTGCGGCTGCCCTTTAGGATCACCAGGTAATCCACAGACTGGATGTTCTGGTTCCACACCAGCGTGATCTTGGCGCCCTTCTGCACGGCGTCGTAGGCGCGGCCATTGAGGATCAGGCCGCAGCTCACCTCCCCGTCCGTGAAAAGCTGCTGCGATTGCGAATTTGTGGTCCACCAGATCGTGTTCTTCTTGATCGTGTCCAGTTTCCTGAACGCCCGATCGACATCCAGCGGATACAGCTTGTCCGGCGCGACGCCGTCCGCCATCAACGCGATCTCCAGCATCGGCGCCACGCGGTCCCGCAAGGTGCGCATGCCGGGAAACTGCTTGACGTCGAATACCTCGGCCCATGTTTCCGGCCCCTTGCCGTTCGGGAAGGCGGATGGGCTGTAGGCGATGTTGTACGACCACACGATATCGCCGACGCCGTATTCGTGACGGAACTCCGGCTTGATACGATCGACATGCGCGGCCACGGGATCGATCTTCTCGAACAGCCCGTCCTTGGACGCGGTGTAGAGGAACTCGATGGTGATATCGACCACATCCCACACCGGCTGGCCGGACTGCACCATGGTGCGCAGCTTCGCGTAATCCACAGGCCCAGCCTGCAGCACCTTGGCGCCCGTCGCGGCGGAGAACGGCGCACAGTAACACGCCGCCTGCGCGTCCTGATACGAGCCGCCCCAGCTTGCGAACGTGATGGTCTTGCCGGCGAACTCGCCCCCCGCGGCACGCGCGCCACCAACCACGGCCTGCGCGCCGGCAAGGGCGGAAAGCTGCAGCATTGCGCGACGAGTGAACCCTGCATCGTGCGGCGTCCAAAGCGTTCGCTTCATTGTTGGAATCCTCCCGTTTTCGGCTCGGCTTCGAAGTGCGGCATCACCTTCGTGATGAACAACTCCAGCGAGCGCATGGCGAACGGATGCGGCAGGCCGAACGACGCACCGTAGCAGAACTGATCCACCCCCACCGCCCGGTAATCCTCCAGCTTCGCAATCACCTGCTCCGGCGTGCCGAACACCAGGCTCTCTAGGATCGCCTTGGCCTTGTAGTCGTCCGGATTCGTGACCTGCTCCCACGGGATCGGCTCGGGAAATCCGTTATCCACCCCGCCGACGTTCCGAAACAGATTGTCGAATTGCCGCCCATGCTCGGATGAAACCTGGATCGGAATCTGCGCCTCATCCTGGTGCGCATACACGCAGGTCCGCCGCAGCATCAGAAAGCGCGGCCGCCGGATGCCCGGAAACTTCGCCAGAGTCTCGGCAAAGCGCTGCCCCAGAATGCCAACCTCCGCATGCGGCCGAGACAGCGGCGTCGCCATGATGTTTGCACCGCACCCCATCGCCCAGGCGAACGTGTCGGGATCGCGCGACGCAACCCAGATCGGTGGATGCGGTCTCTGCAACGGCTTCGGCACCGACGTGGCTCGCGGAAAGCGCCACACCTCGCCTTCATGCTCCGTATCGCCCGCCCACAGCCGCTGCACCACGGGCAGCATCTCCCGCAGATACCGCCCGCCCTGCCGCTGATCGATGCCGGCCATCCGGTCGAACTCATACTGAAAGGCACCGCGCCCCAGCCCGAGTTCCAGCCGGCCGTCGGTGAAAATATCGACCAACGCCGCTTCCCCGGCCACCCGGATCGGATGCCAATAAGGCGCCACCACAACCGCCGTTCCCAGTCGGATGCGTGACGTGTGCGCCGCCCAATGCATCAGGATCGTGAACGGATTGGGACCCACCGTCAGCTCGATCGTGTGGTGCTCGGCCGCCCAGGCGATCTCAAACCCGCCGGCTTCCGCAAGCTGCACGAGTTCCAGCGCGTGCCGCGCGACCTCGCGCATGTCCTGGCCCGGCTCGGTCCGCTCCATGTTGACGGCGATTGAGAATTTCACTTCTGGGCGCTCCCGTCCCGCAGAAAATCCCGCACCAGGCGGACGATCAACTCCGGCGCTTCGACCAGAATGCTATGCCGCAGATCGGGCAGGATTTCGAGCCGCGATCCCGCAATCTGCGCGTGCATGTACCGCGCCATGCGGGTGTTGGACCCGACATCATGCTCGCCCGTCGCGATCAATGTCGGTGCCCGGATCGCATGAAGCTGCCCGCCCAGATCGCTGGTGGAAAAGACGGTATAAGCTGCGGCGTAGGACGGCGCATGATTCTCCTGCAACTGTTCCATCCGCCGCCGCACCAGGTCGGGATTGCGCGCGATGAACCCCGCGGTAAACCAGCGCTCCTGCGCCGCCCCGGTGATCGCGCCGATCCCCTGCTCGCGCAGGATCGCCAGCCGTGCCTGCACCTTCTCGCGTTCCTCCGCCGTGCGTCCCGCCACCGCGCTCAGCAGCACCAGCCGGCGCACGCGCTCCGGCTGCTGCAACGCGAGGCCCTGCGCGATCATGCCGCCGAGCGAGAACCCGACGATATGCGCCGACGAAACGTCGCAGCCATCCAGCACATCGATCACGTCCTGCACGAAATGATCGAGCGACAGCGGCCCCTCGATGTGCCCGGAGCGCCCATGCCCCCGCAGATCGAGCCGCAGGACACGAAATTCGCCCGACAGCGCCGGCGCGATCTGGTCCCAACTGGCGCCATCGGCCCCGACACCGTGAATCAGCATCACCGGCGGCGCGCTGCCGCCCTCGTCCCAGTAGCGCAGCGCCGGCGCGTCAGCCCGCCGCAGCATCCGTTCCGTCATGATCGTTCCCCCCGGTCCAAGGCGCGCGATACAACAACACCATGAGTACACGACAGGAGACCAGGGCCGGGCAAAGCACGCAAACCTTGCGCGAAGCCATTCTCAGCCTGCGCCTGACACCCGGGACACGGCTGGTTGAGCGGGAGATGGTCGGCACGCTCGGCGTCAGCCGCACCGGGGTCCGCGCGGCGCTGCAATCGCTTGAGTCCGAGGGGCTGGTGGTGCGCGGCGCACGCGGCGTGTTCGCCGTCGCCACGGTGTCCCGCGATGAGGCGCGGCAGATTTACGAGGTCCGTGCGGCCCTGGAGCCGGCAATGGCGCGGCTCTTCGTCGCGCGTGCCACGGACGCCCAGATCATCGCACTGCAGGACGCTGTGGACCGCGCCGAGGCAGCCGCGCGGACCACCGACGGCTCCGCCTATGTCGGAGCGTTTCGCAGCTTTTATGCCGTGCTGCTGGGTGGCAGCGGCAACGACATCGCCCGGCGCATCCTGGAGACCCTCGACGCACGCATCGCCTGGCTGCGCCACGTCACCACCCAGCGTGCGCCGCAATCGCGCCGGTTGCGCACCGTGGCGCTGCTCAGAGCCATCCTGAACGCGGTGAGGAAGCGCGACCCGGACATCGCGGCCCGGCGCTGCGCCGCGTTCGTCGAGCGGTCGGCGCGCTTCGCCCAGGAGGTGCTGAAGGACAACACCTGAAGCGATAATCCTATTCCGCCGCCACCGCCTGACGCTCCGCCCGCAGCGCGGCCCGAACCGCCGGAATCACCTCGGTCCCCAGCCGGCGGACGCTCTCCCGCGCCGCCGCGTGCGGCAGCCCGGACCACGACGTCTTGAAGATCACGCTGGAAATGCCGGTTTCGCGATGGAGGTGCAGGATCTGCTCCACGATCCGCTCCGGCGGCCCGAAATACACACTGCGATCGCGTACGAACTCATAGGTAAGCCGCTTCTTCAGCGCCGCCTCCTCCTCGGCTGACAGGGCCTCACCAGGGTTCAAATAAACGCTCGGACCGCGCCAGTTCGAGAAATTGAGCGCGTCCATCATCGGACCCCCGGCGATGCGAAGCGCCTCCTCCTCGGTGTCGGCAACGAACGTGTCCCGCATCACCGCGGTGCGCGCGCCCATCGGCAGGTCCTTGCCGGTCGCCTCGCGCAGCGCGTCGCGATAGACCGCGCAGCCGTTCGCGCAACGCGGCGACCGGCGGACGCCACATGATGATGCCGAGGTCCTGGCCTGCCGCGTGCCGGATGGAATCCAGCGAATTCACCACCTCCCACATCGGCAGCGGTTTCTGCCGGGCGCGCGGGTAGATCGACAGCTTGATCAGTTCGCCGGTTTGCGGATCGGTGTAGCCCGGATCGGTAACCGTGTGCGCCCGGTCGGTGCGGAAGCCGGGCGCCGGGAACTGATAGACCTCGCCCTTGAACGAGAACCGCTCCTGGGTCAGCGCGGCCTTGATCACCGAAACCGCCTCATCGAATACGCGCTTGCTTTTGGACTGGTCGTTCGGATTGGCCTCGGGATTCAGATTCAGCGCCTCCAGCCCGTAATTGCCGCGGCCAAAGCCGATTTCCACCCGACCTCGCGTGAGCTGATCGAGCAGCGCGATGTCCTCCGCGGCCCGCAGCGGGTGCCAGAAGGTGACGATGGCGGCCGCCAGGCCGATCCGGATGCGGCTGGTGCGCGCCGCGATATCCACCGCCGCCATCAGCGGATTGGGCAGCAACTCGCGCCCCCACACGCTGAAATGGTGCTCGGGCATCCAGAACACGTCGAAATCCGTGTCCTCGCAGATCGTAGCCAGCTCCCGCAGCTCATCGATCAGGTCGGCGTAGTCACGCTGCCTGGAGAGGTCGTGGATGTTGTGGAACAGTCCGAATCGCATGCCGTGTCTCCGTCTGTTAGCCGAGGCTTGCGGGCGGGCGCCTTCGGGATTGGTATACCAGACCAGTTTGGTATACCATCGCACCGGGAGGAAGACCAGGGGGGATCCCCTGGCTCATGCCGAAAGGGGGTCGTCAGGGCCGATGGTCAGCCTGATTGCACGCCGCGTCGCGCTGATGCTGGTGATCGCACTGGCGGTGTCCGCCCTGCTGTTCTTCACCGTCACCAAACTGCTCGGCAGCCCGGCCGAGATGATGCTGGGCCAGGACGCGAGCCCGCAGGCGATCGCCGCACTGAATGCGCAATACGGGTTCGACCAGCCGGCCATGACGCAGTACCTGCACTGGCTTGGCAGGCGCGCTGCACGGGGATCTGGGCCGCAGCTACACCACGCAGCAGAGCGTTGCTGCCGCCATCGCGTCACGCATTCCCGTTACGCTGGAACTCACGATCTGGTCGATTGCCCTGGCGGTGACCGCGGCCGTCATCAGCAACACCGTCCAGCGGTGCGCGGGCCGCTGGCAAGGCGTCGTCACGGCAGCCAACCTGGTCGGCATCACCGTGCCGAACTTCATGCTGGGCGTGTCGCTGATCTTCATCCTCTCGGTGAAGCTCGACCTGCTTCCTTCCACCGGATGGGCGCCCGTGGTCCGATGGCATGGGGACGCACCTGCGCCACATGATCATGCCGGTGCTGACCCTCTCGGCTTACTATTTCGGCGCGTTCAGCATCGTTTACCGGGCGGAATACCAGGCCGTGATGCAGCGTCCCGTTCATCCAGGTCGCCCGCGCCAAGGGATTGAGCGAGTGGCGCGTGGCGTTCCGTCACGCGGCGCCGAACGCGATCCTGCCCGTGATTACCTTTCTCGGGATTTCGCATCGGCCAGCTTGACCGGCGGGGCCGTGGTGACCGAGACGATCTTTTCCATGCCCGGGATCGGCCGGCTGTTCGTGTCCTCCATCGAATCCCGTGACTTCCCGGTGATGCTGGCGGTCGGCATGTTGATCGTGGTCGGTGTGGTGCTGATGAACCTGCTCGCCGACATCGGCTACGGCATCGTCAACCCGCAAATCCGGGATCCGTCGTGAGGCATCCGGGATTCTGGATCGGCACCGGCGTAGTGACGTGCATCGCCGCGGTCGCCGTGGCCGCGCCGGTGCTGGCGCCGCAGGACCCGTATCGTTCGGGCGTTGACATGCTGGCGCTGCCAGGTGCCGCCCATTGGCTGGGCACCGATGATCTGGGACGCGATGTGCTCAGCCGGGTGATTTTCGGCGCGCGTGCGTCGCTGGCGATCGGCGTGGGCGCGGCCACCGTGGCGATGCTGATCGGCGTGCCGATCGGGCTGGTCGCGGGCACGCTGCGCGGCGTCACGGATGTCATGCTCGGCGCGCTGATCGACTTGTTCATCGCCCTGCCCGGCCTGGTGCTCGCGCTGATCATCACCGTGATGGTCGGCGCAAACCTGCACAATCTGATCCTGGTGTTGGGCTTCGTGATGTGGCCGCCGATCGCGCGGCTGGTGCGCGGCCAGGCGCTCGCCCTGCGCGAGGCGCTGTTCGTCGAAGCCGCCCGCGCCCTGGGCGGGCGCCCCTCATGGATCATCTGGCGCCACATCTGGCCGGGCGTGCTGCCCGTGGTCGCGGCGCAATTCTCCATCAGCGTCTCCTTCGCCATCTTCACCTCCGCCAGCCTGAGTTTCCTGGGTCTGGGCATTCCGCCGCCCGCTGCCGATTGGGGCGGCATGGTGCGCGCCGGCTACGACTACCTGGCGATCAACCCATGGATCAGCCTCGCGCCCGGAGCAGCGGTCAGCCTGACGGTCATGGCATTCTATATCATCGGACGATCGTTCAGATGAAAAGCAGGGAGGAAGCAAATGACAATCAGACGACGCAGCCTGATCGCGGGTGTCGCCGGCGGAATGCTGGCGCGCCGAACGGCGCGACGCGCAATCTCCGACGCCGACGCGCGGCGGCACCCTCACCGTTGGATTATCGAACGACGCCAAGACCTATGATCCGATCTTCTCGGTCCAGTACACCGAACGCTATGTGCTGTACCTGGTGTTCGACACGCTGGTCAAGTACGGACCGGACTTCTCCATCAAGCCGGGACTGGCAGAAAGCTGGGAAACCTCGGCCGACGGCAAGCGCATCGTCTTCACGCTCCGTCACGGAGTGAAGTTCCAGGACGGCACGGACTTTCGATGCCGCGGCGGTGAAGTGGAACATCGATCAGCGTCTGGACCCCAAGGTCAACTCGCCGCAGCGCCAGGTTCTGGCGCCGATCGTGGCTTCGGTCGAGGTCGTCGATCCCACCCATGTCGCGTTCAACCTGGTGACGCCGTCACCGGTGCTGTTCAGCCTGTTGGGTGAGCGACCGGGATTCATGGTCTCGCCCACCGCGTGGCAGCAGCGCGGGCCGGCATTCGGCAGCCAGCCGGTCGGCACCGGCGCCTTCGTGCTGAAGGAATGGACCCGCGGCAACCGGGTGTGCTGGAGCGAAACCCGAATTACTGGCAAGCCGGACTGCCTTACCTCGACCGGATCGTCATCCAGGACCTGGCGGGCTCGGTCATCGGCGTGCAGCGCCTGATCACCGGTGAGATCGATTACGTCGATCAGCTCACCCCGTCCGACGTGTTGCCGATCGAGAAGCGGGCCGGCATCGTGCTGAAGCCGATCACCGTCGGCCGCTGGTACTTCCTGCAATGGCACGTGAACGAACCGCCGTTCGATAACTTCAAGCTGCGCCAGGCCTTCGCCCACGCGATCGACCGCAACCGGCTCAACGAAATCACGATGCGAGGGCAGGGCAAGGTATCCAATGGACCGACGCCGCCGGGACTGTGGTGGTACGATCCGAACCTGACCTCCTATCCCTATGATCCGGCCAAAGCCAAGGCGCTGCTGGCGGAAGCGGGGCATCCCAACGGCTTCGAATACGTGCTGTCCACACCGCAGGTCACGGTATTTCAGCAGATCAACCAGCTTTTGCAGGAACAGCTCGGGGCCATCGGCGTCAAGCTGACGCTGCAGCCGGTTGCGGCCAGCGAGTGGTACGCGCGAGTGGTTTCGGGCGCCACCAACATGACACCGACACGCTGGACCCAGCGCGCGGACCCGGACGGACTGCTCTACATCCTGTTCGACAGCAAGGGCTTCGCGAACACCATGAAATACCGCAATGAGCATGTGGATGCACTGCTGGAGCAGGCTCGTACGGTGTATGACGTCGCCGAACGCAAGAAACTGTATGCCGAGGCGCAGCAGCAGATCGTGACCGATCTGCCGATCGTGCCGCTGCTGTTCGGCGCAGAATATGCCGCGATGCGCAACGCCGTGCATGGCTTCGAATGGATCCCCGACGAAATCCCGCGCTTCCGCGACCTTTGGAAGATCACAGGCCTGAGCGGATGGAATGACGTACGACTGGGGCGGGCCAGCCTGAAGGTCTCGCGCCTCGGCCTCGGGGCGATGGGGTTCGGCGATCGCTCGTGGCGATCCTGGGTACTCGACCTGGAGCAAAGCCGCGCCGTGTTCCGCCGCGCCATCGACCACGGCATCAACTTCATCGACACCTGCGACTATTACTCCGCCGGCGCCAGCGAACAGATCGTCGGCACGCTGATCGCCGAGGCCGGCCATCGCTCCGACTTCGTCATCGCCACCAAGGTCGGCAACCCGATGGGCCGCGGCGCCAATGCGCGGGGCTATTCGCGCAAGCACATCATCGAAGCAGCAGAACAGTCGCTGCGCCGCCTGGGAACTGACTATATCGACATCTACCAGACCCACATCTGGGACCCTGCCACCAACCTGGAGGAGTTGGCCGAGGCGTTCGATCACCTCGTGCGCGCCGGGAAGGTGCTGTACGTCGGCATCACCGACATGCCGTTCTGGCAGTTCGCAACCGCGTATTTCCATGCAAAGCACCACGGGCTGGCTCGCTTCGCCTCAGTACAAAACCACTACAATCTGCTCTGGCGCGAGGATGAGCGTGACTTGCTGCCGTTCTGCCGGACGCAGGGCATCGGACTGATCCCCTACAGCCCGATGGCGCGCGGCTTCCTGTGCGGCCGCGCGCGGCGCCAGGACCCGACGCGGACCGAGCGTGCCCGGACCGACGATTACACCTACAAGCTGTACGGCCGCCCGGCCGATGAGGCGATCGTGGACCGGGTGGAAACCATCGCATCCTCCCGCGGAATCAGCCCGGCGCAGATCGCGCTCGGCTGGCTGCTGCAACAGCCCGGCGTCTCGGCGCCGATCATCGGCGCAACCCAGCCACGGCATGTTGATGAGGCGGTGGCGGCGCTCGGGATCACGCTCACCGCCGAGGAACTGAAGCTGCTGACCGAACCGTACGTGCCGAGAGGCCACGCCTGAATCCACCCCAGACCCGGAAAAACCCTGAACCGGCAACGGTTCATTAAAAAACTGATGCTTCACCGGTGGATGCGACAGAGGCTAAACCCTGTCCCGATATCCATCGCCCAGACAGCTTCAGTAACAGCTTCAGGCAGGCTCTTACATGACCAATACCCGTCGCTTGTTCGGTACTGACGGCATCCGCGGAACCGCGAACACCGATCCGATGACCGCGGAAGTCGCGCTGCGGCTGGGTCAGGCGGCCGGCCTGCTGTTCACCCGTGGCCCCCACCGGCACCGCGTGGTGATCGCCAAGGACACCCGACTGTCCGGCTACATGCTGGAACCCGCGCTGACCGCGGGCTTCATCGGCGCCGGCATGGACGTGACCCTGGTCGGGCCCCTGCCCACCCCGGCGGTGGCGATGCTCACGCGCAGCCTGCGCGCCGATCTGGGGGTCATGCTCTCGGCCTCGCACAATCCGTTCGAGGACAACGGCATAAAGCTGTTCGGACCGGACGGCTTCAAGCTTTCCGATGAGACAGAAATCGAGATCGAGGCACTGATGAATTCCGACGTCTCGCCGCGGCTTGCCCCGCCCGGCAAGCTCGGCCGCGCCTCGCGGCTGGAGGACGCCGCCGGCCGCTATATCGAGGCAGCGAAAGCCACCTTCCCGCGCAGTCTGAAGCTCGACGATCTGAAAATCGTCATCGATTGCGCCCACGGCGCCGCCTACAGGGTCGCTCCCACCGTGTTGTGGGAGCTTGGCGCTGACGTGATCTCCACCGGCGTCGCGCCGGATGGGTTCAACATCAACCAGGACTGTGGCTCGACCAGCCCCGCGTATCTCTGCGAACAGGTGCTGGCCATCGGCGCCCACCTGGGCATCGCCCTGGACGGCGATGCCGACCGCGTGCTGCTGGCCGATGAACATGGCGCACTTGATCGACGGGGATCAGATCCTCGCGCTGATCGCGCGATCCTGGGCAGCCTCGGAGCGCCTAGTGGCGACGGCATCGCCGCCACCGTGATGTCCAATCTTGGGCTGGAGCATTTCCTCGGGGCGCAGGGATTGCGGCTGGAGCGCACCCGCGTCGGCGACCGCTATGTCGCCGAGCGCATGCGCGCGAGGCGAATGAATGTCGGTGGCGAGCAATCGGGCCACGTGATCCTTTCGGATTTCAGCACCACCGGCGACGGACTGGTTGCCGCCTTGCAGGTGCTCGCGGTGATCGTGGAGCAGGACAGGGCGGCGAGCGAGGTGTGCCGGGTGTTCACGCCGTTGCCGCAGGTGCTGAAGAACGTGCGCTTTACCGGCAAGCTTCGCCGCTGCGGGAGGCATGCATCCAGGCGGCCATTCGCGATGGCGAAAGCCGCCTCGGCGCCTCGGGCCGGCTGCTGATTCGAGAAAGCGGCACCGAGCCACTGATCCGCGTCATGGCCGAGGGCGAAGATGAAACGATGATCGGCGGCGTGGTGGATGAACTGGTCGCTGTGATCGAGGCCGCCGTGCCGCCGCGTGCCATCTGATGAAGGGACGGGTGCTGGTCATCGCCGCGTCGGATTCGGGCGGCGGCGCCGGCATCCAGGCTGATATTAAGGCACTCACCGCGCTGGGCGCCTATGCCGCGACGGCGATCACCGCGCTTACAGTGCAGGACACGCGCGGTGTGCACGAAATCCTGCCGGTGCCGCCGGCCTTCATCGCGCGCCAGATCGGCGCGGTGCTGGACGATATCGGTGCCGACGCGATCAAGCTGGGCATGCTGGGCGATGCCGACGTGATCGAGGCCGTTGCCGCCTGCCTGTCCGCCCGGCCGTCGCTGCCTCTCGTGCTCGATCCGGTGATGGTGGCCAAAGGCGGCGCCACCCTAGCAGGCCCCGCCGCGGTGGCTGGCATCAAGCGCTGGCTCATGCCGCTCGCCACGCTGATCACCCCGAACCTGCCCGAGGCCGAGGTGCTGGCCGGCATCCCCATCCCGGACCTGCCGACCATGCGTGCAGTGGCCTCCTCGCTGCTGACGCTTGGCACGCCCGCCGTGCTGCTGAAAGGCGGACACCTCGCGGGTGACGAGGTCGTGGACGTGCTGGCAACGGCCGACGGGCTGAGGAATTCGCCGCCCCGCGCATCGTATCGCGCCATACGCATGGTACCGGATGCACGCTCGCCAGTGCGATCGCCGCCGGCCTGGCGCAGGGCATGACGCTGAGGACGCGGTGCGCCGGGCGCGGGCCTATGTGCGGCAGGCGATCGCTTGTGCGCCCGGGTTCGGCTCCGGACACGGGCCGCTCAACCACGCCGTGCGGGTCGTCCCATCACCAGCGTGACCCACGGACGCTGATCCACCCGGCCGACCAGAACAAGGCCGAGCCGCCGATGGGCCGCCAGCACCGCCCGGGCCTGGGTGAACAGCAGCCCTGATAGAAGTCACCACACCGCCGGGCGCCAGCCGAGGCACCAAGTGCCTCGCCATCAGCGCGAGCGGCCGGGCGAGAATGTTGGCGAACACCAGGTCGTAGGGCGCCCCGCGCCGCACCAGCGGGCTGTTCCATCCGTCGGCCGGCGGCACGCCCGGGCCGACACGGGCCGACCCCGTTCAGCCGGGCGTTGCGCCGCGCCAGCCGCACCGACCACGGCTCGATATCGACGGCCAGCACCGCGCGGTGCAGTAGCCGCGCCGCGGCGATGGCAAGAATGCCCGAGCCGGTGCCGAGATCGAGAATTGCTCGCGGGCGCCGCCGCGCGGCAGCTTCCAGCGCAACCAGACAGCCGCGGGTCGAGCCATGTTCGCCGGAGCCGAACGCCATGCCGGCATCCAGCAGCAGCGTGATGCGGCCGGGCACGCGCGGCGTGGTGACGTGGCTGCCGCGCACCGCAAAGCGCCGGCCGATACGCTGCTCGGGAAATCTGGCGTAGCTGCGCTCCACCCAGCCCTCCGCGTTGATCGGTTCACGATGCACAATGGGGCAGATGCCGGTCAGGATCTCCGCCAGCGCGATCGCAGCGATCAGCGCGGCGTCCGGCGCTCCCGCCTCGCGCACACCCTCGATCTGCCAGACCCAGGTTGCGTCGTCCCGGAAGAAACCGACAGAATCGCAGGCGGTGCGCAGCGCTGCTTCCCACCGTTCGAGCGCGTGTTCCGGCACCGTGACGGCAATGCGCTCGAGTTGCTTCGGGGCGGCGTGCATGAGATGCTCCCCCCGTCATGACCCCCCGGGCTTGACCCGGGGGGCAGGCCGGCCATCCACGACTTTATTGCCCACTGAACTATCTATCCTAAGGTCGAAAACTAAAACATATCCGATATAGCGGCCCGGATGTCTGCACCCACTCAAAATCCGGCCGCGCCATCAGAAAATCTGCACGTTCTCATGCTCAAACGCCACGAACGCCACGCTCCCGTAACTCCGGCGCGTGAGCCGCAAGCCGGTTCCGCACGAACAGGAGTGTATCACTCGGCACCTCAAACCCCCGGAAAGCAGAAACCTGCTTCCCACGAACCTGGATGGCAATGCCAACTCCTGCCATGATCCAACCCTCTTGGCTTGGGGAGGAAAACAAGCAATGACAACCCACGACCATCGCCGTCGCTTCCTGCAACTCGGGGGCGTGGCACTCGCCGCGGCCGGCACCCTCGCCGCACTCGACCCGGAACGCGCCGCCGCGCAGGCCAGCAGCCAATCCCTGCTCCGCACCGTCCTCAACCGCGGCCGCCTGATCGTCGGCACCGGCTCCACCAACCCGCCCTGGCACTTCGAGGATGACACAGGCAAGCTCACCGGCATGGACATCGCCATGGCCCGCATCCTGGCCAAGGGCCTGTTCGGCGATGAAAGTAAGATCGACTTCGTGCAGCAGGACCCCGCCGCGCGCATCCCCAACATCGCCACCGGCAAGGTCGATATCGTCATCCAGTTCATGACCGTCACCTCGCAGCGCGCCCAGCTCGTGAACTTCTCCCGACCATACTATGTCGAAGGCGCCGCTCTCATGACCGCACCAATAGCAAATGGCAGACCTACAAGGACCTGCAAGCGGCCGGAAAACAGGTGCGTGCCTCCGTGCTTCAGAACGTCGGCGCCGATGACCTGGTGCACCAGGCCCTGCCCGACGCACAGGTGCTGCAGCTCGATACCCAGGCCAACGTCATGCAGGCCGTGCAGGCCGGCCGCGCCGATGTCGCGGTGGTCGATGCCTCCACGGTCAAGTGGCTCGTGAAGCACAATCCCGGCGTCTATACCGATCCCGGCTACGCCTACGAGGCGCAGCTCTATAGCGCGGCCATGCGCCAGAGCGACTTCGACTGGCTGCAATACGTCAACACCTGCTTCAATGTCGCCATGCACGGCAACGAGCCCGAGATCTACACCGCCGCCTTCCAGGAATTCTTCGGCGAAAAGCCCCCTCGTGCAGAAGCCGGGATTCCCGCCCTTCTAAGTGCACTACGCCGTCAACTACGGCCTGATCTGGCGCTATTTCGGCAAGCTCGACTGGGGCCTCGTCCTCAGCCTCGAGCTCGCCCTGATCAGCATCCTCATCGGCTCCCTCATCGGACTCGCCCTCGCGCTGATCGTCGATGCCACACGCTGGCGCAGCGTCCGCGCCCTCATCACCGCCTACGTCGAGTTCATCCGCAACGTTCCCCTCCTCCTGCTCGTCTATCTCGTGTTCTACGGCATCCCCAGCGCCGGCGGATTCGCCTACAGCGCCACATTCAGCTTCGTCGCAACGTTGTCGCTCTACGCCGGCGCCTATCTGGTCGAAGTCTTCCGCGCCGGCCTCGCCGCCATCCCAAGCGGCCTGATCGACGCCGGAAAGGCGATCGGCCTTACCCCCTGGAAACGCGTCCTGCACGTCCAGGTCCCCACCATGCTGCGCATCGTCCTCCCGTCGCTCAGCAACGCCTTCATATCGCTGTTCAAGGACACCTCCATCGCATCGGTGATCGCGGTGCCGGAACTCACCTATGGCGCCAACTGGATCTACACCAACACCTTCCGCGCGGTGGAAGTCTATTCCGTCGTCACCCCGATGTACCTGGTCACCGGCTACGTCCTGCTGTTCGGCCTGCGCCGGCTGGAACATCGCTACGCGCTGCGCCGCACCCGATGATCGTCGCCATAAGAGCGCTGCCGTTCCTCTGGCGCGGACTGCTCGTCACGCTGGAGGTCTCCGCCATCGTCGTCGCCGTCGCGCTGATCGCCGGCGTGCTGCTGGGCACCGCCATCACCTACGGCCCGATCTGGCTGCGTCTGCCGATCCGTCTCTACAGCGATATCCTCCGAGGCATCCCGCTGCTGGTCCTGATCTTCTTCGTTTACTATGCGCTGCCGGTCACCGGCTGGAACATCAGCAATTTCGGGGCCGCGGTCGCCGCCCTGGCCGCCTTCGAAACCGCCCACGTATTGGAAGTCGCGCGGGGCGCGCTGCAATCCATCCATCCCGGCCAGACCGAGGCCGGACGCGCCATCGGCCTCACTTTCCCCCAGCGCATGCTCTACGTGATCTTCCCCCAGGCCCTGCGCCGCTTCCTGCCGCCCTGGATCAACACCGTGGTCGATACCGTGAAAGGCAGCGCGCTCGTCTCCCTCGTCGGCATCGTCGATCTGATGCTGGCCATCCAGCAGGTCATCGGACGCACCTTCCGCCCCATGCCGCTCTATGTGCTCGGCGCGCTGATCTACTTCGCCATCAACTACATGCTCTCGCTCTCCAGCCGCCGCCTCGAACGTCGCTTCGCTTACATGCGGGAGCACTGAGCCCTGAACACTCCAATCGTCCAGGTCCGCGGCGTGCACAAATCCTTCGGCCCGACCGAGGTGCTGAAGGGCATCGATCTCGACGTACATACAGGCGAAGCCGTCGCCCTGATCGGCGCCAGCGGCAGCGGCAAGACCACGCTGCTCCGCTGCATCAATCGGCTGGAGACCTACGACTCCGGCTCCATCCGCGTGGACGGCATAGAGATCGGCTTCCGCGAGAACGGACGCGCCCGGCGCGAATGGGAACTCGCCTCCATCCGCGCCGATATCGGCATGGTGTTCCAGCTATTTAACCTGTTTCCCCACCTCACCGCGCTCCAGAACGTTGTGCTCGGGCTGCGCAAGGTGCGGCACCTCTCGCCCGCCGAAGCCCGCACCCGCGCCGAGCGCTGGCTGGTGCGCGTCGGCCTCGGTGACAAGCTGAACAACCTGCCGATCGAACTCTCCGGCGGCCAGCAGCAGCGCGTCGGCATCGCCCGCGCGGTCGCAATGGAACCGAAGGTGCTGCTGCTCGACGAAGTCACCTCCGCGCTCGACCCCGAACTGGTGGGCGAGGTCCTCACAGTCGTGCGCGAATTGGCCCGCGACGGCATGACCATGATCCTGGTCACCCATGAAATGACCTTCGCGCGCGACGTGGCATCCCGCGTCGTCTTCATGGACGCCGGACGGATCGCCGCTCAAGGCACAGCCGAGGAAATCATTGGCAACCCGCAGGGCGACAGGCTGCGGAGCTTCCTCTCGCGGCTGCGGGCCTCCGGTTAACCACCAGGCCAGCGCCCACAACCGCCGCGTCACTCGCCGGGAGGTAGGTTACGCGTGCAAGGCGTGGTGTGGTCGGCATCGATCGTGCTCATGGCCGCGGTAACCGGTGTCTTTCTGTAGGTCGCTGCCAGCGCCTCCAACGCCGATTACTGCCCGATCACCGCCGCGGCCTATCGCCTGCGGTCTGGCTTTTCTGCGGCTCAGGGATCGCCGACTTCCACCACCGCGTCTGCCGCGAAAGCCCCGTCCGGCATCGCGAACACCGGGTTGAGATCGACCGACCGCAGCCGCTCACCCGCCTGAACCGCAAACACCGATAACCGCGCCAGCATCTGCGCCAGCGCGTTTACATCGGCTGGCGGCCGTCCCCGCGCACCCAGCAGCAGCGGCGCCCCGCGGATCGACCGGATCATCTCCTCCGCCACATCCGCACCGAACGGACAGCGGCGGAACACCACGTCCTTCAGCACCTCCACGAAGATGCCGCCGAGCCCGAACATCGCCATCGGGCCGAACACCGGATCGCGCTGAATGCCCAGGATGCACTCCACACCGCCTGACATCTGGCGCGCCACCAGCGCGCCCTCGATCCGCGCCTCAGGCGCGTGGGCCCGGGCGCGCGCCATCAGCACGCCAAACCCGTCACGCACCGCGGCCGCGTCCCGCACGTCCACCAGCACGCCGCCGATCTCCGATTTGTGCAGGATATCCGGCGAGAGGATTTTCATCACCACCGGAAAGCCGACATCAGATGCCGCCGCGACCGCGGCTTCGGGCGTGGCGCAGGCGCGCTCCGGCACCGCGGGAATGCCGGCCAGCGAGAGCAGGCGCTTGGCCCCGGCTTCAGTCGGGGTATGGGCGGGAAGATCGATGGGCGGCAGTTCGGGCGGCGCTTGCCGCGGGCCGGCGGCGAACGCCTCGCCGAACCGTCCCATCGCCGCGATGGCGTTGACCGCACGCGTCGGATCCTCGTGACAGATCCAACCGTCCCCTTCGAGTTCCCGGGCACGCTCAGGTGGAACAATGACCGACAGAACATACAGCCGGTCCGCATGGCGCGCGCGAACCGCGTTCAGCTTCGCCAGCATTCCGGGCCAGCGGCGTGATGACGCGACCATGGTGAAGAAACCGAGGATCGAGCTGTAGCCGCCATCCTTGACCATGGTTTCAAAGAACGGGTCGAGCAGATCGGGCTCGTTGCTCAACTGGGCCGTGGCGTCCACCGGATTGCGCGGCGCGCAGAACGGGATCATCGCCCGCAGCTTCGCCTGCGCCTCCTCCGGCATCGGCGGCATCGCCAGCCCCGCCTGCTCCGCGGCATCGCTCACCAGAACGCCCGCGCCGCCGGACACAGTGATCATGCCAAGCGTGTTGCGCGCCGGATAGATCTTGCGCGTCGCCGTCTGGGCGATGTCCAGCATCTCCTCCGAGGTGCGGGCACGAACCACGCCGAATTCCGCCATCACCGCCTCGGTGACCGCGTCGTTGCCGGCGATCGAGGCGGTGTGGGAACGGGCCGCGTGAGTGCCGAGTTCACTGCGGCCGACCTTCATCATCACGATGGGCTTGCGCGCAGCCCGCGCCGTCTCGAAGGCGGCGAGCAGACCCGGTGCTTCGCGAATACCCTCGGCATAGACGGCGATAACGTCCACCTCCGGATGTTCCGCGAGCCAGCCGATGCATTCGCCGACCGTCACGTCCGCCTCGTTGCCGGTCATGATGCAAAGCGACGCGCCGATGCCGCGGTTGCGGGCGAGCGTGTAGAGATGGGTGCCGTAGGCCCCGGACTGGGAGGCAATGCCGATCCGGCCAAGCACCGGCCAGCCGCTGTCGAACGAGGTGGAGAAGGTGCCGTAATAGGCGCGGCGGCCATCAAACACGCCCAGGCAGTTGGGGCCGAGCAGGCGCATGTTGTAAGCGCGGGCAACGGCAACCATGCGCGCCTGCGCGGCTTCGCCGTCCGCATCCACCTCGGCGAAACCCGCGGTGAAGACCAGCGCTGCCTTGGTCCCACGCTTGCCGAGCTCCTCCACCGCCGCCACCGCAATCACCGCGGGAACAGCGACGATGGCGACATCGGGCGCTTCTGGCAGGGCGGAGGCAGACGGATAGGCAAGAAGACCCTGCACTTCCGTGCGGTTGGGGTTCACCGGGTAGATCGCCCCCTGAAAACCGGCAGTCTTCATATAGGCGATCGGGCGGCCACCGATTCGCGCCGTGTCGTTGGAGGCGCCGATGATCGCGATGGAACGTGGGGCAAACAGCGGCGTCAGCCCGGCGAAACGGGTCTCGGTCATCTGGCGCATCCTCCTGACCGTGATGGTCGTCCGGAGCTACAATGGCGCGCAAGCTCATGCTCACCAACCGGGACACTGAAAGCTGACACCACGCTTGACATCCGGGGTCCTCGCGGAGCCCCGACTTGCCGGGACGTCAGGATGGAGGAAGGCCATGTCGCTCGCGCCGTACGATCCGGAATTCTCCCATGTACAGGTGCGGCCCATCGCCGGTTCCCTCGGCGCCGAAATCCGCGGCCTCGATATCGCTGGCCCGCTCGAGCCAAAGCTTCGGGCAGAAATCCTGTTTCCGCGCGAGCTGGAGGAAGCCGCGATGATTGACGGCTGCTCCCCCATCGGCACGCTCTGGCGCATCGTCCTGCCCGTGGCACTGCCGGGGCTTGGTGCAACCACGCTGTATGCGTTCATTCTTTCCTGGAACGAGTTCGCCTTCGCCCGCACCCTGCTGACCGGCAATCCAGGGAATTGGACCGTCACCGTGGGTCTCGCATCCATACGCGGCGAATATCTGACCGCCTGGAACGAGATCATGGCCGCCGCTGTCCTGATCGCGGCACCCATCATGGCTGTGTTCGTCTGGCTGGAGCGCTACCTTGTCGCGGGCCTTACCGCCGGGGCACAACGATAGAGGCAACCGGGGAACATCCATGTCAGCCGAACCTCGCCGTTCCGATATCCGTGCCCGCCTCGGCCTGCGACCAGTGATCAACGCCTCCGGAACCATGACCTATCTCGGCGCCTCGATCGCCGTGCCGCAGGTGGTTGAAGCCGTCAGCGCGATCCTGACGGAATTCGTCGAGATCGCGGACCTGCAGCGCCGCGCGAGCGCCACGATTGCGCGGCTGTGCGGGTCGGAAGCCGGGTTCGTCACGGCCTCGGCCGCCGCCGGAATCACGCTGGCGATCGCCGCCGCCATCACGGGGGACGATCTGGCCGCAATCGAGCGTCTGCCCGACACAACAGGTTCTGCGCGGAACGAGGTGCCGATCCAGGCCGGACACATGGTGAGCTACGGCGCACCGGTGGAACAGGCGGTGCGGCTTGCAGGCGCGCGGGTCGTGATGGTGGGGCAGGCGACGGAAACAAAGCCGTATCAGATGGCAGGAGCGCTCACCGATCGCACGGCCGCGGTGCTCTACGTCGTCTCGCACCACACGGTGGATTACGGCCAATTGACGCTGCACGAGGTGGCCGAGATCGCCCATGCCCGCGATGTGCCGGTCATCGTCGATGGCGCGTCCGAATACGATCTGCGCGGATTCCTGGCGCGCGGAGCGGATGTGGCGGTGTACAGCGCGCACAAATTCCTCGGCGGTCCGACGGCCGGCATCGTGGCGGGGCGGAAAGACCTGGTGCGCGCGGCCTACCTGCAGAACCACGGCATCGGGCGCGGCATGAAAGTCGGCAAGGAAGGAATGGCCGGTACCATCGCCGCGCTCGAAGCCTGGGAAAAGCGCGACCATGCCGCCGTGAGGGCTCGCGAGCTGTGCGCGCTGAGGCTCTGGCAAGACCGGCTCTCACGCCGGGAAGGTGTGCGTGCGACCATCGTTCCCGACCCCACCAACAACCCGCTCGACCGGCTGGAGGTCCATATCGACCCGTCCGCCGCGCGGATTTCGGCGTGGGATCTCGCGGATGCCTTGGCTAGGGGCGATCCGCCCGTGATCGTGCGGGATCACGAGGTGGAGCAGGGCTATTTTCTGCTCGACCCGTGCAATCTGCACGACGGGGAAGAAGATATCGTAGCCGCGCGGCTGGATGCCGAGCTGGATCGGGCGCGTGGCTTCAACGCACCTCTGGTGACGTCGCTGTGGGACAGGCGAAAAAGGGCGGCTGAGGCGGTGCCGGAGTGGCCGTGAGAGCTACTCAGGCACAAATTGCTTCGCTTTTGCCTCATAGTCCGGATAGCCCAGTTCAGCTCGGAATTCCGCCGCAGTAAGCGCATGGGGCGCTTCCGAGCGTCCATCTGCCAGAGCCGCCAATCCTGCCTTGATCCCGGCCGCCACCGGAGAAAGCAGAGCGGTCGGGTACGTGCCAATCTTGAGGCCGAGTTCCGCGGCGCGCGTCTGGGTTGGCGTTTCCCTCGGCGCCCCCGGCGAGAGCACGGCGAAGGACGGCCGGCCTTGTGCCGCCGCAACCGCTCTCCGGATCTCCTCTTCGTCCGCGGGCAAGTCCAGGAACAAAATGTCGGCGCCTTCCGCGACGAACATCTCGATACGCGCCACGGCCTCGTCGATGCCTTGCGTCGGGCGGCAGTCCGTGCGGGCCATGACCATGATGCCGGAGTCTTTGGCGGCTTCCACCGCGGCGCGCACTTTCATGCGCGCTTCCTCCCGCGGCAGGCACGGCTTGCCCGCGGCTGTGAGGGCGCGCGGTGTAATCTTGTCTTCGATCAGGATAGCGGCGGCGCCGGCGCGACCATACGCGCGCACGGTACGCTGCACGTTCATCGCGTTGCCGTAGCCGTGGTCCCCATCGGCCAGCACGAGAGTGTCAGGAGCCGCGCCTCTGATCATCGTCAGTGAATCATACATTTCGGCGAAGGAGATGAGATCGAGATCGGGGCCTCCGAGCCGGCTTGCCGCCACGCATGATCCCGACATGAACGCCGTCTGGAATCCTGCTCTCGCCGCGAGCTTGGCAGTCAAACCGTCCCAAACCGCCGGCATGACGACGAAGTCCGGTTCAGCGAGTAGAGAACGCATGCGATCAGATGGTGACACGGAAAGCTCCTTTGTGGTTAGAAACCTGGTTGTGCCCAGGAGGAGATTGGGGCGGGCATTCGCGATGTGTGGGAGAGCTCGTTCGCCGCGCCTGCCGCGATCACGATCTGCTTTAGCTTACCGGCGTCGGCATGGGCTTACCTGCGAAGAAGGCGTCGAGGTTATCGATCATCAGGTCCCCCATGGCCCGTCTTGTTTCGTTCGTTGCGCTGGCAATATGCGGCGTGAGGACGACGTTATCCATCGCGAGGAGTGCGGCTGGTACGTTCGGTTCATCGTCGAACACGTCCAGCGCCGCACCGCCCAGGCGCCCCGTCTGCAGCGCCGCGACCAGAGCCGGTTCATCGACGATCGAACCGCGGGCCACGTTCACCAGAACGCCTGATGGTCCTAGCGCATCGAACACCGCTTTGCTGATGATCCGTCGCGTATTGGGCGACGCCGCGGCGCAGATGACGAAAATATCGGAGGCCGCCGCGAGGGCTACAGGATCGGAGTAATAATCAAACGAGACGTCGTGCTTGACGATGTCCGCATATGCGATGCGGTCGGTGAACCCTGCAAAGCGCTTGGCCGCAGCGCGCCCGATCCGCCCCAATCCGAAAATGCCGATCCGCTTGTTGCTGACCTTTGTCGCAAGCGGCATATCTCCTGAAAGCCACCGGCCCGCGCGCAAATACGCGTCCGACTGAGGCAGTCGGCGTAGCAGCGCGAAGGTTAGGCCAACCGCAAGATCGGCCACATCATCCGTGAGGACATCGGGTGTGTTCGCTACCCGAACACCGCGACTTCGGGCGAGTTCCAAATCGACCTTATCGAAACCGACACCGTTGATGCCGATCACCTTGAGGCTGGGAAGCGCGGTCATCAACGGATTGGGCACACCCAGGTGCCCGCCCGTCACGATCCCGTCCACTCTTTCTGCGTTCCGGGCAAGCCAATCCGAATCAATGGCGGGCAGCTCAGCGTGCAGCAGCTCATACGTTTTGTCCAATCTCGCCTGGGCATCAGGATGAATGGAGGTAACCTGGAGCAGTGTGGGCATGATGGCAGTTCCGCTCGGTTTTTCTGTCACACGACGCTCGTCATGCCGCCGTCCACGTACAGAATCTGGCCGTTGACGAAATCGGAGGCGGCGGAGGCCAGGAAAATGGCGGCGCCCATCAGCTCCTCAACATGCCCCCAGCGTCCGGTCGGAGTGCGCCTGCAAAGCCATTCTGTAAACTCACGGTCTTGCACAAGTGTACGGGTCAGTTCCGTCGCGAAGTAGCCCGGGCCAAGCCCGTTTACCTGCAATCCGTGCGGTGCCCAATCGGCGCACATGCCCTTGGTCAGCATTTTCACGGCGCCTTTGCTTGCGGCGTAAGGTGCGATGGAGGGGCGGCCGAGTTCGCTCTGCACCGAGCAAATGTTGATGATCTTGCCGCGCTTGCGGGCAATCATGTGTTTGGCAACCGCCTGGCCAACGAAGAAGACGCTATCGAGATTGGTGCGCATCAGCTCACGCCAGGTCTCGACAGGGAAGTCTTGAAGCGGTGCGCGGCGCTGGATTCCGGCGTTATTGACGAGCACGTCAATCGGGCCGTGGTTCGAACTCGATCCGATCCACGCCGGCGGTCACGGCTTGCTGGTCCGTCACATCGAAAGGGGCGAGTTCGACAGTGACGCCACGCGCCCGCAGGTCTTCCGCCGCCCGCTCGAGCTTGTCTGCGTGGCGGCCGTTCAGAACAACCGTGGCGCCTGCACGTCCGAGGCCGGTGGCCAGGGCCAGCCCGATTCCCTGGCCGGATCCGGTGACCAGGGCGCGCTTCCCGGCCAAGTCGAACAGTTGCGATATTTCGGGCTGCACCGGCGCGGGTCCTTAAGGAATGGGGGTGAAGTGAATCGCCGTGATGGGCTGGACATGCTCGTCACGGGTCATCTTGTACTCGGTGTCCGGGCCGAGCCACTTGTTCCACATCGCGTCGATCTCACCGTCCTTGTCCATGGCATAAAGCGCCTCATTGACCTTCTCGCGGAGTTTTTCTTCGCCCTTCTTGATGCCGATCGCGATAGGTTCAAGCAACATCGGTTCCTTGATCATCTTGAGCGGGACGCCTGATTTTTGTGAGTCATTCACCAGCTTTGTGATCGTCATCGTGTTGGCGACCATGCCGACCACCTTGTTCTGCTCCAATGCCATGTATGCCGAACCGGTATCCTGGAAGGTGACCGGCTGTGAACCGTTCAGGTTGATCGAGAGCTCGGATGTGGAGCCCTTGGCGGCGCTGATGCGCTTTCCCTTGACGTCGGCAGGGGTTGTCGCCGGACTGTTGGTGCGCACCATCAGCATCTCCTTGGCGACGTAATAGGGGTCACTGAAATCGATCTCCTTCGCCCGGCTGGTGGTGTAAGCCAGGTTGGCGATGGTCACATCAACGCGGCCCATCTCCACTTCCGGCACACGGGCCTCGACCGAGACCGGCGTGATCGAAGCCGAGACACCGAGATGCTTGGCCAGGGCCCGACACATATCCACGTCGAAGCCGACCATCTCGCGTGTTTTCGGGTCTGGTGCCGCGAAGGGCGGCACGTCAGCAAACGTGGCGCATTTGAGTTCCTTGCTCTTCATGATGTTATCCCACTGATCCGCATGCGCGGATTGCGCCACGGTTGCCATACCGAGGCCGGCAAGGGCGAAGCAAACGGTCTTCATGCGGGACATGGGTCTGGCTCCTTGTATCGGTTGGATCAGTGATTGCGCAGATCGGACAGGAATCGCTGGGCACGCGGATGCTGCGGCGAGCCGAAGAACGCCTCGGGCTCGGCCACTTCCAGGATTTGGCCGGCATCCATGAACCAGACGCGATCCGCCACTTCGCGGGCAAAGCCCATCTCGTGCGTGACGCACATCATGGTCATTCCTTCGTCGGCGAGGCCACGCATGACGGCGAGCACCTCGCCGACCATTTCGGGATCGAGCGCGCTGGTCGGCTCATCGAACAGCATCGCCGGCGGTTCCATGGCCAGCGCGCGGGCGATCGCCACTCGCTGTTGTTGTCCGCCGGAGAGTTGCGCCGGAAAGGACCCTGCCTTGTTGGTCAGCCCGACGCGCCCGAGCAGCCGCATGGCTCTGGTGCGTGCGTCCTCGCGCTTCACGCCGAGGACTTTCATCGGCGAAAGGGTGATATTCTCCAGCACCGAGAGGTGCGGAAACAAATTGAAGCTCTGGAACACGAAGCCGATTCGGCTGCGCATGCGGTTGAGCGCATTGCCCTTGTTGGATGAGCCTGGATATCGACGCCATCAACGGTCAGAGAGCCCGACTGGATTCCCTCTAGCCGGTTGACCGTTCGGATCAGCGTCGATTTGCCGGAGCCCGAAGGTCCGCAGACGACAACGACCTCACCCCGTTTGACTTCCGCGTTGATGTCGCACAGGGCGTGGTAATTGCCATACCATTTGTTGACGTTGGAGAATACGATCACAGCAGTTCTTCCCCGGTCGGAAGCGGCAGATCGTCCGCGAGTGTGGCTTTGAGGGCGGCCGGCTGGTTCGCGGTTCCACGACGCCGCGCTGCAATGCGCTGTTCCAGCAGATGGGTCAGCCGCGTCAAGGTGAAGCACACCACGAAAAAGGTGATGGCCAGAATAAAGAACACCTGGAAGGGTTTGGTCAGGAGTTGGTTGTTGATCTGGTTCGCTGCGAAGGTCAGTTCCTGGACGTTGATGACATAGCCCAGCGTCGTATCCTGAATGGTCGAAATGAACTGGCTCAGCATGCTGGGGAGCATGTTGTAGAGTGCTTGCGGCAGAATGATGTGCCACATCCTGTTGTAATAGCCGTGGCCGAGTGCCGTTGCGGCTTCGGTCTGGCCTTTCGGCAGCGCCTCGATACCGGCGCGGACCACTTCTGAAAGGTAGCACCCCTCATAGAGCACCAGGGTGCAGAGCATGGTGACGAAGCCGGACACGGGCCTGCCGAGCAGGACCGGCAGGAGGAAGTAGGTCCATAGAATGATCATCAGCAGCGGGACGCCGCGGGTGACATAGACGAGGCCGGTCACCGGCCACCGCAGCACCGCGAAGGGCGACAGCCGCGCGAGCGCGAGCAGCACGCTCACAGGAAATGCCAGGGAAATGCCGAGAATGGAGAGGATGAGCGTGGCGGAGATGCCGCCCAGGGGACCGTGCGGATATTCGCCGATCAGCAGCAGCAGCCAGTTGTTGCGGAGGATTTCGATGACGCTCAGCATGTCAGCGTGCTGCGGCCAAGCGGTAGTGCCGGGCCAGCATGGCGCCCGCCGCCATCAGGAACAGCGAAAAAGTCAGATAAAAGGCCGTGCCGATCGCGTAGATGTCGAAGGTCAGGAACGTACGGCTGTCGATTTCCTGGACGACATGGGTGACTTCCATCACCCCGATCACCATGCCGAGGCTGGTGTTCTTGAACAGCGAGACGGTGTGGTTGACCAGGGCGGGGATGGCGTTGCGCACGGCCTGAGGCAGGATGATGTAGCGCATCGAGCCGACATAGGAGTGGCCCAGTGCGCGGGCTGCCTCCGCCTGTCCGGATGCGACGGCGCGCAGGCCGGAGCGAAGGTCCTCACTGAAGAACGCCGCCTGACAGAGACCGAGCGCAATGATGGCGAAAATAACTTCGCCGCTGTTATTCGACAGCCATCCCTGTATCGCGTCCGGAAGTATGTTCCAGATGCCGAAATACCAGACCATCAGTTGTACCAAGGTCGGCACATTGCGGTGGTAGGAGACATAGGCGGCGACGGCACGCTGCGCGATCACCGAGGGTGTGAGGCGGATCGTGAGGAGCACCATGGCGAGTGAGATGGCCAACAGCCAGGCGCCGGCGAACACGGTGAACGTCGTGCGGATCCCGGCGAGGATCAGCGCCGCGAACTCTGGCTTCAGGACCGCCGAAAGATCGAAGGCGCTCATGCGGCAGCCTCAGTCCGCTGCTTCGCCGGGGCGCGTCGTCCGCAGACCACCGGGAACCTGCAGTGTCGGCATGATCTCGATCAGGCCCACGTTGACGGCAACCGGGGCGGCAATGGCGAAGGCAATCGCATCCGCAATGTCCACCGCTTCCGGCAAAAGGAAGCCTTCGATAAACCGCTTGTGGGTCTCGGCGGTGTCACCATGCACGTGGGCGAAGATGTCGGTCGCAACCCGACCGGGGCAGATTTCGGTCACGCGAACCAGCTTGCCGTAAAGATCGACGCGCAACTGGCGAGACAGCATGTGCACCGCGGCCTTGGTGGCGTGATAGGTGCTGTTGCCGCCGAAATTATAGGCTGCGGCGATCGAGCTGATATTGACCACATGCCCACGGTTACGAGCGGCCATCCCGGGTACGATGAGCCGGGTCAGGTGCAGGACGGCGCGCAGGTTTACATCAACCAGCAGGTCGATGCCCTCGGCGTCCGCGCCGAGGATCGAACCGGGGCGGTCGACACCCGCGCTGTTTACCAGGATGTCGAAATCGACGCGGTCGGTGAGGCGGGTGATTCGTTCCAGATCGCTCACGTCCAAGGCGTGGGGGATGCAGCCGGTGCGGGCCGAAAGTGCCTCGAGCATATCGGCTCGGCGTGCGAGGGCATGGACCTCCAGCCCTTCGCGGCACAACCGCTCGACAACCGCAGCGCCGATTCCAGACGATGCACCGGTGACGAGGGCGGTCCGATACTCGGAAAATGGCATATTCGATCCAGTTCGGGCCTTGATCGCCTCGGGAGTATTGTGGGCGCGTTCGCCACGCGCAGGCCAAGACTATTCGGCTGTGGGCCGATAAGCTGATCCTATGTCGCAGCAGCGCCTGTCTGGCGGGACAGCGGCACGATGTCCGCGCCTGAACGCTCCACCGCGGCGCGGATTTCGCGGGCGAGCGTCACGGCCCCCTGCGTGTCGCTGTGCAGCAGAATGGCAGCGGCCCGGGTCGCGAGTGTCTTGCCCGAATACGTGGTGACTGTCCCATTTCGCAAGAGCTGCGTCACGCGCTCGACGCATGCCTTGGGATCCTTGATCACCGAATTCGGCATTTTGCGCGGAACGAGCAAACCGTCGTCGCCATAGGCACGATCGGCCAGGAAACACGTCGCGACCCGCATTCCATGCCGGGTCGCCGCATCCTCGATCGCACGCGAGGTGGAGGACAGGATCGTGAGGCCACGATCGAATTCCGCGACAGCCTGGACGAGAGTATTCGCAAGTGTCGCGTCCGCTGCGGTCATATTCCCGAGCGCCCCATGGAAGCTCATGTGCGTCATGCGGTGTCCCGCCCGACGCGCGATCCCTGCGAGGGCTCCGAGCTGATAGACGATCATGTGAGCCAGTTCGGCAGGATCGATCTGCATCACGCGGCGGCCGAAACCTTGCCGGTCGGGGAAGCCGACATGCGCCCCCACATCGACGCCACGATCCAGCGCTTCCCGGACCGTGCGATCCATGATGGCGGGGTCACCGGCATGGAAGCCGCAGGCGACATTGGCAGAAGACAGGATGCCGAGCAGCGTCTTGTCATCGCCCATCGCCCACCGGCCAAAGCCCTCGCCCAAATCCGCGTTCAAATCAATCTGCATCTTTATTCCCCATCTCCTGCGAAACGCATCAATGCCGTTCCGTAACCGACAGCGGCGCCGTCCTCGGCGAGGACGTCGAGCATGGTTCCGTCCTTCGGCGCGACGACATGGACCAGCAGCGCTCCGATCTGCAGCAAGCCGACGGGGTCGCCCGCCATTACCGTTTGTCCGGGTTCGACGAGAGGGGCCGTTCGCAACGGATGGGTCCGCCGAAAAATGCCGACGGAGGGAGCCGGGATATCGAATGTCGCCGATGCAAGCGGCACGGCGATCTGACCGGACGTGTTGCGCCGGAGGCGAATAATGTCACTCCCGCGCTCGAGCTCGAGGAGCTCGATATCCGTCCCCTCCAGCAAGGAGCTCAGCTCTCGGATCTGGTCAGTGATCGTGGACATCAGCGGCGGCGTCCCGTCGCTTGCGACCGATACAACCGGATGAGCCGTTCTACTTCGGTGAGCCAGGCACGGATTTCCTCGCCCGCGGCGACGGCGTCTTCCCACGTGGTTTGGACGAACCGTATGCAACTGCCGATCGGAGCCTGGCCGAGCCGCCACAGGTCCGCATCGATCACGGTTCCGATTTTCGGATAACCGCCGGACGGCTGGGCATCGCTGAGCTGGATGATCGGCTGGCCGCCCGGAGGAACCTGGATCACACCGGGCACGATCCCGTGCGATAGCATCTCCACCGGTTGCGCAAATTCGAGGGCGGTGCCCTTCAGGCGATAACCATAGCGGTCGCTCTGCGCGGTGATTTTCCACTCTTCTGACCAAAAGCACTCTTTTGAACCGGGCGTGAAACAGCAGTGTTCGGCGGCCGGAAGGACGCGGATGGCTGTGCGATCATCGGCCTGCAACGGCAAGGCCAAGGAGGGTGGTATCAGGCCGAACCCGGCCGCGATGTGGCCTGGATCCGGGACCGCGGCCCGCAGGTGGTCGCCGACTTGGAGAAAGCGGCCTTCCAGCCCGCCGAAGGCGCCGCGCAACTGAGTGCTGCGGGACCCGAGCACCTCCGGCACGTCGATGCCGCCAGGCAGTGCCAGATAGGCACGGCTGGCGCGGACCGCGCCTTGCGGTAATCCAAGCATGAGCTCGTGGCCCGCGCGCGCGCGATATGTGGACCACGGCAGCAGAGCGCGGCCGTCCAACTGAGCCGCACAATCCGCGCCGGTGATGGCGAAAGCACAATCCGCGGTGAAGCGAGCCGCGAAGGGAAAGAGCTGCACTTCGACCGCGGCCGCGTTTTCGTCGTTTCCCAGCAATAGGTTTGCGGCAGCCAAAGCAAGACGGTCCATTGCGCCGGCCCGGCCGACGCCATAACGCAGGCTGCCGTAGCGGCCCAGATCCTGCACTGTCGCCAGCCCGGCGGTGGCGATGATCTCGATCACCGGATCACTCGCTCGACCTGAAATCGGATTGCGTCGCCTGGCTGCAGCATCGTGGGAGGTGAAGCCGCGGGGTCGAAGAAGGAGAGTGACGTGCTGCCGATCGTGTTCCAGCCGCTGGGCCCGGACGATGCCGAAACACCGGTCTGCTTGCCACCGATCGAAACGGAACCACCCGGGATTTTCAAGACGGGAACTTTGCGCCGCGGCGTGGCGATCCGCTCATCCATGCCACCGAGATAGCAATACCCGGGATGACTGCCGATCGCGTAAACCGGATACAGCGGCGCCGTGTGGCGGTCGATCAGCTCGTCGAGGCTCAAGCCCGGTATGAGCGAGAACGTCGGCCAAATGGGGGCCGCGATCGCCCCCATACACCACCGGCAACTCCACGACCCGACCCTGGAGGGGCAACGGTTCAGCATCTGTCCACGCGGCCGATAGCCGTATTTCAGGGGACCAAGATCACGTGGTGGACTGACGAATGCGAGCATCAGGCTGTTCACGCCGGGCACTGCCTCCTGGATCTCGGGCCACTGCCCAGCGCAGCGCGCCAGAGCCCAGATGCGCTGCTGCAATTCCAGCACGGGGGGCCCGGCGCCTCGAACAGCAATGCCGCCGTGCCCAGCGAACTGATTTTGGGCGTCGTCATCATGCCGCGCATCTCCGGGCCAGCCAGCGCTCGAGGTGGTGAATATCCACTTCGCCGGCGTTGAATGCCGGGTCTTCAAGGATGGCGCGATGGAGCGGCAGGTTGGTCTGAATGCCGCCGATCTGCATTTCGCGTAGTGCGAGGCGCGTCCGGGCGAGAGCGTCTTCGCGGCTCGTGCCATGTACGATCAGCTTGGCGATCATGGAGTCGTAATAGGGGGGCACGTGGTATCCGGTGCCGGCGTGACTATCCACGCGCACACCGAAACCGCCGGGCATCGTCCATTCGGCGATATGCCCGGGGGAAGGGATAAACCTGTCCGGATCCTCGGCGTTGATCCGGCACTCGAACGCATGGCCTCTGCATTCAATGTCGCCCTGCTCAAACGACAGTTTCTCGCCGCGCGCCACGCGCAACTGGTGCTGAACGATGTCGATGCCTGTGGTCGCCTCGGTGACCGGATGCTCGACCTGAACGCGCGTATTCATTTCGATAAAGTAGAACCGGCCATCCTCGAACAGGAACTCGAACGTGCCGACGCCGCAGTATCCGATCCGGCGGCACGCTTCGGCGCAGCGCCCGCCTAGCTCGGCGATGTCGGCGTGGGGAATCCCCGGCGCCGGCGCCTCTTCGATGACCTTCTGATTACGCCGCTGCAGGGAGCAGTCGCGGCTTCCCAGCCACAGCGCCGAGCCATAGCGGTCAGCGATCACCTGGATCTCGACATGCCGGGGGTGCGAGAGAAATTTTTCGATATAGACCTCCGGGTTGCCGAAGGCGCGGCGTGCTTCTTCCTTTGTAAGCGCGAGCATCTCCAGCAGGGTCGCCGGATTTTCGACAACGCGCATACCGCGTCCGCCGCCTCCCCCCGCTGCCTTGATGATGACGGGATAGCCAACGTCGTCAGCGATCTTTCGGATTTCGGCCGGATCATCCGGAAGCGGTTCATCGGGACCGGGCACGCATGGCACGCCGGCACGACGCATTGCGCGCTTGGCCGCGACCTTGTCGCCCATTGTGCGGATGCAGGCCGCGCTCGGGCCGATGAAGATCAGCCCGGCTTCTTCGACCCGTGCGGCGAACTCGGCATTTTCCGACAGGAAACCGTAGCCGGGATGGATCGCTTGTGCACCGCTGATTTTCGCGGCGAACAGGATCGCAGCTTGGTTCAGGTAGCTTTGGCCGGCTGCCGGCGGGCCGATGCAAAGGGCCTGATCTGCCTGCCGCACGTAAGGGGCGCCGGCATCGGCCTCGGAATGGACGGCTACGATGCGCAAGCCGAGTCCTCGGCATGCACGCTGAATGCGAAGCGCGATTTCGCCGCGATTGGCGATCAGGACGGAGTTGAACATGATGCGCTTATCTCAGCTCAACTGAAACAGCGATTGCCCGGCTTCCACTTCCTGGCCGGATTCGATCAGCACAGCGGCAATTGTGCAGTCCCGTTCGGCGCGAACCTGGCTGAACACTTTCATGGCCTCGATGACGCAAAGGACCTGTCCTGCCGTCACGGATTGACCGGGAGTCACAAGCGGCGGCGCACCTGGCGAATCCTGCAAATGGACGATCCCGTACACCGGAGCCACGATCGTGTCGGAGACCGCGGCGCTCGGTGACGGTGAAGGAGCCGGGACCGCGGTCGCGTGGTTAGCGGGTGACCGCGCAGCGCGAGCCGGTGCTGGTGCGGCTGTCGCGCGCTTGACCAGCCTGAGTGTCTCGCCATTGCTGCGATATTCAAGTTCGGCGAGGTCCGAGGCCGCCAAAGCCTCAATCAGTTGCTTGATAAGATCTCGGTCCATGCCCCACGCCGCACTCTGCTTGCGCCGGAGCACCTTAGTTGGCGAGAAGCGGCTGCGGTAAGACGGATTGGCTTTGCCGTGATAGGAGGGACTTATGGCGCTCCCGGATCGCCGCTTTCATGAGGCCAACTGATCTCGGCGCTCAGTCCGACGACCAGCTCGAGCAGGACCGATCTGACGATCTGGCCGGGCTCAGAGAGGGGGAGATGGTCCGATTGGCAGAGAGTGAATGGGGCCTCGATGACCGGGTCCACGATATGCCGACACCACGTCGGGCGATCACCGGCAACCTCGCGGGCCATGGACCAGGGTAGGATCGTGGCGCCCAGCCCCTCGGCAATCACGGACTTCAGGGTCATTGCGGATTCCACTTCGGCGATCAGCCGGAACTCGATCCCGGCGCGCATGAAGCTCTCATCCACCAGCTTGCGAACGATGTTGTAAGGCCGGGGCAAAAACAGCTCGATGCCTGCCATTTCTGCGACGGCGATCGGATTGGCCGTGGCCGACGGGCCAACCAGAAAAAGCTCCTCGTGCAGGAGCGGCGTGAAGCTCAAGCCGTGGACCGGCCGGTTCCCGTAGAGTACGGCCAAATCCATGCGGCCACTCATGATCAGCTCTGACAGCGTGGTCCCATAGTTCTCATTGAGATACGGAATGATCCCCGGATACTGCGAGCGGATGATCCGGATCAGCGGAAGACCGAGCGTTGCGGCGGCTGTTCCAGGCGCAAGCCCGACCGACACCCGGCCGGACACGCTGCGGCTCTCGGTCGCCATATCGATGCGCGCCTGCTCGCACTGCCGCAGGATCGCCTGCGCGTGTCGGTAAAGCGTCTTGCCGGCCTCGGTCGGCGTTACGCCCCGCTTGGTGCGAACCAGGAGCTGCTGCTTCACCTCGGTTTCCAGGATGGCGATTTGCTGGCTGAGCGCGGGCTGCGCGATGTTGAGCAGATCGGCAGCCTGGGTCACGCTGCCGACATCGACGACCTTTGCGAAATATCTCAGCCGATTGAAGTTCATGGGCACTCTCCGGCCCATAAGAGTAGGGCAATCACCCGACCGCAGCCATAAGGGGCGCTTCTTTCGGCAGAGGCAACTCGTCTTGGACCCGGTGCGATGCGAGGCCTAGGGTCGAGGCATGAATGACGCTCCGAATGTTCTGCGAAGCCGGTCCCGCATCGCGAGCCGTGTTGCGCGCATCAAGCCGTCGCCGAGCGCTGCGGCGGCCGATCGGGCCAACAGCCTTCGCCGGGCCGGGCGGTCGATCGTGAACCTGGTGGTCGGCGAGCCCGATTTCGACACGCCTGCCCATATCCGGGCGGCCGCGGCGGCGGCGATAGAGCGGGGGGCGACGCGATATACGCTGATGGCTGGAACCGTGGAGCTGCGGCAGGCGATTGCTGCCAAGCTCGAACGGGAGAACGGTCTGAAATACGGCATCGAGCAGATCATCGCGACCAACGGTGCGAAGAGCGCGATTTTCACGGCACTGGCGGTCACCCTGGAACCAGGCGACGAAGTGGTGATCCCGGCTCCGTACTGGGTGTCTTATCCTGATATGGTACTCGCCAATGAAGGCGTGCCGGTGACAGTGCCTTGTACCGAGGCGAATGGCTTCAAGCTGACTCCATCGCAGCTTGCAGACGCAATCACCCCGCACACACGATGGCTCTTGATCAATTCGCCCAGCAATCCGACCGGGGCCAGCTACACCGCGGCAGAGTATAAGGCGTTGGGGCAGGTCTTGCTGGACCATCCGCACGTGTTGGTCATGACCGACGACATCTACGAGCACATCCGCTTCGACGGCGCGCGCACGCCGCATCTGCTGGAGGCCGTGCCCGAGCTGCGGGATCGCGTGCTGGCGGTGAACGGCGTTTCAAAGACCTATGCGATGACGGGGTGGCGCATCGGATACGCAGCGGGCCCGACGGACCTTGTCGAGGCGATGAACACGATGCTGTCGCAGTCGAGCGGCAATTGCTGTTCCGTCAGCCAGGCGGCGGCAACCGAAGCGTTGAATGGCGATCAAAGTTTTGTAGCGGAGAGTGTGGCCGTTTATCGCCAGCGCAGGGATGCCGCTTTGGCCCGGATCAACGCCATTCCAGGACTGAGCTGCACGCCGCCGTCGGGCGCTTTCTACCTCTACGTCAATTGCGTCGGGCTGATCGGTAAGACAACGCCAAATGGTAAGACGCTGACCGATGATGGTGATGTGGTCATGTTCCTGCTCGAGCAGGCAGGCGTGGCTGTTGTCGCTGGAACGGCGTATGGGCTGTCACCGTATTTCCGCCTTTCAATTGCGACTTCTCTGAGTGTTCTTGAAGATGGTTGCGCGCGAATTGCCGCGGCTGTGGAACGGCTTTACTGACAGGAACGCCATGAAAGCGATCGTGATTCACGCTCCGCATGATATCCGGCTGGATGATTGGCCTACGGAGGCGCCTGGTCCGGGGCAGGTTACCGTCCGGATCGCTGCCGGAGGAATCTGCGGCTCCGACCTGCATTATTATCATCAGGGAGGTTTCGGGACGGTACGCATTCAGCATCCGATGGTTTTGGGCCATGAGATTGCTGGCACTGTCGCGGAGGTAGGACCTGGCGTGACACGGGTGGCCGTCGGCGATCGGGTTGCAGTCAATCCGTCGGCACCGTGCGGCCGTTGTCGCTACTGTCTTGAAGGCATGCCGAATCAGTGTCTCGACATGCGGTTCTACGGCAGCGCGATGCGGACCCCCCATGTGCATGGCGGCTTTCGCGAGCAACTGACATGCCGCGAGGACCAGGTGCATCCTTTACCCCGGGGAACGGACCTGACGGAGGCAGCGTTCGCCGAGCCTCTCTCGGTGTGTCTGCACGCCGCGCAACAGGCGGGATCACTGATGGGAAAACGCGTCCTGGTGTCCGGATGCGGGCCGATCGGGGCGCTGTGCGTGTTGGTAGCGCGACATGGCGGAGCGCGGGAGGTCGTTGTGACCGACCTGCTGGACGAGCCGCTCGCGGTCGTGCGGACACTCGGCGCCGATCGCACCATCAACATGGCCGAGCGGCCAGACGGGCTCGCCGAGTACGGGAAAGACAAGGGAACGTTCGACGTCGTTCTGGAGGCCTCGGGGGCTGGGCCTGCCATCGCGGCTGCGGCTGCTTCCGCCCGGCCGGGGGCGGTCATGGTGCAGGTTGGCCTTGGCGGTACGGAGACCGCATTGCCGCTGAACACGTTCGTGGCGAAGGAGCTTACCCTTCGCGGCACCTTCCAATTCCACGAGGAGTTTGCGTGGGCAGTGGATTTCATCACGCAGCGGAGGATTGATGTGCGGCCGCTGCTCAGCGCCGTTCTGCCGCTTTCGGAAGCGCGCCGCGCGTTCGACCTGGCGTCTGACCGGAAACAGTCGATGAAAGTGCAAGTGGTGTTTTGACCCGGCCGTATGTAGGTTTACCACAGGCCGCATGATCCGGATCGACCGGTCGTCTGCCTGGACGAGACAACGAAACAACTCATCAAGGAAAACCGCATGCCGGTCCCAGCGTGCACGACATCGGGCACTGCAAATCAGGGGGCCAAGACACAGGGCGTGAATTTGGCGGCCAAATAGCGGCCGCATGAGCCTCTCGGGTCACCGCGCCGGCACCGCCCAAAAAACCCCGCGTTGTGCGGCACGTTCTGGCTCTGTCCGCGAAGAAACCTGGCTGGGGGACCTGGATTCGAACCAAGGCTGCCCGGTCCAGAGCCGGGAGTTCTACCGCTAAACTATCCCCCAGCGGCACCCCGCATGTAGCGCGCCCCATCCCACCCGGCAACCGCCGCCCGCCACATCCCCCGGCTTGATGCCCACCCGCCGAACCCCGAAATACGCCTGTTACAGGCCCACACGATATGCCGCGATCATGAACCTCCGCGCCGCGGCACCGTGCCTCGCGGCCCTGACCAGTCTGTCCGGCTGCAATCTCGGCCCCCGTCTATCGCGAGCCAGCTCTCGATATCCCCGCCCAGTTCCGCGCCACCGCTCAAACCGCGGCAGCCGACTGGCCCGCCTCCAACTGGTGGCGCGGCTTCCGCTCGCCCCCGCTCGATCAGCTCGAAGCCCAGGCCCAGGCCCGCAACTTCGATATCGCCGCTGCCATCGCCCGCATCCAGCAGGCCGACGCCCAGGTCCGCATCGCCGGCGCGCCCCTGCTCCCCACCCTCGATGCGACCGCCGGCGCCGCCTACCAGCAATCCGCCCTGTCGTCGTCCCGCAGCTTTGGCGCCGTCCCCCGCACCTTCGACACCCACACCTACAATCTCGGCCTCAACGTCGGCTACGTGACAGACTTCTGGGGCCACAACCGCGCGGCCCGCCAATCCGCCCTCGCCTCCGCCGTCTTCTCCCGTTTCGACCAGCAGACCGTCGCCCTCACCGTCGTCACCGACGTGGCGCAGACCTGGTTCACCGCCCTCGAACTCGCCGACCGCCTGGCCGTCGCCCGCCAGAACCTGCGCGACGCCCAGCAGACGCTGGACGTGATCCGCGGCCGCCTCGCCGCCGGCACCGGCACTATTCTCGACGTCGCCCAGCAGGAGGCATTGGTCCGCGCCGAACAGGCCACCATTCCCGCCCTGCAAAGCCAGATGCAGCAGCAGATCATCGGCCTCGGCATCCTCACCGGCGTGCCGCCCGAGCGCGTCACCGTCACCCCCGGAACGCTCGACACCCTGGCCCTGCCCCCGGTCTGGCCCGGACTGCCCTCCGAACTGCTGCGCCGCCGGCCCGACGTGGCCGCGGCCGAGGCCCAGTTGATCGCCGCCAACTACGACGTGAAGGCCGCTCACGCTGCCTTCTTCCCCGAGATCACGCTCACCGGCCAGCGCGGCTATCAGGCCGCCGCCCTCAGCCAGTTGTTCACCCCCGGCGGCATCATCCTCACGCTCGCCGCCAGCGTGACCCAGCCGATCTTCGACGGCGGCACCCTCCGCGGCGAGCTGGAACTCAGCAAAGGACGCTACAACGAACTCCTGGCAGACTACGCCAAGGCCGTGGTCCAGGCCTTCACCGATGTGGACAACGCCCTCACCGCCTGGCGCTACACCACCGAACAGGAGGCGCTGCAGCGCCAGGCCGTCGCGGCGGCGCGGCAGGCGGCGGATGCGGCGCGCGCCCAGCTCGCGGCCGGCACAACCGACGTCACCACCGTCCTGACAACTGAAACCACGCTGCTCAACGATGAGGACGAGCTCGTCCAGATCCGCCTCTCGCGCTTCCTCGCTTTGCTCAGCCTCTATCGCGCCTTGGGCGGCGGATGGGTCCAGCCGCCCGGGGCAATTCTCGATCAGTTCCCCGGCCTGACGCCCGGCCTGATCCCCGGTGGAATCGCCCTGCCCGTCATCGGGGAAAAGCCGCTATGATCATTTATTGGGCAGCCAGCCGGTGTCCTGCCCCCGAAATTCGCCGCATTGAGCGGCGAACGTCAGGCAAGCGCAGGCCACTGAAAGCAAAGGTCTAGCAATGGATATCGGCACCCGCGATCCGGTCCTGTTCGACCCGGGCCGCAGCAAACCCCGCACCCGCGCCTCCCGCGCCGGCATGGCACTCCTGTGCCTGCTCCTCGTCGCCGGCGATCGGCACCGCCGTCGTCTTCTGGCCGAAGCCGAAGCCGCCCGCCAAGGGGCCGGGCTTCGGCGGCGGCCCGGTGCCCGTCCTCATCGCCACCGCCGAAACGCAGAACGTGCCGATCATGCTGCCGGCGCTCGGCACCGTGCAGGCCTTCAGCACCGTCACCATCAAGCCGATGGTCGATGGCCCCCTCACCGAGGTCGATTTCAAGGAAGGCCAGATGGTCCACAAGGGCGACGTGCTCGCCCGCATCGATCCGCGCATCTACCAGGCCGCGCTCGACGCCGCCGTCGCCAAGAAGGCGCAGGACGAGGCCAACCTCGCCAATGCAAAGGTGGACCTCGCCCGCTACGACAAGCTGGTCGAGAACAAATACGCCTCCGCCCAGCAGGCCGCCACGCAGAAGGCGCTGGTCGCCCAGTTGACCGCCCAGGTCCAGCAGGATCAGGCGCAGATCGAAACCGCGCAGACCAATCTTTCCTACACCACCATCACCTCGCCGATCGACGGACGCACCGGCATCCGCCAGGTGGACGCTGGCAACATCGTGCACGCCTCCGATGCCACCGGCATCGTCGTGCTCACGCAACTCCAGCCCATCTCCGTACTGTTCACCCTGCCGCAGCAAAGCCTCCAGCCGGTCGCCGCCGCCATGGCCGCCGGTCCGGCGCCGGTCCTCGCCTATCCCCAGGGAGCCGATGAGGACCCGGCCAACCTCCTGGATCGCGGCACGCTGGCGGTGCTCGACAACCAGATCGACCCGACCACCGGTACCATCAAGCTGAAGGCCACCTTTCCCAACGCCGCCTCCAAGCTCTGGCCCGGCGGCTTCGTCGGCATCCGCCTGCAGGTGGCCACCGACCGGGATGCCACCGTGGTCTCGCCCGCCGCCGTCCAGCAGGGACCGAACGGAGACTACGTTTACGTCGTCAACGCCGACGACACCGTCACCCGCCGGCCCGTCACCGTCACCCACGAAGACACCCGCTTCGCCGTGATCTCTTCCGGCATCAAGCCGGGCGAGCATGTGGTGACCGATGGAGCCTCCCGCCTCAGCGACGGCAAGCACGTCACCATCGCCCCCGCCGTTGGCGCTCCGGCTCCGCCTGCCGGACCGCGGCCGGCAACCGCGCCGGGCGCCGCCCCGCAGCATTCCCGCCGCTCATCAGGCTAGCTGACCGTATCATGTCATTGCGAGGAGGGCGCGAAGCGCCCGACGCGGCAATCCAGGACCCGCCGCACCCAGATAACGTGCAATACCCCCCGATGGTCGTGCGCGCGCCCGTCAGTCCGGGTATTAGGAGGACCACCTCCGCGTGAACATCTCCGCGCCGTTCATCGCCCGGCCGATCGCCACCTGGCTGCTCGCCCTCGCCATCCTGCTCGCCGGTGTCCTGGGCTACCGCGCCCTGCCCGTCTCCGCACTGCCGACCGTGGACTTCCCCACCATCGAGGTCACCACGCAGTTGCCGGGCGCCAGCCCGCAAACCGTCGCCACCCTGATCACCGCATCGCTCGAGCGCCAGTTCGGCCAAATCCCCGGCCTCATCAGCATGACATCGCAGAGCGCCCAGGGCACCAGCCAGATCACGCTGCAATTCGACCTCGACCACAGCATGGATTCGGTATCGCAGGACGTGCAGGCCGCGATCAACGCGGCGTCCGGTACCTTGCCGGCCAACCTGCCGTATCCCCCCGTCTATTCCAAGGTGAACCCCGCCGACGCGCCCATCCTCACCCTGGTCCTGACCTCCGATGCCATCCCCATCGCGCAGATCAGCGACGCCGCAGACACGGTGCTGCAGCCCAAGCTCGCCGAACTCGACGGCGTCGGGAAGGTCACGGTGGAAGGCGGCATGCGCCCCGCCGTGCGGGTACGCGTGGACCCCGCCCGGCTCGCTGCCTACGGCCTGAGCATGGAGGATGTCCGCACCGCGATCGCCAATGCCAACACCAACGGCGCCAAGGGCGGCTTCGATGGCGCACGGCTCGCCGTTTCTCTCGGCGCCAACGATCAACTGGTCAACGCCGACCAGTACACCAACCTCGTCATCGCCTGGCGCAATAACGCGCCGGTGCGCCTGTCCGATGTCGGCAGCGTCGCCAGCAGTGTGGAAAACGACCGCGTCGGCGCCTGGTATTTCCACGACGGCAAGCAGATCCCCGCCGTGGTGCTCGATGTCCAGCGCCAGCCCGGCGCCAACATCGTCCAAACCGTGGAGCGCCTCCGCGCCGCCCTGCCGGACCTGCAACGCGCCATCCCCGCCGCGGTCAACATTGCCGTCGCGGTGGACCGCACCAACACCATCCGCGCTTCGGTGCGCGATGTGCAGCTCACGCTGCTTATGGCCATCGTGCTCGTCGTCGCGGTGATCTTCGCCTTCCTGCGCTCGCCTCGCGCCACCTTCATCCCCGCCGTCGCCCTGCCGCTCTCCCTCATCGGCACCTTCGGCGTCATGCACCTGCTCGGCTACAGCCTCGATAACCTTTCGCTCATGGCGCTTACGGTCGCCACCGGCTTCGTCGTGGACGACGCCATCGTGATGATCGAAAACGTCGTGCGCTACATCGAACAGGGCGTGCGCCCGCTGGAGGCAGCGTTCAGGGGCGCCGGCCAGATCGGCTTCACTATCGTCTCCCTCACCGTCTCGTTGATCGCCGTCTTCATTCCGCTGCTCTTCATGACCGGCGTGGTCGGTCGGCTGTTCAGCGAATTCGCCGTCACCCTCTCGGTGTCGGTGATCGTCTCCGCCGTCGTGTCGCTGACCCTCACGCCCATGATGTGCGGACGTCTGCTTCGGCCAATCGAATCACAGCATCCCGGCCGGATCTCCCGCGCGCTCGAGACCGCATTCACCGCGCTTCAGCGAGCCTACGGCACCAGCCTGCGCTGGGCGCTGCGACGCCAGGCCCTGGTGCTGATCGTCGCGCTCGCCACGCTCGGCGGCACCATCGGCCTCTACATCATCGTGCCCAAGGGCTTCCTGCCGCAGCAGGACACCGGCGTGATCCTCGGCGTGACGCAGGGCGCGCAGGATATCTCCATAACCCGGCTCGCGGCCTTGCAGAACCACGCAGCCGAGACCGTGGTGCGCGATCCGGCGGTCGCCAACGTCGTCTCGTTCGTGGGCGTGGGCACCATCAATCCCACCCCGAATGTCGGGCAGCTCACCATCGCGCTCAAGCCGATCGGCCAACGCAGCGCCGCCCCCGCCATCATCAAACGCCTCGGTGCCGATATCGCCGATATTCCCGGGCTGAGCGCATGGTTCAAACCGGTGCAGGACATCACGCTCGGCACGCGCGCCAGCCGTACCGCGTATCAATACACGCTTGTGGATACCGACCGGACCGAACTGAGCGCCTGGGTGCCCCGCCTGGTCGATGCGCTCCGCACCGTGCCCGCGCTGCGCAACGTCGATTCCGACCAGCAGGACCTGGGCGCGCGGATCGAGATCACGGTCGATCGCCAGGCCGCCGGCCGGCTCGGCGTCACCATGCAGGCCATCGAGGACACGCTGTACGACAGTTTCGGCCAGCGCCAGGTCTCCACCATCTTCGGCCAGGCCAACCAGTACCGGGTGATCCTGGAATCCAACCAGGCATGGCAGGGTGATCCTGCCACACTGGAACTGCTCCGCGTCCCCGGTGCCAACGACGTGCAGGTGCCGTTGAATGAAGTCGCCACGGTCCGGCGCACCACCGCGCCGCTCGTGGTGACCAATCAGCAGCAGTTTCCCTCGGCAACCATCGGCTTCGACCTCGCGCCCGGCGCGTCGCTCGATCAGGCCATGAACGACATCGCCCGCGCCGAGCGCCAGATCGGCATGCCGGACACCATCAGCGGCAGCTATTCCGGCGACGCGGCGGAATTCCAGCGCTCACTGTCCGCCGCGCCGTGGCTCATCCTGGCCTCCGTCGTCGTGATCTATATCGTGCTCGGTGTTCTGTACGAAAGCTGGATCCACCCCGTCACCATCCTCTCCACCCTGCCCAGCGCCGGCATCGGCGCGCTCGTGGCACTCATGCTGTGCGGGCTCGATCTGTCGCTGGTCGCCCTGGTCGGAATCGTGCTGTTGATGGGCATCGTGAAGAAGAACGCCATCATGATGATCGACTTCGCCATCGAGGCGGAGCGGCGCGACGGCATGAGCCCCGCCGCGGCAATCGAAAGCGCCTGCCTGCTCCGCTTCCGCCCCATCATGATGACCACCATGGCCGCCCTGCTCGGCGCCGTGCCGCTCGTGGCCGAACGCGGCGCCGGCTCCGAACTGCGCGAACCGCTCGGCATCACCATCATCGGCGGGCTGCTCCTCAGCCAGCTTCTGACCCTCTATACAACCCCGGTGATCTACCTGTTGTTCGAACGCGCGCGCGCTCGCGTCCGCGGCAAGCCGCAGGCGCCGGGGTATGAGCCGACTGGGTAAATCGCCGCTCCCCGTCATTCGCGCGAACTACCCCTCCGTCATTCACGCCCCTCCGTCATTCCCGCGAAAGCGGGAACTGACCAGCGTATCTCAGGCGCTTACCGATTCCGCCCGGCTCGCTCCTCGAGCCCGTCCGAGATTTCTTCACACGCTCGAAAGTGGATGCCCGGTGCCGCGGAGTCCCCTTCGATCGAGCTCCGCCAACATCGCCTGCAGGTCGTCGTCAGACAGCGTCAGCCGGAAGGTTTCGTTCAGAACGGTCGCGAACGACGCATCGTCAGGCAGAGTGCGGCGCTCGATCAGCTTGCCCCGTTGGCGCACTGTCAGCCGGTCGTTCAGCAGCGCGTAGCGAAGCCCGTCCGGAGCCGAACGGGCCGCCACGACGTTTTTGGCAAACAGGCTTTCCCCTCGTCCCGCGACGAACCAGTTGGCAACCTCGAAATCGATGTCAGGCACCGGATATGGCGCCAGGCGATACAGATTCGCCCACTCGCCGCCCAGCTCAGCCTGCAATAGCAGCTCGTGCCCTACCGGAAGCAGCCGCATGGCTTCGTGCGGTGTTGGTTGCTCGACATGCCGGCGCATCATCAGCGGCGCGGTCGGTGTCTGACTGCCGAAACCGACATCGACCAGGAATTGTCCTTCCGGCAACTCCACCCGCAGCGCCATGTGGGTCGCCGCCGTGGCTGCGTCGGCCGCCTGCCCGATCACCACCCGTGCGATCAGGCTGCTCACCTTGAAGCCCAGCGCGGCCAGGCCGGAACGAAAGATGATGTTCTGTTCGTAGCAGTACCCGCCACGCCCTGTATCGATCAGCTTGCTTTGCAGCGACGCCAGGTCGAGCGCGGGCACGCGGCCAAGAAAGACGTCGATCCCCTCAAACGGGATGGCGTCAGTCTGGGCCGTGATCAGCGCCGCCAGAGTTGCCACGGTGGGCGCCCGCGATCCCGTGTAGCCGATGCGCCGGAGCCAGGCGTCCAGATCGAAGCTGCGGTGTTCCGTCATCGGGACCCCGGTAGCGCATGGGCGGTCGGCGCGCTACGTGGTGTCGCATGGCAACCCGCCCCAAGATCCGCCGCCGGCGAAGAACCAAAATCGTCGCCACGCTCGGACCGGCCAGCTCCTCGCCCGAGGTGCTGGCGCGGCTGTTCCAGGCCGGCGCCGACGTGTTCCGCCTCAATTTCAGCCACGGCACGCACGAAGACCATGCCGCCCGCTTCGCCATGATCCGCGAACTGGAGGAGCGCTTCGACCGCCCCATCGGCATCCTGGCCGACGTGCAGGGACCCAAGCTGCGGGTCGGCCGCTTCGGCGGCGGGCGCGTGCATTTGCAGACCGGGCACAGCTTCCGGCTTGATCTGAACCCGACGCCGGGAAACGCGAACCGGGTGAATCTGCCGCATCCGGAGATCATCGCGGCTGCCGCGATCGGCACGACCCTGCTGCTGGACGATGGCAAGCTGCGGCTGCGCGTTGTGCGCAAGCGCGATGACGCCCTGGATACCGAGGTGGTGGTCGGAGGTCCGCTCTCCGACCGCAAGGGCGTGAACGTGCCCGACGTGGTGCTGCCGATCCCCGCGTTGACAGCGAAGGATCGCGCCGATCTCGATTTCGCGCTCCAACACGGCGCCAACTACATCGGCCTGTCGTTCGTGCAGCGCCCCGAAGACGTCGCCGAAGCACGCGCTCTCACCGCCGGCCGGGCCTGGATCATGACCAAGATGGAAAAGCCCCAGGCGGTCGAAAACCTCGACGCGATCCTGGAGCTCTCGGATGCGGTGATGGTGGCGCGCGGCGATCTGGGCGTCGAACTCCCCCCCGAAGAGGTGCCGCTGGTGCAGAAGCGCATCGTGCGCCAGGCCCGCGCCCTGGGCAAACCGGTCGTGGTCGCCACCCAGATGTTGGAAAGCATGATCAGCGCCCCGGCCCCCACAAGGGCCGAAGCATCGGATGTCGCAACCGCGGTGTTCGATGGCGCCGACGCGGTGATGCTGTCAGCCGAAACGGCCGCCGGTCAGTACCCGTTCGAAGCGGTGAACATCATGGACCGCATCATCGCCCGCGTGGAGCAGGACCCGGGCTGGCGGGGGATGATCGATGCCAGCCGGCCGGAGCCGGAACATGCGGCGGCCGACGCCATCGCCGCGGCAGCCCGCCAGATCGGTCACACGCTGGGAGCGTCAGCGATCGTCGCCTTCACCGCCTCGGGCAGCACCGCGATACGCATCGCGCGCGAACGCCCGGAGGCACCGATCATCGGCTTTACGCCCCATCTGCAAACAGCCCGGCGTCTCGCGGTCGCCTGGGGCGTCCACGCCATGATCGCGCCGGACGTCCATTCCCTCTCCGAGGCCGTCACCCGCGCCCTGCGCGTCGCCCAACTCGAAGGCTTCGCCCAGAAGGGCGACGAGATCGTCATCGCGGCCGGAATTCCGTTCGGCCATTCCGGCAGCACCAACACGCTCCGCGTCGCGCACGTCTGAGCGCCCCACCGTCATCGCGAGGCCCGCGCAGCGGGCCGTGGCGACCCAGAGCCTGCCCCGAGCGAAGCGCGGGAGGCGAACCGCACTCGATCACCGCCACTGAGCCATCACTCACGCGTGACGCCACAGCTTCATGTACCGCGGCGTTGACCGCCCGTCCCCAACCGACGGAACCGCACCCCACCATGCCCGACACCGCCCGTCCCTTCGCCATCGTCACCGGCGCCTCCACCGGCATCGGCTACGAACTCGCCCGCCAATGCATCCAGCACGGCTACGACGTGCTGATCGCCGCCGACGAGCCGGAAATCGAACAGGCAGCCCAATCGCTGCGAAACGAAGGCGCCGCCGTCGAAGCCGTGCAGGCCGACCTCTCAGGACCCGACGGCGTTGACAAACTCTACGCCGCCGCGCGCGGCCGCAAGATCGATGCGCTGCTCGCCAACGCCGGCCGCGGCCTCGGCCGTGCCTTCCTCGATCAGGACCCGGCCGCTTGGCGCCGCGTGGTTGAAACCAACATCACCGGCACCCTGCTGCTGATCCAGAAAGTCGGGCGTGACATGCGTGATGCCGGCGCAGGCCGCATCCTGATCACCGGCTCGATCGCCGGCTTTATGCCCGGGACCTATCAGGCCGTGTACAACGGCACCAAAGCATTCCTCGATAGTTTCGCCTTCGCCATCCGCCACGAGTTGCAAGGCAGCGGAGTCACCGTCACCTGCCTGATGCCCGGCGCCACCGAGACCGACTTCTTCGAGCGCGCGGATATGCTGGACACCAAGGTCGGCCAGCAGAAGAAAGCCGATCCCGCCGATGTCGCCCGCCAGGGTTTCGAGGCAATGATGCAGGGCACAGGCGATGTCGTCACCGGCTGGCAGAACAAGCTGCAATCCGCCATCGCCAATATCCTCCCGGCCGGGGTCACCGCCGAGATGCATCGGCGCATGGCCGAACCGAGGCACTGAAAACCCACGAGGGCCGACGTAAAAAAGGGCGGCGCCAGCCGCGCCGCCCTTTCTCGAACGAATGGCCGAAGCGTCAGGCCTTGCGACGGCGAAGCAGGCCGAGACCCGCGAGACCCACCCCGAGCAGCGCCAGAGAGGCCGGTTCCGGCGCAAAAACCGGTGTTCCCAGGAAGACGTTCGGCCCCCAGAAACCATCAGGCTCAATTTCAGCGTAGTTGATGTAATTGAGAAAGTCCGGGGTGCCGAGCGACTGCCAGCGCGTCGTATTGCCGGACGCGTCGCTGACCAGAGAAAGCGCCGGATCAACCGTGAATCCCGGATCATCCCACGTGTAGTTGTCGGAGTTGCTAACCCCGGCGACCTCATACGATACACCCGCGACCAGGTTGATCGGAGCGATGGTGACGTAACGGAAATGCCCGGTCAGAGGATAGATGTTGGTAACCGTCGTCGAGGCCAGCAGCGTAGCAGTCGTCGAGCAGGCGACGTCGGCACACTGATACAGTGCCACCGGGTTCCCATCGGCGTTCCCCGTGACCGGATCGGCGTAATAGCCAAGACCCGACACCGTAACGTTGGCGTTCGCCGTGAAGGCCGTGGCAAAATCCCAGGTCCCGTTCGTGTAGCTGTTCCCCGGAGAGGTGAATTCCCAGCCGGGACCCGCGTGCGCCGCGGAAATCAGACCGAGTGCGGAAATCGCAACCGCAGCAACGGTATTGGAAAGCCGGTTCATGTGCGTGTTCTCCCACTAAATCGTCGAAACTCTCTGGACGGCGGAAACTTAAGCCGCCGTGACGAAACGTTAACCCGGAATGTTCCATGCGTCAAACAGATAATGCGGCCGGTAATCCGATTTCTCAAAAATCTTCGACCGATCATAAAATGAACACACCGGTAGGAGCCGGATCAGTCAGCCCCGGCGAGAAAGCCGACGAGTTGGGGAAGAAACCTGTTCCCGCCTCCACGCCCTGGTAGAAGCAACCTGGCCGCGCCACAGTTCTCACCATGGACTCCCTCGCCGCCTTCACCGCCTACGCCCGGGACAACCTCCTCCCGCTCGTCCGTGACCGCTTCACCGATCCCCGCCACGGCGGGTTCCACGAACGCCTGAACCCCGACCTCACCCCCGTCGCCACCGGACGCAAGCGCCTGATGGTGCAGGCCCGCAACCTCTATGTCCTCTCCCATGCCGCCCTGCTCGGCGACACGACCGTCACCCCGGCCGCCGAACGCGGCTACGACTTTCTCATCCGCAACTATCAGGACACCCGGCACGGCGGCTGGTACTTCTCGGTCACCCCGTCAGGCGACCCCCTCGATCCCGCCAAGGACCTTTACGCCCACGCCTTCCTGCTCTTCGCCCTCGCCTGGCTCCACCGCGCCTTCGCCGCCCCCGATACCCTCACCCACGCCGCGCGGACGATGGACCTGCTCCATGCGCGTCTCGCCCTCCCGGCCGGCGGCTTTCACAGCAAGGCGTCCGCCGATTGGCAGCCGCTCCCCGGCCCGCTCGAACAGAACCCCCACATGCACCTGCTCGAGGCGACGCTCGCCCTGCACGAGGCCTCCGACGACCCCCGCTGGCTCGATGAAGCAGACCGCCTGGTGCAGCTCTTCGATCACCGGCTGTACCACCCCGCGACCGGCACCCTGCGGGAGTTCTTCTCCGCCGACTGGCAACTCCACCCCGATCGCGGCCACATCGTCGAACCCGGACATCAGTTCGAATGGGTCTGGCTGCTCCACAAATACCGTCAGCGCGGCGGAGCGCATCAAATCACCCCCCAGGCCAACGCCCTGTTCACCTTCGCCCTGCGCCACGGCTTCGACCACGAATATCAGGGCATCCACGACCAGGTCGGCCCGGACGGCACGCCCGTCCTGCGCACCCGTCGCATCTGGCCGGTCGTCGAGGCCATCAAGACCTGCGTCGTCATGACCGAAGCGGGGCAGGACTCCCGCACCCAGGCCGATCGCCTGGCGACGCAGTTGTTCCGCGATTTCCTCCCCGAGGATCGGCCCGGCTGGCACGAAACCCTCACGCGGGAAGGCGCCCCGACCATGGCCGAGCTGCCGGGCAGCACGCCCTATCACCTGTTCCTCGCCGCCATGGAGGCGGAACGGATTTTGCCCGATGGTCGGCAAGCGCGCCTCGGCACGGGTAATGTCTCAGCTTGAATTTTGGCGTGGGCGCCGTTCCGGTCATTCCCGGCCGGCGCAGTCTGCCGCCTCAAGGACTTCCGCCGTGTCCAGCGACGACGACAAACTCGCCCGCCAACTTCCTCTTAGGCGCCGCCCTCGCCACCGCTATAGCGTTCCGGCTCTAGACACGTTCGGGGCCCCTTAGGCTGCGTCCTGTATGTCGAATCGGGCCACCTTGCCCTCTCGAAGGCGGAAAACGTGTCCGACCGTCTTGTCTTTAAGACCGTGCGTCTGCCCCTGGAGCGGTTTGCCTTCGAGATCGCGGACGGACTGCCGGACTTCAGCGATGATCGCGCCATCCGCAGTTCGATGAAAGCCCATAGGCTCCACATGCGGACTGACCATGGTCCACTGGCGCGTCCAGTACTCGCGTACTGCCTCGCGGCCATGGACACGGCCACCATCCATACCGTTGGCCCAGGCGACATCATCGGTGAGCATGGCCAGCACGCCGTCAATGTCCCGTACATTGAAGCGATCGTAGATGCGCTTGAGGAGTTCGACATCACCATCCATCGGTTCTCTCCTTGGCACGCGCCGAGGTTGCGCCAGAAGCCATATACCATTACATATGCACGTATGCATTATCGTGATGGTGGGTGCAAGGGGTGAGTGTGATGGACCTGGATGTGCTCTCGACGCCCGGGCACCTGATCAGTCTCGCCGCGCGCGGGTTCGCCCGCCTGAGCGAAGCCCGCCTCAAGCCGCTTGGCTTCGGCGTTGGGCATCTGCCGGTCCTGGTCGCGCTTCGGGATGGCCGGGCCAGCACGCAACGTGATCTCGCCCGCTTCGCCAAGATCGAGCAACCGCCGATGGCGCAGATGCTCGCCCGCATGGAGCGGGACGGGCTCATCCGGCGCGCGCCCGACCCGGCCGATGGGCGCAGCAGTCGCATCACTCTAACGGAGATCGCAAAGGCGCGCCTGCCGGACGCGGTTGCTGCCTTGCTCCGTGGTAATCGTGAGGTACTGCGCGACTTCACGGACCAGGAGGCCGGGCTGCTCGTTGCCTTGCTGACGCGCCTGATCGCGAACCTCGATCAGGTCGCGAGCGTCGAAATGACGCTCGGCACGCCAATCTATAAGAAGCGGAGCTGACCGGGCCGTCCGTCGTCGGTTCCGCGCGGGTCCCCACACACGACCCAGCACCCACGCTGAGATTGACACCGCCCGCCCGGCCCTCTACTCAGCCGCCGCCATGCGAGTCCGCAACTCCCTCCGCTCCGCCAAGACGCGGGACAAGAACTGCCGCGTCGTCCGCCGCCGCGGCCGGGTCTATGTCATCAACAAGAAGAACCCCCGGATGAAGGCGCGCCAGGGTTAGAGCGGCCGGGTTAGAGCGAGATCGCGCGAGGCGGACACGTCAGAGCGGTGAGCTCGCTCTCAAGCTAAACACCCCCCGCCGCCCGCTTGCCCCACCCGGGCCTCCGGACCATCCTTCACAGGGCCGGAGGCACACCATGATCCGCCTGCCAGACCCCAAGCCCGAGACCCTCGCCCACCGCGACGCCATCATCGCCGGCCTGCGCGCGCTGCTCCCCGGCGAGTCCGTCATCGCAGACCCCATTCGCCTCCGCCCCTACGAAACTGACGGCCTCTCCGCCTATCGCCAGCCCCCGCTCGCGGTCGCCCTGCCCTCCACCACGGAACAGGTCGCGGCGGTCATGCGGTTCTGTCATGAAAACGGCGTCCGCGTGGTGCCCCGCGGCGCCGGCACATCCCTCTCCGGCGGTGCCCTCCCGCTCGAAGACGCCGTGGTCATCGGCCTCATGCGCCTCAACCACATCATCGAGATCAACTACGAAGACCGCTACGCCATCGTGCAGGCCGGCGTCACCAACATCGGCATTACCCAGGCGGTCGCGGAAAACGGCTTCTTCTACGCCCCCGATCCCTCCAGCCAGCTCGCCTGCATGATCGGCGGCAATGTCGGCATGAACTCGGGCGGCGCCCATTGCCTGAAATACGGCGTCACCGCCAATAACCTCCTGGGCCTCACCATCGTCACCGTGGAAGGCGAAATCCTCCGCATCGGCGGCACCCATCTCGACTCCGCCGGCTACGACTGGCTCGGTCTGCTCACCGGCTCGGAAGGCCAGCTCGCCATCGTCACGGACGTGACCGTCCGCATCCTCCCCGCCCCCGAAGGCGCCCGCGCCATGCTCGCCGCCTTCCCCTCCAACGAGGTCGCCGGCGCCTGCGTCGATGCCATCATCTCATCCGGTATCATCCCCGTCGCGCTCGAGTTCATGGACCGCCCCGCCATCCACGCCTGTGAGGCCTTCGCCCACGCCGGCTACCCGCTCGATGCCGAGGCCATGCTCATCATCGAGGTCGAAGGCAGCCCCCAGGAACAGGACCACTTGCTCTCCCGCATCCGCGCCATCTGCGAACAGCACAACCCGCTCAGCCTCAAAGTCTCCCAATCCGCCGAGGAATCCCTCGCCATCTGGAAAGGCCGCAAGGGCGCGTTCGGCGCCATCGGCCGCATCAGCCCGGACTACCTCTGCATGGACGGCACCATCCCCACCTCGCGCCTGCCCGACGTCCTCCGCCGCATCGGCGAAATGTCCGACGCCTATGGCCTCAAGGTCGCCAACATCTTCCATGCCGGCGACGGCAATCTGCACCCGCTGATCATGTTCGATGCCAACGACCCCGAAAGCATGCACAAGGCCGAGGAATTCGGTGCCGACATCCTGAAGCTCTGCGTCGAGGTGGACGGCTGCCTCACCGGCGAACACGGCGTCGGCGTCGAAAAACGCGATCTCATGCCCGTCCAGTTCACCGAAGCCGAACTCAACCAGCAGCGCCGCATCAAGTCCGCCTTCGACCCCGCCTGGCTGCTCAATCCGCACAAGGTGTTCCCGCTCACGGCATGACCATCACGGTCGAGGACGAGATTTACACGGATTTGCACAGCATCGTGGGGCGGCGACGCATCAGCCGTTTCCTGAATGATCTTGCCCGGCCACATGTCATCAGCCGGGACCTGTCGGAAGGCTATCGCGCAATGGCCGCCGACCAGGAGCGCGAGCGTGAGGCGGCCGAGTGGGTGGAAAACCTGGCCGGAGACATATCGAGTGAACCCGGATGGCACGCCCCAGCGCGGTGATGTTTGGTGGGTGGCGTTCGATCCCTCGGTAGGCGGGGAAATCCGTAAAACCCGGCCCGCCATTGTCATCAGCAACGATGCAGCAAACCGCGAATTGAGATGGCCGACCACTCAGTCCCATCAGCAAGCTTCGTCTCAGAGATCGGATCGGATGTATCGACCGCGAAGGCATGGCCGCAGTCGAGCGGGCCATCTGCCTGCAACTCGGATTTTGATCGCCGAAAAGTGAGCCTCTTTATCGTGCCTTGGCTATCGTCCCTGCGACCGGAAGCACCCTTAATCCCCGCCAGTTTCGTTCGTAAATTCCAAGTCCTCGTAAAACTCAGCCACCGGAACCTCGATCCCGATCTCCGGCATCCGCAGCACCTCGTCGCCCGTGAGCGCCGTCACCCGCCACGCCTCATCGGCTTGCTCCCGGTCCATGACCGTGAGACCGATGCTGGTCGATTCAAGGATCACGTAGCGCCGAATGGAAGGAACAGCGGCATATTCGCGCAGCTTGAGAATACGATCCGTCCGGCTCGTGCTCGAACTGATCACCTCGAAAACCGCAACGACGCCCGGGATTAACATAGCCTCGCGCTCAAACCTTGAACACGTGACGAGCGCATCCGGATAGCGCACCGCGGCCCCGATCGTCGCAACCCCCGCATCGGGACCCAGCGGGCGGCAACCGCTGCCGCGGAGCCTGCTGCGCAGCGCAGCATGAACGTTTTGGATGATAACAGCGTGACCGGCCGTGCCCCCGGTCATGGCAACAGGCTGGAAGCCGTCGAACTCGAAGCGGCCTTCCTGCGCCCCCGCCCAGGCGAAGAACTCCTCCTGCGTCCAGGACCTGCGAAGCGGGACGTTCATGGTTCAAGACTAGCACACACGCGCATCATATCGTAGCTCCCTCGCACCTATGCCCTCCGTCGCGGACCACGAACCCGACCTCGCCGCCGCCGTCGCCGATGCCGCCGCCGCCGGCGAACCCATCGCCGTCCACGGCAACGCCACCAAGTCCGCCATGCTGCGTCCCGTGCAGGCCGCCCGCAGCCTCTCCACCTCCACCCACCGCGGCATCGTCTTCTACTCCCCCAACGAACTCGTCATTCGCGCCCGCGCCGGCACCCCCCTGCCGGAGATCGAATTCGGCCGTCGCCGAGCGCGGCCAGCACCTGATCGCCGAGCCGCCCGATCTGCCCGCCCTCTTCGGCACCCTCCCGCCCCAGACCATCGGCGGCATCGTCGCCGCCAACCTCTCCGGCCCCCGCCGCGTCGCCTGGGGCGCCACCCGCGACCACGTCCTCGGCATCCGCGCCATCAACGGAACAGGCGAGGTCTTCCGCTCCGGCGGCCGCGTGCTCAAGAACGTCACCGGCCTCGATCTCTGCAAGCTGCTCACCGGCAGCCACGGCACCCTCGGCGTCATCACCGAGATCACCCTCAAGGTCCTGCCGGCGCCTGAAACCACCGGCACCCTCGCCATCCCCGCCGATACCGCCAACACCGGCGTGCGCGCCCTCTTACAGGCCCTCGGCTCGCCCTTCTCCGTCTCCGCCGCCGCCTGGCTCCCGGCAGACGCTGCCGCCCACTACGGCTTCCCCGCCGCCATCGCCCTCGCCCGCATCGAGGACTTCGCCCCCTCCGTCGCCTATCGCCTCGGCCGTCTCCAGGACCGGCTCGGCGGCGACATCCTGGACCATGACGCCTCCCGCGCCCTCTGGCGCGCCATCCGCGATGTCGAACCCCTGGGCGCCTCACCGGAGCATGCCGTCTGGCGCGTCTCCGTCCGCCCCGGCGCCGGTCCCGCGGTTTACCGCGCCGTCACCGAGGCCCTCGATGCCCGCTCCTTCCTCGATTGGGGCGGCGGCCTGGTCTGGATCGCCGGCCCGCCCGACGCGAAAACCCATGCCGCCATCGCCGCCGCCGCTCACGAAGCCGGCGGCGTCTGGACCCTCTTTCGTGCGCCCGAAGCGTTCGCCGCGACGATCGACGTCATCCCGCCCGAGCCGCCCGCCCTGGCCGCAATCACCCGCCGCATCAAGGCGGCCATGGACCCCGCCTCCATCCTCAACCCCGGCCGCCTCTACCCTGGGCTTTGACATGCTATCGTCATTCCCGCGGGAAAGCGGGCACCCAACCGCCGGTCCCAACCACTCGACAAGTTTCCCATGATCTCCAGCTACGCCATCATCCCCCCGTTCCTCGCCGCCTTCGTCCTCCTCGCGGCCGATCACTACATGCTCAACCCGGTCCACAGCGTGCGCAACGTGCGCTTCCTCATGATGACCGGCGCCGTGCTGATGATCATCGCCGAGCTCTTCGCCCCCACCTTCATGCCTTGGCTCTCCCTGCCCCTCTTCGCCCTCGCCCTTCTGTGGCTCGCCATCGCGGGCACCCTGTTCTGGCGCCGCATGTCGGCCCAATAACCCTCCATGCAGACCAGCTTCACGCCCGAGCAGCTTCGCGATCCGGCCACCGCCGAATCCAACAAGATCCTCCGCACCTGCGTCCATTGCGGCTTCTGCACCGCCACCTGTCCCACCTTCCTGGAACTCGGCGACGAACTCGATTCCCCCCGCGGGCGCATCTACCTGATCAAGGACATGCTCGAATCCGGCCGCCCGGCAACCGAGGAAGTCGCCCGCCATATCGACCGCTGCCTGTCCTGCCTCTCCTGCATGACCACCTGCCCCTCCGGCGTGCACTACATGCATCTGGTCGATCACGCCCGAACCTATATCGAGCGTACCTTCCGCCGCCCCTGGCACGACCGCCTGCTCCGCGCCGTCCTCGCCCGTGTGCTGCCCAACCCCGCCCTGTTCCGCGCAGCACTCCTCGCCGCCCGCACCGGCAAACCTGTCGCCGGCCTGATCCCCTCCTCTCACCCCTTCGCCAGGCGGCTCCGCGCCATGCTGCGCCTCGCACCGTCGCGACTGCCCGGGTCCGACGCCTTCATCGGCACCCATGCGGCCGAAGGCACACCACGCGCCCGCGTCGCCCTGCTCACCGGCTGCGCCCAAATCGTCCTGGCGCCCGAGATCAACGCCGCCACCATCCGCCTGCTCAACCGCCTCGGCGTCGAGGTCGTGGTCCCACCCAATGCCGGCTGCTGCGGCGCCCTGACCCACCACATGGGTCAGCACGATCAGGCCATTGCCAGCGCCCGAGCCAACCTCAAAGCCTGGAATCCGCTCGACCTGGACGCCGTCATCATCAACGCGTCCGGCTGCGGCACCATGGTGAAGGATTACGGCTTCCTCTTCCGCACCGAGCCCGAACGCGAGCAGGCCGAGCGCATCTCCGCGCTCACCCAGGACATCTCCGAGTTCCTGGTCAAACTCGGCTACGCCCCGACCCGCCCCGCCCCCGGCCTCACCGTGGCCTACCATTCCGCCTGCAGCCTCCAGCACGGCCAGCAGATCACCGCCGAACCCAAGGCCCTGCTCCGCACCGCCGGCTTCACCGTCGTTGAACCGGTCGAGCCGCACATCTGCTGCGGCTCCGCCGGCACCTACAACATCCTCCAGCCCGAGATCGCCGACCGGCTCCGCGCCCGCAAGCTGGACCACCTGCACAACACCCGACCCGACCTGGTCGCCGCCGGCAATATCGGCTGCATCACCCAGCTTTCCGGCGGCGGCCTGCCCGTGATGCACACCGTCCAGTTGCTGGACTGGATGGCCGGAGGCCCGCAACCCGCCGGCCTGCCCCTCGTCTCCACGATCGGAAAAGCGTGAGTCATGCTGCGCATTCCCACCCGTCATCATTACGAGGAGGGCGCGAAGCGCCCGGCGCGCCTGCCCCGGGCTGCCATTGCCGGGAACCCCCGCCTGGGTGCGAGTGACTGACCCATGCGCCCGACCATCCTTCTGCTCCTGCTCTGCGGCTCCACGCTGGCCCAAACCCCGGGACCAAACCCAGCCCCGGGCGCCCCGCCATCTCTGAACACGCTGCTCGATGCCCTGCACGCCGCCCCCTCGCCCGAGATCGCCCAGGCCATCGAAGCCCAGCTCGAACAGGCCTGGCTCAACGCCGGCACCCCCGCCGTCCGCCTGCTCATGGGCCGCGGTCTGCGCGAACTGAAGGCCGACAACTACCAGCAAGCGGTGCAGGCCTTCAGCGATGTCGTGACGCTCGATCCCAACTCCGCCGAGGGCTACCGCCAGCTCGCCCTGGCGCGCTACGCCGCCGGCGATCCGCGCGGCGCCATCGAGGACCTCGCACTCGCCGTGCAGCACGAACCGCGCGATTTCCTCGCCTACAAGACCTTGGCCGACATCTCGGAGCAGCGGCAGGACTGGAAGGGCGCCTACGAGGCCTGGCAGAAAGTCCTTGCGCTCGACCCCAACACCCCCGACGCGCAGGAACGGCTCAAGCGGCTGCAGGTGAAAGCCTTGGGCCAGGAGACCTAACCCAATCAACCGTTCTCGTTCCCGCGAAAGCGACGCCCGGCCCCCCCGGGGCGCAAGGAATGCGCCGGGTGAGGGCAGCATGCCCGAGACCGAAACCGAAGCCGGGCTGAGACGCGCGCTCCGCCGGCAGAAGCTGTTCGCAACCTCGCTCCTCGGCCTCATGGGCGTGGTGATGCTCGCCGCCTACGCGCTGCCGCCGGGCTGGGGCGCGGCGCTCCTGCAGGCCGCCTCGAAAGCCGGGTTCGTCGGCGGTATCGCCGATTGGTTCGCGGTCACCGCCCTGTTCCGCCATCCGCTCGGCCTGCCGATCCCGCACACCGCGATCATCCCCCGCGAGAAAGACCGGCTCGGCCGCGCCCTCGGCCGCTTCGTCGGCAGCCACGTGTTCACCGGCCCCGAAGTGTCCAACGTGATGGCGCGCCTCAACATCCCCGGCATCCTGCACCGCTTCCTCTCGGACCCCGCCTTCGCCCGCCCCGCCGCCCAGTCCATCGCCGGCACGCTGCCCCGCGTCCTCGGCAGCCTCGAAGACGGCCGCGCCCGCCGCATGATGGCGCACCTCATCCCCCGCCTGGTCGGCGGCGCCGCGGCCGGACAGATCGTCGCGCGCGCCTTGCGCGGCATGGTCGAAGGCGGCCGCCATCAGGAGGTGTTCGGCTTCGTGCTCGGCCAGCTCCGCGACCTGATCGCGGAAAAAGAGGCCACCCTCGAAGCCGCCATCGAGGAACGCGTGCGCGAACAGGGCGGCCGCCTGCTCGGCTGGGCGGTGGGCGCCGCCATCGCCCGCCGCGTCATGAACGTCGTCATGGCCGAACTCGACAAGATCGAGCCCGACGGCTCCGAACTCCGCGCCGCCTTCGACGAATGGGTGCGCCGCGAAATCACCCGCATGGAAACCGACCCGGAACGCGCGCGCGAAATCGGCGCCGCGCTGCGCAAGGTCGTCGCGCATGAAACCGTCCAGGCCTGGGTGTGGGACATGTGGTCCCGCCTGCGCGCAGCGCTGGAGGCCGACGCCGCACGCCCCAACGGACGCACCGTGGCCGTCATCGAAGGCGCGCTCGACAGCCTTGGCACCATGCTGGAAACCGACCCCGCCGCCCGCGAGCGCGTCAACGCCGGTGCCGCCCGCCTGGTCACCACGTTGCTTCCCGCCGCCCAGATGCAAATATCCGACTTCATCGCTTCGGTGATCGGCAACTGGGACGCCGCAACCATCACCGAGAAACTCGAGCTCCGCGTCGGCAAGGATCTGCAGTTCGTGCGGGTGAACGGAACCATCGTGGGCTTTCTCGTCGGCGGCGCCCTCTACGCCGCCCTGCGCGGCGCCTTCGGCTGGGCGGCATTCTGATGATCAGCCTCTCCGTCCTCGACCAATCCACCGTCGTCACTGGCCGCACGCCGGCCGAATCGATCCGCGAAACCATCGCCCTCGCGCAGCACTGCGAGGCGCTCGGCTACCGCCGCTACTGGCTCGCCGAGCACCACAGCTCCGCCAGCCAGGCCGGCACCGCGCCCGAGGTGCTGCTCGCCGCCCTCGCCGTCTCCACCCAGCGCATCCGCATCGGCAGCGCCGGCGTCATGCTGCCGCACTATTCCGCCCTGAAAGTCGCGGAGCAGTTCCGCGTGCTGGAAGCGCTCGCCCCTGGTCGCATCGATCTCGGCCTGGGACGCGCGCCGGGCTCCGACGGCCGCACCGCCTTCGCCCTCAACCCCCTCGCCGAAACCGCCGCCGAACACTTCCCCGCCCAAATTCGCGACCTGCTCTCATGGGTCGCCGGCGAGAAACTGGTGGAAGGCCACCCCTTCCGCGACGTCATCGCGCCACCGCAAGGCCCGACCGCGCCGGAAATCTGGATCCTCGGCAGCTCCGATTACGGCGCCCAGGTCGCCGCGTTTTTCGGCCTGCCGTATCTGCTTCGCCCACTTCATCACCGATGGCCGCGGCGCCGCCGAGGCAATGGCGCTCTATCGTGCGCAGTTCCGCCCCAGCGCGCGCCTCGCTGCCCCGCACGGCGCACTCTGCGTCTGGGCCTCGCCGCCGACACCGAAGCGGACGCCGCGCGCCTGTTCTCCTCGCGCGAAGTCTGGCGCCTCGGCCGCGACCGCGACCTCTTCCTGCCGCTGCCCTCACCCGAGGAAGCCGCGGCTCGCGACCACACCGACGAGGAACACCTGCGCATCGCCCGCCTGCGCGAGCGCGCGATTTACGGCACGCCGGATCCGTCGCCGAACGACTGCGCGCCCTCGCCGCAACACACGGAGTCGATGAAATCGCCATCCTCACCACCGTCCACGACCCCGCGGCGCGCCGGCGATCCTATTCCCTGCTCGCCGACGCCTTCGGGCTGCAGCGTAAAGAAATCGCACCAACCGCCCCTCCGTCATTCCTGCGAAAGCAGGAATCCAGCGCATGAGCGAGCCTCCCTGCCGAAGCCCGGTTCGCATTCTTTCTTCACAGGCTCAGAAGCGCGCTAGCCATTCTCTCTAACCTCGCCCCACACAGTGCCTTCGGTCCAACCGAGTGCGGCGAACTCGTCCTTGCGCAGCTCCGCATCACCCGCCGAGAAGAACTCGTCCAGTTGGGGCGGGGGAACCGACGTGCCGCTCAGCATGGCATGCGCCTGCCCGCGATGGTGGATCTGGTGCTGGGACAGATGCAGCAATAACCGGTCGATCCGTTCGTGCTGGATCGTCTTCTCCCGGTGCACGCAGACGATGCGTTCGATACCCGTTTCGTCCAGAGCCTCGGTCACCGCGATCAAACGCCGATCCACCGTCCCCTGTTCCTGCTGGAGCACCGTCACCGTGCGGCACGGCTCCGGGTCGGCAAACGCCGCGGGACCCAGGCTCCCGCCCTCCATCGCATCCACATAGAACCAGTCCACGATCAAGATATGATTCAGCGTGGCGCACAGGCTGGGGAAAAACCCGGTGCGCGCGGCAGTGAATTCGTCCCGCGACAGAAGCGAGCATGCGTGCAGCAGGCGATGGTTCGCCCAGGCGTTGTTGTACGCCATCGCGCGGTAGGGCAGGACCGGCGATTGCGCCATCGCCGCTACCTCACCTCCATCCCCTGCGGCCGGATCAGCCCGTCCGCCGCCGGCGTGAACCCCGTCACCTTCCGCGAAACGCCCCACAGCCACCGATAATGAAACAGCACGATGTGCGGATTAGTCGTGCAGATACGCATCCACCACCTGCTTGTATAACGCCTGCCGCGCCGCAACCTCCGGCACCGCTCGCGCCTTCGCCAGCAGCGCGTCGAAGTCCTTGTTGCAATACTGGCCCCAATTCAAAAACCCGTCGCAGGCCAGCCAGATCGAGATATTCCCGTCCGGATCGGGCCGCCCGCTCCAGATCACCACCGTCGCGTCGTAATCACCCGCCCGCGCCGAGGCGACCTGCGCCGTTGCCTCCATCGCCTGCAGCTTCACGGAAAACCCTGCATCCGACGCCATCGCCTGGATCACCTGACCCAACTGCTGCTCTGTGCTGCTGTTGCCGATCAGCAGCGTGAAGGCCGGATGCGGATCGCCGGCCTTCATCAGCAGCGCCTTCGCCGCCTCCACATCGCGCGCCGGCACCGGATGGTCCGGATCCCAATACGTCGTGTGCGGCGCCTGGAACTGGTTGTCCGGCACGAACTGTCCCGCCAGCACCACCTGGTTGATCGCGTTGCGATCCAGCGAATCCGCCAGCGCCTGCCGCACCGCCGGATTGGCGAACACCTTCGACCGCGGCCCGTGCGCCACGTTCAGCGAAATGCTTTCATACGCAAGCGCCGTGGCCGACAAAAGCTGCAGGTTGGCATCCGCCTGCACCTGGGCCGCATCGGTCGGCGCCAGCCGCTCCGCAATGTCGAGCTGCCCGGCCTTCAGATCGACCAGCCGCACCGACGTGTTCGGAATCGGCTGATAAATGATCCGGTCCAGCTTGATCGCTGACGCATTCCAATACCCCGGGAAGCGTTCGACCACGATCTTGTCCTGCGGCACCCGCTGCACCAGCTTGAACGGCCCCGCACACGGCAGCTCGCTCGCGATGTTCGCGTCACCCAGCCGCGCCATCGCCTTCGGCGCCATCATCATCCCCGCGCGATCCGCCAGCACCGCCACCAGCGGCACGTAAGGCTGCGCCAGGTGCAGACGAAGCGTGTGCGGATCGGCCACCTCCACGCTGCTCACCGGCCTCAGCTCGCCCTTGCGCAAACTGCCCTGCGCGTTCCGGTAATGCTCGATCGACGCCCGCGCCGCCTCCGCGTCGAACGGCTCCCCGTCCTGAAACTGCACGCCGTCGCGCAAGGTCAGCGTCAGCGTGCGCCCGTCGTCCGACCACTGCCACGCCGTCGCCAGTTGCGGCACCAGGTTCGCCGCCGGATCGAGGTCGATCAGCTTGTCGCACGTCGCGGCAAACACGATACGCCCGGCAAAGCTCCCGCCCGTGGTGGGATCGAGCGCATCCGGATCCTCATTCAGCCCGATCCGCAGTGTGCCCGCGGCGAACGCCGGCGCGGCAAGAATCAGACAGGCGAACGCAAGCAGAACAGGGCGCATGGCCGCAACTCTAGGACAAGATGAGTAACGCGGCGAGCCGCGCCCTAAAAATCCTCCGGCGCGATAACATTCTGCGCCTTCGGCCCAAACAACGCCGCGCGCATCGTCTCCGCGCTCTTCACCCGTATATCCTCCCACGCCTCCGGATCGTGGTACGCCGAGTGCGGCGTGATGATCACCCGCCCTTCCAGCCACGTCTCCCGCGCTCGATACGCCCGCACCAGCTCCGGCAAGGGAGCCGACGGCGGCTCCACCGGCAGCACATCCAGCCCCACCCCCGCCAACTGGCCCGACCGCAGCAGTTCCGGCAGGCAATCCACATCCACGATCGGCCCGCGCGCCGTGTTCACCAGCACCGAGCCTTTCGGCATCAGCGACAGCGCCTCCCGCCCGATCATCCCGCGCGTCTCCGGCGTCAGCGGCGTGTGGATGGACAGCGTGTCGGTCCGCCGCAGCAGTTCCTCCAATGTCCGAGCACGCTCCACTCCGATCGCCAGCTCCGCTCCGTTCGGACGGTACGGATCATAGAAACATACGCGAAACCCGAACGCCTTCGCCCGCAACGCCGCCGCCGTCCCGATGCGTCCCAGCCCCACCACCCCGAAATTCAGCACCGACAGCCGCCGGATCAGCGGATCGAACACCGCGCGCCACGCCGCCGGAGGCTCCTTGCGCTGCCAGTCATGGTGCAGCAGCAGCCCGCGCCGCAGCGCCAGCACCAGCGCGATCGCGTGGTCCGCCACTTCCGTCGTGCCGTAATCCGGCACGTTGCACACCATCACCTGGCGCTGCGCCGCCGCCTTGCGATCAATCGAGTCATACCCGACGCCCATGCGCAGGATGCAGCGCAGCCGGGTGAAGCGCTCCAGCTCCTTCGCCGTAACCCCCAGCCGCCGCAGCATCAGCCCATCGGCCGCGGCGCAATCCTCATCCGAAAGCTCGGCAATCGTCCCAACCCGCGCGAACACCACGCGCACATCCGGCCCATAAATCCGGCGTTCGACACTGTCATCGGGATAATCGCTCTCGGGATACAATACGGTGAACGACATGCGCTTTCCTTCTGTGCTCCTCGCGTCCGCACCTTCTGCCAAACTCACCCGCGCCGCCCAAGCCGCGCCACCACCGCCCCCAGCATCCGCCGCGGCTCCTCCGTTCCCCACGCCTCGGCGAAGCACTCGATCCCCCGCGCCACCGCCGCCTCCACCGCCAGCCCCTCCCACTCCGCAATCAGCCGCTTTTGCAGCCGGATCGCCTCAGGCCCCGCGGCAAGGATCGAAGCAACCGTCTCCTCCACCGCCCGGTCCAACTCCGCCGCCCCCACCACGCGCTCCACCAGTCCCCAGCCCAGAGCATCCGCCGCCCCGATCGTCTCCCCCGTCAGCAGCAGCCACCGGGTCCGTCCCCAGCCGATCAGCCCCGGCAGCAGCGCCGCCTCCACCACGGATGGAATCCCCACCCGAACCTCCGGCATGCCGAACCGCGCCGCATCACCGGCCAGGCGAATGTCGCAACTCGCAGCGATCTCCAGACCGGCCCCGAGCGTCACGCCATGCAGCCGCGCGATCACCGGCACCGGCAACCGCCGCATCGCGTCGCACGCCCGGTGCACCAGCGTGATGAACCCCCGCGCACGCTCCGGATCGAGCGCCGCCATCTCCCGCACATCGGCCCCGCCACAGAACACCGCACCCGCCGCCCGCAGCACGACCACGCGCAACCCGGCGTCCTCCGCCGCCCGCGCGGCCGCCTCCACCAACCCGTCCAGATGCGCCGAATCCAGGCTGTTGCGCTTGTCCGGCCGGTCGATCGTGATCGTCCCGACCCCGCGCCGATCCCTCTCGTACCCGATGGGCATGGTTGCGATGATGCCTCCCGATGCACTATGCCCCATGGTGCAGCGCAAAAGGAATCCGATGCCGCTCACCCCGCCCGTTGACCGCACCCGGCTCCACACGCGGGAGATCGAGATCGCGGGCTATCGCCGCACCGACGGCCTCTACGACATCGAAGCCAGCCTCAATGACACCAAGACCTACCCGCTCCCCACCGAAGAACGCGGCGTCATCGCCCCCGGCGAGAAACTGCACGGCATGTGGCTGCGCCTCACCCTCGACGATCACATGACCATCCGCTCCGCCGAGGCCGCCACCGACTTCGCCCCCTACGGCGTCTGCCCCCAGGCCGCCCCCAACTTCGCCCGCCTGGAAGGCCTGCGCATCGGCCGCGGCTTTCTCAAACAGGCCGCCGAGCGCGTCGGCGGCACAGCCGGTTGCACGCACCTGCGTGAATTGTTGCAGCAGATCGGAACCACCGCCTTCCAGACCATCGGTCCTTCCCGCGCCCAGCGTACCATGCCGGCGGGCGAAGCACTCAGCGCCGCCGAACTCGACCGGCGAACAAGCGATGAGTTCGGCGGGGCCAAGGCGCTGCTCAACACCTGCCTCGCCTACGCCGAAGACGGGCCGGTCGTCCGCCGCCGCTGGCCGCACCTCGCGTCGCAGCCGGTGTCTCGGTAATTTGCTGCGCCTGCGAAGGTTGCGGAACGCGCCGGACCACCCCTAATCTCCCGTCACCGGGATGGTTCCCGGGGATCGGGCCAACATGGCCCCCGATAAGGAAAGCACGCGAACACATGAGCGGCTCCTCTGGCCGGACCGTCACCCTGACGCTGGACGGCTCCAACAAGGCGGCGTCACTGCCTCTCATCCAGGGCACCCTTGGGCCTGAGGTGGCGGACATTCGCAAGCTCTACAACGAGCTTGGTATCTTCACCTACGACCCGGGCTATGGCGGCACCGCCGCCTGCGAAAGCAAGATCACCTACATCGACGGTGACGAAGGCATCCTGCTCTATCGCGGCTACCCGATCGAGCAGCTCGCGGAGCGATCCCACTTCCTCGAGGTCTCCTATCTGCTGATGTACGGCGACCTGCCGAATGAATCGCAGTTGCAGTCATACGAACAGGGCGTCATGCGGCACACCATGCTGCACGAGCAGATCCGCAGCTTCTACAACGGCTTCCGCCGCGATGCCCACCCGATGGCGGTGATGTGCGGCGTGGTCGGCGCGTTGTCCGCCTTCTATCACGACAGCCTCGACATCACCAACGCCGAGCACCGCCACATCAGCGCCTTCCGGCTGATCGCCAAAATGCCCACGATCGCCGCCTGGGCCCATAAATACAATATCGGCCAGCCGTTCATGTACCCGCGCAACGACCTCGGTTACGCGGAAAACTTCCTGCGCATGTTCCACGCCGTGCCCGCCGAGGATTACGTGGTCAACCCGGTGCTCGCCAAGGCGATGGACTTGATCATGATCCTGCACGCGGATCACGAGCAGAACGCCTCTACCTCAACCGTGCGCCTGGCCGGCTCGACCGGCGCCAATCCCTTCGCCTGCATCGCCGCGGGGATCGCCTCGCTTTGGGGGCCGGCACATGGCGGCGCCAACGAGGCCGTGCTCAAGATGCTCCGCGAAATCGGTCACACCCGTAACATCCCCGAGTTCCTCGGCGAAGTGAAGGAGAAGAACAGCCACACCCGCCTGATGGGCTTCGGACACCGCGTTTACAAAAACTACGATCCGCGCGCCAAGATCATCCAGAAGATGTGCCACGACGTGCTGCGCGAACTCGGCATCACGGACGATCCGCTGCTCGATCTCGCAATGGAACTCGAAAAGATCGCGCTCAATGATCGCTACTTCGTGGACCGCAAGCTCTACCCCAATGTCGATTTCTACTCGGGCATCATCCTCAAGGCGATGGGCTTCCCCACCAGCATGTTCACCGCGCTCTTCGCCGTCTCCCGCACCGTCGGCTGGATCAGCCAGTGGCAGGAAATGATGGAGGATCCGCAGCAGCGGATCGGGCGCCCGCGCCAGGTGTACAGCGGGTCCCCGGCGCGCGATTATGTGGCGCTGGACCGGCGGGGCCAGCAGGGCACGGTAGATCCGTTATCCGCCGGAGTGCCTCCGCCGACGCCGCAGCAGCAGCCCGGCGAGCCCGAGGCCCAGGAAGCCCGAGAGTGGGCGGTTCCGCAACGTTGACGCCGCTGAGCGAAAAGCTGGCATTGAACGTAGTGCCGCCGACAATGTCGGTCCCGATCCGCAGCCAGTCAGGATCCAGGAACGCGTCGCGCGTCCAACTCTGCAGATCCGGGGCGAACGGCGTTCCGGTCGTTGGATCGATCGGCCTCGGCGCCGAGAGCCAAAGAAAATCGCCGTTGTCCAATCCGACTTGCGGCACGAAAAAGTAGTGGTCCGCCGGCAGCGTTATCGGCGTGGTAAACGTGATGGAGAACTGCATCTCCTCGCCGGTGACCGGACCGTCGCCCCCGGTATGCTCGTTCGGCTGGGCGTGGATGCCGCCCGGTTGCACCGAGTTGGCCGCGGTGAACGACGAGGCGAGCACCGCTTCGCTGAAGCTCAGATTGCCGGCCGAGCCATCGCGCGAAACGAACGCCACGTCCGACGGTGAGTTGACCCGCGTGGGTACCGCGGCGGTCGAAAAATCCGGCGCCCCGCTGGTGCGGCCGACATCGAAATCCTTCGGAAAGACCCGGTAGATTTCCACCACAACGTTGGTGGCGATGCTTCCGCTGGGAACCAATCCGGTGAATGTGGCGCTGGTCAGGCGGGTGGACTGGCTCAGGATGAAATCGTCGGCCAATTCGATCTCGAACGGGGCTGACGTATCGGGACGTGACGCGCTGGCCATCCGCCCGTCCGGATCGCCCGTGCTGAAGAAGAAGGCCGAAATCCCCGCCGAAGCGGGGAGGGTGAATGCAAACACCAAAGCGAACGAAGCCGCACCGGACGCGTTCATGGTTTCCTCCGTTTCTCCCAGGTATCATTAGTCAAATTCCTGTAACAGACGGTAATCACGTTCCGTTCATTTCTCCGAAACCCACTGGCTCGCGTCGCGACCTGCCCCGCAAGGATGAAGCGTCCTGAAATCATTCAGCCTGTCCGGTTTCCGGACAGATAGCTCGAAACTTTATCAGCTATTTCAGTCACTTATCTCTGGCACGGACCTTGCCACTTGCGCATGCAGCGGGCCACCGTCCGCACCAACCGACAGGAGGTTCCATGCCTACGTCCATCCATCGCGCCGTCCTCGCCGCGACGCTCGCAGCCGCAATCGGCGGCGTCGCCCACGCCCAGCAGACCACGCCCCAGCAGACCATTTCCCAGCAAACCACGCCGCAACAGCCCACGCAGCTCGAGGCAATCCAGGGCAAAGTCGCGCAGTACAGTCTCACGCCCCGCGGCGACGTGGACGGCCTGATCCTCGATAACGGCACCGAGGTTCATTTTCCGCCGCCGCTGTCCACCCAGCTCGTCTTCATCGTCCGCCCGGGTGACAGCGTCACCGTGCACGGCTTGCAAGCCATGGCCGGGCCCATGGTTCAGGCCCAGTCCATCACCAACAGCGCGACCGGACAGACCGTGTCCGCTCCCGGCCCCCGCGGGTTTCGGCCCCCGCCGCCCCCGCCCGGCCAAAGCCTGTCTGCCCAGGGACAGGTGAAGGAACAACTGCACGGCCCCCGCGGTGAGCTGAACGGCGTGTTGCTGACCGACGGCACCATCGTGCGCCTGCCGCCGCCCGAGGCGGAACGCCTGGCGTCCCAGCTTGCCCAGGGGGCCACCGTCGTCGTCAGCGGCCATGGCTACGCCGGACCGCTCGGCAAGGTGATTGCGGCTGAAAGCATCGGCCCGAGTGCCTCGCAGCAGACCGCGATCGCGGCACCGCCCCCGCCGCCGCATCACCACGGCCACCACCATGGCCCGCGTCCCGCCGGCGGTCCGGACATGCCGCCTCCGCCCGACCAGGCCGGCTGAGGCCACATCCGCGCGGGGCTCCCTCGACGGGGAGCCCCGCTGCCTCCGACAGTTCAGATACTGACAATTGAGATACTGTGCTCGCGATGCACTCCCTCCGCGCACGGCTCGTAACGCTCGGCGTGCTCATCCTCGCCGGCTGCATCGTGATCGGCATCCTCCTCATGCAATTCTACCGCGAATCAGCCACCGCTCGGCTGGAACGCGCGCAGGCCATCGCCGCCGATGCATGCGGCCAGATCGCCGGGCACTACGCCTTTCTCGTGCGCGGCTGGCAGCCGCCCGGTGATCCGCTTCAGGACCCCCGCTTTCGCCAAGGCCTCGGCGCCGTCGTGGCAATCGCCCTGGCAAACCAGCCCGGACCAAACCACCCCGGACTCAGCGGCGGCATCGTGCAGGAGCAGGCGGGCGCCCTGACCGGGGGCGGCAGCGATGCGGCCGCCACGCTGGCCCTGCGGGCCGCGCAGGATGACGAGCCACAGAGCCAGACGATATCAGGTGACAATGAAACCACCGTGCTCGCCGCCTGTCCGCTCGGCGGCCCGGTGAGCGGAATGGCCGCATGGACCCAAATACCGGTCAGCCAAACCGCAGGATACGACCGCTTGCGCCTCGGACTCTTCACCCTGCTCGCCCTGCTCATGCTCACCGCCGGATGGCTCGCCCTGCTCCTCATCACCTGGTCCCGCCACCTCGCCGGAATCGAGCGTGCCCTCGCCGGCGATACCCACGACCTGCCGGAACTCCCCGCAACCGGCGAACGCGAACTGGACCGCATCGTCGCCGCGCTGAACCAGGCGGCACGGCGGCTCGCCGCCGCACGGCGGCAATCCGATGAACTGGCCGCGCGGGTCGCCGCGGCCGAGCGTCTCGCCGCCCTTGGCCGCGTCGCCGCCGGCGTCGCCCACGAAATCCGCAACCCGATTGCCGCGATGCGCCTGCGGGCCGAGAACGCACTGGCCGCGGGACCGGACCGCACGCCGGCGGCGCTCGCTGCCATCTTGCAGCAGGTCGGCCGGCTGGACGGTCTGGTGTCCCAGCTTCTCGCCATGACCCAGCGGCAACCCGCCAACCCGCGACATGCCGAACTCGACCCGCTGCTGCGCGATTCCATCACTGACGTCGCGGCGCAGGCGGCCGCGGCAGCCGTGACAGTCGAAGCGCCTCCCACCGATCTTGACGGATGGTTCGATCCGCAACTTGCCGCCGTCTCCCTGCGCAACCTGCTCCTCAACGCCATCCGGCACGCCGCGCGGCAGGTCAGCGTGAATGCCGAACGATCCGGCCAGGAGTTGCGCATCACCGTGACTGATGACGGACCGGGCGTCCCGCCCAACCTCCGATCAAGCCTGTTCGAACCCTTCGTCACCGGACACCCCGATGGCACCGGCCTCGGCCTGCCGATCGCGCGGGAAATGGCCCAGGCTCAGGCCGGCCGCCTGGAGCTGGCCGACCCGGGAGGCGACGGCCGCGGCGCCAGTTTCGTGTTGATCCTCCCCGCGCAGATGCCCACACGAACACCATGCCCACCATCCTGATCGTGGACGACGACGCAGCGCTGCGGGAGAGCGTGGCCGAAACCGTCTCCGACCTCGGATACCGGCCGGTCGAAGCCGCCGACGGCGCCCTGGCACTCGCAGCGCTCACCGCGGGAACCATCGATGCCGTACTGCTCGATCTGCGCATGCCCGGAATGGACGGCCTGGAGGTGCTGCGGCGCATCGCCGCGCAGAAAAACCCGCCGCCCGTCGCCGTCATCACCGCCGTTCCCACCGCCGACAACACCATCGAGGCGATGCGCCTCGGCGCCGTCGATCATATCGCCAAGCCGATCGGGCGAGACGCCCTCGCCGACCTGCTGCACCGAATGCTCACCGCCTCACCCGCGCCCCGGGCCGAGGCTCCGCCGACCGAGGGCGACCTGATCGGCAACAGCCCCGCCATGCGCGAGGTGCAGAAAGCGATCGGCCGTCTGGCCGATTCCGATGCGACCGTCCTGATCACCGGCGAAACCGGCACCGGCAAGGAAGTCGTCGCCCGCGCCATCCATCGCCACGGACGGCGCGCCCCCCGCCCCTTCGTTGCCGTCAACTGTGCCGCCATCCCGCACGAACTGCTGGAAAGCGAGTTGTTCGGCCACGTCCGCGGCGCCTTCACCGGCGCCGTCGCCGACCGCAAGGGTTCGTTCCGTGAAGCAGACGGCGGCACGCTGTTCCTCGACGAGATCGGCGACATGGACCTCGCGCTGCAGGCCAAGCTGCTGCGCGTCCTGCAGGAAAGGGTTGTAACACCCGTGGGCGGCCGGCCGGTGCCTATCGACGTCCGGATCATCGCCGCGACCCATCAGGCTCTGCCGCGTCTCGTCGCTCACGGGCGCTTTCGCGAGGACCTGTTCTACCGCCTCGGCGTCGTCCCGCTCCATCTCCCGCCCCTGCGCGAGCGCGTGGCCGACATCGTCGTCCTGGCCGAGCACTTCCTCGCGCCGAAACGCCTCAGCCAGGATGCCGCCGCGCGCCTGCTCGCCCACCTCTGGCCGGGCAACGTACGCGAATTGCGCAACGCGATGGAACGCGCCGCGGCGATGACCCGGCACGCCACGATCACCCCCGACGACCTGAGCTTCCTGTTGTCCGCCTCGGCCCCGGCCGAGCCCGCCTCCGCCGACGATCTGCCGGCGACCGTCGCCCGCCTCGAGGAAGCAATGATCCGCCGTGCCTTGGACGAAAGCGGAGGAAACCGCTCCGAGGCCGCGCGGCGGCTGAACATCCACCGCCAGCTCCTGCACACGAAAATGCGCCGTTACGGAATTGAGTAGCACCGTCTTACAGACAACCCAGGGCCCCGGTGCCCCTTTCGTCGTCTCAAGCTGCACCGCCTCCCGCAAACCACGTCGTGCATTTCTCTTTGACACCCGCCGCGCCTTTCCCCCCACATCACCGCCCATGATCTGGCTGCGCCAAGTCGTCCTCGCCCTCCTCCTGCTGGCGCCCGCCGCGGGAAGCGCACAGACGGTGCCCGGCACGACCGACCGCTTCTTCACCACCTCCGATCACGTGCGGCTGCACTACCTCGAAGCCGGCCCCCCATCCGCCCGCACCCTCGTCTTCGTCCCCGGCTGGACCATGCCGGCCTGGATCTGGGCGCCGCAGATCGTCGCCTTCTCCCGCAAATACCACGTGATCGCCTTCGACCCGCGCGCTCAGGGCGAATCCGCCGTCGCCCCCTCGGGCTACGAGCCGCACCGGCGCGGCGCCGACATCGCCGAGCTGATCGCCCATCTCCACACCAGCCCCGTGCTGCTCGTGGGCTGGTCGCTCGGCGTGCTCGACGCACTCGCCTACGTCCACACCTACGGCGATCGCGCCATCGCCGGCCTCGTCCTGATCGACAATTCGATCGGCGAAGCCCCCGCTCCGATCCCACGCCCGAGGCGGCCGCCAGCCCGCACCGCCGATAGATCACGCCGCCTATATGCAAGGCTTCGTGCGGACCATGTTCCGCACGCCGCAAAGCGAAGCATTCCTCCAGATGCTCACCGAGGCCACGCTCCACACCCCCGATTGGGCCGCGCGCCTGCTGCTCGAATACCCCGAACCGCGCGTCTATTGGCGGCAGGCCATCTACGCCACCGCCAGGCCGGTGCTCTACGCCGTGCGACCCGGCTTCGCCGCCCAGGCCGCAAATCTCGAGCGCAACCGGCCGAATACCCAAATCGCGCTGTTCGCCGATGCCGGCCACGCCCTGTTCATCGACGACGCCGCGCGCTTTAACGCGCTCATGATCAGCTTCATGCAGGAAATGGTGTGGCCGAAAGAAACCCGGCCCGGCTGACCGCGAAAACTGCCATTGCGACGCCCGCGCAGGACCCACCTCGTCATTGCGAGGCCCGCGCAGCGGGCCGCGGCAATCCAGGACCCACCGCACCGGCCCACCCAACAAGAATACCCCTCACCCCCCTCTTCCTCATCTCGGCGGCGGGGATCGGCTATGAAATCGCCCTCACCCGCTTCTTCGCCGTCTCCGCTTGGTCGGATTACGGCTACTGGGTCATCTCCATCGCCATGGCCGGCTTCGCCGCCAGCGGCGTGGTGCTGGCACTCCTCCGCGATTGGGCCGTGCGCCACGGTCACGCCATCCAGGCGGCGCTCCCGGCGGCGCTCATCCTGGCCGCGGCCGCAGGCTTCAGCGCCGCCGCGATCAACCCCTTCAATCCCCTCCAGTTGCAGAACCCCGTCACCTGGGCCGCGCAACTCTGGAACATCGGCGCATACTACGCCGCGCTGCTGCCCTTCTTCTTCGCAACCGGCCTGTTCGTCAGCCTCAGCTTCGTCCTGAACAGCCGCCGCATCAGCGCGGTTTACGCCTGGGACCTCACCGGCGCCGGCGCCGGGGCCGCCGCCATCCTGGCGCTCATGCTCCTGCTGCACCCGTTCCACCTCGTCCCCGCGCTGCTGGTCCCCCTCGCCGTGGCCGGTCTGCTGATGAACAGCCGCCGCGCCGCCCTCGCCACCGTCCTGGCCCTGATCGTGGCCGAGGCGCTGCTGCTGCTCGGCCCCCAGGCCGCGCATCAGCGAATACAAGCCGATCTTCGCCCCGCTCCACACCCCCGGCGCACGCGTGCTGGCCACGCGCCTCTCGCCGGCCGGCGCCTATTCAATGCTCGATGACTTTACCGAGCGACTCGACGCCGACGTGTCCAACGACGCGGCCATGCTGGGCTTCGGCACCCCGCCGCGCAGCTACGGCCTGTACCGCGACGGCGAGCGCATCGCCGCGCTCCCGAAAGCAGACGCTCACCCCCGCCGCGCCCGGCCCTGGCCTACGCACCCGCCCTGCTCGACGCCCTGCCCTACACCCTGCTGCCCCATCCGCGCGTCCTGCTCGTCGGCGCCGGCGGCGGCTTCCGCATCGCCGAAGCGCTCCGCCTCGGCGCCGCGAAGTCACCGTCGACCGAACCGGAACCGCTGCTGCGCGCACGCCCTGGCGCACGGCCTCGGCGCCTCGCCGCCCCTTCCCCGCCGACCCGGCGGTGACCCTCTCGCGCCGCACCCGCCCGGGCCGCGCTCGATCGCCCCAGCCCGCTACGACCTCATCGACCTCGCCGCCAACCTGCTCACCGCCAGCCCCGCGAGCAAATCCCTGTTCAGCGTGCAATCGCTCGCCGCCGCGCTCACGGCGGTAACGCCAGGCGGCGTCGTCTCCGTGCCGGTCTCGATCCGCGACTTCCCGGTTTATGCGCTGCGCGTGCTGGCCACCGCACGCGCCGCGATCCGCGCCGACCGGCGGCGATCCTGCATCCCAGGTCATCCTCTACCGCTCCGCCTGGAACGCCCGGCTCCTGCTCTCCAACCGGCCCGTTCTCCGCTGCCGCCATCGCCGCGGCGCGCCACTTCTGCGACCAGCGATCCTTCGATCTCTCCTGGTACCCGGGGATCGACGTCGCCGCCGCACGTGCGTCCCTCTACAACGACCTGCCCGCGATCTCCTTCGCGTCCGGCGAGGTCGCCTCTTCCGGACCGGATGATTCCGTCGCCGATGAGGCAGCCGCCGTGCTGGCCGCTCAGCCCACGCCCTCCGCCGCCGAGTTCGACCTCCGCCCCCTCACCCTCGACCGGCCCGCGTTCTTCTCCGTCCTCAAGCTCGACCGCCTGGGCACGCTCCTGCGCCGGCTCGAAGTCCTGCCGCAGCCCGAGATCGGCGCATTGGTGAACCTCGCCGTGCTGGCACAGGCCGCGGTGATCGCGCTCGTGGTCCTGCTGCTCCCCCTCGCGGCGCCGCGGCGCCTGCGCCCGGCGGGCGGAGGCTGGGCCTGGGTGGTCATGTATTTCCCCGCCCTCGCACTCGGCTTCCTGTTCATCGAGATCGCCCTGATCGCCGAGGCCACCCGGTGGCTCGAGGACCGCACCAGCGCCTTCGCCGTGGTCCTCACGGGTATGCTGATCTTCTCCGGCCTGGGCAGCGCCGCCTCGGCACGAGTCAGTAGCGCGGCCCCCCCGTCGTCATTGCGAGGAGGGCGCGAAGCGCCCGACGCGGCAATCCAGGCCCACCGCACCCAACTAACATCATCGAGCTCGCGCCAGCGCACCCTCCTGGCCTCTGCCTGCATCCTCGTCGTGGCCTGGACCGTGGCGATGGCCGTCGGACTGCCCGCTCTCATCCTCGCAACGCTCGCCGCCCCCTGGATCGTCCGCGCCCTCTTGCTCCTGCTCATCCTGGCCCCCGTGTCCTGCGCCCTGGGGCTGTTCTTCCCCCTTGGTCTCGCCCGCCTGGGCGAGGGCGGTGCACTGCCCTGGGCATGGGCGCTGAACGGAGCCTTCTCCGTGTTGGCCACGCCACTCGCCAATCTCATTGCGCGGGAGTTCGGCTTCTCCCGGCTGCTCCTCGGCGCGGCTTTGTTGTATGTTGCTGCATCTTTGTGTTTTCCCGCTGATGCGGAGGAGTACTGAGTGGTCGATCTTCCCGGCGCGCCAACCCGGCGCGGACTGATTGCCGCCGCCTGGCTGCGCCTTTCATCGGCACGGCACGGGCGGAACCGGGATGGACCCGCGCGGCCTTCGAAAAAGCCATGGCGTCATCCGGCCGACCGGTCAGCCTGACCGACGATCAGTTCCAGGCCATCCAAAGCCCGCAAGCCCGCCGCCATGAAGCTGATCAAGAGCTACCTGGAATCCCGGCTGAAAACCGCCGATCCCGCCGTCCTCGCCGCATTCCAGGCCGTCCCGCGCGAATACTTCCAGTACATGTACTCCGAGCATCACACGATGTGCGGCGACGCCTATGAAATCCGAACCCAAGCCATGGGCGATCGGGTGGGGATCGGCCCTGTCGGACTATCTCGGCCAGGCCTACATGACCCAGGTCGCTGACCCGAAGCCCGGCATGATTTCGCTCGAAATCGGCACCGGCAGCGGCTTCCAGAGCGCGCTGCTCTCGCGCATCGTCGGCACCGCCTACACCATCGAAATCATCGAGCCGCTCGGCAAGGCCGTCGGCCGCATCTTCGCGCCCCTCGGCCTACGACAACGTGCACACCCGCGTGGGAGACGGCTACTACGGCTGGCCCGAGGTCACCGGCGGGTTCGACATCATCATGGTCACCTGCGCCGCCGAATATGTCCCGCCCGAGCTGTTCAAGCAGATGAAGCCCGGCGGCAAGATGATCATCCCCATCGGCCAGCCGTTCAAGCGCGGCCAGGTGCTCTACATCTACACCAAGGACGCCGACGGAAAAATCCATTCACGCCGCGACGTCGGCGTCTTCTTCATCCCGATGACCGGCGCAATCCAAAAATCACCCGCCGCGCACGCGTAGTCCCCTACCCCCGGCGCACATTCCAAAACACCGGGTTCCCATTCAATACGCCCGATAAATCCGCTCGGTACGCCGTGGGCGCCAGATACTGCCCCAGCGGCACATACGGCACGTCCTGGAACGCCTGCAGTTGCATCTGCTCGCAAATCTTCTGCTGCGCCGCCAAATCCCCGGCCGTGAACCACGCGTCACGCAGTTCCTCCAGCTTCGGACTGCTCGGCCACCCCACCGTCGCCGCCTTGCCGTTGCCGCGCAGGAACACATGCCCCGCCGGAGTCATCATGTCCGTCCCCGCCCAGCTCGTGTGGTAAATACTCCACCCGCCCTGATCGATCGGCGTCTGCTTCGCCCGCCGCTGCACCAGCGTCGCCCAGTCCATCGCCTGGTAATCAACATTCGCCCCCATCTTGTGCAGCAGGTCCGCCGTCACATCCGCCAGCGCCTTCGCCGAGGCGATATCCGTCGGCGCCAGCAGCACGATCTTTTCCCCGCCATATCCCGCCTTCTTCAGCGCATCAGGCGAAATCTCCCGCGGCCCCGTCACATTCTCCAACCCCGCATCGCTTGCCATCGGCGTACCGGGACAAAAGAAACCGACCCCGTCATGCCACAGCGACGGATCGGTCCCCACCATCGCCATCATGTAATCGGCCTGCTTCACCGCATGCACCATCGCCCGCCGCACCGCCGCGTTGTCGAACGGCGGCAGCAACTGATTGAACCGCATCGTCGCGATCAGCCCCGTCGGCACCGTGATCGCCACCTTCAGCCCTCGGGCCTTGCGCAGGCTCGGCAGCCAGTCCGCCCCCGGCGTCAGCCACCAATCCACCTCGCCCGTCTGCAGCGCCCCCGCCACCGTCGATTCATCCGGGATGATCCGCCATTCGATCCGGTCGAAATGCGCCACCTTCGGCCCCGCCGTGCCTGACGAAACCCCGCCGCTCCGTGGCACGTAGCCGGCGAACTTCTCATACACCACCCGCGAACCCGACACCCGCTCGTTCGCGATGTAACGATAGGGCCCGCTGCCCACCATCTCCGTCACCTGCTTGTACGGATCGGTCACCGCCAGCCGCTCCGGCATGATCGGGCACATCGAGGGCGGCGTCTTCGCCAGCGCATCCGGCAGCAGCGGGAACGGCCGTTTCAATCGAAACACCAGCGTCTTGTCATCAGGCGCCGAAATCTCGTCCGTCGCCGCCAGCAGCGCCTGCCCGAACGCGTCCCGCGCCCCCCACCGCTTCACCGAGCCGCACAGTCCCGCGCCAGCACCGGCGTGTCATCCTGGAACTTCAGCCCGTCGCGCAGCGTGATCGTCCACCGCTTGCCGCCATCCTCGGCCGAGGCACCCTCCGCCATCTGCGGTTGCGCACGGAACTGTTCATCCACCCCGAACAGCGTGTCGAACACCAGGAACCCGTGATCCCGCGTCTGATACGTCGTGGTCCATACCGGATCGAGCACCGACAGATCAGCCTGAGGCACGAAGCGCAGCACGCTCTCGCTCTCGGCGCGAACCAGGGAAGGCGCCGCCAGGACCGCAGCCCCGCTCGCCAGCCCCCCCCCCAACGTGCGCCGTTTGATCATTGTTAGCCCCCCTCAAACGACACCATACCGAACTTGGCCCCCAAGCATAACAAGGCTACGCTCTCCCGATCCGACCGGGGCCACGACAGTGAACGCACTCCTCCCCTCACCATCCCACCACCTGATCACCTCCGCCCTGCTCCTCGCCGGCCTCTCCCTCGGCGCCGCCACCATCGCGCAGCAGAACGCGGTGCCCGTGCTGCCCAACATCCTGTGCAGCACATCCAACACCACACCCGCCGCGCGGCCAAAATCAATCGTGACGCTGCTGCGCTCCGAACCCCTGGCCGGCTCACCCGGCAAATGGGTCAGCACCCTGCTGGTCAAATATCCGCCGCTCGGCTTCACCGCGCGGCACGTGCACGGCGGCGATGTCACGGTTTCGTGCTGCGCGGCGTCGTCCGCTCGGAACACGCGAACCTGCCGCCCGCAAACTACGCGATGGGCACCACCTTCTTCGAACCCCTCGGCACCACCCACGTCTTCATCGAAAACCCCAGCGCCACGGAGGACGCCGAAATCCTCGCCGTCATCATCCACGACAAGGACGCCCCGCTCACCACCTACCTCGAGTGATCGGCGTGCGCCGTCATTGCCCGCTCCCCCTGTCATCGCCCGCGTCCCCCTGTCATCCCCGCGAGGAGCGCCCGCGACCCAGCGGACCGACGACGCCCCACCGGCGAGTTCGCACAACCTCACCGCAGCACCGGCAGCACCTCCGCCCCGATCATCTCCACCAGCTCCTCGAACTCCCCGAACCGCGTCCGCAGATCGAACACGAAGTGCTCCACCCCCGCCTCGTGAAACTTCTCGATCTGCTCGATAATCACCCCCGGCGGCCCGGCAATCGCCGCGCCGTCCAGATCATCCACCGTCTCAAACACCCCCGAAGGCGACGGCAGAAACTGCTTCACCATGCACGCGCAGAGCTGCGGCAAATTCAGCCGCGTCGCCCCCTCCTCCACCGTCCGGGCCGGACTTCATGTAGGGAATGGCCGCAACCACCGGACGCTCACGCCCCGCCTCTGCGGAAAGCCGGTCCATCCGCGCAACCCGCTCCCGCAAATCCCGCCGAGGCATCCGCGACGCCAGCCATCCGTCGCAGAACTCCACCGCCCGCCGCACCGCCGCCTTGCTCGGCCCGCCATACCAGATCGGTATGCCGTTCCTCGATCCCGGCACCGGCCGGATCGCCACATCATGAAACTTATAGAACTCGCCCTCGTAGCTGATCTTCTCCCCGCTCCACAGTCGCCGGATGATCTCGATCTGCTCGCGCAGCAGAGCGCGCCGATCCCAACGCCCCCATGCCAACCGACGCGAAATCGATATCGTGCCCGCCCAGCCCCCATCCCGCGATCAGCCGATCCGGCCCCACGAACTGCTGCAGCGAACCCAGCAGCAGCGCCGAGTAGATCGGATGCCGATGCGGAATCAGCGTCGCCGTCCCAAGCACCAGCTTCGAGGTCACCCCCGCGAGCGCCGACAGCACCACCAGCGGCTCGAAATGCGTCGTGTCGGGATCGTCGTACGGCCGCGGCTCATAGACCAGGTGATCGCGCACCCACACCGCGTCGAACCCCAGCGCCTCGATCCGCTTCGCCGCTCTTAACAGCAAATCCGCCCGCGCATGCGGCCCGAAATGGGGCAGCACCACCCCATACGTCTTCTTGCCGCGACTCAACATGTTCCCACCGTCATTGCGAGGAGCGCGCAGCGCGACGCGGCAACCCAGAGCCGGCCCCGAGCGAAAGCCGGGGCCCGCCGCACCCACGACCCCCTAATGCGACGCCACCAGCCGGTTCCACTGATCCACCAGCCCGCCATAATCCGCGAACACCGTCTTCCAATCCGGCACCGACAGCGCCGCCAGATCCCCCGTCGGCACCTTCCGCGCCAACGCCGGATAATCCTTCAGCACCTCATCCAAACTCCGATTCACCGGCCCGTACGGAAAATACAGCAGCGCAACCTGAAACAGCGGATCCAGCACGTAATTGATATAGATCTGCGCCTCGCGCGCGTACTTCGTCCCCTTCACCACATCAATCGTCGATGTGTGCAGAAACCCGCCTTCCTTCGGATAAACAAACTTCCCCGGAAACCCGGTATCGATCATGTTCCACGACCGCCCGTTGTTCCACGGCGCCGCCCACACATCGCCCGACGCCAGCTTCGCCCGAACGTCGTTCGACGAAGAATAATACGACTCAACCTTGAGCTCCGCGATCTTCTTCAACCCCGGCAGCAAATTCTTCTCATTCCCCCCGCTCAACTGCGCGATCTTCAGCACAAAATCCACCCCGCCCGGCCCCGCGATATTCGCAATCGCCACCTTCCCCGCCAGCTTCGGATTCCACAAATCCAGCCACGACTCCGGCGCCGCAATCCCCTGCTCCTGAAACGCCTTCGCGTTGTACATCAGCCCCCAGGACCAGAATAACTCCGCCGGCCCATACCCCTCCGGCTGCTTCGCCTGATCGTACAGCATCGCCAAATTCGTCACGATCTTCGGATCGATCTTCTCCAGCACCCCCGCGGCAATCGCCTCCGGCTGAGTCTTATCGTCCAGCCCCGCCACATCGAACGGAATCGCCCGCCCCCGGCTCGCGATCAGCTTCTGCACCTGGTTCGGCGGATTATTCGCCACCCGCACCACCTGAATCCCCGTCTCCGCCGTGAACCGCGCCGTCAGATACCGATCCTCGAACGTCGCGAAATCACCCCCATTGCTCGCGATCCTCAGCGTCACCTGCTCCGCCGCCTCGGCCCCGCCGCACAACCAACGCACTGCTCGCCGCCAAGAATCCCGAATCCCCGACGCGTCAATCCCCCCATCATCTCCCCACTCACCCGGCCTGCTGGCCGTGCAGCAATCGCCCCAACCCCAACGCGCGATCCAGCACCACCAGCATCGACAATCGTTCCGATCATAATCAACGTCGATAACGCCATGATATCCGGCTTCAGGCTGAACTCAAGCGACGCCAGCACCTGCAACGGAAACGTCGTCGAGTCCGCGCCGCCCCCCATGAACAACGCCACCGGCACGTCATCGAACGACGCGAAGAACGCCAGGAACGCGCCCGAGATCAGCCCCGGACGAATCATCGGCAGCGTCACCCGCAGCAGTGCCCGCCACGGCCGCGCACCCAGCGACACCGCCGCCTCCTCCACCGCGGTTTGCAGATTGGCCTGCCCCGCCATCACGCCCCGCACCACGTAGGGCAGCGCGATCACGCTCTGGCCCAGCACCAGCCCCCAGAAATTGCCCGCGAGCGTCACCCCCGTCGCATCCCAGAACAGCATCGTCGTCTGATACAGCGCGATGCCGATCGCCAGATGCGGCACCGACAGCGGCGCGATGGAAACCGTGCGCAAAAATTCCGCCAACACACCGCGCCCCCGAGCAATCGCCAGCGCGATCCACACCCCCAGCGCGCTCGACACCACCATCACGACAAAAGCCGCCTGCAAACTGATCCACAGCGAATCCAGCAATTGCCCCGAAATCTCGCCGTACCACGCCAAACTCACACTGTCCGGCGGGAACGCCAAAATCGCCTGCCGTCCCAAGCGACGAAATCACCACGAACGCCAGCGGCGCCAGCAAAAACACATAAATCGCCGCAACCACCACCCGGAACAGCACCTTCATCCCTGCACCTGCTCCAGCCGTTTCGCCGCACTCGCGGTCAGCACCAGCGCAATCACGAACAGCACCACCGTGAACGCCGAGCCGAATGCATAGTGCAGCACGCTCTGAATCTGCTGCGCGATGAAGGTGGACATCACCAGCACCTTGCCGCCCCCCAAAATCATCGGCGTCGTGTACGAACTCACCGCACTCGAAAACACCAGCGCGCTCCCTGCGGCCAACCCGCCCCGGCTCAGCGGAAACACCACCCGCCAGAAACACCGCCATGGCGACGCGCCCAGCGTCTGCGCGGCCTCCTCCACCTCCCGCCGGATCGACTGCATCACCGCCACCAGCATCAGCGTCATGAACGGCAACAGCGCATGCACCAGCGCGATGATCACCCCGGTCATGTTGTTCATCAGCACCAGCGGCCCGATGCCCGCCTTCCCCAGCACGAAATTGATTGCGCCGTGATCACCCAGAATCGGCAGCCAGCCGATGTTGCGGATCACGCTGCTGATCATCAGCGGCATGATCATCAGGAACGTCAGCATCCCGCGCCACCGCGTCCGCGTATGCACCAGGAAATACGCCAGCGGATACGCCAGGCAGGCGCAGCAGACCGTCACCACCGCGCCCATCGCCAGAGTCCGTCCCAGCACGCCCAGATAAAACGGATCGGTCACGATCGCCCGATAATTCCGCAGCGTCGCCGGCCCCGACACCGTGCCGCAAACTCGCGTCGTGCATCACGCTGAACACGCCCAGCATGACCATCGGGATCAGGAAACCGCCCGTCAGCAGCAGCAGCCCGGGAATCGTCGTAAAGCCCCAGCGAATCCCCAGAACATCCTTCTTCATGAAGCCACGAATGCGACGCGTGTTCCGTCATTGCGAGGAGCGCGCAGCGCGACGCGGCAATCCCCGTCGAGGGGCGCATGAGCAATGCGTGTCACGCTCCCATGATTCCGGCTCGCTAATCCACCCCCTTGCCCGTAACCGAAACCGCGACCCGTTGCGCAATCAGCTTCTGCCCCTCGAACGCCACCGACAATTCGTAGAACGGCAACAGATCGCGCAATCGCCGCAACAGAAACGCATGGTACACCATCAGCGCACGCGCCAGTTCCAGCGTCTCGGCGCCATCCAGCCACACCACCGCCGCGGCCGCCTGCTCATGCAGCGCCGCCGTGTCGTGCATCGCATACCGCGTCTTCAGCGTGTTGATCGGCCGGCGGAACTGCTCCGCGGCCACCGTCTGCACCCACGGCTCCGCGCCATGCTTCTCCGCCAGCGCGGCAACAAACGCCACCCCGTCGCGCACGCTGCTCGCCTGCTGATACGCAAAGATCGTCGGCGTGAACGTCTGCCCCATCGCCCCGAGCAGCCGAGACACCCGGCTCACATCCTCCGCCTTGCCCTGCTGCAGCAAAAGCGTCGCGTCCCGAATCACCTCCAGCAGCCGCAGGCCACCTCAGGACTCCTTCCGCCGCAACGCGACCGGAATGCCCGGCTCCCTCCACGATCGCCGCGCCACCTGCTGAATTGCCGGCAAATTCGTCACGATCCGCCCGAACACGTTCCCCGGGCTGATCACCCGCAACGCACCGTAATAGATGCAGATCGCCGGCCCCGTCACAAAGTAGCCCAGATCACCCGGCGCATTGTCATACAACTGGTTCTCCCGCTCCCACATCAACCCGAATGTCGGGAACGAAACCTCCTCGCCGGAGAAATTCGCATGATTGATCGTCTCCGTCAGCGGCAGCGCATTCCACACCGCCTCACACGTCTTCGGCGCCTGCGCCTCGAACAGCTCCGCAATCCCCTCCACACCACCCAGGGTCACGATCAACTGCCGTCCGCTCATCCCGCCCCGCTCCCCGGCCATCCACGACTTTCTCACCCACGGTACCGCCGATTTGTGCTTGATGTCACTCTCGGCAACACCGCGACGATGAATCCTCTCAGCGCGCAGTTCGAGTACCCACGATCAGACGAGCGCGAGTCACGGTCCGTACCCGTGTCATTGCGAGGCCGCGCAGCGGGCCGCGGCAATCTCCGCCCTCGCGCAGAATCAGGCCGTGCTCGGTCAGCAACGAGACGACCTCCTGAAACAGGCCCTCCGCCAACTGGTGTTTCTCCAGCAAATGACGGAAGTTCAGGATCGTGGTTTCGTCCGGCATTCGGCTTTCGCCGGCGTCCAGACCGGCAAAGCGCCGCAGCAGCGGCACCTCGTGCAGCGCATCCTCCATCGCCGGGTCCGAATAGCCATACCAATGCTACAGAAAATGGATTTGCAGCATCGTGCTCAGCTGATAAGGTTTGCGGCCGTTGCCGGCCCGTGGGTAAACCGGCTCGATCCGCGCTTCCAGCCGGCGCCAGGGAACAACGCGCTCCATCTCCGCCAGGAAGGTTTCCCGGCGGGTGACCTTCCGCTGCCTTCGGAAACCGTCGAACTCAGCGAAGCTTCCCTGCATCTGACCGGCCCCTCCAGCGCGAACAGGAGGCAGCGAATCATAAATCGGCCCGCGTCGGGTAGGACTTATTCAGAGGTTCCTTAGGTCAGGCCGGACATCCGCCAGCGCAGCGCGGCACGAATGAACCCCGTGGCGTAGGCCGCGCGCCAGCGGAACGCGATCAGCGCCGGCGCGGAGACCGGCACGGCCCAGAACGGCAGGAACAGCAGCGCCACGACGATGCGTCGCGGCAGTTCCCGCCAGACGTCATTGCCGCGGCCCAGCAGGCGGCGTGTGATCACCGCCGAGATCCCCTGCCAGTACATCCGCGCGAGCAGCCAGCCGGGCGTCAGGCGCGCGGCCTGTACCTGGTGATGCACCACGAGCCGCGAATCGTACCACGTCGGCACGCCAGCCTGGCGCATGCGGGTTTCAAGCTGCACCTCGTCGTCCGACAACAGCATGCGTCCGCACCGGCCCTTGCTCCAGAATCCGCCGAGCGTGAGCAGGGTGGGAACGTGCACGATCAGGTTGGCCCCGCAGGGTTGGAGATCGGGCGGCAGGTCGGACGAGCCGAACATCCCGCGGCCCTCGGCCTCGACGATCGACAGCACCCCGCGCAGCCGCCGCGGCCACCATGGCGGCAGCGGAGCTTCCCAGGCGGGGAGAATGCGGCCCGAGAGCAATCCGGGGCGATGCGCCTCCTGGATCGCATGCAGGACGTTGTGCAGCCAGGCGGCCTCGGGCACCGCATCGTCATCGATATAGGCCACGTACTCGGCCGCCGCGTGCCGGGCGCCGAGATTGCGCGCGGTGCACAGGCCAGGCTCATCGACGCGCAGCAGACGTGCGTTGGCCACCGCGGCGACGTGGTGGCAAAGTGCCGCGGCCCGCTCCGGCGTGGAGCCGCTGTCCACCACCAGGATTTCGAACTGATCAGCCGGCACGGTCTGCCGCGCGAGGCCGCGCAGGCATGTCGCGAGATAATCCGGCCGATTATGCGTGCAAACGCAGACCGTCAGGCATGCTGCGTTCCCCATCGTCGCACCATGCCTGTCGAATGCTAAAAAAGTCTTACCCCAAAGGCTTACCGCGGCGCGCGGCCGATGCCGTGATAGTCGAAGCCCGCGGCGCGCATCGCCGCGGGGTCGTACACGTTGCGCAGATCGACGATGACCCGCCCGCGCATCGCCTGCGCCAGCCGGTCGGCGCCCAAGGCCCGGAATTCATTCCATTCGGTGACCAGTACCAGAACGTCGGCGCCCGCCGCCGCATCCAGCGCATTGTCACAATACTCGACCTCGTTCGGCAGCATCCCCCTCGCCTGCTCCATGCCCTGGGGATCGAAGGCGCGGATCCGCGCACCGTCCTCGGCGAGGCGCCAGACCACGGGCAGCGACGGAGAATCCCGCATGTCGTCCGTCTCGGGCTTGAACGTCAGGCCGAGCACCGCGACGGTCTTGCCCCGCACACTGCCGCCCGCCGCCTGGATCACCCGCACACCCATGCCCGCCTTGCGTGCATCGTTGACCCCGACCACCGTCTCCACCAGACGCGAGGGAGCGCCGAAATCCTGCGCGATGCGCATCAGCGCCAGCGTGTCCTTGGGAAAGCAGGAGCCGCCGAAGCCCGGGCCGGGATGGAGGAACTTGCGGCCGATCCGCCCGTCGAGGCCGATGCCGCGCGCCACGTCGTGCACGTCGGCGCCGGCTTTCTCGCACAGGTCCGCGATTTCGTTGATGAAGGTGACCTTCATCGCCAGGAAGGCATTCGCTGCGTATTTGGTAAGTTCCGCTGTCTCGATCCCGGTGAACACGATCGGCGCCTCGATCAGATAGAGCGGGCGATACAGCGTGCGCAGAACCTGGCGCGCACGTTCGCTCTCGGCGCCGATCACCACGCGATCCGGCCGCATGAAATCACCGATGGCGTTGCCTTCGCGCAGGAACTCGGGATTGGATGCGACATCGAAGTCGAGGTCCGGGCGGGTCTGGCGGACGATCTCGGCGATGCGCCGCCCGGTGCCCACCGGGACGGTCGATTTGGTCACGATGACCGCGTAATCGTCGAGCGCCTGCGCGACCTGTTTCGCGGCGGCATAGACGTATGACAGATCGGCGTGTCCGTCGCCGCGCCGTGCCGGTGTGCCGACCGCGATGAACACGGCGGTCACGCCCTGCAACGCCGCGCGGAGATCGCCCGTAAACGTCAGCCGCGCGGCATGCACATTGTCCTGCACCAGCCGGTCGAGGCCGGGCTCATAGATCGGCAGGCGTCCCGCCTGCAGCGCCGAAAGGCGCGACGGGTCGGTCTCCACCACGGTGACCTCGGTGCCGAATTCAGCAAAACATGCCCCGGAGACCAGGCCGACATAGCCGCCTCCGATCATCGCAATGCGCACGCTCATTCCCCACGGTGAAAGCGGCAGTGTTCAGCACAGAAGCGGCGCAACCGCCAGATTTTCATGGCCCCCGGCCGGCGAACTCGTCGAGCAGGCGCTGCTCGCGGCGTTGCTCCTGCGCTGCGGCTGCTTCGTCGCGACGCGCCGTGACGCTGGTTACGGCTTCGAGAGCCGCCTGCGCCGCCGCCACGACGGCGCGGCACCGTGCGGTCTCATGCAGTGCCCGGTCCCGCGCGGTCATCGCCTGCTGGAGTTCCTTGCGAATGCGGCCGAACCAGGAGCCGAACGCCTCCACGACCGCATCGCCGGCCTCCAGGTCGTTGGCGCGTTCGGTCTCGCGGACGATCGCCGCCTCGATGGTGTGAACTGCTTGTTCCGCGTCGGCGTCCCGCCGCAACGCTTCGGCCAGTGCCTGCAAGGCCTGGTCAAGGGTGATCCGGCGTACCCGGGCGAGCCGGTCCAGACTGTCGGGTTTCATGCGGTGCTCCCGTTCAGTGCCTCGGAAAGGGCTGCGAAGCTGGCCTCGGCATCGCAGGTTTCGTGGCGGTGCTGGCCGAGCATCGCCTCGATCCGCGGCGCCAGCACGATCGCCTCGTCCACCGCGGGGTCGGCGCCGGGCTTGTAGGCGCCGAGCCGGATCATGTCGGCCATCTCCTGATACAGCGCCAGGATCCTCCGGGCCCGCATGACCATCGCCTCCTGCTCCGGCGTGTGGCAGCCCGTGGCGGCCCGCGAGAGGGAGCGGAGGATGTCGATCGCCGGGTAGCGCCCCGCCTCGGCAATCCGCCGCTCCAGGATCACGTGACCGTCGAGGATGCCGCGGACCGTGTCGGCGATCGGCTCGTTGTGGTCGTCCCCTTCCACCAGCACCGTGAACAGGCCGGTGATGCTGCCGGGGCGTCGTTCATCGCCGGGGCCCGCGCGCTCGAGCAGCCGCGGCAGTTCGGCGAACACGCTGGGCGGATAGCCGCGCGTTGCCGGGGGTTCGCCCGCCGACAGCCCGATCTCGCGCAGCGCGAGGCAGAACCGGGTCAGGCTGTCCATCAACAGCAGCACCGAGCACCCCTCATCGCGGAAATACTCGGCCACCGCCATGGCGGCGTATGCAGCCTCCCGCCGGAGCAGCGGCGCGGCGTCGGAGGTGGCGACGATCATCACGGTTCGCCGCATGCCGTCCGGTCCAAGGTCGTCCTCGATGAACTCCCGCACCTCGCGCCCACGTTCCCCGATCAGGCCGACCACGATCACGTCGGTCTGCGCGCCGCGCGTCAGCATGCCGAGCAGCGACGATTTTCCGATGCCGGAGCCGGCCATCAGGCCCAGGCGCTGACCGGCACGGCACGGCGCGAAGCAGGTGAGGGCGCGAACCCCGAGATCGAGGAACGGGCCGAGCCGGGCACGGCCTGCCGCCTCGGGCGGCGCCGCCTGCACCGGGTACGGGCGAGGGCCAGACCGGGGGGCAGGCTTCTGATCAACGGGCCGGCCGAGCGGATCAAGCACGCGGCCGAGCCAGGCGTCGCAGGGTGCGAGTGCCGCGCCTGCCGGCCTGGTGGTGAGATGAGCGAAGGCCCGCGCGCCCGGACCGAGGCCCTGGGCCGTTCCCAGCGACATCACCTGGGCGGAGCCGCCGCGAAACCCGACGATCTCCGCCTGCTGATCGCCCGCCGCGGTGCGGATCAGCACACGATCTCCTACCCGGGTATGAAAGCCGAGCCCGCCGACCTCCAGCCGCAGGCCCGAGACTCCCGTGACACTCCCTTCGGTGGCCAGGGCAGGCTCGGCGCGCAGCCGCTCGGCCGCCTGATGGGCCCGGCGGGCCACGTGCGTTCCGCTGGAATTGGAGAAGTCGGTCAAAATACAGGCATGTTCTTCAAGAATTGATACAAACCTGACCCTCCCGGCCGTTCTTCGAGCGTGGATTACATCTTTTTTGGTGAAAAACTTATGGCCAGGCACACGCTATGGTGGTAGAACCTTTGCAACGTTCTTCGATCCGGGGCACACAACGATGCGCGTATTGCTCATTGAAGATGATCTGACATCCGCACGCGGAACCACGCTGATCTTCAAAAGCGCCAATGCCATCGTGGACCATTCCGATACCGGTGAGGAAGCGCTGGAGATCCTGCGTCACTATGATTACGACATCCTGGTGCTCGATCTGATGTTGCCGGACATTGACGGGTATGAGGTGATCCGGCGCATGCGCCTCAGCCGCAATCGGACTCCGGTTCTGGTGCTGTCGGGTCTGACGCAGCCGCAGGCGAAGGTGAAGGCGCTGGGGCTTGGGGCCGACGATTTCATGACCAAGCCGTTCGACAAGTCAGAGCTTCTGGCGCGGGTGCAGGCGGTGATCCGCCGCAGCAAGGGATTCAGCCAGCCGAAGCTGCATGTCGGTCCGCTGCAGCTCGATCTCGATAGCAAGGAGGTGTTCGTCAGCGGCACGCAGGTGCACCTGACGGGCAAGGAATACGCCATCCTGGAACTGATGGTTCTGCGCAAGGGCATGGTTCTCACCAAAGAGGCGTTCTTGAATCACCTCTACGGCGGCATCGATGAACCGGAGGTGAAGATCATCGATGTCTTCGTCTGCAAGCTGCGCAAAAAACTCCAGCAGGCCGGGGCCGAGAACATGATCGGCACGGTGTGGGGCCGCGGCTACATGATCCGCGAGCCCGACCCCGACCGCCCCGTCAGCATGCCGGGCGTGCGCGCCGGGGTGGGAGCGCTGACCGCGGCATAGCCGTTCTTCGTTAGCCAGGCCGCCGGCGCCGCGGCGGCTCGGGGTGGAACGGCACCTTCGCCGAAGGATCGGTCGGCAGCTGCGATCGCAGATGCGCATGATATGCCGAGCGTGCCGGCTGACGATATCCGTACACCACGCGAAACACGTCCTCCATCGCCGCAAGGAACGTGCCCACCGGAAGTTGGGGAACGGCAAAGCACCGACCGAATGGTCTGGACAGCAGATTCAGGACTTTGGAATCCTTGAAGTCATACGGCGCACCCGGCAGCGGCGGCTGGCGGTATTCAACACCGACCTCATGGAACCCATAGCGATAAAATAAGGACGCCGGCTGCCTTCTCTCCTGCGGGTCGCACTCGATGAACCAGCCCTCGATCCGCGGATTGTCGCGCCGCATCCGCTCCTCGACCGAGGCGATTCCCACCGCGAACGGAATGTCCGGATCAGGCCGCGGCGGGGGCCGGCGCACGACGTAACCCCCGAACCCGCAGTGGCCGAGCGTGAAGAACGACGCCAGCGCCTGTGCTCCGTCACCCACCGGATCGCGCGCCACCCACAGATGATACGAATAGCGCAGCGCCGGATCGGACCGCGCATCGAGAAACACCGCGAAATCGTCCTCGCTGATGGAAATGTCGCCCGAGAATGCCGAGCGGTAGAGCCGCATCGCCCCGGCAAAGGCAGGATCACGCCGATCACGCACCTCGATCCAGTCTATCGCGGCTCACGCCCGACCGCCGCCCCAAGCGAGCGGAGCGGAACCGTCGTGCGCTTTCCGAGCCAGCGTTCCATCGCCAGGAACTCAGGGCTGGCGCGAGGATCCTCGAAGCGCATGGCATAGATCAGGTAATCCCGGATCACCGCCTGGACATCGGCGGCCGGCCATGCGTCGAACGGCGGCAGCAACGGCTTTCCCAGCAGCATCAGGCACTCGACCGCCGACTGGCCTTCCGACAGCGCCGGCTGAACATACGGCATGTCGATCAGCCGAAATCCCCAGCGGTGCCACAGCGCGGCGCGGTCGAACGGGTCCATCGTGTCAGCCGCCGGCGCGGTGCGAAACGGATCGTTCATCTCGGCCACAATGCCGCGCAGACCGCTCCCGTGGGCGCGCCGAGCATCCGCCTCGCCCAGCGCCTCGACATGGTCCAGCATCAACTGTCCGATGCCGCGGCCGCGCAGCTCCGGCGCGACCACCAGGAATTCGATAATGCCGACATTGGCCGCCGCGACGTAGTCGGCGACGCAAAGGGCCGCTGCTCCACCGCCGAGTTCCGCAACCACGATGTGATAATTGTTCTTCCCGTACCAACCCGCGGGTTTGCGCTCCCGAAGATAGCTCTCCATGTTCTCGAGCGATTCCCGTTCATCCGGATTCGGGAATTCGCGCACATAAACCGTGTTGTAGAATGACCGCAGGATCGCTGCATCGGCCTCGCTGTCCGATAGCTCGCGAAGCACCGGCGCGCCGGATGGCGGGCGTGCCGCCTCTCCCACGACCACCCGCCGCATTCTGTGCTCCGAATCCGCTTGGCGCTCGGCCTCGTTGATCAAACCTTGCAGTTCGGCGCGGAACTCCGGCGTGTAGAATTTGCGCTCGATCGAATCTCGCGCGATGGCGCGCAGTTCCGGCCGATGCACCAGGTAATGCGAAAGCTGCGTCCGCCACGCCACCCAATAGCGATCATCCTCATTCGGATCGATCACCTTGTAGTAGTCGTGCACTGTGTCGCAGCCGTTCAGGAACGCATGGGCGAAGGCGCTGGATTTGGCGCGCATCAGGGTCGCGGGATCCAATCCGAACCGTCCCTCGGACAGCGCCAGCACCTCCGGATGATTGAGCAGCGCGAGATCCAGATCGAACAGCATCCGCATCTGCTGCTGGCGCGCGGTGCTGCGCAGGTTCGACGTGGCCAGGCTGACCTGCCGCGCGCCATACAGGATCACCACGATCGTGCCGATGATGCCGACCGACGTCACCAGCGCCGTAATGTAATAGGCGAGGTCCGCCGCGGCGTACCAGTAGTCGTCCTGCGAAATGACGCTGCTGGCCGATTTCGCGTTGTTCACGTGGTTGATGGCGTGGCGGACCGTGAAATCCGTCCATCCCATCATCGCTTCCGGCAACCACCAGGGCGCCGATAAGACCCCGGCGAGCATGGCGATGATCGCGACAGCGAACAGAATGGTCGCGGTTTTGCGCACCGGCGAAGGCTGCGCAAATTGCCAACCGGGCGCAAGGGCTTACCCCCGGATCTCCTCCGCCCGATAACCCTGCGCGAACAGCAGGGCACGCAGCCCCGCATGCTCGATCCGCGCCCTCGCCTCGGCAGCCACGATCGGCTTGGCGCGAAACGCCACACCCAGTCCGGCTTCGCGCAGCATCGCCAGATCGTTCGCGCCGTCGCCCACCGCCAACGTATCGGCCAGCGGAATGCCGTGCTCCGCGGCCAGCGCGCGCAGTGTGGCCAACTTGGCGTCGCGATCGAGAATCGGCTCGGCGACACCGCCCAGCAGCGCCGCACCGTCATCGAGCAGGACGTTGGCGCGATGGAGGTGGAAGCCTGCCAGAGAGGCAACGCGGCCGGTGAAAAAGGTGAAGCCGCCCGAGACCAGCGCGGTCAGCGCACCGTGCGCGCGCATGGTCTGCACGAGGTCCCGTGCGCCATCGGTCAGCCGCACACGCTCCCACGTGCGTTCCAGTGCGTCGAGCGTCAGGCCCTTCAGCATGGCGACGCGCTCGCGAAGCGCGGTGGCGAAATCGACCTCGCCGTTCATGCTGCGCCTTGTGATGGCGGCGATGCGGTCCTTCAGGCCGGCGAAATCGGCAAGTTCGTCCAGCGTCTCGCCGGTGACGATGGTGCTGTCCATATCGGCGATCAGCAGTCGCTTGCGACGGTTCGCCGCCGGCGTGACGATGGCATCCACCGGCGCTCCGGCCAGCGCGGTGCGGATCGCGTCCATGTCCGGCTGGGCGGCGCAGGCGATGTCCACCGCCTCGCCGGAGGCGAGGGTGGTCACGGCGCCGCCGGTCGCTTCGTGCCGGGCGGTTTCGATGGCGAAGGGTGTGAGTTCGCCCGGGCGAGCGATCAGGGTGAGGGCGAAGGACATTCCGGCGAGGCTTATACCATGGCTCGCGGACCGCGACCCATGGTGCAAGAATCTTGGTTCGCGCGGAGGGGCTCAGGGCGCGGGCGGTTCGCCCTTGTTTGAAGGTCGGCGTCGCAGAGCAGGCGCGTGGCTCGCTCTTACGCTGCACAGCATCACTGAATATGGCCGCTGGGATTGAATGTTCCCATGCCCGGCCCGATCTAACGGAAGTCGCACATCGCGATCGCCTTCTGCTTCGCAAAGAAGCGGCACCGCCACTCTTCGACATTTCCCCCCTTAAGCAGCATCGCGCATCCGGTGGCCGTGCCGAATACAGCATGCACATCCTTTGACGCATGCCTTGAAAGGACGTCCCATGAATATCAGCAGGAGGCTTCGGTCAGTCACAAAACCTCGGTGGGACGGCAGCCGCATCTTGTTCGAAATTGAGGTTGCCGGAAGCCCCGTCGCCTGCGCGATCTCGCGCGCCGCGCTGGAAGAACTCAGCGGTTGCCGCTACATCGCTTCCAGCGACCTGCTGCGCCGCTTCGCAAACGGGCGTGACCGGATCGAGGAGATTGCCACCAAAATTTTCGCCCACAGGCCGGAAAGCGTGACAGGTAGGTTGCATATCTGGGCTGATGATATCGACGATCCGCCGTCAGCGCCGGCGGTTGCACTTCAAGCCGCTGCGGTTCGGATTTAGCGCACTGGCAATCTCGACCTACGACACAACAGGCAACACAGGAAACCACCATGGCCGCTAAAAGCATCAAATTCGGAGCAGACGCACGCGAAAGCCTGTTACGCGGGGTGGATCTGCTTGCAGATGCGGTGAAGGTGACGCTCGGTCCCAAAGGCCGCCACGTCCTGATCGATAAAGGCTACGGAGCGCCGCGTACCACCAAGGACGGCATGAGCGTAGCCCGGGAAATCGAGTTGTCCGACAAATCCGCGAACATGGGCGCCCAGCTCGTGCGGGCGGTCGCGACCAAGACCAACGACACGGCCGGCGATGGAACGACAACGGCGATCGTGCTGACCCGATCGATGGTTCGGGAAGGCGGCCGCGCCGTCGCGGCCGGGCTGGCGCCGATCGAAGTGCGGCAGGGGGTGGACAAGGCTGTCGCCGCTGTCGTCGTCGAACTGCAGCGCCGTTCCAGGAAGATCACCACCGAAGCGGAAACCGCCCAGGTCGGCACCATCAGTGCAAACGGGGACACCGAAATCGGCCGCCTGATGGCGCAGGCGATGCAAAAGGTCGGCGACGAGGGGGTGATCACCGTCGAAGAGAGCCAGGGGATGGAGACCGAACTGGAAATCGTCGAAGGCATGCAGTTCGACCGCGGCTATCTCAGCCCCTATTTTATCACCGATACCGGGAAGATGCTGGCAGAGCTGTCCGATCCCTACATCCTGATCCATGAAAGCAAGCTGTCCGGCCTCACGGCGATGCTGCCGCTGCTGGAAAGCGTCGCGCAATCCGGCATGCCGCTGCTGGTAATCGCCGAGGACATCGAAGGAGAGGTGCTGGCCACCCTGGTGTTGAACAAGCTGCAAGGCGGTCTGAAGGTCGTGGCAGTGAAAGCGCCGGGCTTCGGCGATCGCCGCAAGGCCACGCTTGAGGATATCGCCATCCTCACCGGCGGCGAGGTCATCTCGGCCGATATGGGCATGAAGCTCGAAAGCGTGACCCTGGCCATGCTGGGCCGCGCCAAGCGTGTGAGGATCGAAAAGGAGAACACCACGATCATCGACGGTGCCGGCGCTCCGGAGGGCATCAAGGCCCGATGCGCCCAGATCCGTGCCCAGATCGAGGAGACCACCAGCGACTATGACCGCGAGAAGCTTCAGGAGCGGCTGGGGAAATTGTCCGGCGGCGTGGCCGTGATCCGCGTCGGCGGCGCAACCGAGGTCGAGGTCAAGGAACGCAGGGACCGCGTGGACGACGCATTGCACGCCACTCGTGCGGCGGTCGAGGAAGGCATTGTCCCGGGCGGCGGCGTTGCCCTGGCCCGCGCCTCGCTGATCCTGTCGCAACTCAACCCGGTGAACGAGGAGCAGAAATTCGGCATCGAGATGGTCCGAAGAGCCTTGCAGACACCGCTGCGGCAGATCGCGGAGAACGCCGGCGAGGACGGCGCCGTCATTGCCGGCAAGGTGCTTGATCTCGACCAGTACGATTACGGGTTCGACGCACAGAAGGGCGTGTTCACGGACATGGTGACGGCTGGGATCATCGATCCGGCCAAGGTCGTGCGGATCGCGTTGCAGAACGCCGCCTCGGTCGCGGGGCTGCTGATCACCGCCGAGGCGTCGGTGTCCGAACTGTCCGAACTCAGCGCCCGACGGCGCCGGCCGTGGGTACGTCGCATGACGCTCGGGGGAGGACCCCAGCGACGTGACAAGGGCGGCGGCCACTGGAAGTTTTTCCTGAAACACGGAGGCTCGACATGATATCGGCACAGACGAACCGAAGCGACGCGGAGGTCGGCACCGACGCGGTGCAGGAGATGGCAAAATATGGCATCACCTGCTCGCAGACGAGCCTGTTCTTCTACGGGGCTTATCGCTACACGAACCTGGCGGATGCAATCGCTGAAGCGAAGCGTCACCCATCCGCCGGTTGACCGTGCGGCACTGAAATCCGGCGGGCCTTGGCGTCAGCCGCGCCGGACGCATCTCCTCCAACCCCCATCTCGGCCGCGGCGCCGCATCCATCCCGTCCGTCAGCCCCAGCCGCAGCCGCTCGATCCCCGCCCACGCCACCATCACCGCATTGTCCGTGCACAGCCGCAGCGGCGGCGCCGCCAGTCGGAACCCGAACCCGGCCGCCCGCGCCTCCAGCGCCGCTCCGGACCGCCTGATTCGCGGCAACACCCGCCGGCCACAACGAGCAAGTCGCCCGATCGCCCGTCCCAACCCGCCATGGCATTCGCCGACGCGATCAGTCAGCACCTCCAACACAGCCGCCTGGAATCCCGCCGCCAGGTCCGCCGCCACCCCGCGCGGCAGCGCCCCCTCCCCCAGCCGCGCCACCGCCTGCGCCACCGCCGTCTTCAACCCGGAAAAACTGAAATCGCAGCCCGCCCGCCCGAGCATCGGGCGGGGAAACACGAACCGCCCCGGATCGCCCTCCGCCGCCAGACGCTCCACCGCCGGCCCGCCCGGCCAGCCCAGCCCCAGCAGCTTCGCCACCTTGTCGAACGCCTCGCCCGCCGCGTCATCCACCGTGCGCCCCAGCACCCGGTACCGCCCGACACCATCCACCCGCACGATCTGGCAATGCCCGCCGGAAACCAGCAGCAGCAGATAGGGAAACGGCGCGCCCCCCGGCACCAGCCCCGGCAACCGGGCCGTCAGCGCATGCGCCTCCAGGTGATTGACCGCGATGAACGGCACGCCCGCGCCGCCAGCGCGATCCCTTTGCCGAACTGCGACCCCACGATCAGCCCGCCGATCAGCCCCGGCCCGGTCGTCGCCGCCACCCCGCCCAGCTCGCCGACGCCCAGCGCCCGCCTCGCGCCAACACGTCCCGCACCATGTCCGGCAGCAGCGCCAGGTGCGCCCGCGCGGCGATCTCCGGCACCACGCCGCCGTACGGCGCATGCTCGCGCAACTGGCTCGCCAGCCGCTCCGCCAGCACCCGCCCGTTCGCCATCCAGCACCGCCGCCGCCGTCTCGTCGCACGAACTCTCGATCCCCAGCACGGGACCCAACAGCATGGCGCACTCCATCACTCTGACCCACCTTCTCCTTTCCGCCCCGCTGTAATCATAGGACGCCTTCGATGGACGTCGCCGGACGTGCAGGACCCGCTCGCCCCTGCCACGCGAAGCCGCACACACGGGCGCTGCCGCTGCGCGTCGGCACCCGCGGCTCCCCCTCGCCCTCCGCCAGACCCGCATCTTCCTCGACCTGCTCCGCAGCTTCTGCCCCGTGCTGTCGCAGCATGAACGTGTTCGAGGAACACGCCATCCGCACCACCGGCGATGCCGTGCAGGACCGCAAGCTCGCCGATATCGGCGGCAAGGGCCTGTTCGCCAAGGAAATCCATGAGGCGCTGGCCGACGGCCGCATCGATTTCGCGGTGCACAGCCTGAAGGACCTGGAAACCGAGCTGCCCCAGGGCATCGTGCTCGCCTGCACCCTGCGGCGCGAGGACGCGCGCGATTGCCTGGTCCTCGGCCCCGATTGCCATGCACCCGACCCGGCCGACCCCTTCGCCTGCCTGCCCTCGGGCGCGGTGATCGGCACCGCCTCGGTCCGCCGTCAGGCGCAGTTGCTCCACGCCCGCCCGGACCTGGCGGTCGTCACCCTCCGCGGCAACGTGCAGACCCGGCTCGACAAGCTCGCCGCCGGCGCCTGTACCGCCGCTCTGCTCGCCATGGCGGGGCTGAAGCGCCTCGGCCTCGCCTCGCCGCGCCGTCGTGCTCGACCCCAAGTCCATGGTCCCCGCCGCCGGCCAGGGCATCATCGGCGTCACCGTACGTGCCGACGATACCGAACTCCGAGAACTGCTCGCCGCCATCGAAGACCCCGAGGCCAAAGCTGTCTCCACCGCCGAGCGTGCCCTGCTCGCCGCGCTCGATGGCTCCTGCCGCACCCCGATCGGCGGCTTCGCCCGCATCCTGCCGAACGGCGCAGCTCCACCTCACCGGCCTGGTCGCCCGCGCCGACGGCTCCTTCCTGCTCAAGCGCAGCCTGCGCGGCGCCGTAGCCGACGCCGCACGCATCGGCGCCGCCCTGGGCGCCAGCCTCCGGGCCGATTCGCCCCCCGACATTTTTGCCTGAGATATTTTTGCCTGATCTCGGTCTGATCACCCGCCCGCGAGCCGCAGGCGCGAGGAAACCGCGCGGCGCGTCGCCGGCCTCGGGCTGCGCCCGGTTGTCGCGCCCCTCCTCGTCGCTCCACCCGCTCCCGGCGGCGTTGCCCGCACGACGCGGACGCAGTGCTGCTGACCAGCCGCAACGCCATTCCGGCGCTGCCGGCCTGGGCCACCAACCGCCCGGTGCTGGCGGCCGGCGATGCCACCGCCGGCCTGGTCCGTGCCGCCGGCTTCGCCCAGGTCCGCAGCGCCCGCGGCACCGCCGCGGACCTCGCCGCCCTCGTGGAACGGACCATCCCGCCAGGCGCGACGCTGCTTCTGCTCAGCGGCCGCGGCAACGGCCTCGACCTGGTGGCCCAGCTCCGCGCCTGGCGAATGGAGCGCCACGAAGTGTACCACGCCGTCCCCGTCGAACCCTGCCGCAAGCCGCCTCCGAGGTCCTTGCGCGCCGGCCCGTTCCGCGCCGCCCTCTTCTTCTCGCCACAGACATCCGCGTGTTTCACCCGGCTGGTGAAGGCCGCTGGCCTGGCCCCGCCCCTGCATGACACGGAGGCGTGCGCTATCAGCGAGCCGGCGGCCATGGCATTACGGACACTTCCCTGGCGCTGCATCCGCATCGCCACCCGCCCGACACAGGACGCGCTGCTCGCACTTCTCGCATGAGCGACGAAACCCCCGCCCTCCCCCCTCCGGAGCCGCTACCCCCGCCGGAGTCGCCGCCTCCGCCCGCCGACCCGAACGGCCGCGGCCCCAAGGCCCTAAGCTGGTCGCAGGGCGGCAACCTCGTGCCCTGGATCTACGGGCTCGGCTTCGTGGTGCTGATCTTCGCGCTGCTGTGGATCTGGCAGAACCCCAACCCCTCGCCCGACGCACTGCGCCCCTCGCAGATCACCGACCTGGTGAACCAGGTGGAGAACCTCACCATCCGGTGGAGAAGCTGGAGGCGGAAGAATCCAAAAGCACTCCGGACGCCATGCAGAAGCAGCTCGCGGCGTTGCAGACCCAGCGTGGACCGGCTGCCGAAGCCCGCCCCGCCGCCCGATCTTGCGCCGCTGCAGCAGCAGATCGCCGCCCTGCGCGAACAGGACTCGCGAACCAGCCGAAACCTGCGCACCTCCGCCGACCTCGCCCCCTGGAGCAACAGGTCTCCACCCTCGCGCAGCAAGTGAAGGGGATGGCCCCGCCCAACCTGGAACCGCTTCGCACCCAGCTTGATACGCTGTCCCGCCAGGTGGCTGGCCTTTCCCAGCTCGCCGACGGCTTGCAGGTGCCACAGCGCGCGGCACTGGCGCAGCGGGTGGATGCACTGACCCAGGCAGACCAGGCCTCGGCAAGCGGATGGAAGGCGCGGTCACGGCGGTGCAGGGCCAGCTGGGCCAGCTCGACCAGCGCCTGACCGCCCTCCAGCAGCAATCCACTCAGGTCTCCTCGGCGCTGCACGCCGCGCAACGCATGGCCCGCCTCAACGCCGCCCAGGCCGCCCTGAACGAGGGCCAGCCTGTTGGCGTGATCGACGGAGCGCCGCCCGCCGCTGGCCGCCTTCGCCGACAAGCCCCCGCCCACCGAGGCGTCTCTGCGCCTGGCCTTCCCGCAGGCGGCGCAAGCCGCCCTGGACGCGTCCGGCAAGCAGCCGGCGGGCGCCACGTTCGGCCAGCGGGTGCTCAGCCGCGCGCAGAGCCTCATCACCATCCGCGAGGGCACCAAGGTGATCGTCGGCGATCCCGTGGCCGGCCTGTTGTCCGAGGCCGCCCAGCGGCTGGATGCGGGCGATCTGGCCGGCGCCGTGGCCGCCGTTTCGCAGCTCACCGGCGCGCCCGCCCAGGCGATGGCATCCTGGCTCGCCCAGGCGCGATCGCTCCTCGCCGCCCGGACCTCGCTGCACGATCTGCTGGCGCATTCCTGATGCGCCGGGTCCTGCTCGTCCTGATCGTCTGCGCCGCCGTGGTCGCCGTGGCCTGGTATCTTGCCGGCCTGCCCGGGATGGTCACCGCCCAGGCCGGCGCCATCACCTTCCAGGCCTCGGTCGCGGTGGTCGCCGTCTGCCTGCTGGCGATCTTCGTGCTGCTCTACGCGCTGATCTGGCTGATCGCGGGCCTGATTCGGCTGCCGCGCCGCATGCGGCTGCGACGCCGCGCGCGCCGGCGCCGGCAGGGCGAGCATGCCACCACACGGGCGCTCGTCGCGCTGGCTGCCGGCGAACCCGCCGACGCGCGGCGGGAGGCAGCGCGCGCGCGGCGGCTGTTGGGCGAAACGCCGCAGACGCTGCTGCTGACCGCCGAGGCTGCGCGTCTCGCCGATCGTCCGGATGAAGCCGAGAGCGCGTTCCGCGCCCTCGCCGCCCGGCCGGACGCCGCCTTCCTGGGCTATCGGGGACTGCTGCGCCAGGCGGTGGACCGCGGCGACTGGACCGCGGCCGCGACCCTGGCCGGCCAGGCCGAGGAAGCCCATCCCGGCGCCGCCTGGCTGCGCAAGGAGCGGGCCCAGCTCGCGATCCGCTCGGGCAACTGGAAGGACGCCCTGGCGCTCTCCGATGCCGGCAGTGCAAGGGCCGCGCTGACAACGGCGGCAGCCGAGGCCGAATCCGACCCGACACGCGCCACCGCGCTGGCGAAGCAGGCGTGGAAGCAAGACTCCCGGATTCGCCCCCGCGGCACTGGCGTATGCCCGACGGCTGCGCGCCGCCGGCCGGGAACGGCGCGCCCAGGCGGTCATCAGCCAGGCCTGGGCCAAGGCCCCCCATCCCGAGCTCGCCGACTTCGCGCTGGCCGGCGTCACCGACCCGCAGGCCCGGTTCGCGGCGGCGCAGCGCCTGGTGCGCGGCACCGAGCCGAACCCGGAAAGCCGGCTGCTGCTCGCGCGCACCGCGCTGGAGGCCGGCCTCTACACGGAAGCCCGGCGCCAGGCGGACCTCGCGCGAGAGGACGGGCTGAACCAGCGCCGGCTCTGGCTGCTCCTCGCCCGTATCGAGGAAGAGGAGCATGGCGACACCGAGGACGGGCGCGCCGCCCAGCGTGACGCGCTGCGCCGGGCTGCCTCGGCGGATGCCGATCCGGCGTGGATCTGCCGCCAGTGCCACACCCAGGTGCCTCGTTGGGTCCCGGTCTGCCCCGGCCTGCGGGGCGGCCGGATCGATCCGGGCGGATGTGGCGCCTGCCCCGATTGCCCTGCCGCCGCAACAGGTTGCCGAGGCTGTGAACGCGGGCAGCACGGTGTAAACCGATCATGTTCGTATTCTGTTCTTGACGGCGAGGCGGTTTCGCGCACCAATCACCGCCGAACGGAACAGGAACACCGCCATGGATGGACGCCCGGCTTGGCATCCTCCTGGGCTGGCCTGACCCAGGACCTGCCCGAACCCGCACCGACCGTCAGCATGCCCTCTGCCGCCCGGCCCGGCCGCGGTGCCACGGTCAATCCGCCCGTCCGGTTCGACAGCACGGCGGCCAGCCCGTTCGACGACGGGTGGGACAGCCTGGCGGAGCTCGCCACGCTGCCGGCGCTGCGCACCGAGCTGATCAAGGACTCCTCGCGCTCGGTCATCAGTTGGAACAGCTCGCCGGATATCGGCTTCGACCGGGCGGTGAATCCCTATCGGGGATGCGAGCATGGCTGCGTGTACTGCTACGCCCGCCCGTCCCATGCCTATCTGGGCTATTCGCCCGGCCTCGATTTCGAAACCAAGCTGCTGTTCAAGCCGGATGTGGCCGAGCTGCTGGAGAAGGAGTTGCGCAAGCCCGGCTACCGTGCCCGCACGCTGGTGCTGGGGTCCAACACCGATCCGTACCAGCCGGTGGAGCGCACGCTGCGGCTGACACGCGCGCGTGCTGCAGGTGCTCGACCGCTTCAATCACCCGGTCAGCATCGTCACGAAATCGGCCGGCGTGCTGCGCGACCTCGATATTCTCGCCGCCATGGCGAAGCGTCGGCTGGCCCGGGTGTATCTGTCTGTCACCACCTTGGATCCCGCTCTGGCGCGGCAGATGGAGCCGCGTGCCGCCACACCGTCCCGCCGGCTTCAGGCGATCGCTGACCTGACGGCCGCCGGCGTGCCAACCGGCGTGATGACCGCGCCCATGATCCCCGGCCTGAACGACGCGGAGATGGAGCGCATCCTCGAGGCCTCTGCACGCGCCGGCGCCCGCCACGCGCCTATGTCCTGCTCCGCCTGCCGCACGAGCTGCGGCAGATCTTCCAGGATCTGGCTGCAGACGCACTTTCCCGACCGGGCAAAGCACGTGCTGAACCTGATCCGCGAAACCCGTGCCGGCGCCCTGTCAGACGCGCGCTTCGGGCACCGCTTTTCCGGTCAGGGGGTCTATGCCGATCTGCTGATGAGCAGGTTTGCCAGGGCGATCCGGCAGTGGGGGCTGGATGAAGCGCGTGAGGGGCTGGATTGCACGGCGTTCGCCGTACCGGGCGACAACAAGGCGGAGGCGCAACTGAGCCTGCTGTGACGGTCTGATCATCCGCTGAACCGTGCACGATAATCCTGCGGGGTGGCCGCGAGCAGACGCAGGAAGCTGCGGCGCATGGTTTCCTCGGAGCCGAACCCGCAGCGCCGCGCGATACGCTTCATCGGCAGCGCGAAGTCCGATAACAAGCGGCGTGCGGCTTCCACCCGCAGCCGCTCGACCGCACGGCCCGGCGTCAACCCGGTGGCGCCGAGATAGTGCCGGCTGAAACTGCGCTCGCTCATGCCCGCCTCCTTCGCCAACGCCGGCAGCGACAGGTCCCCGGCCAGGTGCGCATTGATCCAGCGATGCAGGGCGCCGAACCGGTCTTCCGCCTCCTGCAATGACAGCGCTGCACTGAACTGCGCCTGGCCGCCGGGACGCTTGAGGAACACGACCAGATAACGCGCCACCGCGAGCGCCATCGCGCGGCCCAGATCTTCCTCCACCAGTGCCAGCGCGAGATCGATTCCCGCGGTTACGCCGGCCGACGACCACACCGGCCCGTCGTGAACGAAGATCGGATCCGGTTCGACGCGCACAGCCGGAAAGCGCCGTGCCAGTTCGGCACAAAAGGACCAGTGAGTCGCTGCCCGCCTTCCGTCCAGCAAACCCGTGGATGCGAGGAGCAGCGCGCCGGTACAGACCGAGGCGACGCGGCGCGCCTGCCTCGCGTGCCCGCGCAGCCATGCGACCAGGTCTTCATCCTCTGCCGCCGCGGCCACACCCTCCCCTCCGGCCACGATCAGCGTATCCACCCCGAGCGTGCGATCCGGCAGGGGCTCGGCAAACAGACCCAGCCCGCAGGATGCGACGGTCAGCTTGCCCCCAGGCTGCGCCACGACCCGCAGCGCGTATGGCGGCTGGCCGCCTTCCCTGACGGCGATGTCGTTGGTTGACGCGAACACCTGCAGCGGCCCGGTCACGTCCAGCATCTGCACCGCCGGATAGGCAAGGATCTCCACCACGCGCGGCGCCTTTGGCGGGAAACGAGGAGATTTTGGCATTTCCGCCAAACTCTGCGCGACCATCTGCCCCCTGTCCACCGGAAAGACGGAGACGCCCCCATGGTCCCGCACGACAAGCACCTGCAGATCGGCTCCCTCCTGTTTGAAGGAGTGGATCAAATCGACCTCACCGGCCCATTCGAGGTCCTTTCGCGTCTGCCGAACGCGACGCACCGCATTTACGCGAAGTCGGCCGGCGCGGTGCGAGACGTGAACGGCCTGCGTCTGATGCCGGATGCGATGCTGGCCGAGGCGCCGCAACTGGACGTGCTGCACGTGCCAGGCGGTCGCGGTCAGGAAGCCTTGATGGACGACGAGGCGCTGCTCGGGTGGCTGCAACGCCAGGCCGGCGGAGCCGAGACCGTGTTCAGTGTCTGTACCGGCGCCCTGCTGCTCGGCGCGGCCGGCCTGCTCCGCGGACGCCGCGCCACGACGCACTGGGCGTCGTTCCATTTGCTACCGTTGTTCGGCGCGCTACCGGTCGATGACCGCATCGTGCTGGACGGCAAATGGCTGTTCGCCGCCGGCGTCACGGCGGGCATCGACGGCGCGCTTCGCCTCGCCGCCATGCTGCGCGGCACAGACATAGCGCAGACAATTCAGCTCGCGATCGCCTACGCGCCGGAGCCGCCGTTCGACTGCGGCACGCCCGCCGGCGCGCCGCCCGCAATCCTGGAGCGCGCGCGGCAGGACACCGCGGCGCTGACGGCGCAACGCGAGGCGACGGCGCGGCGCATCTCCGCCCGCCTCGGACACAACCCTTCGCAACAAGGAGCGTAACACCATGACCAGCAAGACCTTCACCCGGACTACCCCGCCGCAGTGGTTGCTCGAATTCTGGAAGGAGATCGACGACAAGACGTTCGGCGCGGGGTTCGACTGCTTCGCCGAGGACGCGGTGTGCAATCTCGGCGTCGCCGATTGGCACGGGCGGGAGGCGATCCGAAGCAACCTCCGCGCCTTCATCGACACCGGCTTCACCGCGCAGCACGAGGTTGCCGAATATTGGGACGGCGGATCGCTCAAGGTGTTCCGCGGCGTCGTGACGATGATGCCGGACGACCGCGGCAAGCCCGCGGTCCGGCCGGTGATGACGCACTTCTTCTACATGGATGACGCCGATCAGACGAAGGTGCGCCGCTGGATCGGGTCGGTCGGGCCGGTGGCGTTCTGAGATGACCACACCCGGTGACGGCAGAGCCGTCATCGGGCCCCGATCAGCCAATCAGAACACCGCCGCGCACCGCACGCAATTGATCGTATTCTCCGCGTCGGCGGTCGCCACGTTCGCCATGCGGATATACGGCAGGTTGCTCAGCACGGTCAGCGTGCGCTCCGGGCCGAAGGTGAAGATCGGCGAAGAGAGCGCAGCCAGCGCCTCCGGCTGGTTGCCTGCCTCCAGCGCCAGCATGGTGCGCGTCATGGCGTTCACCACCGCCTGCGACGGCGCCTCTGCCGGGATGCCCAGCACACGTCGCACATCGGTGCGGGCGATGAGCATCTCATTCCAGATGATCGGGCTCATTCCCTTCCAGTTCTGGCTGGTGTTGATATCGCCGGCCGCGAAATCCAGCGCCGCCACAGCCTTCGCGGCACTCAGCGGATCGTTTCTGGTGCGCGAAGGCCAGGCGAACGCCCAGGCAGCGTACTGCACCGAATTCACCGGATCACCGAGTCCGGTCTGTGGCGGCATGATCGCCGTGCTGACCGGCGGCGATGGAGCACAGCCGGCGATCCCGAGCCCCAGTGCCGTGACAAGGATGATCGAACGCATTGCAGCCCCTTCAACGCCCGCCTCGGCCACGATACGCTTGGCGCCCCGCGAATAAAGGTGCCGGCGTGAGAAAACCCGATCAGGATAGGGCCATTCTGGCCGAATTGAACCGCAATTATGTGCGTGCGGTGGATGAGGCCGACCGCGCGTGGTTCGAAGCGAACCTCGCCGGCGATTTCATGAACACCAATCCCGACGGCACCCTGATCGGACGCGCCGCCTTTCTCGATCAGATCACGCGCGGATCAACGGTCAAGGACATCCGGGAACATGACGTGGTGATTCGCCAGTTCGGGGACTTCGCCATCATCCACGCGCGTACGGCATATCGGAAGCCCGACGGCACAGCGGGCGGCGGACGATACACCGACGATTGGATTTTCCAGGACGGCCGCTGGCAGTGCGTCTCTGCCCACGTATCGCGGGCTTGATCTCATCCCGCATTGATCGCGGGGCGCGCCCCGAAGATCGCCGAGCCGACCCGCACCCAAGTCGCGCCATGCGCGATGGCGATCTCGAAATCCGCGGACATGCCCATCGACAGCACCGGCATTCCGTGCCGTGCCGCGAGGTCCGCCAGGAACGCGTAATGCGGCGCCGGATCGTGGTCCGCCGGTGGAACACACATCAGCCCCCGCACCTGTTCGCCGAACCGCTCGCGGCACCGTGCGATGAAATCGGATGCCTCCGAACGCGGCACGCCCGACTTCTGCGGCTCATCGCCCGTGTTCACCTCGATCAGCAGCGCCGGGCGCCGGCCCTCCTTCACCATCGCCGCTTCCAGTGCGTCAGCCAGTTTCGGCCGGTCCAGCGTCTCGATCACGTCGGCGATGCGCACCGCGTCGCGCGCCTTGTTGGTTTGCAGCCCGCCGATGATGTGCAGCTCCATTCCCGGATAGCCCGCGCGGAAACCCGGAAACTTGGCCGCGGCCTCCTGCACCCGGTTCTCGCCGAACACCATCTGGCCGGCCCGCAGTGCAGCCTCAACCGCCTCGGCCGGCTTGGTCTTGGAGACGGCGACGAGCTGAATCTCCTCCGGCTTGCGATTGGCGCGCGCCGCCGCCTGCGCGATGCGATCCCGGATGCGCGTCAGCGCCTCCGCGATGGCTTGATCATCCGCCAGGATTGCATCCGTCATCGGTTGGCTCACCCTCTGCTCCGGCAACCGGAGTTGGTTCGATCGCCGCGTTCATCGTCCTGGTTGTTCTCTGTATTGCGCTTGCCGGTGCGGCGCTATGGCTGTTCGGCCGGCTGCGCGCCGCCCATGCGGCCATTGCCGCTCTGCGCCGGGCCGCCGATCGGCAGGCGGCAGAACACGCGCGGTTGGGCGAACCCGCGCCGTTGATGGACCTGCTTCCCGATCCGGTCGTGGTGCTCGATGCGCGCCGCTCCGTGTTGCGCCACAATGAAGCGGCGCGGCGCGTCTTCGGCGAAGACATGCTCGCGGTGTTGCGGCACCCGACGATGCGGCAAGCCGTGTCGCAGGCGTTGCAGACCGGTGCGCCGGGAACTGGCGACCTGACGTTGCCCGGGCCCCTCGCACGGGAATTGCGGGCCCATGTGCGGTGCATCGAGCCGCCGCTGCGCGATGGCGGCCGGGTGCTGCTGGTGCTGTCCGACCGCACCCAGGAGCGCGCGGCCGAGCGCGGGCGCGCGGACTTCATTGCCAACGCCAGCCATGAGCTGCGCACCCCGCTCGCCTCGCTGGTCGGATTCATCGAGACGCTGCGCGGCCCGGCGGCGGATGATTCGGCGGCGCAGCGGCGCTTCCTGGAGATCATGGCAGAGCAGACCGGGCGGATGCAGCGGCTGGTGGAGGATCTGCTGGCGCTGTCGCGGATCGAGATGACCGAGCGTCAGCCGCCGCGCGAGCAGGTGGATGTGGCGGCGGTGGTCCGGCAGACCGCGGCCGGGCTGGAGCCTCAGTTCGCGGCGCAGGAGATGGCGCTGGAACTCGAGGTTCCTGATCAACCCGTCCTGATTCCCGCCGATGCCGACCAGCTTGTTCAGGTGCTGCAGAACCTGCTCGACAACGCCCTGAAATACGGCGCCGAGGGCAAGCGGCTGCTGGTCAGGCTGTCGCCGCCCCGCCCTGGGGAGAAGTGGCCGGTGCGCGCCGGCGTGGTGCTGACCGTGACGGACCAGGGGCGCGGCATCGCGCCGGAGCACCTGCCGCGGCTCACGGAGCGGTTCTACCGGGTGGACAAGGGGCGTTCACGCGCCGCCGGCGGCACCGGGCTCGGACTGGCAATCGTGAAGCACATCGTGACCCGGCACCGCGGACAGTTGGTGATTCAGAGCGAGCAGGGCGTTGGGACGACGGTCAGGGTTTGGCTGCCGGCGGGGTGAGCGTGCGAGATTCCAATTGCTGCACCTGGTCGGTCAGCCGCCTCATGGTTTCCATCATGACCATCTGGCCGTTGAGGATGGCTTTCAGTTGCTGCGCCAGCGACGCGCGTCCGGCCGCCGCGATGCCGTCGCAGGTCTGGCCGCCGCGATTGTTGTCAACGCAGCAAAGGAGCTCGCCGTTCGGCAAACAGGCCACATAGTGCGGATTTGAGGCGCCGCTGTTGGTTTCATCCTCGCCTTGGATGAAGCACTCCATGGCGCCTTCGTTGTTCACCCAGTTGGAGCTGCAGTTCGATCCGCTCGCAGGCCGCATGGCCTGCGCGCTGGTGCAGAGCAGGGCGGCGGGGATCACGAGGGCGGCAATCCACGCCGGGTGCATCATGGCTCCTCCTCCGAACGCGACGGTTACACCTGAACGATGGTATCGCTATACCGGACAAGCCGCGCATCATGCGTGACGAGCCGCAGGGGCACAAGAAGTGCCTGCGCGATCAGGATTCGATCGAATGGGTCGGCGTGATGGCGCGGCAAGGTCTCGACGAAGGCGGCATGAGCCGGCGTGATATTGAGAAGGGTGTAACCCGCGGAGCGGAAATGATTCAGCGCGACCTCCCCTGAAACCGGCATGTCATTGGCATGGCCGCGCGCCAGTGCGTGCTTTATGGCGATCTCCCAGACGGAGGCGGTACTGACGACAACATCATTGTCGCGGTCCTCTATCAGAGTGCGGGCCGGCGCGGATAGTCTTGTGTCGTCGGTAATCGCCCAGAGTGCGACATGATACCGGCGGCCCGAAGGGCCGACCGGTATGCGCGCAGGGTTGGCGTGGCGGCTGCGCGCGAAACAAGAGTCAACCCAACTTCCTGCGGAAGTTGGGTATATGAGTATCGAGCAGCAGCCTCAATCCTGTTCACCGGAGAACAGCTTGAGGATCATCGCTTCGTCTTGGTCGATCGTCTCGGGCGCTTTGAATTTGCCCTTGGCGACGCCGATTCGCTGACCCGAGGCCGGTCGTTGAATGGGGACCAAACGAGCGGCCGGACGACCGTTTCGGGCAATGATGATTTCCGCTTCGGCGCCTGTTTCCACCGCTTCCACAAGGCGTGAGAGCGACGATTTCGCTTCCAGCATGTTGACGATGGTCATAGGGCTCCCTGGGGGCTTAGCCAGACCAGACCAAGGCGCACGTGGTGCAAGACCTCCGGACCGTCAAGCCTTCGCGCCGAAGACCTCCCGCGCCACGGTGTCCGACACCAGCCCATCGCGGACATCGCGACGCACCAGCGCCGGATCACGCTCGCTGGGGTGGCCCATGCCGCCCCCGCCGGGCAGTTCGAGGATCAGGCGGTCGCCGTCCGGGATCACCTGGAACCCTTTCGTGCGCAGCTTCTTGCCGGATTTGAGGTGCACCACGCCGGGCGCACCCTCCAGCCCGCCATCGCGTCCTTTCGGCGCGTGCGCCACGCGGTCGAAAGTCGCATTCACCGCGAATTCCAGGTCGCCCTTGGCGGCGATTTCCATGATCTGGCCGACGCCGCCGCGGGTGCGGCCGGGTCCGCCGGAATCCGGCTTCAGTTCCTTCCGCCAGAACACGATGGGGGCCACGTTCTCCGTCGCTTCCACGGGCATGGTGCGCACGCCGGAGGGGAAGGCGGTGGCGTTCAGCCCGTCGGAGCCCGGCCGTGCGCCGGTGCCGCCCGAGTTGAAGGTGATGATCTCGAAATCGCCGATCACCGGCTTGTTGCCGCGCGGCTGGCCGGATACCGACGATCCGCCGCGCAACGGCGGATTCCACAGAGACGAGGCGCCCTCGGCGGTGACGCGCTCGGGCACCGCCTGGTGCAGGCAGCCCATCATCAGGTCGGGGAGCAGGTGGCCGATGACGTGGCGGACCGAGACGGGATAGGGACGCGGCGCGTTGAGGATGCAGCCTTCCGGTATTTTCATCCGGAACGGGGCGAGGCTGGCCCAGTTGTTGGGAATCTCCGGCGCCACCACGCACTTGATGCCGAAGCAGGAGTAGGCGCGGGTATAGGCCGGCGGCACGTTGATGCCGCGGCTGGAGAGGCCGGAGGTGCCGGCGAAATCCACCTCGATCGCATCATCGAGGATGGTCATCGCGGCCGACAGGCGGATCGGCTCCTCGTAGCCGTCCGACCAGATTTCTCCCGCGTAGGTGGCTTTCGGCAGCCGCGCGATTTCCGCGATGGTGGCGCGCAGCGAGCTTTCGAAGATCGATTCCGCCAGGGGTTCCAGGCTGTCCATACGGAACTCGCGCATCATCTCCGCCAGCCGCTTGGCGCCGGCGTCGTTGCACGCGCACAGGGAATAGACGTCGCCTTCGAGTTCCACCGGCAGGCGGGAGCCGGCGCGGATGAAATCGAAGAACGTCTCGTTCGCCTTGCCCTGGTCGAAGCACTTGATGATGGGGATATACAGGCCTTCCTCGAACACCGAGCGGCCTTCCGGTCCCATGCCCAGCCCGCCCACGTCGATCACGTGCGCCGTGTTGGCGAACAGGCCGACGACCTTGTGGTCCAGGAACGCCGGCGTGACCACGGTCAGGTCGTGCAGGTGTCCGGTGCCGAGCCACGGGTCGTTGGTGATGTAGTGGTCGCCTTCGCGCATCGTGTCGGGCGGGAATTTGCGCAGGAAGTGACCCACGCTTTCGGCCATGGAATTCACATGGCCGGGCGTGCCGGTGACCGCCTGCGCCATCATCCGTCCGCGCAGGTCGAAGATGCCGGCCGAGAGATCCCCCGCTTCCCGCACGGTCGTCGAAAACGCCGTCCGGATCATCGTCTGCGCCTGCTCTTCCACCACGGCGATCAGGCGGTTCCACATGATCTGCCGCTGGATTTGCGCCAGCGCATTCGTTTGGTTCGACACTATCGTGCCTCCCGCCGCAATTCGATATACCCGAAACCGTCGATCTCGGCGGACCAGCCAGGCCCGACCAGCGTGGATGTCTCGTCCTCGGCGATGATCGCCGGGCCTGCCACCCGCGCTCCATCTCCCAAGGACGCGCGGTCATGAACAGTCCAGTGCGACAGCTCGCCCGTCTGAGTGTCGCACACCGTCTGATGACGCGCGCCCTCACCCGGATCACGTCGTGATCCGGCCTCTCCCGCAGACGAGAGGGGTGCATCGGGGTCCGTCGTCACCTGCACGGCGTAACTCATGATCTCCACGTCGGACCCCGGCACCGGCCGGTCGTAAAACTTCGTGTACTCCCGGTCGTACGCCGCGCGGATCGCCGCCACGTCGTCCCGCGACAAGCGCCCCACCGGCAGCGGCACCGGAATTTCGTGTCCCTGCCCGACATAGCGCATGTAGGCCAGGCGGCTCTCGGCCGTGGGCGCGCCGAAGGACCCTGCGCGCACCACATCGGCTGCCTCGGCCGACATTTCGGCGAGCAGCGCGTTCACCGCCTCCAGATCGAAGGTGGAGAACCGCTGGTACAGGCTTCGCACCACCTCGTAGGCAACAGGCGCGCGCAGGAACCCGATCGCGCTGCCCACGCCCGCGCCCGACGGCACCAGCACGCGATCGATCCCCAGCTTCTCCGCCACGCGGAATGCATGCACCGGTCCGGCGCCGCCGAACGCAATCAGGGTGCGGCCTTCGTAGGTCTTGCCCAATTCGATGGCGTGCACGCGCGCGGCGTTCGCCATGTTCTCATCGACCATTTCGATCACGCCCAGCGCGGCCATTTCGGGCGCCAGACCCAGCCGCGCGCCCACCTCACGTGTCATGGACGCGCGCGCCGCATCCTCGTTCAGATGCAACGATCCCCCGGCGAACCGCGCCGCGTCATAGCGCCCCAAGAGCAGGTTCGCGTCCGTCACCGCCGGCTTGTCGCCGCCGCGGCCGTAGCAGGCGGGTCCGGGATCGGCGCCCGCGCTCTCCGGCCCGACGGCGATCCGTCCCAGCGCATCCACATGCGCCAGCGAGCCGCCGCCGGCGCCGATCTCCACCATCTCGATCACCGGGATGCGCAGCGGCAGGCCGGAGCCCTTCTTGAACCGGCCGACCCGTGCCACCTCGAAGGTGCGAGCCGATTGCGGCCGGCCATCATCGATCAGGCAGATCTTGGCGGTGGTGCCGCCCATGTCGAAAGAAAGCACCCGATCGAGTCCGCATTGGCGCGCCAGATAGGCGGAGAAGATGGCGCCGCCGGCCGGGCCGCTTTCGACCAGGCGGATCGGGAACCGGCACGCTGTCTCGATCGTGGTCAGCCCGCCGCCCGAAAGCATCATGAACACCGGCGCGGTCAGGCCCATGGCGTGCAGCTCGGCCTCCAGCCGGCGAAGATACCGCGCCATCAGCGGTTGCACATAGGCGTTGGCCACCGTGGTGGAGAACCGCTCCCACTCCCGCATTTCCGGCGACACGTCGCTGGAAATCGAAATTGGCAGCTCCGGAATCGCTTCCGCCAGAATGTCGCGCGCGCGCCGCTCGTGTACCGGATTGACGAATGAGTGCAGGAACCCGATCGCCACGCTCTGCACATCCTCCCGCCGCAGCACGGGCGCCAAGGCACGCACCGCGGCCTCGTCCAGCGGGCGCATCACCTTGCCCTCGTTGTCGAGACGTTCGGGCACCGGCAGGCGCAGGTAGCGCGGCACCAACGGTTCCGGCAGTTGGATGTTGAGATCGTACTGGTCGTAGCGGCTCTCGTTGCCCATCGCCAGCACGTCGCGGAAGCCCTCGGTGGTGATCAGCGCGGTACGCGCGCCCTTGCGTTCGATCACCGCGTTGGTGGCCAGCGTGGTGCCATGGATCACCACCGAGACATCGCCCGGGCTGACGCCGGCCTGCGCCAGCACGGTGCGCGTGCCCTCCAGCACCGCGCGTTCCGGCGCCGCTTGGGTGGTCAGGACCTTGGCGGTCCAGCGCGCGCCGCCCCGCTCCAGCGCGAGGTCGGTGAATGTCCCGCCGATATCCACCGCCAGCCGGGCAAGCTGCATCCGTGTTTCCTGAAACCGTTGCTGTCGGGCCACTCAAGCCAGACAAGGCGGGGACTGGCAAGCACCCGCTGTATGAGAGCGCGATTCACGCTTCACTGGCTTTCAGCCTGAAGCGATCGCGCTCTACTCCCGGAATTCCAATGCCACTCCGAATGCATGGCTCGCTGCGACGCGGAGGCACTGGTCGGATCGGTCGAACGCCACCCCGCCGTCGCGCAGCACCTGCGCGGTTCGGTCGAGGTTCCGAACGCGCAGCCCGAGCGCCGCCATGTACTGGCCACGACCGGCCGGATCCGGACCACGCGCCCCCCAGACCGATCCGAAGGCCTGGGACGTGACGACCGACAAGGTCGTGAGGCCCATCGGCAGCGTGGTGCCGCAAATGGCCTCGGCGCCGAACATGCGCGCCAGCACCTCCAGCACGGCGCCGGGCGGGTCGGCCACGATGACGATGCGGTCCACCCCGGTCACGCCGTTCGCGTGGTGCCGCCATTCGTCCCGCCACACCAGCTCGCGCGTGAAGTGATGACAGAAATAGAGCCGCCCCGCCGGAACAACGCCCGGCTTCAGCCGCACGGTGCGGAACACCGCGTCTCGCGCCCCGCCTTCCAGCTCCACCGGTCGCGAGAACTCCATCGGCGCCTCGACCGGCACCCCAGCACCCTCCAGGGCGGCGAAAACCCCGGCGGAATCCTCGGTTCCGAACACCACCCCGTTCAGTCCAACCGGCGAATCCAGGATCTCCGCGCGCCTGCGGTCCCCCGTGCGCGCCGCGATCAGCTCCAGATAATCAGTGCCGAAGATCGCCAGGTGGTTCATCGAGCCGAGCGTATGATGGCCCCGCGGCGTCAGGGTGAACCCGAGCCGGCGATAGACCTCCGCAGCCTGGTCCAGCGCGTCGCGCGAATTGACCACCACGTGGTCCAGCGTGGGAACGGGAACAGTCATCGCTCAGACCTCCGATTGGGCCAACGCGGATTGGGCCAGCGCGGACGCTTCCTGAGCGTTCGCCGGCGCCAGCGCGGCAAGAAAAATCTCACAATAGCGCCGGGCCGTCGATTCCCAGACGTCCGCACGCAGCTTTGCATGCCGGCTGCTGCGCTCGTCGCGGGTCATTTGCATCGCCTGGTGGATCGCCGCGGCGATTTCATCAGGATCGAACGGGTTGACGATCAGCGCGTCGGTCATTTGCTCGGCCGCGCCGGCGAAGCGCGACAGGATCAGCACGCCGGGATCGGCGGGATCCTGCGCCGCCACGAACTCCTTCGCCACCAGGTTCATGCCGTCGCGCAGCGGCGTGACCAGCCCGATCCGCGCGGTCCGGTAGAACCCGGCGATGGTGCGGCGGTTGACCGTGCGAGTCATGTAGCGGATCGGCACCCAATCAAACTCCGAGAACCGCCCGTTGGTATCCCCGACGACGCGATCCAGCTCCCGCCGCAGCGTCTGGTAGGATTTCACGTCTTCCCGCGATCCCGCCGCGATCTGGAGGAAGCTGATGCGCCGCCGTGATTCGGGGTGATGCTCCAGCATGCGCGCGAACGCGTCGAAGCGGTTGACCAGGCCCTTGGAGTAATCAAGCCGGTCCACGCCGATCACCAGGGCACGCCCGGCCAGGCTCGACTTCATGCGACGCGTCTCGGAACTCGCGGCGCTCTGCACCGCCATTGCTGCGAACGCATCGGCATCGATGCCGATGGGCGCCACGATCGGACGCACGATCCGCCCCGCATGCTCGATCGCGTCACCCATGGCGCGAGCGCCCAGCAACTCCGTCAGGCAGCGGATGAAGCCGGCGCGATATCCCTGGGTGTGGAAGCCCACCACGTCGTAGGCCATGAAGGTCCCCAGCAGCTCGGCGCAATGCGGCAGGGCCGCGGCAACCTCGGGCGGCACGAACGGGGTGTGCAGAAAGAAGCCGATCCGGTTGTCGATGCCGAGGCGGCGCAGTTCCTCTCCCAGCGGGATCAGGTGGTAGTCATGCACCCAGATCAGATCATCGGGGCGCAGCAGCGGCGCGAGTTGCTGGGCGAAGCGCCGGTTGACCGCGCGGTACCGGTGGTACGCCTCGGCGCGGTAATCGACCAGGCCCAGCCGGAAATGCAGCAGCGGCCATAGTACGGCGTTGGAGAACCCGGCATAGAACATCCGGTATTCCGTCTCGGTCAGGTCGATGGTGGCGAATGTGACGCCGTCGGACTGATCGAGCGTGGGGGTCTGGGCCAGCCGGGCCGTGCGCCGGCCGCTCCAACCGAACCAGACCGATCCGGGAAGCAGCGCATCCGCCAGCGCCACCGCGAGGCCGCCGGCCCTCGGTCCGCGATCCGCCGGCAGCGGCACACGGTTGGAAACCACCACCAGCCGTCCGGCCATGCTGACCCCCTGTTCTTTTCTCACGCTTTCGTTTCCGACACTCGGGCGATTTCTAGGCGACTGCGCCTCAAAAAAACCGAATTGGGGCCGTTTAACTCGCCAACAGGCCGGACCGGCCAAGCAGGAGAACCCGATTATCATGCGTATCGCACAGATTGCGCCGTTGACCGAAGCCGTGCCGCCCAAGCTCTATGGCGGAACCGAGCGTGTCGTCTCGTTCCTGACCGAGGAGCTGGTCCGGCTGGGTCACGACGTCGTGCTGTTCGCCAGCGGCGATTCCGTCACCACCGCGCAGCTCGAGGCGGTGTGGCCGCGTGCGCTGCGCTTCGACCCTGACCTGAGGGACTTCGCCGCGCCGCAGATGCTGCTGCTCGAGGACGTGTACCGCCAGGCGGACCAGTTCGACCTGTTGCATTTCCATCTGGATTACTGGCCGTTTTCCTTGTTCAGCCGCCAGCGCACGCCGTTTCTCACGACGCTGCACGGCCGGCTCGATCTGCCGGAATTGCAGCCGGTCTATGCCCGGTTTCCGCGTGTGCCGCTCGTCTCCATCTCCGATTCACAGCGCCGGCCCATGCCCAACGCGAACTTCGTCCGCACCATTCACCACGGCCTGCCCGAAAACCTGCTCCGTCCGATGCCCGGAAAGCCGAAGCATCTCGGGTTCCTCGGCCGCATCGCCCCCGACAAGGGGCCGGACCGGGCGATCCGGATCGCCCGGCGCGCCGGCGTGCCGCTGCAGATGGCCGCCAAGGTCGATCGGGTGGATGAGACGTACTACCGCGACAAGATCCGCCCCATGCTGGACGGCCGCCACGTGGAACTGGTCGGCGAGATCGGCGACACCGATAAGTCCGCCTTCCTGAGTGCCTGCATCGGCCTGCTGTTTCCAATCGACTGGCCCGAGCCGTTCGGCCTGGTCATGATCGAGGCGATGGCCTGCGGCACCCCGGTGATCGCCTTCAACCGCGGCTCGGTGGCGGAGGTGATCGAGGACGGCGTGACCGGTTTCATCGTGGAGAATGAAGCGCAGGCGGTGGACGCGGTCGCTCGCCTGCCCGAGCTGTCGCGCAGCCGGATCCGGCAACGCTTCGAGCAGCGCTTCACCGCCAGGCGCATGGCCGAGGACTATCTCGATCTGTATGCGCGGCTGGCGGAGCAGGCGCGGCCACGCCTGCGGGTTGTGAGTTAGGGGTTCGTCCTCAACGAGGTCGCCGCACACATTGACTTGAAATTCGCTCCCTCCGCATAGTCCGGCAGCCGGCGCCCCGAGGTGCCGGCACGGGGAAAACGCGCAAACGGAGGGGGATGTGTCGAAACGAACGGGGCTATTCCGCACCGCGGCAATGGCCGCCACGGTGCTGGGCGGTCTAAGCTACGGGTCGGGCCAGGCTGCAACGGTGGGTCCGGTCACTGACCCGATTGGGGTGATCACCATTCCCAAGGGCGCGCCGATCGTGATCGGCGCCTACTGGGTTCTCTCAGGCCCCGATACCGCACTCGGGTTGGATGAGAAGCGCGGCGCCGAGATCGCCATCAAGGATGCCGGCGGCAAACTGCTCGGGCACCCGCTCGTGCTGGATGCGCAGGACGATACCTGTAACGCCGAGGGCGGGCAGACCGCGGCGACGAAACTTGCGTCCACCCCGAACGTGGTCATCGTGCTCGGCCCGGGCTGCTCTTCGGCTGCCACGCCGGCGGCGCCAATCTTGTGGCAGGCCGGTCTCACGAATATCGGCACCGCGTGCACGGCGCCGGCGCTGACCGCTGCCAATCGCAAGCCCGATTACGACGGGTTTGCCCGCACCGTGTTCAGCGACGTGGATCAGGCGGCCTCGGACGCCGATTATCTGTATAAGTCTGCCGGCTACAAGACGGTCGTCACCGTGCATGACGGCAGCCCCTATGCCCAGCAGCTCGCCACCGTGATGGGGCAGGATTTCGAGAAGCTCGGCGGCAAGGTGCTGTCGCGCGAGGCCGTCGCGCCGACCGATGTCGATATGCATCCGGTGCTCACCCGGATCGCCAGCGAGAAGCCCGACGTGATCTACATGCCGATCTTCACCGCGGCCGCGGCGCAGATCCTGCGCCAGTCGAAGGAAACCACCGGTCTGGACAAGACCGCGTTGTATGGCGGTGCCTCGCTGCTTTCGTCCGACTTCATCGAGGCGGCGGGTCCCTCGGTGGTCGGCTTCCGCATCGGCTATCCCGACCTCTCGCCCGCGGCGATGGGCAAGGGCTATCCGGATTTCGTGGAGAAGTACAAGAAAGATTATGGCGAGGGGCCGATCTCGGGGTTCCATGCCAACGCCTATGACGCCGCCGAGCTTGCCATGAAGGCGATCCAGCAGGTCGCCAAGGACGATAACGGCACGCTGTATATCGGCAAGAAGGCGCTGCGGGACGCGGTGTTCAGCATCAAGTTCGACGGCATCAGCGGCCCGATCGCCTGCGATGAGCATGGGGAGTGCGCGCAGTTCCACGGCTCGGTGCTGCAGTTCACCTCGGCCGATCCCAAGACCTTCGGCATCGGCAAGAACCCGATCAAAGTCTGGCCGAAGTGAGTCAGGCTGTTGTCGCGCGCGAGCCCTGGCTGTCGGCGCTCGCGCGCGTCAGCGCCAAGGATATCGTGCTGTGGGCGATGCGGCTTGCCATCATCTTCGTGGTGGTGGGCGGCACGATCGGCTCGCTCATCAAGGATCGCTACACCGCCGCCCAGTGGTTCGACTTCTTCACGTTCGGACTGACGATCGGCAGCATCTACGCGCAGATCGCGCTGGGCTACACCATGGTGTACGGCGTGCTGCGGCTGATCAACTTTGCCCATGGCGACTTCATCATGTGCGGCGCGTTCGCCGGGCTTTACGTGGCGAACCCGCTGGCACGGAGCGGCTTCCTCGATAGCCATCCGGTGCTCGGCATGGCGGCGATCCTGGCGATCGCCATGGCGGTGTCCACCGCCATCGCGCTGCTGACCGAACGGATCGCGTATCGTCCGTTCCGCCGCGTTGCGGGGCTGGCGCCGCTGATCTGCGCCATCGGCGTGTCGTTCTTCCTGGAACAGACATTCCGTGGCCTGTTCGGCTCGGCGGTGAAGGCCTATCCCAGCCCGCGCTGGCAGCAAGACGTGTTCCACCTCGGGTCGTTCACCCTTCCCCGGGTGGACGTACTCGTCGTCACGCTTGCGATCATTTTCATGGGGATTCTGTATCTGATCGTGCAGCGCACCCGCATGGGCACGGCAATGCGGGCGGTGTCGGAAGATGCCGAGGCAGCGGCGCTGATGGGCATCGACGTGAACAAGGTGGTGGTGTTCACCTTCATCCTGGGCGGAGCGATGGCCGGGATCGCCGGCGTGTTCTACGCCTTCCTGTACAAGCAAGTGTATTTCTACATGGGCTTCACGCCGGGCATCAAAGCGTTCGGCGCGGCCGTGCTGGGCGGCATCGGTAATATCCCGGGGGCCATGCTGGGGGGCTTCTTCCTCGGTATCGTCGAGTCCGTCGGGCCTTCCTTGTTCCTCGACGGTCTCGGCATCGCCGCGCCCTACCAGTTGCGCGACCTGATCGCCTTCACTTTGCTGATCATGGTGCTGATCTTCCGCCCGCAAGGGCTGCTGGGCGAGCGCATGGTCAAGCAGCGGGCCTGACGGCATGAAGCGTCCGATCACGCGGGGGCTGATGGTCGGCGCCGGCGCCGTGCACATCTCGGCGGTCGGCGTGCTGGCGATGTTGCACCAACGCTGGGTCATCGTCGGTACGATCAGCCTCGGCCAGATCACGCTGATCCTGCTTGGCATCGCCGCCGGCGCACTGGCATCTCCGGCGGGTGAGGTCCATCCGCTCAAGGGCGGGATCGCGGGCCTGTTCGCGGCGCTGCCGCTGGCCGTGCTCGCCGCGGTGATCCAGTTTCTCGCGCCGCGGCAGATTTTTATCGCGCTGACGCCCGACCTTCTGAAAATCCTGACGTTCGGGCTGCGCTTCTGGACCGGCATCCTTGCCCTGCTCGGCGCCGGGATCATCAGCGGGGTGATCGGCAACAGCCTGCGGGCGATCCCTCGGCTGCCCCGCGGCGCGGTCATCGCCGGTATCGTCGCGGTCATGATCATCGGCGTGTTCCAGGAGCTGATCCAGCAGATGCTGCCCTACACCGGGCCGATCGGCGCGGTCCGTCAGTTCGTCTATGTGTGGGAGGGGCTGACCCCGGCCGGTGCGCTGGTGACCTTCATCATCGCGGCGGCGGCCTGGCCGATCTGGTCCTTGATGAAAGGACGCACCGGGCCGCGCACGGACGACCAGCTTCGCCGCCAGCGCATGACGCGTGCCGGCATCGCGCTGCTGGTGCTGGCGATCCTGCCGGCACTGGCCGGCAATTACATCGGTCAGGTGCTGATGCTGGTCGGCCTCTATATCCTGATGGGGATGGGGCTGAATCTCGAGGTCGGGCTGGCCGGGCTGCTCGATCTCGGCTTCGTCGCGTTCTTCGCGGTCGGCGCATACAGCACCGCGCTGTTCACCGCCGACAGTCCGCACGCGCTGCTGCACCTGTCCTACTGGCTGGCGATGCCGATTTCGGTGCTGCTGGCGGTGGGGGTCGGGGTGATCTTCGGCCTTCCGGTGCTGGGGGTGCGCGGGGATTATCTCGCGGTGGCCACCATGGGACTGGGCGAGATCGTCCGCGTGCTGGTGCTGTCCGACTTCGCCGCGCCGCTGCTGGGCGGCGCGCAGGGCATCCTGCAGATCCCCAAGCCGCATCTGGGCAGCGTGGTGTTGGGAAGTCCCGTGCAGTTGTTTTATCTCACGCTGATCGCCTCCGCGATTGCGGCTTTTGTCGCTTGGCGGCTGGAAAATTCCCGTCTCGGCCGGGCGTGGATGGCGCTGCGCGACGATGAGGACGTGGCGCAGGCGCTGGGGATCAACCTGGTGCGCAGCAAGCTGGCCGCGTACGGGCTCGGCGCTGCGTTCGCCGGACTGGCCGGGTCGATCTTCGCCGTCATGCTGACCTCGGTCTATCCGTCGAGCTTCCAGTTGCTGATTTCGATCAACGTGCTGGCGCTGATCATTGTCGGCGGAATGGGCAGTTTGCCCGGTGTGGTGCTCGGCTCCATCGCGCTGATCGGTCTGCCCGAACTGCTGCGCGAATTCGGCGAATACCGCTACCTGTTCTACGGAGCGGCGCTGATCGTGATGATGCAGTGGAAACCGGAAGGGTTGTGGCCGTCCGAGGTGCGGCGGCGGGAATTGCACGAAGCCGATGAGGCGGAGGTCGTGGACGAGGGCGCCGACCTGATTCCGGCGCAGCCGCAATGACCGAGGCGCTGTTGTCCTGCCGTGCCATGACCATGCGTTTCGGCGGGCTCACGGCGGTCTCCGCGCTTGATCTGGCGGTGGCCGAGGGCAGCATCCACAGCATCATCGGACCGAACGGCGCCGGCAAGACCACGGTGTTCAACTGCATCACGCAGGTGATCCATCCCAGCTCCGGTGAAGTGTGGTTCGATGACGCCCGGGTCGATGGACTGACGCCCGACCGGGTCGCCGTCGCGGGGATCAGCCGCACCTATCAGAACATCCGCCTGTTCCGTTCGATCAGCGCCATCGAGAACCTGCTCGTTGGCATGCACCTTCATCTGAGTTCCACCTGGTGGGGGGCCGTGTTCAACACCCCGGCCACGCGCGCGGACGAAGCCCGCGCGCATGAGGAGGCGATGCGCCTGCTGTCGTTCATCGGGCTGCGCGGCCGCGGCGATACGCAGGCGCGCAATCTGCCCTATGGGCTGCAGCGGCGGTTGGAAATCGGCCGCGCGCTCGCGACCAAGCCGAAGCTTCTCCTGCTGGATGAGCCGACCGCCGGGATGAACCCGCACGAAACCACCGAGATGATGGCATTCATCCAGGAGGTGCGGTCCCGATTCGGCATCACCGTGTTGCTGATCGAGCATCAGATGCGGGTGGTGATGTCGATGTCGGACCGTGTGTCCGTGCTGGATCACGGGGTGAAGATCGCGGAGGGACGGCCGGCGGAGGTGCAGCGTGACCCATCGGTGATCGAGGCGTATCTCGGCGCCAAGGCCACCGCGGCGCTGATGCCGCAACCCGGCGCGGCATAATCATGGCGCTGCTGGACATCGACAACATCCATGTCTTCTACGACAAGATCCAGGCGCTGAAGGGCATCTCGCTGTCGGTCGAGCAGGGGCGGATCGTCACGCTGGTGGGCGGCAATGGCGCCGGCAAGTCCACCACGCTCCGCACCGTCAGCGGTCTGCTCCATCCTCGTGAGGGCGAAATCCGCTTTCAGGACAAGCCCCTGACCGGTCTGGGCGCTCACACCATCGCCGCGATGGGCGTGGTTCAGGTGCCGGAAGGCCGACGCATCTTCGGCCGGCTGACGGTTGAGGAAAACCTCGCCATGGGCGCGTTCACCCGTCACGACCGTGCCGGCACGGCCGCTGATCGCGAACGGATGATGACGTTGTTCCCGCGGCTTCGTGAACGGCTGAAGCAGATCGCGGGGACGCTGTCGGGCGGCGAACAGCAGATGGTCGCGATGGCCCGCGCATTGATGGCGCGTCCGCGTGTGCTGCTGCTGGACGAGCCGAGCATGGGGCTCGCGCCGATGGTGGTGGAGCAGGTGTTCGAAACGATCCAGACGATCAACGCTGACGGCGTTACCGTGCTGCTGGTGGAGCAGAATGCGGCGATGGCGCTGTCGATCGCGGAATTCGGCTATGTGCTGGAGAGCGGGCGGGTGATGCTGAGCGGTCCCGCCCGCGAGTTGCTGCATGATGAGCGGGTTCGTGAGGCGTATCTGGGTTAGGCCGCTTCAGCCGCGGCATCAATGCCTCCACACGTGACCGCACACATCAATCGTCGGGCCGGAACCGGACATTTATCGCGTCGTTGCTCTGGCGAAGGGCAAGGCGATGAAAAACCCGAAGGAATTGCGTGCCCGAGCGGAACGTTACCGCGGGCACGCGCGCGCGATTACCGATCCCGCAGTGCAGGGAGTGATCCGTTCCGTGGCTGACAATCTCGAGCGTGAGGCGGAACGGATCGAGCAAGAGCAGAATAAGCCGCAGGAAAAGCCGGGGACCGGGCGGAGAGAGAGGTGTCCAGGGGCGCAGCAACGGTGCCACAGGTGAAGGTGCCGTGACCGGCCCTTGAAGTCATGAGTGCATGAGCGGCGCCAGGACCCCGGTGAAGCCGGTAATCAGGATTTGCACGCCGATACTGAGGAGAAGGAAAGCGGAGAGGCGCGTGAGGATGCGTTCTCCGCTGGGACCCAGCAATTGCACGAGCCTGTCAGCCCAGTGGTACAGAACGGCGATCACCACGGCCATGACGACGGCCGCGATTGAGGCTCCGATGAAGAATAATAGCGCCCCGCTGACATCATCGGGCCGTTCCGCACCCAGCGCGATCACGACCGAGATTGTGCCGGGTCCGGTGGTGATCGGCAGCGTGAGCGGGAAGAAGGCGAGGTCATCGGTGTTGGTTGGCGCGCCATGCCTGCGCTTGCGCGCCTCGGACTCCTCGGGGGTTTTCAGCAGCTCCCAGCCGAACAATGCGATCACCACACCGCCGGCGATGCGCAGCGCGTTGATGGAAACACCGAAGAAGGCCAGCACGTAGGATCCGGTCCACAGCGCGACGACCATGACGACCAGGCTGTAGAATCCCACCTTGGTCGCCACCCGGGCGCGCTGGGCAGGCGGCAGGACCGCGGTGGTTTCATGGAAAATCAGGGCGCCGACCAGCGGGTTGATGATGGAGAACAGCGCGGGGAAGGCGAGCAGGAAGGCCCGGACGACGGCGCCGGAAAACATCACGGTCAAAGATAGATCTGGCGCACGATCTGATCCTCGGGCATGGCGGCGCCGCGCAGGTCGGTGCGCTGCTGCAGTCTGCCGTCACGCAGGATCAGAAGCTGGTCGGCCACATCGAGGGCGAAGCGGATGTTCTGCTCCACGAGGATCATGCTGACGGCGTCGGCTTTCAGCCGGTTGAGGATACTGCCGATCTCTCGCACAAAGCTTGGCGCGAGGCCACCGGACGGTTCGTCGAGAAGCAGGACGCGCGGATTGCTCATGAGAGCGCGGCCGATCGCCACGATCTGCTGTTCACCGCCCGACATCTGTCGCACCGGCTGGGTGCGACGCTCGGCGAGGCGGGGGAAGCAGCCGTAGATCCGGTCCAGCCGTTCGGGTAGCGGCCCGGGCCGCGCCCACGCGCCGAGCCGCAGATTTTCTTCGACCGTCATGTCGGGAAACAGGTCGCGTGCCTGCGACACCTGGATGATGCCGCGGCGTACGGTGCGGTGAACGGGGATGCCGGCGATCTCGGTTCCATCCAGCCGGATCGATCCCGACCACGGCCGCACGAAGCCGGCGAGCACGTTCAGCAGGGTGGACTTGCCGCTGCCGTTGGCGCCGAGCAACACGGTGGTTTCGCCGGATACCAGGTCGAGGTCGAGTTCGAACAGGATCTGCTGATGACCATAGCCGGCGCTGACGGCGCGAACGCTGAGCAGCGGGTCAGCCATGGCCGAGATACGCCTCCAGCACCGCGTGATCGGCCCGCACCGCCTGCGGCGTGCCATCAGCCACCTTGCGCCCGGCGCTCATGACCACGATGCGATCCGAGATGGCCATCACCAGCTCGATGGCGTGTTCGATCAGCAGCACCGCCAGCCCGTCGTCGGCAAGCTGGCGGATCACGGTGCCGAGTTGCGCGCGCATCGGGGGTGACAGCCCCACCGCGGGTTCATCCAGCAGCAGCAGCGGCGGGGAAGTTGCGAGCGCCCGGACGATTTCCACCATGCGCTGCTGGCCCCCCGAGAGGCTGCCGGCGCGGCGATCCGCCAGGTGGGCGATCTGCATCATGCGCAACAGCTCGCGCGCATGCTCCGTCGCCTGACGTTCGGCCGCGCTGCTGCGGCGGGTGGCGAAGATCACGCCGGGCAGCGAGCATGGGATGGCGGCGTGCAGGCCGACGAGCACATTCTCCAGCACCGTCAAATCGGGAAACAGCCCGCCGTTCTGGAAGGTGCGGCGGACCCCCCGCGCGGAGATAAGGTGTGGCGCGAGCGCCTGGATGGGCTGGCTGCGAAGGAGGATCTGCCCGTGGCTGGGCACGACGTGGCCCGAGACGGTGTTGAACAGGGTGGTCTTGCCGGCACCGTTCGGTCCGATCAGCGCGCAGACCTCCCCGGGCGCGACAATGAAGGACACATCGTTGACAGCGACCAGCCCGCCGAAGCGGACAGAGACGCTTTCGATGCTCAGTAGCGGCTCAGTCATGGTGGAAGCGCTGCTGCAGCGAAGGCAGGCGGCCGGGGACCAGGCCGGCGAGGCCGCTTGGCAGGAACAGGATCACCAACACGATCAGCATGCCGAAGACGAGTTCCTGAAAACCGGGAAACCCGATCACGAGCTGCGGCAGGATGGTGATGACGAGCGCGCCGAGCACGGATCCGGTCAGCGAGCCAGGCCGCCCACCATGACGATGGCGAATTGGACGATCAGCTCAGACAGATCGAAAGACGCGGGGGTGATATGGCCGATGGAGATCGCCAGCATGGCGCCGCCGATGGCGGTGAGCATGCCGTTCCACGCGAAACCGAGAATGATCAGGCGATCGGTCTGGATGCCCATGGCGGCGGCGGCGATCTCGTTGCCTTTGATGGCTTCGAAGGCACGCCCGAAGCGGGAGCGCAGCAGCCGGTCGGTGACGATGATGCTAAGGACGGCGATAATCAGGAAGACGTAATAGCGGTGGCGATCGGAATCGAGCGGAAAGCCCGAGGCGGGACGGACATGCCGATGGAACCGCCGGTGACCGGCTCCCAGCGGATATAGGTCCAGCGCATCAGCTCGCCGAAGGCGAGTGTCATGATCGCGAGATAGAACAGCCGCACGCCGCGAAGCGCGGGGATGGCGGCGATGCAGGCGGCGCAGGCGCCCACGAGGATGACCGGCAGGAGCGTGATGACCCAGGGCACGCCGAACTGCGCCATCAGGATGCCGGAGGTGTACGCGCCGAGGCCGAAATAGGCGACGTTGGAGAACGCGAGCAGACCGAGATTGCCGAGCACGATGTTGAAGCCGATGCCGACCGGCACGTAGATCAGGATGAGGTTGAACATGAATTGCTGATAGTCGTTCAGCAGCAACGGGATCGGCAGCAGCACGACCGGGATCAGCCAGAGCGCGTAGCGGCGGCGCCGCGGGCGGGGCAAGGCCTGGTCAGACACGGATCGCGGCACGCGGCCCGAACAGGCCCTGCGGGCGCACCAGCAGCACGATGATCGCGACCAGGTAACCGGTGATGTCGATCAGCACGGTGTTGATGTAGAAGCCGAGCAGCTTTTCCATGATGCCGAGCAGGATTTCGCCGATCACGGCGCCGCCCAGCGAGCCGAAGCCGCCGAGCGTCATGGCGGCAAAGCCTTGCACCAGGACCCATTGGCCGAGATCGGGCGTCAGCGGCACCAGGATGGCGAGCAGCACGCCGCCGATCGCGCCGAGTGCCGCGCCCACGCCCCAGAGTGCGGCGTGAAAGGCGCGGACGTTGATCCCCACCAGCGCCGCTCCGCGCGGGCTCTGAAACATGGCGCGGATCGGTACCCCGATGGGCGTGAGATTGAACACGACGTAGAGCATGAGAAGGAGCGCCAGCACGAAGCCGGTGATCACGATGTCATCGGTGGTGATGACGACGGAGCCGAGCATGTACGCGTCCTCGGGATAGGGGCGCGGCATGTTCAGCACGTCCTTGCCCCACTCCAGGCGCTCGATGCCGCGCAGCGCGTAGCCGACCGCCAGCGCCATCATGGCGAGCGAGAGGTGCGGACCGTTCATGATGGGCTGCAGCAGCCCGCGTTGCAGCAGCATGCCGAAGGCGAAAAGCAGGGCGATGGACAGCAGCACGGCGAGGCCGAACGGCAAGCCGGCGCTGGTGGCGAGGATCAATGCGGCGTATGCGCCGGCCGCGATCATGTCGCCGTGGCCGAAGTTCACGACCGTGGTGGCGCGGTACACCACGGTCATGGACAGCGCGACCAGCGCGTAGAGCATGCCTGTGGTGAGGCCGCTCACCAGGAGCTGCGGCAGCACGCTCTTATTGTTCGGGCAGCGCGTCACCCCAGGACTTGTACACCGTTGCCTGCCCCTGCTCGTTCAGGCCGATGGCGAACATCTTGGTGACGCCGACATGCTTGTCGGGGCCGAAGGTTTCCGTATCCGCCAGCACGCCGGTATCGAAGTTGTGCAGCGATTCGATGGCCTTCTCCCAGGAATCACGGGTGGGGTGCGGTCCGGCGAGACGGAATCCTTCCACCGTGACGATCGCGGCGGGGACGCCGAAATAATAGAAGTTGGTCGGCACGCCGTCCTTCGGCAGTTCATCCTTGGTCAGATATTTCACGAAGATATCGTGGAATTTCTTGAGCGGCCCCTGGCCCAGCAGGGCCTTGAACTGGTACGGCTGGAAGAAGCGCTGCTTCAGGTAGGAATGGTCGGGGATGGCGGTCAGCACCTGATCGAAATCCACCCCCAGCGCCGCCATGGTGACCGCATCCACATTGAAGCGCTGCATGGTGCGCATGAAGGTGACGAACTCCGGCTGATACAGGCACGCCATCACGGCCTGAGCGCCGGACGCCTTGACCTGCAGCACCTGGGTGGTGGCGTCGGTGGCGCCACGCTCCAGCTTGGTGTCCGCGACGATCTGGCCGCCGTGCGACTTCACGTACTCAGCGGCGGGATCGCAGTAGCCCTTGGCCCAGTCGTTGCTGTGGGCCACCAGGGCGATCTTGGTGACACCGGGCTTGCTCATGGCGAAGGATGCCATGGCCTGGCCGGATTCGATCCCGGTGTAGGTGGCATGGAAGATCCCCGGGACGGCCGGGCGGGAAATTTTCGGGTCGGCCGAAATGCCCATCCACGGCGTGCCGGTCTGCACCAGGATGGGTTTGATCGCCAGCGCCACGCCCGAGCATGGCTGCGACATGATCATGAACACCTTGTCCTGGGAGATCAGCTTCTTGGCGCCGGCGATCCCGGTGGTTTCGTTGCAGGCGTCGTCCACCATGTCGATCTCGAACTTGCGGCCGTTCACCCCGCCCTGGTCGTTGATGTAGCGCAGATAGGCGATGGCGCCGTAGTTCAGCGGCGAGAAGATCGAGTAGGTACCGGAATAGGGACCGAGCTCGCCGATCTTGATCGACGTGTCGGTGATGCCTTGGGTGCTGTCCTCGGCGTGCGCGGAACCGGCCATGACACCCAGGATCAATGCGGCCGCAACCGCTCCCATCCACTTCATCGGTGACCTCCCTGTTTGATTCATTTTGCCGGTGCATTCGCCCGATAGCCATAGTCTTCGGCCGCATGCTCCCCGCTGACCTTGCCGTCGGCGATGTCGGCGCGAATTCGTTCGGGGGCGCGCGCGCGCGGATCGCCATGGCCGCCGCCACCTGCGGTGGCAATCACGATCCGATCCCCCTTCCCCAGCCGCGCCACGATCTTGGACGCGATCTCCTGTTGTTCGCCATTGGCCCGCCAGATCGTGGCGTATGCCGGCGCGCCATGATGTCCGCCGGCGGTGCCCTGAGCGGGTGAAAAATGGCGTTCGCCGCGATAGGTCACGGTCGCCTCGCCATCGAGGATTTGTACTGGTAGACCCCGCCGAGGCCGCCGCGCGAGTACCCGGGCCGCCGGAATCGCGGGCGAGGGAGGCACGGTGGACGCGGATCGGCGCCTCCATCATCAGCGCCTCGGCCGGGACGTTCAGGCAGTTGGTGGCGTCGGTCTCCACCACATCGACGCCGTCCGAGCCGGGCCCCGCGCCGCTGCCGGCGACAAGAAGCTGGGATGTCACGTAGCGCTGTCCGCCGGAGCGGGCGCCGCCGAAATGCATGATGACGATCTCGCTGCCCGGATCGGCGGGCACGCGATCCGGCGCCGCCTGACGCAGCGCGCCGAGGATGGCGGTGGTGACGCGCTTGATCGTGGCGGTGCGGCAGCCGGTGGGGGCGGGTTCGCGCGGATTGACCAGGCTGGCTTCGGGCAGCACGAGTTCGATGGCGCGGAAGCAGCCGCCGTTGTTCGGGATGCGGTTGTGCGGATCGGTGACGGCGCGCAGGGCGAAGCAGGCAGCGGCGTAGGGGCCGGAAGGCATGCAGTTGAACGGTCCGCGCACCTGGGCCGAGGTGCCGGTGAAATCGCAGCGCATGCAGCCATCAGCGATGGTCACCGCGACCTCGATGCCGATGCGCCGGTCCAGGTCCACGCCGTCATTGTCCATCATGTCGGAATGGCGGTAGGTGCCGGGGGGAAGCTGGCGCAGCGCCGCGCGGGTCATTGCCTCGGCGCGGTCGAGCAGCTCGGTGATGATGTCGTGCAGCTTGCCGGTGCCCTGGTTCGCGGCGAGTTCCGCCAGGCGGCGGGCGCCGATATGACAGGCGGCGACCTGCGCGTTGATGTCGCCCATCAGGATGTCGGGCAGGCGGACGTTCCGCCGCAGCATCGCGATCAGGGTTTCGTTCGGCGTGCCGGTGTCGGAGAATTTCAGCAAGGGGATGCGGATGCCTTCCTGGAAGATCTCCGTCGCATTGGTCGGCGTGGAACCGGGGGCCATGCCGCCCACGTCCTGATGGTGGGTCATGGCGGCGCTGATCGCGATCGGGGTATCGCCGGCGAACACCGGCATCATGATGGCGATATCGGGCAGGTGCGTGCCGCCCATATAGGTATCGTTCAGGATCCAGATGTCGCCCGGGCGCATGGTTCCGAGCGGAACGTCATGGATCAGCCGGCCGACCATCGGCACCAGGGCGCCCAGGTGGATCGGCACCGCGAGGGCCTGGGCCAGCGTTTCACCCCGCAGCGTGAACAGCGCGGCCGATGCGTCCAGCCCCTCCTTCACGATGGCGGAGAACGCGCTGCGCACCAGCGTCAGTTGCATCTCGTTGGCGATGCCGTCCAGCTTGTTGCGAACGACTTCCAGGGTGATCGGATCGGTCATGCGGGTGCTTTCAGACGCAATGTGCCGTTGTCCAGCACGGTGCCGGTCCAGCCGGGTTCAACAAGTGTCGTGGTGTCGGCCTGTTCGATCACCGCGGGGCCGGCGAAGGTCATGGCGGGCGGCATATGCTCGCGCGACAGGATCTCCGCGCGCACCGGGCCGGTGGTGCCGGCCACGCGGATGTCGCGCCGGCCCTTGTGGGGGTTGCCCTCCGCGGCCGCGTATTCGGCTTCCTGCGCCATTCCGCCGCCGGCGCGGTGGACCGCCCGGAGATTGACGATGGCGGCGGGGGATTCGGTTGCATGGCCGTAGATGCGTTCGTGCAGCGCCAGGAACGCACGGTACAACGCGGCGATGGGGTCGGGCACATCGAGCGCGACCGGCACACCGATATGGTACGACTGGCCGACGTACCACATATCGGCGAAATACTGCCGCGACTCGCGCAGTCCTTTCACCTGTTCCTTCGCCATCAGCGCCGCGCAGCGCGCATCGAGATCATCGAGCGCGCGCCGCAGCACCGCCACATCCAGACCGTCCAGCGCATGAGGAAACGCCGCCGCCACCTCATGCTCCACCGGCGCGGCAAGCAATCCGGCCGCCGACAGGACGCCGGGATGGCGCGGGATCAGCACCGTGCCGATGGCGAGTTCCGACGCGAGTGAACACGCATGGATCGGCCCCGCGCCGCCCAGCGCCACCAGCGCGAAGAGCCGGGGATCGAGACCGCGGCGGATCGACACCAGCCGGATGCCCTCGGTCATTTGCGCATTGGCCACGCGGTGAATGCCGAGCGCCGCGTCTTCCGCCGCCAGGCCGAGCGGCCGCGCAATGACGCGCTCGATCGCCTCGCGCGCGCGTCCCGGATCGAGAGGCACCGCGCCGCCGGCAAAGTAGGCGGGATCGAGCCAGCCCAGCACCACCGACGCATCGGTAACGGTGGGATGCTCGCCGCCGCGGGCATAACATGCCGGGCCGGGATCGGAGCCCGCCGATTCCGGGCCCGACGCGCAAACCCCCGGCAGCGTCGAGCCAGGCGATGCTGCCGCCGCCGGCGCCGATCGCGTTCACATCCACCATCGGGATGCGCACGGTGTAGCCGGCGATCATGCCCTGCGGCCGGATCACCGGCTCGCCATCTTCGATCAGCGCGATATCGCTCGACGTGCCGCCGACGTCGATGCTGATCAGATCGCGGCAGCCCGCCGCACGCCCCACCATCGCCCCGCCGATGGCCCCGGCGGCCGGTCCGGACAAAAACAGCCGCACCGGTCGTTCGCGGGCGACCTGCGTTCCCGCCAAGCCGCCGCGCGATTGCATCACCTGCAACGGCGCGCTGACGCCGGCACGTGCCAGGCCGTGATCCAGCCGCTCCAGGTAACGCTCGATCACCGGTTTCATGTAAGCGTCGAACGCGGTTACCACGGTGCGTTCATATTCACGGAATGCCGGATCGACGTCGCAGGACAGCGAGATGGCAAGATCGGGATGGCGCGCGCTGATCAGCTCCCGCGTGCGCAGTTCGTGCGCCGGATGCAGAAAGGAAAACAGGTAGCACACAGCGATCGACACCACGCCCTGCTCCACCAGCTCATCGACCGCGCGCAGCACCGCATCCTCCTCCAGCGGCACCACCACCTCCCCCTCGGCCGACACCTGCTCCGGCACCTCGCGGCGCAGCGCACCGGGGGCGAGAAAGACCGGGCAGGGCGTCTGCTGGATGATGCCGTAGAGTTCGTGGCGAAGCTGGTAGCCGATTTCGAGAACGTCCTTGAAGCCGCGCGAGGTGATCAGCCCGGTCTTGGCGCCCTTGCGTTCCAGCACGGCGTTGGTGGCGATGGTGGTGCCGTGCAGGAAGCGCGCGATGGCGCCGGGCTGGATGGAGAAGGCGGTGGATAATTCGCGCAACGCGTGCAGGACCGCCTGGCTGGGGTCGCCCCCCGTGGTGGGGATTTTGAGGGTGCGCACGCCGCGATCATTGCGCACGACGATGTCGGTGAAAGTGCCGCCGATATCCACGCCGATATCGAAGGCGGGCACGTTTGTCTCCATGCCCGGCATGGGAGCATCCCCCACGCCGTTCGACAAGCGGGCCGGATGTGACACAATCCCCGCCCGGGGATCACGGAGGCAGCGAGATGAAAGTCGGGTTCATCGGCGTCGGCAACATGGGCGGACCCATGTGCCGCAACATCATCCGCAACACCAACCATGAGGTCACGGTGTTCGACCTCAACCCGGCGGCGATGGAGGCGTGCACCACGCTCGGCGCGGCGGCCGCCGCCGGCGTGGCCGGCCTGAGCGGCGCTGCCGACGTGGTGTTCACCTCGCTGCCGATGCCCCGGCACGTGGAGGAAGTAACGCTGGGGGCCGGCGGTATCGCGGCGAACGCGCACCCGGGCACGGTGCTGATCGACCTCTCCACGAACTCTCCGGCCACCGCGCGCCGGGTGCATGAGGGCATGACCGCGAAGGGCATCGGCATGCTGGAAGCGCCGGTCAGCGGCGGGGTGCCGCGCGCGACGGACGGCACGATCGTGATCATGGTGGGCGGCGATCAGGCGCTGTTCGAGGCACAGTTGCCGCTGCTGAAATCGTTCAGCAAGGAGGTGATCCATGTCGGCGCGATCGGCATGGGATCGGTGGCGAAGCTGTGCAACAACATGCTGTCGTTCTGCAACATGGCGGCAGCGTCCGAGGCACTGATGCTGGGCGCGATGGCCGGCATCGACGTGCACAAGCTGCACGACGTGATCTGCAATGCCTCGGGCAACTCCGATGCGTTCCGCAATCTGGCGAAGAAGGCATTCGCGCGCAATTTCAAGCCGGGATTCGCGCTCGATCTCGCGCACAAGGATCTGCGGCTGGCGTTGCAGATGGCCGATGATCTGGGCCTGCCGGGGATGATCGCACCGCAGGTGATGAACCTGATGCGGATCGCGCGGACGAATGGGTGGGGGGTGGATAATTCGGGGTCGGTGCTGCGGGTTTATGAGACCCTGGTCGGGAAGGAGTTAACTTAACACCCGCGCGTCACGCCGCCTTAAGCGCAGGTTCGGCGGCAAGCCGTACCGGCCGCGGCGCAGGACGCGGCTCGACAACGGATTTGCCGGCAAGCCGGACGTAAAGATCGGCGTAGGCGCCGGCCGTTCCCTCCCAGCCGAAGTGGCGCGCCATGGCGGTGCGCCGCATCTCGGCCAGCTTGTCTTCATCCTCGAACAGTTCGAAAGCGCGGCGACAGGCGGAGACCAACCCCTGCGCCGAGCAATCGGAGAACAGGAAGCCGGTTTCGCCGTCCTCGATCGTGTCGGCGAGCCCGCCCGTTGCATGTGCGATCGGCGGCGTACCGTAGCGTTGTGCCTGCATCTGGGTCAGGCCGCACGGCTCGAAGCGGGACGGCATGAGCAGGAAATCACTGCCGGCGACGACGCGACGGCCCATATGCTCGTTGTAGCCGACCAGCACGCCGATGTGGTCGCGATGGCGGCGCGCCAGCCGGTTGAGCATCTGCTCGGTCTTCGCCTCGCCGAGCCCCAGCACCACGATCTGCCCGCCTTCGCGGACGATGTCGTTCGCCGCCTCGGCGACGATATCCAACCCTTTCTGCGGCACCAGGCGGGACACCACGCCGAATACCGGCCCGTGCGACGGCGCCAGGCACAGGCCGCGGCGCAGGCTCTCGGTGACGGCCTGCTTGCCGCGGAGATCGTCGGCAGCGAAGTGCGAGGGAAGATGGGGATCTTTGCGCGGGTCCCAGCTTTCGTCGATGCCGTTGACGATGCCCGTCAGTTGTCCGCGTTCGGCGAGGCCGCGCGTCAGCCCGTGCAGGCCCGCGCCGAGCGCCTCGGTCGTGATCTCCCGCGCGTAGGTCGGGCTGACCGTGCATACATGGTCGGAATAGAACAGCCCGGCCTTGAGGAAGGAAATGCGGCCGTGGAACTCGACCCCATTGATGTCGAAGGCATGGTCGGGGATTCCCAGCGCGAACAGACGGTCGGGGTCGAAGACGCCCTGGTGTGCGATATTGTGCGCGGTGATCAGGTTCGGCACGCGCGCGCCGTCCCAGCGGAGGAAGGCCGGCGCGAGAGCCGTCGGCCAATCGTTCACGTGCAGAAGGTCGGGGACCCAATCCAACCCGCCGACCCCCTGGGCCAGTTGCGCGGCGGCGAGGGAAAGCCTGGCGAAGCGGAGGTCGTTATCGGGCCAGTCGGTGCCGTCCGGCCGGGCGTAGGGGCTGCCGCGGCGCTCGAATAGCGCGGGCGAAAGCGCGACATAGACCGGCATTCCGTCAATCGTGTGCGCCAGTCCGATGCGGCACGGGGGTATGCCGGCGCGGCCGGGCAGTGCACCAAGAACCCGCAGATCGGGACAGCGGGCAATCACGCCGGGGTAGCCAGGGATCAGCACGCGGACGTCGGCGCCCTTATGACGAAGAGATCTCGTCAGGCCGGCGGACACCTCGCCCAACCCTCCTGCCTTGATGAAATCGGCCATTTCGCTCGTGGCGAACAGGATTTTCATCGGACGGCGCGCACCACCATGGGCGGGAACTTAGTGAGTGAGCGCTTCGGTTACTTGTCCGGACGGGTCCGATCACGCGTGTTTCATAGCGAAACAGCCAAATGCCGGGCTTTCGGCCGGTATCGAATTGTCACGCAAACGCCATATTCTCAACAAAGAATTCACTGGTTTGTGATAACATCATGTCGGCTCTACCGGAGGGTGCAGTTGGACGGTTCGGCTTTTTCACACCCGATTGCTGCGTCCATGGCCTGCCCCGAGCCGGTACGGGCAAGCTATCCGGGGCGGCTCGCCGATGTGCTCCGGCCCGCGTGCCGCGCGCTGCCGCTGGCCGGCTGTACAGCGCCGTTGGATGCCCTCCTGCGGTGGATCAAGACCGATGCGTGCGGCGTCCGCTTCGTCGCCGGCCCTGCCGGCGCGGGCAAGAGCCGATTGGTCGCGGAGGTTGCGGCGCTGACGTCGCGCCCGTTCCTGGCGATCGACGCCGACGGCACGGATCTGCAAGCGGTCTCCGCCGCCCCGGATGAGCTGCCGCTGATGGTCATGACCCGCCGCGCAGAAGCGGTGCCCGCGAACGCCGATCCGGTGACTGTCGAACCGCTCGGCCAGGCGCAGCGGCTGATGTTGTTCGAGGCGGCATACGCCGCCGGCGCGGCGCGTGCAGGGCGGCCGGGGCGGCGCATCACGATCGCGCAAGTGCCCGACGCCAACCTGGGGGACCCCATCGGGGACCTCATCATGGCCGGCCTGATTGCGCCGGAGTGCGGCGTGGCGGTGGCCCTCGGCATGACACCGGCGGCGCGGGCGGGCTGGATCGCCGCGAAAGAGATGGCGGCGCTGGAGGCGGCGGCTCGTCAGGCCGGGTTCGATCCGTGGCCCGTGCGGCACATGGCCGCGTGCATCACGCATCGGGGCGGCGCCTCGATCACCGAGGCGATCGCCATGGCGCGCGCCGAGGCCGAGGCCGGGCTGATCCATCTGCACTGCTCGGTCGAGGAGCTGGTGGATTTCCTCGCCGACCTGGCGCTCGAGCATGAGCATCTGGCCCCGGTGGCCGAAGGCGCGGTGGGACTGGCCTTCGTGCAGCAGGCAATGTCCTGCCACGACGACACCACGCGCGCCGCCATCCTGCTGCGCTCCGCGCGCTTGCCTGTCGCAGGCTCTGGTTCCACGCTGCGGTCCCTCACCGAAACGGACCGGCAGGAATCGTGCCTCTTCGCATTGGAATCGCCGGCCTGACAGGCCGGATGGGCGGCCTTGTCGCCGAGCAGTGCCGCGCCGCAGGTCTTACGATCGCCGGTGGCTTGGTTCGGAGCCACGGGCCCCGCCCGGCTCGTCTGGTGTGACACTCTTTCCCGACATTGCCGCGCTCGCGCAAGACGAGCGACGTGGTGGTGGATTTCACCCACGCCTCGGCGGTTCCTGACCACGCGCGCGCGCTGGGCGCGGCCGGGATTGCCTGGGTGCTGGGCACCTCGGGGCTGTCAGCGGAGCATGAGGCGGCGGTCACCGAGGCCGCGCGGGCGGTGCCCGTGGTCTATGCGGCGAATTTCGCCCCGGGCGTGGCGCTGATCCTGGCGCTGGCGGAGCGGATGGCCGCCGCGCTCCCGGCCGACGCATACGATGCTGAGATCGTGGAGATGCATCACCGGCAGAAGGTGGATGCGCCCTCGGGCACGGCCGTCGCGATCGGGCGGGCGGTGGCGCGCGGGCGCGGCGTCGCGCTGGATGCGGTGCAAGACAGCGGACGCGATGGACATACCGGCCCGCGAAAGGAGGGCGCGATCGGGTTCGCCGCCTTGCGGGGCGGCCAGGTCGTGGGCGAGCACACGCTCCTGTTCGCCGGCGCATCGGAGCATATCGCGCTCACCCACCGCGCGTTCGACCGGCGGAGTTTTGCCGCCGGCGCGGTGCGGGCGGCGCGCTGGGTGTTCGGACGCCCGCCGGGGCTGTACGGAATGGCGGATGTGCTCGGGGTGGACGTCAGCCAACCACGTCCTTGAACCGGTAATAGGCCCCGACAAACGGCATGAACCACGGTGGGCCGAAATGCCCGAACACCGCCGGCCAGGGCAGTCCGCGCAACGGATTGGCATCCGCATCGCCCCCCATCACCGCGGCCATTCTCTGCCCCATATGCACCGACATCTGGGCGCCGTGCCCGCTAAACCCCATGGCGTAGAACACCCCCTCATGCTCGCCGGCGCGGGGTAGCCGGTCCGCCGTCAGGTCGATGATCCCGCCCCAGCAATAGTCGATGCGCACCGGGCCAAGTTGCGGGAAAACCCGGTGCAGCGTCGCCTCCAGAATGCGCCCGGACTTCAGATCCGATGTCGGGCTGGACAGCGCGAACCGGGCACGGCCGCCGAAGATCAGCCGGTTGTCCGGCGCGATGCGGAAGTAATTGCCGATGTTCAGCGTGGTGGTCGCCGTGCGCCGCGTGGGCATGATGAAATCGAGCTGCGCCTCCGACAGCGGCTCGGTCGCGATGATGAAGCTGCCGATCGGGATCACCCGCCGGCGGAAGTAGAAGAACGGCCCGCTGCATGCTCGGGCCCGGTCGCCACCAGCACCTGCCCCGCGGTCATGCTGCCGCGCGACGTGGTAATCCGCTGCCGCCCGCCCGATACGCGCCGAAGCCCCGAAACCGCGGCGTTTTCGAAAATCCGCGCGCCGTTCCGCTTGGCCGCCGTCGCAAGCCCGGTCGCCGAACGCGCCCATGTGCATCTGCGCGCTCTTCTTATACAGCAGCCCGCCGTGAAAACTGTCCGAGCCGACCTCGTCGCGGATCCTTTCAGGCGGAACAAGCTCGGTATCCGGGTCGGCACGCTGCAGCAGATCGAACCCATGCGCCATCTTCGTCGTAATGCGCCGGCTTCGCCGCGAGCTTGATCTTGCCCCCGCGCCGAAAGCTGCAGGTGATCTGCTCCTCCTGCACGATCCGCTCGACCGTATCCACCGCATCGTCGTAGGCGCGATACAAAGCGCGCGCACGATCGAAGCCCAGCCGCTCCGCCAGCCCGCCGAAATCCACCGCGGTGCCGTTGTTCACGTGCCCGCCGTTGCGGCCCGACGCCCCGCCGATCACGCGATCGGCCTCCAGCACCACCACGTTCGCGCCGCGCCGGGCCAGCGCCAGCGCAGCCGAAAGCCCGGTGAACCCGGCGCCGATCACCGCCACATCGGCGGTCTCCGGCAGATCTCCTCCCTCCGCGCCGGCAAAACGCGGCGCCGTGTCATGCCAATAGGGGACCTGCTTCATCCGTTACAGGCCGACCAGCGCCGGCAGCCCGCTCAGGTCGGACATTTCGTGGTAGCCGTAATACGGCGTGGACGGCTCGTAGCTGCGATTCACATACGCCTTGTCGCGAATGCCCAGGTCGTGCGCGGTCATCAGGTCGTAGCGCAGGCTGCTCGATACATGCAGCACCTCCTCGGGCTTCGCCCCCAGCGAATCCAGCATGAACTCGAACCCCCGCATCCGCGGCTTGTACGACTGCGCCTGCTCTGCCGTGAACACCGCGTGGAACGGCGCCCCCAGTTTATCGACGTTGTGCTGGATCTGCGCATCGGCGGCGTTCGAAAGGATCACCAGCGGGATGCGGTCCGCCACGCGCCGCAGCGGCTCCGGCACATCCGGATGCGGCCCCCAGCGTCGGAACCGCGTCATAGATCGCCTGTCCTTCCGCCTCGACGAACGGAAGATCATGCCGCTTGCAGGTGCGCCGCAGCGCATTCTTGATCACATCGACATAGGGCTGCCACGGACCCAGCACCTCATCCAACCGGTAGCCGGTGAAATCACGCACGAACCGGTCCAGCCGGTCCGCCGGCAAGCCGCGGACCGAACATCTCCCGCGTCATGTCGCCGATGCGAAAACGGGTCAGTGTTCCGTAACAATCGAAGGTAATGAAGCGCGGTCGAAGCGCAGGCATGGGATAGGCTCCCCTCCGGCAGGTTTCGGTGCATTCGAGAATACGCCCGACCCGCAGCATGATATGCTGCGAGGCACACCGAAACAGCACAGGGTCTGCGTCGTTCCGCCCGATTCGAACATTGAACGCCGGCCCTGTGGTTAGTATTCAACACCAACCTCACGAGGTCCGGTGGATGGAAACGCAGGAACCGAAGGTCCTGACCTTCGATGTTGTCGGCACCCTGATCGATTTTGAGGGTGGGGTGCTCGGCTATCTGCGGCAGAATGTCCCCCAAACACGTTCGATGGATGATAATACCATCCTGAAAGCCTACCGCAAATCACGTCCGCGCAAAGCCGCGATCCGCTATCCGGACAACCTGGTCCAGGGTTACGAAGACATCGCCGAGCGTCTCGGACTGCCAAAGACCAGGGCCCTGGCCGAAGGTCTCCGCAACTCGGTCCGCAACTGGACCGGCTTTCCTGATTCCGCGGCGGCGCTCGCGCGGTTGAAGCAACGCTACAAGCTCGTGGCCATGACCAACGCGCAGCGCTGGGCGCTGGACTTTATGTCCGCGGCTTTGGGTGACCCGTTCCACGACCGCGTCACGTCGGACGATGCCCTGTGCGAAAAGCCCGATCCCTGCTTCTTTGCGTTCGCCCGCGGCCGCCTCAGCCGCGACGGCCATGGACTGCACGACATCCTGCACGTCGCGCAGAGCCAGTACCACGATATCGGCGTGGCCCGCCGCCTGGGCTATACGGTCTGCTGGATCGAGCGCCGGATGGGCATGCAGGGCAGCGGCGGCACCCAGGAAGTGGCCGAACTCACCACGCCGGACTACCATTTCGCCACGCTCGCTCAGTTGGCGGATTTCGCCGATAGCGGCAAACTGCGCATGCGCGATCACGCGCCGCAATAACACAACGGGGGGAACCGACAACATGAACACTCGCCTGTCACGTCGTGATGCGCTGCTGCTGGGCGGCGCGGCCGGAGCAGGACTGGCCACAGGTGGATTGCTCGTTCCCTCGGCCTATGCGCAGCAGGCTCAGCCGAAGCGCGGTGGCGTGATGCACGTGGCCGAAGACGATTCCTCCACCGCCGATACGCTCGATCCCGCCCGCGCCAACAACGATACCGACTACTGCCGGCTGTTCATGTTCTACAACGGGCTGACCGTGTTCGACGAACATCTGGTGCCGCAGCCTGATCTCGCCACGTCGCTGGAAACCCAGGACGCCAAGGTCTGGACCATCAAGCTGCGCAAGGGCGTCACCTTCCACGACGGCTCGCCCTTCACCTCGGCCGACGTGGTCTTCTCCCTGCAACGCCACAAGGACCCTAAGACCGGATCCGTTGTCCGCCCGCTCGCGTCCCAGATGGAGGACATCAAGGCCACCGCCCCGGACGAAGTGCAGATCACCCTCAGCTCCCCCAATTCCGAGCTGCCGTCGATCTTCGCCGTCTATCAGTTCGTCATCGTCAAGGACGGCACAACCAACTTCAACAAGGGCAACGGTACCGGCCCGTTCGTCTGCAAGGAGTTCTCCCCCGGCGTGCGGTCGGTCGGCACCCGCAATCCGAACTACTACCATGAAGGCCGCCCCTATCTGGACCAGATCATCTTCACCGGCATCACCGACAACGCCGCGCGCGTCGATGCCCTGCTCTCGGGCGATATCGACATCGCGGGAACCATCGACGCCCATTCGACCGCGCAGGTGAAGAAAGCCAGCGGGTTCGAGATCTTTGAAACCAAGAGCGCCGATTACACCGACCTCATCATGCATCTGGATGCGCCGGATATCGGCAATCCGGATTTCGTCATGGCGATGAAATTGCTGCAGAACCGCCAGCAAGTGCTGAACAGCGTTCTGCTCGGCTACGGCACCATGGGCAACGACCAGCCGGTTGCTCCCAACAGCCCGTACTACGACGCCTCGATCCCGCAGCGGCAATACGATCCCGATCAGGCCAAGTCCTTGCTGCAGAAAGCCGGCATGCTCAACAAGAGCGTGGACCTGGTCTGCTCGCCCGCCGCCACCGGATCGCCCGACATGGCAGTGATCCTGCAGAATTCCGCGCGCGAGATCGGCTTCAATCTGCAAATCCGCCGCGTGCCCTCGGATGGCTACTGGTCCAATTTCTGGCTCAAGGCGCCGTTCGCCTATGGCAACATCAATCCGCGGCCGAACCCCGACATCCTGTTCTCCCTGTTCTTCCAGTCCACCGCACCCTGGAATGAGAGCAAATGGAAGAATGAGCAGTTCGACAAGATGCTGCTCGACGCCCGCTCCGAGACCGACTTCGCCAAGCGGAAAGCAACCTATAGCGACATGCAGCGCCTGGTGCGCGACCAGGCCGGCATCGGCATTCCGGTGTTCATCAGCAGCATCGACGCCCATGCCTCCAAGGTGAAGGGACTGCGGCAAATTCCAACCGGCGGCCTGATGGGCTACAACTTCGCGCAATATGTCTGGTTGGATAGCTGACGGACGCACCGCCGCGGCTCCTCCACGCCGCCGGCGGTCCTCCGCCGACCTGTTTCTCGCACGCCTGATCCTTCGCCGGATCGGCGTCAGCCTGCTTCTGCTGCTTGCGGTCTCCCTGATCGTCTTCGCCGGGACCGAAATGCTGCCCGGCGACGTGGCCCAGATGATCCTCGGCCAATCGGCCACGCAGGCCACGGTGGACGCGCTGCGCGCCACCATGCACCTGAACGAACCCGCCTGGCAGCGCTACATCCACTGGCTGATCGGATTGCTCAGCGGCGATCCGGGCACCTCCTTGGTCAACGGCATGCCGATCGCCGACCTGATCGGCGCCCGCCTGACCAATTCCCTGCTCCTCGCGCTGTTCACCACCATCGTGGTGGTGCCCTTGGCGCTCACCGTGGGCATCACCGCCGCCGTGTGGCGCGGCACCGCCTATGACCGGGGGGTGAACGTACTCACCGTGGCGGCGGTCTCGATCCCGGAGTTCCTCTTCGCCACCGCGGCGGTGCTGATCTTCGCGGTGCGACTGCACTGGCTGCCCGCCTTGTCCTACGCCGCGAACACCACCTCCCTGCACGCCATGTTCCGCTCGTTCGCCCTGCCGGTCGGAACCCTCGCGGTGGCGATCTTCCCGCAGATGGCGCGCATGACCCGCGCCGCGCTGATCAACACGCTCGGCTCATCCTACGTGGAGATGGCCGTGCTGAAGGGCGTGCGCCCGGTCCGCCTCGTGCTGCGGCACGCCCTGCCGAACGCACTCGGCCCCATCGCCAACGCGGTCGCGCTCAGCCTGTCCTTTCTGCTCGGCGGCATCGTCATCGTGGAATCCGTGTTCAACTACCCCGGCCTCGCCAAGCTGATGGTCGATGCGGTCAGCACCCGCGACGTTCCGCTGGTGCAGTCCTGCGCCATGATCTTCTGCGCCGGCTATCTGCTGCTGGTGCTGATCGCCGACATCGCGTCGATCCTCTCCAATCCGCGGCTGAGGTACCGATGAGCGTCACCCTCGAAACCGCCGTCGAGGCCCTGCCGCGCCCTCGCCGCCGCCGCTGGTCGCTGCTGGGGCGCATCGCTGCCGCCGTGGTGATCGCCTGCCTTGCCATCGCAATCGTCGGCCCGCTCATCGCCCCCTACCCGCCAGGCCAGATCGTCAGCCAGACCGTGTTCGGCCCCCTGACCTGGGCTCATCCCCTCGGCACGGACTACCTGGGCCGCGACATGCTGAGCCGCGTGCTGACCGGCGCGCGCTATACCATCGGCGTGGCGCTGCCCGCGACGCTGCTCGCCTCCTTCGCCGGCACGATGCTCGGCATGTTGGCGGCATCCTGGGGCGGCGCGGCCGACCAGGCGATCAGCCGCGCCATGGACACGCTGATCTCCTTCCCCAGCCTGATCTTCAGCCTCGTGGTCATCGCCGGGATGGGTTCGTCGGCCACCGTGCTGATCCTGACCGCCGCGGTGATCTACACCCCCGGCTGCTTCCGCATCGTCCGATCCATCGCTGTCGGCATCAATGCAACCGATTTCGTCACCGCCGCGCGAGCCCGCGGTGAGCGCAACCTGACGGTCGTGGTGGAAGAAATCCTGCCGAACATGGTCGTGCCGATCCTCACGGATTTCGGCCTGCGCTTCGTGTTCATCGTCCTGCTTCTGAGCAGCCTGAGCTTCCTCGGCATGGGTATCCAGCCGCCCTATTCCGATTGGGGCGGGCTGGTGCGCGAGAACCTCGATGGGCTGAGCCAGGGCGCCCCTTCCGTCATCGTCCCCGCCATCGCCATCGCCATCCTCACAGTCTCCGTCAACCTGCTCATCGACAGCCTCCCGGGGCGCGGAGCTGCCTCCAATGGGGGATAACCCCCCGCACGTGCAGGTCGAACGCCTGTCGGTCGTCGGCCGGCAGGACGACGCCGGGCAGGTTGCCATCCTCAGCGACGTCAGCTTCGCGATCGCCCGCGGTGAGGTGCTCGCGCTGATCGGCAAATCCGGTTCCGGCAAGACCACGGCGGCGCTGTCGCTCATGGGCTACGCCCGCCCCGGCTGCACCATCACCGGCGGCACCGTCCGCCTGGGCGATACCGATGTGCTGTCGCTCTCCTCCCGCGCGCTCGCGACCCTCCGCGGGCAGCGCGTCAGCTACGTCGCGCAAAGCGCCGCCGCGGCGTTCAATCCCGCGCAGCGCATCATCGCCCAGGTGACCGAGCCGGCCCTGATCCACGGCCTGATGTCGCGCGCCGAGGCCGAGGCAAAGGCCCGCGCCCTGTTCGCTGGACTCGCGCTGCCCGATCCGGATCACATCGGGGAACGCTTCCCGCACCAGGTCTCGGGCGGACAGTTGCAGCGCCTGATGGCGGCCATGGCGCTGATCACCGGCCCCGAACTGGTCATCCTGGACGAGCCGACCACCGCGCTCGACGTCACCACCCAGATCGAGGTCCTGCGCGCCTTCCGCAACGCCGTCCGCCAGCTTCGCACCACCGCCATCTACGTCTCCCACGATCTCGCGGTGGTCGCTCAGATGGCCGACCGCGTGGTGGTGCTCCAGGGCGGGCGCGTGCAGGAAACCGCACCGATCCGTCGCATCCTTGCCGACCCGCAGCACCCCTACACGCGCAGCCTGCTGGACGCCGTGGCGCCCGCCTCACGCACCGCCGCAGCCCCACCGGCCGATGCACCGGCGCCGCTGCTCGAAGTCTCCGGCCTGCTCGCCGGCTACGGCGGAACCGGCCCCTCCGGCGCCCCGCGCATCCCCGCCCTGCGCGACATTTCGTTCAGCATCACCGCGGGCTCGGTGCTCGGCGTGATCGGCAAGTCCGGCTGCGGCAAGAGCACGCTCGCCCGGGTGCTCGCCGGCTTGCTGCCGGCTGCGCGCGGCACCATGCGGCTGAACGGCAAGCCGTTGCCGCCGCGCGTGGAACGGCGGAGCATGCAGGAACTGCAGGCGATCCAGATCGTCTTCCAGATGGCCGATGTCGCGCTCAACCCGGCGCGCACGGTTGGCTCCATCCTGGCCCGCCCGCTGCGCTTCTATCACCGCACGCGCGGCCAGGCAGCGACCCGTCGCGTCCGAGACCTGCTCGACATGGTCCGCCTCTCGCCCCAGCTCGCCGGCCGCTATCCGGAGGAACTGTCGGGCGGCCAGAAACAGCGGGTGAACCTCGCCCGCGCCCTCGCCGCCGAACCCAGCCTGATCCTGTGCGATGAAGTCACCTCCGCGCTGGATACCGTGGTCGCCGCCGCCGTGCTGGAGCTCCTCGCCGAATTGCGCCGCGAACTCGGCGTGGCGATGATGTTCATCAGCCACGACCTCTCCACCGTGCGCGCGATCTGCGATCATGTGATGGTGCTCTACGCCGGCACGTGTGTGGAGGCGGGATCGCGCGCCGCCTTGGCACAGGCGCCGTGGCATCCGTACACGAAGCTGCTGCTGGAATCGGTGCCGGAACTGCGCACGGACTGGCTGGATGGCATCGGCGCCCGCGGCGCGGAAGGATTATCCCTCCAGGACACCAAGGCGCCCTGTCCGTTCTTCCGCCGATGTCCGGTGCGAATTCCCGGAACCTGCGACGTGGAACCGCCTCCGGTGCTGCGCTTGAGCAAGGACGCCACCGTCGCCTGCCACCGCACCGAACTCGAGTTGCGGGAAAGCCAGTCCAGCACACGCCGAAGCCCTGCCGGCGTAAAGGCCTACACCACCGCCACAGCCGGCACGCTCGCCCCGTCCCACACCGCCCGGATCACCGCGCCCTGTGTCACCGACTGCACGGCGTGCGGCCACAGCGCCGCCAGGCACGTGCCGCCGGCCCGGCGCACCGACGGATAGATAATGCCGTTGTGCCCGGCTTCTCGCGCCGACCGCGCCACCACGTTCCCCGCCGCATAGCCGATCGTCACATCCGGATCGAGGCACACCGGGCGCGGCTCCACCTCCCGCAGATCAACGAACGCGCCGGCGAAGCTCGCCCACATCTCGCTCCACTCCACCGTCGCGTGCCAGTCCCGCACACGCTCCAGCTCCCGCCCGATATGGAACGTGACTTCCGCAATCGAGGTCTCAACCTCGAACGCCGCGTACCACGCGCCGAACCCCGCATCGTTGAACCGGTTGCGCTCGCGCGGGCGCCAATACGCGAATGCCGCATTGACGAAATTCGCGTGCGGCCGGCCCGACGGAAACACCGCGCTCAGGGCGCTCTGCGCATTGAGCCGGGCGCTCGTGCTGCCCTCGATCTCCGCCAGGTCGTGCGCCAGTGCCGCCAGTTCCTCCGGCGATCGGCCACCGATCTGCGGATCGTCCAGCAGCAGAAGCAGCACCGGATCGCGCAGCCGCCCCGAGGCAACAAGCCGGACGGCTCGCGGCCCGGCCAACTCTGTAACCGGATACTCCAAACCTTACAGACCGCCCCGCAGCGCATCCACGTGCTGACGGATCTCGATCATCCCCGGAATGCCCCGCTCGATCATCGCCTCGATCGGCGTCAGGTTCCGGAACACCGGCCCGCTGTTGCGCAACCGCACCCACCGGTCCGCCATGTCGTCGGCAAACAGCAAATGGAGGCCTTTGAAAATTCCGATCATCGCCGAGGCACGCATCATCTGGTCCTGCGACAATGTCTGCCGCCACCGATCGGCCTTGATCCGGTCCCAGGTCGTCTCCGATACGCCCATCAGCGCCGCCGCCTCGGCCCCCGTCAGCTTCCAGGCACGCGCCAGACTGCGCAGCGCGATCAGCGCCGCCGGCGTCAGCCGCGCCCGGTCATCCTCCGGTGAGAAGGCCAGCGGGGTCGGCGTCGGACCGAAGACAAAGGGAGCCTGCACCTCGTGGAAGCCGCCGCTATTCATATGCATCATATTCACCTTCATCTCCACAATTTAGTCACCAAATGCGGGGTATGCAAGCACCATTTGATGCCCTTCCTCTCTCCCCTCTTTACCCCCAGATGTCTCCCATGAATGCGCCGCCGCGCCCGAACCGTCCGATCTACCTCGACTACCAAGCCACCACGCCGTGTGATGCGCGCGTAGTGGACGTCATGCTCCCCTTCTTCACCACCCGCTTCGGCAACCCCCACAGCGCCGAGCATGTCCTGGGCCAGGACGCCGAGGCCGCCGTGGAGACCGCCCGCGCCCAGATCGCCTCCCTGATGGGCGCCGAACCGCGCGAAATCGTCTTCACCTCCGGCGCGACCGAGAGCAACAATCTTGCTATCAAGGGCGCCGCCCGTTTCGCCTTGGCAGCGGGCGATCCGCGCCGCCGCGTCATCTCCGTCGCCACCGAGCACAAATGCGTCCTGGAAGCGGTTCGCGATCTCGCATCCGAAGGCTTCGACCCGGTCTTCCTGCCCGTCCGGCCGGATGGCCTTCTCGACCCGCTCGAGCTCGAACGCGCCCTGGCCATCCCGACCCTGCTCGTCAGCGTCATGGCCGCCAACAACGAAACCGGGGTGATCCAGGACATCCCCCGCCTGGCGGCCATCGCCCACCAAGCCGGTGCGCTGTTCCACTCCGACCTCGCCCAGGCCGCCGGCAAAGTCCCGGTGAACGTCACCGAATGGGGCATCAGCCTGGCCTCCGTCAGCGGCCACAAGCTTTACGGCCCCAAGGGCGTCGGCGCGCTCTTCGTCCGCCGCCGGCCCCGCGTCCGCCTCGCGCCCCTGTTCTCCGGCGGCGGGCAGGAGCGGGGGCTCCGCTCCGGCACTCTCCCCGCGCCGCTGATCGTCGGCTTCGGCGAGGCGTGCCGGATCGCGGCGGCCGAGATGGCGGACGAAGCGGGCCGGCTGCTGGTTCTGCGCGAACGCATGCTGACACGGCTGCGGGCTGCGATTCCCGGGCTGCGCGTGAACGGCACAATGCAGTCCCGCCTGCCGGGCAATCTGAACCTGACGTTTCCCGGCCGGATGCCGCACGCGCTGATGGAAGCGGCGCCCGAGCTCTGCGTTTCCACCGGCTCCGCCTGCACCTCGGCCACCGTCGAGCCGTCCTATGTGCTCCGCGCCATGGGCCTGACCGACGACGAAGCCGCCCGCAGCCTGCGCATCGGCCTCGGCCGCTTTACCTCAGAGGCCGATGTGGATTATGCCGCCGCCGCCCTCGCCGCGGCGCATGCCGCCGCGCCGGTCCCGGCCTGAACGGATTTTCGCCCATGCCCACCATGACGTTCATCGAGCGCGACGGAACGCGCCGCGAGGTCGATGCACCGCTTGGCCTGTCGGTGCTGGAAATCGCCCACAAGCACGGCATCGATATCGAAGGGGCCTGCGAAGGCTCGCTCGCGTGTTCCACCTGCCATGTCATCGTGGACCCCGCCTGGGTCAGGCGGCTCGAAGACCCCACCGAGGACGAGGAGGATATGCTCGACCTCGCCTTCGGCCTGACCGAGACATCCCGCCTCGGATGCCAGATCGTCATGACCGATACGCTGAACGGGCTGGTCGTCAAGCTGCCCCCCGGCAGCCGCAACCTGTTGAACGAGTAGCACGGTGCGGGTCATCGCGGCCATGTCGGGCGGCGTGGACAGTGCGGTGGCCGCCGCGCTGATGCATGCCGCCGGGCACGAGGTGATCGGCGTCACCCTGCAATTGTATGACCACGGCGCCGCGACCGGCCGCAAGGGCGCCTGCTGCGCCGGACAGGACATCCACGACGCGCGTCGCGTCGCCGACCAGTTGGGCATCCCGCATTATGTCGATCGATGCCGAGGCACGGTTCCGTCGACGCGGTGATCCAGGACTTCGCCGATACCTATGCCGCCGGCGAGACGCCGGTGCCCTGCGTGCGCTGCAATCAGACGGTGAAGTTCGCCGACCTGACGACGCTGGCCCGCGGCCTGGGCGCCGAACGGCTGGTCACCGGACACTATGTGCGCCGCGTGGATGGGCCGGACGGGCCGGAGCTGCACCGCGCGCGGGACGCGGCACGCGACCAGAGCTGGTTCCTGTTCGCCACGTTGCCCGACCAACTCGCTTTCGCCGCCTTCCCCCTCGGCGATCTGCCGGACAAGGCGGCAGTCCGCGCCGAGGCCGCGCGGCTCGGACTGCGCGTGGCCGACAAGCCGGACAGCCAGGATCTCTGCTTCGTCCCTTCCGGCAGCTATGCCGATCTGGTGGGCCGCCTGCGGCCGGAGGCGTTGCGGCCAGGCGAGATCGTGGATGAGACCGGTGCGGTGCTGGGCCGCCACGCCGGCGTGGCGCGCTACACCGTGGGCCAGGCGAAGCGGCTGGGCGTGGCGGGCGCGGTGGTGCGTCGGATCGATGCGCCGGCTGCGCGCGTCGTGGTGGGGTCGCGCTCGCGCGGCGTGGCACGAATCCGCTTGCGCGAGGTGAACTGGCTGGGTCGGTGCCGGCTTCGGGCACTCGCTGCACGGTCAAGCTGCGGGCGCGGGATGTGATGCGGCCTGCCTGGCTGCGCCCTTGCCAGGGCGGCGCGCTGGTGGAGCTCGACGAACCTGCCCTGCCCGCCCCCGGTCAGGCCTGTGTCGCCTATCATGGCGACCGCGTTCTGGGCGGCGGATTCATCTGCCCCGAGGCGGTTGACGGCGCCGCGGGCGACACCCTAAGTGCCAGGGCCGTGGCGGCGTAGCTCAGCGGTAGAGCAGGGGAATCATAATCCCTTGGTCGGTGGTTCAAATCCGCCCGCCGCTACCATTTTCCTTCTTCAATTCCAATAGGTTACCACCACCGGACCCCATTCCGCATACGGATGTTTGTCACTTTTTCCAGCCCCGACGAGCAGCGATTCCCCGCCAGCCTCCCCAAGATGATGACGCTCTACCTGACCTTCGACGCGCTGCGTCATCATCGGATCACCCCGGACGAACGCGTCCCGGTCTCCCGCCACGCCGCATCGATGCAGCCGACGAAACTCCGGCTGACGCCTCGCACCCGAATCACGGTGCAGCAGTGCATCCTCGGCATGGTGACGGTGTCCGCCAGCGATGCGGCCTCCGCGATCGGTGAGTTTCTCGGCGGCTCCGAGAGCCGCTTCGCCCAACGCATGACGCTGCAGGCCCATCGCCTCGGCATGACCCGCACCGTGTTTCGCAACGCCTCGGGCCTGCCGGATCGCGCCCAGGTCACCACCGCCCGCGACATGGCGCTGCTGGTGCGTGCGCTGCTGTGGGATTTTCCCGAATACTATCACTATTTCGGCGTCGGCAGTTTTGTCTTCCACCGCCGCACGATCTACGGCCACGATGCTGGGGACGTATCCCCGCGCTGACGGATTGAAGACCGGCTATGCCGATGCCGCGGGCTACAGTCTCGCGACCTCGGCCGTCCGCAACGGCACGCGCCTGATCGGCAT
>CAVSUZ010000001.1:0-80092 GCA_963731335.1 uncultured Pseudomonadota bacterium | reverse complement strand
GAACGACGGCGTCGAGGGCCCGACTGACGACGACGACATCCTTGAACTGCGGGACCGTCGAAGCGCAATCTGCTCGCCACCCTGCTGCTGTCGCAGGGCACGCCGATGCGGCCGGCCGGTGACGAATTTGGCCGAACCCAGCAGGGCAACAACAACGCCTACTGCCAGGACAACGAGATTTCCTGGGTGGACTGGAACATCGACGATTTCAATCGCCAGCTCAATCACTTCGTCTGCAAGCTGACCGGACTCCGCAGCGCCTTCCCGACCTGTGGCGCCACCGCTTCCTCTCGGCCGACTACAACGAAGACCTCGATGTCAGTGACGTGCGCTGGCTGACGCCCGCGGCGGCGACGACATGACCGAGGAGCAGTGGGGCGAACTCCAACGCCCTCTGCCTCGGCATGCCTGCTCGACGGCCGCGCCCAGGCAACCGGGATCAAGCGGCCGTCGATGGACGCGACGCCGCTCCTGGCGCTGAACGCGCACCACGACGTGGTGAATTTCAAGCTGCCCGAAGTGGCCGGTGCGAAAGTCTGGCGTCGGCTGATCGATACCAACGCCCCTGAAGCGGAAGGCGCTCAGCGGGTCCGCATCGGCGACGAGGACCAGATCACCGGCCGTCGCCCGCCCTTTGTGGTGGAACTGGAGCATGCGGCGAGCGTTGCCTCGTCGGGCCCGGGCCGCTTTGCAGCGTGTGGCCGACGCGCCCGCCGAGGCGCCGAAGCCGCACCGGAAGCCGCTCCGGCCGAAGCACCCGAGCCTGCCCATGCAGGGGAATGAATGATGCGCGCCGGGGTTGGCCGGCGGCGGCGCGCGACATAAGATCAGCGACCCATGGTATGACACAGCAGGAGCATGACACATGCATCGACGCGTACCTCTTGTTGCCTCAGCCGTTATCGCCTTCACGCCGATGCTGGCGAGGGCGGACGAAAGCATTTCCGGACAATGGCAAGCCAATCTCGGTCACAACGTGATCATCGCCATGGACGTGCTGGCGGATGGCCATTGGACCAGCCAGACCGTGCAAAGCGATAAGGTCGTGGCCGAGATGGCCGGCACCTATGACCAGAAGAAGACCAACGCCACAACCGGCACGCTGGTCTTCACGCCGGTGAAGGCGAAAACCACGACGGAGCATGGCCCTGCCGAGGTCGAGCATGACAGGTACACGATCGAGCAGGGCGGGAAGGTGCTGCGGCTCGTATCCGGCAAGAAGGATGTTATGATGTTCCACAAGCAAGCGTATGCCCAGTAAGATGGAGGGATCTCGATGCGACATGCACTGATCGCCGCGGCTGCCGGCCTGGGCTATTGCGGCCAGCCCCTCGGCGAACGCGGTCGGCTGCCTCTCGGGCGGCGCTGCGGGAGCCCCTGGCGGGTCATATGGCAGGGCACGGCGTGCTCGGCGCCCTCGGCGGCTGCATCGCCGGACATGAGTGGCACAAGCACCAGATGAACCAGAAGTCCATGCAGGATCAGCAGAGCTACGTTCAAAGCCGGCAGCAGCAAGATCCGAACTACAAAAGCCCCTGGCAGGAATGATCGGGCGGGGGCGGCCGGCTCGGCCGTCCCCAAACCGAAACAAGTCTTGCACAACATCCGACCCCTGAAATCCCCGTCTTGCACAACATTCGACCCGCGAAGTCGCCGTCTTGCACAAAACTGACCCCCCAAAATCCCCGTCTTGCACAACTTTTGCCGCCCAAAACCCGAGTCTTGCACAACATTTCCCCGCCCCCCAACCCGTCACCCCACCCGAATTCGCCGCCCGCCTCGACCCGCTCGGCCCCTTCGAATCCCACCCCCGCCTCGCCATCGCCGTCTCCGGCGGACCCGACAGCATGGCCCTCGCCCTCCTCACCGCCACCTGGGCCACCCAGCCGCGACGGCACCGTCCTCGCCCTCATCGTGGACCACCGCATCCGCCCCGAATCCACCGCCGAGGCCCAAACCGTCGCCCACCGCCTCACCGCCCTGAACATCCCCAGCCGCATCCTCACCCTGACCGGCCTGACCCCCGGACCCGCCCTCGCCGAACGCGCCCGAGACGCCCGCTACCACGCCCTCTCCACCGCCTGCCGCGACGCCGGCATCCTCCACCTCCTTCTCGGCCATCACGCAGCCGATCAGGCCGAGACCCTGATGATCCGCGCCCTGTCCCACAGCGCGTCCCACGGTCTCGCCGGCATGCCCGTCCTCCGCGAGACCCCCCACCTCCGCCTGCTCCGCCCTCTCCTCGGCATCGACCCCGCCCGGCTCCGCGCCACCCTCCGTCACGCCGGCGTCCCCTGGGTCGAGGACCCCTCCAACACCAACCCCGCCTCCCTCCGGCCCCGTCTGCGCCTCGAAACCCGCAACCCCGCCCCCAGGCCCTCGCCCAAGCCGCAGCCACCGCCGGCACCGCCCGGGCCCGCGACGAAACCCGCACCGCGGCTGAACTGGCTGCCACGACCGCCCTCCACCCCGAGGGCTACGCCATCATCCGCGCCCACCGCCTCAGCACCGCTGCCCTCGCCTCCCTCATCCGAGCCGTCACCGGCAACTGGCATCCACCCCGGCCGCAGCCACTGACCGCACTGGCCGCCCAACTCCGCCCCGCTACCATCGCCGGTGCCCGCATCCTCCCCGCCGGCAAGCTCGGCCCAGGCTTCCTCCTGGTCCGCGAGCCACGCGCCATGGCCCCGCCCATCCCCGCCACACCAAACACCACCTGGGACAACCGCTTCCGCCTCACCGCCACCGCCCGGCCCGAAAACTGCACCATCGGCCCCCTGGCCAAATCAGCCGCCCGGCTCCGTCACCTGACCCCCCTCCCGGCCGCGATCCTCCGCACCCTCCCGGCCATCCGTCACGGTGAATCCCTGGTCGCCGTTCCCCATCTCGGCTACCCGAACCCTGAAACCTGCGCCGACTGGCACATGCTCTTCTCACCCCCGATCCCGGCCGCCCCGGCGCCGTTCTTCCCCGACCCGTGTCCCCACCCCTGAAAGACCTGATCCGAGACCGCGCCCTCGCTCTCGGCTTCGACGCCATCGGCTTCGCCCCCGCGGCACTCGCCCCCGAGGCCCGTCACCGGCTCCAGGACTTCCTGACCGCCGGCAAACACGGCGACATGGGCTGGCTCGCCGACCGAGCCGACCAGCGCGCCCACCCGCAAGCCCTCTGGCCCGAGGCCCGCAGCGTCATCGCCCTCGGCCTCTCCTACGCCCCCGATACCGACCCGCTCGCCACGCTCACCCGCCCCGACCGAGCCACCATCTCCGTCTATGCCCGCAACCGCGACTACCACGACGTCCTCAAAGGCATGCTCAAGACCCTGGCGCAGTTCATCGTCTCCCGCGCCCCCGGGCAAGGACGTCAAAGTCTTCGTCGATACCGCCCCGGTCATGGAAAAACCGCTCGCCCAGACCGCCGGAATCGGCTGGCAGGGCAAGCACACCAACCTGGTCTCCCGCAGCCCACGGCTCCTGGCTCTTCCTGGGCGAGATCTACACCACGCTCGAGCTTCCGCCCGACCCGCCCCACCCGGACCGCTGCGGCTCCTGCACCCGCTGCCTCGACATCTGCCCCACCCACGCCCTCCCGGCGCCCTACGTGCTCGATGCCCCCCGCTGCATCTCCTACCTGACCATCGAGCACAAAGGTCCGATCCCGCACGACCTCCGCCCCCTGATCGGCAACCGCATCTACGGCTGCGACGATTGCCTGGCCGTCTGCCCCTGGAACCGCTTCGCCCGCACCACCAGCCACGCGAAACTCCAGGCCCGCCCCGACCTCGCCGCCCCCCGCCTCGCCGATCTCGCCGCGCTGGACGACACCGCCTTCCGCGCCCTCTTCGCCGGCTCCCCCATCAAGCGCATCGGCCGCAACCGCTTCGTCCGCAACGTGCTGATCGCCATCGGCAACTCCGCCGACCGCACCCTCCGCCCGTCCGCCGAGGCCCTCCTCACCGACCCCGACCCCGTCGTCGCCGAGGCCGCCCAATGGGCCTGCACCCAGCTCGCGTGACCAACAGCCTGATCAAGCGCAGCTTCTCCCTCTCCGGCCACCGCACCAGCGTCGCCCTGGAACCCGAGTTCTGGGCCGCCCTCGAACAGATCGCCGCCTCCCGAGGCCAGCGCCTCTCCGCCCTCGTCGCCCACACCGACGCCTCCCGTCCCCCCGGCCAACCTCTCGCCTCCGCCCTCCGCGTCCTCGCGCTCCTATGTCATTGCGAAGCCCGCGCAGCGGCTGAAGCAATCCCCTGTGAGAGTTCGCACCACGAACGCCACTGCCCCCATTAACCCCCCATCAACCAACCCCGTGCCACGCTCCCCCCCTCCCAAACGGAGAGCATCCATGATGGACGCGCTTTCCCCCACCACCCCCACCCAGCTCCCCCTGACCCCACTCCTCCTCTCCGACCGCCTGCTCTCCCTCGCCGAACAAGCGGACCGCGCCGGCATGCGCCTCACCGCCGAGCGCATCCTCCGCCTCGCAACCGCCGTGCTGAACGAGCCACCCCCGCTTCCCCAATAGCCGCGCCCCACCCCGCGCCCCTTGCGCGGCACAGGGCCATCCCCCATGGTCCGGCCGCCGAATCACAGGAATCCCGTGCATGCGTCTGGCGGTGCTGAAAGAACGTCGAGCCTTCGAATCCCGCGTCGCCGCGGTGCCGGAAACCGTCAAACGCCTCACCGCCCTCGGCCTCACCGTCGTCATCGAATCCGGCGCCGGCCAGCTCGCCTCCATCAGCGACGCGGAGTACGCCGCGGCCGGCGCCGAGATCGCCCCCGACCCACCCTCCGCCCTGCACGACGCCGGCATCGTCCTCGCCGTCCAGATGCCGTCCCCCGAGATCGTCGCCCTCATCCCCCGCGGCGCCCTGCTCATCTGCATCGCCAACGCCTTCGCCGTGCCCGACGCCGTCCCCGCGCTCGCCGAGGCCGGCATCGACGCCGCGGCCATGGAACTCCTGCCCCGCATCACCCGCGCCCAGTCGATGGACGTGCTCTCCTCCCAGGCCAATCTCTCCGGCTATCGCGCGGTCATCGAATCAGCCGCCACCTTCGACCGCGGCTTCCCCATGATGATGACCGCCGCCGGCACCGTCCCGCCCGCCCGGGTCTTCATCATCGGCGCCGGCGTCGCCGGCCTGCAGGCCATCGCCACCGCCCGACGCCTCGGCGCCATCGTCTCCGCCACCGACGTCCGCCCGGCCGCCAAGGAGGAGATCCGCTCCCTCGGCGCCACCTTCGTCGGCGTCGAGGACGCCGAAACCGCCCCGCAGACCGGCGCCTACGCCCGTGAAATGTCCGAGGATTTCCGCCGCAAGCAGGCCGAACTCATGGCCGCCACCGTCGCCAAGAACGACATCGTCATCACCACCGCCCTGGTCATGGGCCGCAAGGCGCCGGTCATCGTCACCCGCGCCGATGGTCGAATCCATGCGCCCCGGCTCCATCATCGTGGACCTCGCGGCCGACGCCGGCGGCAACTGCGAGGTCACCACCCCCGGGCGAGCGCACCGTCACCCCCAACGGCGTCACCATCCTCGGCTACTACAACTGGCCCGGCCGCATCCCCGTCGCCTCCTCCGCCCTCTACGCCCGCAACCTGCTGACGTTCCTCTCCACCTTCTGGGACAAGGAGGCGAACGCACCGAAACTTCCCCCCGACGATGACATCGTGAAGGGCGTGATGCTGACCCGCGGCGGAGCGGTCGTGCATCCCAATTTCGCGTCCCAAGGGGCGCACGCTCAGGCCGCCTGACGGTTACGGAGACACCCGGATGAACCCGAACCAGGTTGCGGACGAAGCCGCCCGCATCGCCGACCAGGCGCACGCCCTGGCCCTCCACGCCGCGTCCCTCGCCACCATCACCCCGGCCGGCGTCGCCGAGGTCATCGGCATCCCCTTCATCTATCTCTTCGCCATCTTCGTGCTGGCCTGCTTCGTCGGCTACTACGTGGTTTGGAACGTCACCCCGGCGCTGCACTCGCCGCTGATGGCCGTCACCAACGCCATCAGCTCCGTCATCATCGTCGGCGCCATGCTGGCCACCGGCCTCGCCCTGAATAACGTCTCCCGAGGCTTCGGCTTCGTCGCCGTGCTGCTGGCCTCGGTGAACATCTTCGGCGGCTTCCTGGTCACCCATCGCATGCTGTCGATGTTCCGCCGCAAGCAGCAATAGGGCCGCGCCGATGTCCCCGCATCTCGTCGTCCTCTCCTACCTCGTCGCGGCGGTCCTGTTCATCCTGGCGCTGCGGGGGCTCTCCAGCCCCGTCACCAGCCGGCGAGGCAACCAGCTCGGCATGCTCGGCATGGCGATCGCCATCCTCGACACCTTCGCCGCCAGCAACATGGGCGCCGGCGGCTACGGCCTGATCGTCATCGGCGTGATCATCGGCGGCACCATCGGCGCGCTGATCGCCCGGCGCGTCCGCATGACCGCCATGCCCCAGCTGGTCGCCGCCTTCCACTCCCTGGTCGGCCTGGCCGCCTGCCTTGTCGCCGCGGCCGCACTCTATACCCCGGCCGCCTTCGGCATCGGCGTCCCGGGCGCACATCTTCACCTGAGAGCCTGATCGAGCTGTCGATCGGCCTCGCCATCGGCGCGATCACCTTCACCGGCTCGGTGATCGCCTTCGCCAAGCTGAACGGCAACATGAGCGGCGCGCCGATCCCTTCCCGCTGCCAGCACATGCTGAACATCGCCCTCGGCGTCCTGGCGATCGCTGCTGATCGTCGTCCTGGTCGTCAGCGGCAGCTACGCCGCGTTCTGGCTGCTGGCCTTCCTCGCCCTCGCCCTCGGCGTGCTGATCATCATCCCGATCGGCGGCGCCGACATGCCGGTGGTGATCTCGATGCTGAACAGCTACTCCGGCTGGGCGGCCGCGGCGCTCGGCTTCACCCTCGACAACATCACCCTGATCATCACCGGCGCGCTGGTCGGCTCCTCCGGCGCCATCCTCTGCTACATCATGTGCAAGGGCATGAACCGCAGCTTCGTCTCGGTGATCCTGGGCGGCTTCGGCGAGGCGCGACCGCCGGCCCGCGCGGCGCCGCGCGCGGACCGCCCGGTGAAGCAGGGCAGCGCCGAGGACGCCGCCTTCATCATGAAGAACGCCTCCAAGGTCATCATCGTCCCCGGCTACGGCATGGCGGTCGCCCAGGCCCAGCACGCCCTGCGCGAGATGGCCGACAAGCTGAAGAAGGAGGGCGTGGAGGTCAAATACGCCATCCATCCCGTCGCCGGCCGCATGCCCGGCCACATGAACGTCCTGCTGGCCGAGGCCAACGTGCCCTACGACGAGGTGTTCGAGCTGGAGGACATCAACTCCGAGTTCGCCACCGCCGACGTGGCCTTCGTCATCGGCGCCAACGACGTCACCAACCCGGCCGCCAAGACCGACCCGCAAGCCCGATCTACGGCATGCCGATCCTGGACGTGGAGAAGGCCCGCACGGTGCTGTTCGTCAAGCGCGGCATGGGCTCCGGCTACGCCGGCGTGGAGAACGAGCTCTTCTTCCGCGACAACACCATGATGCTGTTCGGCGACGCCAAGAAGATGGTCGAGGGGATCGTCAAGGCGCTCGGCCGGTAGCGCCCCGTCATCAGCGCACGACCCGCGGCCAGCTCGCTCTCCCGTCATCGGGAGACGCCGGCGCAACAGCGCGCCGGGTGAGGGGCCGTGGCGATGCGGGAGCATGCACCGCCGCTGCCACACTCCCCACCATCAGCGTGTATCGGCGTGCATCCTCTTTCTATCTGCGTTACTTTTTCTTTCATCCGAAACCGAAAGCGCGCCCGACGAGCGTGGTGCAACAGGACACGCGGCCTCCCAGATCCGCCGTCACACGGCTCGCGCACCCGAAAATTTCGTAAGCCCCACTGAGCGCGCCCGACGCGCCCCGCACGGGTTTTCGTTGTAATCCTTCTATGCCTCTAATCGCATAGCCCTGGTCCGGTCAGCTAATCGCCTCCACCAGGTTCGGAACGCCGCTCGATTTGATCAACCGCCCGGTCACGCTATGAGACCAGTCCTCCAGCGCGGTCATGCGGGCCTACAGTCCCAGCATGCGAGCCTCCATCGCCTCGAAGCGCGCGCTGACCAACTGAATCAGCCGGTTGAGAGTGGCCTCGATCCGCTCCGTCGCGCGTCTAGCGCCCGCAGGTGCCGCAGGATCAGGTTCTCGGATTTCGTCGTCGCTCGATGAGGTCTCCCTGAGTATGATGAGCTCGACCCCTCGGCCGAGCAGTTTGCGTCCTTTTGCAGGCGCCCGATCAACTCGATCGGCGCCATCGCTCTCTCGAGATCGCTGCTCTCCTAATGGAGGCGCTCTTACCCTCAGCTTTGCAGTGGCTGCCGAACTCGCCGTTGACCTCCGGTTGAGGGCAGGACCGTGGCCACACGACGCCCCGTATTCTTGTCCACCCCAATCCACGCTACGCTCCCGCCGAACCAGGAGCGTCCGGCCCCCATGAGCGACATCGGCAGCGACATCATCACCGACGGCGACCTCACCATCCAGCGCATCGTCGAGCAGGAAGCCGCCATCTTCGACGCGCTCACCTTCTTCCCGGCGCCTCAGCAAGAACTGCTCGAGGAAAACCGCCACTGGCTCGCCCCCGCCGCCCTCGAACCCGCCACCCGGAAACTCGTCTTCTGCTTCCAGTCCTACGTCGTCACCACGCCGCACCACACCATCCTGGTGGACTCCTGCCTGGGCAACGACAAGAACCGCCCCGCCTACCCCTACTGGCACATGAAGAAGGACGACGCCTTCCACCGCGGCCTCGCCGCACTCGGCCTCAGCGTCAACGACATCGACATCGTGATGTGCACCCACCTCCACGTGGACCATGTCGGCTGGAACACCCGGCTGCAGAACGGCGCCTGGGTCCCCACCTTCCCCAACGCCCGCTACCTGTTCTCCAAACGCGAATACGACCACTGGATCGAGCAGAACGCCAAGACCGAGCTGCCCCACATCCAGGACAGCGTCATCCCCATCGTCGAGGCCAAACGCGCCGACTTCGTCACCAGCGACCACGAACTCGACGACCACGTCCGCCTCACCCCCACCCCCGGCCACACGCCCGACCATTTCGCCGTGCTGCTCGGCAAGGGCCACGACGACGCCGTGCTGACCGGAGACCTGATCCACTCGCCGCTCCAGGCCCGCTATCCGGAAATCTCCATGCGGGCCGACTACGATCCCGACCTCGCCGCCCGCACCCGCCGCAGCTTCCTCGAACACCACTGCGCCGCCGGCACCCTCTGCTGCACCGCCCACTTCCCCTCGCCGTCCCGCTTCCGCCTCAGCCGCTGGGACAACGGCTTCCGCTGCGAGCCGGCCTGACATGAAACCGCGAGAGATCAAGACCCTCGGCCTGATCTGCTCGGCGCACCTGGTCAGCCACTTCCACTACCTCGTCATCGTCCCGCTGTTTCCCCTGCTGCATCAGCGGCTCGGCGTGGATTTCATCCAGCTCGGCCTGGCCATCACCCTGTTCAACGTTGTCTCCGCCCTGGTGCAGGCCCCGATGGGCTGGGTGGTGGACCGCTTCGGCCCGCGACGCGTGCTGATCGGCGGCCTGTGCCTGTCCGGCGTCGCCTTCGGCTCCGTCGCCGCCTACCCGCATTACGGCTGGCTGCTGATCGCCGCGTGCATCGCCGGCCTGGCCAACGCCGTCTATCACCCCTCGGACTACGCCATCCTCGGCGCCGCCATCGAACCCGCCCGCGTCGGCCGAGCCTTCTCCTTCCACACCTTCGCCGGCTACCTCGGCGGCGCCATCGCACCCCCCATCATGCTCGCCGTCAGCACCCGCTTCGGACTGGAGGGCGCCTTCATCGTCGCCGGCCTGATCGGCCCCGCCGTTGCCGTCCCCCTGCTCTTCGCTCCGAGGCCTCGACGTCGCCGCACTCGCCGTCCCCGCCCGCCGCGCCACCGCCGACGCCAAAATCCCCGCCGCCGCTCTCCTCACCCCCATGATCCTCAGCCTCACCGGCTTCTTCGCGCTGCTCAGCCTGAGCACCGGCGCCATCACCAACTTCTCCGTCGTCGCCCTGAAGGCGCTCTACGGCACGCCGCTCACCGTCGCCAACGGCGCCCTGTCCGCCTTCCTCACCGCCACCGCCGTGGGAGTCCTCGCCGGCGGCGTCATCGCCGACCGCACCGCCCGCCACAACCAGGTCGCCGCCGGAGCCTTCTGCCTTACCGCCATCATCACCGCCCTGATCGGCTCGGTCCCCCTCGGCACGCTCGCGCTGCTCGGCGCCATGGCCAGCGCCGGCTTCCTCTCCGGCATGATCGCACCATCCCGTGACATGATGGTGCGCGCCGCCGCGCCACCCGGAGCCGCCGGGCGAGTTTTCGGCATCGTCACCACCGGCTTCAACATCGGCGGCATCTTCGGGCCGATGCTGGGCGGCTGGATCATGGACAAGGGGGCGCCCCGCTGGGTGTTCTACGCCTCGGTCCTGTTCATGCTCAGCACGGTGGCGATGGCGTTGGCGACCGAACGACGAACCGAGCCGCGCATGGCGGCGGCGGAATAGGAGCAACGAATGGGCCGGAAATGGTATGCGCTGGTGGGTTGGCTTCGCAGTCTCCGGCGCCGACAAGCTGCTGGGCATCGGCGGCTATGAGCGCCTGTTCGCCGACATGGGCTGGTCCGACACCTCCCGCCGCCTGCTCGGCGCCGCCGAGTTCACCGGCGGCGTGATGGTCGCCAGCCCGCAAAAGCGCATGCTCGGCGGCATCGTCCTGGTCGCCGCGAGCACCGCCATGCTCACCAGCGAGGTCAGCCAGAATCAGACCGACCTCGCCCTCCCGCGCTTCCTGGTCCTGCTCGCCGCGGCGACCGCGCTATGCCCGTGGGGGAGACGTAGCAGCTTCACGGTCGCTCATAGACGGGCGCCTATTCATCAGCGAGCCGATGTGCAGAACCGCCTGGCGATCCAGGCCAGCGACCATCTGCGCGATACCTGAACTGGAATAAGCATTTTCCCGCGAACCCGCCCGCCGCCAGGAACGCCGCCTCCTCCCGCGTCGTCTCCCGCCCCAGCAACCCATTGCGATGCGGGAACCGCCCGAACCGCCGGATGATCTCCCGGTGCCCCTCCGCATGTCGCAGCCACGGCCGCCCCAGACTGGTGTTCAGCGCCACCGCGATATCCTGATCACCGATCGCCTCGGAGTGCGAGAACGGCAGGCAGAAGAACACCCGCAGCGCCAGTTCGACCTGCCCGATAAACCCCGCCGCCCGAGCCGCCCGCGCGTACTGCCGGGCCAGCCCGTCCGTCGCGTACATGTGCCCGGTGCCCCGAAACACGTTCCGCGGAATCTGGTCCACCAGCAGGATCAGCCCGAGAGCGCCCTCCGCCGTCGCCATCCAGTCATCGTGCCGGCGTGCCGCAACCGCCATGTGCAGCGCCAGAAAACGCTCGCGGCAGGTGTCATCGAACGCCACGTCCTTGTCGAACCACCTGTCCTCGCCGGCCTCACGCCAGAACGCCACGATCTCGCCCGGACGGGCCTCGCTTGTCACTCCGACCGCACTCCGAAACCCCGCGACGATGCCTCACCCCGCGGGAGCTCGCCAGTTGCGAGGCCAGGCCGGTGCGGGCAGCCGGGAACCGGATGCGAGGAAGTTCTTGACAGAGCCGTCTCGCCAAATGAGACTTGCTTCATCATGAACGACCGAGTTGGCTACCCACCCCAAAATGCCGACGAGCACCCGAAGCATCAAAAGTGAGCAGGCTGACATCGCACCCTGACCCCGAAACTGATCTCCGGGAACAAGTTGGCGCTCGGCGTCATTCCTGTGTTCTGGCGGATCCTCCGTGGCAATTCGTGAACAGGACGGGCAAAGTGGCGCCGGAACACCGCCGTTTGTCGCGTTACGGAACGATGACCGTCGACCAAATCTGCCGCCTGCCAGTCGGCGAACTGATGAAGCCTACTGCACACCTGTATCTTTGGGTTCCGAACGCGCTTCTCCCGGAAGGTCTTCAGGTCATGTCAGCTTGGGGGTTTAGGACAAGAGCAACATCGTCTGGCACAAGGTACGTAAGGACGGCGGTTCCGACGGCCGCGGCGTCGGATTTTACTTCAGAAATGTAACAGAACTGGTTCTGTTCGGGGTTCGTGGCAAGAACGCGCGCACTCTTGCTCCGGGGCGGCGCCAAGTGAACCTGCTTTCGACCCGAAAGCGCGAACACAGCCGGAAACCCGATGAGCTTTACGATATCATCGAAGCTTGTAGTCCGGGTCCGTATCTGGAGCTGTTCGCTCGCGGATCGCGCCCGGGCTGGGCCGTGTGGGGCAACCAGGCGACGAAGGATTATCGGCCTACCTGGAAAACATACGCTTTCAATTCCGCTACGCACCGGTCACAACTTTCCCTGACGATCGAGTAATTCTACTCTGGCGCATTAGGGTCAGTACCTGCCTCAGGTGAAACGCCGCCCTGTTTCCTTCGGGGCTTGCGCCTACCTTCCGCCTTGGCCTGCAAAGCACGCTCCAGTGCTTCCGACCCATCGTCCACATACAGCCTGGGCGTGATCGCGAACGTGAGCACCGGGCATCCGCCCCCGCCACCACCGTCCAGGCGCGGCCAAAGCTTCTCATGATGCGTCGTGCTGGTACCGTAGCTCGCGCCTTTGCCAAGTCTATCGAATATGCCCTGCAACTCTGTCGCGCGCGTCAGAATCACTCCCACATCGATAGCGCGAAGGTCAAACAGAAGGCGGAAGTTGTTCAGGTCTCGGTCGAAAAACGGGTCCTTGTTGTTCCACTCAAGCTCAAGCGCCACGCGCCCCTTGAAGCAATCCACTGCATGTGTCGGACTGGCGTACTCCGCATCATCGATCTTGATGAGTGTAGAAAACTTCTTCTCCTTCCATCCCCGCCGATCAAAGGCGTTGTTGATCTGCTGCGAGATGGGAGACAGACCACCTCCTGCTGTCAAAATCTCAGAGCGAAGCAGACGGAAAGCCCGCAAAATCTCAATAATGTCGTTCCACTCCCCGGGGCAGGCGGTTGCCAATATCCCTGCGAGCGTTTCGCCACTCACGGACATGGTAGCGATCCCTCAAATCTTCTGGGACAAGGTGATCGGTGGGCATTGCCCGATCATGCTGGGCGTAGCCCGATTCGCTGAAGGCTATCGGGATGCCGCCAAGTCATCGGGAGCGCTTGCCCGTTCCTCCGTAACCCTGCCATCCTCCGGCCTATGTCCCGCGTCCTGCACCGCTCCGGCGCCGTCCCGCCCATGGCCCTCTCCGGCGAAGGCATCCGCCTGCACCTGAAAGACGGCCGCACCATCATCGATGCATCGGGCGGAGCCGCCGTCGCCTGCCTCGGCCACGGCAACCGCCGCATCGCCGAGGCCATCGGCCGCCAGGCCGCCGCCATGGCCTATGCCCACACCGGCAGCTTCATCAGCCAGCCCGCCGAGGACCTCGCCGACATCATCCTGGAAGGCTCCCCCGGCGGCCTCACCACCGCCTATTTCTGCTCCTCCGGCTCCGAAGGCACCGAAGCCGCGCTGAAGCTCGCCCGCCAGTATTTCACCGAGATCGGCCAGACGCAGCGCACGCACTACATCGCCCGGCGGCAGAGCTATCACGGCAATACCCTCGGCGCGCTCGCCGCCGGCGGCAACATGATGCGCCGCCGCCTCTATGAACCGGAACTCAGCCACGCCTTCAGCCACGTCTCCCCCTGCTTCGCCTACCGCTTCAAGCGAGACGATGAATCCGACGCCGACTACGTCAACCGCCTCGCCGACGAATTGGAAGCCGAGTTCCAGCGCCTCGGCCCCGACACCGTCATCGCCTTCATCGCCGAACCCATCGTCGGCGCCACCACCGGCTGCGTCACCGCGCTGCCCGGCTATTTCCGCCGCGTCCGCGACATCTGCGACCGCCACGGCGCGCTGCTGATCCTCGACGAGGTGATGTGCGGCATGGGCCGCTCCGGCACCATGCACGCCTGGGAACAGGAAGGCATCTCCCCCGACATCCAGATCGTCGCGAAAGGCCTCGGCGGCGGCTACCAACCCATCGGCGGCATCCTGATCGCCGGCAAGATCGTTGACGCCATCCAGTCCGGCTCCGGCGGCTTCATGCACGGCCACACCTACCAGGCGCATCCCGTCGCCTGCGCCGGCGCACTCGAATGCCAGCGCATCATCCGCGAGGAAAACCTGGTGGCCAACGTGCGCGAAATGGGCGGCCGGCTCGAATCCGCGCTGATCGAGCGCTTCGGCAACCACCCGCATATCGGCGACATCCGCGGCCGCGGCCTGTTCTGGGCCATCGAGTTCGTCCGCGACCGCGCCGGCAAATCCACCTTCGACCCGGCGCTGAAACTGAACGAGCGCGTCAAGCAGGCCGCCATCGACGCCGGCGTGGCGATCTACCCCATGGGCGGCACCATCGACGGCAAGCACGGCGATCACGTCATTGTCGCACCGCCCTACATCGTCACCGCGCCGGAGATCGACGAGATCGTCGATCGGCTCGGCCGTGGCGTCGATACAGCGTTTGCGAGCATCGCGACATGACGTGACGCGCACCCCCTCCGTCATTGCGAGGAGGGTGCGCAGCGCCCGACGCGGCAATCCAGGCCCACCGCACTCAACGACCATCCCCACGAAAAAGCGAAGGCATCGCACCAACCGCCCCACCGTCATCCCCGCGAAAGCGGGGACCCAGCGGATGATCGGACCTCACCGACCCTCCCCGGCTCGCATTCCCCCCACCACACGCACTATCTCGCCACACCCTCGTGATCCGGGAATCCGTCGTCACCACCATATCGGCCGCCGGACGGGTCCATATCGCGCCGATCGGTCTTATCGCAGCCGATCAGGACTGGATCATCGCCCCGTTCCAGCCATCCGCCACCCTCGACAACCTGCGCGCCATCCCCGAAGCCGTCGCCAACCACGTTGACGACGTGCGTATCATCGCCGGCTGCCTCACCGGCCGGCGGGACTGGCCCACCACACCTTCCCGCCACGTCCGCCCTCCGCGCCTCGCGGCGGCGCTGACGCACGAGGAACTCCGCGTCGTCGAGACACACGAGGACCCGCAGCGCCCGCGTTTCCGCTGCCGCGTCGTCCACCGCGAAATGCACGCGCCGTTCCTTGGTTTCAATCGTGCCCAGGCAGCCGTCATCGAGGCTGCCATTCTCACCAGCCGGCTCTTCATGCTGCCGCGCGACAAGGTCGAACGCGAAATCGCCTACCTGCGGATCGCCATCGACAAGACCGCCGGTCCGGAAGAGCAGGAAGCGTGGTCCTGGCTGATGGAACGGATCGCCGCCCACGATGCGCACTGATTTACGGCAGGCGTCCGCTCAGTAAGAGAAATTCGCGAACAGCAACGATCCTGACCCCTGCGTAGTGCCCCAAACTCAAGAGGTCGCGTTTGTCGCCTGTCACAAGGAAATCAGCTTCTCCCGATGCGGCCATTGCAAGCAAATAGTTGTCATACGGATCGGCGCAGACTGTCACCTTGGGAACGGCTCTCGTCGGAATCGCCATATCGCGCAGTTCATTGATCAGCCGACCGGCGAGCGCTGGGGTGAGCCGTTCCCGGATCTTCGGATAGCGGGTGACCCGCATCAACTCCTCGACCTGCGTCGCCGAGGTCAGCAGATCGAATTGGCCTTCCCGCCACAAAGCTATCAACAGTGCCGGCAACGATGAGCCAGTCAGCAAGGCGCTGATCAGAACGTTGGTATCGACGACCAGCCGCACGGATCATTCAATCGCCGGGGGTGCCGCCCTTGCGAGCTGCAGCGACGGCTTCTTCGATCACCGCTTGCAACTCCTCCGCGCCCAGATCGGCGAACTTGCTGCGCGCTTCGGCAATCGTTTGGTCCAGCACCCGCCACTTCACCGCTTCCTCGATGAATTTCGAAAGGTCGCCCTTCTTCAGCCCGCGCTGCGCCAGAAAACTGCGCACGGTGATGTCCGTCGCCCTCGAGACCGAGACGGTCCAGCGTGTCATGGTGGTCTCAGCAGTCATAAGGACCCGCCAAAGTGGCTTATGCGCTTATCAGCATATCAGCCAAAAGCACCTGGCGCAAACCTACCGCCGCGACACCAGCGCCACCGCCGGAGCGCGCCGTGCGATCAGGGCAGCCCCAGGCGCCCGGCCAGCCGCCCGTCCTACTGCTTCACCGCCCCGGCCGTCAGGCCCGTCGACAAACCCGCCTGCAAGGGAACAAACAGCAGCAGCACCGGCAGCGTCATCACCACCGAGCCGGCCATCACAGCACCCCAATCGGTAAAATTCTCGCCAAAAAACCCGGCCAGACCTATGGGCAGCGTCTGCATGTCCTGCCGCGTCAGGAAAGCCAGGGCGAACAGAAAATCCGTCCAGCACAGCAGGAACGCATACGTCGCCGTCGCCACGATGCCGGGGACCATCAACGGCAGCACCACCCGCCAAAGCACCGCCAGAGGTGAGCACCCGTCGATCGCCGCCGCCTCGTCCAGTTCCACCGGAATGGACTCCAGATACCCGAGCAGCATGTAGATCGAAAACGGAATGCCGATCGCCGTGTAACAGAAGATAATGCCCTCATAGGTGTTCGTAAGACCGGTCCGCGCGAACAGGATAAACAACGGCGTGACCAGAACCACCCAGGGAAACACCTGGCCCGCCAGCACGGCACCCAGCAGGATGCGGCGGAGCCGAAAGCGGCGGCGGGAGAACACATAGGCCGCCATCGCCGAAAGCCACGTCGCCAGCAGCGTCGCACCGCAGCAAACGATGAAGCTGTTAAGCAGGGCGCGGCCGAATCCCGCGGCAAAAATCTTGGCGTAGTTGGTCCAGGTAAAGGCGAAGCGGGATGGATCGAACAGCGTGGCGTCGGTCTGGACCGAGTTGATGACAATGACAACCACCGGATACACCAGGAACAGCATCGCCAGCAGCGCTGCACCGACGAGCATCGCGTCGGCCGCCCAAGAGCGGATCAGCCTCATAACCGTCCCGCCATGGCCCGCCGCATCCCGACCTGGCTGTAGAACAATCCGAAAATCCCCATCGCGATCGCCATGATCATGCCGATTGTGGCACTCTGGCCCAGTTGGAACTCGACGAACCCGCTGATATACACGTCGGTTGCGAGCACGTTGGTGAAACGGCCGGGACCGCCGCCGGTGGTCAGCCACACATACACGAAGTTATTGAACGTCCAGAACACCAAGAGCAGGCTGACGATTGCCACCGTCGGCAGGATGTGCGGCAGCGTCACGTTGCGGAAAATCCCCAGGCGTCCGGCGCCGTCCAGGGATGCCGCTTCGGTCAGTTCGCGCGGCACCGATTGCAGCGCCGCGACGAACGCCAGCGTGGCAACCGGCAGCGTGTTCCACACGATGATCAGCACGATGGAAGGCCAGACGGTGACGGTATCCGCCAGGAACGGCACCGGCCCATGCAGCACGCCGAGCCACTGTAGCGCCCGGTTGATCCCGCCCGCCCTCGGGTTGAGCATCCAGCGCCAGGTCGCCACCGCGACAATCGGCGGTGTGGCCCACGGCACGATCAGCGCCAACCGCATCACCGTCCGCAGCCTGTACCGGCGCAGCGCCACGCTTTCCAGCAGCAGCGCGAGACCCAGAGCCAGAACAACGCGCACGATCACCGAGACCGCCGTCAGCCAGAATGCCGTGCGCCAGATGACCAGCCAGAAATCACGATCACTCAGCAGCGACTTGTAGTTGCCAAAACCAACAAAAGCGCCACCCTGACGGAGATGCAGCAGACTGAGGTCGGTCAGGCTGATCCAGCCATTATAGACCGTCGGATAAAGATAGAAGCCGCCCAGAACCAGCATCGCCGGTGCCACCATGATCCAGGCAAACAGGACATCCCCACGCCGCGAACGCCTCGCCAAACGGGGCCGCCCCATTACTTCAGCTTCTGCTCGATCACCGAGAGAATACGGCCGGCCGATTGACTGGCTGTCGCTTGGCCGATGAATGTCGCGCCGAAATCGCGTCCGACTTCGCTCCACATGGTGGGGATCGGGACCGGCCCGTCGGAATACGGTCCCCAGGTGCGGGCATGCTGGAGCTGAGCGGCATAGCCCTGCAGCCCAGGGCCAAACTTTATATCCTTCAAAAGTTCCTTCTGTGCCGGGAACTGGGTGGTGAGGAAATCCGTGAAAAACCCCTTCGTGGACAGGAACTGCAACAGCTTCCAGCATTCCTGCTGATGCTTGGTATTGGCATTGATCACCAGCATGCGTCCGCCCAGGATCGAGGTCGATCCCACACTCGCCGCGGGAACCAGCGCGCTGGCAAATGGCAACGCGCCGCCCGGGTGCTTCTCGCTCCACTCGGCGACGGCGTGCTTGAAATTCGCCGGCGGCACCAACATGGCCAGCCCGTCGCCTGACACCATCGGCTCGATCACCGCCGGATCGCCCCACGCACTGACGGCGAGCATCTCGCGGGGGATCGCGCCATTCTTGATCATGCCGTCGAAATAGTTGATGCAGGCCACGATGTCCGCCGCGTTCAGCCCCAGACCGTAACCGCCCTCCGGCTTCTTGACGATAAGGTTCTGGCCGTGGGACCACCACCAGCAATTGGCCGCAAACCAGATCGTGTTCGACGCGGAACTGCCACACGGCAGAAGAAAACCCGCCTTGCCGGTGGATTTGTGTACCTTGTCCGCCGCCGCGCTCAGCTCCTCCCAGGTCTTTGGGAATGACGCTATTCCCGCTTGCTTCATCAGGTCGGTGTTATAGACCATGGCAAACGTATCTACCGTCCATGGCAAGCCGTAAGCTTTGTCTTTGTACTCCGCCAAATCGATCGTGATAAAATCCGCCAGGGCTTGGCTGGCTGGCTTCGGCCTGGTGAAATCGTCCATCGGCAGAACTGCCCCGGCTTCGGCAAGTTCCTTGACCCATACATTGGCCGAGTGGATCACATCCGGACCCGAGCCGACCGCGGCCTCTCGCAGCAAATTCGTCAGCGCACTGGCCCAATCGGCACGCTCCGTGCGTACCTTGATGCCCGGATTTTGCTTCTCGAAGGCATCAAGTGCGGCGCGGATCAGCGAAATGTCCGAAGTCATTATAGCGGAACGTCAACTCCACCTCGGCGGCATGGGCTGCCCACGGACGCACCAAGGCCGCTGCGGCACCCGAGACCAGAACGCTTCGCCGACGCATGATCATGCCTCCTCTGCCAACAATGCCATCGCCACCGCCGGTGCGCACTGCGCTGCCGCATCGCGCAACGACGCATCCGCCAGCGCCCGTGCGATCAGGGCAGGGAAGGGGACCGACGCCCGCCCCAGGCGCTCCGCCAGCCGCTCGGCCAGCCACGCCCCGGCGCCCGCCGCGATCACCGGAGCCGCCGGCGGCAGAGACGCCTGCGACAGCACCAGCATCGCACCATCGACCATCCGCCGCATCTGCGCCTCGGCGAACCACGCCGCCACCCCGCGCCATCCCGCCAGGTCCAGGTCACACGCATCGCGGCCCACCATCCGCGCCAGCCGAGCGCACGAGGCCGCCACCGTCTTCTCCCGCCCGTCCGCGCTCGCCATCTGGTCCGCGCCCTCATCCAGTTCGCCCAGAATCCGGTACGCGTCGGCCATGGTCGCAAAATACTCCGCCGCCACGCCAACCCACTCGCCGGAAACCGGCACCCGCTCCGCCACCGCCATCAGCGCGGTCCGGGTCAGTCCCGTATAGACCAGCTCCCCGCACGCCAGCCGCTCCGCATCCGAATAGCCCGCGGCCGCAGAGCGCCCACCGCGCACCGGCACCAGGTCCGTCGTGGTCGAGCCGATATCCACGAATAATCCATCCGCCACGAATCGTCCCGCCAAGCCCGCCGAGGCGTGCCAGTTCGCCGAGGCGATATCCTCCACGTGTGCCACCGCATCCGCCGGCGCCACCACCCCGGCGCGCCCCGCATAGATCGTCACACCCTCCAACTGCTCCGCCATCACCGCCGCAATCCGAGCCACGCCGGTGCTTCGGTCGGGGAACACGTCGGCCAGTTCCCCGGTCATCGTCACCACGTTCCGCCCGGCCGTACCGAGCCGGTGCCGCGCGGCCTCCAGCGCCTCACCAAGCCGCTCCAGGCCCAGCCAAAGAGGGCAGGGGACCTGGACCACGTCCACCACCACCCCACCCTCCGCCCGGGCCGCCTTCAGATGCGCCCCGCCCACATCCCAGCCGATCACGCTTGTCACAGCGCGGGCCTAAGCAGTTCACTGAAAAACCCCACGGCAGAGCAACAGCACCGCCGCCCGTCATTCTCGCCAAAGAGCCTGTGTAGAAATCGCACGGACCGCTCATCCGTCATTCCCGCGAAAGCGGGAATCCATCGCACAATCAAAGACTTATCTGCGGCCGGTCGGTCAACGATTGGCGCCGCTCCGGATTTCCTCACACGCTCTCCCCCGCCGCGGTGTGCGGCACCTCCGGCCCCTCCAGATGACCCTTCGAGCCGTGATGGCGGGGAGATACAGGCACATCGTCGTGCCCCGGCCGACCTCGGAACAGACCCGCACCGCCCCGCCCGATTGCCGTGCGAATCCATGGATCATCGACAGGCCCAGCCCGGTGCCCCGGCCGGCCGGCTTGGTGGTGAAGAACGGGTCGAAAATGCGGCTGACCACCTCGGGCGGTATGCCGGTCCCGGTGTCCGTGACGCAGACCGACACATACTCCCCGGCCGCCAGGTCATGCCCCCGAACCGCCTCCTCGTCCAACCACCGGTTCGCCGTCTCGATGGTCAGCCGCCCGCCCTGCGGCATGGCATCCCGCGCATTGATGCACAGGTTCAGCAGCGCGTTCTCGAGCTGGTTCGGATCGACCAGCGTGGTCCACAGACCGGCGGCGCCGACCACCTCCACCTCGATCGCCGGCCCCGACGGTACGGCGGATCAGCTCCTCCATTCCGGCCACCAGCCGGTTGATGTCGGTCGGCCTGGGCTCGAGCGGCTGGCGGCGCGCAAAGGCCAGCAGCCGGTGCGTCAGCGTCGCCGCACGCCCCGCCGCACCGCGTGCCGCGGTCACATGGCGGCCGGCGGCATCCAGGCGCCCCTGGCTGAGCCGCGTGTTCAGCAACTCCAGGCTGCCGATGATGCCTGTCAGCAGGTTGTTGAAATCGTGCGCGATCCCGCCGGTGAGTTGCCCGATCGCCTCCATCTTCTGCCCCTGCCGCAGCGCCTCCTCGGCCTCGAGCCGCCGCTCGACCGCCTCCGCCACGCGCGCCTCGAGCGTCTGGTTGAGTTCGCGCAAGCTCCGTCTCCGGCACGCTCGGCCGCGCGTCGCGCCTCCAGCAGCTCCCGTTCGTACCGCCGCCTATCCGAGGCATTGAAAACGGTGATCCGCAGGAAGCGCACCCGGCCCTCGGCGTCCCGCCGCTCAACGGCGTTGACCAGCACCGGCAGCACCCGCCCGCCGTCTCCGACCAGATCCAGCGCGACCTCGTTGAAGAACCCCTGCATCCGGAGCAGCGGGGCGAAATGGGTTTCGTAGTAGATCTTCCCCGCGATGGTCAGCAGGTCCTGAAAGCGGCTCCCGACCAGCTCCCCGCCGTCGCGTCCGAGCCACGCGGCCAGCGTCCGGTTCACCTTGATGATCCGCCCATCCGGAAGCGCCGAGATGTAGCCGCAGGGTGCGTTCTGGAAGAGGTCTTCCAGGTCCTCATCCGAGCAGGTCGCGTCGGCCTGGCGGGTCGAGGCGTTCGCCTCAAAGGAACGCGCGCATGGCCGCGATCGTCTCCTCCGGGGCACTCAGGTTCGGGCAATGGCCCGTCGCCGCCATCAGCACCAGCGTGCTGTTCGGCAGCCTGCGGTGCACGTACTCCCCGACCACGCGAGGCGCGATCACATCCTCCGAGCACTGAAGCACCAGGGTCCGCGCTGTCACGCCGTCGAGGTCCGCTCGATTGTCCGACAGGAAAGTTGTTCGGGCGAAACGCTTGGCGATCTCCGGATCGGTCCGGCAGAAGCTGTTGGTCAGTTCCTCCGCCAACTCCGGCCGCTCGGCATTGCCCATGATCACCGGCGCCATCGCCTGCGACCAGCCCATGTGGTTGCTGTCCAGGAAATCGAGCAGTTCGTGGATCTGCGCCTCGCTGAAGCCGCCCACGTAATCGGCATCGTCGATGTAGCGTGGCGACGGCCCGATCAGCACCAGCTCGCTGAACAGCTCCGGTGCCCGCTTGGCGGCGAGCACGCCGATCATGGCGCTCACCGAATGGCCGACGAACACCCCGCCGCGGACGCCGAGTTCACGGCACAGCTCCACTACGTCGCCGGCGTACCCGTCGAGCGAGCTGTACTTCGCCGCGTCGTAGGCCGACAGGTCCGACCCGCCGGCCCCCACGTGATCGAACAGGACGACCCGGAAGTCCGGCTCAAAGGCGGGGGCCACCAGCCGCCACATGTGCTGGTCACACCCGAACCCGTGGGCGAAGACCATGGCGCGCTCCCCCGAGCCGGTCACCGTCACATTGTGCCGCTCCGAGGCGTTCATAAAGCGACCTCCTGGCGTGCTATTGCGGACCAGCCATCAATCACACGGGTTCGGTAAGCGCAAATGGAGGTCATTCCGGTTATCGATTTGAAGGGCGGCCAGGTCGTCCACGCTCGTCACGGCGACCGAGCCTCCTACCGCCCCATCCAGACCCCCCTCAGCCCCGGCAGCGCCCCAGCCGACATCGTCGCCGGCCTGCTGCGCCTCCACCCCTTCCGCCGCCTCTACATCGCCGACCTCGATGCCATCGAACGGCACGGCGACCACGACCGCACCTGCGCCGAACTCGCCGCAAGCTTTCCCGGGCTGGAACTCTGGGTGGACAACGGCATCGGCACGCCGGAGGCCGCGACCGCCTGGCTCGAACGAGGCCTCTTCTGTCTCGTCGCCGGCAGCGAATCCCAGCCCGACACAAGCCTGCTCCAGGTCCTGCGCCAGCATGGACGGCTCATCCTCTCGCTCGACTACCGCGGTGACGCCTTCCAAGGCCCGCCCGAGATCGCCGCAACCCCAAGCCTCTGGCCCGCCCGCATCATCGCCATGACCCTGGCGCGAGTCGGCGCCGGCCACGGCCCGGACCTCGCCCGCCTCGCCGCGATCCGCCGCATCGCACCCGACCGCCAGCTCTTCGCCGCCGGAGGGGTCCGTGGCCCCGACGACCTCCGCGCCCTTTCCCGCGCCGGAGTGGCCGGCGTGCTGGTTGCCAGCGCGCTCCACTCCGGCGCACTCACCGGCGCGGAACTCAAAAAAATGGCGGAGCCTTGCGGGCTCCGCCAAGTTTAGGGAGGAAACGTCCAAGAAAGCAGACAACGCGGCGAACCGCGTGCTGCAATGCACAATCTATGGCGCGCCCCACCCCGACGCAAGCTGAATTTTCCGCGCTGCACAAAACGCGGCGAATAACCCTTCTTTAAGCCGTGCATGACCATTCTCGCCCATGCGGCTTCGTGCTCTCCTACCGGCCTGCCTCGCTTTGGCCGCCTTCACCGCCCCGGCCCACGCCGCCACCTGCCAACAGGCCGTCTTGGCAGCCGAACAAAGCCGAGCCATCCCCCATGGCCTCCTCGCCGCCATTGCCCAGGTGGAAAGCGGCCGCCGGGACCCCGCCACCGGCCAGGCGATCGCCTGGCCATGGACGGTGAATGCCGATGGCGATGGGGAGTTTTTCGACAGCGCCGCCCAGGCCATCCAGTTCGTCCGCACCTCGCCCGCCCACGATATCGACGTCGGCTGCATGCAGATCAGCCTGCTCCATCACCCGAACGCCTTCAGCAGCCTCCAGCAGGCGTTCGACCCCATGGCGAACGCTGCTTACGCCGCGGACTACCTCCGCCAGCTCTACACCCAGACCAACGACTGGGCCGCTGCCGCGGCGCTCTACCACTCCGCCACCCCGGCGCTGGCCGCCGACTATCGCGGCAAGGTCATGGCCGCCTGGAACAAGGGAACCGGCCCGACCGGAGCCTCGCCGCTCGCCCGCGCCTGGGCAGCGACTATGGGTGCTCCCTTGGGCGGGCCGTTCGGCGGAGCAACCCTCGGCGCCGCTCCGCCCGCCCGCACCCTGCCGACATTCGCCGGACAGACCACCGGCCGAGGCCTCGCCGCCTACCGCGCCATGCCCATCACCATCGTCGGGATTCCGCCGCGCCGGCTAGCGCGTGAAATCTGCTCGCAAACGAAGCATCTGAACACACGCGCGCCTCGCCGTGCTACATGCATCGGCGAAAGGCCGCGTGAATGACCCACCCGCTCGTCCCGCGTGAGCTCCTCGATCCCGTCGTGGCGTATTTCCAGCCCCGTCGGGTCATCCTGTTCGGCTCCGTCGCACGCGGCGAGGCCGGACCCGACAGCGATATCGATCTTCTGGTGGTGCTCGATGACGACGCCCCGAGCGAGAAGGTCACCGTGAGAGCAGGCCGCGAGGCCCGCGCGTCTTACTGGTCTCCGGCGGACGTTATCCCGATCCGGGAAAAGACCTATCAGCGCCTGAGCCAGGTCGTTGGCACGCTGCCGTACGCGGCAGAGTCCGCGGGCGTCGTGGTCTATGAGCGGCGCTGACCATCCTCGGTGCGGAGATGTCGCGCTCCAATGGGTGAAGCACGCGGAACGCGATATTCTTGGTGTGAAAGCGTGCCTCGATGCGCCTCAACCCGTGCCGGAGATTTCAGCCTATCTATGCCAACAAAGCACCGAAAAGCTGGTGAAGGCACTTCTGGTTCTCGCCGAAGTACCGTTTCCAAAGACGCACGATCTCCAGGCATTCCGACGCCTTGCCGCACCCGTATTCCCCGACCAGCTCGCGCTGATTGATGATCTCGTCGCCCTGACTGATTGGGGCGTCGCCTTCCGCTATCCCGATTTGACCGAGGAGCCAGTGCCCTCGGCTGAGGAGATCCGCAGCGCCCTTCGAAAGATCGAAGACTTTTCTGCCCGGGTCCGCTCCCTGCTTGGGCAGACCCGTGCATGACCACCGAATCCCGCCGCCTTGCCGCGATCCTCGCCGCCGACGTGGTCGCCTGCTCCCGCCAGCTCGCGCAGGACGAAGCCGCCACGCTCGACCCTCTGCACGCACCCTGCGACCCACTCACCGCCACACGGCGGCCGCGTCTTCAAAACCACCGGCGACGGCCTCGTCCGGCCGACCGCATCGCGGTCAGGCCCTGGCTGCGTCTTCGACCTCCGCGGCCACGCCAACCGACCGTCCCACCGCGTTGCAGACCTGTATCGGCCTGCGCCAGGACGACGTCCTCATCGACGGCGATGATCCTGCTCGGCTGACGGTGCCAACATCGCCGCCCGCATCGAGCCGCTCGCGGAAGCCGGCGGCATCGCCATCTCAGCTTCGTCATCGCCCGCAACTCCGGCTCATTGACAAGGGCCGCGAACTCGGCGTCCGCTACGTGCTGGAAGGCCGCAGCGAAAGCGCGGACGTGCGCATAACCGGCAGTTGATCGAAGCCAAGTCCGTCCATCACGTCTGGGCCGACCGGCTCGACGGCAAGCTCGAAGACATCTTCGACGTCGGACCGGATCACGGAAAGCGTCATCGGCGCCATCGGCCTTGACCCATCCGATGACCGGGAAACTCGATGACGCATTGACTTGGGGCCTGCGCCCCGCATCCGTCCAGGGCCGCGTCACCTGCAATCGTATCGTCGCCCATTCTCCGCTATACTCCCGCCACACCCCAACCGAACGCAGGAGATACAGGCTTGGCCCACACGGGCAGGCAAACGCTGGCCGTCGCCCGGCGCGAGTTCCGCGCCACCATCAGGCTGGCCGCTCCGCTGATCGGCGGCCAGCTCTGCCTGATCGGCGGCAACGTCGTGGACGTGGTGCTGGCCGGCCATCTCGGCGCGCACGTCCTCGGCGCTGTCGCGGTCGGCGCCAGCATCTGGTCCTTCGCCCTGATCGGCCTCTCCGGCCTGATGATGGCGGTGCCGCCGATCATCGCCGGCCTCGACGGCGCCGGCCGTCGCCACGAGGCGGTGCCGGTCTTCCACCACGCCCTGATCCTCGCCCTCGCCGCCGGCCTGCTCGGCTGGGCCGTCATCGCCTGGGGCGGCCCGCATCCTCGTCGCCCATCTCGGCCTCGAACCCGAGCTGGCCCGCAACGTCGATGCCTTCCTCGGCCCGATCAGCACCGCCGCCCCCGCGCTCAGCGTCTATTTCGCCACCCGCGGCCTTTCCGAGGGCCTCGGCGTCACCTGGCCCACCATGGCCTTCGGCCTCGCCGGCCTGATCCTCCTGATCCCGCTCGGCTACGTGCTGATGTACGGCGCCTTCGGCATCCCCGGCCAGGGCGCCGCGGGCAGCGGCATCGCCAATGCCCTGGTCTGGTGGGCCATGGCCGCTGCCTATCTCGCCTTCGTCCGCTTCGCCCCCTGCTATCCCGGCCTGTCCTGGCAGCGGCCGCGTCTTCACCTCGCCGGCCTCCTGCCGATCCTGACGCTCGGCCTGCCCATGGCCGGTACCCTGCTCATGGAGGCGAGCATGTTCTCCATCGCCGGCCTGATGATCGGCGGCCTCGGTGACGACGCCGTGGCCGCCCATCAGGTCGCGCTGAACCTCGCGTCCGTCTCCTTCATGGTGCCGCTGGGAGTCGCGCTCGCCACCACGGTCCGCGTCGGCAATGCTGCGGGCCGAGGCGACCCCGCCGCCATGCGCCGCGCCGGCTTCGCCGGCATTGCCCTCGCCATGCTCGCCCAGGTCGTCTCCGCCCTGTTGATGCTCGGCATCCCGCACCTGCTCGCTTCGATCTACACGCACGATCCGGCGGTGCTCGCCGGCGCGGTGGTCCTGCTGCACCTCGCCGCGCTGTTCCAGATCTTCGACGGCTTGCAGGTCTCCGCCAACGGCGCGCTGCGAGGCCTCAAGGACACCCGCGTGCCCCTGATGGCCACCGCGCTGGCCTATTGGGGCATCGGCATCCCGCTCGGCTGGTGGCTCGGCCTGCACGGCGCGCTCGGCGCCCGAGGCGTCTGGATGGGCCTCATCGCCGGCCTCGCAGCGGCCGCGTGCCTGCTGCTGCTTCGCTTCGACGTGCTGTCCCGCCGCTTGCCCGGACGACACTCCAAATTGGCCCTGACACTCGGCTGAAGGCTGTTATGAACGGTAAATAACGGGTGAAACCGCAGGCACAGCGAATAACCGATTTGGGCGGGCTGGCCTGTTGGTTTTCAGGCGCTCTTTGGCAAGAGCGGACGAGCCTGACCGGTATCGACCGGTTCGGATCTTTGGCGAGCCTTGCGCGTCGGTCGATACCCGCGCATAGCCGTAAATCATGCCTCACTTATGGCGGTGTTTTATGCAAAGGAACCCTGTAGCTGCTGATCGTGCTAGCCCAGATCGGGCTACCTAGCGGCCAGCCTTCCGTCGTAGGTGTGAGAACAGTCAGCAGCGTAGCGTCTATCTTTTGCGCGAAATCCGAAATTCTTGATTTAAGCAAGCGCCGTCCGGGATGGACCGGTGCTCGCTCATTGAAGCGATCTCGAGCGCAAGTTACCATCACCGACAAGAAGGCAAAAAGGAAACGCAAAAATGTTGAGCAAAAAGACTCTAACTGGTGGCTGTCTCTGCGGCACAGTCCGTTACGAAATTGCGCACACGCCAAAAGCAGTTTGCACATGTCACTGCACCGACTGCCAACGCCTGACTGGCAGTGCGTTCTCAATGGCAATTCTTGTCCCAGCCGAAACATTCCGTCTCGATGGGCCGGAACTGAAGCCACGTCTGAGCGCTGCCGACAGCGGGGGTGCGAAAACCCATTGGCTCTGTCCAGATTGTAGCACATGGATTTTTGGCGGTCCGCCGCTCGGCTCCGCGCCGCCCGGTGCGATCCGTCTCGTCAGGGCCGGCACTTTGGATGACACCTCATGGTTACGGCCGACAGTGCATTTTTGGACCCGTAGTGCACAGCCTTGGGTCACCGTGCCAGAGGGTGATCCAGCCTTTGAGACGCAGCCTGCGGATTTGATGCATTGGTTAGTGCGGAATTCTTGATTTGTGCGTATTGCCAAGCTGTGGGAGAAGCAACTACGTGCGTTGGGGGGAAGGTATGGAATCTCGGCTCGCGACATGCGCCTGCGGCTCGATCCGCTTGATCGTGGAGGGGAATCCGCACGTAGTCTCCATGTGTCACTGCCAAGTTTGTCAGCGGCGCACAGGAACCACTTATGGCGTGAATGCGTATTTCTCTCGAAGCGCGGTGAAGATCGAAGGGTCGCCTAAATCATTCCGCCGAGTTGCCGAATCGGGACGGACTGTCGAGTGCCACTTTTGTCCGGACTGCGGCTCAACCATGTTCTGGGACCTTCCTCTGGTTCCTGACCGAATTGGCATCCCGATTGGGGTTTTTGCCGACCCGTCGTTCCCTCGTCCGGACCGGTCAATATTCATGGCCTATAAACATCCATGGGTCGTCATACCTGAGGGCGTTCCGACCTTCGAGGGGCACAGCTCCGGGATGCCCGGTTCCATGCCGAGCGTATCTTCGCTCTAACGCAGCGAGACACCATAATTCAAACGAAGACACGCTCCGGAAGTCTTCACCGGCGCTGCGAATTTCTTGAATTTCGAAAAAGGAGGGCTGCGTTAGGATTCGGTCGTTGTGTGTGTCTCGGTTGCCGCCCCCCATCTGCAGTGGGCGAGGACTTTCATCGGCAGCGGTGGGTTCCGGCTGTTGATCGGGTGCCGGTTGGGTGGGTGTTGCCCCAGCAGTTGATCGATCTGCTGTTTCAGCGGGGGCAAATCGTTCTGCACGGTGCCCCACACGACTGTCAAATCCACATGAAAATAGGCGTGAATGACGATGTTACGCATGCTGCGCATCTGCCGCCACGGAAGCTCCGGATGCTGCGTGATGAAGTCCGGCGCCGTCCGAGCGATGTGGTTCGCAGCCTCGCCGATAATCTCGATATTGCGGACAACCCCATCCTGAACCAGCGGGTTCTGCCGGAATGCTTCGATGTCCGGCAACTGCTCAACGTAGCTGGTCGCGCGCGCAATTGCTTCGGCAATATGGCCGAGATAATCCTCGACGCGCTCCGGATGCTTCACAGAGGCTGCGCCTGTTGCAAGACCACGGCTGCGGAACTTTGGCGGCAATGCCTCGGGAGTAAGAACGGATACAGCGATGCCTAGTAAGTCTTCGGCATCCGCCTTGAAGCCAGCGAGGGTGAACAGGCTGGTCGTCTTCGTAGGGTCAACCAGCAAATCGAGGTCGCTCGCCTCATCGTCAGCGCCGGTCAAAACCGATCCGAATACGCGCGGACGCTCCAGGCCGTGATCGGCTTACGAGTTCGCGCAGTTCCGCACGGTGAGCTTCCAGGGCTTCGGATGGCTTCATGCCGGCGTTATAGCACAAGGCAGCGTTGCCGCAGCGCCGATTGCCCCCATGCCGCCCGAACGCACACGGTCATCCGCCGCCCCCACGCCGGCACCCCTTGCCACCCCACCCACCCCGCCGCCTCCCGCGCTACAACGCCATGATCGTCGCCCCCCAGCCCGAAGCGGCCGAAGCCGGAGCCGCCATCCTCCGCGCCGGCGGCACCGCCATCGACGCCATCATCGCCTGCGCCCTCACCCAAGGCGTCGTCGATCCGATGATGTGCGGCCTCGGCGGCTTCGGCGTGCTGCAACTCCATGACCCACGCACCGGACAGCAGATCGTCCTCGACGGCCTCTCCGTCTCACCCGCCGCCTGCACCGAATCCATGTGGGCCGACCACTTCGCCGGCGAGTGCCCCGACGGCTTCGGCTACATCATCCGCGACCACGCCAACGAACTCGGCCACAACGCCGTCACCGTCCCCGGCATCCTGCGCACCCTCGCCGCGGCGCATTCCCGCTTCGGCCGCCTCGCCTGGCCCGCGCTCTTCGAACCCGCCATCGCCGCCGCCGAGGAAGGCTGGCTCGTCCGCCCCCACGTCGCCTCGATGTTCCATCTCGACGAAGCCCCCTACGGCCGCCTCCGCTACCGCACCAAGCTCGCCTTCACCGAAGACGGCCGCCGCCTCTACATCGGCGCCGACGGCGCGCCCAAACGGCTCGGCGCCCACATCCGCAACCCCGAACTCGCCTCCACCCTCCGCCTCGTTGCACGCGAAACCGCCGAGACGCTCTACACCGGCGAACTCGCCCGCCGCATCATCGCCGACATGCACCATCACCACGGCCTGCTCTCCGCCGCCGACCTCGCCAACTATCGCCCCGAACAACGCGAACCGCTCCGCATCGACTACCGCGGCTACACAATCGCCACGCCGCCCCCGCCCGCCGGCGGCATCATCATCGCCGAGATCCTGCGCATCCTCGAACGCTTCGACCTGACCGCAACACCCCACAACGAATCCGACTACATCACCATCGTCTCCGAAGCGATGAAGATCGCCGGCCGCGACAAGGAACGCTACATCGGCGACCCGCTGTTCGCACCCGCACCGCTCGACCGCCTGCTCTCCGACGATTACGCCGACGCCTGCGCCGCCGCGATCCGCCGCGGCGAACGCGCCAGCCTCCCCCGCACCAAATCCGATGCAAAAGACACCACCACCATCTCCTGCATCGACGCCGAGCGGCATGGTGGCATCGCTCACCCACACGCTCGGCGTGCCCTCCGGCGTCATCGTCCCGGGCACCGGTTTCATGTTGAACGGCGGCATGAACACCTTCGATCCCCGCCCGGGCCGAGCAGGCTCCATCGCGCCCGGAAAGCGCCGCTTCTCCACCATGGCGCCGACCATCGTTCTGAAAGACGACGAGCCCGTCATCACCCTCGGCGCCCCCGGCGGCGCCTGGATCGCCGTCGCCATCGCCCAGGTGCTGATCAACATCCTCGACTGGGGCATGACCATCCAGGAAGCCATCGCCGCCCCGCGCTTCTCCGCCACCTCCGATGCGATCGACATCTCCAACCGCATTTCCCGCGCCGCCCAGCGCGATCTCGAAGCAAAGGCTACGAAGTCCGCCGCTCACCGGTCAGCTACGCCTTCGCCGGCGTCCACGGCATCACACGATGGGACGGCGCCCTCGAAGGCGCCGCCGACCCGCAGCGGGACGGCCTGGCCGTCGGTATAGTAACAAGCGACCGCCACTGACCACCCTGTCATTGCGAGGCCCGCATGGCGGGCCGCGGCAATCCCCTGGTCCGGACGCACGAAGGAACAAACACATGCCACGCCACGAGGAACAGAAGACCCTCCCCTACACCCAGGACGAACTCTTCTCCGTCGTTGCCGACGTCAAAGACTACTCTTCCTTCGTCCCCTGGTGCAGTGGCGTGCGCATTCACAGCGACACGCCGCAGGAAATCGTCGCCGACCTCGAAATCGGCTTCGGCCCCTTCCGCGAAAGCTTCACCAGCCAGGTCACACTCGACCGACCGAGGCAAGTGCTGGTTCGCGCCACCGAAAGCGGACCGCTCGAGCACCTGACAAACACCTGGACCTTTACCCCGGCGCACGACGGCACCCTCGTGGATTTCGTCATCGACTTCCAATTCAAAAGCCACCTTCTCGATCATGTTGCCAACGACATGTTCCAGACAGGCGGCCACACGCATGATGGGTGCCTTCGAGCAGCGAGCGCCACCTGCTCCACCTGATGGCGCAGCGCCACCGGCCGTCCCCCTGAAACGGTCCGTTTCAGGTAGTGGCAGCCAACCATCTTCTGCTACTCTCGGCCAGGCAAGAAAGCTTTGTTCAGGAGACGAACCAGAATGGCTGCCGCCCCTCAGGAAATGGGCAGCGTAATTGCGCGGTATGATCGTATCTACGACCTCTACAGAAATTGCATTCTGAACGAGCTCTACTACGGCCGCCGCCTCAAGCTCTTCAGCCAGCTCGGCCTCTGGCTGGAGGTCATCATCGTCATCGGCTCCGGCACAAGCGGCGTCTCAGGCTGGGTGATCTGGACAAAATACCCGCAGCTCGGATTCGTGTGGGGCATCATCGCGGCCGCCTCGGTTTTGCTCGCGGCCCTGAAACCCGCATTGAAGACGGATGCTCACCTCAAGCGCTACAGCAGCCTCTTCTCGGCCTACCGGCAGCTCGCCTTGAGCATGCAGATGGCCGTAGAGGAGATTGCCGAGAAGGGTGGCATAACACAGGGCACCGAGCGGGAGATTGACCGCATCCGGGCACGCTATCGGAATCTTATCCGTGGATGATGATCCGAGCCCATCAAAGAAACTCGTCGCAGCTTTGCAGCACGAAGTGAACAGCCGCGTTCCGCCGTCCAATCTCTTCTACCCATCCGTACCCCCGCCGTCGCCGAAGCTCCCAAGCGAGAGTAACGCGATCGCCGGTGACATCGAGGGTGTGAGTGCGCGCATTGACCCGGTCGATCCTTGGCCACACCGCAGGGGGAAGGCGAATTGAGTTCTCCGTTTGCTTCTTCTTGCGCTGGCCATTTTGTGCAGCCAGCCCGCTGAGGCGCAGTTGACCACCATCAGCCCGCCCCAGCCGTGGCCAAGCGCCGGCTGCCCGCCACGCTGCACGGGAGGTCCGATTGGCGGCGGCGGCCCGCCGAGCGGCAATACCGGTTCAAACGAACCATATGGCAACCCGGCCCTTGGCGCGGTTTGCTACACCCCGCTTGGGCGCTTCGGACCGGTTCCCGCGGGACCGGTCGGCAGCCAGTGCGCCATAAACGGTCCGTACAGGAGTCTTATACGGTCAGATCGGACCTTGATAAGACACCCGAATTGCACCCCGCCGCCACCCATGCTACGCCATTATCAATAATCCCCCGGCCGACGCACCATGCCACGCGCCCGAGCCATCCTCCCCGAACTCCGCCGCCAGATCGTCATGAACGACCTGCCGCCAGGCACCGCCCTCACCGAACTCGCCGAGGCCGCCCGCCACCGCGTCAGCCAAGGCGCCGTGCGCGAAGCCCTGATCCGCCTGGAAGGCGAGGGGCTGGTCGCCCGCAACGGCCATAAAGGCACCGCCGTCACCCCGCTCGACCACGACACCGCCCTCGAAATCCTCGACCTCCGCCGCCGCATCGAACTCCGCGGCGCCACGCTCGCCACCGCAAAAGCCGACCCGAGACGACCACGCCAAACTCCGCGCCCTCATCCACCGCATGCAGCGCCACGCCGAATCACACGACACCTGGCGCATGATCGAAACCGACACGGAATTCCACCTCACCCTCTTCCGCCTCTCCGGCCTGCTCGCCCTCGAGCCGATCCTCGCCCGCTGCATCCTCCACACCCATCGCTTCCGCCTCTGGGCGCCCTGGCACCGCCGCCCGCTGCATCTCACCGCATCCCGCCACCAACCCATCCTGACCGCGCTGGAACGCGCCGACGCCGGCGCTCTCACCAAAGCACTCGCCAACCATCTCGACACCATCGTCGAGACACCAATCACACAACGGGGAATCGTCGCATGAAACGCCGCACGCTGCTCACCGGAACCGCAGCCGCTACCGCCGCTGCCCTGGCAACGCCGCTCGCCAAACCCCGCGCGCAGTCACCCGTCACCATCCGCTGGTGGTACCACTTCGACGATCCGAAAGCCTCGCCCGCCGAACTCGTCTCCACCTTCGAATCCCAAAACCCCGGCATCACCATCAAGGCCGAGGCTATCCCCTGGGGCGGCGGCAGCGACTACGACACCCGCCTCTACACCTCGATCATCGCCGGCAACGGCCCCGACACCGCGATGGTAAAATTCCAGAACCAACCGCGCCTGATGGAGATGGACGCGCTCCACCCGCTCGACCAAAACATCGCCGCCTGGCCCGCCCGCACCGACATCTCCGACGATCTCTGGAAGCTGCACCGCGCACCCGACGGCAAGCAGTACTACGTCCCCGTCAGCTACGTCGTGCTGTATCTTTACGTCCGACAGGACTGGCTGGCGCAGAAAAACCTCCCGCTCCCCACCGACTTCCCCAGCTTCCTCAAAGCCGCGCAAGCCACCACCGGCGACAACCGCTGGGGCTTCGGCCTGAGGGGAGGCCCCGGCGGCCACGACTTCTGGGCCACCTTCGTGCTCGGCGGCGGCGCCAAGATGGTGAAGGGCGGCCTCGTCACCCCGACCGCGTTCGCCGCCAATAAATGGTTCATCGACCTCTTCCGCACCGAGAAAGTCTGTCCGCCCTCCGCCCCGGTGGACGGCTTCGTGCAGATCATCGCCAACATGAAAGCCGGCCGCACCGCCATGACCATCCACCACATCGGCTCGGCCAACGACCTGAACGCCGCGCTCGGCGACGCCATCACCGCCGTGCCGGTCCCGCGCGGCCCCACGGGTGACGCCTGGGCCACCTACGGCGATGCCTCCAACGCCGTCTTCTCCGCCACCAAGAACCCCGAGGCGGCGTGGAAATGGGTCTCCTTCCTCTCCACCGCGCAGAACAATGCCGCCTTCGCCAAGGCAGCCGGTCAGCTTCCCGTCACCACCTCCAGCCTGAAAACCTGGCACGACCAGCCCGAGCGCTTCGTCGAAGCCTCCGCCAAATCACTCCCCTTCGCCCAGGTGCTGCCGCCCGTCTCCGCCACCGCCGACTTCACCCGCACCGTCTGGCCGCAGACCACGCAGAAGGCACTGCTCGGCCAGATCACGCCCGACGCCATGATGCAGACCTTCGAGAAACTCTATTTCGGATAGGGCTATGAGTGCTGCCACCCTGTCTCGTCATCGCGAGGCCCGCGTAGCGGGCCGTGGCGATCCAGGCCGGCCGCACCGCCAATTCGTCAACGCGCTCCCCCAGGCAGCCACCCCCTGGGCCTTCCTCGCGCCCGCGCTCATCGCCACCTGCGTCCTCGTCCTCTTCCCCGCGGCCGAGACCATCTGGATGTCCTTCCACCAGGTCATCCTCTTCCGCCCGCGCGTCCGCCCCTTCATCGGCCTCGCCAACTACATCACCTCGCTCTCCGATCCGGTCTTCTGGGCCAGCCTCGGCAACTCGCTCATCTGGGTCATCGCCGGCGTCGGCCTGCAATTCGCCCTCGGCCTCATCACCGCGTTGCTGCTCAACCGCAGCTTCGCCTGGCGAGGCATCGCCCGCGCCCTCATCGTCGTGCCCTGGGCACTCCCCAGTGTCATCATCGGCCTGGTCTGGACCTGGATGCTCGACTTCAATCTCGGCATCCTCAACGAAATCGGCGTCCGCCTCGGCCTGCTCGCGCATCCGATCGCCTGGCTCGCGCAACCCACCACCGCCATGTGCGCCGTCATCCTCGCCATCATCTGGCAGGGCTTTCCCTTCTTCGCCGTCACCCTGCTCGCCGGCCTGCAAGCCATCCCCGGTGAACTCTACGAAGCCGCCTCGCTCGACGGAGCACGCGCCTGGGGCCAGTTCCGCCACGTCACACTCCCCGGCCTCGCCGAAGTCATCGCCACCGCGCTCCTGCTCCGCACCATCTGGGTCGCCAATTCGCTCGACCTGATCCTGGTCATGACCAACGGAGGCCCCGGCACCGCCACCCAAACCCTCCCGCTGCACGCCTTCCTCACCGCCTGGTCCGGCGGCGACTACGGCCAGGGCTCCGCCCTCGCCGTGCTCCTGACCCTCATCCTGCTCGGCGTCGTCATCGCCTACCTCGCCCGGCACCGCGACGCATGAACCGCCCCCTCCGTTATTCCCGCGAAAGCGGGAACACAACGAGACGATCCCCCAGGCTCCGGCCCAACCGGCCGGCCCTCCGCTTCCTCTCCACCGACCTCCCCGTCACCATCATCCTCATCTTCGCCCTCTTCCCCTGGGTCTGGATGGTCCTCTGCTCCTTCCGCCCGAATCCGAACTCACCCAATCCCCCATCACCCTCATCCCCAACACCTTCACCCTCGCGAACCACATCGCGCTGCTCCGCCGCACCTCCTTCACCGACAATCTCCGAGACAGCCTCGTCGTCGCCGCGGGAGCCGTCGCGCTCGGCCTCGTTCTCTCCATCCCCGCCGCCTACGCCTTCTCCCGCTTCCGCTTTCGCTTTCGCCAGGCGCTCCGCGTGCAGTTCCTCGCCATCAACATGTTCCCCGTCGTCATGCTGATCCTGCCGCTCTTCATCCTCCTCCGGCAGCTTCACCTGCTCGACACCTACGTCGCGCTGATCGCCGGCCACGCCACCTTCACCCTGCCCTTCGCCATCTGGCTGCTCACCAGCTACATCGACGGCATCCCGCCCGAACTCGACCAGGCCGCCGCGATCGACGGAGCCACCCGCCTCCAATGCCTCCGCCTGGTCATCCTTCCGCTCGCACTCCCCGGCGTTATCGCCGTCTGCATCTATCTCTTCATCGCCTCCTGGAACGAATACCTGTTCGCCCTGATGCTCGGCGGCGACCACGTGCGCACCGTCACCGTCGCGCTGCAGATGTTCATCGGTGAAAACGAAATCCAATGGGGCCTGCTCATGGCGGGCGGCACCGTGGTCGCGCTGCCCGCGGTGATCCTCTTCCTCTTCGCCCAGCGGCGCCTCGTCAGCGGTCTAACAGGAGGAGCGGTCAAAGGATGACCAACCCGATCGGCGTAATCTCCATGACCTACACCCGCCCGTTCACGGCGGAACACTTCCCACTCTTTGAGCGCATGAAACGCGCCGGTATGGATTTCTGCGAAATCCTTGTCCCCGAGCCAGGCGAGCTCGACCCCGCCGCTGTCGGCCGAGCCGCCAAAAACGCCGGCCTCTTCCTCGCTCTCGCCGCCCGCGTGAACGTCCAGCGCGACCTCGCCTCCGATGACGCAAAATCCCGCGCCGCCGGCCTCGATTACCTCCGCTACTGCATCGACGTTGCCACCGCCTGCGGCGCCGAAATTGTCGGAGGTCCCCTCTACGGCACGCCGCTCGTCTTCGCCGGCCGCCCGCCGCATGCCGATCGACCGACACTGCACGCAACTCCCGCATCGCCTGGGTCACCGAATCCCTGCAACGCGCCGGCGAATACGCCGCCCGCCACACCGTCCGCCTCGCCATCGAGCCGCTCAACCGCTTCGAAACCGATTTTTGTAACACCGCCCGCCAGGCCTGCGACCTCGTGCAGCGCGTGAACTCACCCGCCGTCGGCGTCATGCTCGATACGTTTCACATGAATATGGAGGAAGACGATCTCCCCCAGGCCATCCGCCACACCGCGCCGCACCTGGTCCACTTCCAGGCCAATGAAAACCACCGAGGCTTCCTCGGCACCGGTCATCTCGACTGGCCCGCCATCTGCCGCACGCTCGCCGACATCAACTACACAGGCGCCATCACCCTCGAACCCTTCCGCCGCACCGACCATCGCCTCTCCACCCCGCTCGCCCAATGGCGCCCGCCCACCCACAACGAGGACGCCGACCTCGCCCACAGCGCCGCCTTCCTCCGCGCCGCCCTCCACGCCGCCAAGCCCGCCTGAAGAGCCGTCCAGCGGACTCCGCCCGCCCGCCTCGTCATCCGGCCCTGACCAATGATACCAACCGACGCTGACCTTGACCCTCTCCGCTCAGCCGCCCCCATCGTCATGGCCGGCCTTGTTGTACAGCCCGGAGACATGGTTGACAGGTGTTCGGAGAGATCGCTGACAGGTTGGTTCCGCGACGGCACTGAACATTGTGCTCCGGTCCGCGGTCTCGCGGTCAAGCCCTGCGCCTTCGGCGCACCGCGTTGCGGCTGCGGGGCTTGACCGCGAGACCGCGGCCGAAGAGGCGGTTTTGGTGCCGTGGACGGGTTGCTCTGTCGGCGGAAGGGTTTCGCCGGAGACCTGGCTGACACCGCAGGATGCATGGATCAACCGCGAGGAGGGCGGTCCATGCCGTGGCAGGAGGTGTCGGTGGTGGATCAACGGCGCGAGTTCGTGCGGCTGGCGGAGCAGGAAGGGGTGAACCGGCGGAAACTGTGCCGCCGGTTCGGGATCAGCGCACAGACCGGCTACAAATGGCTGGCGCGATCGGCCGGCGGCGATGCCGCCTTGGTGGATCGCTCGCGTCGGCCGCAGCACAGTCCGCGTCGCACAGCGGTGGAGCTGGAAGCCGAGGTGCTGGCGGTGCGCGATGCGCATCCGGCCTGGGGTGCGCGCAAGATCGGGCATTGTCTGAAGCGAGGCGGCATTGTGCCGCCGGCGGCTGCGACGGTGCACGCGATCCTGCGTCGGCATGGCCGCATTGTGGCTGCGGCTGGTGGTTCGCCAGCGGCGCAGCGGTTCGAGATGGATGCGCCGAATCTGCTGTGGCAGATGGACTTCAAGGGCTGGGTGACGCCGGCCAACGGGACGCGGTGTCACGCTTTGACCGTGGTGGATGATCATTCGCGCTATCTGCTGTGCCTGACAGCGTGTGCTGACGAACGATCGCTCACGGTGCGGCAGCATCTGGAAGCGACGTTCCGCCGCTATGGCCTGCCTGAGGCGATCTTCGTCGACAATGGTTCGCCATGGGGTGACAGCGCTGGACAGCGCTGGACGCGGCTCGGGGTATGGCTGCTGAAGCTTGGCGTTGGTTTGCTGCACAGCCGCCCGTATCATCCGCAGAGCCGCGGCAAGAACGAGCGCCTGCACCGCACGCTGAATGCTGAAGTCTATGAGTTGTGTCGCTTGCGCGACCTGGCTGATGCGCAACGGGCGTTCGATCGCTGGCGCGACGTCTACAATCTGGATCGGCCGCACGAGGCGTTGGGGCAGGCGGTGCCAGCCAGCCGCTATCGGCCGAGTGCGCGGGCGGTGCCGGAGCGACCGGCGGAGCCTCGGTATGAGGCGGGAGAGATTGTCCGCAAGGTCGGCAGCACGCGCGCCGCCATCAGCTTCAAGGGCCGGCTGTGGCCGGTCGGTCAGGCGTTCTTCGGTGAGCGACTGGCGATCCGGCCGCGTGGCGAGGCAGGCCACTACGGCATCTTCCTTGGGGCTCACCAGATTGCCGTGATCGACTTGACCCAGGCGAGATCTGTCAGCCATGTCTCCGAACAGGTGTCCACCATGTCCCCGGACTGAACACTTGTGCCGGCCATCCACGACTTTCTCACCCACCGCGCGGTTCGTCCGTGCATCGGCAACATAAGTTCATCTTCAATGCCGCTTCGGTAAACCCAAAATCCGCAGGATTCTGGGTATACCGCGCGCAGGGTTGGCGTGGCGGCTGCGCGCGAAACAAGAGTCAACCCAACTTCCGCAGGAAGTTGGGTATATGACCCGCATACTGATTGGCGCTGACGCTCGTACCATGTCATTGCGAAGCCCGCGTAGCGGGCTGAAGCAATCTCGTGCGAGAGTTCGCACGTGAATGCCAACGGCCGCCACCGCGAGCCGCCCGGCAGCAATCCGGTTCGCCAAAACCAACGAACCATGCTAAAAAAGTCCGTGGACAAGACCATTCGCCGCTACACCAACTTTGACGAAATGAAGGCCGACGAATACCGCTATTGGCAAAGCCGCCCGGTCCACGAACGCGTCCGCGCGGTGTTCGAACTGACCCAAGAACAATATGCGCTGAAAGGCGCGGCCCCGGATGTACCAAGACTTCAAAGAACTCTTGTCCGTCTTGAACGCGCATCGCGTTAAGTACTTGTCGTCGGGGCCTACGCGGTTTCCATTCACGCACAGCCCCGCGCAACCAAGGACCTCGACATTCTCATAAAGCCGGACACCACCAACGCGCGAAAGGTGTTTGCAGCATTGGCGCGAACCGGTCAGCGTTGACATCCTGACCGAAATCCCAGGTGTCGATTTCGATACCGCATGGCAGCGCCGGGCAAGGAATCTGATCGACCCGGCGAGCGGGCTGAAGGCAAATTTCATCTCAGCGGACGACCTCGTAGCAGCCAAACTGGCTGCAGGACGACCACAGGATATCGCGGACGTGGACGCCATCCGGAAAGCGGCAGAAAGCCAAATGCCGCGGCCCGCTAAAAGAAAGCTCTCGAAACCGGAGCATTCCAACCGGTGAAACCCGAATGAGGGTACGGATGGCCACCCCCCGCCGCCCCTCACCCCAGCTTCAACCGCGGATCGAGCGCATCCCGCAATCCATCCCCCACCAGATTGAACCCCAGCACCGTCAGCAAAATCGCCAGGCCCGGAAACGTCACCACCCACCACGCGCTCTGCAGAAACTGCAGCGCGTCCGCCAGCATCGTGCCCCATTCCGGCGTCGGCGGCTGCGCACCCAGACCCAAAAACCCCAGCGCCGCCGTATCCAGGATGGCGGACGAAAACCCCAAACTCGCCTGCACGATCAGCGGCGACAAACAATTCGGCAGCACCGTCAGGAACATCAGCCGCACCGGCCCCGCGCCGGCCATCCGCGACGCGAGCACATACGGCTTTCCCAACTCCACCAGCACCGACGCGCGGGTCAGTCGCACGAACCCCGGAAGCTGCACGATCGCCACCGCCAGCATCGCGTTCGTCAGGCCCGGACCCAGGATCGCCACGATGGCGATCGCCAACAGGATCGTCGGCAGCGACAGCATCACGTCCATCAAGCGCATGATCAGCGCATCGACGATGCCGCCGGCAAATCCCGCGACCAGTCCCAGCAATGTGCCGACGATGGACGCCTGGATCACCACCATGGCACCGATCGCCAGCGACAAGCGCGCCCCGAACAGCAGCCGCGACAGCACGTCCCGCCCCACATCATCGGTGCCCAGCGGATAGGCGCCGCTGAACCAGGTCGGAGGATGCAGCACCGCCTGCCGCATCTGCTCGTCCGGCCCATGCGGCGCCAACGCAGGCGCGGCCACCGCCGCGAACACCAGCACCCCGACAATCGTCAGACCCAGAACCGCACTCCGACTACCCACGAAATGGCGGCGAAATTCGGTAAAAGGCGACGGAGCCGCCGGCGTCAGAGCAAGGCTCATCCTCTGTGCCTCACCCGCGGATTGATCACACCGGTCAGCACATCGACCGTCAGATTGACCAGAATGATGATCGTCGCCACGAGCAGGATGCCACCCTGCAGCACGGGATAGTCGCGGCGAGCAATGCCGTGGATCAGCCAGCTTCCCACCCCCGGCCAGGCGAAGATCGTCTCGGTCAGCACCGCGCCGCCGAACAGGCTGCCCACCTGCAGGCCGATCACGGTAATCACCGGAATCAGCGCGTTGCGCAGCGCGTGAACCCCGACCACGCGCAAGGACGACAGACCCTTGGCCCGCGCGGTGCGCACGTAATCCTCGTTCAGCACGTCCAGCATGGCAGACCGAGTCATCCGCGCGATCACCGCCAGCGGGATCGTTCCCAGCGCAACGGCCGGCAGGATCAGATGTGACACGGCCGAGCCGAACGCCCCCGGCTCGCCCGACAGCAGCAAATCGATCAGCATGAAACCGGTCACCGGCGGCACATCATAAGCGATGTCGATGCGGCCGCTCACCGGGGTGAAGCCCAGCGACACGGAAAACAGCAGGATCAGCAGAATGGCCCACCAGAAGATCGGCATCGAGTAGCCGGTCAGCGCCAACCCCATCACCGAATAATCCGTCGTGCTGCCGCGCCGCAGCGCCGCGATGATGCCCGCGGGAATCCCCAGCACCACCGCGAACAGCATCGCCGAAACCGCCAGCTCCACCGTCGCCGGAAACGCGGTCAGGAACTCCGTCATGACCCTGTCGTGCGTGGCGAGCGATTCGCCCAGATTGCCGTGCAGCGCGTGCCACACGTACAGCCCGTACTGCACCAGCAGCGGCTGGTTCAGCCCCAGTTGCGCGCGCAGCGCATCCATCTGTCGCCGGATCGACCGTCCGCTCCCCGAACATCAGCATCACCGGATCACCCGGAATGAGATGAATCAGGCTGAACGCGACAACGGTAATCCCGAACAGAGTGACCAGAACCAGACTGAGGCGGCGTGAACGACAAAAGCGAGCACGTCGGCCTGAGATTCAATCCGCCATGAACGCGTTATAGATCTCCGCCATATCCTCCACCGCCGCGGCATAAAGCCGCTCGCCATGCTCCGGCGTGGACAAAGACGGGTCGGACCCGATCCGTCCATCCGCAAACCGCCGGCGATAATCGGCGCTGTCGTAAAATCCTTTGCTCTTCGGCGCGACCTTGGGTGACATCTGCGCCTGCTTGATCGACTGCGGCTGATAGAACTGCGACAGCGAAACCTCGGCCGCCGTGGCGTGACTGCCGTTTGAATCGCCGTAGAAATCCTTCGCCAGCGCCTGCGCCCGCGGCCCGCCCGACCAGAACACCATTTTGCATCGCACCGGCGACTGATCGCCCCGCAGCGATACCGCCGCATAAACCTCGTCGAACGCCGCAGTCACCGTCGCGACGTTCCCGCCATGACCATTGATGAAAAAGAACCGCTCGAACCCGTGCCGCAGCAGTGACTGAACCACATCCCCCACCATCGCGATCAGCGTGGACGGCCGCAGCGTGACCGAACCGGCAAACCCGAGATGATGCTGCGACATCCCATACGCCAAGGTCGGCGCCACCATGCACCTGATCGTGTCGCCCAAACCCCGTGCGACGAACTCCGCATCCAGATGATCCGTCCCGATCAGCCCGTTCGGGCCGTGCTGTTCCACCGAACCGATGGGCAGCACGATCCCGCGCGAACCACGCAGATATTCCTCGACCTCCTGCCAGGTCGATAACGCGAGTTGCATGCTCTGCTCCTGATTACTTGCTCAGCGACACGCCGCCGAACGGCTGACCGCCCAGGAAGTGCAGCTTGAACCCTTCAACGTTCTTCCGCACCGGCACATACGCCTTCACATCCGCCAGCCGGATCAGCGGAACGTCGTCATACACCGCCTTGTCCGCCTGGATATACAGCTCCGCTCGTTCCTTCTGGTCGCTGACCACGTTCGCCTTCAGCACCGCGTCGGTATAGGTCTTGTTGCACCAGTGGGTCGCATTGCCCGGTGAGTTGCACACGAAACCCAACAGAATCTCGCTCGGGTCCGGGTAATCCCACGTTGCACCCAGTTCGGCAATCATCGGCTCGCCGGCACGCGCCCGCTTCAGATACTCACCCCATTCAAACGTCACGATCTTCGCGTTCACGCCGACCTTGGCCCAGTCCGACTGGATCATCTCCGCCGCCCGCTTGCCGTTCGGCATGTAGGCGCGCACCACCGGAATGGCCCACAGATCAATCGAGAACCCGTTCGGATACCCCGCCTCCGCCAGCAGCTTCTTCGCCTGCTCCGGATCATACGGATACGGCTTCAGCGAGGCGTCATAGCCCCACAGCGCCGGCGGCACGAGCGACGCGGCCGGCGTCCCGGCACCCTGGAAAACGTCCTTCACCACATCCGGCATGTCGATCGCCATCGCCAGCGCCTGACGCACCCGCTTGTCGTCCAGCGGCTTCTTATCGACGCGGAACCGGATGTAGTTCGTCCCGGCAATCTCGGCTTCCTGCACCTTGATGTCCGGATTGGCACGCATCGCCGGCAGGTCCGCCGGATTGGGATAACGCGCGATCTGGCATTCGTTGGTGCGCAGTTTGGCGTAGCGTACAGACGGATCGGGCGTGATGGCGAAGATCAGGTTATCGACCTTGGCCACACGGTCCGGCTGCACCGTCTTGCCCCAGAAATCCGCGAAGGCGCGAAAGCGGACCACCGCGTCCTTCTGATACGAAACGAAGCTGAACGGCCCCGTGCCGATCGGCTGCAAGTCCATCGCCTGCGGCTTGCCGGCTTTCTCCAGCGCTTCCGCGTATTCCGCCGACAGAATGGAAAACGACTGCACCGATAACGAAGGCAGCAGCGGCGCCAGCGGCGATTTCAGATGAAACACCACGGTGTAGTCGTCGGTCTTTTCCACCGATTGCAGGTTCGGCGCGATCAGGTCGGCGAATTCCGGGAAATAGCCGTTCGCGCTCGTATAGAACGGGTTCGACTTGTCCATCATGCGCTGGAAGCTGAACACCACGTCATCGGCGTTGAAGTCGCGCGTCGGCTTGAACAGCGCATTGGATTGCCACTTCACGCCGTGCCGCAGGTGGAACGTGTAGGTCAGCCCGTCGGATGAAATGTCCCACGACTCGGCGAGCGCCGGCACCAGCTCCGACGTGCCGATCTTCATCTCCACCAGCCGGTCCGCAATCTGTTCCGATACATCGAAGCTGGTGTTCGCCGTGCTCAATTGAGCGTTCAGCGCGTCGGGACTCCCTTCGGTGCACACCACCAGCGTGTCCGCCCGAGCCGTGGCAATGCCAAGCGATGCGGCCAGAGCCGCGGCGGCAACCAGACGCACAGTTCGCACAGTATTCCTCCCAAACAGCAGCCTTGAATTGCACTCTCCCCTGGCCGTGCCTGCAATGCAAGGTCGGCGTCCTTGCGTCCGAAAACTCGAGCCCGGCAACCCGACGCTCCCATAATCAGGGGTCGATCTCCTCAGCCCGCCGCCGTCTCCGATAATGCCAGATGAAACCACAAGAGGACGATGTCGGCTTGCCTAAAGGTCGGCATAGGCGCGGCGGTCCGCGTCCGAATCCCACTCGGTAAAGGTGCCGAACGGATCGTCAGTCGCAGGCTCGCACCGTACCTTCGCCCAGGATCACCCGCCCGTCCTCGATCTCATAACGAAGCTCGTCCCCGGGACGCAGGTCCAACGCAACCCGCACCGGCTGAGCAACCGTCGTCTGAGCCTTGCTCGTAAGCTTGCTGGTGATCATCGCGCCGTTGCCTTACTACCTCTCCGTGATCCAAGGCACTTTGCCAGCGCTCGCCGGGGAATCTCGACCAAGATTCACCCCCAAAATCCCCCATGTTGATCAACATTACCCTCCAAAATCCGAGTCTTGACCAACATTACCCCCCGAAAGGGTTAATGTTGCACAAGACTCCCCACCCAAAACCGCCGTCTTGCACAACATTCCGCGCCGAGAACCCCCTACCGCCCCCGCCGCACCGTATAATCCGCCGCGTCCATCATCGCCGTCCGCACCCGCGACTCCGGAAACACCCCCAACGCCCGCTTCGCCTCCTCGGCAAACCCCGCGGCCTTCTCCACCGTCGCCTCGATCGCCCCACACCCCGCCATCAGCCGCAGAGCATGCCCCAGATCGGCCTCCTCCTGGGCGCAGTCCTCGATCGTCCGGCGCCAGAATGTCCGCTCGGCCGCATCCCCCCGGGCGAACGCCAGCAGCACCGGCAGCGTGATCTTCCCCTCGCGGAAATCGTCCCCCACCGTCTTGCCCAGCCGCTCCTGGTCGGCCGCATAGTCCAGTGCGTCGTCCACAAGCTGGAACGCCACCCCCAAATTCATCCCGAAATCCGCCAGCCCCTGCTCCTCACTCAAAGGACGCCCCGCTACCACCGCCCCCACCTGCGTCGCTGCCTCGAACAGCGCGGCCGTCTTCCCCCGGATCACCTCCAGGTATCGCTCCTCCGGCGTCGCCAGGTCGTGCTGCGTCACAAGCTGCAGCACCTCACCCTCCGCGATGGTGGCCGAGGCGCCCGACAGGATCTCCAGCACCCGCAGCGACCCGTCCTCCACCATCAACTGGAACGCGCGGGAGAACAGGAAATCCCCCACCAGCACCGATGCCTTGTTGCCGAACACCGCGTTCGCCGAGGCCAAGCCCACGCCGCAACTGGCTCTCATCCACCACGTCGTCGTGCAGCAGGGTCGCCGTGTGAATGAACTCCACGCAGGCGGCCAGATTGACGTGCCGCAGGCCCCCCTCCGTCCCCGGATAACCGCAAAGCCGGGCGGCGGCCAAGGTCAGCAGCGGCCTCAGCCGCTTCCCCCCGGCGGCTACCAGATGGGCGGCGAGCTGCGGAATCAGCGCCACCGGGCTGTCCATCCGCGCCACGATGGTCCGGTTGCAGGCCGCCATGTCCTCGTGCACCAGATCGCTCAGCCGCGACAGTGCATCCCCGCCCGCCTCGCCCGTCTCCACGGACACCGCGACCCTCACATCGTTCTCCCGGCTTGCATCGGCGCCCGGCTTGCATCGATGGCCAACACGCGCTCCATATCGGCCCCCAGGAAATCCGGTCAAGGAAGGGCTCCCACGGGTGCGCGTCGTGGCCACATCGAACGACCCCGTGCGGCTCAGCTTCCTCGTCGCCTTGCTCGCCGACGCCGGGATCGACGCCGTCCTGCTCGATAGCCATGCCAGCATCATGGATGGCAGCGTCAACGCCATCCCCCGCCGCGTCATGGTCTCCGAGCAGGACGAGCACCGCGCACGATGGGTGCTACGGGATGCCGGGGAACTGTGAGCGCGTGATCGCTAAAGGCCGAGGGTCGGAAGCGTGAATCCCGCGCTCAAGACACATTTGGAGCCGACATACGGCACCCTGCTCGGCGGCCGGGTCCGCTACACCCAGCCGCGATCCGGCTTCCGCTCCGGCATCGAGCCTGTCCTGCTCGCCGCGTCCATTCCGGCCCGTCCCGGCCAGACGGTGATCGAGGCCGGCTGTGGCGCCGGTGCCGGCCTGCTGTGCCTCCACGCGAGAGTCCCCGAAGCCATCCTCCACGGCATCGAGCGCAACGCGGACCTCGCCTCCCTGGCCCGATCGAACGCCACCGCCAACGGCTTCGCGGCCCATATCGTCACCGGCGATCTGCTCTCGACCCACCTGCCGGCGGCCGACCATGCCTTTGCCAATCCGCCCTATCACCCGCCGGGCGGCACGCTGCCGGCCGATCCCGACCGGCGCGATGCCAAGCACACACAACCCGGGACCATCACCGGCTGGGTGCGGGCCCTCGCCGCTCCGCTCCGCCACCGCGGCACCCTGACCCTGGCTCTCGCCACTGCCGCGGTGCCCGAGGCGATCGCCGCGCTGGCCGCAGCGCAGTGCCCGGCCGCCGCGCTCCTGCCGCTCTGGCCCAAGGCCGGCCCGAGGGCAGGCCAGAGGACAGAGGAGCCCGCCAAGCTCGTGTTGCTACGCGGCATCCGCGGCGGAAATGGCCTCTTCCGCCTGCTTGCGGGGCTTGTGTTGCACACCGATTCAGGCGGATTCACCCCGCAAGCCGAAGCCGTGTTGCGCCATGGCGGAAACTTGCCCATCTGCGCGGCCACGCCGGGGCGGTTCCCTGACCGACTCGAATCGCTGTAGGTTGCAGGAACGCAAAGGGAAATCACACCATGCACCGAGCCATGCGTGCGACTGCCGGTCTCCTCGGATGTGGCATGCTGCTGTCGCTGGGCGCCTGCGCCACCGTTCCCCCCTCCGGCCCGACCGTCATGGCACTCCCCGGCCCCGGCAAATCCTTCCAGCAATTCCAGCAGGAGGATTACTCCTGCCGCGTTTACGCCCAGCAAATGACCGGCTACGTGAACCCGCAGACCGGCACCAACCAGGCCGTCGGCGGCGCGGTCGTCGGCACCGCGCTCGGGGCGGCCGCCGGCGCGGCGCTCGGCGCGATCGCCGGCAACGCAGGTGCCGGAGCAGCGATCGGCGCCGGCACCGGCCTGGTCGGCGGAACGGCGGTGGGCGCAGGCAACGCCCAGGCGACCCAGGTCAGCCTGCAGCAGCGCTACAACGTGGCCTATACCCAGTGCATGTACTCGCGCGGCAACACGGTTCAGTCCCCGCCCCCGGCCTATCCCGGATATCCCTACCCCGGGTACGGATATGGCTACGGCTACCCGGGCTATGTCGGCCCCAACGTGGTGATCGGCTTCGGCGGCGGCTGGGGCTGGGGTGGCGGGTGGGGCGGGCACCGCGGCGGCGGCTGGGGTCGCTGGCACTGACGCTTCCTTCGGTGCGTCGTTCCCCCCCGGCCTGCTGGGCCGCGCTATCCCTGTTCCTCGGCCTGAGCGGCTGCGGCATGTTCGGTGGCGGGGGCGGCACGCCCCCGGCCGGCCAGCCAGGCCACCTCGCCGGCTTCATCGGCGCCGTGGTCGCCGATGAGCCGCAGGCCGCGCAGATCGGCCGCGATATCCTCTCCGGCGGTGGCAACGCAGCCGATGCCGCGACTGCGGTGGGCATGGCGCTCGCCGTCACCCTGCCGTCCCGTGCCGGCCTGGGCGGCGGCGGAGCGTGCCTGGCCTTCGCCCCGAACCGAAACTCGGTCAATCAGGGCGAGCCCGAGGCCATCCTGTTCACCCCGCTCCCATCCGGCGCAGCGGGCGGCGATCGGCCCGCCGCAGTTCCGATGCTCGCCCGCGGCCTCTACCTGCTCCACGCCCGCTATGGCACCGGGGAGTTCGCGCCTCTGGTCGTCCCGGCCGAGCGTCTCGCCCGCCTCGGCACCCAGGCCTCCCGTGCCCTGGTCGAGGATCTGCGCCTCGTCGCCGCCCCGCTCTTCGCCGACCCCCAGGCGCGGTCCATCTTCGGCCCGAACGGCAATGCCCTCGCGGTGGGGCAGACCTTCCAGCAGCCCGGCCTGGCCGCGACCCTCGCCGCCCTCCGTCTCGCCGGCGTGGGAGACCTCTACCAAGGCGCCCTGGCGCAGCAACTGGCGCAGAATGCCGGCCTCGTCGGGGGACCGATCAACCCGACCGACCTGCGTGCTGCTCTGCCCCGGCTCGGCGCCCCGATCATCCTGCCGTACGGCCACGATCAGGTGGCCTTCCTGCCACCTCCGGCCGATGGCGGCCTGGCTGCCGCTGCGGCCTTCGCCACCCTGCAGCAAAACCCCGCCGCGGTGGATGCCGCTCAGGCCCGTGCCCTCGCCGTGGCGGCCCAATGGCGCGCGGCCGGCGGCAACCCGCAGGCGCTGCTGAGCCAATCCCTCCCCGCCGGATCGCTGCCGCCTCTCCCGGCCTCCACCACCTTCCTGACCTTGGATCGCAACGGCGGCGCCGTCGCTTGCGCGTTGACCATGGACAACCTGTTCGGCACCGGCCGGATGGTGCCCACCATGGGCTTCTTCCTCGCCGCGTCCCCCCGCTCCGTCCCCCCGCCGTTGCTTGCCGCGGCAATCGCCACGAACCGGCCGACGCGCGTCTTTCGCGCCGAAGCCGCGGCCTCCGGGCAGGAGATGGCCGCGCTCGGCACCGCGCTCGCGATGCTGAACACCCTGCGTTCCAACCAGCCGCTGCCCGTCCCGCCGCCCGAACCCGCCCGTGCCAATGTGATCGAGTGCCCGCGGGTACTTGCCGGGAGACGCCGACTATTGCGGCTGGGCCACCGACCCCCGCGGCTTCGGCCTCGCGGCAGGCGGCACCTGACCCAAGGAGGCGCTGAGCGACGCTGTCGGCCGCAACGTGCCCGCACTGGACCGACCATCACCGTCGCCGACGACACGCTCGACCGACTGAGCACGAACGCGATGTCAGGCGGGCCGACGGTGACTCATACCAACCGACGCTGACCTTGACCCTCTCCGCCCGGCCGCCCCAGCGTCATGGCCGGCGAAGGCCGGCCATCCACGCCTTTCTCACCCACCGCGCGGTTCGTCCGTGCATCGGCAACATGAGTCATCTTCAATGCCGCTTGGTATCAGACCTACGACCTTGCCGGCCGGATCACGGGCGTATCCGAGACCAGCACCCGCTTGCCGGCTTTTGGCTTCCCGCCCGGCGATATACGCCGCCAGCTACAGCGACGGTGCGAGCAATCGGCGGGCCGGGGGCTGCTTGGCCCGATGTGCCGACCGAAGTGCCCCCCGCGGCAGCCTCGGTCACGTTCACCTCTGGCTACGACGCCGAGAACCGGCTGATTTCGGTGAAGCAGGGCAGCACCGCGGTCACCAGCTATGCCTCTGACGGACAGGGACGGCACGACGTTGGTATACCCAGAATCCGCAGAATTCTGGGTATATACCGCGCGCAGGGTTGGTGTGGCGGCTACGCGCGAAACAAGAGCCAACCCAACTTTCTGCGGAAGTTGGGTATATCAAGAACGATCCGCACCGCTGCCTCGGGCACGCCGCGCGGCACGCACGGCATCGACCTCGGCCTGAATCTCATCTTCCGTCATCGACGGGACGCCGGCAGCTTCGAGCGCCGGAGCGATTGCGAGCAGTCGGTCCATCGCGGCCAGGCGCCTTGTGTTGGCGGCGAGGAAATCCACGAAATCCTCGACCTCGCTCAGCCGCTCGGGCGGCAGCGCCTGAATCTTGTCGATGAGGGCTTGGGCGTCGGGCATCAAAAGCTCCTCCTTCGGGTACTGAGGCCTCTGACCATGCGCTTGGCCTGGTACTTGATCAGCATGCCTCAAGCAGCGCCTTGGCGAGGCGGACCAGGGCGTCGAGGGTCGGCTGGGCAGCCCGCCTCGTTACGGACCTGATTGACGCCGAGGCCCACAGCCTCGGCGGGCAAGTTCATCGAAAGCGGCTGCCGGCTGACCGGGTCAACACCATACCCCACTGCTCCCTCAAGCTGTTGACTGACCGATAAGGCCCCTCCGCATTGACCCCCCTTCAAGCGGCCCCTATAAGCCGCCCCCTGTCGGGGCCCCCGCGGGACGGGCGCGGCTCCCTTTCTTCCATCGGAGAGCGTCGTGAAGCGCACCTATCAACCCTCAAAGCTGGTCCGCAAGCGCCGTCACGGCTTTCGGGCCCGCATGGCGACTGTCGGAGGGCGCAAAGTGCTCGCCAACCGCCGCGCCAAGGGCCGCAAGCGCCTGTCAGCCTAGAGCGCGATCGCTTCAGGCGGCAAGCCAGTGAAGCGTGAATCACGCTCTCAGCTAAGGGCCGGATTTCAGAACATGGCTTTCCCCCCGCCGCATCTGAAGCGCCGGGCGGACTTCCTGCGCGTCGCCCGCCTGGGCCGGAAAGTGCCCGCTCCGGAACTCGTTCTCCAGGCATTGCCGCGCGAGGATCATGCGCCCCTGCGAGTCGGCTTCACGGTCACCAAGAAGGTCGGCAACGCGGTGGTCCGAAATCGCACCCGGCGTCGCCTGCGAGAGGCCGCGCGCCTGGTGCTGGCGCAACAGAACCTGGCCGGACTGGACCTCGTCCTGATCGGCCGAGACGCCACGCGCGCGCGTCCTTTCCAGGCACTCAAAGACGACCTGCGCCGCGCCCTGGCCAAAGCGGGGGTCGTGTGAACCCGATCTCCGCCTGCGCCATCGGCGCCATCCGCCTCTATCAATGGACGCTGCGGCCGCTCATCGGCGCGAATTGCCGCTTCGAACCCAGTTGCAGCGAATACGCGATCGGCGCATTGCGTGCCCACGGACCGGCCCGAGGCACCCTGCTCGCAGTCTGGCGCATCCTGCGCTGCAATCCATGGAGCGCCGGCGGCTACGACCCGGTGCCTCACCGCCCAATGCCTCATCGCCCAATGCCTCATCGCCCAATGCCTCACCGCCATGATCGCGGGGCCCGCTGCCCCGGCGAAACGGAAGTTTGATGGACCAATCCCGCCTGTTCACCGCGATCGTCGTCTCGGTCGCCATCCTGCTCGGATGGCAGCTCGTCGCCACCCGCTATCTGCCGCACCCGCCCGAACCCACGAAGCAGTCCGAGCAGGCGCCGATGGCCAAGACGGCAACCCCGGCCGAAGGCGGGCCGGCCGAGGGCGTCCCCGCGTCTCCGGCGGCGCCTCCCGCGGAAGCCCGGAACGTCCCGCGGCTGACCATCGCCGCACCCTCGGTCCGCGGCTCGCTCAGCCTGCAGGGCGCGCGGCTTGATGACATCGTCCTGAACCACTACCGGGAGACGACGGCGCCCAATTCGCCCGACGTGCAGATGCTCGGGCCGCTCTCCAGCCCGCATCCCTATTTCGTGCAGTTCGGCTGGTCCACCCCGGCCCAGGACGTCAAGCTGCCCGACGACAAGACGCTGTGGACCGCCTCTGCCCCCGAGCTGTCCCCGTCGCACCCCGTGACCCTCACCTGGAACAACGGCGCCGGCCTCGACTTCCGCCTCCTGCTCTCGATCGACGACAATTACATGTTCACCGTGAAGCAGGAGGTCACGAACCATTCCGGCCAGCCGATCAAGCTGTTCCCCTGGCAGCGCGTCCGCCGCGACTACACGCCCGAGACCTCGGGCTACTACCTGCTGTTCGAGGGCATGCTGGGCCTCTCCCACGGCACGCTGCAGGAATGGAAATACTCCCAGACCAAGGACGGCGCGAAGGACAAGCCGGACGACGTCGCCTATTCCTCGACCGGAGCAGGCGGCTGGGGCGGTATCACTGACAAGTATTGGCTGACCGCACTGGTCCCCGACCAGTCGGTGCCCACCACCCTGCGCTATCGCTATATTCCCGGCGGGGACGGGCACTATCAGGTTGATTACGTGACCGCCGATCCGGTCACCATCGCGCCCGGCGCCACATCCAGCGATCCGACCATGCTGTTCACCGGCGCCAAGGTGGTGAACATCCTCCAGCAGTATCAAGACGAGTACCACATCCCCCGCTTCGTCGATACTGTGGACTGGGGCTGGTTCTACTTCCTGACCAAGCCGATCTTCTACTGCCTGGACTTCCTGAATGGCCTGCTCGGCAATTTCGGCCTCGCCATCATCTGCTTCACCGTGTGCGTGAAGCTGCTGTTCTTCCCGCTGGCCAACTACTCCTACCGCTCCATGAGCAAGATGCGGCTGCTCAGCCCGAAGATCCAGTCGCTGCGCGAGCGCTTCAAGGACGATCCCGCCAAGCTCCAGCAGGAGATGATGGCCATGTACCGGTCGGAGAAGATCAATCCGGCCAGCGGCTGCCTGCCCATGATCGTGCAGATTCCGGTGTTCTTCTCGCTCTACAAGGACATCTACGTCACCATCGAGATGCGCCAGGCGCCGTTCTACGGCTGGATCCACGACCTGTCGCAGATCGACCCGACCAACGTCTTCACGCTCTTCGGGCTGATCCCGTGGGACCCCACCGCCATCTCGCCGTTCCTGCATCTCGGCGCCTGGCCGATCATCATGGGCGTGTCGATGTGGCTGCAGCAGAGGCTCAACCCGCCGCCGCCCGATCCCACCCAGGCCAAGCTGTTCCAGCTCATGCCGGTGATCTTCACCTTCATGCTCGCCCGCTTCCCCGCCGGCCTGGTCATCTACTGGACCTGCAACAACCTGCTCTCGGTCGCCCAGCAATGGGTGATCCTGAAGCGGACGAAGCTGACCCGCCCAGGCTTGGCAAGGACGTGATCTGTCATCCACCCGCTGACCGCGTGCCTGGGTAGAGCAGCACGGCACACGCCATAGTGATGCCCGCCGGCCTCGCGGCACTCCATCTTGCTCACCTGGAACAACCTGGGAGCGGAATTCATGGGTAAGGGGATACTTCTGTGGCTGCTGGGTGTGCCGATCCCCATCATCATCATCATTTTGCTTCTTTGGCATTGAAGATCAGCATTTCGAGGAGATTGCGATGATGCCGGCGCAGCCCGTACAGCCTGTTTCCGTGGCCGAATCGCCTGGCTCCGCCGTTGCCTGGGGGGCGATTGTCGGCGGAGCATTTGCCGCCGCGGCGATCTCCGTGATCCTGCTCGCGCTCGGCGCAGGCGTCGGCTTGTCGTCCGTTTCGCCCTGGTCCGGCTCGGGAGCCTCGGCCGCCGGGTTCACCGCCGGGGCCGCGGTGTGGCTCATCGTCGTGCAGTGGCTGTCGTCGGGCCTCGGCGGATACCTGACCGGACGGCTGCGGACCAAGTGGGTGGGGATCCACACCGACGAGGTGTTCTTCCGCGACACCGCTCACGGGTTCCTGGCCTGGGCGCTGGCGTCGGTCATCACCGTCGCGTTTCTGGCGTCTGCGACCTCCTCCATCATCGGCGGGGGTGCTCGCACCGCCGGCAACGTTGTCGCCTCGGCGGTCGGAGGCGCGAGCCAGGGCGCGGCCCAAGAGGCAGGAGGCGGCGGACTGACCGGCTATTATGTGGATGCGCTCTATCGGTCGGATCATCCGAGCACGAACGCCGCGGACGTGTCGGCGGAGACGGCGCGGATTCTGGCGAAGGGCGCGGTGAACGGGGGTACGGTTCCGGATGCCGACAAGGCCTATCTCTCGCAACTGGTCCAGGCGCGCACCGGGCTTGCCAAGGCGGACGCTGACAAGCGCGTCAACGACGTGCTGACGCAGGAACAGGCCGCCGAAGCCAAGCTGCGCGCGGCCGCCGACGATGTACGCAAGGCCGCCGGCAAGCTCTCGTTCTATATCTTCTTCTCGATGCTTGTCGGGGCCTTCATCGCGAGTGTCGGGGGCGCTTTGGGCGGTCGCCGTCGCGACGAATATTGATCAGAGCCGCGGGGGGGGTAGGCGGTCGACACCCGCCCGGCGCAGGGCGACGCGCCGCTTCAACCCCTCTCCCCCGCCCACCGCCCGTCCTCCGCCAGCCGGTGGCCGCACCACATAGACAACGAACAGCGCGCAGTTGCCGAACGCAAACACATGCGCCGGCCGCTGCTCAGCGATCCGCACATCCCCAGCGCACCGAGTTCATCGCGCCGAGCACCACGCCGAGCGTGACGATCAGCGATAGTTCGCCGCGGACTTGATCCGAAGGAACCCGTTACTCGCGCGATGAAGTCCGACCCAGCCGCTCCAGCTCCCTCATGTAGCAGTACAATGAGAACAGACCCAGCAGGAGGATGACACACCGGAAGAAGGGAATCTCGAACTCAGGCCTCCGTGCGATAAAGACAAAACCGAAAATCGATGTGGGAAGCACGAATCCTATACGCGCCAGAAACAAAATAGTGTGACCGAGCAGAGCGTTGTTGAGTTGCGGTGCCCGCGGACGAACGTGATGAGAGACCCAGTACGCGGTCTGCATCAAGGCGATTGACGACAAAGACAGTGCAAGCGTCCAAGGGTGCGCCTCGTGCGATGCCGGGTCAGCGAGAACCTGTCGGTAAAGAGAAAGGCCGGTCCCGTAGAGAACAACGGCACCGGCAGTCTGCATCCCGAACAGAGCGAAATACCTCAATGGACCACAGGCGCTTAGCGCAAGCGCTGAGAGCACCCTCCTATGTCGCCGACAAATACGTCACATGAACCTGCTCGATCGTGCCGTTGAACTTGAAGGGTGCCTTGTCAGCATAGTCGAGCGACACCGGCGAGCCGAGTGCGATGCCGATGTCAAGACAGTCATTGGCGGTGAACAGCAGCGGGGCGCTGATCGGCACGGTGCCCTCGGCAGCCATCTGGCCGTCCACCTTCATAATTACTTGCAGCGGTCCGCCCGGCCTCGGCACCGGATAGCGCGTCTCGACCTCAATCTTCAGTTTCCCGGTCGGCAATTTCTTCGCGGCACGTATTTTCGTGCGCTGAATGATAAACAGGTTGTATTCGTAACACAGGATCCCGTCTTCGACGAAGCAGGTAAGGCCACCCGAATTCGCCCCAAGTTTATACAGCACCCCGTTGGCATCGGCGGGGATCACGGCGTCGATGGTCACGCGGTTGGGTCTGTTGCCCAGTGCCGGAGCGCAGAACTCCGGTATGCGGACCATATCACCGGAGAAGGTCCATTCAGTGTAGGGCGGCGTAATACGCAACTCGGGGTGAAGCACCGGGATCCAAAGACCTCCGCCAATCGGAAGGGCCTTGTTCTTCGCTGCTTCGATCAGGAAGATTTCCTTCATCTGGGCCAGCTTGCCCGGCATCCTGGAGGCAAGGTCGTTGGCTTGGCTCCAGTCCTCTTCCAGGTTGTAAAGCTCCCAAACGTCCTTGTCCGGCGTCCACTCCCGGATGCCAGGCGGGAGCCCGGGGACCCACGGCAGTCGCGGCCCGATGGCGCACGCCATCCAGCCGTCGTGATAGATGGCGCGGCTGCCCATCACTTCGAAATACTGAGTGAGCAGTTGGCCCTCGGCACTCGGATCGCCAAAAGAATAGGCGAAACTCACGCCATCGATGGGATCCTGCTCGACGCCGTTCACCGTGCGCGGCGGGGTAATGCCAATGATCTCGTAGATCGTCGGAACAACATCATTGACGTGGTGAAACTGCGCCCGTGGCGTAACATCGGGCTTGATCCTCGCCGGCCACCGAACCGCCATCGGATTGCGTGTGCCGCCGAAATGCGACGCCAAAAGCTTCGTTCCCTTGTAGGGGGTGCTGCCGGCCCAGGCCCATCCCGCATGGTACATCGGGTCGGTCTTGGGCGAGCCGAGCTCGCCAAGCCCGCCGAGTTCCTCCAGCGCTGAAATATGCTGCCTGATGGTGCTGGGGATGCCATTTTGCGCCAGCAACTCGCTGATGGTGCCGCCCTGGCCCTCCGCCGAGGAACCGTTGTCGCCCCAGATGTAAAAGATCAGCGTGTTGTCGCCATAGCCGAGCCGGTCGATCTCATCGACGACACGGCCGACCTGAACATCCGTGTGCTCGGCAAAACCCGCCGCGACCTCCATCAGGCGTCGCTGAAAGGGCTTTTCCTCCTCGGGAATGCTGTCCCACGACGGCATCGTCTCGTGCCGCTCGGTGAGCATTGCGTCGGCCGGAATCCAGCCCTTCTCCTTGGCGCGTGCGAAGACGCGTTCGCGATAGGCATCCCATCCATCGTTGAATTTGCCCGTGTATTTATCCGCCCACTCCTTCGCGACATGGTGCGGTCCGTGAATTGCGCCGCTCGCCCAATACATGAAAAACGGCTTGTCCGGCTGGTATGCTCGGTGCCTGTGCAGCCAACTGATCGCGTCATCCGCCAGATCTTCGCTGAGGTGATAGCCCTGCTCGACAGATTTCGGCGTCGCGACGTAAGTCGTATTGCGCACCAGGTTCGGCTCGTATTGCGATGCCTCACCGGCGAGGAAGCCGTAGAAGTATTCGAAGCCAAGGCCGGTTGGCCAGTTCTCGAACGGTCCGGTCGGGCTGGTCTCCTGGGCCGGCGTGTTGTGCCACTTGCCCCAGGCGGCCGTGGCATACCCGTAATCCTTCAAGACTTCTGCAACCAGCGCGCTGCTGCGGGGAATTTGGCCGGAATAACCATCCCAGTCATTCGCCAGTTCGGCGATCTGCCCGTTGCCGACCCGGTGATGATTGCGGCCGGTCAGCAGTGATGCCCGCGTCGGCGAGCACATGGCGCTGGTGTGGAATCTGTTGTACGCGACCCCTTCCGTGACGATGCGATCCATCGTCGGGGTTTGCACCTCGCCGCCAAACGTGGCCGGAAGGGCCGGCCCCGCATCGTCGATCAGGACGATCAGAATGTTCGGGGCGTCAGTAGGAAGCCGGCGTGGCTGCACCCGTTTCCGGTAAACCGATTCCTGCATCGTGCGCCCGGCAATACTGGCCGATGGCGTCGGCGGGAACGGGAGAGAGTCCTGCTTGTCCAACTTGTTTTTCGGACCGGACATCGATCGTCTCCTGATCAAGGCATACGCAGCGGCACGATGACGAAGGCGAGAATCTAGAACGTGATAATTGCGATTGCAATCACCAAGGCCGGTGTCTGCATCGGGCCGTCACGCAAGCCGGTGCTCGCTCTCCTGTCAGCCGCAGTAGTCCCAGTATCCTTGCACGTGCGCCGGGCTGGACCAGAACCAGCAGAGCGCCGGTGAAGGCGGTGGCGGCGGTGCCGTGGCAGCCACGATGGTTCCCAGCGCCACCCCCGCGACAACCGATCCGTAGTAAGGCGCCGCAACCCACGGCCTGACGACCGCGCCGGCATAGACCGCGCCGGTGCCGTAAACTGCACGGCCCGGGTACGGTGCCCGGTAAGCAGTCCCACCATACGGACCGGTCGCAGCGGCGCCACCATAGGGGCCGCGATACGCCGTGGCGCCATTCGGGCCGTAGGCGGCGCCGGCACCCCGTGGACCGCGGTAGGCCGTCCCGCCGTTAGGCCCTTGTGCATAGCCGGCGCCCCTCGGACCGCGATACGCGGTGCCGCCGTGCGGCCCTGTCACGGATCCCCATCCGAACGCCTGCAAAGGAACCGCCAAACCTAGTGCGACGGCAAGCCAGAGCCGAGCTAAACCGTTCATGGCGATCCTCCCGTGCGCAGTTCGCCAGTGACTTCCCCGAAATCGACCTGCTTGGCACCCTCAGGCGGGGTAAAGGCAAAGTCCGCCTCGGCCGGATGGATACTAAAATTCCAGTCGGACATTTCTGCAACGAAATTCGGGCTGCCGGGCAGCGTATGATCGATCACGATCAGCCGTCGCGGCACGGCACGATCTTTCTCGAGCCAAAGCTCCAGCTCGATGCCTGGCGGTTGCCAAAACACCAGATGACGGCACGGAATGCCATCGATCGTCACGATCGCGAGTTCCCGGCCGGCCGTCACGCCGGTCAGAAACGCCTTATCGGGAGCATCAGTCAGGAAATCCGCCAACGGAAAATCAAGAGCAAAGCGACCCATCACGACGTACATCATCTGCTGAATCGTATTGGGTACCGGCAAGCTGGCGTACAGTTTGCCATTGCCCAGCGCGAGCACGACCGTCTTGCCGTCATACATCAGCTTTCTCGGTCCATCGTCCCCCGTTCCGTCAACCAGCAGGCGGTCCGGACGGCGAACGACGACGTTGAACTCATGCTCGATATGCAGCAACAAATCGCCCTGTCTCGCGTCTGCGCGGATCGTCCGCGCGTGGAACGAGAATTCCTTTGCGAGCAGCGCCGTACCCATCTGCGCGAGAGCGGACCGCGCATCCTGGCTGATCTCCGGCCTTGGCGACGGAGCGGCGATGGCAGGCGAGTACCCAGGCGGCACAAGGCCCGCGGCAATGCCGGCGCACAGGCTAGCGAGAAGCGCGACCGTCCTGCGTGTCATGATCCCTCCCGCGATTTGTTCTGCTGTTTAGCTCAATCCATCGATATTTCCTACGCGAAAGCGCCTCCGACAATCGGCCATGGCGCGCAGCCGTGGCGACCGCCGCCACCCTGCCGTGGTATCGAACCACTTGGTCTGCGGTGGAGACCCCACACTGCCTGACGAACCAATCGACACGCATCACGTGGCGGCAGTTGTTCCCAAAAGGGGGATCTTTAGATAATGTTTGCGCTGTTTAGTCCGCACAGGACCCTCGTTCTCGAGCAAAATCGATATAGACTGTCGAGCCCAAGGCCTCGCTATCCTCAACGCCCTCATTTTGGCGGAAGTCGTGCTGATCGCGGACGATACAGACCAACTGCCCGTTCGCGTCCCGCGCAAAGTGATCGAGAGCGCGTCGTATCGTTGCGCCCCGAACTGTTGCCGGCGATATCGACCGCCGGCGCGGAGTTCGCAGAGGTCATACTGATGCCCATCGGCCGAATGGCCGACTGATAGAGCCGCATCGCCGGCCGGCTGGTATAAGACACCCCCGAGACACCGGCCGCCAGCGCGACCCCCTACGCGCTCCCCACCGGCTTCAGCGGATCCGCCCCGGTGATCCGGATCAGCTCGGCAAACAGCCGCAGCGCCTCCGCACCCCCCCGGTCGCTCATCGCCCCCGCGTCGAACTCCTCGGCCAGCATCTCCGCACGCTCGGCGATCAACCCCGCGGCCTGGCTGATCGCCGCCTGAGAGATCGTCAGTTGGAGTTCCTCGGAAAGCGTGTCCCACTCCGCAACCATTCGGGCGCCTCTGCAACACGAGAGCCCTTTTGGCAGCGTTGACCTGACCCGGAAGAACACCCGAACCGCTTAAGACAGGGTTAATCGCACCGGCTCCAACCCCTCAAACACCACCTCGACCGACCCCGGACCCGACAGCCAGATCACCGGCACAACGCTCCCCAGCATTACCACCTGGCCCGCGCGTAGCCCGCCGAACGCCCGCGCCACGGCCGATCCCGCCAGCCACGCCAGGCAGTTCAGCGGATGCCCCAGCAAATCGGTCGAAACCCCCGCATCCCGCTCGACGCCGTCGATCAGGATCCGCCCCTTCAGCGCCCCAAGATCCACACCCGCCCCCGGCGCCCCGATCACACCCGCCGCATGGAACATCTGGTCCGCCACCAGCAGCGGCGTCCCGACCGCCCGAAGCTCCCCGTACCGGTTCTCCACGATCTCGATCCCGGCCATCACCTCGCCCACCGCCCCCGCCGCCTGCTCCCGCGAGCATGGCCCGAACGGCAGGTCCCGACCCAGCCGCACCACCACCTCGCACTCCACCCCCGGGTTCACGAACCGCCCGAACGGCAACGTCACACCGGACCCAAGCACCCGCTCCATGAACCCGGCGGCCGGCTCGCTCAGCCCGAGATACGCCTGCATCCGCGATCCGGTCGCCCCGATCTTGAACCCCGGCGGCGGATCGGCCCCGACTGCCCGAGCCAGCGCGACCTGTGCCGCCGCCCCCTCCGCCTCATCCCGCGGACCGTCCGCCATCGGCTCGACCCGCCCGCGCGAGTGCCCGCAGCGCGGCCAACCGCTCGGCCACAAGGGCCGCATCGAAGCTCATGCCGTCCTCGTCAGCTCGTACAGCGCCACCGCCGCGGCGGCCGAGACGTTCAGGCTCTCCATCGCACCCTTCGTCGCCAGGCTCACCGCCTCATCGCACGTCTCGCGCGTCAGCCGCCGCAGCCCCGCGCCCTCGGCGCCCAGCACCAGCGCGACCCGCCGTCCCGCATACGCCGGACCCGACAGCGGCGCCGCCGTCCCCACATCCAGCCCCAACGTCCAGATCGAGGCCGCCTTCAGCGCGATCAGCGTCCGCGCGATGTTGACCGCCCGCAGCAGCGGAATGGTCTCCAGCGCGCCCGAGGCCGCCTTCGCCAGCGATCCCGTCTCCTCCGGCGCGTTGCGGTCCTGGGTGATCACCCCTGCCACCCCGAACGCCGCCGCGCAGCGCAGGATCGCGCCCGACATTGCGCGGGTCGGTCACCTGGTCGAGCACCACGATCGGCCCTTTCCGCTCCAGCAACTGCGCCAGGCTTGGCTGCGGCAGCGGATCGGCCAGCAGCGCCGCCCCCTGGTGCACCGTCTCGCGCCCCAGAAGCTGATCGATCCGGCCCCGCTCCGTCCGCTCCGGCGGCAGCGCCCAGGGCGGGGCGAGCCGCTGGGCCAGTTCGGCCTCCGCCTCCTCGGTCAGGATCAGCCGCCGCAGCCGGCGCGACGGGTTGGACAGGGCCGCGCCGGACCGCGTGCAGCCCATACAACCACACCGTGCCCCGCGGTGCCTCGGGCGCGCGTTGCGGCCGCTGCCCGTGGGAGTGGAAATCCTGCCGCGGGCGGTTCTGATCAGGCCGCGGCGCAAACCCCTGGGCGGTTCCCGTGCCCCTGCTGCGGGCGCGGACCGCGATCCGGATGGCGGCCAGGACCGCCTCCGGGTCCGGGACGATGACTGTTCGGAGGTTTCATTCCTGGCGGTATAGAGCGCGGTCGCTTCAGGCTGAATAGCCGGTGAGGCGTGAATCGCGCTCTCAGCTATAATGCGCGGCGCAGGTAGCCCTCGAAAGGATGGAACAGCGCATGAGGGGAACAAGCATGCAGCGTCCATCCGATTGCCGGCCCCGCGGTCTGGCGTGCCGAGGACCTCCGGCGCGACGCAAGCTGGATTTACACCCTCGACGACTCCCACCTGCGGGAGATCGATGCCGCCCTGCGCCAGGGCGCCGCGTCAGCAAAGCCGGTGTTCTCCATCACCGCCGAGGATTTCCCGCTGCCGCGCACCGCGGCGATCCTCCACCGCATCAGCTCCGAATTGGAGGAGGGCAAGGGGGTCGCGCGGCTGCGCGGCCTGCCGATCGACCGTTACAGCGAAAACGAACTGCGCCTGATCTTCTGGGCCCTCGGCCGGCACCTCGGCACACCGCTGTTCCAGAACCGCGGCGGCGAGATCATGGGCGAGGTGCGCGACGAAACCCGCGACCCACCCCCAGCTTCCAAGCCGCCGAAGCCGGCAAGGTCCGCTCATCCCGCGCCCGCGCCCGCTCCACCGGCCCGCTGCGCTTCCACACCGACCGCTGCGACGTCATCGCGCTGTTCTGCGTCCGCAACGGCATCGCCGGCGGCGTCTCCAAGCTCGCCAGCATCCCCGCCATCCACAACGAAATCCTCCGTCGCCGCCCCGACCTGCTCGAGGAACTCTTCACCGACTACTGGCGCTCGCGCCCGGCCGACGAAGACGGCGCCTTCGCCGAGCCGGTCTTCGCACTGCCCGGTGTTCGGCATGCGCGACGGACGCATCACCAGCCAGTACTCGCGCACGTATGTCGAGCAGGCGCAGGAACACCCGAAGTCCCGCGCCTGCGCGCCACCCAGAACGAGGCGCTCGACCTGCTGGCGGAAATCGCCGAGGAAACCTGCCTGCACGCCCCGTTCGAGCCGGGCGACATCCAGTTGCTCAACAACCACGTGGTCTATCATGGCCGCACCGCGTATCGAGGACGATGCGGCAAGCGGTCAGAGCCGCCTGCTGCTGCGCCTGTGGCTGGCGGTGCCGAACAGCCGCGCGCTGCCCGACGGCTTCGACGTGCTGTGGGGCGATATCGCGCCCGGCGCGGTGCGCGGCGGCGTGGTGCAGGCGGATGGCCGACGCGGCCTCGTATCCGATCGCCACGAGAAGCGCGAGTCACAGCGCGACTGCGCTTCGCCGCGTGAAGCGGATACGCCGAGCAATCCTAAGGATCAGCCCAGCATCGCCTGAATGCGCTCCACCAGCGCCGAAAGGGTGAACGGCTTCAGCACGAACGGACGGTCTCTGCCGGCGCGCTCGGCCGCCTCCGGATTGCCCGACATCAGCAGCACCGGAATGCCGACCCGGTCCGCGTGGGACAGCAGGTCCTGCCCCAGCCCGCCGGGGAGCGAGCAGTCGAGCAACACGAGGCTGGCCGGGCTTTCGGAAAGCACGCACGAGAGCGTCGGCTTCGTTCACTGCGTGGCGGGTTTCGTAACTATCCTGCAGGGCGTCCAGCACCACTTCCGCTACAAGCGGGTCATCTTCCACCACAAGAATGCTCGGGCGCGGCGTCATCAGGCCCTCTTTCATCCGCGCTGCCTTGCGAAATGGCAAGGGGTTCGCACCGCTCACCCGCCGGTCGTCCCCTTCCCGCCCTCACGTCCGGTTCACAGCCGTATGATAGTGGCATGCCGGCCTTCAACGGAGATCGCCTGATGTCGCAAGGAAGCTTGCTGATCGGCCAGCGGCGCTATTCGTCGTGGTCCCTGCGGGGCTGGCTGGCCGTGCGCCTGGCCGGCCTGGATGTAACCGTCGAGGTGGTCCGCTTCACCCGGCCCGGCAACACAGCCGAGATCGGCCGGCGCTCGCCCAACGCTCTCGTCCCCTATTTGGAACACGATGGTGCGCGGGTCTGGGAATCCCTGGCCGTGGTTGAATACTGCGCCGAACAGGAACCCGCGCTGTGGCCGAGGCGACCGGATCGCGCGTGCCGCGGCGCGCTCCATCGCGGCCGAGATGCACGCCGGGTTCGGCGGCCTGCGCCAGTCGATGTGGATGAATCTCGTGCCGCGACTTTGCCGGCAAGGGACGCACCCCGGAGGCGCTGGCAGGATATCGCGCGGATCGAGGCGATGTGGCGGGAGGTGCGGGCCGCCTATGGCGCCGGCGGCCCTTACCTGTTCGGCGCCGCCTTCACCGGGGCGGATGTGATGTTCGCACCGGTCGGTCACCCGGTTCATCACCTGGCGGCCGGAGTCGCCGACGACACCGCCGCGTACTGCACGGCCGTGAGCAATCATCCGCTGATGCAGGAATGGTACGACGAGGCCGCCCGCGAACCCGAATCCTGGTGCCTGCCGGACTATGAGACCGCGTAGACCAATGGCGCCCGACTTCGATCCGCGCCGGTTTCGCCGCTCCGCGCTTTATTACGCGACGGGCCGACCGCCCCCATCGTCATGGCCGCCCGGCCGCCCCCATCGTCATGGCCGGCGAAGGCCGGCCATCCAGCCTTTCTCACCCATCGCGCGGTTCGTCCGTGCATCGGCAACATGAGTCATCTTCAATGCCGCTTGGTAAACCCAGAATCCGCAGGATTGTGGGTTTACCGCGCGCAGGGTTGGCGTGGCGGCTGCGCGCGCAACAAGAGTCAACCCAACTTCCTGCGAAAGTTGGGTATCTTACATCGGGAACGAGCGGATCACCGAGGTGGTGCATGCCTATGCCCTGACGGCCCGGCGGCCGGTGCACTGATCCCGCCGGTTCGGCTTTCGGTAACGTTCTGCCGCCAGAATGCGGCGGCATGGAACACCGTCCGCCGAGCACCCTGCTGTCCGCCCGCGGCGTAAGCCGGTATCCGACAGCGTCGCGGTGTTCGAATCGCTGCTCGCCACCGACCCCGCCTCACCCCAACTGCGCGCCGACCTGGCCCAGGCCCTGCTTGCCGCCGGCGACCTGGATGGCGCCATCGAGGAAGCCTCCGCCGTGCTGCGCCACGACCCATCGGTGGTGCAGGCCTGGCTGACCCGCGCCACGGCCCACAAGGCGCGCCACGATTTCACCGCCGCGGCCGAGGATTTCACCCGTGCCGTCCGGCTCGCGCCCGACCGCGCCGGCATCCTGGTCAACCTCGCACACTGCCTGGCGGAACAGGACCGTCTCACCGAGGCCGAGGCGGTTCTGCGCCGCGCCGTCCTCCTCGCGCCCCACGCAGCCGAGGCGCAGGTGAGCCTCGGCTCCGTGCTGGTCCGCCAGGGCCGCCTGGCCGAGGCCGAAGCGCCGTGCCGCGCCGCGCTGGCCATCAATCCCGAACTGGTCCGCGGGCCCACCAGAACCTCTCGGCCATCCTCGCGGCAACCGACCCGGCCGGCGCCCGCGGCCATCGCGATGCGGCCTATCGCCGCCAGCAGGTGTTCATCGACGCGGCGCCCTCGCCCGAGCGCACCGTGCTGGTTCTGGCCGCGGCCGACGCCGCCAACGTGCCGCTCCAGCATCTGATGCCGCCGGCCCGCACCACCTTGATCCGCTGGTACGTCGAATACGCGACGCCCGAACAGGATCGCGCCCTGCCGCCCTTCGACGTGGTGTTCAACGCGATCGGTGAGGCCGAACTCGCCCCCGCCCTCGGCCCGCCGGTGCTGCGTCTGCTGCAACGCTGCGGGCCGCGGGTGATCAACCCCCCGGACAGCATCGCCCAAACCCGCCGCGTCAACCTGCCCCGCCTGCTCGCGGGCATCGAGGGCGTGGTGGTTCCCCCCGTCGTGCCTCTCGGTCCGGATTTGCCGGCGCGGATGGCGGTCGCCGCGATGCAGTTTCCCGTTCTGGTCCGCCCCGTCGGCACGCATGGCGGCGAGGGCGTTCGCCGGATCAAGGACGCCATGGGACTGGCGGAATTGGCGGAAACCGCAGGCACGGTCACGCAGTTCGTCGATTTCGCCTCACCCGACGGCTGGCACCGCAAGTATCGCATGGTGTTCGTGGATGGCGGGATGTTCCCCTATCACCTCGCAATATCGCGCCATTGGCTGGTGCATCACTGGACCACGGGCATGGAGCATGATGCCGCCCGCCGGGCCGAGGAGGCGCGGTTCCTCGTCGGCCCCGCGTGCCGTGCTCGGCTCCGATGCCATGACGGCGCTGGCGCGCATCGGCGAGCGGCTGGGGCTGGACTATGGCGGGGTGGATTTTTCGCTGCTGCCGGACGGGCGCGTCGTGGTGTTCGAAGCGAATGCAACCATGCTGGTGCACCCCGAGGAGGATGCGGACTTCGCCTACCGCAATCCGGTGATGGCGCGCATCCAGGCGGCGTTCACGCGCCTGCTCGCGGCACGCAGCCGCTGACTGAGGCGACAGGCCGCTGTATGCGCGCGGGGTTGGCGGGGCGGCCGCGCGCGAAACAAGAGTCAACCCAACTTCCTGCAGAAGTTGGGTATACGAGCCCCGGCGGTAGCCTTGTGCCGTCGTGGCTGGTACGCCGCCCGCGCAGGCGCGCCGCCAAGCGCAGGGAATCAGCATGAAGATCGAAAAACTCACCGTCCGCGTCTTCCGCTACACCTCCCGCCAGGTGCGCGACAGTGACGGCCACACCCACCCCGGGGACCCGCACGACACCCGCCAGGCCCTGCTCACCATCACCGCCGATGACGGAACCGAGGGGCACGCCCTCGGCGCCGTGGAACTGGTTCGCCCGCACCTGGTCAACGGCTTCATCCGCCCCGTCCTGGTCGGGCAGGACCCGTTCGACCGCGAGAAGATCTGGCAGGACCTCGCGCACTGGCAGCGCGGCAGCGGCGGACAGCTCAGCGACCGCACGCTGGCAGCGGTCGAGCTGGCGCTCTGGGACCTCGCCGGGCGAAAACTCGGCCTCCCGGTGTACAAGTTGATCGGCGCCTACCGCGATAAGGTGCCCGCCTACGGCAGCACGATGTGCGGCGACGAAACGGCCGGTGGCCTCGCCACGCCACGGGACTACGCCCGCTTCGCCGAATGGCTGATCGGCCGCGGCTACAAGGCGATCAAGCTCCACACCTGGATGAAGCCGGTGTCCTTCGCCCCCGACCCGCGAATGGACGTGAAGGCCTGCGCCGCGGTGCGAGAGGCGGTGGGACCCGACGTGCCGCTGATGCTCGACGCCTACCACGGCTACTCCCGCTCCGAGGCGCTGTGGCTCGGGCGGGAACTGCAGAAACTGAACTTCTACTGGTACGAGGAACCGATGAACGAGGCGTCGCTCAGCTCCTATGTCTGGCTGGCGGCGAACCTCGATATCCCGGTGATCGGCCCGGAAAGCGCCCACGGCCAGTTCCACGCCCGCGCCGAGTGGATCAAGGCCGGCGCCTGCGACATCACCCGCACCGGTGTGCACGATGTAGGCGGCATCGGCCCGAGCCTGAAGATCATCCATCTCGCCGAGGCGTTCGGCATGGACTGCGAAATCCACGGACACGGCGCCGCAAACCTCACCCTCTGCGCCGTGCAGAAGAACGGCCGCTGGTACGAACGCGGGTTGTTGCATCCGTTCCTGGATTACGAGGAGGTGCCGCCGTACCTGAAATCCCGTCCCGACCCGATGGATGAAAACGGCTTCGTCCACCTCTCGCAGCAGCCCGGCCTGGGGGAAGACATCGATTTCGATTACATCCAGCAAAATCTGGTTTGACGCACGCGCCAGAGCCGGCCAGCATCTGGCGCAATCATCCGTTCGTCATTCCACGTCGGACGTGGCGACGGCCATGCGCGTGACCTTGATCCGGTCAGCGTGCTTCATCACCCGAGCCATGTTGTACGTCAGTTGCATCCGTGCCCACATGTCCGGAGTGCTGCCAAAAGCCTTTGACAAACGGACGGCCATTTCCGGGGAAATCCCCGCATGCCCGTTCACCAGGTCAGACAAAGCCTTGCGGCTGACACCGAGCACCCTCGCGCCTTCCGTCACGGTCAGCCCCAACGGTTCAAGGCAGTCGTGCTTGACCACCAATCCCGGATGCGGAGGATTTTTCATCGCCACAGTCGTTCTCCTCTCGGGCGCAATCCCCGATGCTCAGTGATAATCGATCAGGTCCACGTCAACGGCATCCGGCCCGTCGAACCGCCAGATGATCCGCCAGTTGCCGGATACGGATATGGCCCAGAACCCGGCAAAATCGCCCCGCAACGGATGCAAGCGGAAGCCGGGCAAAGCCATTTCGTCGGGTCCGGTCGCAGCATCCAGAGCCAACAGCAATCGGGCGATCTTCTCTGCCTGGTCCGGTCGCACCTTCCGCCGGTCGTCGTCTTCGAACAGGAGCTTGAGTCCCTTGTGCCGGAATCTCCTGATCATACGGCGATAAGTGTAACCTATCACCTATCACCGTTCAAGGGTCCTGACCGCGGGCCGTCATCACTTTATCCCAAAGCACGCCTCCGCCGGCTCACCGGGGTCTTTCCGCGGTCCCGCACGCCAAACCCCGCTTGCACCCCGCCCCGACCCGCCCGATACACCCCGCATGAACGACGCCCAAACGGAGGCCAGCCGGGAGACCGCCCGCGAAGCCGGCCCCCGCTACGATTTCCGCACCGCCGAGCCGCGCTGGCAGCAGGCCTGGGCCGCGCGCCAGTGCTTCCGCGTGGCCGACGTGCCGACCGACGGCAAGCCCAAATACTACGTGCTGGAGATGTTCCCCTACCCCTCCGGCAAGATCCACATGGGACACGTGCGCAACTACACGCTGGGCGACGTGATCGCCCGCTACAAGCGGGCCCGCGGCTTCGCCGTGATGCACCCGATGGGCTGGGACGCCTTCGGCCTGCCCGCCGAAAACGCCGCCCGCGAACGCGGCATCCATCCCGCGAAATGGACCTGGGACAACATCGCCGCCATGCGCGCCGAACTCCAGCGCATGGGCCTGTCGCTGGAATGGGAGCGCGAGTTCGCCACCTGCGATCCCGCCTATTACGGCCACCAGCAGAAACTGTTCCTCGATTTCCTCCGCGCCGGCCTGGTGGAGCGCAAGGAAAGCTGGGTGAACTGGGACCCCGTCGATGGCACCGTGCTCGCCAATGAACAGGTGATCGACGGCCGCGGCTGGCGCAGCGGCGCCGAGGTGGAAAGAAAGCAGCTCATCCAGTGGTTCCTGCGCATCACCGACTACGCACCGCAACTGCTCGACGCGCTCGCCACGCTCGACCGCTGGCCCGAGCGCGTCCGCGTCATGCAGGAGAAATGGATCGGCCGCAGCGAAGGCGCGCGTCTGCGCTTCGTCCTGGACCACCCCGAAGGCACGATCCAGGATGTTGAAGTTTATACCACCCGCCCCGACACGCTGTTCGGCATGTCCTTCCTCGCGCTGGCGCCCGAGCATCCCGTCGCGGCCGCGGTGGCCGCCCGCAACCCCGAAGCCGCCGCCTTCATCACCGAATGCCGGCGCATGGGCACCAGCGAGGCGGTGATCGAAACCGCCGAAAAGCGCGGGTTCGACACCGGCCTTCGCGTCAAGCACCCGTTCATGGACCAGACCTTCCCGGTCTGGATCGCCAATTTCGTGCTGATGGACTACGGCACCGGCGCGATCTTCGGCTGCCCGGCGCACGACCAGCGCGACCTCGACTTCGCCCGCGCCTATGGGCTCGGCGTGCAGCCGGTCGTGCTGCCGCAAGGCGCCGATCCGGCAACCTTCGCGGTCGGCACGGAAGCCTATGTCGGTCCAGGCACCATCTACCACTCCGACTTCCTCGACGGCCTCGACGTCGAAGCAGCCAAGCGCCGCATCATCGAACGCCTGGAGCAGCGCGGCCTGGGCAACGGCGAGGTCAACTGGCGCCTGCGCGACTGGGGCGTCTCCCGCCAGCGCGGTTGGGGTTGTCCGATCCCCATCATTCATTGCGATGCGTGCGGCGTGGTGCCCGTGCCGGATGACCAGTTGCCCGTCACCTTGCCCGATGACGCCAGCTTCGACCGCCCGGGCAATCCGCTGGATCATCATCCCACCTGGAAACACGTCGCCTGTCCCGTATGCGGGAAACCCGCGCGGCGCGAGACCGACACCTTCGATACTTTTGTGGACAGCTCCTGGTATTTCGCCCGCTTCTGCAGCCCGACCGCGAACCAGCCCGTGGTGCGTGCAGCGGTCGATCACTGGATGCCGGTTGACCAGTATATCGGCGGCATCGAACACGCGATCCTTCACCTGCTCTATTCCCGCTTCTTCGCCCGCGCGATGAAAAAGACCGGCTATCTGGACATCGAAGAACCCTTCGCCGGCCTGTTCACCCAGGGCATGGTGACACACGAAAGCTATCGCAGCGCCGATGGCCCGAACGGCACCTGGCTCTACCCCGACGAGGTGACCCGCAACCCCGACGGTTCGGCCACCCACCGCACCACCGGGGACCCCGTCGTGGTCGGGCGCGTCGAGGCCATGAGCAAATCCAGGCGCAACACCGTCGATCCCGAGGCGATCATCGCGCGCTACGGCGCCGATACCGCGCGCTGGTTCATCCTGTCCGACAATCCGCCCGAGCGCGACATGGAATGGACCGAGGCCGGCGTGGCCGGCGCCTTCCGCTTCATCCAGCGCATCTACCGCCTGGCCGAGGCGCTGCCGGACGTGCCCGCGGGCAATCCGCCCGCCTCCTTCAGCGACGCCGCGCTGACCCTCCGGCGCACCACACACCGCACCATCGCCGCCGTGACCGAAGCCATCGAAAGCTTCGCCTTCAACGTCGGCGTCGCCCGCCTGCATGAACTGGTGAACGCCATCGCCGACGCGGAACGCGCGCCCGACGCCGAAGGCCTCGCCTGGGCACGCCACGAGGCCCTCACCACCCTGGCGCGCCTGATGGCCCCCATGGCACCCCACCTCGCCGAGGAGGTGCACGCCCTGCTCCGCCCCGACGGCGAGCCTCGTCGCGGACATGCCCTGGCCCGAGGCCGATCCCGCGCTGGTCGCTGCCGAAAGCGTCACCATCGCGGTCCAGGTCGGCGGCAAGCTGCGCGGTACCGATCACCATGCCGCCCGGTTCCCCCCAGGACACCGTCCTCCAGGCCGCCTCCGCCGAGCCGAACGTCGCCCGCGCGCTCGCCGGCAAGCGCATCATCAAGCGCATTCATATCCCGGATCGAATCGTGAACTTCGTGGTGGCCGGATGAACCGCCTGCCGCGCCGCTCCGTCCTGCTCGCCGCGCTCGGCCTCTCCGGCTGCGGCTTCTCTCCGGTCTATATGCCGAGCGCCGGCAACACCGCAGGCGTGGCCCAGCGCGAACTCGCCGAAATCGACGTCGCGGTCATCCCCGACCGCCCCGGACAACTGCTCCGCCAGGCCTTGCAGGAACGCCTCGGGGGCAGCGCGCCCGCCGCCACCCCGCTTTATACCCTCGATGTCGGCTACTGGATCGCCGGCGAGGGCATCGGCATCCTGCCCGATAACACCGCCACAAGGGTGCGCATGTTCGGCAACGCCAACTGGACCCTGATCGGCCGCGATCCGGCGCACACGCCCGTCACCTCCGGCTATTCGCGGGTGCAGGACGCGGTGAACATCTTCCAGAACCAGTATTTCGGTGCCGATCTGGAGACCGAGCAAGTCTATCGCCGCCTCGCCGACTCCATGGCCGACCAGATCACCCTCCGGCTCGCCGCCTTCTTCCGCGACCAGGCCGCGCGCCAGCACCTGAGCTGATACGATGAAGCTCGAGCCGCGGCGCCTGTCCGGGTTCCTGCGCGATCCCGGCGCCTGCCGGATGGTGCTGCTCTACGGCGACGATGTCGGCCTGATCCGCGAGCGCGCCGAGGCGCTGACCCGCGCCGTCGCCGGCACGCTGGACGATCCGTTCCACGTGACCGAACTCGATCGCGAGGATATCGCCGCGCTGCCCGACGAGGCTGCGTCTCTCTCGCTCATGGGCGGTCGCCGCGTGGTCCGCGTGCGCGAAGCGACCGACGCCGCCACCGCCCCCGCCGAGGCCGCGCTCAAGGGCAAGGGCGAGGCGCTGGTGGTGCTCGAAGCCGCGCATCTGCCCAGCCGCTCCCGCCTGCGCGCGGCGCTGGAAAAAGCCGCGGATGCCGCCGTGATCGGCTGCTATCCGGAGGAGGGCAGGGCGCTCGAATCCACCATCCAGGCCGCCTTGCAGGCCGATGGCGTGACCGCCGAACCCGAGGTGCTGGCCTGGCTCGCCTCCCGCCTCGGCGCCGATCGGGCGAGCACGCGCTCGGAGCTCGAGAAGCTGGCGCTCTATGTCGGCCGCGGCGGCCGGCTGGATATGGAAGCCGCGGCCGCCTGCGTGGGCGACCTGGCCGGTCTGTCGTTGGAGGACGCGCTGTTCGCAGCCACGGCCGGTGACGTGGTCATGGCCGACCGCGCGCTGGAGCTGGCGATGGCCGAGGGCGAAACCGCGGTCGGCGTGATCCGCGCCGCGCTCGGGCACCTCAACCGGCTGCATCGCGCTCGTCTGGCGATGGACAACGGGCTGAGCCCGGCCGAGGCGGCCAAGGCCGCCCGTCCGCCGGTGTTCTATCGCCGGGTGAACGCGTTCAGCCGGGCGCTCTCGGCATGGCCCGCCTCGGCGCTGATGGCTGCGATGGCCGCGCTGGCACAGGCCGAGCGCGCCTGCAAGAGCACCGGCAGCCCCGACCAGGTGGTCTGCCGCCACGTCATCCTGAGCCTGGCCCGCCGCGCGGCCGCCCGGCGCTAGCGCCCTTCCGCGGGTGTATTCCCGCCCGTACCGCCCATGCACAGAAGTCAAACCGGCATTGCGCTGGCCCAGCCGAGCGGGTAGCTTCCACGATCACAAACAGCCGTGCGGCTGATCGTAGCCGTGGCAGAAGAATGCCCCAGAAACGGGGCGGGGGGCGCGTGCAGGTGCAATCGACCGACGCGGGCAGCGGGAAAACGGGCGCACACTTGGCGCGGGCAGACGGCTGGGAGCAATCGTATGGCTGACGGAACGAGTATTCCGGCGGGCGTCATCGGTACGCGCGCCACCGCAGTTCGCAGAACCGACACCCTGCGCCGCTTCAGCCAGCGACGTAGCACGATCGCCTTTTTCCTGTGCCTGCCGCTGATTGTACTGGTGGCGGGATTGGTGATCTATCCCGCGTTCTACGCGATCTATCTGAGCACCTTGAACAAGGCGATGACCAAGTTCGTCGGCCTGGGCGACTACGCCTTCCTGCTCAAGCGCAACACCTTCAAGCTGGTGATTTTCCAAAGCTGCCTGTTCGCCATCACCTCGGTGGTCTTCAAGGCGCTGTTCGGGTTCATCCTGGCGCACCTGATGCACAACATATCCGGCCGCAATCAACGCATCTGGCGCGGCCTGCTGCTGGTGCCCTGGGTGATTCCGCTGGCGCTCTCCACGCTGACGTGGTGGTGGATGTTCGATCCCTCCTATTCAGCCTTCAACTGGATCCTCAACCAGTTCGGCATCGCCTCGGTGCCGTGGCTCGGCGTCGGCTGGATCGCGCGGTTCTGCACCATCACGGTGAATGTGTGGTACGGCACCCCGTTCTTCATGATCATGTATCTGGCGGCGCTGAAATCCGTGCCGGACCAGTTGTATGAGGCGGCGGCCATCGACGGCGCCAGCGCCGTGCAGAAGCTGTTCTTCGTCACCGTCCCGATGATGCGCAATATCATCGCCATCACCGTGCTGTTCAGCCTGATCGTGACGTTCGCCGACTTCGACATCGTGCGGATTCTGACCAACGGCGGTCCGCAGGACATGACCCACGTGTTCGCCACCTACGCCTTCCAGGTCGGCATCCAGTCGGGTGACATCCCGCTGGGCGCCGCGGTCAGCCTGTTCATGCTGCCGATCCTCGCCGTGGCGGCGTTCTTCGTGCTGCGCGGCGTGACCCGCCGCACGGTGGAGATGGGAGCATGAGCGCGACAACCGCCGGCCGGATCGCGCCGCCGCGCCCCAAGGGCCCGGTGCTGCATGCCCAGCGCGCCTGGGCGCTGTGGGGCAGCTACGCGGCGCTGACCGTGTTCGTCATCATCTTCCTGGTGCCGCCGTTCTATACGATCATGACGAGCCTGAAATCATCGGCGGAAATCTCCGCCCAGAAGGGCACGCCATGGATCGTCCATCACCCGACGCTGGCGAATTTCTGGTACCTGATCACCTATCCCAACTTCCAGCGCTACTATCTGAACTCGCTGGTCGTCACTGTACTGGTGGTGGTCATCAGCATGGTGATCTCGATCATGGCCGCGTTCAGCCTGGCGCGCATGGGCTTCTGGGGCAGCAAGACGCTCGCCACCGGCGTGTTCCTGACCTACCTGATCCCGGCCTCCTTGCTGTTCATCCCGCTGTTCCAGATCGTCGGATGGCTGCACCTCATCAATAGCGTCTGGTGCCTGGTGCTGATCTACCCCACCCTGGCGGTGCCGTTCTGTACCTGGATCATGATCGGGTATTTCGGCTCGATCCCGAAAGAACTGGACGAGGCGGCGCTGATCGACGGCGCCGGCTATATCCAGATGCTGCTGAAAATCTTCATCCCGGTGGCGATGCCCGGAATCATCGCCGCCACCATCTTCGCCTTCACCGTGAGCTGGGGGAATTTCATCTACCCGCTGGCCTACCTTTACACGTCCAACCAGATGGTGCTCACAGTAGGCATCATCAGCGATCTCATCCGGGGTGACGTGTTTGAGTGGGGCAAGATCATGGCGGCGAACGTCCTGGCTGCGGCCCCCCCGATCATCATCTATGCGTTCCTGATGGACTATTACATCGCCGGCCTGACCGCCGGCGCTACGAAAGGCTGAGGAAGCGACAATGTCAGAAGTCTCGTGCCGCAAGGTTGTGAAGGTCTATGACGGCGGCGTTCAGGCCGTGAAGGGTATCGACCTGGAGATCGCCGACCAGGAGTTCGTGGTCCTGGTCGGGCCGTCGGGCTGCGGAAAATCCACCACGCTGCGCATGATCGCCGGCCTCGAGGAAATCAGCGACGGCGAGATCTGGATCGGCGGCGACGTGGTGAACGACGTGCCGCCCCGCGACCGCGACATCGCCATGGTGTTCCAGAACTACGCGCTCTACCCGCACATGTCGGTCTTCGACAACATGGCGTTCGGCCTCAAGCTGCGGAAGTTCCCGCGCGATGAGATCAAGCGCCGCGTCGATGAGGCAGCCCGCATCCTCGACATCCACGCCCTGCTCGAGCGCAAGCCGAAGGCACTCTCGGGCGGGCAGCGCCAGCGCGTCGCCATGGGCCGCGCCATCGTGCGCAACCCCAAGGTCTTCCTGTTCGACGAGCCGCTGTCCAACCTCGACGCCAAGCTGCGCGTGCAGATGCGCACCGAGATCAAGAAGGTGCATCAGACCGTGCGCACCACCACCGTGTACGTCACCCACGACCAGGTCGAGGCCATGACCCTCGCCGATCGGGTGGTGGTGATGAACCAGGGCATCATCGAGCAGGTGGGACCGCCGCAGGAATTGTATCATAACCCGGCGACGCGGTTCGTGGCGGGGTTCATCGGCAGCCCGGCCATGAACTTCCTGCCCTGCCGCGTGGAGAACGGAGCGGCCGGGCTGACTGTGAAAGTCAACGACGGGATCGTGCTGCCGGTGCCTCCCGCGCGGGTTGACCGCTACGGCGCCTACAAGGGGCGGGACATGGTCCTCGGCATCCGGCCGGAGCACCTGTTTGATTATCACGACGCGGATCAGCGGCCGGGCTACGCCCGGATCACCGCCCCGGTCGATGTGGTCGAGCCGATGGGCATGGAGACCCTGGTCCACTTCTTCATCGACGGCACGCCGATCTGCGCCCGCTGCGAACCCTCGACCCCCGCCGCTCCCGGAGAGATGCTGCCGCTGCACGCCGACATGAACAACATGCACCTGATGGAGGCGAGTTCCGGCCGGGTCGTGTAGCCCCTGCAGGAGGGGCGCTGGGCCGCGTGAGCCGTCGGTTGCCGAATGCTTCGTTTCGATGTCATTGCGAGGCCCGTAAGGCCGAAGCAATCTCGTCCGGCGTGGCGCACAGAGAAGCGTGAGCGCTTTCGGCCGCGAAAGTGGGCTGCGCGATTCTAATTCAGTCCTGCGTGCTACGACTAGCGTTGTACCAACGCATATGAAGTCCCATTGTACCTCGTGCGGACACCCTGTACCTTCTCGTCAGTCATTGTACTCGGTCGCCTGGGAACTTGGAGACCGTTCATGAAGTGGGAAGCGCGGATTGAAAACTATGTTCGTGAGACCGGATTTCCCAAGAGCCTATTCGTCGCTGATGACGGCCGAGTCGTCGGAACTTGGATTATGGGCAATGATTATCGGGTAAAGTCCGGTTACTATGGGGGATATCCAGCGGGGTACCTCAGGCGCGTGCGAGCTCTCATTCCCAGAGAAACAAAGAATTCTGCATCTCTTTTCTGGGCGCGTCGATGTATCCGCTTTCCCGGGTGATACAGTAGATATCAACCCCGCCCTAAAGCCAACCTATCTGGATGATGCGCAGTCACTAACATCGGTTCCTCTCGCACGATATGATCTCATCCTTGCAGATCCGCCCTACAGCATCGAGGATGCCGAACGCTATCAGACCACTATGGTAAAACGAAACACTGTCATGCGTGCCCTCCAGCGAGTTTTGCCTGGCACGCACATCATTTGGTTGGATCAGGTTCTCCCGATGTATCGCAAGGACAAGTTCGAACAGGAGGCGGTCATCGGGATGTGGAAGTCCACTAACCACCGATTTCGGGGAATAACCATCTTTTGCCGCCGTGACGCTGAAAGGATTACGGCGATGAGATCAAAGGCTAAGAAGTTCTCGCACCGATCTCTCGAATGCCCGCCGCAGCCAACTCTGGAAGCCGCCTCCGCCATAAATCCGGTCATGTAGCGGATTAGCTGTCCGAAGCGTCTATCATCGAAAGCAATGCTCCGTTTGCCGTTGGCAAGTTGCTCGATGATCCACAGGTGAAAACTTTGCTGCCCTCCGCTTCCAGATGGCTCCAGGATCGCTTCGGCTTCCTCATCGGTTAGGACGAACTCGAAATCCCGCGGTTCTTTGGACAAAACCTGCCTCTACATTGATGTTTCGGATACGCTCTGAATTTGGGTGGGCTGGGCAAGTGTTCAACCCAGGCGCTCGGGAACATTGACGCCCGCCCGGAGTCGGGCAAAGGATCACCCGCCATGATCCTGGTCATCGACAACTACGACAGCTTCACCTTCAACCTCGTCCACTTCCTGGGCGACGTCGGCGCAGCCTGCGAGGTCTGGCGCAACGACAAAATCTCCCCCCAGGCCGTGCTCGACCGCGCGCCCGAAGCCGTGGTGCTCTCCCCGGGCCCGTGCACCCCGAACGAAGCCGGCATCTGCCTGGACCTGATCCATGCCGCCGCCGGACACCTGCCAATCCTCGGCGTATGCCTCGGCCACCAGGCCATCGGCCAGGCCTTCGGCGGCACCGTGATCCGCGCCCCGGCCCCGATGCACGGCAAGACCAGCCGCATCTCCCACAAGGCAACCGACATCCTTGAAGGCGTGCCGTCCCCCTTCACCGCCACGCGCTATCACAGCCTGATCGTGGATGCCGCCAGTCCCTGCCGGACACGCTCATCCCCACCGCCTGGACCGAGGACGGCGTCCTGATGGCCATGCGGCACCGCTCGCTGCCCGTCTTCGGCGTGCAGTTCCATCCCGAAAGCATCGCCAGCGAGGCCGGCCACGATATCCTGCGAAACTTCCTGAACATCGCCCGCGGGAGGAACGCCCCCGCGCGCGCCGCCTGAGGTGTCCAGCAGCCTCAAACCCATCCTGGCCCGGCTCGCCGCCGGCGCCGTGCTCGACCGAATCCGGAAGCCGAATCCGCTTTCGACATCATCATGTCGGGCGAAGCCACCCCGGCGCAGATCGGCGGCTTGCTGATGGCCATGCGGGTGCGCGGCGAAAGCGTCGCCGAGATCACCGGCGCGGCCCGCGCCATGCGGGCCCGCATGGCCGCCGTGCCCACGCCCGAGGGCGCCATCGACGTCTGCGGCACCGGCGGCGATGGGGCAGGCACGCTCAACGTCTCCACCGCCGTCACCTTCGTGCTGGCCGGCAGCGGCGTGCCGGTGGCCAAGCACGGCAACCGCGCGCTCTCCTCCCGCACCGGCGGCGCCGACGTGCTGGCCGCGCTGGGGGTGGAGGTCGAACCGCCGCGCCGAGCGCCTGCCGCATATTCTGCGCGCAAGCCGGCTGCGTCTTCCTGTTCGCCCCGCGCCACCACCCGTCCATGCGCCACGCCGGCGGCCCGCGGGTCGAGCTCGGCACCCGCACCATCTTCAATCTGCTCGGGCCGCTGGCCAATCCCGGCCGGGTCAAGCGCCAGCTCACCGGCGTGTTTGCCGCCGAGTGGACCCGCCCCGTGGCCGAGACGCTCGGCCGGCTCGGCACCGAGCATGCCTGGGTGGTGCACGGCCAGGGCCTGGATGAGCTGACCCTCGCCGGCGACAGCACGGTCGCCGAGCTGCGCCACGGCAGCGTGCGGGAATTCGCCGTCGGACCCGGAAGCCGCCGGCCTGCCGCGTGCGCCGGCCGAGGCGATCAAGGGCGGCGATGCGGCGCACAACGCGGCGGCGTTGCTCGCGCTGTTGGAAGGCGCCGCCGGCCCCTACCGCGACACCGTGATTTTGAACGCCGCCGCGGCGCTGATCGTCGCGGGAAAAGCCGGAGATTTGCGCGAGGGCGCCGCCCTGGCCGATCACGCGCTGCGATCAGGCGCAGCGTTGGCCTCGCTCGAGCGTTTGCGCCAGGAGACCAAGGTCCCCGACGGAACCGGGACGGTAGGACAGATCATGGACGCAGAACCGGGGCCGAAACCGGCTACGACGTGCTGGCCCGCATCTGCGAGGAAACCCGCGAAGACGTCGCCCGCCGCAAGAAGAAGATCCGGCTGGAGATGCTGCGCGGCCGCATCGCCAACCAGGAGCCGCCGCGCGGCTTCGGCACGGTGCTGAAGCACGCGGTCGGCGCGGGGCGCTTCGCGCTGATTGCGGAGATCAAGAAGGCCTCGCCCTCCGGCGGCCTGATCCGCGCCGATTTCGACGCCGCGGCCTTGGCCCGCGCCTACCGCGATGGCGGCGCGACCTGCCTTTCGGTGCTGACCAACGAGCCGCATTTCCAGGGCCGCAAGGAAGACTTCATCGCCGCGCGCCATGCGGTCGACCTGCCCGGTGTTGCGCAAGGACTTCATCCTCGATCCCTGGCAGGTCTTCGAAAGCCGCGCCATCGGCGCCGACTGCATCCTGCTCATCATGGCCGCGCTGTCGAATGAACAGGCGCGGGACCTCGAGGATGTGGCACGATCGCTGGATCTGGATGTGCTGGCCGAGGTGCACAACGAGGAGGAGCTGGATCGTGCGCTTGGGTTGCAGACGCAACTGATCGGCATCAACAACCGCGACCTGCGCACCCTGACGACCGACCTCGCCGCCACCGAGCGGCTGGCGCCCCTGGTGCCGCCGGACCGCTTCCTGATCGCCGAGAGCGGCATCCGCGACAATGCTGATCTGCAGCGCCTGGCGACCGCCGGTTCGCTCTGTTTCCTGGTGGGCGAAAGCCTGATGCGCCAGCCCGACGTCTCCGAGGCGGCGCGCCGGCTGTTGGGCGACGGCCCGGCGAAGCGCCGTGAGCGGCACTGACCCATTTCGACGCGGCGGGCAACGCCGCGATGGTGGATGTCTCGGCCAAGCCGGTGTCCGACCGCACCGCCACGGCGCGCGCCCGCGTGACCATGCAGCGCGAGACGCTGGACGTGATCGGTCAGGCAGCGCGAAAAAGGGCGACGTGCTCGGGCGTCGCGCGCATCGCCGGGATCATGGCGGCCAAGCGCACGCCCGAGCTGATCCCGCTCTGTCATCCCCTGCCGGTGACCGCGGTGCGCGTCGATCTGGTTCCGACGAAGCCGCCGCGCCGTGGAGATCGAGGCCACGGTGCGCACCACCGGCCAGACCGGGGTCGAGATGGAGGCGCTGACCGCGGTCTCGGTCGCCGCGCTGACCGTTTACGACATGTGCAAGGCGATCGACCGCGGCATGCGCATCGAGTCGCTTCGCCTGGCGCACAAGGCGGCGGCAAGTCCGGCGAATTCAGCGGCGGGTCTCCATGCATCTTGGCACACAGATTGCCGCGCGCGACGACACGGACCTGCGCATGTGGGCGCAGCTTGGCGTGACCCATGTCTGCGCCGACCCGCCCGGCAACCCGCACCACTGGACTGTCGAGGTGCTTGCCCGGCACAAGGATCGTATCGAAAAGGCCGGCCTGAGCCTCGACATGGTGCAGCTTCCGCTCTGATCGCGGCCAATTGAACAGTCGCAAAGTTCGGCCATTCTGCTGGGAAAGGAACCGGAACGGCAGCAGCAGATCGATTTCCATATGCGCGTTGATCCAGCGGCTGGCCGCGGTGGGCATACCGGCGGCCAGGTACAATCTCAACATCATCGGCATTCCGCGCACCGCCCCCGAGCCCGGCCGCGGCGGTTCACGCAACGCTGCATTCCGCTGGCACCAAGGCCGAGCAGGACGCACGGCCTGGCGCGGCGGGCATCCTGGCGGAGCCGGAGAACTGGGCGCGGATCGACCACTTCCTGCATGCGGTGGTTCCCGTCGCCACCTCCTGCAAGGTGCGGCTCGCCTGCCATCCGCACGACCCGTTCACGCCGCCCGGATACCAAGGCGTGACCCGGGTGCTGGGCACGGTGGAAGGGCGTGAAGCGCTTCGTGCAGACCGAGGAAAGCCCCTATCACGGACTTAATTTCTGCCAGGGCACGGTCGCCGAGATGCTGGACGATCCCGCCGGCGAGATCGCCGACGTCATTCGCTGGTTCGGCACGCGGGACAAGATCTTCAACGTGCACTTCCGCAACATAAGCGGCCGCAAGCTTGATATTCACTGGAGGTGTTCCCGGACGAGGGCACGATGGACATGGCCGCGGCGCTGCGAGTGTACCGCGAGGTCGGTTACAGATACATGCTGATGCCCGATCACGAGCCGCTACGATCGATGCCCCGCGATCCCTCGGGCACCGCCTTCGCGTTCTGCTACGG